>JAYQTO010000029.1:0-3397 GCA_038147415.1 Alphaproteobacteria bacterium | reverse complement strand
AATCAGGAGTGAATTTATACGTATTAAGTGCTATTACTGGAAAAAAAGATGACCGTTTTTTTCATAAACAAGTGGTTAGTTGGGGGCCATCAGCATTTAGGTTTGACTTTCGACATTGGTTTGCCAATCGATTTAAAAGAGGCTTGTTATATAAAGTCATAACTCCCCTAATATCGATTACCTTAGCTCCACTCATTTTAATTGAAAAGATAATTTGGGGTTTTTCCAGTCAATGGTCATGGTCTTTTCCAGCTTATTTTAATGGATTAAACTTGATAAAAAAAAATAATATAGATTTAATTTACTCAACTGGTGGAGCTTGGTCTGCCCATCTAGCAGCTTATTGGTTAAAGCGCAAAACAAAAATAAGTTGGATTGCAGAAATTCACGATCCATTGGTTCAAAGAAAATAATTTAGATTTTAATCCTCATACATTAAGACAATCAGATGAAAAAAAAAATATTGGCTCGAAAAGAAAATATGTTTAAACGCAAATCTAGTTTGGTGGTTTACGGATGGCGCTTTAGAATTTGCCAGAAAACGTAATCCAAATTTAGGTATGAAAGGTAACGCAAAGGGTGTAGTAATAGTACCAGGGGCTAATCCTCCAAATATTGAAAAACATGTTAACTCAATTAAACATCAATTTGTGGATCAATTAAATATATCCCATTTTGGATCATTGACAAATGATAGGTCTTTAGTGGATGTTTTAAAAGTTTTACCAGTTTTTTTGATGAATATCCCCAAGCAAAAAAACATATACGATTTAACGTCTATGGTGCTCAGTTAGATACCAAAAGTAGGTATTGGCTTTCTAAATCACAATTCAGAGAAAATGTAATCGAACATGGACGACTAGAATTTGATTCTTCTACTGGATTGAGTGGTAGAGAACAAATAGCTATAAAAATGCAAAAATCTGATATTTTACTATTACTTCATGGAAATACTGAATGGTGTCGTGAATATATTCCATCAAGGTTTATGATTATTTTGGACTAACAGACCAATTTGGGGACTCATATACAAAAACCCTCAGTTGTGTAATCTTTAAATGAACGTAATTCTTATATTAGCGATGTAGAAAATACCAGATCAATTATTGATAATTTGAGAAAAATATATCTTCAATGGAAAGAACAGTCTTTTCCTTCGCAAAACGCAACTCAATAACAGTAAAAATGCTGTAAGAAAAATTTACGATGAAATTTTATATTAAGTATTAATATCATTAATCAAAATAATGTAATCATGTTTTAAATGTAAGAAAATTATCTTATGATGAAAATGTAGTTAATTTATAAAGATAATAAAAAATAGTTTAGTTTGGGATAATTTAAAAACTATGGCAATTAAATGACAAAAAGTCAAAAACAACTTGTAGCTTTTTGTAAATCATACATTGGTGATTTAAAAGAGTAAAAATTTAATTTCATCATTTCTTAAATATAATAATTCAAATATAGATTTTTATTTGTCAGTTCCCAAAAGGATGTAAACCATTTTGCCGATTTAATAAAAGATAATAAATTCGCAATCAATTTAGTTTTAGACGAGGATATTATAAAACTATGTAGTAATGAAATAGGAATGTTGAATTATAAAAAATGGGACGGAAGACTATCTCAACAAGTTTTGAAAATCTTATTTGCAAAATATATAAAAAAAGAAAATATATGCTGATAATTACTTGATTCTAGATTCTGAATGTATCTTTACAAAATAATTTGGTTTAAGTGATTTTCTTTATAACAATGAGGTTCCTTTTACTGTTATGTATGAAAATATTGATCATGTAAAAAACTTGCCAAATTTTAAAAAAAGGAAAATTTTATACGAATTAAAAAAAGAGGCATTCTTCTTTAAAAAGATTTATAACAGACAAGGACCTAATTATCAGTTTAGTCCTGTTCCCGTTGTGTGGTCATGCAAAGTAATAGAGGACCTATATGAAAAATTTCTGAGCAAGAAAAATATTGATATTTGGGATTTTATTGCGTCATATAGCAGTGAACTTTATGTTTATGGAGAAACGCTTTTGCATTTTGAAAGTATTCCTATCAAACCTGTAAAGCCATTCTTCAAGGTATATCATTATGATATGCAGTATGAAATCGAAAAAAAATCGCTAAATAAAAATAATAATGATGATTTCTTTGGTTTTTTAAAGCAATCAAGTTGGGATTTTGAAAATGATTTTGGAGAACAAATTACAAGAAAGTCATATTTATCAAAAAAGTATAAAAAATTAAAAAGATTTTTATATAAATTCCTATGAATGTCTAAGATAAATAGAGAAATAAGTTTTGTGCAAAATACTTATTAAATAAATTTAAAATAGTAAATTTTCAAATTAATCTTATAATAGGATTTATTGGAGAACTTCCATTATTTTTTAATACAGCTTCTATTACTTTGACAATATTAATAAATTTAAGTATGCAAGAGTATAATTGTTTGAACATCTAATTAAGATTCATTCAAATATTTTATAAATTATAAGTTTGAAAAAGAAAATGCAAAATTTTTAATCGTGGTAATTTCATTAAAAACTCATTAGATAGAAGAAAAAATTGCAAGTCTTATCTTGATAAATATAATTATGATTGGATCTTTTTGACGCAATTGATGGAAAAAAATAGATAATTACCCCCCGAATATAACGAAAAAAAGTTAAAAAGTTACTCGGCTTTGATATGACTTTGACTGAAATAGCAGTAAGATTTTCTCATCTTGAGGTATGGAAAATCTTTAGCTCTTAATATTCCTATATTAGTTTTAGAGGATGATTTTGCATTTGAAAATAACATTGATGAATGTATTAAGTTTGCATTTAAGTATTATGATTCATGGGAGGTCTTAAGGTTACAAGCTCTGTTTGATAGCAACTTTGAAATTCTTAAAGAAGAAAAGAACATAAAACTTGTTAAAAATCTTTCTGATCCACTAGGATGTACAGCATATTTTGTAAAACCTACATCAGCAAAAACCCTAATTGAGCACTCACAGAATTTCTTTGAACCTATAGATCATTTTCTTGAACATTCGAGTTATCATGGTCTAAATTTTTTGGCAATTAAACCATATCCTGTTGATATTACAGGTGAACCTCCAACGGTTTTTGGTAGAGATGATAGAAAGCCAATTAGAGGACTGAAGAAGCTAAAACGATCTATTAATAGATTTATAGACAGATTAATAAGTAAAAAGCCATGGTTTAATTAGCACTGTGAGATAATTCTTTTTATAAACAGAAAAAAATTATTTAAGCAAGGTTGATCTTTCAAGAGTGGAATTTCGAATTTACTATTTGCGACATAATCCGAAATTAAACTGTCAATGTTCTCATAATTATTTGCGGCATCATTATATAAGTTAATAACACTATCAGAT
>JAYQTO010000028.1:0-4580 GCA_038147415.1 Alphaproteobacteria bacterium | reverse complement strand
TTAAGAGTAAAACTAAAGCTCACTTCAAAGATAAAAATACAGGATTACTTAAACCTAATTTTGTTAAAGTGTACGACCCACAGGGTAAACCTATGAAAGAAGTACCTTATACTTTTAAAGGTTCTCCTGTAGAAATTGTCTATAATCTTTTCCCTTGGAGTTTTGGGGGAAAAGTAGGAGTTAGATGCTCACTTCATGAAGTACATTTTGTTAATTTAGTCGAGTTCACAACTTTGATAGACGAACAACCAATGAAAATAACCCCAAAAAAAATAGATATTGGGGATTATGGAATAAATAAATAAACTTTTTAACTTAGGGGGTAAGTGCAATTGAAGAAGTCTACCCCCTTTGATATATTTAATAATGCTTCCTCATAAGTATGATTTTTTAAATAAAGCAAAATCATTTGAGGCATTTTCTACATCTCTTAATAGTCTTATTGTTCAAGATAAAAGGTATTATGCAGGCTTAAATTTTGAAAAGCTTGTTAAGGCTTATCTTCTTAACAATCCCAAATACAAGCTGATTACTAAAAATGTTTGGCTTTTGAATGAAGTCCCACTCAATGTAAGAAAATTTTTAAATTTACCTAAGGCAGATGAAGGTATTGATTTAATTGTAGAAACTAAAAATGGAAAATATTGGTCGATTCAAGCTAAATATAAGTCTGATAAAGAAACCGGTCTTACTACTCAAGAACTATCTAAATTTCATAGCTTATCCTATGTTCATTGTAATCACATAGATCACGCAGTTGTCTGCTCAACATCCTCTAAGCCCCAAAGAAAAAAGAATTATTAGATAATGTTTCTTATGTCTTATCTGATGTTTAGGTGAGATTAGACGAAAATTCTCAAGAAGAATGGGCTCAACTTCTACCTATAAAAATAAATTAAAAAACCTAAACCTTTTGCACCTAGAGATTATCAGGTAAAAGCAACAAAAATAATTTTAGATAAGCTCAATAACGCTTCGAGAGGTAAAGTTTTAATGCCTTGTGGAACGGGTAAGAGCTATTTATCTTTTTATCTAACCCAACAAACAAAATACAAAAAGATACTAATAAATATTCCAAGCCTCGCCTTATTGAATCAAACATTAAATAATTGGACAAGAGAATTAGTTCTAAACAACATAAACGCAAACTTATTTATGTGTTTGTAGTGATGAGTCTGCAGGCAGTATTGAAAGTGATGATTTTGTAGAAAATGCGGAAGATTTGGGAATTAAAACCACCACTAGCATTGAGGATATAAAAGAATTTTTAAGTATTAAATCATCTGGAATTAAGATTGTTTTTGTACATATCAGTCTGGAAAGGTTTTATCTGAAGCTACTAAAAATAAATTTTAATTTTGAATTAGGTATTTTTGATGAAGCTCATAAAACGGTTGGACATTCCTCTAAGCAGATGGCACACCTTCTGTATGAAAAAAATATAAAAATTAAGAAGCGGTTGTTCATGACTGCTACGGAAAGAGTGTATCATGGCAGGCACCAAGGCATCTTATCCATGGATGATGAAAAGATTTATGGAAAAATTTTTTATGAAATGTCTTTTGCAAGAGCAATTAAGGATAGAATTATCAGTCCATACAAGATTATAACTCTAGAGATTTACGAAAGCGATATAGAGAATTTAATAAAGAGAAATAAATTATTAGAGCTTCAAAAAAATTCTAAAATAAAGAAAGAAATATTTGCAAGAGACACGGCTGTAGCGATTGCTCTTCGCAAAGCCATAGCCAATTATAATTTAAATAAAGTCTTAACTTTCCATTCCTCAATTAAAAAAGCAGAAAATTTTTCTAAAGTTAATGAGTCGCTACCCAGCATTTACCCTGATTTTAAAGCTATACCTCAATTTCATGTATCGGGCAAAACACCTACAAGACAAAGAGCTCGTGCTATGCTTGATTTTCAAAATTCCTCAAACGGTATCATCACGAACGCAAGATGTCTTACGGAGGGAGTGGATATGCCTTCTATTGATTGCGTAGTTTTTTGTGACCCAAAAAAAAGCAGAGTAGATATAGTTCAAGCAACAGGTAGAGCTTTGAGATTAAGTAAAAAAACTAATAAAAAATTTGGTTATATTTTCGTACCTACAATAATTAATGACCAAGAGGATTTTATTAAAGAGATGGAAAAAAATCCCTATGAAGAAATTGTTAAAATTCTAGGTACTTTATCCTTCCATGACTCTAGACTAGCTGAGGAAATTAGAGTTCTTACTGAGGGAACTGTCCCTCGAGGGGGAACTAGGATCATAGAGAATATCTCAACAAAAAAGTTTGAAAATATTGATGCTGACTATTTTAGTAGAGCAATTTCTTCGAAGGTTTGGGATAAGATTTATAAAAATAACTTTCTACCTTTTGATTTAGCAAAAGAATTAGTACAGACTAGAAAGTTTAAAACCAACAAAGATTATGTTGAATATGTTAGAACTAATCCAAAGACATTAGGACTACCTATTAATCCACCCAGTATTTACAAAACAAATGGGACGGCTGGATAGACTTTTTAGGCACAGAGTATTACTCATATGCAAAAGCAAAAATAATCGAAAATTTTAAATTTAAATCTTCTAGAGATTTTAGTAGATATCTCAAATCTAAAGATAGAGATGAAAAATACCATCAACTCCCGCAACGGTTTATGGAAGACGGGGTACTTGGAAAAATTGGGGTGATTTTTAGGAAATGGATTTATTGCAACTCAAAAGAAAGTTTCTACCCTTCAAAGAGGCTAGAGATATAATACGAAAGAAAAAATTTAAAGAGTCATAGAATTTATAAATTTTAGAAACTCCAAAAATTTCCAACGAATATCCCCAAAAACCAGAAAAAACTTATAAGAATGAATTTGTAAGCTATCCAGATTGGATTGGTATGTCACCATCACTTTTATCTAAGCACTTTAAATCAAAAAACTTACTTATAATCAGATTAAAAAAATATGTAGAAAATAATATAAAAACTACTACTGAATATAAAAATTTATTCGGAAAGAAAATTTGCTTGCTTATTCTTTATTACATTTTTATGAAGAATATAAAAAGAAGGTGCAGAAAAATTTTTGGAATTAAAAAAATTAAATTATGAAAAGCAAAGAAACTTTTAAAGAAATTTAATTTAAAAAGTGTTCAGAATATACAAACTTTGTAAAAAGAATAAAGAATATCAAGATTTATTGCCACTTACACCTAATCAATATTATGGTAAAAAATTTTAAAGGGTTTGATGATTATTTATCAAAAATTGTTAAATATGACTTTGAAAAATCCAGAAAATTTGTAAGAGCATTAAAATTAAAAACTATTGATGATTGGAATAAATATAAACAATCTAAAATTTTCCAGAATTTCTTTATTCTGACCCACAGAGAGCATTTGGAGCACAAGGTGGGGTGCAAAACAGAAATAAATACAAGGGGATACACGACTATCTTGGTATAAAAAGATAGATAATTTACAAAAAAGATTTGATACCTATACAAAAAGTATTGGTAGTTAATAAGAAAACAAAAAGATTTGCTAAAAAAGTTATTAAAAAAATTCACATAACTAGAATCTCATCCCTCACATTAAAAAAAGAAAAAATTGAATATCTGAATTATGATGAGGCAAAAAAATTCCTAGCAAAATTCAAATTTAAAAATAGAAATGAATGGCTTGATTTCAAGACAACTGAAAAAATGCCAATTAATATTCCAAACGACCCTGCTAAATTTTATTTGAATAAAGGTTGGATAGGAATGAGTGATTTTTTAAGTACAGGAAATAAACTTGATACGAAGCATCTAAGCAAAACTTTTTTAAAATATAATGATGCGAAGAAATATATGAAAAAATTAAAACTTTCTAATTCAAATGATTGGAGAAACTTTTGTAAATCCAAAGAATTTCCTATTACCCTTATTCCTAAAAACCTGATAGATTTTATAAAAAAGATTGGAAGGGTTTTGGTGATTTCCTTGGCACAGGTACTATACAATCTCAGTTAATTAAATTTGTATCTTTCAAAGAAGCAAGAAAGTATGCCCAATCATTTAATTTTAAAAATGAAAGAGAATGGAGAGCTCATTGTATGGCAAGAAAAAAACCAGTAAATATTCCAGCTCAACCTAATAAACAATATATAGGTAAAGGCTGGAACGGTTATTTTGATTTTTTAGGTATTAAGAAAGCTCGATCAAAGGTCTAACTTAGAAGCAACCTTTGAAGCCCTTAGGTTTCCATAAACATTCATTAAAATATTAATATCTTTATGACCACTTAATAACTGAACATCTTGAATTGATATTCCTTTTTCTAAATACCTACTCAATGCTTCATGTCTCAAATCATGAAAATGTAAATCCTTAATATTGTAATTTTTTATTAACCTTCTCCAAGCTGATTTAACTCCTTCAAATTTTAAGGGTATAGGTAGCTCTAACTTATCCAAAATAATTTGAGCTTTTTTGGATAAAGGGATTAAAGAATTTTTTGTACCATTCTTCCTAAAAGGTATTAGCAAAGTATTACCCTTTATATGTTCAGGTTTAATTCTTAAGATTTCACCTCTTCTTAA
>JAYQTO010000027.1:0-6053 GCA_038147415.1 Alphaproteobacteria bacterium | reverse complement strand
ACATTTTCAAAGTTATTTATTATATTATTCAAAAAATTAGTAGTAGTTACCTGCGAGGCAAGATAAATATTAATCATTGCTTTAGTAAACTCAGACTCTTCAAATGTAAATTCAAGAATAGGACATTGGAATTTTTTTAAAAAATATTTTAAATTTTTATGAATTCTTTGAGATGAATTATCTTTTCCAACAATAATTCTCTCGGGATTCATTGCTCGATTAATAGCCTCACCAAATACTAAAGTTTCTACATAGTGATATTTATACTTTTCAGGCCACTTAATATTTCTTGTAAATCCAACTTCTACTTGACTCATAATTACCAGAGGGATGTTTTTTTTTACATCTTTTTGGATTTGGCTTAAGAGGGAATTTATCCTTTCATAAATAACATTATTTTTAGAGTCCGTATTTATATCTACAGCTAAAAATATGATAGAGGTATGATTTATTGATTTTATCTCATTTGAGAAGTGTAATTTATTTTTAAACTTTTTTTGTATATTTCTTAAGTTAGGCTCATCAATATTTAATTGATTAATTTTGTATTCATTTAATACTTTTTCTGAGTCAACTAAGTAAACTTCAAACCCTTTAGCCAGTGCAGCTGCACTATAGCATAAACTTAAATGTGATAACCCTACAAAACTAATTTTCATTTATAATCTTTTTAAGTAATGAATTAATGAGAATATCATTTCTTAAATTAGTAAAATTACTAGGAATTTTTTTAAAAATTTCTTCAGCTCTTCCATGTAGAGGATCCTTTTGTTCAATCTTAAATACTTTTCAGACGGAACACCACTAGGGAAAGTTCTTTTCTTATCTTTAATATTGAGGGACCCCATTTACAAAGACCATCCATATTAATAGAACCCATTTCACCAATAATATTAAGACTAAAAAATTTTTCCAATTTATTGTTGATAAAGTGCATGAAATCGAAGGATTCTATTAGAAAAAACTAAAATAATCATAACAATTCAATTCATTCATTTTGCAAATAGATTTTCTAAAATCAAAATTCAAATTATCAAAGATATAAAATCATATCTAAAACATGACTCCTAGATCATAAAGAATTGAATATTTTTCTTTCGATCTCCATGAATCTTTCCATAATTGGATGGTTTCCATTGCCATAGTGAATATCAATATGATAAATACGGCCAATCAAATTCTTCTGAAGAATTGATTTAATTTTTACAATATGTGGTTCAAATCTATGATTATAGGCGGTATAAAGTTTTGAATAATTATTTTTTAAAATTTTTTAAATTCATTATTTGAAAAGTTTAGTGGCTTCTCAACTAAAATATTCTTTTTAATTTCACAAATTTATTTATGTAATTCAATTTTAGGTGATCTGGGGTACACAAGTAAATATTATTTATGAGCCCAAAATCAAAATCATCAATGCTATTTATAGAGTTAACGTGTTTATTTATAGGATCGTATACATATACTTTCTCAGATCTATTAATGTGATTAAGTCTTTTTTTCCTTGCACACTATACCTGATAATTAAATTAGACATCTTTAAAGTAAATTTAGATGAGACTCAATTGAGGTAAGTTTTTTTAAAATTTCATTCTAATGATATAGGTTCATTACCATTAATAACACTTTTCCAGAGATGCGCTTATTGAACCTAACAATGACGCGATAACAATGTTATTAGAGTGATATAAACTTAATGCAGCGTAAGACAATAATGCATCTCCACATCCAACTGGGTCAATCGCATTTTTTTCAATAGGCGTCAATTACAAAAAAAGATCTGAAATCATTTTTTTCATATTTCTTCTGAACGTACAGATCCTCTATCACCAAGTTTTAATATCATGTACTTACATTTTGCCTGATTATATAATTTGATGCTAGTGGTCTGATTGTGGTATCTTGATCAGCCAAAGAAAATCTAGCTTCTTTTCATTGGGTGTAATTAAATCAAAATTCTAAAATCTAAAATATTTCCCCATCGACTCGCAACCCTGACTATCAGCAACTCTGAAAACACCTTTATTTATTGCTTTTACAAATAAAGGGATTGAACTCTTATTAAATTCCATGTCTAAAATCCGCAAAGATAATTATTCCTTTTTTATTTTTTTATCTTAGTTATGATTTCATTAATAAGAGAGTTCGATATTGGAGAGTTATCAACAGTATCAACCTTTAAAAGTCTATAATTATCAGCTATGAAGTATTTTTTATCTGTTGTTGGTCGTTGATTAACAGATATTGTTTCATCTCTAATACCATTTTTTTCAAATCTTTTATATATGTTCCTAATTTATCTTTTCCTAAGACAGAACAAAAAGAAACATCAGCACCTGCGCTAGTGAGATGTTTAGCAATAATTGCTGCACCACCAACATACTTATCCTCTCGAATATATCGTGTAGAGAAAGTTGGAGTTTTTGCATTATTTCAATTAGGTCAGTTTCAACATAAGTATCAATAATTGAGTCTCCCAAGACAAAAACAGGGGTATCTTTAAATTTTTCTGATATTCTGACGAATTTGATTTATTGAGATACCTTCCCCTTCTAATAAGTTTTTATTTTAATAAGAGATAAATCAGGGCGAGATTCATTAATAATTTTTGAAGATGACATGATAAAATCACCAGGAGTTGAAATAAATGAGCCACCATACTTTTAAGAGTTTGTATCTCAATTTTAGTTTTATCGTCAACTTTTCCATCAATATACTCATAGTTTTGACAAAAAATCAAGCTTGATTTTTTCAATATTTTTAATTGGAGTAGGTTCCATCAATGATTACATAATCTACAATCTGCAGTGCCGCAAGATTCTCTGCTCTTAACTGTTGAGAACATACGGTCTCAAGCTATCTTTATGAACATGAACATCTGAAGTGATACTCACTATTAGTAAATCTGCTTGAGTTTTTGCATATGCCAAATGCCTAATATGTCCTGGATGAACTAAATCAAATACACCATGACATAGCAATTTATAACCCTTAGGTCTTGGATAGTGTCCAATTTTTTTAAAAAGATTATTTGCGGTTAAAATTTTATCACGATATGGCATAGGTGCTATTTCATATATTTAAACCAAGTCTTAGTAGCAGATTTAATATTTTTTTTATTCCATAAAGGAGCATCTTTCCAGTAATTAATATTATCAAGTATTTTTTTTACTCCATCTTCAAATGAAACTTTGGGCTTCCAATTTAGATCATTTTTTATTTTGTTAATATTTGCATGGGTGATTTCTGGCTCGCCTGGTCTTTTAGGAATAAATGTAATATCAACTGGATTTAATAATTTAATAAGTTTTTTAATTGATTGAGGATTGCCACTACCCAAATTCCAAATCTGAAGATTGTCCTTAGTAATGGCAGCCCTATAAAAAGCTTCTGCTACGTCAGTGACATATAAAAAATCTCTTTTTTGATTCCCGTCTCCAACAACAGTCAATGGTTTAGATTCTAAAATTTGTTTTAAAAAAACACCAAAAACAGCTCCGTAAGCACCTGTTGTCCTGGACCTAGTTCCATAGGCATTAAAGATTCTTATCGAATTAATTTTAAGACCATAAACCCTACCCCAATGGAGAGCTAACTGCTCACCCATATATTTAGATAGAGCATAAGGATAAAGTGTAGAAATAGGATGATCCTCTTTTGTTGGAGTTTTTGCCAATCCATAGCAGGAGGAACTTGCAGCATATACAAATTTTTTAATCTTATTCACCGATAAGGGGTTTATTAAGCTCAAAGTTCCATTTACGTTATTGTGAAAATTTTTATTGGGATTTTCAATGGAAGGGACAATATCACCTATGCCGGCAAAATGAATAGCATAATCACACTCTTTGATAAAACTTTTATATTTATCTAACTTAAGAATATCACCTTTTTCAAATTTAAAATTATTTTCATTTTTCAAGTGTGCGATATTTTTTAAGTTTCCTCCAGAAAGGTTATCAAGACAGTGAACTCTAAATCCTTTAGACAAAAATAAATCAACTGTATGACTGCCAATAAAACCTGCGCCCCCCGTAATTAATACAGTTGATTTCCTAGAGGACATTATTTCTTTTTAAGGTATCTACATTGATATACGAAGAGTCATTCAAACTATTTGGCAATTTACCTTTTTCAAAAGCTTCGCATAAAGATAAGATAGCATCATCAATGGAAAACTTAGTTTCAAAGCCAAGGACATTTTTAATTTTTTCGGCATTGACGTGATATGATCTATTATCAACAGTTTTTTTAACCTCTATCTCTATATCTGAGATCTTAAAGTAAGACTCAACATTTTTTTAACCATTTCGGCTAGCTCAATAATTTTTATTTCCACAGCTCACATTAAAAATTTGATTATTAATAAGTTTCTCATCAGCATTTATGATAGCTTCGTATGCTCTGCACATATCTCTTATATCTAGGTTTGGTCTTTTTTGTTCACCACCACCTAAAACAATTATTTTCTTATTATTTACAGCATGATTAGTAAGAATATTAACTGAAAGATCTAATCTGCATCTTGGAGCATAACCACATAAAGTTGCCGGTCTAATGGTTACCCCAACAAAATTCGCATCTAAATATTTTTCTAAAATTGGCTCACACATACCTTTAAACTTATTGTAAAGGGTAAGAGGGACTAAAGGATGCTCTTCAGTTACATTGTCACTATCAGAAAAGCCATATACTGAACTACTTGAAGCATATATGAATCTTTTGACTTTTTGCTTCTTTGAAATCCTAACCAAATCTTCAAAACAATCAAAATTAATTGTTTTGCAAAGATTTTCATTTAATGCGAAACTTGGATCATTTGATATACAAGCAAGATGAATCACAATATCAACACCTTCAGTAGCCTTTTCAAAAGAGTCAACATCTCGTATATCTGCTTCGATAAGTTTTAACATATCGCTTTCCTGAATATGACTCTTGCCATAAAAACATGTATCATAGATGATTACTTTATTTCCTTGAGAAACCAACCTTTCAGTGAGCATTGAACCTACATAACCTGCACCACCAGTAATTAAAATTTTATTTTTCATATATTTATATTTCTAAATTATTTTTTTTGGCATCATTATAAAACATTTGAACAGTCTCGATGCTATATTGATCTAAGTCTTTGTTATTAAGATTTATCTTGTTCAAAATTTGAGGTGTAATGGTAATTAAATCTGCACCAACATGATCAGCTTCATATAAATTATAAATCTCTCTTGGGCTAGCCCAAAGAGTTTTATAATTCTGATTATTTGCCTTAGCATCAATAGTCTCTTTAAAAGTTATTTTTGGATCCCTACCAGTGTCAGCAATTCTACCTGCAAATATTGAGAGGATGATATCAGCACTTGGATTAGGTACTTCTTTCATAACTTGAATAGCCTGTTTGGAGGTCATAATTGCTGTAATATTTAAAGGGACTCCAAGATCAGATAGCTCTTTTATTGCTGGTATGCATGAGATACCTTTTGTATTAACGATTGGAATTTTAACATAAATATTTTTGGCAAAACTAGCTATTCTTTTGGCCTGCTCTATTATTAAATCATTTTCGTCTTCAACAACCTCAAAGGAAATTGGTTTTTCATTAATTAAACTAAGGGTGTTCGTAATAAAATCTTTATAATCTGAAATACCACTTTGAGACATAAGAGATGGGTTTGATGTAAAACCATAAATGACATCCATATTTGCGTATTTTTTAATAGAGTCTAAATCGGCTCCATCCAAGTAAACTTGGATATTAAGTTTTTTGAGTATTGTTTCTAAATCCATCATAGATGTATACTGATATATAAATTAATTTCAATTTTCTTTATCAATATAAATTGTCCTAGATGGGAAAGCAAAATTTAAGTTCAAATCCTCTATTTTTCTTTTAATTTCAAAAGCTAGTTTTTCTTTAATTTCTAAAAAAGTCTCCCAGTCATTTGTTGTGGTGAAACAATATATGAGAATGTCTATTGAGCTATCGTTAAATTTATCCAATCTAACAAATGCTTTATAATTATCATTTACTATAAAATCATCACTACTAATCA
>JAYQTO010000026.1:0-7841 GCA_038147415.1 Alphaproteobacteria bacterium | reverse complement strand
AGTGAGACATGGTGATAGTCAGTGGGCAGATATTGCTAGATGGTCATTAAATGCAATGATCATTGGTGAGGAGCTAGGTATTACTTCAGCTAACGTTGATGAAATGAAAGGTTCAAAGAACCCAGAAGTTCAAAGACTATTAGGCGTTGAAGCTGGTTACGGTGCAATGTTAGGTCTAAGTGATGACTGGGCATACAACATCTTAAAACAAGTTGGTAACTATGCTGAGAGCTTTGAAAAGCACATCGGTGTCAATACTCCTATTGGTATCGCAAGAGGCTTGAACGCTCTATACAAAGATGGCGGTATTTTATACGCACCTCCATTTAGATAAAAAATAAATGTAATGGGTTACTTTTAAATAAAGTAGCCCATTACTTAACCAAACTTCAATAGCAGTCATTTTGTAATGCATAATAATTTCGTCAGAAAAATCATATTTGATGAAAAACTAAGAGCATTAGTCATTCAAACACTTACCATCGGTATTTTTGCAGTTATCATTTATCTCTTAGTCAAGCAAACAGCATACAATTTAGATAAAAGAGGTATTAGTTCGGGTTTTGATTTTTTAGGTATGTCAGCTGGATACGATATCAGTATTCGCCTGATTCCTTTTACTAGTGATGACACGCATTTACGGGCATACTTTGTTGGTTTATTGAATACTCTTTTAATTGCTATTTGCGGATGTTTTCTTGCCACGATTATTGGTTTTTTAGTTGGTATAATTCGTTTATCCAGCAACTGGTTATTTAGAAATATCGCTTATGTTTACGTTGAATTTACAAGGAATGTTCCTGTGCTCTTACAGATTATTTTGTACTACAGCATTCTTCTCCATCTGCCAAAAATTAAAGAAGCAATAGTTTTACTGGATACATTTTATTTAACTAATAGAGGATTATTTTCTCCCTCACCAATTTTTAAAGAAGGGTTTTCCATTGTTATGGGAAGTTTTATAGTGGCCCTTGTTGCATCTTTTTTTATAAAAAAATATTTACAAAAGAAACAGGAGCAAACAGGTAAGCAATATCCCATATTTCTTATCAATAGTGCTCTTATTATTTTTACACCCATAATTTTTTATTACATTATGGGAATGCCCTTGGAGTTTGATAGCCCTGTCCTAAAGGGTTTTAACTTTAAAGGAGGAATGGTTGTTCGACCTGAATTTTTGGGCATGTTATTCGGACTTTCTATTTATACGGCAGCTTTTATCTCAGAAACAGTGAGGTCGGGAATTATCTCAGTGTCAAAAGGTCAACGTGAAGCCTCCAAAGCACTGGGTCTAAAAAATAACTTAATGATGCGACTTATTATAATTCCACAGGCATTAAGAGTTATTATTCCACCACTGACATCACAGTATCTTAATTTGACTAAAAATTCTTCATTGGGTATCGCTATTGGGTATGCTGATTTGGTTCATGGCTTTGGAGGTATATCTTTAAATCAAACAGGAAGAGCCATAGAAATTATGTTAATAGTGATGTTCACTTATTTAACAATCAGTTTAATAATTTCATTTTTTATGAATGTGTATAACAAAGCCGTCCAGTTTAAAGGCAACGCATGAGTAATACTACATTCCAAACCATCCAGCATAGCAAACAATATAACTGGCTAGTTAAAAATTTATTTTCATCCTGGGTCAACACTTTGATGACTATTATTGCTGCTATATTTCTTTATCAAGTTGGAACAGCTTTTTTAGATTGGGCTTTTTTTAGCGCAGATTTTAAAACTAATTTTCAAGGGGACCTCATTACAGACCGAAATCTATGCTCTAAAAACATTGCCCCTGGAGAATACGGTGCTTGCTGGGCAATAATTTATGCAAGATTTGATCAGTTTATGTACGGCCTTTATCCCGTTGAAGAGTCTTGGAGGGTAAATTTAACTTATGCCCTTCTCCCCTTTGCCATAGTTGGTTTGTTATTCGATAAACTACCTTTTAGAAAATATTTTATTTACTTCACATTTATCTTTCCTTTTATCGCCTACTTTATGCTATACGGCGGTCCAGGTTTAAGTGTTGTGGGTACAAATAAATGGGGAGGGTTGCTAGTGACTTTATTCTTAGGCGTGACTGGAATTGGTCTAGCGTTTCCATTAAGTATTGCTCTGGCACTAGGTAGAAGATCTCAAATGCCAATCATAAGATCAATTTGTGTTGTATTTATAGAATTTATTAGAGGTGTCCCACTCATTACACTTTTATTTACTGCTAATGTGATGTTGCCATTATTTCTTCCTGATGGCGTTAACCCAGATAATTTATTAAGAGCGCTAGTAGCAGTCACTTTATTCCAATCTGCCTATATGGCAGAGGCTATTAGGGGAGGGCTTCAAGCAATTCCTAGAGGCCAAGTAGAGGCCGCTCAGTCCTTAGGTTTATCCTATTGGCAAACAACTCGAAAAATTGTTCTACCTCAAGCTTTGAAAATTGCCATACCTCCTATTGTTAATACATGCATTGGATTGTTTAAAGATACTTCATTAGTACTGATTATAGGTTTATTTGATTTATTAGGTGTGGGAAAGGCAGCTTTAGCTGATATGAGTTGGACAAAACTTTATTATGAAGTTTATGTTTTTATTGCATTAGTTTTTTTATATTTTGCTTTGGTATGTCTCGCTATAGTCTATATTTAGAAAAGAAATTAAAAACGGATAATAGTTAATGAGTGTTGAACAAGTAATACAACTAGAAAAAGTGAATAAATGGTACGATGATTTCCATGTATTAAAAGATATTGATCTAGTGGTTGATAAAGGGCAAAAGATTGTTATTTGCGGCCCTAGTGGTTCTGGCAAATCAACCATGATCCGTTGCATCAATCGATTAGAAGCTCACCAAGAGGGAAGATAGTTGTTCATGGCACCGAATTAACTAATGATTTAAAAAATATTGATTTAATTAGAAAAAATGTAGGGATGGTATTTCAACAGTTTAATTTATTCCCTCATTTAACAGTCTTGAAAATATAACTTTAGCTCCAATTTGGGTAAAAAATGCCTAAAAAGAAGCAGAAGAAATCGCTATGTCATATTTGGAAAAAGTTAAAATTCCTGAGCAGGCAGAGAAATTCCCTGGACAGTTATCAGGAGGACAACAACAGCGTGTTGCTATTGCACGATCTCTCGCTATGAATCCGGATATTATGCTATTTGACGAGCCTACTTCTGCTCTTGACCCTGAAATGATCAAAGAGGTTTTGGATGTTATGATTCAATTGGCTGAGGAGGGGATGACCATGTTGGTGGTGACTCATGAGATGGGATTTGCAAAAACAGTGGCTGATCAAATGATTTTTATGGATGAGGGTAGAATAGTGGAACAAGCTACTCCAGAAGAGTTCTTTGATAACCCTAAAAGTGATAGAACTAAATTATTTTTAAGCCAAATTTTAAATCACTAATTTTCATAGCTAAATGTCTAATCAACTTTCTGTGCAAGTGACACGGGGCGGTTTATTAGAAAGCAGTCATAAAATTCAGGCTATTTTCTTAGATCAAAATAGCAAAACAATTTTTAATCAAAACTCTGCTCGCAGAGTATTTCCTAGATCTGCAATTAAAATTTTGCAAGCTATCCCTTTTATGCAAAGTAAGGCCGTTAATGAGTTTAACTTATCAGCTAAGCATATAGCTTTATCTTGCGCATCTCATAATGCAGATATTATTCATGTTGAAACAGCAATAGATTGGATTAAAAATTAAAAAACTGAAAAAGTTTTACTTTGCGGTCATCACCGCCCAATGGGATCCGACAGTTCAAAAAAATTTCAAAATTAATCCAACAAAAATCACCTATCTTGAATAACTGTTCTGGTAAACACCTAGGTATGATTTCTCGTTGTTTAGTAGATGGAATGAATATTAAAGAGTACTTGCACTTTGATAACCATCATCAAATACAAATTTTAGAGTTTTAGAGAATTTATTTGAGGCAAAAATAGAAAACTTAACAAGAGATGGATGTCACGCCCCAATGTTTTCCATACCTCTCAAAAGTTTAGCCTTAGCAGCATTAAAAGTTTCCCATTATGAAAAATTGATACCTCAATATAGCTTAGCAGTTGAAAATCATTAAAATCAGTCACTCAGTATCCCTTTTTAACTGCCGGTCAAAATCAATTCGACTCTAATATTATCAAAGTAACCAAAGGAGAATTTATTTTAAAAGAGGGGCAGAAGGTATTGGATTTATAGTGGATAGAAAAATAAAATAGGGGCGCTATTAAAATAGAGGATGGAAATATGAGAGCATTACCCATTGCAACACTGGCGCTTTTAAAACAACTAAAATTAATTAATCAAAAGAATTAAGTCTTTTAAAAAATGGTCAGATATACCAATACTCAATTGTAATAAATTTGAGGTTGGTAAGATTATTGTTAGTTAACTTGCTAAAATGAGTGAAGTTTTTTATCTTTGCTATCAGGCTGGATAGTGTTTTATTTTGCGGTTTTCTTGCCAGGCCCTAATACGTTTTTGTTGCCTCAGTAGGCATGACAGGTAACAAGCATCAAATTTGGGGCGCTGCGATAGGAACAGCCATAGGGTCTTTACATGGTGTTTATTAGCGACCTCTGGTATTTCCTTTTTAGTTTCTAATTTAATGGGTTGGGGTTTTTATTTACTCAAACTTTTAGCTAGTTTATATATGCTGTATCTTGCCTATCAAACAGGAAAACAATACTTCGCCACCCAAAACCAATTAATTAAAACAAGTAATCAACAAAATTTTTTAAAAGTATGAGGAAAGCAATCATTGTTGCATATACAAACCTAAAGCATTTGCTTTTGGTCTGCTTTAGCAACTATTAAATTTAGTGAGTCATTAAATTTTCAAATAGCTTTATTATTTTCAATCGGTTCATTTTTATATCTGCAATGAACTATAGCATCATAGGTCATTTTTGGGATTAAAAATTTTCTAGTTATTTTAGTAAGCCAAAAATATTGTTAATCTGATCTTTGCAGGATTATTTTTATTTGTTGCTGTGGAAATTTGGTTTTTAAGTGAAGGCTAGAGGCCCTAAAATAAAGGGCGCTCTAAAATTTTCTTTGTAGTCTTGTATCAATTTCTCTTTGTCTTCTCTCTAATTCTACTAAATCTTGAGATTGAGCTAAATAAAGCTCATCCTCGCTATAGCAGAAGAATATTGTTTAATATTCTTTTTAGAGAGAACCTGACTGAGAGTTTTAAATAAGTTGCTCATTATTATGCAGCTTGTTTTAGTGAAGATGGGAAAGATCTATTCTTTTGAAAGAAAGAATAGGCATATTGCCAATCTGTTCCATACTCAACTTTACAAAAATTAACGATACCGTCTTCTTTTTGCTGAAATTAATTGAGTCAAATAGGTTTAACCAAAACTTCATTGATTTACCTGTAAATGCAAATGATTTGTTCATTTTTTATGTCCTTTCGTTTTAATGATTGTTTTATAGGATAAAACTTTACTTTTGACTTTTGCTAAAAAGAGACGGCAGATACGTTATTTTTAAGATAATACTAATAAAATGCCGACTAGGACCATAATGGAGCCTGTGATTTTATTTAGTCTTTGTGCGGACTGTGGTTTTGAAACCCATCGCTTTATTTGATTTCCAGCCGAACAAACAACCACTAAAGATAAAAATACACTACAGTAAACAGTAGCTAAAACTTCTAAACCTGACCAAAGAGTTAATTTAGATAAGTCCATAAATAGCGGGATAAATGAAAGGTAGAAAAGAATAACTTTAGGGTTGGTACCACCAATTAAAAACCTAAAAGAAATTGCTTAATATGAGAGACTTTTTTTTACTTTGTGAATCTAAATCAAGTGACTTCAGTCTAAACTGACTGACCCCTAAATAAACTAAATACCCAGCTCCTATCCACCTGACAATATACATAACCGGTTCCAAATAGCTTGATAAATAGCCTAAAGATAAAATTGCAAGCGAAAGGTAAACTACATCGCCGACTGCCTCGCCTGCACCTAGAATTAGTCCTGATTTTAAACCTTGCGAGGTTGAAACCGAAAGTGCTGCAAGAGTGCCGGGGCCTGGTGAGATTCCAAATATAAAAGCGGCAACAGATAAAGATAGAAATGTTGCAAAATCCATTCAGCGAACATTAAACTTTTCAAATCTAGTAAACAACTATTAAAATGTTATAAGTAGTCTAATAATATGAATTTTTTGATGGACATAACGATGTTCTTTTTCGACTCTTTTTAAAAACAAAAAGATAGCGATCAAGATTTTCTTAAAGGAGATAATGAGGGACATCTGGATTTTCCACGGATGAAACAAGCTGGTTTTAAAGGTGGGTTTTTGCAATTTATGTTCCATCGCAAGAAGAAGAAGTGGCCTCTTCCGATAAACCGGTAAAGTATGATTTGATGGCAAATGATGAGTACTCACTGCCACTGCCGGCACCAGTGTCTGTGAAGGAGGCTCTTCCCGTTGTGTTAAATAAAATTGCCCTTCTCTCCAAAATTGAAAAAATTCCAATCAGGAAATAAAGGTTTGTTTGAATGGCCAAGAGGTTGAGGATGTTTTTCATAATAACAAACTTGCCATTATTATGCATATTGAAGGCGCAGAGTGCATTGATCAAAACTTTTATAATTTAGAGGCTTTACATCGTGCTGGTTTACGTTCCGTAGGTCCAGTATGGTCAAGACCGACTATATTTGGTGAAGGAGTGCCTTTTGCATTTCCCCATTCTCCTGATACGGGTAGGGGTTTAAGTGATTTTGGCAAAGAGTTAATTAAAAATTGTAATTTGTTAAATATGATCATTGATACTTCCCATCTCAATGAAAAAGGTTTTGGGATATCGCCAAACACTCTCATTCGCCGCTTGTTGCGACCCACAGTAACGCTCATACGATTTGCCCACACACGCGTAATCTGACGGATAAACAATTAGACGCCATTAAAGAAACGCAGGGAATGGTGGGCGTTAATTTTGCACCTGCCTTTTGAGAGGTGATGGAAAAATGTTAAAAGAAACACCCCTTCAATTGATCGTTGATCATTTCAAATACCTAGTGGACAAATTAGGTGAGGATAAAGTTGGTTTTGGATCTGATTTTGATGGAGTGATGATACCTCAAGAGCTAGGGGATGTAACTGGTCTGCCAAAAATAATTGATTTAATGCGCCTTCAAGGTTTTGATGATGCTGTATTAAAAAAACTTTGTTACGAAAATTGGATTAGTCTTACTAAAAGAGTATTAATCTAGCTACTGGTCTCTTCAAAAACAATAGAAAGTAAAACAAACCCAAATAAAAAGTAGCTTCCAACTTCAACTTTCATTTCTGTAAAATAAGAGAGTTTAAATATGGTTACCGCCAAGGCAATTAATAAAAGATCAAGCATCGACCACTTAGTAAAAAAATATAGAAGTTTTTTTGTAACTTTATTTGAAATTCCTTTGTGAACAACAAATGAAAACACAAACTTCATTGAAGGCATAAAGACAGTGCCGGCAAATAAAATAGAGAATAGGAACCAATCTTCTTGAGCAAAAAGAGTAAGTAAAATATTGATAATGTTATTCGACTCTTTAAAAAAGAAGAAATTTTCAACACTAAATAAAGGAAAGTACAAAAAGGCACCAAATAAAAATATTTGGAGAGTTAAATAAGTCCAGAGGATGTGACTACTTAATTTCATTTATTAATATAACTAAATACACCATCAAAAACTTTCGTCTAATAAATTTTATGATATACTAATCCTATGGGACTACATTTTGACTATAAATCAAAAGCTGGTGAAAGAGCTATGGAAAAAGAGCGAAAAAGAATGGAAAAGCTAGCAGCTAAAA
>JAYQTO010000025.1:0-7913 GCA_038147415.1 Alphaproteobacteria bacterium | reverse complement strand
TTCAAACATTCTACCCAGCAAAGTATTGAAGAATTTAAATCGAAGAAAATTGATCTAGAAACACTACGAAATAGAGCTTCTACTAAACAAATTAGAGATAATATGTCTGAAGAAGAAAAAATTGCCTATGACAAAAAGATTTATGCCAATCTTACAAAAAAACAATTGGAAGAAAAAAGATTAAGACAGCGCGAATATTATAAAAGATTAAATAAAAATTAAATATTATTTTTAGATGAATATATTTCAATTAATGTAAATCATGGATAAAAAACAATTGTATGATGTAAAAGTTTTTGATGAAGCAGTAAAAATTATTATATCAAAAAGTAATGTGCCTCTAGATATAGATTCTTTTACTCAAAGAATGATTAGATATAATGAAGCAACAGAAAAATTCGATGTTATTGGGTGTGCAAAAATTATTAATGAATTAAAAGTTTATTTTGATGGTTCAAAAATTGCACAAAAAATTTTAGCTTTTGAAATGATGTTTGTAAAAGCTTTAAAAATATTAGCTGAAGTGCACTCATATCACAATGGAGACGAAAAAGATAAACATTGGATTAATGCAGTAAAAATATTAAAAAGTATAAATATTTCAGAAGATCATGAAAGATTTATAGAACTTAAAAACTTTTTTAGTAAAAAGAATTAATATGAAAAAACTCCTCACCACTATTCTATTCACCCTGGTTTTAAGTGGGGGTGCTTATGCAGAAGAAAAAGATTTTTTTATAAGTTGTTCAGCAAAAGGTAAGTTAAAAATTGGGAGTAGTGGACAAATATTCTCAGAAATTATAGTTGATGAGTACAAGGTAACTATTGGTAAAGGAGATGTTACCCAAGGTGATAGATGGCCAAAATCTATTCAGTTAGTAAACACAAATGCTAACAAAGCAGGAGATTTTTATTTACATAGAGCACCATATGATAATTCTATTCAGTACTCAGATAGAATTATAGTTGCTGATACTAGTTACAAAGATGAAAAAATTGAAGTTTTTCATTCAACTGATATTTCATTAATATCAGGTCTCTATAATATTTCTTACAAAGATAAGATGATTAATAGTGTCAATGATACCCTAGAATATAGTGCAATAGGTGAATGTGCTGGTCTAGTTCCAATTTTATCTTTTCTTGAAAATAATTCTAATGACAAAGGTTCTAGCTCAGGTACTGCATTTTTCGTATCTAATAAGGACATTTAATTACAAATAATCACGTTGTAGAAGGATGTTCAGTTTCTAAAATAACTTATCAAAATAAAGACTACGAAACTAAACTTTTTAGCTACCGATAAAACATTAGACCTTGCATTATTGAAATCAGATTTAAAAATAAATCTTATTAAATTTTTCAAAAGATGAGGTTCAAAAATGCAGCAAATTTATGTTGGCGGTTATCCTTTAGGAAAAGGGTTAAGTGATGATCTAAAAATATCTTCAGGAATTGTAAGCTCTATAAAGGGTTTTAAAGATAATTCTAATGAAATTCAAATTGATGCAGCAATTAATCCAGGAAATAGTGGTGGACCAATTATTAATGAAGATGGTGAACTCGTTGCAATTGCTGTATCAGGTTTAGCAAAAGATCAAACTGAAGGAATAAATTTTGGCATTAAAGCTTCAGCTGCAGAAAGATTTTAAAATCAAATGATTTAAAGCCAAGTAAATCATTTTTTCTTCATCAAAAAGAATGATGAATTATTAGAAATTTTAGAAGAAGCAACTGTTTATACTTATTGTAATTGAAATGCTCGAATTCTGGATCGCACTTGAACTAACAGCACTGGCATATGCAATTTATGTGCATAATCAGTGATTATTAATTATTTTTTGTTTTATTAAAATTAGACTTGCTAATAATATCTCATTAAATTAAATTTTAATTAGGTTTAAATGAAAAAATTTTTACTAGTTATTTTAGTATTTTTAATAATTCCTCTTAAATCTTTTTCAATAAATAAAAATATTCCAAATACAGAAGAGGAATTATTTCAAGCAATAAATAATCTTCCCTGGGAAACAGGTCCCTTAGTCTATAATTACAATTTAGCTAATTCAAAAATAAATATATCTAGTGACTTTTCAATTTTAAGAAACGAAGACGCCCACCAAATATTGTTTTGGCTTAATGGAACTGAATTTAGTTATGTAGACATGTATGCAATGAGTGACATAGATGCATCTCAGCTTTTATTCTATTACACAGACTCAGGCTATGTAAAAACCGATGATTGGACAAAAGTTGATCCAGATAAATTTATTAAAGAAATAAGAGAAAATTACAAGTTAAGCAACGAAACACGAAAAAAAAATGGTCAATCTACCATTATGGATGTGACTTGGCATAAAAAACCTTATCTAGATGATACTTTTAACTCAGTATATTATGCTCTTAATGTTAAATGGTCGAACAACACATCTACAGTCGAGGGTACTGCTATAATTCTTGGACGTGAGGGATACACTACTGCAAATTATGTTGGTGGTGATCAGGGTTATAATGAAAGCATGTTATTAAATTTATCAAAAATGCATAAATTTAATGTCACTAAAGAATACAAAGATTGGAAGTCAGGCGATAAAGTTGCAGCAGCAGGTATTGCTGCTTTATCGCTAGCACATTAGGTGTTAAATTTTTAAAACCAGGCATCCTTGCTGTAGTAGCAATATTTCTTAAAATTTTGGTTTATAATATTTATTCCATTTATATGGTTGTTTAAAGTTTTTACTGGTTCATCAAAAAAAAGAAGAGTTAAATTAAATGTTTGGCTCAGGTCAAGTTTTTTATACTTATCTTTATACGCTATTTTACCAGTAATAATAATTTTCTATTACGTCTATCGAAGAGATAAATTTCCTGAGCCACCTAGAGTTGTCCTGGTCACTTTTTATTGGGGGTTGGTATAACTTTTCCCCTTGGAATTTTAATTATTGCCTTCGAAGGCTTTGCTGAAACTTTAAATTTAGGAATAGAGTCCAGTAACTTTTATGTCTTTTATTAGAGCTGCATTCTTAGAAGAAATGATGAAATTTTTCGTAATCATATTTTATTGCTTACATTTAGACCATTTTGATGAACCAATGGATGCTCTAGTTTATGGAGTAGCAGCTTCTCTAGGTTTTGCTGTAATTGAAAATTGGGAATATGTGATTGGTGCAAGCAGAGAAAGTGTTGAGTATGCAAAGATGTTGCTTTAATAAGATCATTTACCGCCATACCGCTTCATGCTTTGGCAGGTGTTTTTATGGGTTTCTTTTTAATGGATGCAATATTTCAAAAACATAATAGAAAATTTTACTTATTTTTATCTTTATTTTTCCAGTATGTTTACATGGATTGTATGATTTGATCCTTTTTCTGAAAGTATTTCAGATTATTATATCTACATATTATTAATTGTATTTTCAATTAGAGCATTTTTGTTTTTTCAAAAGAAAGTAAAGCTCAAATATTAAATAAAAATAAAAAAATGAAATATCTTCCTAAAAGTAGTGATATTTTTCTTGTTGTTATTCTTACTTTTGTAATTTTATTTAGTACAAACTATTTTTTGAATATGCGATATACGGATAGAGTAAATTTTTTGCCTGTTAGAACAGTAATTTTATTATTACATTTTATTACATTTATAATTTGAGTTTAAAATCTTATTTTCTGCATTATTAATAATTATATTGGGACTTTCAGTTCCATTGGTATTTTTCTCGTGAACAAAAGTTCCGTTTTTAGAAATTATAAAATAGTTATTTGGAAATTTTTTTCCCTCGATTGTTTGTGTTGAAAAAATTATGTAACTTTCAATATCTTGTAATACATAAAGATTTTGTCTTTTAAGGCTTGGTGAGTAATAGCCTAATTTTTTAGTATCAATTGTATTATTACTTAATAAAAGCCATTTTTTTTTCTTTTCCAATAAAGCTGTAAAGTAAAAAGTATTTATGTCTGTGTTACAGTTAATCACTAATCTATCTTCTTGTTTTGGTTTATTAAATATATTTGAAACTCTAAAAACTCTTCCAGTCCAAAAGATAATTCTAAAGATATCAATATCCTCATTATTACTTTTAAAAAAATCATCAATGTTTATAGAGTCGATTAAATTATTAACATTGTTTAACCCGTGATCATTTAAAACATCTATTATTTCAGATTTTTTAATAGTTGAAACTTGATTAATATCAAAACTTGATAGTTGATCAGAAGTTTGTGAGATTGATGAATTATCTATTGAATTTGATGAATTATTTATTCCATTATCAATATTCTTTGTATTTGATAATTCATCAGCATTTTTGTGAGATCAGGAACTTCATCAATATTTTTATTAAATATTTTTCCTAATCCTTTAAAACTTTTACTATACCTCCAACTGGAACTGCAAATGAAGTATTTTGTGAATTAAAAGTGAAAATTAATACTAGACACGTCATAAGAAAATATGATTTAATTATTTTATTCACTGATAGGAGACTAACTGAACTATATTTATATTTCAATAATAGTAGTATTATTTTTGATATTAGCTCTAAGCCTAGTTTTATTTTAGGCTTTATAATAAAATTAAAAGTGCAGACAAAAATAGCATAAATTTAATTCACTTTCCTAAAGAAACAAATGATAAATTAGATAGTTTTGTTAATGAGTCAAAACAAAATCATTCTCAATTAGTAGAAAATTTTAATAAAATACAAAATATACAAGCAATATTATAAAAGATATTGATGATAAGATTGCACCTTTGAAAAAGTCGCTAGAGAAAAATGATGAATTAAAGATTTATAAAGAGGGATATGAATACACTAAACATAAATCAATTATTAATGGTATTATAGAAACAATAGAATTTATTGAAAATGCTGAAAAAAATTGATAATACAAATGAAATTTTTAATTCTTATTTTACCACAACTAAAGAAAAGCTATTAATTACACTTAATAATTCTGGAATTGAAACTTTTGAACCTAAATTAGGCACTTCTGCAATTGAAGATCATTCTTGTGAAATAGATCCTTCCACAGAAAAACACATGAAGAAATAAAAACGATATGATTCATTCAGTTTTAAAGAAGGGTATAAGTTATCGTTGGGAAATGGTGTTGATAAAATTATAAAAAATCAATTGTCAAAGTTTTTGAATTTGAAAATTAAATAAAAATGACTAGAATTAACTATGAGTAAAGTTGTTGGTATTGATTTAGGTACAACATTTTCTGCCATTGCAGAATTAGATGATCTTGGAAACCCAGAAGTCTTAGCTGATCCAGAAACTGGCAATAGGATTACAAGATCAGCAGTTTTTTTTAGCAAAGATAAAGTCATAGTAGGTGAGAAAGCTAAAGACGCTATTGTAACAAATGAAAAAAAAGTGGTCTTAGAGGTTAAAAGACAAATGGAGAATGACGTAATTTATTCTTTAAAAGATGGGGAATTCAAAGAAAATGATGGAAAGATTAAAGGATATACTCCATCACAAATATCTTCTTTAATACTTTCAAAACTTAAAGATTTTTCATCTAAAATTTCTAAAGCAGTAATTACTGTACCTGCATTATTCTCAGAAAGGGCAAGAACAGCGACTCTTGATGCCGCAAAAATTGCTAAACTAGATGTTGAGCTAATTAATGAACCAACTGCTGCTGTGTTGCATTACGCAAATTTACCTGGAACTTCAATCAGTGGAAGAGTTTTAATTTTTGATTTAGGAGGCGGAACTTTTGACATTACAATTGCCGCAGTTAAAGGTAAAAAAGTTGATGTAATTACATCCGTTGGCGACAAAGAGTTAGGTGGACAAGATTTTGATAGAGAAATTATCAAACTGATAGCAAAAAAATATGAAAAATCAAAAAATTCTAAAATAGATATAAATGATAAATCATTATTAGAAGTAGCAGAAAAAATAAAAAAAATTTTATCTGCTAAAGATAAAGTTTCTGAAATAATTGAAGGTCCTAAGGGCCCACATAAGATAGATATATCGAGAAATGAATTTGAAAATTCTATCGATATGTATGTGGAAAAAATTAAAATGCTTATGGAAGAAGCTTTAGATAGAGCTGATTGCAAACCATCAAATATAAATCAAACGCTTTTAGTTGGAGGTAGCACCAGAATACCTATCATCACTGAAATTATACAAAAAATTATGAAAAAGGCTCCTGTAAAAGGTGTCAATGTTGATGAGGCTGTTGCTTGTGGAGCTGCTTTGTACGCAGGTCTTCAGAATACAGGTTCTTTAAATTCCGCACAAAAAAAAGCTTTATCAAAAGTAGAATTAAATGATGTTTGTAATCATTATATGGGAACTTTAATAATAGTGAAAGATCCTGAAAGAAATAAATATCTCGAGGTTAATGATATTGTAATCCCAAGAGATACAAAATTACCATGCTCAATTACCAAAGATTATCAAGTTCTTTATGATGATCAAAAAAAAATCGATTGTTCAGTAACACAAAGTGAAGGAGAAGAAAAGGATGTTGAGTTTGTTCATGTGATTGCAAACGAGCCGCTAGAACTTAGAAAAGGGGCAAAACAAGGCGATCCTTTTAAAGTAACTTATTCTTACGATACTAATGGAAATATGCATTGTGTTTTTGAAGAAGTTATCTCAAAAAAGAAACACGAATTAAACTTAAAGCCAGCATCTTCAAAGGATTTAAAAGAATTAAGAGAAAATTTAGATTTTGATATAGAATAAAAATGGAAAGTATTGTTGTTTGGATAATAATAATTATTGGGTGGGCAATATTAAAAGGTGTATTTTCTAAAAGTGATGAAGAAGTCATAGCTGAGTCAGTAAGAGAAAACCCTTGAAATAAGAGTAAAATCTGTCTGCCTCCTGCTGAAACTGGCTTAAAAATAGATTGTTTCAATGTGGATATGAAGGGAATGGTAAACCACCCCACAGACACAGAAGTTAAAATTATTTTAACTATTCAAGATATAACTGAAGATGAAACTAGTGCTGGAATACCAGTATTATCAGCTGTTCAAGCTTTCTGCGAACCTAATAGTAGAGTTTTGGGATTACGTTTGAGAGCTAAAACAAGTCAAGGAGGTTATTATCCTGATTGGACCACATATACCTCAATTCCAAAAGAATTTATTATTACACCAAGCAAGGGTAACCGTAAATTAAAAATTTTAGTCTTTGTTTGCGATATCGATACAGAGATGGATCTTGGCAAATTTGAGGATACCACTAAAGTAAAACATTTTGCCAGCCAGGTTGTTAACTTTAATTATAAAGAACCTGGTTATATGGATGAGTTAATCAATAAGAGTCAAGTTGAAGATCTTACTATTAAGCTTGGTATGAGTATGGCTGCTGTTGATGGTCATTTAGAACAAAAAGAATTAGATGTTATTAAAAATTGGGCTAAAGCCATTGTAGATGTTATGGATGAAGAAAAAGCCTCTGAAAAGAAAAAACATTTTTCTAAATTTATTAAAGAAACTTATAATGAAGCAAAAAACAAAAAGATTTCTTTATCAAAATTAGTTGAAGATTTTAACAATGTTGCTTCAAAAGCACAAAAGTATACAGCAATACAATTACTTTTAGATATATCTAGTGCTGATGGAAGCTATAGTAAATCTGAAGATGTATTTATTAATAAAATAGCAAAAACCACTGGGGTTGATTTAAAAACATTCAAAGAAATGAGAAATAAAATTGTTGCAAAAGTTGACAATTTAGAAATCTCAGAAAAACCGTCTGAAGATAGTTTTGGTATTACAGAAGATATGACTGATGCAGAAAAATGTAAAATTTTAAGAAAAGAATATACTAAGTGGAATAGTCAAACGACCCAAAAAGATCCTAAAAGAAAAAAACGTGCAAAAGAAATGGTAAAAACTATAGCCACTTTGAGAAAACAATATAATTGTTAATGGA
>JAYQTO010000024.1:42500-745205 GCA_038147415.1 Alphaproteobacteria bacterium | reverse complement strand
ATAGAAATTATTAAATCTATATTTTCATTTTTAAAAGCTTTGTTTTCTTTCCACATATCCTCACAAATAAGAAATTTAATTCTCTTTCTTTTTAGATTTAAAATATTGTCAGAATATTTCTTCTTAACAGAAAAATATCTTTTTCATCAAAAACACCGTAGTTTGGAAGTTTGCTTTTAGCGAATTCCTTTATAATTTTTCCAGATTTAATTAAAAATAAACTATTGAATATTTTTTTTTTTTTATGGGGAATGCTTAAAGAAAAGATTGTTTTTTTATTTATTGTAATTTCTACAATTTTATTTTTATAAATTTCAACATTTTCAAGAAAATCACTTCTGAGAATCAAATCACTCGGTGGATATCCTGTCAAAGCAAATTCTGGTGTAATAAATAAATCACAGTCTTGCTCACATGATTTAAGATATAATTTTTTTAACTTTTTGAAATTATTTTCAAAATCACCTAAATTAGTTTGAATTTGCGAAGTAAAAACTTTTATAACTTGATCCTTCTTAAGTTAGATTTTTTTCAAAAATGAAGCAATTAAGAATGCTAACTCAATAGATTGAGACGCATTCAAACGAGGGTCACAATGAGTATGGTATCTACTACTAAGGTCTTTATCCGAAATTTTTTGTAAACCACCAATACACTCAGTTACATTTTGACCAGTCATTTCGAGATGTATACCACCTGCATATGTGTCTTCTTTTTCATGAATTTTGAAGAAAGATTTCACTTCATTAAGAATATTTTTAAAATTTCTTGTCTTATAGCCACTTTTAGACTTTTCTATATTAGCATGCATTGGATCTGAAGACCAAACGACATTAAGTTTAGTACTTTTTTATTTTTCTAAGAATATTTGGAAAAATTTTCTCTATTTAACTTGCACCCATTCTTACGATTAAAACAATTTTACCTTTTTCATTGTTTGGGTTTATTCTTTTAATAACTTTAATTAATTCTTTATAATCCGTGGTAGGTCCAACTTTAATCCCTATTGGATTACTAATACCTCTACAAAACTCAACATGCGCCCCGTTAAGCTGTCTTGTCCTATCTCCAATCCAAACCATATGTGCTGATGTGTCATACCAATCTCCTGTTGTACTGTCTACTCTAGTAAAAGCAGATTCGTAGGGAAGTAGAAGTGCTTCATGAGATATAAAAAAATTTGTTTCAGATAATTGCCTTACATTCTTACTTGTTATCCCACATGAGCTCATAAAACTTAGGCACTCTGATATCCTATCAGCTAAAAGTTTAAATTTTGATCCTTGTTTTGACTTTTTCACAAAATCTAAATTCCACCTTTGAATTCTACTTAAATCCGCATAACCACCATATGCAAATGCCCGGAGAAGGTTTTGAGTTGAGGCTGCCTGATTATAAGCCATAACCATTCTATCTGGGTTATGTTCTCTTGAGTTTTGATTGAATTCAATTCCATTTATCATATCTCCAAGGTAACTTGGAAGTTCAACATCATTTTTTTTTTCGATAGGTGATGATCTAGGTTTTGCAAACTGTCCAGCTAGTCTACCTACTTTTGTTATTGGAACACCGGAGGCAAAAGAAAGGATAACTGACATTTGTAAAATAACTCTAAATGTGTCTCTAATATAATTAGGATGGAATTCAGCAAAACTTTCAGCACAATCACCGGCTTGTAATAAAAAGCCTTTGCCATCCCCACACATTGATAAACTTTCTTTTAAGTCTCTAACTTCACCTGCAAAAACAAGTGGCGGAAGTTTTTTAAGTTTTTTTAAAACTTTCAGAAGTTTAGATTTATCTAGATATTTTGGCTGATGCAAAGCTACTTTACTTTCCCATGATAAAGGTGTCCATTTTTGAGTCATAACTATTAATATCTTATAAAATTTACAATTTCTATTATTTATTTTAAGGTGACAATTTCTTCAGCACTTGTTGGATGAATACCAATCGTCTTATCAAACTGATTCTTTTTTAAACCGTTAACAATTGCTACTGAAAAACCTTGAATAATTTCAGCTGATCCATCACCAACATAATGTAAACCTAAAACTTTATCTGTCTGTTTATTTACAACTAGTTTTATAAAAACTTTATCTTTTTTTTCTGATAATGAATATTTTAGGGGTCTAAAACTTGACCTATAAATATTAATCTTTTTATATTTTTTTTTGCATCCTCTTCTGATAGGCCAACATATGAATAATTTGGATTACAAAATACAGCTGTTGGAATATTTTTATAATCGAATGATCTTTTTCTTGATGTTTTAAGATTATTTACAAAAATCATTGCTTCAGCTATTGCAACGGGAGTTAATTGAATTCTATCAATCACATCTCCTATAGCAAAAATATTTTTTGCTGATGTCCTGAAGTATTTGTCAACAATTATCGCACCATTATTTTTAACTTTAACATCAGTATTCTTTAAATTTAGGTTTTTAGTGTTAGGAATCCTTCCAACTGCTTCCATCACTAAATCATATCTTTCTTTATTTTTTATATCAAAAAATACATCGAACTTACCTTTTTTATATAAAATATCTTTGGGAAATTTATTAGTCACAAATTTAACTCCGTTATTTCCCATTTGTTTCATTATTTCAGTTGCAACTTCCGAATCAAAACCTTTTAATATTTTTTCACCTCTTATACAAACTGTTGTATCAACTCCCAATCCGTTAAAAATTGAAGCAAATTCTACTGATATGTAACCACCACCTAAAATCAAAATACTTTTTGGAAGTTTATTTATGTCAAATGCCTCATCAGAATTAATTATATTTTTACAGGCAGAGAAATTCATAGCTCTTGGCTTTGAACCGACTGCAATAAGGATTTTTTTTGCTTTTATAATTTCGCCTCCAACATTTAGTGTTTTATTATCTAAAAAACTCGCTTCTTTCTCAAATATTTTCACTTTAGAATTTAACAAGAGATCAAAATAAATTTCATTTAATCGTAAAAGTTCTGTCTTTTTATTCGATACTAGCTTTTTCCAATTAAAATTTGGTTTCTTTGAATCCCATCCAAATGATCTCATAGTTGCAAATTCACTACTGAAGTGAGCGGCATAAGAATATAATTTCTTCGGAACACAGCCTCTGTTAACACATGTTCCTCCTAAAGACCATGATTCAGCTATCCCAACTTTTTAAACCTTTTGAACCTGCCATTCTTGCAGCTCTTACTCCTCTGAACCCGCACCAATTACAAATAAGTCAAATTTTTTTTGGCATACTAGAAATTCAATTAACAAATTTTGTTTCAAGGAATGGTTCAAGTGTTTGGAGTGAACCCTCACGCCCTAAACCAGATTCCTTTACTCCACCAAATGGGTTTAAATATGTTGAAATTTTTCCAGAATTTACTCCAAACATACCATATTCTAAATCATCAACTAATGACCAAATTCTTTTTGGATTTGATGTAAAGAAATATGAAGCTAATCCGTATTTTGTATTATTGGCCATTTCAATAGCCTCTATATCTTTATCAAAAATTATAACAGGAACAACTGGACCAAAATTTTCTCGTTTAAAAACTAACATATTTTGTTTGATATTAGTGAGTAATGTTGGTTCAAAAAGTAAAGAGTTGGCTTTATGCAACTTTCCACCAAATTCAAGTTTTGCACCTTTATCAATTGCATCTTGAATATGATTTTCTACCTTTTGCAGGGCTTGTTTGGATATTAGAGGTCCAATGTCACAATCTTTTAAACCAGAACCAATTTTCATTTTTTTTAATCTATCTTTAAGTTTTTTAAAAAATTTCATAAATTTCTTTATTAAGGAAAATTCTGTTTGCTGATATACATGTCTGACCAGCATTTCGAAATTTTGCGTTTATTAAACCTTCAACCGCTAAATCAATATTGGCATCTGAGAAAAAACAATAAAAGGAGCATTTCCACCAAGTTCCAATGAAATATTTTTAATCGTTTTTGAACTATTTTCATTAATAAACTTCCGACTTTTGTAGAACCAGTAAATGTTATTTTTTTTACTGTTGAATTTTTTGACAAAATATCACCAATTATATCTGGTTTTCCATTTATAATATTGAAAATTCCTTTAGGAAATTTTGCTTCGATTGATAGTTCCCCTAGGACTAAAGCAGTTATTGGAGTTAATTCTGATGGTTTTAAAACAACACAGCAACCTGCAATAATGCTGCACCTACTTTTCTTGTAACCATTGCAAGAGGAAAATTCAAGGGGTAATAGCTGCTACGACACCAACTGGTTGCTTTACATAAAACATTCTTTTTGTTTGCTCAGGTGACTCAAATATCTTTCCACAATTCCTTAGACACTGATTAGCTGCCCATTCAATGAAAGATGCACCATACTCCACCTCAACATATGACTCTTTTAATGGCTTGCCACTTTCTTTTGTAATAACTTGTGCGATACTTTTTTTATTTTTTAGAACCAAAGAATGGAATTTTTTAAAAATAGCTTCTTTCCTCTGCAGAAGTTTTTTTCCATTCCTTAAATGCATTTGCGGAAGATTTAATTGCCTCCAAGGTACCAATTTCCTCTGCGTCATAAACTTCTAAGATTTTTGAATTATCAAAAGGATTTCTTACATCAAATGTTTTTTATGCTTTACCCAGGATCCATTGATTAAAGAACCGTATCTCTTTTTCATATAATATATATATATTAAAAAAATAAAAAAAAAAGGGGTGTTACCACCCCTTTTTTGCAGTTAATGGAAAGCAAGCTTGCTAAATTAATAACGACATATATAAAAAAAATTTACTAACTTTTTAAAAATAAATCAAATTTATCCAAAACTTCAGTAAATTCTTCAGTTTTAATTCCATTTTTTTTGGTCTTAATTAATGATCTTTCTAAAATATTAGCCCCTAAATAACTGAGCTGAATTGAAAAGCCTTTTATAAAATTATTTCCATTACCTCCTGAAGAAGAACATATTAAAGTTTTTTTACCTTCAAAACCTTCCTTCCAGTCATCACCTATTCTACTTACCCAAGCAATCATATTAGTTAAAATTGGTGAAATACCTCCATTATATTCTGGACTACACCAAATTATAGCATCAGAGGAAACTAGCATTGACTTTATTTCAGTAATTTCTTTTGGGAAGTTATTTTTTTTTTAATTTGAATTTCTAATGATGGTGTAAACAATGGAAGATTTAAATCTTCTAAAGAAATTATTTCACAAGATAAATTAGGCTTTTTTTCCAGATAAACTTTTATCTCCTCAGACAGATCGAAGTTACTAAATGGTGTTGCGGATATAATTAATAGTTTTTTCATGTGATGATAATAGTTTTAGTTTAAATCTAATGCAAATTTTTTTAGAATCTCTAGATCTATATACTTAATAATTTCAATACTAGTTGATGAAAGAATAATTTTAGGTGCGAACCCCTCCTCATAAGCTTGAAACCACCTTCCGGCACATAAACACCATCTGTCGCCTTCCTTTAACCCCGGAAATATATTTTCTTTATTTGGTGTAATTAAATCATTACCATTTTTAAATGAATAATCTAAAAATCTCTGATCGACTTGAGCACAAACTATATGCTTTCCATAATCCCCAACTACACTTTCACAGCAACCGTTTCTTTTGAAACCAGTTAATGGATCTTTCGAACATTCAACTAATTTCTTTCCAAAGAAATTTTTATTCATAATTTTTTTTCCATTCTATAATGTAAACCAATATTTCTGATCAAGAATTTTTTACCTACAACTTTGTAATTATTTTTCTTATAAAAGTCTACAGCATCTATCCTTGCGTTACACCATATTAAAGAACTTTTACTCTTATTTAAATTATCTAACTCAACCTTTTTTAAGAGTTTTGAACCATAACCCATTTCTCTAAACTTTTTTAATGTAAACATTCCTCTTATTTGATATTTATTAAATTCAACCTCTTTGATTAATGTTAAACCAGACACTACTTCTTTGTTGTGAAATAGTAAAAAATGTTCTGTAGTTTTTCTTGAGTCCTCTTTATAAAATGCAAATTTTCTTTGATTGGACTTATAAAGAGCAATTATTCTAAATTTTTTGATATAATTTGCTGAAACTTTTTTTACCAAAAAATCTTGATTATGACTAATTGGATCATAACCAGAAGATCCAAGTGGATGACATCTTAAAATTCTAGAAAAAGTCATTTTTGATGCCTTGAAAAAACCAAATTTCCTAAATGCTTCCATAGCATACTCCGAACAGCTTGGGATAAATCGACAATTACCAAAAAAAAACGAGCAAATAAAAATCTATAAATTGTGATAAAAAAAATTGGGATATAATTAAAAATTACTATTTTAGTTTGTTTTGAACCATTTAGTTCCATCTGGGGTATCCTCTATTTCAATATGCATCTTCTTTAGTTTATCTCTTAATTCATCCGCAAGATTAAAATTTTTATTTTTTCTAGCATTTTCTCTTTCTTTAATTAATTTCATTAATTTCACTTTTATCATTTTCTAACTTATTTAGAGAGGTTTTCTCTATACCTAATATTTTTAAAGACTTAAAAATTGATTGTAATATAATCTTTTTTTCAACTAATGTGGTGTTACGAACCTTAGAAATTTGATCATTAAGAATTCTTAAGGACTTTGGAGTGTTAATATCATCAAAAAGAGAACTCAAGAATTCTTCAAAATAATTATTGTTAACAATTTTTCTCTTTTCATACTCTTCGTAAATTATTTCATTATAAAAATTATCCAATTTATGTAGATAATTCTTAAACTGTTCTAAGCTATTTTCAGAGAAATCTAAAGGCTGTTTATAGTGTGCACTCAAAAGGCATAATCTTAATACTCTACCCTCGTATTTTTTTAATAAATCTCTAACTAATTTAATATTACCAAGTGACTTTGACATTTTTATGTTATCAAATGTTACAAATCCGTTATGAAACCAATAATTACAAAAACTTTCTGGTTTTAAGTTTCCCTTACCTAATGAACAGCTCTGTGCAATTTCATTTTCGTGGTGAGGAAAAGTTAGATCAACACCACCACAATGAATGTCAAAAGGAAATCCCAAACATTTTTTAGACATCGCACTACATTCTATATGCCAACCTGGTCTTCCTAATCCCCAAGGTGAATCCCAACCAGGTTCATTTTTGGAACTAGGTTTCCAAAGAATAAAATCATTATCATTTCTTTTATAATTTGCTGTTTTTATTCTCGTTCCAGTTTTTTGATCATTCATCACTCTTTTAGATAATGCTCCGTAGTATTTATAACTATCAGTATCAAACAAAATATTTCCATCTGATTCATAAGCGCATTTATTATCAACTAAAACTTTTGATAAATTCTATCATATCAGTCGATATAGTCAGTAGCTTTAGGTTGAAAAGTTGGAAGTGAAACTCCAAGACTTTCCATGTCCTGATTATAAATCAAATGATACTTATTTGTAAGTTCACCTATAGTTACATTTTGTTCTTTTGCTGCCTCAATTATTTTATCATCAATATCTGTGATATTTGAAATAAAAGTAACTTTTTTATATTTTTGCTTTAATACTCTTACTAAAAGATCAGTAACAACTGCCATCCTTGCGTTACCAAAATGTGCAAAATTATAAACCGTGGGACCACATGCATAAATCCTCACATTTTGGTCATCAATTGGAATAAATTCCTTTTTTTTTTTGGAAAGTGTATCAGATAAATAAATTTTCATTTTAACTTCATAGGTTTAAATATTAAAATATCCCAATTATTATTTATTTAATAATAAATCTGTAAAATTTTAATTTTAAATTTACTTCTCATTTATGGTACGTTTTTTAAAAATATATCTAAATCTTGCACTTTTACCATCTTTATTAGTGTTATCTATTCCAAGATCAATAATACTAATTAGTTCAAAACCCTCTACTCCTAGTTCATTAAGTTTAGTTTGAACTTCCTCTGAATTATGATGATTGATATTAACATAATCAATTATTTTATATTTAAAATTATCTATCATATTTCTATTTTAAATTATCTTCATAATATTTAGTAACTATAATCTTTAATAATTTTTATTTATCTACAACTTCCAAATAAGGAATGATAAACCTTTGACTTACTCCTTAATTTACCAAATTGATTAAATCTTGATGAATATACAAAATTCCTTTCACTATCAAATGAGAACATTGATTTATTTTTTTCTCCAAACAGCTAAAATTTTTTCATTAAGCTTGCTTTTATTGATATTAAATAACCAAGTACATTCAAAACTTTCAAATTCTCCTGTTGATTTTGATAAAAGAAGTTCAATAAAATGAGAATTCTTTGGAATATAGTATTTATTTATTTTAAGATTTTCTGACTCAGATCTAAAAATTTCTTCTCTACTCCTTGAAAATTTGATTTTAAAGTCAGCTAATCCCAAATAATTTAAGATTTCTTTGTGCTCACCACCCAGATTTGAAAGTCCACTTTGTTTTTTAGTTTTACAATTAAAACTTTCTTCAGAAAATAAACTATATGGAGCATAAAAAAACATCAGAAAAAAAATGAATAGATTACTAAATCTTATTTTTTTTTGTTTTTTCTTGTTTAATCTCATCAATCCTTCTTTGCAAAAGTATGAATGGTTCAATATCTGCTAATGCACATTTTTTATTTCTAAATTTAAGTGTGCTTCTATTTATAACAAATTCAATATCTTTATTATTGATTATTTTAATGTTTCTAAGATCTGTTCTATATGTTCTTTTATATTTATAAATTTCGTATAATAGCTTGTTCATTGAATATAAAATTACTTCATTATCTGGTAAAAACTTAATACCCCAATCTTCAATACTTTCGGATTTTACAAAACAGATTAGCTTTTTACCAGCCAAATCATTGTCATAGGGATCGTTTGAAAAAACATTTGAACTTAAAAAAAAGTAAAATGCGAGAATAAAAAAATATTTCATTTTCACATCTTAAATTATAATTATACAAATTGAAATTTAAAATAAAAGAAATAATCTTAAAATTTATTCTTTATTTAAAAACAATCATAATTATTAAATTTTTTAGATTTTTGATTTGATTTTAAATAGAAATACTCTTTTAAAGATCCGTTAGATCTATCAATAACTATTTTTGAACTTCTCATCACCTTATCATTAAATTTATTCTGGAAATTTATTTTAATAAATTCAGAATCCATACTTTTTGATGAAAACTTCATTCCTTGCGACCATCCAATCCCTGAGAGTTTTACATCAGTGTTTGTAATTTTTATCCATCCTAATGTCTTTGTATATTCATTTAAAAAATGTGAATCATTACCATAAATTTTATGATCAACATACTCGGTACTTTTATATTCACACGTATATAAAAGTTCAACCTCAGTAAAAGCTTTTTTAAACTGAAAAATAAACAAATTAAATATAAAAATTAAAACAAGATATTGTCTAGTTATCATTTGCAAATGCCTCTTATTTCAGAACTAAAATATTTTTTATTGTTATTGTAATATTCCTTCAGATAAATCATCTCCATTGTTTGTTTAACTAAAACAATTTCATCTATTGATTCTATCAGTTTTTTTTTTTCGTGTTAAATATTTTTTAACAAATATATAGTTTCTAACATTTTCTTTAAAAGTCTGAGATATTAACTCACTTTTTTCTAAATTTAATCGTTTCCATTCTTTTTTTTTAATCTCGTACAACCAACTTTCCTCTTCATTTAAATAGAGTGATGATCTTTTTTACCAATGAAAAGGTTTTTCCTTGCAGGTTTATTATTCTCTAACTCATTGTTGATCATACAAGAAAGTTCCATTTCTTCTGAAAAACTCATTAAAGGAATTAAAACTATTAAAAAAAAATCAATCCAAATTTCATTTATAAATACTTCTTTTAAAATAACTTAAACTTGTAAACACCAATCTTTTATTTAAAAATTAATAAATAATTATATTTATGCCAAAATTTTTTTTACTTATCATTTTTTTATTTCCAATTTCATTATTATCTTTTGGAAACTGGATTAAATATTTTAGTGATAAAAATGACAATACTTTTTATTACAAGAATGTACAGAAAAATGGAGATAAAATAACTTTTTATAGTATGGCCGATAGTATTAGGCCAAATAAAAAAGGTATCTATTGCACTATTGATAAAAGAATTGCTAATTGTGATAATTTTTCGCTAAAATACCTTGAATATAAGTTCTTTCGTACTCCGCTTTGTATAGGTGAAGCAGAATCAGTTCCGCTAAAAACAATTAAAAGTTTTGGATGGAAAAAGAATCTTCCTAATTCAACTGACTACATGATAATTAAAAAACTTTGTAAAAAAATTTTTAAATAGAGTATCTATTTAAAAATAAGTTATAAAACTTATGATTTGAAAACACAAAAATATTTAAATGAAAAAATTCTCTTCTTCTACAATTTTATTATCAATTATTTTTTTATGGTTTATTATCAAATTATTCTAAAAAAAAAGAGATTAGGTCCTACTTTCAAAAAAAAACTGTCTCACAATTCACTGATAATAAAGATGATATTTATGGTTGTGAATCTGAAGGTATTATTCCAAGTACATATTGTAGGTTGACAAAGAATGAATGCTTGGAGAATTTTTTAATACCCCTTTATGGTATACTTGAAATTGTTATAAATGATGAAAATAATATATTACATTGTACAAATTACAAGTTGGGTGTAGACGGTTTAGGATTCGATATTTTAGTAAATAATTTGACTAATAAACAAGTGTTAAAAATTAAGGATAAATTTAAAAAGTCAAAATTATCAAAGATAAATTCATTTCAACCTGGTGAAGGTTTATGTATTAAACCTAACAACATAACAACAAAATATGGTATCATTTCAGATTCCTTGAGACAAAAAATATGCTCAGTAATTGAGAATGATATCGAAGTAACTTATTTTCAGAAATTACATAATGGAAATTATGTTAATATGATTGATTTGGGACTTGATAACATTTTTTGGTTTAATGAAACTGGATATTAAAGAGTACCTTCTAAAATATATTTTAATATCCTTACAACTTGATGCTGATTTTTTACGACTGCAGATGATGAGGCATCTACTTCCTTTAAAGCATGCTGATTCTCATCATTATGTATTACAATTATAGATTTGTTTAAAGCTGAAGCATAACCCGCGTCAAATGCAGCATTCCATTGTTTATACTTATCACCAAACTTTACAACAACCACATCTGAATCTTTTATAAACTTTTTAGTTTTGATAGCATTAATATTTGCACCTTTTTGGTCTTTCCAAAAATTTTCTACCTCAGGACCGAGAATTTCGACACCACAATTATCTGAATTTTCATGATTAGTGGTTGGTGAAGTGAAATTTATCTTTAACTTTTCTTTTTTTGCACAACTCAATTATTTCTTCTCTCCAATTAGTATGAATCTCTCCAGACAAATAAACATTGAACATTTTCTACTCCTTAGAAATAATTAAATATCAAATATTTCTAACAGCTTTAATAAGAAAATGAATAGTATGTTGAAATTATTTTTTGTTGATATTTGACACTTTTGAGAGAATAACACTTTATTCTCAAAAAAAAATCTTTATATGAACATAATGATGTTTTGTTTTTTATATATTAAGAAATCTTTTCTTGGTGTAATTATGGCAATTTTCAGTCTTTACTTTACTGATGGTTTAGCAAAGGATATCTCTAGTAAAAAAAATGATCAAGGTATTAGTATATCTTCTTATTGTGATGACTCCTTACAGTGGTATGACGATCATCCAAAGATGGAAAGAGGAAAAAGATAATTGGGGATGTAAATATTTTATAAAGATTTTTATAGATCTTTAAATCCTCATGAATACTGGAAGATGTACAAAAAAAATGAATTCAGTAGAGTTTTTAGATGCAAAAATTAAATATAATTAAATTTTAAACTTTTAAAATTACAAGAGTGTATTTGTAAAAGATTTTTTTACAGACCTTTTTCTTAAGTGTCAAAGATGTAAGTCCAGAAGGATATAATGTAAATCCAATTTTATCTGATTTCGGAGCAATGAATGGTGTAAATACTCGCCCAAGAGATAGCATTCACCAGGGTATTGATATAATTGGTAGAGCAAATGAACCCATTATTGCTATCTCTGATGGTATTGTTTTAGACGGTTATCTGACAACTTCATTTACCTAAAATATATTAACAGAAGATTGTTGGGGATCATTTAATATTTTCTTTTATTGACCATGGAAAAGCATTTGAAATTTGAAATCAATTTCATATTTATTTTAAAATTTTAGAAAATTTTATAAAAACTTTTGATATTAAGTCTTTTTGATTTTGATTTTTTACAATCTATGGGCATGTTGGAGAATTCTTAGTTAATTTGAAAATGATATAATCAAAAGAATTAAAATCTTGAGACTGACATAATTTCACTATTTTTTAAAATTTTTCACCTTCAAAAATTAAATATAGATGTATGGCTAGAGTAAAATCAAGGCATCTCCATTTACAAATTGGCCAAAGATATTGCAAGAAAGAGGAAAAAGATAATTGGGGATGTAAATATTTTATAAAAGATTTTTATAGATCTTTAAATCCTCATGAATACTGGGCGGGTGGAAAGAAAAATGTAACATGCTTTAATGAAAATAAATCATTTAAAAAAGGAACAATTACTTATCCATTTAGATGCAAACAATTATCTAAGAAACATAATTAAATTTTAAACTTTTTAAAATCTAAAAAAATAAAACTATTTTCAAACCTTTCCTTTCTTCAATTAACATTGTTCAGTAGTTGAATTTAACATTCATTGAATCATTTTTCCAATTAATTAAATCCTTTCATTCAACAGTAACAGATTTAGCAAGATTTCTTGGTTGATCAATATCAGTTTTCTTAAACACAGCAGCATAATAAGCTAAAAGTTGAATTGGGAGAGAAAATAAAATTGGCTGAACAAACTCAGAAATATTTGGCAATACTAGGGCCTGAATATTTTTATCATCAATTGCATTAATTCCAAGCTGATCTGTTATTAATATTACTTTACCTCCTCTTGCTAATACTTCCTTCATATTAGAAATATTTTTTCAAAAAGATAATTTTTAGGAGCTATGAAAACAATTGGTAATTTTTCATCAACAAGCGCAATTGGACCATGTTTCATCTCACCAGATGCATAACCCTCCGCATGTATATAAGAAATTTCTTTTAACTTTAATGCACCCTCCATTGCCAATGGATAGCAACTTCCTCTTCCCAGGTAAAGTACACTTTTAGCTTTAAAAATTCTTTTACTTAATTTTTTATCTCTTCGCTTAATTCTAGAATACTAGACATATTCGATGGAATCTCAATTAAACTTTCGGTAAGTTTTTTTTCTGTTGTGTGATTTATTGCACCTAACTCTTTCAATAACGAGGCATAAACATGAAAGAATGCTCAGTTGGGACGTGAAGGCTTTTGTTGATGCCACACCAATTTCTGGACCTGCCTCAATTGTTAAATAAAAGTCAGATTCCCTTGCGATACTACTTTCTCTATTATTTACCAAACTCAGGGTAATGTTATTGTTTTTTTTAGAATGACGAAGTGCCGCAAGTGTATCTGCGGTTTCTCCTGATTGAGAAATAAAAATAGAAAGAGATGAACTAGATTTCTGTGCTCTTTTATATCTATACTCTGAGGCCAAATGAGCAGAAGAAGGAATTCCAATATAATTTTCAAACCAATAGGTAGCTATCTGACTTGCAAAGAAAGATGTGCCACAAGCTATGAGATCTATTCTCTTTATCTTATTCCATTTAATTTTTAATTCTGGAATATTAATTTTTTTATTTATAGGATCTAAAAACCTTGATAGAGAATTACTGATTATATTTGGTTGTTCAAAAATTTCTTTCTGCATAAAATGATCAAAATTTCCTTTGCCTAATTTTGAATCACTAAATGATGATTTTGAAACTTTTCTAATAACTTTTTTAAATTTAGAGTCAAAAATATTAAACTTATCTTTAAAAATAAATACGCTATCACCCTCTTCCATGTATATAATTTTTTGGGTAAATGGAGATAAAGCAATAGAATCTGATCCGAGATAAAAAGACTTATCAGAAATACCAATTGCAAGCGGACTTCCTTTTCTGGCTCCAACTAAAAATTTTGATCTTTAAAAAGCATTGCAATTGCAAAGGCTCCCTCTAAACGCGAGAGTGTTTTTTTAGTGCTTGTTCAGGAGTAGTATTTTTAAATTCAAATCTATTAAATGTGCAATAACTTCACTATCCGTCTCTGATTTAAATACATAACCTTTTTTAAGTAAGTCTTTTTTAATTCTGAATAATTTTCAATTATCCCATTATGAACAATTGAAACATTATTTGAATTATGGGGATGGGCATTTTTAGTTGAAGGAATCCCATGGGTAGCCCATCTTGTATGACCAATTCCTAATGTCCCTTCAATCTTTTTATTAGATAACTTCTTTTTAGGTTGATCAGTTTGCCCTGAGCACGAATAGTTTGAATCTTTTGATCTACTACCACAGATACACCAGAAGAATCATATCCTCTATATTCAAGTTTATGAAGACCTTTAATTATTTTGTTTACAACTGGTTCATCAGATAATACTCCAAAAAATTCCACACATTATTTTTTTTTCTCTTTTCTTACTAATTTTGATTTTCTATATATAAGACTGTTCTCCTTTATATCTTTATTTACAATTGTTCCAGCTCCTATAACAGAATTCTTCTTTATTTCTAATGGAGCAATTAATGATGTGTTAGATCCAACTAAACAATTAGCTCCAATAATTGTTTTATTCTTATTTTTTCCATCAAAATTACATGTAATTGATCCTGCACCAATATTTGTTTCTTTTCCAATAAGTGCGTCGCCAACATATGATAAATGAGATATTTTTGCACCGCTTTTTATATCTGATTTTTTAATTTCAACAAAGTTTCCAATTTTGACATCAGATCCTATTTTACATTATCTCTTATTCTTGAAAAAGGGCCTATGATAACATTTCTACTTACTATCGTATTTTCTAAATGTGTATAACTTTTAATCAAAACATTATCTTTGACGATAACTCCAGATCCAAAATATACGTTTGGTTGTATTTTTACATCTTTTTCAATTCTTGTATCAGCACTAAAAAATACTGTTGATGGATCCTCCATAAAAACACCCTTATTTAAAAAAAAATTTCTTTTCCTATTTTGAAATATTTTATTAGCACTTGATAATTCCTGCATATTATTAACACCCTTGCATTCATCATAATCACAAAGATAATGTCCAACTTTTAGCCCATACTTATAAAAGATACTTACTAGATCAGTTAGATAAAATTCCTTTTTCTTATTAAGGTTTCCAACTTTATCAATATATTTTAGTAATTTTTTTGTATTAAAAATCATCATACCAGAGTTACATATATTAAGGTCATTTTCTGATTGAGCTTTTGTCATTTCAGCTTTCTCTATTATTTTGACTAAAGATTTATTCTGAAAAAATAATCTTCCATATGCATGGTCACTTGATTTTGGTTTCATTGCTAACACACAAAGGTCTAAAGAGTTTTTAAATAAATATCTTATAGCATTCTCAATAGTTTTTTTTTGAATTAAAGGGGTATCACCGTATAAAATTAGGGTATTTTTAGTATTAGATGAATTGTTTTTCTTCAGCGCTGTTTTAACTGCATGAGCTGTGCCGTTTCTATTTTGCTGTGTGACGAGTTTAATTTTTTTATTTTTTATTTTGTGAATAAAATTCTTAAATTCATCAGAAATTACTGTGGTTAAAATTTTTGGATTCATTGATAAGGCAATTTCATGAACATGACTTATCATTTCCTTATTACCTACTTCATGAAACACCTTAGGAATAGATGAATTCATTCTTGATCCTTTACCTGCAGCTAATACAATGATAGATAATGACATTTGACGTTTCTAATCTTTATAATACTTTTATCAGATAAATATTTTTTTATGAATAAAAAATTTAAATGTGTAATATTTGATCTTGACGGAACCCTCATAGATAGTGGACCAGATTTATCTAATTCTTTAAATTATGTACTAAAAAACAAGGCTTTAAAGGTGTTAATCAATCCATTTTAGGAAGTCTTGTTGGTGGAGGTGCTGAAATGATGATAAGAAAAGGTTTTGAGCATATACAAGTAAAAATTGATGAAAAAAAAATAGAGACATATATTTTTCAATTCTTAGAATATTATTATAATAATTGTACAAATCAGACAAAACTTTATGAAGGGGTTGAAAATACCTTAAAATCTCTCAAAAAAGAAAATATTAAAGTCTGTTTATGTACAAATAAAAAGCAGTATTTAACTAATAAAATTATGAAGGAGTTTAATTTAGAATATTATTTTGATTTTATCTTGGGCTCATCAAAAGAATTACAAATGAAACCTAGTGTTCAAATGTTAGAATTCTGTTTAAAAAAATTAAAGATTAATTCTTCAGAACAATGTGTAATGATTGGTGACAGTGACAATGATATTTTACCAGCTAATAAATTAAATATGACTTCTATTTATGTAAGATATGGTTATGGAAAATTATCAAAAAATATTGTTGCAAGTTATGAAGTTAATAAAATTAAAGAAATTATTGATATCTGTAATTTTTAAATCTTAATCCTCTCATTGAAAAATAAATTAATTTCACTCAAACCCTTTATAAATAGTCATGATTGCTACAATAAGAGCACATAGTGCAATAAAATATAAAAATTTATAAAATTTTGGATCCACATAATAATTATAAACAAAATAATTAGAAATATAATATTCATGTTATGAATTAAGAATATATAAATAATAAATTTGATTTATATCTAAAATATTTTAATTTTTCTTTAATAATTAAAATATGAGGTTAAAAATGAAAAAAATAATTATTCTTTTTTTTTACTTACTTAAGTATAATAACTCCAGCTGATGATTCATCAGCAGGTTGTCTAAAACTTTTAGATAGAGATTTATCATCTACTAAAAGTCAATTAAATAAATATTCGTGCAAAAAAAAACATTCTAAAGATATTTCATTTCAATGTTCAAAAAATGCACCAAATGGATGGGCTAAATATTATTCTGTAAAATTTAAAAATATTGAAAAAAAGTGATAAACTGTTTAGGTTAAAAAAAATAAGGTTTTAGATTTCTTTTTTTTTAATATATTAGATTCATGAGTGAAAACCTTATTAAAGAATCGACTTGTGCAATTAATAAAGCCGCTAAAATTCTAAATAAAGGCGGACTTGTATCAGTTAAAGCTGAAACAGTATACGGTTTAGCTTGTGACCCAAGTAACCTTGAAGCAATATTAAAGCTTTACAATTTAAAAAATCGTCCATCAAGCAACCCACTTATAATTCATGTCAACTCCTTAGAGATGCTTAAAGATATTGCTGAAGTTAATAAAATAGCTTCAAGTATCATTAATTTTTTCTGGCCAGGACCACTCACTTTGATTCTTCCAAGAAAAAAAAATAAAAAAGTTTTAGATTTCGCAGTTGCAGGACTGAATACAGTAGCTGTCAGAATGCCAGCCTCTGAAATATTCTTAAAACTAATAAATAAGTTTGGTAAGCCAGTGGCTGCACCAAGTGCGAATCAAAGTGGATATATTTCTTCTACAAAAGCGAGTCATGTAATTGAATCATTTGGAGAAGACATTGAACTTGTAATTGATTCTGGACAGTCTGAATATGGTCTAGAATCTACTATTATTGATTTAAGCTCAGAAAAAATATTGATCAGAAGACTGGGTGTAATAGATAAAAAATTATTAGAAAAAAAACTAAAAATTAAAATATACGAGCAAAATGAACCCAAAAAAGAACAAACCCAATTCACCCGGACAATCTTTCAAGCATTATTCTCCAAATACACCAATTAAATTAAATGTTAAAAATCCTGGAGAAGATGATGCATTTTTAGGATTCGGCTCAATAAAACTAAACCATAAACCTTTTCTAAATTTATCTGAAAATGGAGATTTAAATGAAGCAGCATTTAATTTATTTAATTTTTTAAGAAAACTCGATAAATTAAAGAAAAAAAAAATTTCAATTTATCCCATCCCTAAAAAAGGAATAGGTAAAGTAATAAATGAAAGACTGAATAGAGCAAAAGTAAATGAATAAAATTTTTAAGCCTCTTCTGAAGACATTAAATAAGAATGAATTTTGTACAGAACCAAGTCTAATTAAGAACTATTGTATTGACTGGAGAGGCAAATTCAAAGGAACAGCTGAAATACTTTTTTCCCAAAAACGTTAAATCTGTTATTAAAATTATGAGGTTTTGTTTCAAGAATTCGATTTCTATTGTACCTCAGGGAGGAAATACAAGTTTGGTAGGTGGTTCTGTACCAAGAGTAAATAAAGGTGAAGTAATAATAAATCTCTCAAAATTAAACAAAATAAGAGAAATAGATCCTATAAGTAATACTGTGACACTCGAGGGTGGTTGTATTCTTCAGGATGCAAATGATAAGTTAGAGCCGTTTGGACTTGAGATGCCTATTTCACTAGGTTCAAAAGGTAGTTGCCAAATTGGAGGTAATATTGCAACTAATGCAGGGGGGCTTAATGTTATCAAATATGGGTCGATTAGAAGTAATATTCTGGGAATTGAAGCTGTCTTACCCAATGGAGAATTCCATAATGATTTAAAAACTATAAAAAAAAATAATACTGGTTTTGATTTAAAACAACTTTTGATTGGTTCCGAGGGTACTTTAGGCATAATTACAGCAGCAACTTTAAAGATTTACAAGAAGCCAAGTGAAAGAATAGTACTAATACTTTCTACTGATAAAATAAATGAAACTTTGGAGGCCTACAAAACCATAACAAAAAATTTTGGTGAATTAATTACAGCATTTGAATTAATGAATAAGTTTTCAGTAAATCTAACAAAAAAACTAGATAATAAGCTAAAATTTCCTTTCTCAGGAGAATATTACTGTCTAATTGAACTAACAAATTTTTTAGATATTAAGAATTTCAATGATTTCATTATTGATAAGTTTAGTGAGATTAGCTTTAAAAAGATGAAAGTTATTATCGCTAAGTCTGAGTCAGAAAATAAAGTTTTCTGGAGAATAAGGGAAGAAATACCTTTAGCCGAAAAGCTCTTAAAAAACGTTATACAACACGACGTTTCATTACCACTTAATTTAATTGATAAATTTATAGAAAAAAGAGTAGCTCTTCACTTAAAAAAACTTGATCCTAAAATCTCTATAATAAACTTTGGACATTTAGGTGATAATAATCTTCATTTCAATGTATTTGTTGACAAAATTCTTGATAATAAAGAATACCAGAAAATTCTAAAAAATATAAATAAAATTGTTTTTTCAAATGTTATGAAATTTAATGGTTCAATCAGTGCAGAACACGGTATTGGCCAATTAAGAAGAAAAGAACTTAAAAGTTTAAGAGTGATGACGAAATTAAAAAAATGGTTCAAATTAAAAAAATTTTCGACCCTAAAGGAATTATGAATCCAGGTAAGATTATTTAATCAAGATAATTTTTATATATTTTATTTGCCTCATTACAAATCTTTAACGGATTTATATTTAACCTTAACAATCCAACGAAATATAAAAAAATATTTTAGATACATTCCTCTATTTTTTTTCCCCCTCACAAATCGCCATGCTCTTGCTGTTAAACGTCGCTGAGCATATAATTTTAAGCTTAAATTTAGTTCAGGGTTATCCTTGACAAATAATTCTAGTGATTTTGAAACTCTATATATTTGATTATTTTTTTTTCAGAAATTTGACCCGGTGCTTTAAAAGGTAAGATAGCTACTGGGTAGTTAAGTCTAATAAAATTCCCAATATTTGCTAGCCTCAAAGTTAATGAATATTCTTGACTATGAATAATTCTTTCATCACAACCGCCTAACTTTTTACATATATCTGTCCTAACCAGAAATTGTGAAGGATTAAACATTGAATTTCTCATGGCTGATTTAATTGGATTTTTTTGAAATGTTATATTTATATTCTCTAATTTATCATTTAATTTTTCAGATGAAATATTTTCTACTTTTCTTTGCAAACCATATGCAAGGATGAAATTTTTATTTTTTTCTAGAAGTTTCAATAAAATTAATGTGGTTTTATTTATAATTAAATCATCTGCATCAAGAAATTTTATATATTTCATATTTGAAGCACGGATACCTAGCATTTGTTGCACTTGCTGAACCTTTATTCCTTTGAGAAATTATCTTACAATTTTTTAGACTTTTTTTCTCTTTTTAAAAATCTCTAAAGAGTTATCTGTTGAACCATCGTTTATAAAAATATATTCTTTTTCGAAATTTCCGGTTTGTTGCCTGAGTGATTTTATAACTGTTTTTAAATATTTAGCTTTATTAAAAACTGGTATAACAAAAGAAACTGACGTCAAAATTTAATTCCCCTGATTAATAAGATATTTCTTTAACTCCATATTTCCAAAAGCCGAGGCATTAGTAATTTCAACCCTTTTTTGATAAACTAGTCCTATATTATTACATAAAACCTCATTATTTGTGACATCCACAATAATTGGTCCCGACCTAGTATCTGCTATAAAACTAGTGTTTCCTTTTCCTTCAATTTCAATACAATCGTCAAATGATTGTTTTTTGGATTTAAATTTAAAGTTTCTTCTTGATACTTTGTATTTCATCTTAAAGCTCGTTCTTGGCTTAAAATTTCTTAGGGGAGGTTGAAAACCCTTAACTAAAAATAATTGTTCTTGGATCTCCCATTCATTAGTTTTAAAAGTTAAATCTGGATACACTACTTTTTTAACCGGCTCTACGATTCCTTCATTAAAGGCTAAGACTACTGACTTTCTGAATACAGTTTTTTTTTTTTCATCTATTTCATATGTGTAATAACTGCCGTCTGAGTAAAGTTTTGATAATTCTACTTTATTATTTTGTTTATCTTTTTTTGCGTTAGTAATCATTATTCTTTTTAGGAGTCTCTCATTTTTATATGATGAATAAATATTTATTGAATATGTCCATTTTAAATTAATATCGGATGGAAAAAAATTACTTTTTTCTGACTTACAACCTTGAATCAGAAGAAGAACTAAAGCTAAATATTTGATATTAATATGCCTCATAGAGTGTGGTGCCCAGGGGAGGAATTGAACCACCGACACAGCGATTTTCAGTCGCTTGCTCTACCAACTGAGCTACCTGGGCCTAATTAAAATGTCTAATTATTACTAAACGTTAGAATATTTTCAAATAAAATCATATTATCTTTAGTATTTTATACACTTCTGGAATTGATAATCCAACAACATTTGTATAAGAACCTTTTATTTTTCTAATAAATTTCGAGGCTATTCCTTGAATTGCATAACCTCCTGCCTTTCCTATACCTTCCTCTAATAATTTATCACTTAAATCAACTTGTTCTAATTTTTCAAAAAAAATTTCCGTAACTACAACTTTACTAAATATCTTTCCTTCTTTTGAAATAATACAAATTCCTCCATAAACTTTATGCCTTCTTGTTGATAGATAATTAAGATATGTTTTTACTATATCTTTTGATTCAGCTTTATGAAGAATTCTTCCTGCTCTAAAGACTAATGTATCCCCTGCAATAATAGTTGAGTCTTTAAGATCTTTATAACTTTTTCTAACATAAAGAGCTTTCTGAATTGCTATATTTCTAACACTTTATTGTAAAGAACTCTTTTCTAAAAAATTTTTTCATTAACAATTGGTTTTATAACCTTAATTTTTTTAATCCTAGATTTTTAAGTAGCTCAAGCCTTCTTGGTGAAGAAGAAGCGAGTATTATATTACCAAGTTTATTGAACAAATTTATTTATGTCGGAATGTTATTCGACCTTTAGTTAAATCATAAGGTGTCATCTCAACTGTAACTCTGTCTCCAGCTAAAACTCTTATTCTAAATTTCCTCATTTTTCCTGCAGTATGGGCTATAATTTCATGATCATTATCTAATAAAACTCTAAACATTGCATTAGGAAGTAATTCCTTTACAGTCCCTTGAAACTCCATTAATTCATCTTTAGCCATAAATTTCCTTTACTTTTTCAGTCTGCATTCTATTGATAAAGCGTGTGCTTGTAAACCCTCTTCATTAGCTAAATTAATTGCATCCATACCTATTTTTTTTATACTTTTTGCACTACAACAGACAACTGAAGATCTTTTTAAATAATCTAAAAGATTTAATCCTGAAGTAAACCTTGCTGTCCTATCGGTAGGTAAAACATGATTTGGACCTGCTATATAATCACCAATTGCTTCTGGAGTAAACTTTCCAAGAAATATAGCGCCCGCATTTTTTATATCCTTTAGATATTCTTTAGCGTTATCTAAAGCAATTTCTAAGTGCTCAGGAGCTAGCTTATTTATTAATTCAACTCCATCAAAAATTTTTTCAACTATAATTACAGCACCAAATTTATCCCAGCTTTTTTGGCTATATTTCTTCTTTTAAGCTCCTTTAATAATAAATCAATTTCACTAATTACATCTTGGGCAAAAATATTACAGTCAGTTATGAGAATTGATTGAGCAAGTTCATCATGCTCTGCCTGTGAAAGAAGGTCTATAGCAATATGTTTTGGGTTATTATTTTTATCTGCAAAAACCAAAATTTCTGATGGTCCTGCAATCATGTCAATTCCAACAACACCAAAAAATTTTTTTTTTGCTAATGCAACATATGCATTACCTGGACCAAAAATTTTGTCTACTTTTTTTAAGCTTTCAGTACCCAATGCTAAGGCTGTAATTGCTTGTGCACCCCAATTTTGTATACTTCTTGGATATTCAATATTTTACAACATGCTAAAACAAGAGGATTTACTTCTCCATTTGTAGCTGGAACAGTTACAACTATACGAGGAACTCCAGCAACCTGAGCAGGTACTACATTCATAATGAATGATGAAGGATAAGCAGCCTTTCCTCCTGGAACATAAAGACCAACAGATTCAAGTGGGTTCCAAATTGACCCAAGCATAACGCCCTCTTTGTCCTTATAGAGTGAATTTTTGGGTTTTTGCTTGCTGTGAAATGACCTAACCCTCTTTATAGAATTTTTTAATGATATAATTAAACTTTTATCTACTGATTTATAGGCTATATCTATCTCGTTCTTGTCCACAATTAAGTCTGAAAAAGTTTTAGCTTTTATTTTATCAAACTTATTTGACAATCTTAATACTTCCTTATCTCCTTTTAATTGAACATCCTTGATTATTTTATCAACCGTATTTTCTATTGAGAGGTCAGATACACTTCTTTTTTTAGTAAAATATTAAAATTTTTATGAAAATTTTTATCTTTTTGTCGTAATATTTTAACCACTTATTGCCTTTTTTTATTTGTTTAATGACTTGAGAAACTTTATCGTTATTTAATTTAAAAGCAATTTTATTAACTACAAGCTTCGAGGTAATTTTAAACAGAACTTCGGACTCGACTAAATTGTTTGCTTTCAAAGTCTTACCCGATGAAACTAAATCTACAATAGTTGAACAAATACCAAGTTTTGGAGCTAATTCAACAGCGCCGTTCAGTTTTATACATTCTGCTCTAATTCCTTTAGTTGCAAAATAATCTGTCACAGTATTTTTATATTTTGTAGCAATCATTAAATGACCATTCCTTTGTTTTTTTTTAAAAATCTTTTTATGTGCAACTGATAATTTACACTTCCCAATACCAAGATCCATTACATTATTTACTTCATCGTAATTAAATTCTTTTAAAACATCGTCGCCAACTACACCTAAATGCGCAGCACCAAAAGCTACAAATGTAGCTACATCAAAAGACCTAACTCTAATTATATCAAGAAAATTAATACTTGTTTTAAACATTAACTTCCTAGATTCAAGTTCATAAAATTCTTTCTCAGGGATAATATTAGCCTTTGTTAAAATTGGGCTTAACTCATTTAAAATTCTTCCCTTAGGAACTGCCAGTATCATTTTCTTCATTTTTTTATTCTATTTATTTTAGCACCGCATGCTTTAAGTTTTTTTCAATATTCTCATAACCTCTATCCAAATGATATACTCTATTAATAATCGTTTTACCTTTTGCCATCAAGCCAGCAATTATTAAACATGATGATGCTCTTAAATCAGTGGCCATTAACTCTGCTCCATAAATCTCTTTAACCCCAGTGATTTCCACTTTTGATCCTTTTTTTTTAATTTTTGCTCCCATGCGCCTTAATTCGCTAATATGCATGAATCTATTTTCAAAAATTTTTTCATTAATCTCGTTTAAACCTTTGATTTTTAATAAAGCTGAGGTCAACTGAGCTTGAAGGTCAGTTGGAAAGCCTGGATACTCTTTGGTAGTAATTTTTAAGTTTAAACTATTATTTCTTACTTTTTCAATACTAAAACTTTTATTATCAATTTTTTTTAACTTCAACAAACTAATTGGTCTTAAAATATCTCTTAAATGTTTATAAATTTCAGTATTAACTCCTGTGAGTATTAATTTACCTGAACAACCTAAAACAGACAATGCAAAAGTACCCGCTTCGATTCTATCAGGCATAACTTCAAATTCTCCTCCATTTAACTTTTTTACTCCATCGATAGTAATTACTTCAGTACCATGGCCTTTAATTTTTGCTCCTATTTGTATTAAAAAGTTACAAAGATCATTAATCTCTGGCTCTTGAGCGGCGTTATAAATTATTGTTTGTCCATCAGCCAAAGTAGCTGCCATAATTAAATTTTCTGTTGCCCCTACAGATTTTTTTTTTTAAAGTTTATAGAAGTTCCTTTCAACTTACTTTTCACACTCCCGTAGACATAACCATTTTTTATTGTAAAAGATGCTCCCATTTTTTTTAAACTATCTAAATGTAGATCTACTGGCCTTGTTCCAATTGCACAACCACCAGGTAGCGAAACTTTTGCATATCCATATCTGGATAAAAGTGGACCTAATATCAAAAATGATGCCCTCATTTTTCTCACAAGTTCATAAGGTGCTACCAATGACTCCGGCGTATTGACTTAAAAGAATAACAATTTTTTTTTTTTTTTAAAATTTTAACATTCAACGACTTAAGTAATTCTATCATTGAAAAAATATCCGATAGATCTGGTATATTATTTAGCCTTACAATAGAATTTGTTAAAAGTGTTGAGGCTAGGATTGGAAGTGCAGAATTTTTTGATCCACTGATCCTAATTTTTCCTTTAAGTGGTTTTCCACCAAATATCTCAATTACATCCATTTTATAGTTTAGGCAAAGTCACACCCTTTTGGAACATATATTTACCTTTTCTATCAGCATAAGACAATTCACAAACATCATCTCCTTTAAAAAATAAAAATTGTGCAGCACCTTCATTTGCATAGATTTTTGCTGGAAGCGGTGTGGTGTTAGAAAATTCAAGAGTAACGTGTCCTTCCCATTCTGGCTCTAAAGGCGTCACATTCACAATAATTCCACATCTTGCATATGTTGATTTTCCAACACAAATAACTAAGGTCTCCTTGGGAATTTTAAAATATTCGACTGTTCGAGCAAGTGCAAAGCTATTAGGAGGTATTATACAATGGTCAACTTCTCTATCAACAAAACTTGTATCAGAAAAATTTTTTGGATCCACTGTCGCAGAATTTACATTAGTAAAAATTTTAAAATTTTTTGATACTCTTGCATCATATCCATATGAAGAAAGTCCGTAGGATAACACCCCGTCTTTCTCAAGTTTTTCAACAAATGGGTTTATCATTTGTTTTTCTTTAACCATTTTTTTTATCCAAAAATCAGGCATTATTCCCATAATTTACTTCCCTTCCTCTTTTTTAAATTTTTCCTAAGTGCTTTTGAAAGTTTGTCAAATTTTGGAGTTCTTTTATTCATAATACTTATTTTTCTTTTTTTCAAGAAAAGTGTATTTTGTTGCTTTTCCCTTGGATAGTTTTATTGGATACCTTTTTTTATTAATCTCAATTTTCTTAAGACACTCCTTTTCCAAGTCAATCCCAGCGATATCTGAAAACCTAAGAAGATATAGCATTATATCAGCAACCTCCTCTTTAATCTTAGAGAGATTTTCTTTTTTTTTTAAAAGTTCTGAGCTTTCTTTTCCCATTGAAAAATTTCTAATAATTCTGACGACTCAAGACTAATGGATATAGCTAGGTTTTTTAAAGAGTGAAATTGATCCCAATCTCTTTTTTTTGAAAATTCTCTTAAAATTTTTTTTATTTTTAATTCGTTCATGTAAATTATCTTTTTAAAATTAATATACTTGATTTTTGTCTTCTTTAAAAAATTTATATCTTTTTTTTTTATTGTTGCTAGAATTTAAGAACAATGAATGAGGTAATCTGGGGCAGATATTCACTACTTGTTTACACTGGCATAATCACTGTAACTCTTTTAATCCTAAGTTTCTTTTTTAAATTTTTAATTTTATTCACATTTATTTCAGGCTTTTTGTTTTCTATTTCTTTATGGGATTTTTTTCAAAAAAAAAGATCTATTCTATCTAACTTTCCGTTATTAGGAAGATTCAGATTTTTTTTAGAAAGTATAAGACCTGAATTAAGACAATATTACTGGGAATCTGATGATGATGAAGTTCCTTATTCAAGAAATCAAAGGTCAATGGTATATCAAAGATCAAAAAATATTGAAGGAGTTAGGCCATTTGGTTCATTGGAAAAAATGTACAAGGAAGATTTTGTTTGGCTTAATCACTCAATAACCCCTTCACATATAGAAAGTTCTGAGTTTAAAACAAAAGTTGGAAATGGTAAAAATTCTTACAATATGTCAGTGTTAAATATATCTGGGACATCATTTGGTGCAATCTCTCCGCCTGCAATAACTTCATTGAATAAGGCTGCAAAAATGGGTAATTTTGCACATAACACAGGTGAAGGCTCAATGTCTAGTTATCATGAAAAGGGTGGTGGAGACACCATTTGGCAAATTTCAACTGGGTACTTTGGATGTAGAGATAGCAAGGGAAATTTTTCACCAAAAAAGTTTACATCAAAAGCAAAAAGTCCACAGATAAAAATGATTGAAATAAAAATAAGCCAGGGGGCAAAACCTGGTCATGGAGGTATGTTACTTGCACCAAAGGTAACAGAAGAAATAGCTGCTACAAGGGGAATAGAGGTTGGTAAAGATTGTATATCACCAGCTCGTCATAAAGAATTTTCTAATCCTTCACAACTATTGAAGTTTGTTGAAAAACTTAGAAAACTTTCAGGCGGTAAGCCTGTTGGAATTAAAATGTGTATAGGTCATCCATGGGAACTTATTTCAATAGTTAAAACAATGGTTTTAGAAAAAAAATATATTGACTTTATTACTGTTGATGGGGCTGAAGGAGGAACTGGAGCGGCTCCTGCTGAATTTACAGATCACCTTGGTAGTCCTCTAAAGGATGCAATAATTTTCGTTGATAATGCTCTTGTGGGCTCAAACCTAAGGGAAAGGGTAAAAATAGGTGTATCAGGAAAAATAGTGTCTGCATTTGATATCGCACATATGTGTGCTTTAGGAGCTGATTGGGTGAATATGGCTAGACCATTTATGTTTTCTATTGGTTGCATTCAATGTAGATCCTGTCATACAGGAGAATGTCCAACTGGAATTGCAACCATGGACCCAATGAGGTACAGAGCTATTGATATTCAAGATAGATCAAATAGAGCTTTTAATTTTCACAAAAATACTCTTTTCGTATTAAAAGAACTCCTTGAATCTGTTGGTGTAAAACATCCAAGCGAGTTAAATAGAAGACACATTGTTAGAAGATTGTCTGAAAGTGAAATTCTGTTAGCTGATCAAATTTATCCTAGAGCAGAAAAAGGGGAACTACTAAAAAAAGGAAAGAAAACTATTGCTGACCCTAGAATTAATGTTTACTGGAATAAAGTAAACACAAAAAGTTTTAATTATGATATGAGTTCAATTTAAAAAAAAAGATAAATTTAATCTAAATTTTTTTTTTAATAATGTTTATGTTTCATTCAGATAATCTTTTGCTTTGCCCTCTTAGTTTAATAGTAAAACAGGGTCTTGGTAAGACTCAGCCACTGGAGCGTAACCAGTAGAGGGCACCATAGGAAAATGAAAAATTTAACAAAAATATATTAATAGGATTTTTATTGGGAGTAATCTTTGGAATCTTTATTAATTTAGTAGATCTAGATCAATCTGATAAAAAATTTATAATTGAATTGCTTTCAGTTGGTGGAGAAATATTCTTAAAAATTATAAAGATGTTAGTTGTTCCAATTGTTTTTTTTTCGCTTACTTCTGGTGTAGCTAATTTAAATGAACTTAATACTCTAGGAAAGATTGGTATAAAGTCTATATCACTTTATATTTTAACCACTTTTTTGCTATAACAGGCTCACTTATTTTTGCAAATCTAATAGATCCCGGAGAAGGATTTAAATTAAAAATTGAAAATAATGGTGTAACAATATCAGAACCTCCATCTCTTAGTGATGTTATTTTAAATATTATTCCAAACAATCCTTTTGAATCATTAGTAAATGAAAACATGCTTCAGGTTATATTTTTTGCTATTCTTCTTGGGAGCGCAATTTCAATCTCTAAAAAGAAAGAACTTACTAAATTTTTTAATGATTTCAATTTAGTTATAATGAAAGTTCTTTCCATTTCTCTTACAATTGCACCAGTTGGAATATTTTGTTTAATTTCTAGAACCTTTGCAACGCAGGGTTTAGGTTCTATAATTGAATTAGCAAAGTATTTTTTTGTTGTTTCTTTTGCCTTATTTTTACATGTAATATTTATATATTTGCCATTAATAAGAATAGTTGGAAAAGTTAAAGTAGTTAAATTTTTTAATGGAATGAAAGAAGCATTAATTTTTGCATTTTCGACTTCTAGTAGCTCAGGCAACAATTCCAGTAACACTAGAAAATCTAAGAAAAAATTTTAGTGTTAAAGATAAGATTGCCTCTTTTACTGTGCCTTTAGGAGCTACAATAAATATGGATGGGACAGCGATTATGCAGGGTGTAGCAACTGTATTCATAGCTAATGCTTATGGTGTTGATTTATCTGTTATTGATTATTTAAATATTATTTTAACATCAACGTTAGCCTCAATAGGAACAGCAGGAGTTCCTGGGGTTGGAATAATAATGCTAGGGATGGTTCTAAATCAAGTTGGTTTACCACTAGAAGGTATAGCTCTCATAATGGGAGTAGACAGGTTTCTTGATATGCTTCGAACTGCAGTAAATGTATCTGGTGATTCCATGGTATCTATAATTATTAATAAATCAGAAAAAAAATAATGAATTGGTACAATATTGAACTTGAAATTCCTTTTTATGGTAAGGAATTCGAACTAACTGAAGCATCAAATGAACAGGAGGCAAAGCTAATAGCAATAAAAAAGGTTGTGCAAAAGTATAAATGCCTGGAAAGAGAAGTTTTAGTTACAAGTTGTAAGATTATTAAAGATTAAATTCAACACAATTACCGCTCAAGTTTTCACTAACTTCATTGTCTCTCATAGCAATTTTTCCATTTACAATTGTAAAAATTGGCATCCCCTTAATTCTTAGATTATTATAAGGGGACCATCCTGACTTGCTTGCAATCCATTTATCCGTTATTTCAAATTCTTTTTCTAAGTCAATGATTGTCAAATCAGCGTCATATCCCAAACTTATTTTTCCTTTATTTTTAATTTTATAAATTTCACATGGATTAACAGAAATAAGTCTTACTAAGTCTTGAATTGTAAGTTTATTTTTATTTACAAAGTTTAGCATTATAGGAAGAAGTGTTTGTACTCCTGTCATTCCTGAAGGGGATAAAGGATATTTCTTTTTCTTTTCTTCTATTGTATGCGGAGCATGATCGGAACCTATAACATCTACTACCTTTTTTTCAATCCCATACCATAAGCCTTTGCGGTGATTATCATTTCTAATTGGAGGGTTCATTTGAGCATTAGTTCCCAATAGATCATAACAATCAGGCGAACTGAAATATAAGTGCTGAGGTGTAACTTCACACGTACAAATATCTTTATTTTTTTCTATCATTTTTATTTCATCTGCAGTTGAAATATGTAATATGTGAAGGTTGGTTTTTCCAACTTCACGTGCAATTTTTAATAATCTTTGAGTGCTCCTAATTGCTGTATCATCATCTCTCCAAACTGGGTGAGAATTTACTGAAATATTAGGATCATCTAAAATTTTTTTTCTGTCTCTTAATCTATATTCATCCTCGCTATGAACAGCAAATTTTCTATCTATGTTTGAAATAATTTTTCTTAAGCTATCATCATCTTCAACTAGTAAATCTCCAGTTGAAGAGCCCATAAATATTTTCACACCGCAACAACCAACTAATCTTTCAAGTTTACTAAGTTCAGTAATATTTTCTTTTGCTGCTCCTATGAAAAAACTATAATTACAAAATGCGTTTTTTTTTGCTATTTCTAGTTTTATATCAAGTTGCTCTTTATTTATTGTAGCTGGGGAAGTATTTGGCATTTCAAAAACTGTAGTGATCCCTCCTAAGATTGCTCCTTTAGTGCCATGATATATATCTTCTTTATGTGTAAGGCCTGGTTCTCAAAATGTACTTGGGTATCAATTGCACCAGGCATTACCATTAAACCGTTAGCGTCAATAACTTCATCTGCTAGACTTTGGTCTACAGAACCTACTTCACAAATTTTACCTTCATGAATTCCTATATCTATTTTATCAATATTATAATCTGGCAGAACAACCGAACCATTTTTTATAACTAAGTCTATTTTTAAATTATTTTTTAAATTCATTTCTCTTTTTTAAAACGTCAAAATAATTTCCACGATCTTTTAAACCTTCAATATGAATAAGATACCATGAACTAAAAAAAATTATATGCCAAATTGATTTAGACATTTTTTTATTATTTTTAACATTATCACATAAAAAATTTATTTCTTTTTCAGTAAAAAAAACTTGGAGAAAATCAAGTTTGAGCAAATTTTCTTTTATGAGATCAATTTTTTTGGAATCCATTCACTTATTGGTATAGTAAAGCCTTTTTTGGGAGAAAAAGAATCATAGTTTTTAAGATTTTTTTAAGAATTTTCTTATGTAAAACTTTCCAAAACCACTTCTTATTTTTAAACTATCTTCAGCAAAAAAAAACTCTCTGAACATATTTTTATCTATGAACGGTGTTCTACCCTCCAAACTAAATGCCATTAGACATCTATCTAATTTAACAAGTAAATCATTTGGTAACCAATTCTTATAATCAAATAATTGTTTTTTATGAAGTTTGGTTATATTTTTATATTCGAAATAATGTGTTTTATTTTTAAAATCATTATTTCTTATTTGTAGTTTTTTAAAAAAGTTTCGACTTTTGAATGTTTCCTTTAAGTCTCTTCCCTTGAATAAAAATCTTTTTACCTTTTTATATCTGCCGTATCCTCCAAATAATTCATCACCACCCTCACCCGTGAGAACAACTTTAAATTCTTCAGAAGCCTTTTTAGATAATTTTAATGTTGGAAGAATTGCATAATCAGCTACAGGTTCATCAATTTTTTCTGCGGCAAGAAAGATTAAGTCCCAAAAATCATTTTCAGAGAAACTTAGTTCTTTTAGTTTTATATTATTGTCTAAACAGATTTGTTTGAAATTATGATTCTTTTTTTCAGAAACATTCATAGTAAAAGCTGTAATATTTTTTAAATTTAGCTCAATAATACAGTAAAGTAAAAGCATTGAATCAATACCACCTGATAAAAATAAACAATAAGGCACATCACTTCTTAGGTGATACCTAACAGTTTCAATGACTTTTTTTTAAAAACTTTCACTGATTGTAACATTTCTTTTTACTTCTAGTTTTCTAAATTTACTTTCTTTAATTTTACCATTTTTAATAATTAATGTTTCCCCGGGCCTTACTCTATTTAAACTTCTATAAATAGTTTTATTTCCTGTGCAATATTGATATTGAAGTTGCTCAACTACCTTATTAATATTTAATGATGGTAAGTTAGGAGTTACATTTTTAAAGAATTAAGCTCAGAGCAAAATATTAATCCTTGGTCAAAAACTGTAAAATATAAAGGTTTTATTCCAAACTCATCCCTTGAAATTATCATTTCATCTTTTTCTTCGTTATAAATTGCAAATGCATACATTCCTCTCAGTTCTTTGAAAACCCTCAATACCCTTATTCTTATAAACAGCTAAAATAGACTCAGAGTCGGAATTTGTTTTAAATCTGTAATTAGAGTATTTCTTTCTTATTTCTAAATCGTTATAAATTTCACCATTTGCAACAAGAACTAAATTTTTATTTTTATTGGCTGGTAACCTTGCTTCAAATCAACTATTGATAATCTCGTATGAATTAAATTTATTTTTTTTTTTTCATAAAATCCGCAGCCGTCCGGCCCTCTATGAATCAAAGATTTTTTTAGATTTAAAAATCTTTTAGTAAGACTTTTATTTTCAGCGATTAACGATAATCCAGCAATTCCACACATTTATTTTATAATTTTTCTGAAAAATGAAATATATTTTTTTACAATTATTTCTTGTGTAAATTTTTTACTATACTCTTCGAATGCATTTTTTATGATCTTCTCTTTTAATTTTTTATTTTTTTGAATTTCTTTAACCTTTTCAACTAAATCAAAAATATCTTCTTTTTCAAATTTTAGTCCATTTACTTTTTCTTTAATTAAATTACTTGGACCACTAACATTAGCTGCAATAACAGGTATTTTATGTGCCCAACCATCTATTATAATATTGCCAAAAGGTTCATGTCGAGATGGACAAATTAAAATTGAGGCCGAATTTAAAAAGGCGGAGATATCATCCGTCCAACTAAAAATTTTAACTCTTTCTTTTAAATTGTATTTTTCAATAAGCTCTTCATATAAATCCTTTAATAAACCTTGTCCTACAATAATTAAATTGTAACTAGGTAAAAAAGATAACGATTTTATTAAAACATCAAAACCTTTATTTTCATGAAACCTACCCATTGCAATTAAAGTTTTTTCTTATCAAATTTTAGATCTAACTTAGTTTTTTTATTTGGATTAACAAAGTTAGGTATAAATGTGACCTTGTTAGAATCCCAGCCTGAATCAATAATATAATTTTTAATATCTTGTGTATTTGCAATCAAATAATCACATTTAGAATAGTTTTTCATTTTATAATATCCGCCAAGTCTTCCAACAACTACTTCCGAGCCAAACTTTTCATTGGGTAAAATTCGTGAGGCTCTATTCATCCATGTAAGTATTATGTCAGGCATAAATTCTTTAATACTAGTTTCAATTACAGACTGACAAAAAGGATTAAAATTATTGAATAATTTAATAGATTTTATATTCTTTAATTTAGTATTTAAATAATCAAATCTTTTTTGATGATGTCTAATTATTACTTTCTGCTCTAAATCTTCTTTTTCAATTGCGATTGCGAGTCTTTCAAAAAAATTTTCTGCACCTCCGCTATTAGCGCCAGACATAATATTAAGAATCTTTAATTTAGAATTTTTTTCCATTTATTCGCCACTTCGTTCCATGTTAAATAATTTTGTTTTTTGAGAGCATTTTTATGCATATTTTTCCATAAAATATCATCATTAAGTAATTTGATAGTTTTATCACAAAAAATTTTATCGTTTTCACAAACATAACCTGTTTTATTATTTATAATTCTTTCATTCATACCACCATAATTCATTACAACTGAAGGTAGTCCAACCATTTGAGCCTCAGCTAAAGCCATACAATATGTTTCATCTAATGTACCTTTATAAAGAAATAGCCTAGACTTCTTTAGCTCTTTTAAAAGTTTTTGTCTTGGTAAAGGTTTTTTTACTATGACATTAAAATTCTCAAGAGACTTTGCTTTTTTTAGAATATTAGATATTTGGTGAGAATGTTTTTTTCCAAATTTACCATATGTCTCAAAGCCAGAAAAAATTTCTAATATTGCTCCATTTGAATTTTTATAAATATTTTTTTCCCACATATCTAATAGCCAAGATAGGCCTCTCATAGGATTTGAAGTAAAAATTACTTTTCTCCTGGGAGGAGATCTTGTTGTTTTATAATTAAATAAGTTGTCTTCAATTCCATAAGGTATTACAACTCTTTCGAGTGCAGGAGCCCAGAAAGGATATGTACTAGCATGATATTTTCCTGAAAAAACTATTTTAAAATTGTTAAAAAAATTTTTGATAAATATCTATATTTTATCAAATACTTTGCTGGATTATGAATCCAGAAAATTCTGTTTTTGCATTCTTTTTTATATTCAAAAATTTATCACCTCTGTTGACAATTAAAGTATCACATGTTTCATCATTTATAGAGTCATTAAGCTTTTTCCATTTAACTCCATTCATTAGTCCCTCATGCTCGCAATTATTATAAACAACAACTTTAAATCCATTTTTTGATAAACGTTCTACAAGTGATACAAAAGCAATCTCGGCACCACCATAAGGTTTATCTCTTACAGAATATGAGTCAAAGGATATACCATCATCAACGAATAACAACTTAGTCACTTTTATTTTCCTTATATTTTAGGTAGGACAATAGTGGATATAATCCTGCAACAATTCCTATCATTAAACCTATCTTACCCTCTTTAAATCCTTTTCTAAGAATAAAGCATTTCCAAAATCTAGAAAAAATCCTTCTAATATTTGTAAATATATTTTCATTTTTATTTTCCTTTTCTAAATCTAGTGCTCTTGCAGAAGAATAACTATCAAGTTTTTTAATTAAATCTTTAATACTATCACAATAGTAATGAGTTAAATGATTCTTTAAATTATCACCTCTTTTCCCTAGTAGAGTTATTTTAGGGTGTACTCTTTGAAAACCCCATTTTTTAGAATTTTTTCTGAATAAACCCGCATAAGATGATTTTCCAAAATATGCACCCCAACCATATTTAACTAATTTTCTGTTAATATAATTATCAACATTGATTTGATGCCAATCATATTTACTATTTTTTATTGTATGTAATATCTCCTTACTCAAATTTAAGTCTACTCTTTCGTCGGCATCTATCTCTAAAATCCATTCATTTTTACATTTCTCAATGCCATAATTTCTTCTATCTCCCTCAATTTCCCAACTTCCTGAAAAATATTTATTGGTAAACTTTTTTACAATCCTTAATGTATTATCTGTACACTTATCTAGAATAACTACTATTTCGTCAGAAAAATACAATTTCTCAAGACATTCTGAAATTTGTTTTTCTTCGTTATGGACTACTAACAAAACTGATATTTTTTTCATTTTTTATAAAATTTATCTATTTTTTTTAACACATCATCCACTTTTAGGTCTCTCATTAAACAATCTTCCTGTCTAAAATCAAAGTTTTTATGGCCCATTAATTCCTCTGGACTCTTTTTGCCAGAAATATAAAGTGTTTTTCTACCCCAAGGACGATATTTTTCCACACTACTTGGTCCAAACAAACCAATAGTTCTAACTCCAGCTAGGGCTGCTAAATGCATTAGACCAGAATCATTTCCGATAAAAAGTTTACACTCTTTTAAAAATAAAAGAATTTCAACTAAAGAAAACTTTCCAAACATATTAATTATTTTTTTATTCTTGATTGATAAAAGTTTATTTATTTTATACTCCTCTTCTTTAGGTCCGATAAGAACAAAAATATGGTTTTTAAATTTGCTGAGTAGAGAAATTTTTTATTAATCTTAAGAAGTTTTCTTCAGGCCAAATTTTTGGAGTCCAGTTAGCTGTTGGGCAAATGCAAATCACCTTTTTTCCTTTAAATTTATTTTTAAAATTAAAGTTTAATATATTAATTTTAGGTTCTACTAATTTTCCTGTTATACTGGTTGTGATTTCTTCTACTTTATGCAGAGATTTAAATTTATTTTTTCTGAATATATTCCTTTTTTTCGTGAATAAAAGAAAACTTATTACTGATCCCCTAAGATCAATAACTTCTTCCCAACTTTTAAAAAAAACTTTTATGAATAAAATTAACCAATGAAATGAAAATTTTTTCTTTTTAAGAGGAATTATAATATCAATGTCTTTACAATATTTAAAAAGGTCGTGAGGAACCTCACCACAAACAAAGGTAACCTGGCTATCTTTATACTTATTTTTAAAATAGTAATTTAGACCTGAAGACAAAATTGCATCACCTAGTCTATTGGAAGAAATTATTAATACTCGTTTCATATCTGTGTTATTATATATTTTAAATAAAAAAATTTAATATGTTCAAAGATAATAGTTTTTGAAGAAAATATAGCTCAATCATAAAAGTAAAAGGACCCGATAAGTTCAGTTTCCTTCAGGGAATCATATCAAATGATACTGAAATTCTCAAAACTAAATTAAGTTTATACGCTGCAATACTTACACCCCAAGGAAAATTTTTATCTGATTTTATTCTAAGTATATATGAAGATAATATTCTAATAGAAATAAAAAGTAAAAATCTAGACCTAATTATGAAAAAATTATCAATGTTTAAATTAAGATCTAGTGTAACTTTTGAGGTTCTAAATGACTTTAAAATATATTTATTGAATGAAAATAGCCTTAAAATTTTTGAAAAAGTAAAGTTTAAAAAATATTTAGCGACCCTAGATTTAATAATTTATTTCATAGAGTATATATTTTTGGAAAGCAAAAAGTGACTAATTTAGTAAATAATGATTTTTATTCATTAAAACCAGATGAATATAAATCTCTTCGTCTTCTTCATGGGGTGCCAGATTTTAGTTTAGATGCTATTTCAAATAAATCACTTTTAATGGAAATGAGGTTTAATTACCTTAACGGTATATCATGGGATAAGGGCTGTTATCTAGGACAGGAAATAACTGCAAGAATGTATTATAGAAAAATTACAAAAAAATTGTTATCTCAAGTAAAAATTAAATTCAAGACTTTTATCGACCAAAAAGTTCTATTAAATGGAAGTGAAGTTGGGTTTTTAACTAGTTACGATAAAAAGAATGGATTGGCCTATATCACTAAAAATATTTTAGAGAATTACAAAAATGAAAATTTTAAATCAGGTGATTCAGTATTGTCAATATCTGATCCGTGGTGGTCAAGTAATTCTAAATCCTAGCTAAATAATTTCTTAACTCTTTGAGAGTTTTAAAGGGATTTGAAGAGTAATTCATTAAATCTTTAATCTGCTCTTTACCTTTTTGGCCAAATTCGTCGATAATACTCCTTTCAATCCAACTAATATCTTGAAACCTCCTCTGATTAAAAATTTTTTTTTTTTCCTTAAGTATTCTCCATCTTTTTGAAATAACATCGAAAAGATCCTTAAAGCCAGAACTTTTGTGAGAAGAGATTTTTAAAATTTCAATACTATCATCTTCATATTCAAATAGGTTTTCACTACCTTTTAAATCTGAGTAGGTTAAATTTGACAAATCTTTTAAATCGCTCTTAGTAACGATTATTATATTAGGAATTTCAAAAATACCTGATTTCATAAACTGAATGTTATCACCACTACCTGGTTGAATACATAAAACCACTGTGTCTGTAATATCTTTTATAAATATCTCAGATTGACCTACACCAACTGTCTCAATAATAATATAGTCAAATATTGATCTCATAGTAATCATTGTTGGATATGTCAACTCAGAGATCCCGCCAAGATAATTTTTCGATGCCATAGATCTTACAAATACATTGTTGTCAGTTGGATCAAGTAAAAATCTGGTACGATCTCCTAGTATTGCACCTCCAGTCTCTCTTGAAGATGGATCAACTGCTATAACACCTACTGACTTATTATTTTTCCTTATAAATTGAATTAATTTATCTATAAGTGAAGACTTTCCAACCCCAGGCGATCCAGTAATACCAATAACATGAGCTCTTGGATTTGAATGCATCAAGTCAAGTTTATTAATCACTTTTTCTGAATTTCTATTTGTTTCGATTTGTTCCAAAAATTTGATAGCTCAATTTTTTTTTTTAATGTTATTTTCATCTTATAAGTGATTCAAATTTAAAAATATTATTAACTTTTTCAAATAAATAATTAACTAAAGCTTTTCTGTTTTCTTTTAATTTTTCGTCATTACTATTTACTTTAACTTTGTCAAAGAATTGATTTAAGGAGTTGGTAAATAATATTATGAATTTTTTATCCTCTAAAAAATCAATCCCTTGCTCAAACTTAATAAGATACTGCGAGCATTCATACAAACGTACCTCTTCTTTAGATTGGAAAATATTTACGTTAATATTATTTTGTATTTTGGAATTTTCATTTATAGAAATTAATCTTTTTATTGCCCTTTGAAAGTTTTTACCGTTTTCACTAGATATAAACTTTTTTAAAACTTTAAGGTCTTTATATAATTGTAGAGGATTAAATTTATTTTTAAACAGGACTGTTTGAACTTCCTCACCTTTAAAGCCCATATCATTAAATATAATCAAAAGCCTTTTTCTAAAATAATCAATAATATCTTCTACATCTACTTCTGATGAAATACCTTGTTCTTCAAACTGTTTATTGGAAAATTCAAGAATTTCAATCAAATCTAAATTTAAATTATTCTCTATACATATTTTTATGATAGACAAAGCTGACCTTCGAATACCAAAAGGATCACCTGCGCCTGATAGTTTTTATAAGAAATAAAAAAACCAAGAATACCATCAACTTTTTGGGAAATAGACATCAATAATGATAAATAATTATCACTTTTGGGGAAGTCTAGATTATATTGATTAGATATAGCATCGCACACTTCATTTGGCAAATTTTCTAGCGAAGCATAATATCCACCAACTTTTCCTTGCAAACTTGGAAATTCTTTTACTAACTCGCATGTTAGATCGACATTAGAAAGAATCAAATATTTATAAAACTTTTTAAGATCTAAATTTACCTTACCTGAAATAAAAATAATTAATTTTTGTATTCTTTCAGCTCTTTGATATAGATTTCCTGCATTTCTAAAAAAAAATTTCTTTTAAGTTGCCTATACGGTCTTCTAGTTTTTTTTTTCTATCCTCTTTGATAAAGAATTCTGCATCACTAAACCTTGCTTTAAGTACATTCTCATTGCCTTTGGTAATTTTTTTTTTCTTCGATATATCTTTACTAGAAATAAAGGCAAAAGAATTCATTAGTGATTTGTTTTTAACAAAACAAAAGTAATCCTGTTTTTCAAACATTACGCTCTTTAGAAGAAATGCAGGTAAATCAAAATATTTCTCAGAGAAAGTTCCAAATAAAACATTTGGATACTCGACAGAATCTACAACTCTGTCAAATAAATCTTTATTTTCAATTAATTTTGACTTTTTTGAATTACAAAAACCTTCTAATTTTTTTTTTATCATATTTTGACGTTTTTTCTTTGAGAGTATGACACGATTCTTCTCAAGATCTTTTTCATAATTATTAGTTTTCTTTAATATAATTTTTTTTTCACCATACTTGTAATTCCCATAGGTAAAATTACTAGAAGTTACTCCTCCATATTTAAAAACAATTTTTTTATTATGAAAAACACACAATATACTTTTAATTGGTCTTATCCATTTTTCATCAAAACTATTCCACCTCATAGACTTCTTCCACCTTATCTTACTTAAGATTATTGGTAGATTTTGTTGAAGTAATATATTTACCTTTTAACTTTGCTGATTTTTTTTTTAGAAAAAATATTCTTTATTTTTACCTTTTGTTTAACAAGATCTTTAAATGTTGCATTATTTTTATTAAGAAAACCCATTAAAGCATTTTTATGTGCGTCAATCCCCGGTCCTCTAATCTCAATAACACTTTGTGGAATTTCTTTTTCAATTTTATCAATTGAGATAGATACTCTCCTTGAGGACGAATTTATTTCAATTTGTGAATATTGAACTTTTTTTAAAATTAAAAATTCCTCAATTAAATCTTTAAGATCCTTTTCTGCGAACCTTTGCGCCCAAGACGGAATTTCTTCACCATATATTTCTAATATAAATTCATTCATCATTTAACAAACTACAACAGTTATATACTAAAGTTCTAATTCTTAAGATAAATGCTTGCCTTTCTTTTGCAGATATAAGACCTCTAGAATCCAAAAGATTAAAGCAGTGACTTGCTTTTACACACTGTTCATATGCTGGTATTACTAATTTCTTATCAATTAGACTTTTGGTAGTTTTTTCATAGTCATTAAATGAACTAAATAAATAATCGGAGGAAGCATGATTAAAATTATAATCTGATTGCTCTTTTTCATTACGAAGAAAAATATCTCCGTAAGTAGTACCATTTTTATCCCATTTTATATCATAAATATTATCGATATTTTGAACATACGTTGCAAGTCGTTCTAATCCATATGTAATTTCTAAACTAACAGGTTTACATTCAATCCCTCCAACCTGCTGAAAATAAGTAAACTGACTAATTTCCATTCCGTTACACTGTACTTCCCAACCCAAACCAGCAGCACCCAGCGTTGGACTTTCCCAGTCATCTTCGATAAATTTTATATCATTTTCATCGGGATCAATTTTAATTTCTTTAAGACTATTTAAATATAATTCCTGTGAGTTTGTTGGACTTGGTTTCATAATTACTTGTAGTTGATAGTAATGTTGAAGTCGATTAGGGTTTTCACCATACCTTCCATCCGAAGGCCTTCTACATGGTTGGGTAAAAACTGCATTCCATGGGTCTTTACCTAAAGATTTTAGCGTAGTGAATGGATTAAATGTTGCTGCACCCATTTCCATATCATAAGGCTGCATCACTAAACATCCTTTTTACTCCAATAGTTTTGCAGATTAGAAATTATTTCTTGAAAAGTAAGCATTATTAATTTTAAAATACTATATTATCATTTATACATGTTAAATAATAATTACTAAAATAAATTTCATATACATTTAATTACAAATCCATCAATGAATATAGTTAACCTAAAAAATCAAGATGAAAACGAATTTGAAAATTTTATTAGTTGGCTCGAAGAAGATCTAAATAGCGTTAATAGATTTATTCTAGAAAATTTAGCTGGGAGTATTTCACTAGTTACAAAATTATCAAACTATATTGTAAATTCAGGTGGTAAAAGAATTAGACCACTATTAACAATCGCATGTGCTAAATTATGTGGTTACTCTGGTACGAGACATATACTACACGCATCTGTTATTGAATTTATTCATACTGCTACTCTTTTGCATGATGATGTGGTTGATAACAGTAAAAAAAGAAGAGGAAGGAAAACAGCAAATTATGTTTGGGATAATAAATCTAGTATTCTAGTTGGAGATTATCTTTTGAGTAAGGCTTTCAGACTACTCACTGACGATGGATCGATGAAGTGTATTAAGATTATTTCAGATGTCTCAGTTAATATATCGCATGGTGAAGTAAAACAATTAATTTACATTAATAATCTAAAAACTACAGAGAGTCAGTATTTGGATATAATTTCTGATAAAACAGCACAGTTATTTTCAGCAGCATGTAAAATAAGTGCAGAAATATGTGAAATTGATGAAGAAAAAAAGAATTTTTATCAGATTTTGGTAAATTTATTGGTATTGCATACCAAATAGTTGACGACACACTAGATTATTTTTGTAAGTCTGATGAGTCAGGTAAAGAACCAGGAAACGATTTAAAAGAAAAAAAAATGACATTACCTCTCATTCTTTGCTACCAGAGAGGAAATACAAAGGAAAAAAGAATAATTGAGTCTATTTTGTCAAAAGATAATATTATTAATAACGACTTTGACAAAATTGTGAGTATTATGGAGAAATACAATATAAAATTTGACTGTTTAGCTAAAGCTAAACATTTCTCTATAATGGCTAAAGATAGTCTTGGTATTTTTAAGGAATCTGCTGCTAAGGAAAAAATTATAAAGTTAGTTGACTTTCTAATAAACAGACAGAACTAAATTGGAACAATTCTTGCTAGTTTTATAGTAATGATAAATTTAAAAAATTCCTCATCCTTAAAGTACGCAAAAATAAAATTTTTAGAGTTTTTTTCTAAAAATTATTTAGTACTTCTAATTATTTGCATAGCTTTTACAATTTTTATTTAAATTAACGCATTTATTTATTAACTTAATATTATGGAAGAAGTTAATAAATTTTCTAAAAGATTCAAAAGATATACTGATTTAGGCACATCAGCAGGAAGCCTTGCTGTAAAATTCTTAGGCACTAAAATACTTGGTAAGGAAAAGTCTAAGAATGCTGAAAACTTAGGATATGTTCTGGGAAACCTCAAAGGTCCTATTATGAAGATTGCTCAGTTAGCGTCAACAGTCCCAGATTTACTTCCACCTGAATATTCTCAAGAATTAACAAAATTACAATCTAACGCTCCTCCAATGGGATGGAACTTTGTAAAGAGAAGAATGAATAATGAACTTGGAATTGGATGGCAAGCAAAATTTGATTCATTCGATAAATTGCCATTTGCTGCAGCCTCTCTTAGGGCAGGTTCATAGGGCTAGTCTTGACGGAAAAAATGTAGTTTGTAAACTTCAGTATCCAGACATGTTATCGATAGTTGAAGCAGATATAAATCAGCTAAAGCTTATTTTCTCGGTTTATAAAAAGTTTGATAGTACTATTAATACCTCAGAAATAGAAAAAGAAATTATATCAAGAGTTAGAGAGGAACTTGACTATAATTTAGAACAAAAACACATGTTTATATTTAACGAGATATTTAAAAAAAATGACTCTGTAAATGTTCCCAAAGTAATCAAAAAATTTCGACAAAGAGATTATTAACCATGAACTTTCTAGAATGGAGATAAATTATTAAATTTTACTAAACACAAAGTATCTGATAGAAAAAAATTAGCTATAAACATGTTTAAAGCTTGGTATCTACCTTTTTATAAATATGGTATTATTCATGGTGACCCGCATTTGGGAAATTATTCTGCAGATAAAAATTTAAATATAAACTTACTTGATTTTGGGTGTATTAGATTTTTAAACCTTCATTTGTTCAGGGTGTTATTGATTTGTATAATTCAATTAAAGATAATAATGAGGAATTAGCTGTAAAAGCATATAAAAGTTGGGGGTTCGAAAATATTTCTAAAAATTTGATAGAAATATTGAATATCTGGGCAAAATTTTTGTATTCACCACTCTTAGAAGATAAATCTATAAAGATGCAAGAAACAAACTCATCTGTCTATGGAGCAGAGGCTGCATCAAAAGTACATAAAGAGCTAAAAAAAATTGGAGGAGTTAAACCTCCAAGAGAGTTTGTTTTTATGGATAGAGCTGCAATTGGTATGGGTTCAGTTTTTTTACATTTAGATGCTGAAGTTAACTGGTATAGAGAATTTCATGGTCTGATTAGTGGATTCTCTCAAAAAGAAATGATGATTAAACAAAAAAAGTTAGTTAAAATGGCTAAAATGAAAGGAAATCCTTAGCTTTTTTGAGAATTTTTCTGCATAATTCAATAACCGATCTAGTTCTGACATAGTTTTTGAAAGCTCTTTTGAATCATCATTTAACCAAGCCTTAAAACAATATGAATAGATTAGAAAGAGAGATTTCTTTTTTATTACATCGAAAATAGTATCATCATAAGCATTCGAAAATTCTAGATAAAAATCCATGCTTACTAAAATATTTTGTGATATTTCTTTTAAAATAATTGGACTTTTAATTTCATAAATAATTTTTTTTAATCCTCCTTTAAAAGGAGTCAATGCAACAAACCTCATCATTATTAGCTCAAAAATATTATCCTTTACATCTGAATTCTCAAATTCTTCTATATCAATATTTAACTCGACTTTTTCATCTATCATCTTAGAAAACTCAATTAATAAATCATTTTTGTTACTAATTAAATTTTTTACTTCTGAAATTTTATACTTATTTTCCTCTGCAAATCTCTCTATTGAGAATTCTTTCCAGCCAATTTTATCTATAAAAAAATGACTCTTCAATTATTTTAAATTTTGATAATTTATTCATATTATGAGGTTGAAATTACTTTATATATATATATTCTTAATATCATATAATATAATAGTGGAGTTTTTAGATATGTATAAGAAATTTTTAATGTTATCATTTGTTTTCATTTTTAGTTTAAGTAGTAATGTTGTTTTTGCAGGTGATGCTGAGAAAGGTAAAAAGCTTTTTAAGAAATGTGCTGCTTGCCATAATGTTGCAGAAGGAGCAAAGCATAAAACTGGTCCTAATTTGTGGAAAATTCATGGTGCAAAAGCAGGAATACAGGAAGGTTATAAATATTCTGAATGGTTAAAAGGATCAGGGATAGTTTGGAATGATGAAGAGCTAGCTGCTTGGGTATCGGCAAAGAAAGTTAAAGTTGCAAAATTTGGTAAAGATGTGAAGAAAAGTAAAATGATTTTCGCAGGTTTGAGAAAACAAGGACAGATAGATGATATGATCGCCTATCTTAAATCCCTTAAATAGCTTTTTAATGGAGCTTAAAGAGATCGAGGCTTTTATTAATAAAATACCTGATCATCCAAAACCAGGTATTTTGTTTTATGATATCTCAACTCTGATCTTAAATAATGAAGCTTTCGGTGAATCGCTACGCCTAATGTGCGATAGTGTTTCTGAATTTGGAAATTGACCTAGTTGCCGGAATAGATGCAAGGGGATTTATTTTTGCATCTGGTATAGCTTCCAAACTAAATAAAGGTCTTGTTATGTTGCGAAAAAAAGACAAGCTTCCGGGAAAAACCATTTCTCAAGAATATAATCTTGAATATGGAAAAGATACAATTGAAATAAATGTAAATATTGAAAATAAAAGTATTTTATTAGTTGACGATTTGTTAGCAACAGGTGGGACAGCTAATGCAGCTATTAAACTTTTAAAAAATCAGGTGCTAAAGTGAAAAGTTTTTTATGCCTAATAGAGCTCTCTTTTTTAAATGGAAAACAAGAATTAGATATCCCCTTTAAATCTTTAATTAGGTATTAAATAGATGACAAGATCACATAAACTTTTTTTAAATTGGCTACTACAATCAAGCCTTATATTTTTTTTGATTTATTTTTTAAGTGATCAAGGAATAATTTTTAAGATTGTATCTTCTGATAAAAGCTATATCACAACTCTAATAATGTTCGTTTATATTATCGTAACAATACATTGTGTTTATCATACTTTTCTTATTTCAAAGGAATTAAATAAAGCACATATAATTAAGAAAAGTTTAATAAAAGAAAATGTTAAATTAAGAATAATAGAGAGTAATCTAATTCTTACATCAAAAGGAGAAATTTCTGATGGTATTGTTTCTGATTACTTTAAGGATCTTATTGGCTTAAAAAGAATGGTGCAACAAGTCATGTGCAAATATTAGATAGTTATAAAAAAAAAACTGTAACCTTTTACGAATTTGGATGGTTTTGTTCAGATGTAATGCTTAAGTTGGGACTCATTGGAACAGTAATAGGTTTTATAATTATGTTAAGTTCTTTATCAGATATTACAACATTCGACGTAACTTTACTACAGGGTGTACTTACAACAATGGGAAGTGGAATGGGAGTGGCATTATATACAACACTTTCAGCCCTTGTGGGTGGGGTTTTAATCGCAGTCCAATATTATAATTTAGAAAGTGGCTGCGAAGAGCTGTTTTCGGTGTTAAATCAAATTTCTGAAATTAGTATAGATAATAGCTTATAATGTCATACTCAGGAAGAAGATTAAGGGCAGACCCTTCACAGACCTTTTATTCAACGTTTTATTATCTTTTACTCTTTTGATGTTCTTAGCTATAATCTTTATGAATCCAATACCAAAAACAGGAGTAATCAACCCTAAAGCAGAATATATAATCACTGTCAGCTGGAAAGACAATAATCCAGATGATGTTGATACTTATGTTCAAAGTCCAACAGGAGATCTAGTGTGGTTTAGAGGTAAAGAAGCAGGTTTTGTTCATCTGGACAGAGATGATAGAGGTTTATTGAATGATACTATTGAGGTAAATGGTGAAAAAGTTCAAAATCCTTTAAACCAGGAGGTTGTTACTATTCGAGCTGTTGTACCAGGTGAATATATTGTGAATGTTCATTATTATGCAACCAAGACTAATAATCCTATTGATGTTAATGTAAAGGTTGAAAAAGTTAATCCCCAATTAGAAGTTATTTATTATGGTACAATAAATTTAGAAAAAAAAGGTATAGAAAAGACAGCAACAAGATTTAATATAACACAAGGTGGAAGTGTTAGTGTCTCTGGAAATTTATATAAAAAACTTGTTCCAGATAATTAAAGAAAGGAAAAATAATGAGCTCAGAAATAATTTTAATAATAACTGGATATATTCTTATAGGTTTTTACTAACTTTATTTAATCTCAGAACAAATTTTCATTGGATTCTTAAATCCTCTATGATTGTTTTGACAGCACTTTTTTATATCTTCACATATAACTCTTTCAAAGATCTCTTAGGTTGGCCATCTAGTGAAAAACTACCAGAAAGATTTAGGTTAATTTCTGCTCAGATATATGAACCAAATGCAATACTAAATTCAGAAGGAGAAATATTCTTGTGGATTACGAATATGGATAATCTTGCTGGTCTAGGAGAACCACGATCGCATAGCCTGCCATATAGTAAAGAAATTCATGAGAAGGTATCTAAGGCACTGGTAAATCTAAAAAATGGTATACCACAAATGGGCGAACAGTCAGATGAGAATAAGGAGAGTATAATTTCTTCTATAACCAAGAAGGAAAAAGTTATAGATGCAAGTACAAAATTAAATTTTTTTGATATGCCAAATCAACTACTACCTGAGAAATGAGTAAATATTTATTTATATTATTTATCTTTTTTATTACTAGTTGCAAAGATTTAAGTAACTCATATTTCCCTCTTGATGAAAAAAAAAAATGGTCCTATGAAGTTACAATTAAACCTGAAATTGATAAGCCGATAGTTTATAAAAAAATAAATTATTCAATTGGTAAAACAAAAATTGAAAATGAAGTATATTTTCCATTTTTAAGAGAAAATGGGTCAATTTATTATTACAAAAAAAATAAGAATGGAATCTTTAGAAATGGACTAAGCTTCGAGAGGGATAATAAAATTAATTTTCATAAAAAACAAAGGCTTGTTTTACCTAACCCAATAAACGTAGGAGATACGTGGGAAGTAGATAGTAAAACATACCTCATACTAAAAAGATATCCATATTATGATTACAGAGCAACAACTAACTTTAAAATAAATTATGAAGTTGTATCCAAAAAAGAGTTTATAAGAACTCCGTTAGGAAAATTTAATAATTGTATTTACCTTAAAGGTACGGGTAAAACAAAATTTATTGGTGATAGTGAAATAGGTGCAATTGAAATAAATATTTCATCTGAAGAATGGTATGCTAAAGGTATAGGTTTAATTAAAAGTAAAAGAATAGAAGAAACAAATTCAGATCTTTTTGGAAAAACGATAATGGTACAAACTTTAGAAAGTTTTGAATAATTGATGAGTATTAATAATATTAACTCAATACTATTAACAGCAGTTCTTTTATCAGTTTTATTATACTACGGTAAGTTCATACTTTTACCACTAACGCTTGCATTATTCATATTTGTAATTATCAAATCACTCTCAAAAAAACTTATAGATTGGACACACAAATTATTTAAGATAAAAATCAATGATTTAGTGTCTTTTTTCTCTATCTTTTTCTATTTTCATCATAATTATTTATTCATTTTTAAAAATTCTAAACTCTAACCTTAAGAATGTTATAGATAATTCTAGTTATTACCAAAATAATCTAAAAAGCTTAATTAATATATTTTCTGATTACAAAATTGAAAAGTTCATAGAATTAAACCAGGTGTTTAATGATATAAATTTTTTAGAAATATTCTCAAGGGTCATAAATTATTTTACTGAACTAACAGGAAACTTCTCCTTGATTTTGATTTATATTATTTTTTTTATGATTGAGGAAAAACTTTTAGCTGAAAAAATTAAATTTTTCTTTCATAAGTTAACTACAAAAAACGTTCTAAAAAAAATCAACAATGATATTTTTAAATACTTTCAAATTAAAACCTTTACCAGTTTTCTAACAGGAATATTTACTTTTTTAGTCTTATATTTTTTTAATAGCGATCTTGCACCTACGTTTGGTGTTTTTGCATTCTTTCTTAACTTTATACCCTTTATTGGTTCTTTAATTTCGATTATAATTCCAACTATTTTTTCACTAATTCAATTTTTTAGTTTTTTTGAATCAGTTTTAATCTTAATAATGTTAACATTTTCTCAAATTCTAATTGGTAACTTCCTAGAAACAAAGATGATGGGAAAAACATTGAATCTTAGTCCAATTGTAATGATTATATTTTTATCAATTATGGGTAAAGTTTGGGGAGTTGCCGGTATGTTTTTAAGTGTACCTATATTAGTTTTTTTACTAATTATATTTAGCAACTTAAATTCAACAAAAAACCTCGCTATTTTAATTTCTGAAAAAATTAGATTTTAGTTTCTCATTGATCTGTCTATAGAAAGAATAATTCCAAATCCAATAAAATAAGAAATCATTGATGACCCACCATAAGAAACTAAAGGTAGAGGTAAACCAACAACAGGCAAAATGCCGATCACCATAGACATATTAATCATTGAGACAAAGAAGTAGTTTGATATTATTCCATATCCAACCATTTTATTAAAATTATTCTGAAAAAGATTTACTTGCGATTGAATAAGTAAGATAAGTGATTAAACAAATTAATCCAATTACAGAAATTGTACCTAGGAAACCAAATTCCTCCCCCAACATTGAAAAAATAAAATCTGTATGCTTTTCAGGAAGAAAATCTAAATGTGACTGAGATCCCTTAGTCCAACCTTTTCCAAATATTCCTCCAGATCCAACTGCTATCTGAGATTGTATAATATGGGAACCAGATCCCAAAGGGTCACTTTCGGGATTAAATAATGTAAGAATTCTTTTTTGTTGATATTCCTTAAGACTTCCCCAAATATACGGGGCAGAACCTATGAAAAAAAATGAAAGAATACCAAAAATTTCCAGCTTATTCCAGATATAAAAAAATTATTAAACCAAGTAGCAAAACTACCATTGCTGTACCTAAATCAGGCTGAATAAGTATTAAAAAGAATGGTGAAAGAATCAAAAAAATAGGTAAAATTAAAAAAATATAATCTCTGGCACTCTGAATTTTTTTCATCAAAAACTTTGCTAATGTTATAATTACTAAAATCTTTATTAATTCAGAGGGTTGGAAAACAAGTCCACCTAGATTCAACCATCTTCTAGACCCCTTACCTACTATTCCATAAAACGTAGCAAGAACAAGTAAAATAATTCCAATTAAATAAAAAAGATAAGCATGTTTTTTTATAAAATTTAAATCAATCAAACTTACTACTATCATTATTGATAGGCCTAAACATATTTTACTGAAATGTGAAATAAATACTTTGTCATCATCACCATATGTTGCGCTAAATATCATAACTAAACCAACAAACGAAAGAAAAGATATTAAAAAAACTAATAACCAGTTTAATTTCTTAAATTGTATTAATATTTCAGACATAATTTAGATAATCTTTTAAAGAAAATTCTAGGACTCTTTTAGCAATTGGTGCCGCAACTTTAGAACCACTCCCCATATGTTCTGCAATTATAGTTATAGCAAATTTAGGATTATTATATGGGGCATAAGCTGTAAAAATTGAATGATCTCTTAACTTATAATCTATTTCTTCGTTTTTAAGAACGCCTGACTCTCTTTCTTCCATTGATATTTTACGAACCTGTGATGTTCCAGTTTTTCCTGCCATCTTATAATTAGATGATAATCTCGACCTAAATGCAGTTCCGTCAAAATCATTTACAACACTGTACATAGAATTTCTAATAAAATTTAGAGCCTTATCTGATACATTCATTTTTTGGAATTCTTTTTTTTTAACCTTTAATATAGAAGGAAAGATTTTTCTTCCAGTTGCTATTCTTGCTGTCATCAAAGTTATTTGGAGTGGAGTTGACAAAACATATCCTTGTCCAATCACAGTATTTAATGTTTCTCCCCTCTGCCACCTCTCTTTTCTATTTAACTTTTTCCAACTTTTATTTGGCATTATTCCACTAAGTTCATTTGGAATATCAATTCCCGACTTAATTCCAAATGAAAATTGTTTAGAAAATAATGATAACTCATCAATATCTATTGATTTTGCAAGATAATAAAAATAACAATCACATGATTTTTGGATTGCCCCAAACAGATTTATTTTCCCATGACCCTCTTTCTTCCAACAATGAAATTTTCTGTTACCAAATTGAAAAGAACCAGTACAATTAATTTCTTTATATAAATTCAACTTCATTTTCTCGATTGCGAATAAAGCTGTTATTAATTTGTATGTTGATCCTGGTGAATATAACCCTGCTATGGATCTATTTAATAGTGGATTGAATTCATGATTTAAAAGTTGATTCCATTTCTGATTACTCACGCCATTACTAAATTCATTATTATTGAATGATGGTGATGATGCTAAACAATTTATTCCCCAGTTTGACAATCGATTACAACAGCAGCACCATTGATATTTTTCAACTCATTCATTGCTAAAGACTGAATATCTAATATCAAATTAGTTTTTATATTCTTACCTGGTATTGGATTCTTTCTTACTATTTCTTTTTTTATTATTCCTTTAGAGTTAGCCTCTAATTTTACCCAGCCGTCAGTTCCAACTAACTGATTATCAAGGTTCTTTTCCACACCTGATATCCCAATCTTAAGATTAGCAAGTTTTTTATTTTTATTAACTTTTTTATACCCTACATAACCAAGAACATGTGAAAAATTCTCATCATGGTTATAATGTCTTACCTTTTCTTTTGTAATTAATAAATAAGGAAACTGATTTGACATCAACTCAAATGACTCCAACTCATCAATAGTTAAGTTTTTTTAATTGTAAAAAAAATCAGATAAATTTTCATCCCTTAAATTTAATTTAACTTGATCTAAATCAAATTTTGAAAATTGGATAATATTTTCTAATTTTTGAATTGTTTGACCAATAAACTTCTTTTTTTCTTTAAGAATATTTAATTGATAATCTATTTTGTTTGACGCAATGGGTTTATCATATAGATCTAAAATAGTTCCTCTTTCTGGATATAAAATTTTAATTTTGGTTTTATTAGATTCAGATAATTTACCGTATTTTGATTTTTTTAAAATTTGCAAATAATATAATTTACTTATTACTATACCCGTTATTAGAGATTTTGAAATACCAAGAATAAAGGCTCTTCTTCTTAATATTTTAGATTTTTTAACTGCCTTATTCATTAATATAACCTAATCTATTATTAAACTTTCTTACAATTGAATTGAATAGTGGAAATAAAATTATACTTAAAATAAAACTTAAAATTATTCTCTTAAATTCAAACGAAACATCAAGAAAAACAAATTGTATAAATTTATTTACAGAAATATACGGCAATAATATTAAAATAAAGTTTGTCCATATTATTTTAAAGTCAATTGATACAATAGTACTATGTTTTCTTCTCAAGAGATGTAAAGTAATTAAAAAAATAGACTTGTTATTCCTATAACTTCACCATCCAAGAAATCATAAAAAAGACCAACTAGTAATATCCATAAAGGTCTAAATTTTTCTGAATCATTGTTTATTAATGCATAAAGAAACATAAAAGTAAAATATGGTTTTATAATTTCTTTATCTGAAAAATATGCAGGTGCAAACTCAAAGAAAATGAATAAAATTAATAAAAAGTATGGAATGATCCTTAAAAAAAAACTTAAAACCATATTAATATTTTAATCTAAATTTATTTTTTTAAAATCAAATATTAAAACATTTACGAAAATTGAATCAGACTTTTTGGCTGTGGGCTGTATGTAAACATCATTTAATGTTTTTACAACTTTTCCAATGATGATTCCTTCTTTAAAGAATCCCGCTGCATCCGTTGAAATAACTAATTCACTATGCTCAAGTTTAAACTTATTCTCTAAATGTTTTAAAACTAACCGATCACCGTCTCCTTTAGCAAAAACTGAATGTTTCGTGTTTACAGATATACCAGGTAAGACAGAATCAGAACTATAAATTGTAAGGACTTTTGACGAATAAGGACCAACTTGGCTCACTCGGCCTAAAAGTCCATTTTCGTTAAAAACTAAATCATTAATTTTTAACCCTTCTTTTTTACCAATATCAATATAAATGGAATTATCATCATTTCTATATCCATCTATTATGATTCTAGCCGATAATTTTTCTACATAATTAACTTCTTGTAGCTTCAGTAGTTTTTTTAGCCTAAAGTTTTCGACTTCTAATAAATTAACTTTATTAAATTCTTTTTTTAAAAATTTATTCTCACTTTCAAGTGATTTGTTTAAAATTTTATAATTACCAATCTTCTCAAAATATTGAATTAAATCTGAAACCAATTTAAAGGGCTTACTTTGCAAATACTAATCCAGGTTTGCTAGCTGAAACAATAAAGTATTTCATATTGTAAACTGTTTTACTTTTGATAATGACATCAATACAAATAACAAAGAAAAGGTAATACAAATTACCAATTCTAAAATGTACCTATTAAGTGGGCCTGAATTTATTCCTCTCGAAAAAGAAGACTTATATCCCATATTAATAACTACTACTTAAAACAGAACGTAAATCTTTAAGGTTTTCAGCACATTGACCAGTGCCTTGCACAACACAACTAAGAGGATCATCAGCTATACTTACAGGAAGACCTGTCGCATCTCTTATCACTTGGTCTAGTTCACCCAACAAAGAGCCTCCACCAGTTAAAACAATTCCTTTATCAACAATATCTGATGCTAGCTCTGGATCTGAATTTTCAAGTGTATTTTTTACTGCCTCTATGATTGCCTGAACTGGTTCCTCTAATGCCTCAGCAATTTGTCTTTGATTTATCACAACTTCTTTAGGAACACCTTTTAATAGATCTCTACCTTTAATGTGTAAAACTTTTCCATCACCGTTTGAGGGTCTTGCGGCTACACCAATTGCTTTTTTGATTCTCTCGGCACTACTTTCACCTACAAGTAAGTTATGAGATCTACGGATGTAGTTAATAATTGCCGTGTCCATAGCATCACCTCCCACTCTTACAGAATGCGCATGCACAATCCCACCAAGAGCTAAAAGTGCAACCTCTGTTGTTCCACCTCCAATATCAACAACCATAGAACCTGATGGCTCAGTTACAGCTAAACCTGCTCCTAGCGCAGCGGCCATTGGTTCATCTATCAAATAAACTTTCCTCGCACCCGCTGCAGCTGCTGAACCTTCAATAGCTCTTCTTTCAACTGATGTTGCTCCTGAAGGGACACAAACAACAATTACTGGACTAAAAAAACTATTGTGGTTGTGAGCTTTTTTAATAAAGTGTTTTATCATTTCTTCAGCAACATCAAAATCTGCTATAACTCCATCTCTCATTGGTCTGATAGCTACAATATTTCCAGGTGTTCTTCCTAACATCGTTTTGGCTTCATGACCCACTGCTAAAACTTTAGGTTTAGATTCTTTTTTATCATTAGATAAAGCAACAACTGATGGTTCATTTAAAACAATACCTTTTCCTTTGACATATATGAGGGTGTTAGCGGTACCAAGGTCTATTGCAATATCTTGTGAAAAAAAAGAGAAAAAATTTTTCATAGTCTATATATACTTATAGAAATTTATTCAAAAAATCAATAATTTATATTACATGCTTATCGATCTTTTCATTAGATTCAAAAATTTTTTTTTTACCATCTTTTAGTTTGTCTCGCTTGACTATCAATTTATTTATAGCACTAATATATGCCTTTGCTGATGCCACCAAAGTATCTAAGTCACTTCCTTGACCAAGAACAGTGATTGAATCTTCCTCTATGCGAACGCTAACTTCAGCTATCGCATCCGTTCCTTTAGTGATTGCATTTACTTGATATACAAGAAGATTAATTTTATTAGGTATAACATTTTTTAATGCGCTAAATATAGCATCAATAGGTCCGTTTCCATCTTTTTCAAAATCTTTATTTTATCGAATATTTTAATTTTTATTCTAGCTGAGGCCTTTTTTGAAGAACCACAAGATATGCTTATATCCAAAAGTTCTAAATACTCTTTTGTTGATGAACTTCCTTTATCATCTATCAAAGCTAATAGATCTTCTTCATAAATTTGTTTTTTTCTATCAGCAAGATCTTTAAACTTCTTGAATAAGAGATTTATCTTTTTGTCAGTAAATTCGAACCCTAAATCATTTAGTTTAACTTTGAAGGCATGTCTTCCTGAGTGCTTTCCTAAAATAAGTTCTGAAGAACTGAACCCAACAGACTCAGGAGTAATTATTTCATATGTGTTGGCATTCTTAAGCATCCCATCTTGATGAATACCAGACTCGTGTGCAAAAGCATTCTTACCTACGATCGCTTTATTCGGTTGAACATTAAATCCAGTAATAGTTGAGACTAAATGAGAGATTGTTGCAATCTTTGAAGCATCGATATTCGTAAGGTAGTTTAGCTTATCTTTTCTAGTCTTTAAACACATTACTATCTCTTCAAGAGCGGCATTACCTGCTCTTTCACCAATTCCATTAATTGTACACTCAACCTGTCTTGCACCATTAATAATTGCTGAAATCGAATTAGAAACAGCTAACCCTAAATCGTTGTGACAGTGTACAGAAATTATAGCTTTATCAATATTGGAAACATTGCTCCTAATACCTTTTATCAGTTCACCAAATTCAAATGGTATTGCATATCCTACCGTATCTGGAATATTTATAGTATTCGCTCCACTATTTATTGCTATTTCTATAGTTTTATAAAGAAAATCTTTTTCAGTTCTTGATGCATCTTCTGGAGACCACTCAACATCATCTGTAAACTTTCTTGCATTAGTAATACTTTTTTTAATTGCCTCAACTACTTCATCTCTATCCATATTTAGTTTATATTTCATATGCAAGTCACTAGTTGATATGAAGGTGTGAATTCTTTTTCTTTTAGCTTTTAAAAGTGCTTTACCTGCAAATTCAATATCTTTATCTTGTGCTCTAGCTAATCCACAGATTGTTGAATACTTGGCAATTCTTGATATTTTTTCAACTGCCTCAAAATCTCCTTTAGAGGCGAACGGAAACCCCGCTTCAATTACATCAACTTTCATATCATCAAGTTTTGAAGCAATGGATACTTTATCTTCTACTGACATAGATGCACCTGCAGACTGCTCTCCATCTCTTAATGTAGTATCAAAAATAGTAATTTTTTCTTTTTTCATCTTTTTTATTTTAGTTCTTTGCTTTATCAACTAACTTATTACTTGTAATCCATGGCATCATTTTTCTTAATTTTTTACCAACCTCTTCAATTTGTCTATTAGCTTGTATTCTTCTTTCTGCATTAAAATTTAGCTGTCCAGATTTACATTCAATTATCCAATCTCTTACAAATTTTCCTGTTTGAATTTCCTCAAGAATTTTTTTCATTTCCTTTTTAACATTTTTGTTGATAATTCTTGGTCCCCTTGAAAGGTCACCAAACTCAGCAGTATTTGAAATCGAATACCTCATGTTAGAAATGCCACCCTCATAAATTAAGTCAACAATCAATTTAACCTCGTGAAGACATTCAAAGTATGCCATCTCAGGAGAATAGCCTGCTTCCACAAGCGTTTCAAATCCAGCATTAATTAATGCGGTTAATCCCCCACAAAGCACGCTTTGTTCTCCAAATAAATCAGTTTCACATTCTTCCTTAAAAGTTGTTTTAATAATACCAGATCTTCCTCCTCCAATTGCTGAGGCATAAGATAATCCATTATCCAAGGCTTTTCCGGATGAATCTTGATGTATTGCAAGAAGGCAAGGAACACCTCCACCATTAACATACTGTCCTCTTACTGTATGGCCTGGACCTTTAGGAGCAATCATAAAAACGTCTAAATCCTCACGTGGCCTAATTAATTGAAAGTGTATAGCTAGACCATGTGCAAAAAGTAATGAGGAATTTTTTTTTAAATTCTTTTCTAGGTGTTCGTTATACAAGTCAGCTTGTAGTTCATCTGGAACTAATACCATGCATATGTCAGAAACTTTCGCTGCATCACTAACTTCCATAACTTCAAATCCATCTGACTTTGCTTTATCTATAGACTTTGAACCTGATCTCAATGCAATTATTACATTTTCAACACCACTATCTCTTAAGTTCAGTGCATGAGCATGTCCTTGACTCCCATAACCAACAATACATATTTTTTTACTTTTTACTAAATCTAAATCAGTGTCGCTATCATAATAAACTTTCATTTTAAACTCTTTTCTATTTTTTAATATACTTTGTTCCTAAAGCCATACTTACCAGACCAGATCTTGTTTGCTCAATAATTTTAAAAGGTTTTAGTTTTTTTAACAAACTTCTTATTTCTGATGGACTACCAGAAAATTGAATTATTACCTCATTACCCTTATCAAACAAAATATTAGTCTTAGTTTTATGTATGACATCTTCAAAACCTTTCTTTGTAATACTTTTTACATTCAATTTAATCAAAATCAACTCTTTTCCAATAAAGCTGTCAAGTTCAGTTATATCTATCAGATCATGAACAGGTATAAGTTTTTTTAATTGAGCTTTAATCTGATCAACAATGATCTTTGTACCTGATGTTACAATCGTGACTCTAGATAAAAATTTGTCTGAATCTACCTCTGATACTGACAAACTCTCTATATTATATCCTCTCCCAGAAAAAAGTCCTACTACACGTGCTAACACTCCGGCTCATTATCTACCATGATTGATAAAATGTGTTTGGTATTAATCAAATTTGACATTTTAACTTTATACTAGAACCATTCCTTCTTCTGAGATTTCACCATCTACTTTGTCATTTGGACCCAAAAGCATTTGATCATGTGTTGATCCTGAGGGTATCATTGGAAAGCAGTTTTCATTTGGGTCAACTACAACATCACAGATAACAGGACCTTTTATACTTATCATCTCGTTAATTGCTTCGTCTAAATCGTTAGGCTTTAAAACTTGTATACCACTAGCCCCAAATGATTCAGCTAACTTAACAAAATCTGGTAATGATTCCATGTAGGATTCTGACAACCTGTTACCATGTAGGAGTTCCTGCCACTGTTTAACCATACCCATATAGTGATTATTTAATATAAAAATTTTAACTGGTAGCTTATATTGTTTGATTGTAGACATTTCTTGAATATTCATTAGTATCGAAGCTTCTCCTGCTACATCTATTACCAATTCTTTCGGATGGGCTATTTGAACACCCATCGCAGCTGGCAATCCGTATCCCATAGTTCCTAAGCCACCAGATGTCATCCAATGCTTCGGTTTGTTAAACGACAAAAATTGGGCTGCCCACATTTGGTGCTGACCAACTTCAGTTGTAATAAATGGATTTAGTTTTTCAGTTAATTTATTTAATCTTTCTAGAGCAAACTGTGGTTTTATAATTTCTTTTGAATTTTTATATCTTAAACAATTTCTTGACCTCCACTTATTAATTTGTATCCACCATTGCTTTATTTTATTTTTTGAAAAAATAATTTTTTTTTCTTCAATCCTTTTATTAATAGCACTTAATATTCTATACAAATCTCCCTGGACCGTTAAATCTACATTAACACTCTTATTAAACGATGAAGGGTCTATATCCATGTGGACTTTTTTTGACTCGGGTGAAAAGCCTGAGACCTTTCCAGTAATTCTGTCATCAAAACGTGCTCCAACACATAAAAGTAAATCTGATTTATGCATTGAATGATTAGCCTCATAGGTTCCATCCATACCCAGCATCCCTATAAACTGGTTGTCAGATGTTGGGAAAGCTCCCAAACCCATCAATGTTTGCGTGCAAGGGAAACTAGTTTTTTTTATTAACTTAAAAAGTTCCTTAGAAGCCTTAGTTCCAGAATTTATTACACCCCCTCCTACATAAAAAATAGGTTTTGATGATTCTGTCATAAGTTTAACAATTTCATTTATTTTTTCGTCATCCGGTTTTACCTTAGGTTTATAATAACGATTATCTTTATATGCCTTTTTTCCTTTATAAATAGTTTTGAAAGTTTGAATATCTTTTGGAATATCAACTAAAACTGGTCCTGGTCTTCCATTTATACAAATATTAAATGCTGAATGAATGACTCCAGCCAACTTTGTTACATCCTTAACTAAATAATTATGTTTGGTACAGGGTCTGGTAATTCCCACTATGTCAGCCTCCTGAAATGCATCATTACCAATCATGTGTGTTGGTACCTGGCCCGAAATACAAACTATAGGAATTGAATCCATCATTGCGTCTGTTAATCCAGTAACTGTATTAGTGGCTCCTGGACCAGAAGTTACTAATACAACACCAACTTTTCCTGTGGATCTCGCATAACCCTCTGCTGCATGAACTGCAGCTTGCTCATGTCTTACTAAAATATGTCTGATTTTCTTTTGCTTAAATATTTCGTCATAGATAGGTAGAACTGCTCCTCCAGGATAACCAAAAATAACCTCTACATTTTCTTGGATAAGTGTTTCTATAACTACTTTTGCACCTGTAATTTTCTTCATAATAATTAAAGTAAACTAAAAAACAAATATACTCACTAAAAATTTAAAAATTTTTCAATATAAAGTCTTCTGCTTTATTATATGGTAAAAAATTTGCCCCAATCGATCTATTTTTAAACCACGTAATTTGTCGTTTAGCGTAGTTTCTTGTCTCAGTCTGAAATTTTTCAAGTGCAAAATCTTGGTTGATAATTCCTTCAATATTACTTTTTAAAATTTGAAATCCAATTGCTTTATGGATTGGGTGATTTGATGTCATGTCATTCTTTATAAAACTGTCAATTTCATCAAGACATTCCATATTAAAGATTTTAGAACACCTTGTATTTATCCTTTCATATAACTCGTTTCTCTGATGGCTAATAACAACATAAATCAATCTTTTGAAAATCTTATTTGTTTTAATTGAATGCCAGTATGTGAATGTTTTTGCTGTAAATGAGTGTACAGATAAGGATCTTATTATTCTTTGGGTATCATTTTTTGATATTTTTACAGCATAATCAGGATCGATTCTCATAAGTTCTTCATACAAATAAAGATTTCCTTTACTTTTTTGTTTTTTTTCTAAACTTTCTACTATTTCTCTTGGAATTTTTGGAACCGGAGAAATTTGACCATTTAATCCGTCTAAATATAAACCCGTTCCTCCAACAAAAATTGGAACCTTTTTAGAATTTTTATTTAATATCATTTTAACCTCTTTCAGCCAAATGCCCAAATCACAAAGCAAAGGATATTTTATGAAATTATAAAGATTACAATCAAACTCTTTAACTTCTTTATTAGACGGGGAGTTAGTTAATTTATGAAGTTTATTATAAACCTGCATGCTATCAGCATTAATTATGATGCTAGGTATTTTTTTTTTAGTTTAAACGCTAGTTCTGATTTACCTGAAGCAGTTGGTCCTCCGATTAAAATTGCTAAGGGAAACAATTTAGTCTAACTTTAAAACTAAAAACCTTGAAAAGTCTCCTTCATAAATTTGAAGAAGGATTGAATCTGTTTTTCTTTTTATAAAGTCCTCAAAAATTTCTTTAGCTTCGTCAGGGCTCTCAACATTCTTTTGTGAAATTTGTGAAATTACCATACCTACATTTAAACCAGATTTAGCTGCTATTGAATCTCTTTTAACTGCTGAAATGACCACCCCGGATATATTTTTATTTAAATTATATTTTTTTCTTGTTGCATTGTTTATTGCCACAAATCTTAGGCCAACTTTATCTATTTCAACTTCATTGTTAGGAAGATCATCAGTTTTTGTCACTGGCTTTTCTTCCTCTGAGCTATATTTCTCTAACTCACCAAGTTTAACAGTGAATGATCTTATCTTTTTGTCTCTCCAAACTTTAACTACTGCTTTACTCTCAACAGCAGATTCTGCAACGGTTCTTTGCAATGATTTGACATCCTTAATTTTTTTCCCATTGAATTCGAGTATTACATCTCCAGACTTTAAGCCTCCTTTTTCAGCAGGCTCATTAGGATTGACCATAGAAATTAGAACACCGTTTTCATCTTTCAATCCAAGACTCTTAGAAATTTCTGGGGTAAGTTCTTGAATTCTCACTCCCAACCAACCTCTTTGAGTTTTTCCATATTTTTTGAGTTGCTCAATTATTGGTTTTGCAAGGTTCGCAGGTATAGAAAAGCCAATGCCAACGCTTCCACCTGTTGGGGAAAAAATGGCTGTATTAATTCCTAGAACTTTTCCATCAAAATTGAATAGTGGTCCGCCCGAGTTGCCTCGGTTAATCGAGGCATCTGTCTGGATAAAACTATCGTATGGACCAAAATTTATATCCCTGTTAAAGGCTGATATTATTCCAGTTGTAACAGTCCCACCTAAGCCAAAAGGATTTCCTATTGCAATAACAGAATGACCAACTCTAGCTTTATCAGAATCCGCAAAGTTAACATAAGGTAGAGGTTTTTTAGATTCAACTTTTAGAAGTGCTATATCGGTCAGCTTATCTGTACCGATTAATTTTGCCTCAAGTTCAGTTTCATCTTGAAATTTTACCTTAATTTCATTTGCCTGCTCAATAACATGGTTGTTAGTAACAATATAACCAGAGGGATCTATTACAAAACCAGAACCTAAAGCTTGTGGCGTTTCATTCTGTGGTTGATTATTTGGTCTTTGCTGTTGTGGGGGTCCAAATGGAAATCCAGGAGGAAAATTTTTGAAAAAGTCTCTAAATTGAGGTGGAATATTATCAAATGGAAGTTGATTTAAATTTTCCTGTTTTTGTGGTTTTTGAATAGTAAAAACATTTACAACACTTGGAGATAACTTTGAAACTAAATTTGCTAAGTCATCAGAACTCGGGTGAGTTTTAGCATTATCGTTTAGAAATAGACAAACTAAAAAGGTAATTGCCACAAAAAATCTAAACATTAATACCTTCCACTACCTTTGGAGTCATTGAAAAACTCTAAAAATTCACTGTCTGGAGACAAAATCATGGTTGTACCATCCTCACCTAGAACATTACCATAAGCTTGCATAGATCTGTAAAAGGAATAAAAATCTGAATCTTTTTCAAAAGCATTAGCATAAATTGATATTGCCGAGGATTCTCCCTCACCTCTTAGAATTTCAGATTTGCGGGTAGCCTCTGCAAGAATTACTGTCTTTTCTTTGTCAGCTTCAGCTCTAATTTTTTGAGCTATTTCTGAACCTTTAGCTCTAAATTCTTTTGCTTCTCTGGCTCTTTCACTAATCATTCTCTCATAAATGGCTTGACTGTTTGCTTCAGGTAAATCTGCTCTTCTAATCCTCACATCTACAATCTCTATCCCAAATCTAGAAGCTTCATTGTTAACTTCATTTCGTATTCTTATCATAATATTACTTCTATCTTTAGAGAGTAATTCGTCTAGAGTGACAGTACCCACAACTCTTCTTAACGATGATATGACATTCGAATTTAGTCTATTTCTTACATTAGATTCGCTTCCCACCGTTTTGTAAAATTCACGGGGATCTGTAATCTTAAATCTAGTAAAAGAATCTATGAGCATTCTTTTCTTATCAACAGCTATGACTTCCTCAATTGGCAAATCATACTCTAAAATTCTCTTATCATATCTTACAACATTCTGAATGAGTGGAATTTTAAAATTTAACCCTGAATCTTGTACTACTCTTTTAGGCTCACCAAATTGTAAAACTAAACCTTGCTGTTTTTCATTCATTGTAAAAAGACCATTTAAGCCAACTGCTATAATAATTATTAAGAACAGAATAAATGCTGAAAATTTAGTCATTAGAAACCTCATTATTTTGAGATGACTTTAAGGATTTCTTTTTATGTTCGGGTAAAGGAAGGTAAGGCACTACTCCTCCTCCAGCTTTATTATCAACAATAACTTTATCTATCTTACCTAAAGTCTTTTCTAAAGTTTCAAGATAAATTCTTTCTCTGGTTACGTCTTTTGATTCTTTGTAAGAATTATAAACTGAAATAAACCTTTGTGCTTCACCTTCGGCTTTAGCTACAACCTCTTTCTTATATGCCTCAGCTTCTTGTATAGTTCTTTCTGCTTCTCCACGAGCTTTTGGAATTATATCATTTCTATATGCTTCAGCCTCATTCCTTAGTCTTTGTTCATCAGTTTTTGCTCTTTGAACATCTCTGTATGATTCAATTACTAATTCTGGTGGATCAGCCTTTTGTAGTTGGACTTGCGTAACTAAAATTCCAGCTGAATAATAATCTAAGACGTCTTGAACCTTATTTTTAACGTCCTCTTCAATAATTGACTTTCCTTCTGACAAAATTGGATCGATGGGGTTTGACCAATTTTTTCTCTCATAACACTTTCACCAATACTTTTTATTGTTATCTCTGGATTTCGAACATTAAATAAGTAGTCTTTTGCATCATTGATAATCCAAAAGATCGTAAAATTTAAATCTACGATATTTTCGTCACCAGTCAACATTAAAGCTTCTTCAGGAATTTGACGTGTTTGTTGAGAATTTGAAAATTGTGACTGGGAGTTTCTAAAACCAACCTCAATTCTATTTACCTTAGTAACTTTGGGTTTAAGAGCATATTCTATTGGATAAGGTAAATGATAGTGAAGTCCAGGCTCTGTTGTCCTAACATATTCTCCAAATCTAGTCACAACCCCTTGTTCATCCGTTCCAACTCTATAAAAACCACTTAAAGTCCATAAAGCTAACAAAATAATTAATACAATATACAGATTAAAAGGGTTATTTTTTGGAAACATATCTTTAAGTTTTTTTTGAATACTATTAAAGTAATCATCATTGTAGGAATCATTGTTGCTGTTCGATCCATTCCCTTTCGAATTATTACCCCATGGGCTATTAGCATTCATGTTTGAGATCCATTTCATAATAAAAAAAATACTTATTTCATCTTATATAAGAATTGTTTTATGCTTGCAAAGAATTATTTTGTAATTTTACTTTTTAAATTAAATATTTAATATCAACTATAATGATTAATAAAATAATTGCTGTTGGCTCTGGAAAAGGCGGGGTAGGAAAATCTACTGTATCTGTAAATCTCTCAATAGTTTTGTCAAAATATTTTAATCTGAAAGTAGGACTCCTTGATGCTGATATTTACGGACCTTCTATACCAAACCTTTTAGGTATAAAGGATAAACCATCAACTGAAAATAAAAAAATTATTCCTTACGATAAATATTCTTTAAAGGCTATTTCTATTGGAAATATGATTCCAGATGGTTCTGCGGTAATTTGGAGGGGAGCGATGGTTTCAAATGCTATAAGGCAGCTGTATAATGATGTAAGTTTGGGGTGACTTAGACTACTTAATTATTGATCTACCCCCAGGAACTGGGGATATTCAACTTTCCTTATCTCAGTATCTTAATATTTCAGGAGCTGTAATTGTGTCGACTCCTCAAGAAATATCCCTTATCGATGTAAGAAAAGCTATTTCAATGTTTGACAAAGTTAAAATTCCAATTCTAGGTTTAATTCAAAATATGAGCTACCTCAACATAAATGGGGATAAAAAGTATATATTCGGAAAAGATGGAGTTAAAGATGAGGCAGTAAATCTAAAAAAATCTTTTCTTGGAGATATTCCAATAATAAGCGAAATAGCATCTTCAAGTGATAAAGGTGCTCCTAGTGTTTTAAATGAGAAATCACAAGCTACTGATTTTTATAAAAAAATCGCTAAAAATCTTTAGATAATAAAGATAAAATGATTGATCAGAAGGTTAAAATTGAAAATTAAATAGAAAATATTTTTTTAATTCATCAACTTCTCTTTTAGAAATTTTAGTTTCTTTATTAGATTTACCATGAAGTTTGTTTTTTATGAACTCTATTGCTTCCGAAGAAAGGACTAAGGAATCAAGTCTATTTTTAAGAAATGCTTCATAAGTTAACGGCACCCATTTTTTCATTATATTCATCATTATCTCTGCATAAACTCTTATTTCATACTGAGCATGTTCATCAAACCTCAAAGCTAAAAAATGCATAAAATTATGAAGATCAATTTTCCAATACCATTGGGTGTAACTATTTAAGGGTAATACAATTCTAGATAGTTCTCTGGTAAGTCCCTGCCTTTTTGATTTACTTCATCATGGTCTTGATTTAATAAAAAATTATATTTTTCAAATGAATCTTTAGAATTTTCTCTCAGAACCTTCATATACATCTTTTTTTCATTCTCGTCTAAATCTCCTGACCTTCCCTGATTATTGGTTTTCGACTGAGGTTTAAGTTCTTTAGGATTGGGTATATAAAATTCATTATCAAGAATCGAGTATCTTGCTGAATATTCATTTACATTGGCTGTTCTATGTCTAATCCATTGCCTAGCCACAAAGATTGGTAATTTTACGTGAAATTTGATTTCATTCATTTCAAAGGGTGTGGAATGTCGATGACTAAGCAAGTAGTTAATTAGGCTTTTATCTTGGTTTAACTGCTTTGTTCCTTTGCCATAGGATACTCTTGCAGCCTGAACTATAGAGGAATCATTACCCATGTAGTCAATTACTCTTACAAAGCCATGATCGAGAGCTTTGAATGATTTATATAGGACTTTCTCAAGTTTTGGTGCAACTACTCTTTTTGTTAAAAACTTATTTTTACTGACACTATCAATTTCTTTTTGTATTTTTTGATTTTTTTTCATCAATCTATAATAGTAAAAGCATAAATCATTACAATCAATTTAAGGTTTTATTTTTTAAAAATTAGGTTTAATATATAACTGCTGTTTTCAGCTATAGCAATAAACGTTTGATTTGAACTGAGACGGACCCGGGGGCGGTACCCGGCACCTCCACCAAAATATATTTTAATGGGGGTGAAACAGGATCGACGTGCATGTAGACGGTCAAAAACTTTGCTCGGAATGGTACCAACGTTATCGGACTAAACTTTATAAATGCCAACGATAATGAAATGGCACTCGCTGCTTAATTTTAAGCAAGCGCGGTTATGAGATTACCGGGCAACAGAAGTCTCATCGGCAAGGGCGGGCAATTGTTCGCCCTTGTTTGTTTTAGGGAGACTCACAAAGGGTTTCAGAGGATTCACTCAATAAGAAATATGGTAGTAAAAAGATTATCCCAATTTATTCTTTCAATTTGTTAAAAATTGATAATGATATAGATTTATCTAAACTTATTCCAAGTTTATGACCTTTTTTGAAAAAATTATTAATAATCATTGCAGTTTGGTCTATAGTGATTTTTTTGTTTAGAAAATTTAAATTTGGTCTTTAAATAATTAAAATTGTATAAAATGAGTCTCGGCAAAAGTCGAGACGATTCAAGAAATTGTTGTCATTTTTGAATAAACCATACTTTTTCATACACTTTATCAATGAATACACTAAAATTTGAGACAGTATCATCGTTAAAAGTTCCAAGCTGGTCAATTTTTGCCCCTTGTTTGTTTTATATGATTAATCGTAGGATTTATAAATATTCTAAAACTGGAAGACAAAATCTTTTATTCTTTTATGTCTTACTCAATTATTTGTTACTCATTTTCCGCGCATACCCATTTCTGCATGCGATTTGTCAATTGTTTTGTCAATTACTTTGCAATTTAAATCATCAAAAACTCCAGTTTTAATTGGAACAAACCACCACTCCAAAGTATTATTGGGGAAGATTTCAATCTCAGAAATTTTTCCTTTAATTTCAGCTATTTTCTCAAGATCCTTGTTGACTTGAATTTTTCTTGTAAAAATCGAATCTGCAAACTTTTTTGAAGTGAAATAATGTTTACTATCGCTCAGATTTATCATTTTTAATTTATAAAGTTTTCCTGTCTCAAACTTTAAAATTGATGGCTCATAATAATGAAACTCACCAGAGCTACCCTTTAATAAAACTTCAATACTTATGGGCTTTTGTCTTGTAAGATCCCCTTTTCCATTAGATTTGCTCGCAGTAAATAAAGTTAAAAATATCAAAAATAATAAAAAAAAAAGTTATATAAAAGTGTTCTGATTAGGTTCACAAAATTTAAAAACATTGAATTATATTAATAAGTTTATAAAATATATCACATTACATTTTGTCAAATATTATGTTAAGTTTTTTATGAATTCAAGCTTAGAAAAAAGGCATTAAATTTTTGTATAAAAAATAAGCACAGATATACAAAACCAAGAGAAAGTGTGTTAAAAATCATCTTATCAAGTAATAAGCCCATAAAGGCATATGATGTTTTAAAGCAACTAAAAAAAAGTTTTTAAAAATCCAAAACCACCAACTGCATACAGAGCAATAGAATTTTGGGAAAGGTATAACTTCATCCATAAAATTGAAAGTCTTAATGCTTATTCCCTATGTGAGGCTGAACACCTGCATTCAGGATCTCAGTTTCTTATTTGCAATCAATGTGGTGAGGTAACTGAATCTCATATTTGTGAAATACCCAAAATAATTAAAGAGAAAATAGAAAAAAATATTTTTTCAGCAAAAAGTTGGAACCTAGAAGTGAAGGGAATCTGTGCGAAATGTTTTTAATAAGCAATAAACAATAAAAGATAAATTTACAAAAAATAATAAAAAAATCTTGTTATTTGTATAAAAATTAGAATATGTTAACCTAACAATATAATTTCTATTTATATTTTATTTATATAAAATTTATTAGTTATTATGCTTAATAACAGATTAACCTCTGAATTTAATGGAGTATATATGAAAACCGGTAAAGTAAAATGGTTTAATGAAAACAAAGGATATGGCTTTATAGCACCCGATGATGGAGAAAAAGATGTTTTTGTCCATTACACTGCACTAGAAAAGGCTGGTATTAAAAATCTTTCAGAGGGACAAAAAGTATCTTTTGATGTAGCTGAAAATAAAGGTAAATTTGCTGCAGATAATCTAAAAATTTCAGAATAAAAATTTTTTCAGATCCAATTAAAAATATAAACATAAAAAAAAGGGGACCTAAGCCCCCTTCCGTATTTTGATAACAGTTACAAATTTTATAAATCAACCTGAAATCAAGGTTGCTCTGATAAAAAGTTAATTAATTTGCAATTGTTTGGATCATAAATACTAGACATCAGATCACCTCCTTTAAAAAATATTAATATTTAGTATTAATATTATGAATTTTAAAAATGTTCAATTAATAGATTTATTTAAATTGATTATTTATCAAAATGTTCTTCATAGAAAAACTTTCCATTTTCATAATATTCAACTTTTATTTTTTTTCCAAACTCATCAAAATGTACCCAGTTTGAATTTGGTTTCCCACTAAGATATGTAACTTCTGACATAATCTCACCATTTTTGTGGAAGGTTCTAAATAAACCGTCTTCCTCCTCACCATCGTAATAGTTTAATTTCCAATAAATTGATCCATCTTCATGAAACTCTTTCCATTGGCCGTGTTGCTTACCTTTTTTAAAAATACCAGAAATTAAAATTTTTCCATTTTCATGAAAACTTTTAAATTCTCCATGTTGCATACCATTTTTAAAATTATCTATTAACGATAATTTTCCAGAGGGATAATAGTTTTTTAATATACCGCTAAAAGGTTGATCATCAGATTTCTTGTAAAAAATATTTCCTTTTCTGACTAGCTCATTCCAGGAATTTACCTCTTCTGATAAAAGATTAGTACCAAAAATAAAAATAAAAAAAAGAATTTTCAAAAAAACTACAAACATATTATTAACATTATACTTACTAAAGTCTTTTCAATGATTAAATAATTCAAAATTTTTAAAATGCATATTGCCACCCCAAAACTATCTTGTAACGTTCCCCCATTTGAATACCATTATATCTTTGATGAATTGGGACTAAAAGTTCTAAACCTAACCTATTATTCTCTAAAAAATTTTGGTGATTGATAAAATTTAAACCTATACCTAAATTAAACTTTTGATATCCCTGATTGTATGAATCCATCACTGGACTCATTCTTTTGTTCATTTCATTGTCTGATCCACTCATTTTATCTTTATAATTATAAGTAAGTTTAACCGAACCACTTAACTCATTTAAAATTCTATAAGACATCCATAAATTTGCATCAAACTCCTTGCCGTATTTATAACCTTTTGAATTATTACCTGATGCAGGTACTTTAAAATGTATCTGTTCTCCGATTTTAAATTTATCAATTGTATTCAAATTATTAATTAAAAAATATGTATCATATGTACCTGTACCATTTTGCATTCCATATCCTAATCTTGTGTTATTCGATGCAGGCGTTCTTCCTCTTTTATCTATACTGCCGGTTGGCAAACTAACTCCTAATAAAAAACTATTCTCCCAATTAGTTTCTTTCTTCAGTGTTATTAAAGCTGATGCCTTTAAATCACCAAAACCAGATGAATTGACATCAAAGTTTGCTCCACCTGCCATCCTCATTCTTTGTTGGGTTATCTCTTTTTCTAAAAAGCTATTCATCAACATAAGTGTTATTCTATTAGAGGGGGCACACATCATACCAAACATATGCATATCCATAGACATAGATTTTGGTGCATTCATATATGATCCTGAACCATCAGAAGCACCATTTGGTGCACTCATTACAGCATCTTTAGAAAGTTTTTTTATTATTATTGAATAACTTACCCATCTGCATATTCATAAATCTGTATGAAAACATAACTTCTTTTTTTTTGTGAGTATGATCTCCCATAACAGAAATGGGTGCATGTGAGTCAGGTAGTTGAATATTATCTGCAAATACTTTGTTTAATTGGAATAATATAAGTAAAATTGTGATTATAAACATAATCATCTCCTTAGTTTAAATTTTATTTTTTATGAATACTAAATTAAATATTTAGGAGGAGAGTTTGATTTTGGTTCAATTTTAAATAATAAATTTAATTTTTTTATCTGTAATGAATAATCATTGATTAAATAATGATAATAGATTGAAATTCTCAAAATTCAAAAACTTAGATTCGATTCCTTTTGAGATACAATGAAGCTCACATGAACTATCCTTATTTTCTTCTGAACCACATATGTTAGGATCAATCATTAAAGGTGAAGCAGATAGAGAAGCTTGGAAACCTAATAAATAAAGTAAGATAGTGAAAACTATTCTCATGATTGAATTATACTAAATCTTTTTCCAGTAAAATTAAATATAAAAAATTTAGTTTTTAATATTTGTGAAAAATAACTGCTGATTATTTAACTTATAAGAATTAATTTTTTCTTTTGTTTTTTCATCAAGTAACCAATTTATAAACTTCTTTGAATCATTATATTTAACATTTGGACACTTCTCAGGATTAATCGGAATAACCCCATAAAAATTATATAATGAGGGTTCATTTTCAACTAGTATAGTGTGATCACTTTTATTTTTAAAACTTATCCAAGTTGCTCTATCAGTTATTAAATAAGCATTTTTGTTAACTGCCATATTTAATGAAGCTCCCATTCCTTGTCCTACTGATAAATACCATTTATCAATTTGTGGATTTGGCAGAAAATTAATCTTTTTCCAAAGACTTAGTTCTTTTTTATTTGTTCCGCTATCATCTCCTCTCGATATAAAAAGAAGTTCATGGTTGTGAATTTTTTCCAAAGCGCTTTCAATTGAAATATTATTCTTTAAGAATGATGGGTCAGACTTTGGACCCACTAAAATATAATCATTATACATAAACTCTTTTCTATATAAACCAAATCCATTACTTATTAATTTTAGTTCAGATTCCTTATGATGCGCAATAAGTAGATCAGCATCACAATTCTCGGAATTTTTAATAGCCTGCCCTGTTCCAACTGCAACAACTCTGACATCAATATTAAATTTTTTTTTAAAATCTGGTAGTATAAAATCATAGAATCCTGAGTCTCTAGTCGAAGTAGTTGACTGAAGAATGAGAAAATCATTTGATTTTAAATTACTAGAGAAAGCTATTAACAAAACAAGGATAATGTGGAATATTTTAGTTTGCATTTATTAAATTATATTGGATTAATTTTTTTTTTCATGTAGTCATAATGTATGACGTTTCATAAACATTTCACTTCTTTACTTTTATTGCTAATTTCTTTTTTTGCAACAAAATCATTCTCTTTTAATCTAGAAGAAGTTGCAGATAAAATTTATGTACATTTTGGTTTGCAAGAAGATGCTAACAAAATCAATAAAGGTGACATATCAAATATTGGATTTATTGTAGGAGATAAATCCATTCTAGTAATTGACACTGGAGGAACTCCAAGTATTGGTGAGGCTTTGTATAAAAAAATAAATGACATTTCAGATCTTCCAATATCTTATGTTGTTATAACCCACTCCCATCCTGATCATTACTTTGGAACAAATGTATTTATAAACGAATCAGCAGATATAATTGGTCACAGTAAGCTTCAAAGATCTCTCGATGCTAATTTTGAGTTTTATAAAAATCTTCAATTAGTAAATACTAGAGATCAATCAGTTAAAGAGTTTAAAAATTTTAAGATTACAAAAATTGTTAATGTTGATAAGAAATTAACTATCGATTTAGGTAATAGAATCGTTGAAATAAAAGCTTGGCCAAGTGGACACACGGATAATGATTTATCAATTTTTGATAAAAAAACCAGTACACTGTGGACTGAAAATATTTTTATTAGAAGAACTCCATCGATTCGAGCAAGTGTAAAGGGTTGGAAAAAAAACCTTGAAGAAACCAGTAAAATGGATGTAAATTTAATTATTCCTGGTCATGGTCCCGTTAAGAAAAAAAATGAAGCCCTAAGACCGATGTTGTCTTATTTCAATCGTTTAATAGAGAACACTAGGAAGTTTCATAAAAATAATCTTTCTTTGTCAAAAGCAATAGAAAATTTTCCCTCAAAAAATTTGGAAAATTGGCTTCTTTATAATATTTATCACCCATCTAACGTTACAAAGGTTTATACCGAATTAGAATGGGAGTAATTTAACAAATTTTCATTATTGACGTTAATATATTAATGTTAACGATTTTTTTGAAATTTTTGTTTATTTAAATATTATTTTATCTATTTCCATTCTTATTTTCGTGATTATTTCAAAAGGAAGAGAACCAGAAAAATTTCCAGATAATTTTTCTAAAAATATATAATTAAATCACGACTTAAATTTTAAAAAAATTTAAAAATTGTTTACTAAATTATAATAGTTACTAAATTAACATTATGAAAAAGATAAACGATTTAGAAAAAATTGAAATACTTGAGGATAAAATTGATAAATTACAAAGATCAGTGAATAAATTAGAAAAAAAACTTTCTGATCACATCAAATTTATAGACAAAGTATATGAACCCCTAAGAAACCCGATATCAAAGATTAAAAATTTTTTTGGTTAATGAATTGTTGTTTTTAGTTAAAATTATTTTTTCTGCTATAATATTATCTTTTGCAAGTTGGTTATCTTTTAAAAAGCCAGTGTTAGCAGGTTTTATTGTCTCTCTCCCTTTGGTTAGCCTTATCACACTTCTTTTCTCATATGTTGATTATAAAGATATTGATAAAACAGTGAGTTTTGCAAAAAGTATTTTTGTTGGTGTTCCAATCTCTCTGCTATTTTTTTACCTTTTCTTTTCTCAAAACAGTTGAATCTTAGTTTTTCTCAAGCTTATTTGTCGGGTATAGTTATTTTAATAGTTGGTTATTTTATACATAAAAATATTACAAATTTATTGTGATACAAAATGTACGAGTTTTTTAGATTGATAATTCACACTTCTTTAATAATGACACTAATATCAATCTTATTTTTTTTTTTTAAATAATGTTTCTAATTTAAAAGAATAATTTTTTTTGATAAAATTAAAAATAATCATGGATAAAATTTATATAGATTACGGTAAAAGAATTAATAGTGCTATATTAAATGTTGTAAGAGAAATTTTAAAAGATTTATCTAATTCCAAAATATCTTCTCACCATTGTTTTTATATTACTTTTAAAACAAAGTCTGACGGTATCAAAATACCCTCAAAATTTTTAAAAGAGTACCCAGAAGAAATGACAATTGTTTTACAAAATCAGTATTGGAACCTTAAAGTAGAGGCACAAAAGTTCACAGTAACTCTTCTTTTCAATAAGAAAAAGGAAACTCTTGAAGTACCCTTTGATTCTGTAGTAAAATTTTATGATCCATTTGTAAAATTTAGTATTCAATTAGAATTGAGGAAGAGTAAAAATAGTAAACGAAGTATCAAAAGTAAAAAACCTGAAAAAAATAAGAAAAGTAAAGAAAAAATAATAACCTTGGATGACTTTAGAAAAAATGAATAAGTATAGAAGTGAAAAAGATAGTATTGGAACCATTAAAGTTTCTAATCATAGAATATGGGGTGCACAAACCCAAAGAAGTCTTGAAAACTTTGAAATTGGGGATGAAAAAATGCCCATAGAGTTAATCAAAGCATTCGCAATTCAAAAAAAAGCATCAGCCATAAGTAATGTTGCAATTGGCAAGTTAGAAAAAAAAATTGGTGAAAAAATAATTGATGCTTGCGATAGAATTATTAATGGGGAGTTAGATGATGAATTTCCGTTAAGTGTTTGGCAAACAGGTTCTGGCACTCAAACAAATATGAATTTGAATGAAGTCATTGCTAATTACTCAAACAAAAGTCTAGGTGAAAAGTTTGGAGAATATAAAAAGGTACATCCAAATGACCATTGTAACATGGGGCAATCCTCAAACGATTCCTTTCCAACTGCCATGCATATTTCAATAGTTTTAGAAACTAATAAAAATTTATTAAAAAAAATCGACAACTTTATAAAAATCTTAGAAAAAAAAGAAAAAGAATTTCAGAATATAATAAAGGTTGGACGAACTCACCTTCAAGATGCAACTCCTATATCTGTAGGACAAGAATTTGGAACTTATGTATCGCAAGTTAAAAGTGCAAAAAAAGAATAAAAGATAGTTTGAAGGAATTAATGATATTAGCTCAGGGCGGTACTGCCGTTGGAACTGGTTTAAACACCTCAAAAGAATTTATCTCAGGTTTTATCAAAGCAGTGCAAATGATTACTGGATTACCATTTAAAGAATCTCATAATAAATTTGAATCTATATCATCCCATGAGCCAATACTAAATTTTTCTGGTGCGCTTAATACATTGATTGTTGCGTGCTATAAAATATGTAATGACATTAGATTACTTGGTTCAGGACCACGCTCAGGAATTGGTGAATTGATTCTTCCTTCAAATGAGCCGGGATCATCAATTATGCCTGGAAAGATTAATCCCACTCAATGTGAATCAATGTCTCAAGTATGTATTTATCTTCTAGGCCTTCAATCATCAATTTCAATTGCATGTAGCCAAGGACACTTTCAATTAAATGCAAATAAAACATTTTTAATTTTTGCTACATTAAAAACAATAACACTTTTATCAGGCTCCATTAAATCTTTCACAAATAACTGTCTTAAAAATATTAAAGTTAATAAAAAAAAGATAGATCACAACCTTGAGAACTCTTTAATGCTAGTTACAGCCTTAAACCCAAAGTTAGGTTATGATAAATCTGCTGAAATTGCAAAAAAAGCGTTTAAAGATGATATCACACTCAAACAGTCTGCAATTGAACTCGGCTATTTAAGTGAAGATGAGTTTGATTTAATAATTGATCCTAAACAAATGACAAAGATATCTTAGTCTAGAAACAGGTCAAATAATTTTTCAGTATTTAATTCCTTAATTGGATTGTCTTTGAGAATTTCGTCGATAGATTTAGGGTTAATAATTATTTTTTCTTTTACCAATTAAATTATCAATTCCCTTTTTTAATAAAACAGTTTTAACTTTATCAAAATCATAAGTGACCTTATAGTTCTCTACATTTCCATTCAGAAAAACTGAAAACTGTGGTAATAAAGGAAATTTTTTTGTTTTTAATGATATTTTATTATCTGCATTTAAATCTTTAGAAATGATATTATAATAACCAGATGACTTAATTTTGATGACTTCATTTCTCGTTTCGAAGTCACTCACACTTAATTTATTATTTGACAATTTAAATTTAAAAAACATTGTTTCTAATTGTGTATCCCCCCAAAATTTTTGACGTTAAATAAGTTAAAGAAATCTTGAAAAGTATTCATATTATCTACTTTGGATATAATGTTTTTAACATCAACTCCACTTATTACTGAATTGTTTGATTTGCAAATACCTTTATTTATTGAAAAGTTCTTAAGTGATTTCTTATTTACTGAATTATCAAATTTATAATCCATATTACATGTAAAAATTGCTTTCTTAATTTTAACTTTACTTTTTGGCTGAAAAAAACTTTCATCAATTAATAAATCCTGTGTGTTTAATTTACCATTTAATTTTTTTTGAAATTAAATTATATTTGCTTTCTAATTTAAGCCTTGAATCAAGGTAATTTGATATGAAGTTTTTGATAAAAAGATTATTGTCTTTAAAAATGATTTGAAAAGTCGTAGATTCTAAAGGTTTATCTTTGAAATTTATTTTTGCTATATCAACATCAAATTTTGCCTCTAATAAAGGATTTTTAGCATTTTTAACTAATAAGTAATTAGAATTTTTTAAATTATTTAGCCTTGATAACAATATAAAAACTTCATCTAAATTTAATTTTTTGCTACTAACTTTCCCATCAATTAAAGTCTTGTCTTTAAAATTAATGTTGCCGTTATAAAAAACTTTATTCTTATTTAGAAAACTATGATCTACCTGATATTTAAAACCATCATCAAAGCTCCCAAAAATCTTTGAATTAAAATTAGATTTAATGTTGGGATAGTAAAATGTCAATTGAAGATCATAATAGTTAGCTATATTTAATGAACCATTTAGATTTTTAAGTTCATGAAAAGTACCGCGTTGATCAAAAGTTAAAACTCCATCTTCAATTATTACTTTCTTAAATTTCTTTGCTAAGTTTTGAATATCCGTAAAATAATCTTTATGATTATTTACTAAAATGAATCTAGTTTTAGCAACTTTTTTGAGAAATATTTAATTCTGGTTCAAATAAATGCAAATTTTGAATCTTTGGGTCAAGAATCAGTATTGATCTCCAAGATGAAGTTAAACTAAGTTCTTTTACTTTAAGATCTAAATTTAAATCCCTATCAAAGTATTTTATATTTTTAAATTTAATTTGTGGAAACGGAAAAAAATTCAATTCTATTTCATGGTTATATTGTATTTCTTTACCAAAATCAGACCTAATTTTATCATTAATTTTTTGAATAAATTTTTCCTGATCAATTGATAAGATCAACCCTAAAAACACAACTACTATGGTTATAGCGACTATGATTAAATACTTTAGAAGCCTTAACAACACTATTTTTTATTTGATTTAAGATATCTTGGTCTGTGTGGACCAGAAAGGACAATGAACTGCTCTTCGTTTTTGTATTTCTGAATGATAAAAAAGACGGGGACTGATTTTCGTTTCTCCAAAGTTCATAAACTTGAAATGCTTGATTAGCGTGTCTTCTTCCCCTAAACCAAGAATCGTCTGCTATTACAAATGCCGCAGCGCCACCTAAATGTTTAACATCTAGAAATGTATCTACTGCAATAGCTTCTTTGATTGATTTGCTCATTTCAAGAACTCTAGATTTAAAATTACTAAAAGTTTTCTCATAGTTTTTGATTTTATTTTTTTTTCAGGTTTTGATTCTGAAAAGTCATCTTCTAAGACCCAACCAACAAGTCCTGTTTGTTGATCAAGAACATTGATCCAATTTCCTTGTTTTTTATTTGTAATTAGTTCCTTTGCGTGATCAACAGGATAGATTACAGGAGAAGATATATCAGGTTTCATATATAAATTAGTAGCAGTTCTAATACTAAAAACCTTTTCTTCCGAGAAAGTTTGGGTATAAAATATCAAAGTGAAAAATATAATAAAAATCTTCATCATAAGAATTTATAAAGACATTTTAAGATGAGTCAACCGATTATATATAACAAATTTAAATCTAGGAATTATGATCAGAGAAAATTTGATATTTCCTTAATAATCATTCACTTTACCGAAACTAAAACATTTAATGATGCTTTAAGTTTGCTTACATCTTTAGATAGAAAGGTTAGTTCCCATTTTTTGATTGATAAAAATGGAGATATTTTTAATCTAGTTGATGTAGATAAAAGGGCTTGGCATGCAGGTGAATCAATGTGGGGTAATTATGATGATATCAATAGTAGATCTATAGGAATTGAAATTGTAAATTCTGGTGAAGTAATTATAGAAGATTATACTGCCAAACAGATAAATTCCCTCTCTGTTTTACTGAATAGTTTATTAAAAAATTATAATATAGAAAATATTTTAGGACATAGTGATATTGCTCCTACAAGAAAAATTGACCCTGGAGTACATTTTCCATGGCAAAAAATCTATCAAAATCTGGGACTAGAATGGGTAAAAGACAGAGTAAATAATGAAAGAGTAAAAGAATCAGATTATTTAGTTTTTTTGAAAAGATTAAAAGAATTTGGATATCCTTATATTAAAATAAACTCGAACTATAGAAAAAATCAACTAATCATTGACGCTTTTCATAGAAGATATCTTCCAACACTTTTATACAAAAAATTAACGCTTACAAGCTTGAATAAAATAAATGATCTACTAAGAAATAAAAAAAAATATTGACTTAATCTATTTAAATTTGATTTATTTAATCCACTAGATGGTTGTGTGACTGCCTTTTTAAGGAGGAAAGTCCGGACTCATCAGAGCACCAAAGCCGGATAACGTCCGGCGGGGGGAACCCTAGGGAAAGTGCAACAGAAAATATACCGCCACATTAGTGGTAAGGGTGAAATGGTGAGGTAAGGGCTCACCACTTTCTTGGTAACAAGGAAGGTATTGTAAACCCCTTTGGGAGCAAATCCAAGTAAGCTAGTCATTTTAAATGACATGCGATGCTCTGCGTATAGCTTGGTGGGATGCTAGAAATAACTGGTAACAGTTATTCAAGATTAATAGTCACAACCTAAAAATTTTGGGAACAGAATCCGGCTTATAAACCATCTAGTATTTTTTTTCTTGAAAAGTGGTTGAAAATACCATAATATCCCATAATATCCCAATTAAGGATTATTATGGCTTTATTTTTGTCGACAACTATTAATAAAATGGACTCTAAATGCAGAGTATCTGTACCATCAAATTTTAGAAGTTCTTTACAAAAACAAAGTTTCAAGGGGTTAATTGCTTTTCCTTCCTATAAAGGTCCAAACATAGACGCTTGCGGAATAGACCGTATGGAAAGGATCTCTGATGACCTTGATAATAACAACGAATACTCACAAGAAGAATTTGATCTAATATCACTTTACTTTGGTGAAGCTGAACAACTACCCTTTGATAAAGAGGGAAGGATTGTTATGCCAAAGAAGTTGATAGAGCATGCACTCATTAAAAATGAGGTTCTATTTGTGGGTTTGGGACCTACTTTTCAGATGTGGAATCCTGAAAAATATAAAAAAATTAAAGAACTTACTATTAAAAGAGCGAGTGAAAAAAAACTTAACCCGCGCTTAAAACCAATTCCAAAAGGAGTATGACTAGGGAGCTATTATGACACTTCATCTAAAAATGCCATCACATAATAATAATTTATCACCTCGAATCCTTGTTATCGGAGTGGGGGGAGCTGGAGGAAATATAATAAATAGTATGATTGAATCTGGAATTGAGGGAGTTGACTTTCTAAATGTTAACACTGATAGTCAACAACTTAAACACTCCAAAGTAGAGAAAACCCTCCAACTAGGACCCTCTTGTACGGCAGGTTTAGGTGCAGGGGCTGATCAGAGCTTAGGTAAAAGGCAGCAGAAGAAGTAATAGATGAAATTGAACAATATCTTCAAGACGCTAATATGGTTTTCTTAACAGCAGGAATGGGAGGTGGAACAGGTACTGGAGCAAGTCCAGTTATAGCAAGAATTGCCAAGGAAAAAGGTATTCTTACTGTAGGTGTTGTAACCAAGCCATTCGAAATGGAAGGTAATAGAAAAATAAATAGGGCTGATGAAGGGGTTATCGAATTGCAGAGATATGTTGATAATTTAATTGTTATACCAAATCAGAATATATTTCATTTGGCAAGACCAGACACTCCAGTTATAGATTCTCTTCAATTTGCTAATGATGTTTTGATTGATGGAGTTAAAAGTATAATTGATTTAATGGTCAAACCAGGAATAATGAACCATGACTTTGCTGATGTAAAAGCAATAATGAGTGAGACAGGTAAGGTCCATTTAGGAACAGGAATAGCAGAAGGAGAAGATAGAATAAATTCTGCAACAGATAGAGCAATATCAAATCCGCTGCTAGAAAATAATACTATCTCAGGTGCAAAAGGTGTTTTGATAAATATTTCCTGTGGTAATGATACATCATTACATGAGGTTGAAACAGCTGTATCAAAAGTTAAAGAAGAGGTTGATATAAATGCAAACCTAATTTGGGGCATACAACAAGATGATAAATTAGATGGAAAGTTCAGAATTTCGGTTATTGCAACTGGAATTGAGTCAGAAAGTTACTATCAAAATCTAATAGATTCAAATAATTCAAATGAAACTATCATTAATGAGTTTTCTACTAACCAAATTAATGATATAAATCAAAATCAAACAGAATCGGCTATTCAAGAAAATAAAGAACAAAGAAAAGGCTTTATAATTAATCTCCAAGAATCTAAAGAATCAATTGATGAAGATTTAAAAGCTCAAGAAAAAATTATTCAAGACGATATTTTAAAAGTAAATAAGAAAACCTCAATCTTTTCAAACATTTCTTTTTGGTAAGAAAAATAATAAAGAAATTAAAATAGAAGAAAGTAAAGTTAATTTTTTTGAGGAAATTAGAGAAATTTCAGAAAAAAATGAAACAGAAAATACTAATACTACTAACAACCAGATCTCAGACACACATCTGTCTGAGAACAATATACCAAAATTTAATGATTCCTCAAATAGTCATGCTGATGAAAATGTAGATGACGAAATAAAAATAGTGAAGAATTATCAAATGAGATAAATGACGATTTATTACAGATACCTGCATTCTTAAGAAGACAAGCAAATTGATGAATAAACAATTATCGCATTTCCCTGTAATGGTGAATGAGATTGTTTCATTTATAAAACCTGAAGATAATGGAATTTATTTGGACGGAACATTTGGTCAAGGTGGCTATACAAAGGCAATTTTTAAAATATCCGAAAAAGCAAATGTTATTGCAATAGATCAAGATTCGGATGCTAAAATTTTTGTTGAAGAAATATCAAGGAAATTTAAAAATAATTTTTTTTTTTTTTTGTAATAAATTTAGTGAAATAGATACAGTTTTAAAAAAAATTTGTCAGAAAGAATTTGACGGTATTCTTTTAGATTTAGGTATGTCAAACACTCAATTAAATAATCCATCACGAGGGTTTTCGTTTGAAAAGATGGACCACTTGATATGAGAATGGACTTTAAAATAATAAACTCACAGCAAAAGAAATAATAAATAATTATTCTGAAAAGGATTTAGCAGATATTTTCTATTATTATGGTGAGGAAAGAAACTCTAGGAAGATTGCTAGAAAAATAATAAACCACAGGACAAAAGAACCAATTAACACTACATCTGAATTATCAAGCATAATAAAGAGGGTAAATTTTGATAAATTCAAAAATCCATCAACTAGAGTATTTCAAGCATTGAGGATATACGTTAACGACGAATTAAATGAGTTGGAATCTTTTTTGAATAAAAGTATTAATATTTTAAAAAGAAAGGGCAGAATAGCTATTATAACTTTTCATTCTTTAGAAGATAGAATAGTAAAAAATTTTATTAAAAAACACTCTAGAGCTATCTGGTCCACTCAAAATAATTACAAAAAAACCTGTCATACCTAGCACACATGAAGTTGAAATTAACTCCCGCTCAAGGTCGGCAAAATTAAGAGTAGCAGAAAAAAAATGAAGCGTTTATCTATTATTCTATTTTTTTTAACTTTATGTTTAACGCTATTTACTAAGATTTTAGTATCCGATCAAGAAAATCAAATTAAAAAATTAGAAAATGAAATTTCAGTGATTGACGAAAGAATTAACAGATTAAAAGTTGATTTATCTTATGTTACAAGGCCTAAAAAACTTCAAGAAATAAATTCAAAAGAGTTTAAATTATTCCCAATTTTACAAGAAGATCTGATCGAATATAAAAATGACTGAAAAAAATTTTACTGGATTAGTGTACGATAATATTTTCCCTAGAAGTATAGGTAAAGAGTCAAAAAAAATTAACTTTCATGATAGTAATGATCTTATTCTAAATTCACAAAAAGAAGAGATGAAAAAATTTGCTAAAAAAACAAACCTATTATTTTTTTTTATTTCATTAGCATTTCTTATTTTCATTCTTATAAACCTTATAAAGATTTCTTTTAATAAGTTCGATTTAAATCGAATGTATACAGAAGCTGATATTTCTCGAGGAGAAATACTTGACAGAAATGGAGAGGTACTTGCCACTTCTATAACAACAAAAGATCTTTATATAAATTCAAAAATATTCTAGATAAAGGAAAACTTTTAATGAAGTTAAAAGAAATATTTCCGAATAAAAAGGAGTCTGCAAAAATTAGATAAAAAAATAAATATGTTTTATTAAAAAAACATTTATCAATAGATGAAATTAATGAATTGAAAAAAATTGGTGATCCAGGAATAGTATTTCAAACATCTGAGAAAAGAATTTATCCACAACATAATATTTTCTCACATTTAACTGGATTTAAAATTGATAAATTAAAAAGTAAGCTAGAAAATAATTTTGATTCAACATTATCGCTTGGAAACGATTTAAACCTTACAGTTGACTTAAAAGTTCAAAATATAGTAAGAGATGAATTGATCAAAGGCCTTGAAATCTATAATGCTAAGTCAGCTTTATCAATTGTTATGAATGTCAAAAATGGAGAAATATTATCAATGGTTTCACTTCCTGACTTTGATCCAAACTTTCCAAAAACAATTCAAGATTTCACAGAAAATAACTTAGTAACTGAGGCTCGTTATGAAATGGGGTCAACCCTAAAAATGTTTAACGCAGCTTTAGCTTTCGAATTAAAATCTAATTTAATTGAGAAAAATTTTGATATTTCGCAAGGATATCAATTAACAAACAAAAATACTATAAGTGATGATCATATCAATCTTGATAAAATAAACTTTAATCAAGCGTTTGTTCATTCTTCAAATATTGCTAGTATAAAAATTATTGAAGAGATTGGTATCGAAAAACAAAAGGAATTATTCAAAAATATAGGTTTAATTGATACCCCAAATATAAATGGTCTTAATGTAGTTTCTAATAAAGGCCCCAGAATTTGGAATGATACATATTCAAAGTCTATGAGTTATGGTTACGGTATATCTCTATCGCCAATTAGTTTAGTTTCTTCATTTGCAACTTTGGTGAATGGGGGTATAATTGTTACTCCACACATTATTAAAACAAAACTAAACAGAAATAAAAAAAGGGTTTTATCTAATGAAACCTCAAAACAGATCAATGTTTTATTAGAAAAAGTTGTAAAGAATGGAACAGGTAAAACAGCGACAGTAGCTGGTTTAAAATTAGGTGGTAAAACTGGAACATCAAAAAAGTTGAGAATGGAGAGTATTCAGAAAAAAAAGTAATTACCTCTTTCATTGGAGTCTTTCCAATTGATGATCCAAATTTTCTGACCTTTGTACTTTTTGATGAACCTCAGAGAAATACGGGGTTAACATTGGAGAGTTTTGGGAGTAATACTGCCGCACCAACTTTTTCAAAAATTGTGAGTAAAATTTCGCCAATACTTATTCAAAATAACTATTTTAAATATTCGCGTAATGAAAATAAATGATATTTTGAAGAAATGTAGTGTCAGTCACTGTGTTCAGAAAATAAAAAATTTTGCTGTTAAGGGTATTTCGTTCAATTCTAAAGCTATAAAAGAAAATTTTATTTTTGCCGTTGTCAAAGGCTCTAAAGATAATGGTGAAAAATATCTTAAGGATCTAATAAAATTAAATAATATTGGAATTATAGTTGGAGAAGATTTTCAAGTAAAAAAAGATCATCGAGATTTATTAATTATCAGAACAAGAGATGTGAGAGAGTTAGCTGGTGAAATTGCATCCATAATTTATCCAAACTCTATAAATGAAAAAATTGCTATTACAGGAACAAATGGAAAAACAAGTATATCCCATTATGTTTCAGAATTAAGCTCTAATCAAAAAATATCAAACTGTATTTTTGGAACGCTTGGAATAATTTTTAATAATAAACGAATATTAAATACAGATCTTACTACAAATGAATCTATTATAAATCATAAGTATATGAATGAACTAAGTAAAAAAAACTGTAAAAGAGTAATATTTGAAGCATCAAGTATTGGTTTAGATCAAAAGAGATTGCAAAATATTAAATTTGATAAGATTGCTATAACAAATCTTACAATTGATCATCTCGATTATCACAAAACATTTAAAAAATATAGATATTCTAAATCTTTACTTTTCAGAAAACATTGTCATAAAAATACGATTGTTGTTATTAATGCCGATACTTCAGAATCTAATTATTTCAAAAAGATCGCCCAACAAAAAAACCTCACAGTTTTAGATTACGGTAAAAAGGCAAAATATATGAGGTTATTAAGATTTGTAAAAATTAAAAACAGATTTGAAGTAGATATCTCTATAAATGATAAAAATTATGTGATTATTTTTAATTGTAGTGCAATATACCAAGTTTACAATCAAATATGTGCTTTACTTTTAGTATATGGTAAGAACCTAACTAACAAAGAAATTGAAAAATAAATTTATCTGATCCAGATGGAAGGTTGGAAAAAATATATGATAGCAATAATAAAAGAATTTTTATTGATTATGCGCACACCCCAGACGCTTTGAAAAATGTTTTATCTAGCTTATCTGAAAATATTAAAGGAAGATTGATTATTGTCTTTGGTTGCGGTGGGGATAGAGACTCTTCAAAAAGATCATTAATGACTAAAGAAGCCATAAAATTCTGTGATAAAATTTATTTAACGTCTGATAACCCTAGAAATGAAAGTTTGAAAAATATATTTGAAGATATGAAAAAAGGAATTTTAAAACAGAATTTAGAAAATATATCTACGATAAATAATAGGAAAAAAGCAATTGAATACGCAATAAAAGATTTAAAAAATGGTGATGTATTACTTGTAGCAGGAAAGGGACATGAAAATTACCAAATTATAAAAAATAAAAGAATACCTTTTTCTGATAAAAAAATCATTTTAAATAGGTTAAGTTGAAATGAATAATTGGGATTTAAATGAGATTTTTTTGGCTCTAAATTTAAAGAATAACTTTAATAAAAATCTAAAAATTAAAAATATAGTTATTGACTCGAAGAAAATCAAAAAAGGCGACTTATTTATTGCGATTAAAGGAAAAAAATTTGATGGTCATAAATTTATAGATGAAGCAGTCAAAAATGGAGCAAGTGCTGTTATAGGAGAAAAGAAAAAGGTTATTTCCAACTTTCCTACTATTTGTGTTGACGACACAAAAGAATCTCTAGTTGATATAGCTAGATTCTCAAGAAAGAGAATTAAAGACCTTATTGTTGTTGGCATTACTGGAAGTACAGGTAAAACTACACTTAAAGAGTGGTTATTTTCAATTTTAAAGGACGATTATAAAACATATTGTAACTATGGAAATTTGAATAATGAAATCGGAATGCCCTTAACACTTTGTAATATGCCACTAAAATCTCAAATATGTATATTAGAAATGGGTATGAATAATAAGGGAGAAATTAGAAGATTAGCTAAGATTGCAAGACCAAATGTTAATATAATTACAAACATAGGTACAGCTCATGTTGGAAATTTTGTTAATAGAAAAGAAATTGCGAAAGAAAAGTCAGATATTTTCTTTTATTCTAATCAAAAAGATTGTTCTATAATTCCAAGTGATGATGAATTTTATGAATTTTTAAAGGGCAAAGCATCAAAAAAAGTTAACTCGATTTATACTTTTGGGAAAAAAAAGATTAGTACATTTCAATATTTTGATAGTGGATATGAAGATAGAAAAGTGAAATTTAAGATTTTTGACAAAGATTATAATTTTCAGAAAAAAATAAGCTTTAATAACTGGGAAAATAATATTGTTGTAATACTGGGGTTAATAAAAACTCTAAATCTGAGGATTAAGAATTTAAAAAAAGATCGAACAACTGAGACCTATTGAAGGAAGAGGTAAATTGCATTTGATTAAAGTGAATAACAAAAAAATTATACTTATTGACGAATCATATAATTCTAGTCCAGATTCATTAAAAAAATCTATAGAGAACCTTAAATATTTTAAAAAAAATCAAGGGAGGATAATTTGTATAATTGGTGATATGCTAGAATTAGGTAAAAGCTCAACAAAAATTCATATTGAAGTCTCAGAAATTTTGAAGAAAGTTAAACCTGAAATAGTTTATACTATAGGAAAATATACAAGTAATATTCAAAAGGGCTTACCCAAAACAATAGAATCTCATCATTTTGTTGACTATAAAAAAATTTATAATGAAATTACAAAAGTTATAAAAACAAATGATGTAATTATGATTAAAGGATCAAACTCCTCTAAGGTAAACATTATATCAAAACAGCTCATAGAAAGTGAATAAAAAATGTTTTATTACTATTTAACTCAGTATATTGATTCTTTTCATTTTTCTTAATCTATTTAATTACTTAACATTTAGAGCAGGTGGCGCATTATTTACTGCATTTTTATCTCATTATTTCTAGGACCAAAATTTATAAAAAATTGAAAAGCGTACAAAAAAATGGTCAGCCCATTAGAAAAGATGGACCAAAAAATCATTTGATAACGAAGGTGGGGACTCCAACTATGGGGGTATGCTAATTTTAATTTCTTTGTTTATTTCAGTTATTTTATGGACTGATTTAAGTAGCAAACTCGTTTGGTTGGTATTTGGTGTAACTATTTGTTTTGGCCTCATTGGTGCATTCGATGATTATAAAAAACTAAAAAAAAATTCATCTGAAGGAATTAAAAGTGGATTAAGATTAGTTTTAGAATTTGGTGTAAGCTTTTTGTTTATTTATTTTATCAACCATATAGTAAACTCAGAGTATAAAAATATTGTATTTATACCTTTTACAAAAGGATTATATTTTGACTTAGGAAATTTTTATTATTTATTTGCCTCAATTGTTATTGTTGGATGTGCAAACTCTGTAAACCTAACGGACGGTCTAGATGGACTTGCTATTGGCCCTATAATGGTTACAGCATTGTCTTTTGCCTTTATAGCTTATTTTACAGGTAATTTTATCTATTCAGAGTATTTAAAAATCCCTTATGTAAGTGATACTGGAGAGTTAGTTATTATTTGTGTAGCATTAATAGGTTCTGGTTTAGGTTTTCTTTGGTATAATGCTCCCCCAGCAATGGTATTTATGGGTGATACAGGCTCTTTATCAATGGGCGGGGCTATAGGTGCAATTGCAGTTGCGACAAAACATGAGATTATTTTATCAATAATTGGAGGAATATTTGTTTTGGAGGCGCTATCAGTATTAGCTCAAGTGATTTCTTTTAAAATAACAGGAAAAAGAATTTTTAGAATGGCACCAATACATCATCATTTCGAACAGAAAGGATGGTCAGAATCAACGATAGTAATAAGATTTTGGATAATATCTATAATACTTGCATTAGTGGGTTTAGCAAGTCTCAAACTAAGATGACCATAATTGATAAATCTATTTTTATCCTTGGACTTGGTATTTCAGGAATGTCTTTGGCAAAAAAATTAAATTTTAAGAAAATTAAATGTTGGGATGATAATTCCAAGATTAGAGACATAGCCAAAAGACAAAAACTTAACATCAAAGAACCCAATTTAGAAAATCTAAAAATAACTGATTTTTTAGTATTAAGTTCAGGTATAAATCATGAATTAAGAAATCCGCATAATGCAATTGTAATTGCTAAATCTCTAAGGATTCCAATTATCTCAGATATTGAATTAATTCATTTATTAGGGCTAAAGAATTACCTGATAGGGATTACTGGAACAAATGGAAAATCTTCATCAACAAAATTCATTACTCATTCCTTACGTCATAAAAAATTTTTAGATTCTCAAGCATGCGGTAATATTGGAATACCATTCACAGAACTTGAAATAAAAGATAATTCTGTTCTAGTCATTGAATGTTCTTCGTTTCAATTATCTAAGATAATTAACTTACGCTTTCATATCTCAATACTTTTAAATATCTCGTCAGATCATATAGATTGGCATAAAACACTTAAAAATTATATCAACTCCAAAGAAAAGATTTTTAAAAATCAAACTTCATCAGACCATGCAATAATTTGTATTGATGACAAAATTTGTAATAATATCGCTCATCAATTCAAGAAAAAATATAAAAGTAAATTAATTAAAATTAGTGCTAAAAAAAAAATAACTGATGGTATTTTTATTAAGGAGTCAAAATATTATATAACAATAATTAACTCTATATCCTCAGAGAACATTAAAATAAATAAAAAATCTATAAATTTACCTTTTACAAAAGCAAACCTCCAAAACCTCCTCACTACTTACACAGTAAGTTTTATCTTAAAACAAAATACAGACTTTTTTATTGCGTCATTAAAAAATATAAAGGCATTGGAACATAGGATGGAATATATTGGGAAATACAAAAATATTTCTTTTTTTAATGATAGTAAATCCACAAATGTTAATTCTTCAATTTCAGCAATTGAAAGTCATACAAATATTTTCTGGATTTTAGGAGGTAGAAAAAAAGTTGGTGGACTATCTGGTATCGAGATTGAGCTAACTAATATTTTAAAATCATTTACATTTGGTGAATCTGGTGAGGAATTCAAAAAATTTATGGAGAAGTATGACATACATTCGATTTATAATAAAAACCTCGAAAAAACTATTCATGAAGCAATTCAAAAAGCACTTCAAGAAAAAAACAAATAAATATTATCTTTTCACCATGCGCCTCATCATTTGATCAATTTAAAAATTTTGAGGAAAGAGGTAATTTTTTTAAAAAAATTGTAAGGAAAAGAGTAAAAATTGAAAAATAATCACTCAAGTGTTAGTTGGTGGGTAAGTATAGATAAAATTATTTTTATACCTATCTTAATCCTACTATTCATTGGCATAATCGCAATATCAAGTGCATCACAAAAATTTGGGACAATTAATCTTAAATCAAACCTCATGTGGAATAAACATCTGATTTTCTGTCTATTAAGTCTTTTTACAATCTTCATTATTTCAAAACTTTCTACTAAGCAAATTATTATATTATCTATAACGTTATTTTCTTTATCGATAATTTTGTGTTTTATAGCACTTATTATTTCACAAGAAACAAAAGGAGCAACAAGGTGGCTTAACTTTATATATTTTTCAATTCAGCCATCTGAATTAGCTAAACCAACGTTTATAATTTTAAGTTCTCTATTATTTGTTCGATATAAGATAAAGGAGGATTTTTCTCTTATTATAAATCTTTTTTGTCTTTCTTTGATTTCTATAATATTAATAATGCAACCAGACTTTGGGATGTTAATTTTAATATGCGTTGTATGGGTAATTCAATTATTAACAATCAATATAAAGTCAAGAATTTTGTATCCCATAATATCAAGCTATATTAGGAATCTTTTTATTATGTTTTTTATACTTGATCATGTAAGATTTAGAATAATGAATTATTTATTTTCTGGAATTGGTGATAATTACCAAATTACTAAATCAATCGATTCTTTCAAAAGCGGGGGGGTTTTTGGTCAAGGGATTGGTGAAGGTATGATCTCCAAGAAACTTCCAGACTCACATTCAGACTTTGTTTATGCATTAATTTCAGAAGAACTAGGAATTATAGTTGCTATTATCATTTTATTTCTTTACATGATTCCATACGTAAGAATTCATTACATATGTCAAAGATCTTCAAATTTATTTATAATTACATCACTCACTGGATTATCAAATATTTTTTTATTTCAAACTATAATCAATATATCTTCCACACTAAATATTATACCTACCAAAGGGATGACATTACCTTTTATTTCTTATGGAGGCTCATCTTTATTTTCAAGTGCATTATTAATTGGATTTATACTAGTTTTGATTAAGGATGATATTAATGAATAAAGTATTTCTTGTTGCAGGAGGCTCTGGTGGTCATTTATTTCCAGCTCTATCTGTATTTGAACAACTCAAGAATTACGATACTTTAATTCTGACTGATAAGAGAACTGAGAAATATCTGAAAAAATTAGGCATAAAATATAGAAGAATCTTCACAGCTAGATTGAAAATTAATTTTTTCTTAATTTTTAACTTATTAAAATTATTTTTAAGTATTTTGGACAATATTGCGATCATATTAAAGAGAAAACCTGCCATTATAATTGGCTTTGGTGGGTACACTTCGATTCCAACACTAATAGCAGCCAAAATTCTTAATAAAAAAATAATAATTCATGAGCAAAATGCAGTCATGGGAAAAACAAACAGAATGTTATCAAAAATTGCTGATATCGTTGCTATTACATTTCCTAAAACAAAATTCGCTCCTGAGAACGCAGTTTATACAGGCATACCTTTGAGAAAGAAAAAAAAAATTTCAAATTTTAAAACTAAAAAGAAAAGGATATTTATTGTTGGAGGAAGCCAAGGAGCAAAAATTTTTTCTAAAATTATTCCTGAATTACTAAAAAATTTTGATAAATCTTTACTTAAGAAATTAATAATAGTTCAACAAGCCAGAGGCGATGATCTTGAAGAAATCAAAAAAAAATATCAATCACTCAAAGTAGAACATAAAATAGAAAAGTTTTTCTATAATATTTATGAACAGTACCATAACGCTGATTTGATAATATGTAGATGCGGAGCATCTACTTTAGCAGAGATTGAGATTTTCTCAAAACCCTGCTTACTTTTCCCCCTCCCCTCATCTATGAATAACCATCAATATTACAATGCTAAAGAATTTGAGAAAATAATAAATGCTTTATTTTAGATGAACATAATTTAAGTGTAAAATCATTATCACAAAAAATTAAAAATTTAATTTTTTTGAGAAAAAAAAAGAAAAATTGTATAGTATTAAAAATAATATTCAGAAAATTTCATTCACAGATTTAATGAAAAGAGTAGCTAATTAATGTTTTTACAGCAGAAAATTCATTTTATTGGAATAGGTGGTATTGGGATGAGTGCCATTGCAAAATATTGTTTCAGAAAGGTTTTAAAATTAGTGGAAGTGATCAAAATGAAAACCTAATCGTTAAAGAACTTAAAAAAGGTGTGAAAGTTTTCAATTATCATTCAATATCAAATGTTGATGACGTAGACATAGTTGTGTATTCATCAGCAATTAAAAAAAATAATGTTGAACTAAAAGCAGCAAAAAAAAGAAAAATACCTACTTTTTCTAGGGCAATGATGCTAGCTGAAGTTATGAGACTAAAGTCATCCATTACGGTTGCAGGTTCACATGGAAAAACAACAACAACATCATTGATCGCATGTATTCTCGAAAATGCAGGACTTGATCCGACAGTAATTAATGGTGGAATTATAAATAGCCTTGGTGCCAATGCAAAATTAGGTGATGGTAAATTTATAATTGCTGAAGCCGATGAATCAGATGGATCATTTACTTTATTACCTTCAACTATTGGTGTAATTAATAATATAGACCTTGAACACTTAGACTTTTACAAAAATATAGATGAGATAAAAAAAGTATTTATAAAATATGCAGAGCAAATACCTTTCTATGGTTTTTATGTATATGTAATGATGATAAAAATAGTAAAAGTATAATTAAACATATAAGGTCTAAACCAATCATTACTTTTGGAACATCAGAATCTTCGGATTTTAAAGCCCAAAACATACAAACTTTAGAAAATTTTATTTCTTCATTTGATATTTGTATAAATTTCAAATCAAAAAAAATTATAAAAGATATTAAAGTTCCACTCATTGGCAAACATAATATTTTGAATGCTTTATGTGCCTTTAGTATCTGCTACCAGCTAAACATACCTGTAAAAAGATTTCTGAGGGGTTGAGAAAATTTTCTGGTGTTAAAAGAAGGTTTTCTATACTTAATAAAAATACTAAAAGTCTAATAATAGATGATTATGCTCATCATCCAAACGAAATCAAAACAACATTAGAATCTTTAAAAAAAATTACTAAAAATAAAGTTGTAGCTATTTTGAACCCCATAGATATACAAGAATCAATGGACTTTTAGAGGAATTTTTAGAAAGTTTTTCAAAAGCCGACTTTATATTTATTTTACCTATTTATTCGGCGGGCGAAAAAAATCTAAAAAAAATGACAAATCTCAAACTTGAAAAATTATTCAAAAATAAATTTAAAAAAAAAAAAATTATAAAAGCTGTAGAAAATGAAGATTACCTATTCGATGATTTAAAGAATCTATATAAAAATGAAAATAATATAATATTTTTAGGAGCAGGTTTAAGTTCAAATATTGCCCAAAAGTTTTCTATTTATATTAAGTGAAATGTTAAATTTTTTAATAAATATAACTTATCGTTTAATTATGATTTAGGTTCAAAGACATGGTTTGGCACAGGAGGAAAATGTTTGTGTTTTATTACTTCGGATTCAGAGAGAGTAATTAGGATAATTTTAAAATATTTTAAGAAAATATTCCCAGTTTTTATAATTGGTGCCGGCTCGAACTTAATAGTAAGGGATGGAGGTATAAATGGAATTGTTATAAAACTAGGTAAAGCTTTTTCTCAGATTACACTTTATAAAAAAGAATCTATTTTACAAATTGGAGGTTCAGCAAAAGATTATCAAATTTCAAAATTTTGTTTAGAAAATAATATAACAGGATTTGAATTTTTAAGTGGTATTCCTGGAACCTTAGGTGGTAACTTAAAAATGAATGCAGGTTGTTATGGTCATGAAATTTGTGATAATCTTCTTGAATGTGTGGTTATAAATAGTAAAGGTAAAAAAAATAGTAAAAGAAAAGGATGACATTACTTTTGGTTATAGAAGTTCTACATTAGGAGACGATATTGTTGTTAGTGCAAAATTTAAAGTAAATTATGATCGAAAAAGAAAAATAAATGATAAAATAAAAACTATTATAAACGATCGAAAAAAGCCAGCCACTCGGAGTAAAAACTGGAGGTAGTACCTTTTCTAATCCAAAAAATAATTCAGCATGGAAACTAATTGATGTAATTAAATATAGAGGTAAAACTAGTGGAGGGGCAAAAGTTTCTGAACATCATTCAAATTTCTTTATAAATAGTAACTCTGCAACCTCCCTTGATTTAGAACTTTTAGGTGAAGATATAAGATCAAAAGTATGGGATAAATGTAAAATAAAACTAGAATGGGAAATAGTACGAATTGGTAAATATAAAAAAATATAAAAAAGTTGCAATTTTATCAGGTGGAATTTCAGATGAATATGAGATTTCTAAATTATCTGCTACTGCTGTCTATACAGTTTTAAAATATAAGTATGATTGTAAGTTAATAAACGTTGGAGATAACTTTATAAATTTAACAAAAAAATTAAAGTCTTTTCACCCAGATATTATTTTTAATTGTTTACATGGATATTTTGGAGAAGATGGCCAAATCCAATCAATACTAAATTTGTTAGGTTTTCCATATACTCATTCTGGTGTTCTTGCATCTTCAATATCAATGGATAAAAGAAAGTCAAAAGTATTTTTTAAAGGCCTTAAAATTTCAGTCCCCGAAGAAATTGATCCACTTAATAAGAAATTGAGTACATTCCCAATAATAACCAAACCAATAAATGGAGGATCAAGTAATGGGATTAAGATTATAAAAAATAAAAATGAATTAAATAAGTTTATAAAAAAAGTTGGGATCAATTTACATAGATTTATATTTGAGGAGTTTATCAATGGTCAGGAAATTACGGTAGGAATTATCAATAATAAAGTATGCGGAATCATGGAAATAAAATTTGATAGCGCACTTTATGATTACAATAGAAAGTATGTTGATGTGGCTGAGCACATAATAAAACCAAAACTTAGTAAAAAATTATAGATGATCTAAAAAGCCTCTATTAACGCTCATAATGCCATTGGTTGTAATTGTATTAGTAGGGTTGATTTTAGATATGATGATAGAAAAAAAAAAAATTTTTCTATTAGAAATTAATACTCAGCCAGGTTTAACAAGCAACTCATTACTTCCAGAAATGGCAAAAGAAAAAATTTCTTTTTTTGAACTTTGCGAAATATTAATTAATAATCCTACATGCGAAAAATACTAACTTTAGTTATTATTTCAGTACCTATATTAATAGCGATAAATTTAAAGAATCTTGAAAATAAAATTATTTTTGATAAAGCAAAAATTATGCTTTCGAACTTTTCACTTTTCAAAAAAATAACAAAAATATCAGTGAGAAATAATAAGAATACCTCAGAAAATTATTTATTAAGATTGCTTAAAATGGCAAATATTAATGAATTTTCAAATTATAATAGGAATAAAATAAAAAAAATTAGAGCAGATAAACGAAATTGATAGTTTTATATTTGAACTAAAAGAAGATGGTCATTTAATAATAAATATAACTGAAAAAAACCTTTAATGGTTTGGATTGATAATGGGAAAAGAAACTATATAGATGGTAATGGATTAATATTAAAATACTCAAAAGTTAATGATCAGAACCTAATTGAAGTTTTTGGAGATAAATCGTTGATTAATTTTAAAAAACTTACAGACTTATTTAATAATAGAAAAAATTTGCTAGTAGTATTAAACAAATGGAAGTAAAAAATGATGGAAGTTGGTTATTTATATTGAAAGATAATAAATGTGTTAATTTACTCACAAAAAGCTTGATAAAGTTCTCAATATATTTGAAGATATTAAAATATTAGAAGTTTATGATAATTTTTCATATTTTGATATGCGAATCTACGAAAGAATTTATCTAAGTAATAAGCAATGTTCGATTTAATTAAAAATGATAAAACTTTTGTTGTCTTTGATATAGGCTTTGGAAAAATTGCTTGCTTATCTTTCAAAATTGAAAATAAACAACCAAAGATAATTGGAATGGATTATCAAAAAAGTGAGGGGCTAGGAAATTTTTGTTTAAATAATTCTGAGAAACTTTCTTCAACAATCCAGAAAGTTTTAAATAACACACTTGGTAAAAACTTTAAAAATAAAAATAATATTTTCTTTTCAAGTATCACCGATATAAATGTAGTTCAAAAAAAAAATTTATGTAGAATTAACGCTGGATCCCTGGGTATAACGAAGAAAGATATTAGAAAAATATTCAAAAAAAATCTTCTTGAATCAAAGATTAAGGGAAAAAAAATTATTCATTCTTTTCCACAAAACTTCATCCTAGATGAGGATAAAATTACAAGCCAACCAATTACCCAAAAATGTGATAAACTTGGTATATCTTCTTTAAACATTATGATTGATCAAAAACTCTTTAAAGAGTATGAGAATTGTTTTAAGAAAATTAATATAAATATTGACAATTTTTTGATTCTGAATATCTTCTGCTTTTTCTGCATTGTCAGAAAAAGAAAAAAATGATGGTGTTGCGTGTATAGACATTGGAGCATCTACAACTAAAGTAGTAGTGATGCAGGACAAAAAAGTTATTTTTTCAAAAATACTTCCACTTGGGGGTAACAATGTTACTGACGATTTGTATAAAGGTTTGGAAATTCCAAAGGAAACAGCTGAAACTATCAAAATCTTGCACGGGAATTTATCTCCTAACTTCAATAATAATATCGAAATAAGAATTAACTCAGTTCAGCAAAAAAATATCAATAAGAATATTATATTTGGGATTATTAAACCTAGGTATGAGGAGATTCTTGAGATTATAAGGGATTTCGTTTTTGATAATATTTATACAAGAGTTAGTGTTAAAGGTATAGTTTTCGCAGGAGGTGCATCTAAAATATATGGTTTAAATACTCTTGGAGAAAATATTTTTAATAGGCACTGTAGGGTTAGTATGTCTGGAGTCAATCAGGGTTTTTTCAAACAAACCTGAGTTCAGTACAATCTTGGGAATGATAAAATTAGCTCAAAATTACAAAGAATTACAAATTACAAAAAAAATATTATCATCCAAAGTAGTAAACGCTATTGATAGATTAGATAATTGGATAGAAGAAAGCTATGCCTAAATTGTAATATTATGTAACTTTTTGTGAATGGCCCTTTAATATTTTAATTAGTATATTATTCAAATGAGGTTATTAAAAAAGAAGTGATAAATGAGTCAAAATTCGTTGACTTTTCTCCACCAAAAATAAAAACGGCCAAAACAGAAAAAACAATCTCCGATTCTATCATATTTTCTGGAATTGGTCTTCATTCCGGTAAAAGGTTACAATGAAATTATCACCCGCTCCAATTAGCACAGGCTATGTTTTTAGAATTAAAAAGAGAACAAAGTAATCAATATCAATGCCTCATTTAAAAATGTTAAATCAACCCAACTCTGCACAACTTTAGGTGATGAATTTGGGAACACTATCTCTACCGTTGAACATATATTATCCGCATTATATGGTTTAGATATAGATAACGTTTTCATAGATTTAGATAATCATGAAGTACCAGTTAATGACGGATCTTCCAAAAAGTTTGTGGATGAAATTGACAGAGTAGGTGTAAGTGACCAACAATCATTTAAAGAGTATGTAAAAATACTCAGACCTATTGAGGTTTCTGAAGGTGAAAAAGTTGCTCGCGTTTTACCTTTTAGTTATACAATGTTTTCAACTGAAATTAATTATTCTAACAAAGTCATTGGCAAGCAAAGTATCTCACTCATGTTAAATAAAGATATTTACAGGTCTCAAATCTGTGAAGCTAGGACCTTTGGACTATTAAGGGATGTAGAAGCACTTAGGAAAGCTAAATTAGCACTTGGGGGTGGATTAAATAATGCTGTTGTAGTTGATGAAGATAAAATTCTTAATCCTGAGGGACTTAGATTTAGTGACGAATTTGTTAGGCATAAGCTTTTAGACTTTATAGGTGATATAGCGCTTTCAGGTAAAAAAATAATTGGTTCCTTCTTCACTTCCCAGTCTGGTCACAAACTCAATATTAAGCTAATTCAAAAATATTTGAATCAGAACAAAACTATAAGTTAGTAAGTTCGAATTAAATAAAAAAAAACTTTATTAACCCACCAATTTATTTAAAAATATCCAACATGAAAAGAAAATTGTTGGTATTTATTTTTTTGTTTATGCTTAATGCTTGTTCATCTGACCGAAATATAGTCATTAATAAACAATTAAATAATGATGTTGAAATTTATAATTCAGGGCTAGAATTATTAAAAAAGAAAAAATTTGATGAAGCTATAGATAGATTCACAGAACTTGAAATTCAGTATCCTTATTCTGACTGGTCAGCAAGAGGTCAAATGTTGACTGGATTTTCACATTATAGTAATAGGGAGTATGATGAAGCAATATTATCATTATCAAAATTTACAGAACTTAATCCAGATCATCCGTTAGTACCTTATGCAATCTTTCTTAAAGGTTACTCTTATTATGAGCGAATCCCAAACATTGAACTTGATCAGGAATATTCAGTAAAAGCATTACAAGAATTTTTAGAATTAACGAATAGATACCCAAACTCAAAGTATAAAAAAAAATCGTTTGAAATAATTAAAATCTTAAGGAATCATCTATCATCAAAAGAATTATTGATTGGGAAATTTTATCAGTCAAAAGGTAATTATTTAGCTGCTATAAAACGATATAAACAAATACTTAAAAAATATAAAAGATCAGTTCATACACCTGAATCACTTTTCAGACTAATTGAATCCTATACCTCAATTGGTTTGGTTAAACAAGCTGATTATTTATATAAAATTCTTTCATACAATTTCCCTAAATCCTCATGGAAGAAAGAAGGTGATGTATTAGCCAAAAAATATAATATCAACAGAAATTTAAAAAAATATAAAAAACAAGCAATTGATTTAAATAATTTAAAAGATAAAGATTTTGAGCTTTTTAATAATGCTAAAATATTTATCAATTAAAAATCTAATTCTAATCCAACATATTGAAATAAATTTTCAAAATGGACTTTCAGTTTTTACTGGAGAAACTGGTGCTGGAAAATCTATGATTCTAGACTCTTTATCCCTTATTTCAGGTGGAAGAACAAAATCATCTATAAAACCTGAAAAAGGAAAGAGAACTGTAATAACTGCAATTATTGATATATATCATTTTCCAGAAATAAAAATGAAACTAGATAATATTGGAATCGAAACAGATAATGAAATTATAATAAAAAGAATATTAGATGAGTATGGAAAATCTAAATCATTTATAAATGATACACCTATAAGCTTAAATACACTAAAGGATGTTACAGAAGGCGTAATTGAAATTCATAGTCAATTTTCTCTGAACAAGGACTTCTTGATAATACAACACATATCGACACATTAGATAATTTTGGGACCAAAAAAAAAACTTTCTAAACTAAAAAGAAATTTGGGAAGATCTAAAATCTAAAGAAAGTCTATACCAAAGTGAACTTGAAGAATTCAAAAATTAAAAGTGAAATAAAACAAACATATGATTACGATTTAAAAGAACTAAGAAATTTAAATGCTGTCTCCGGCGAATTTGAGGAATTAGAAAAAAAAAGAAAAATTATAAAAAATTTTATTAAAATTAATGAAACTCTATCAAAAGTTAACAATAATTTTTCATCTGATAGTATTCCAGGAATTGAAAAACTAATCTCAGAGAATATAAAACTTTTAAATGGCATCGAAGATCTTTTAGATGAAGAATCAATCAAACAAATAAAAAGTCTAGAATCAATAATTTTAGAAATAACAGAGATTTCAAAATTCTTTCAAAACTATATGCATCTAGAATGAGGGTGGTCAATCTATTGATGATATTGAAGACAGAATATCATTATACAAAAAATTATCCAAAAAGCATAATGTTAGTGAAGAAAATTTAATAGAAATAGAGGAATCAATAAAAAGAAAAGTTATATCTCTTGATAATAAAGAAAATAAACTTTTAGAAATAAGAAATGATCTAGATGAAACAAAAAAATATTTATTAATAACTCAGATTTAATTAGTTCTCAAAGACTAAAAAATTGTGAAGAACTTGATTTAAAAGTAAATAGTGAGTTTTTAGATTTAAAATTAGAAAATGCAAGTTTTAAAACCTTCATTGAAAAAACAGATTATAATGTCAAAGGACAGGATAAAGTTACTTTTAAAATTCAAACAAATCCAAAATCTAAAATGGATGAAATAAAAAAAATTTCCTCGGGAGGTGAATTGTGTAGAATAGCATTAGCTCTTAAAGTAACAGCAGATAAAAATAAGTCATCTATTCTTTTTTTTGATGAAGTTGATAGTGGAATAGGTGGAGCTGTATCAGCCGCAGTAGGACAGAGGCTCAAAAGACTTGGAGAAAATCGTCAAGTTTGTGTAATTACTCACTCACCTCAGGTAGCATCAGTTGGCCAAAACCATTACAAAGTAACTAAGAGTAAGTTCGAAACTAAACTTATTAAATTAGATAGAGAAGAGAGAATACTAGAGATTGGACGTATGCTTTCTGCTGAAGATATAACCTCTGAGGCTATTGAAGCTGCAAAAAAACTTATTAACGACTCAAATTAAATTTAAAACTCTTTTTCTCTCAACCAAACTCTTTCTTCACTTTTTAAATGAGGAGATATGTTTTTATAATAACCTGATGATAATTATTTATCCATTGTTTTTGTTTAGTATTAAGCATTTCTTTGTCAATTAAGTTTTTCTCATACGGAAACATAGTTAAAGTTTCAAATTCAAGAAATTTTTTAGTCTTTGATTTTTTTACAAGTACTAGATTTTCAATTCTAATTCCATATTCACCATCCTTATAAAAACCAGGTTCATTTGAAACTATCATACCTTCTTGTAATTCTACATTGCTATAAGTCTTTGATATAGATTGAGGCCCTTCATGAACATTCAAAAAACTCCCTACTCCATGACCAGTACCATGATTAAAATCAATTCCATTTTCCCATAGAGAATATCTGGCTAATGAATCAATCTGATAACCCTTGGTTCCTATCGGAAATTTAATCATGCTTATATTAAGATGACCAATTAATACCCGTGTATACATCTTGATAAATTCCTTTTTGGTTTTTTTTACCTAGATAGATTGTTCTAGTTACATCTGTTGTACCCCATAATATTGTCCACCAGAGTCACACAAGTAGAGTTGACCTTTTTTTAAATCTGTAACAATTTTTCTCATCTGGTTTATAGTGAATAATTGAACCATTACCTCCAACAGCAGATATGGTTGGAAAGCTTAATGAAAAAAAATCATTATTTTCTTTTCGGAATTCTTCTAATTTTTTTGCAACTATAAACTCATTTAATTTTTTATTGTATTCTTGCTTTTCAAGCCAATAGAAATATTTTGTTAGACTTATACCATCCTTAAGGTGAGCATTTTTACTATATTTTATTTCAAAACTATTTTTTTAGCTTTCATAATCTTACAAGGATCCTCACCAATGGTAAGTTTATTCTTTCGGTTTTTTAATAGGTTATAATAGAAATAAGAAACATTTGAATCTAAATAAATACTATCCTTTTTTATTAATTTTTTTAAATATCTTCAAATTTAGAAGATGAAATGTAACAAATTGACTTATCATTTTTAATTAATTTTTCAGGTACTTTTTTAAATCTATAAAAACATATAATTTTTTTTTGTTGCAATCAATCTACTCATAACTAATTGGAGAGTTTTCAAGATCATATCCTCTTATATTTAAAAGCCAGCAAATAGAATCTGGTGATGTAATAATAATAAATTTTGATTTAAGATTTTGAAAAAGGGCTCTGATGTTTTTTTGATACAGTATAACCAACAAATTCATTTTTAGTTTAAAAATAGATTTTGTTTTTATAAGAGGTCGATCTGTCCAAAGAGAATAGATTAAATCCTTGGAATCATGTTCTATTCCTTTGTTTTTGTTAGAAGTAATTTTTATTAGGCGCTCTAAAAATTTATAATTAAAAGTCTTGAAATCTAAAAGGATATTTTTCCTACAAGATTATCCTTTGCAAAATCAAAAAATTAATTTTTGGTATCTCAAGTATTTTAAATGAGGAATCTATTTCTTTTTTGCTTGTAGTGTATACCTACCATCCGTAAAAAAATAATTCTTTTTTTTACCAACTAATGCAATACCATTTGATCCTGTAAAATTAGTTAACCATTTCAACTTCATACTTGAACTTGGAGTATATTCATTTAAAAACTCATCATTTGTGTTGACTAAATAATAGTCAAAATTTGTTTTTAGGAATTCTTTTTTAAAACTATGAAGATTTAACATTTTAATACTTTATAAAAACTAAGCATACCCAACTATTTAATTTCATCGAATCATATAATCTTAAATTTAAACTTCTCAATAATACAATAAAGTAATTAACTTGCGTATCTAAAATACCTGATATTAAATAAATACCTCTTTTTTTTATATTTTTACAAACATTATTAATAATTCTTCTGTGTTCATTTAAAAGTAAATTTGCAACTACTAAGTCAAATTTTTTTTTTTTTAATATTATATTATTCATTCCATAGCTTTTAATAAATTGTATATTATTTAGTTTGTTTATTTTTTTATTTTTTTTAAAGTTATTTTTTGAATCTAATGAAATATCAGTAGCATAAATTTTTTTCTTTAGCTTTAAACTTAATACAAATGATAAAATTCCAGTCCCTGTACCAATATCTAAAGGAAAATTAAACTTAGTTTTTTTAATTATTTTTTCAATAGCTTTTTATAATAAGAATTGTAGATTCATGACTACCAGTTCCAAAAGCTGAACTAGCTGGAATAATTATTTTTTTTTGTTGTTGAAATTTTTCTAAAACCTTGGTGACACACAAATAAAGCAGTTTCGGTAGTTATGTCTTTTTTTTTTATCTCTTTTATCCAATTTTTTTCAACTTTTTCCAGTTTATAATGAATATCTTTGTAAAGTTTATTGAGGAAAAAAATATCTTGCTCTAATTTATCTGAAAACACCTCAAACTTTACATCTTCGTTTAAAAATCTGTATGAAATATTGTCAAAGCATTCAATTATTTTTGTAATTTTTGCTTTGTTGCATTTAGGAACTATAAAGTTAATTTTTTTCAAATTTTAAAGCTTTTGTACATAATCTGAGAATATTTTTATAATTTTATCATCTTTTTCAAATCTAATCTGCAACTGATTTTCAGATATACCTAAGACTAAACCTTTGCCAAAATGTTCATGGAGAACTTTATCACCAACACTAAAATTTGAGTTAACTAAACTTGATAGTTTTTGTTTCTCTTTTTTTTCTTGTGTTGATATTTGTAAAATCTTACAACTTTGATCTGGAAGTTCAGACAAAAATCTTGAAGGTAAAGATCTATATATAGAATAATTATATTGCTTTCTAAAATTTACATAAGATATATATAAATTTTTTCTTGCCCTTGTAATTCCTACGTAACCAAGTCTCCTCTCTTCTTCAAGTCCTTTATTACCATTTTCATCTAAACTCCTTTGATTTGGAAATATTCCTTCCTCCCATCCGGGTAGGAATACATGATTGAACTCTAAACCTTTAGCACTATGTAATGTCATTAGGGAAATTTTATCCAAACCATCTGAATTACTTAGAATATCAGTTAGTAAACTGACCTCCTCTAAAAATTCGTATATTGAGTTCCTATTCTTAATATCCGCAACAAGTTTTTTTAGATTTTCAAGTTTTCCCTCAGCCTCAGGTGTTTTATCAGCCTGAAGCATTTCAATATAACCTACCTCCTCCAAAAGTGAACCTGCCACCTCTGAATGATCGTCTTTTTCCAACATTTGACTATGATTAATTAATATCTGTAAAAATTGCTTACTTTTACTAAGTTGTTGATTTTTCATATCTTTTAAATCAACAAGATGATTTAGTGACTCAAATAAAGATAAATTTTGTTTATTTGAAAACTCATATAATTTTTGGATAAATGCTTTACCCATTCCTCTTTTTGGAATATTGATTATTCTTTCAAAGGCTAGATTATCCGATTTGTTGATAAGCAATCTAAAATAAGATAATGCATCTTTTATTTCTGCTCTCTCATAAAACCTTAAACCACCAACAACTCTATATTTAATTCCCTCCTTTAAAAATCTATCCTCGATGTCTTTGAATTGAAAACTGGCTCTAGTTAATATAGCAATCTCTGATAATTTAGTTTTATTATTTACTAATGTTCTTATTTCTCTAGCAATGTAAAGTGCTTCAGCCTCATCGTTTTCTAAATTTAAAATTTTAACTGGCTCACCGTTCGAATCGGATGTCCATAAATCTTTTCCAATTCTTTCTTCATTCTCTGAAATTAATGAAGATGCTGCTTTAAGAATATTTCCCGTAGATCTATAATTTTGCTCCAACCTGATTATTTTGGCATCTACAAAATCTTTATCAAAATTTAAAATATTTTTAATTGAGCTCCTCTCCAACCATAAATTGACTGGTCCTCATCTCCAACACAGCAAATATTTCTCTTATCTCCAGTTAATAGTCTTAAAAGCATATATTGTGCTCCATTAGTATCTTGATATTCATCAACTAAAATATATTTAAACTTTTTTGGTAAAAATTTAAAATGTCCAGATTATTTTTAAATAATTTTACGGGAAGGGTAATTAAATCGCCAAAATCTACAGAATTAAAATTTTTAAGTATTTCTTGGTAAGCTTTATAAATCATACTAAATTTACCATCAGTTTTAAGTACAAATTCATGATTAGTAATATCTTCAGGAAACAGTCCCAAATTTTTTGCTTGATCAATCATATAAAGAAAATTTTTTGGAACATAACGTTTTTCATCTAAATTAAGAAAACTAATGACTTGTTTTAATAGTCTCAACTGATCAGAGGTATCTAAGATTGTAAAATCATTCTTTAAATTAATAAGATCAGAATGCTTTCTTAAGAACCTTACTCCTATTGAGTGGAATGTTCCAATAAACATTCCTTCAACAGGAATTTTAAGAATCTTTTCTACTCTTTGTTTCATTTCTAGTGCTGCTTTATTTGTAAAAGTTACAGCAAGTATTTCATTAGTTTTTGCCAATCTCTTATAAATTAGATTAGCTAATCGTGTAGTCAAAACTTTAGTTTTTCCTGTGCCTGCACCAGATAATACTAGTAATGGACCATCCGTTTCACTTACAGCTATCTTTTGTTGTTCATTTAAACTTGTAACAAAATCTGGTTCTGGAATTGATATTCTTTTATTTTTAATATCCATTCTTAATCTTCAATTGCATAACCAAGGGATGAAGATAACCATTTTTCTGCAATCTTTTTATCAACACCTTTTCTCTTAGCATAATCCTCAACTTGGTCTTCATAAACTTTACCAACTCCAAAATAAGCTGCACTAGGGTTTGAAAAATAAAATCCTGAGACTGAACTAGATGGTGTCATTGCAAAAGATTCTGTAAGTTTAACCTTAATATTTTCATTTGCTTTAAGTAATTTAAATAATGTTTTCTTTTCTGTATGGTCTGGGCAAGCAGGATAACCTGGAGCAGGTCTTATACCTATATATTCTTCATTTATTAACTGATCATTAGAGAATTTTTCACCTTTTGCATAACCCCAAAATTTTTTTCTAACATCAACATGTAACATTTCTGCTAATGCTTCTGCAATTCTATCTCCTAAAGATTTAACAAGTATCGAATTATAATCATCATTTTTGTCTTCATAATATTTAGCCAATTTTTCTATCCCCTCACCAGCTGTTACTATAAAGCCTCCAATATAATCCTTAATATTCTCTGAGGTAGGGGCAATAAAGTCTGCAAGACAGAAATTTGCTCTTTTTGATTTTGATCTATCTATTTGTTGCCTTAGAAAGAAAAGTCTTGATATCTCAACCTTAGTCTTTTCATCGTAAACGACTATGTCATCACCAACCGAATTGGCTGACCAAAAACCAAAAACAGCCTTCGGGATTGTTAGTTTTTCTTTAGTAATTTTATCAAGCATTTTTGGGCATCTTTCCATAGATCTGATGCTGCTTTTCCAACTATCTCATCCTCAAGAATATCAGGAAATTTTCCATATAATTCCCATGCTTCAAAAAAAGGTTTCCAGTCAATAAATTTAGATATTTTTTTTATACTTATATTAGATTGGAAATTAATTTTTTTTCTTTTGGGTATTGGAGGCTTATAGCTATTCCAATCAAATTGGAACAAGTTTTTCTACAATTTTCTATATTATTTAAAGAAGATTTTTCTTTTTTTAAAATAATTATTTCTTAATGAGGAATACTCTTTTGCTAAAGATTCTGTAAAAGGTTTTACTTTATTTTTTGAAATTAGATTAGAAGCAACTGCTACGGCCTTAGAGGCATCAGTTACATGGCAAACTCCTGAATCATACAATGGATCAATTTTTATAGCCGTATGAATTTTACTTGTAGTTGCGCCTCCTATTAGTAATGGTTTAGTAATATTATTTCTCTTTAATTCGCTTGCTACAAAACACATTTCATCCAAGCTTGGTGTAATCAGTCCTGACAATCCTATTAAATCAACATTTTCCTTAATAGCAGTTTCTATAATTTTATTAGAAGGAACCATAACCCCTAGATCAATTATTTCAAAATTATTACATTGTAAAACGACGCCTACTATATTTTTACCAATATCATGAACATCTCCTTTAACTGTAGCTAAAAAAATTTTCCCTTTCTTTTTTTTTCTTTTTTATCACTTTCCATAAAGGGTAAAGATAAGCAACTGATTGTTTCATTACCCTTGCTGATTTGACAACCTGTGGTAAAAACATTTTACCAGAGCCAAAAAGGTCTCCAACGACATTCATTCCATCCATTAGTGGGCCCTCAATAATTTCCAGAGGTGATTTATAAGTTTTTCTTAAATCCTCGGTATCGATTTCAATAAATTCGATGATACCTTTGAAAAGTGCATATTCTATCTTCTTTTCTAGGCTTTTTTCTCCATTCGTTTGTAACTTTTTTTTCTCAACATTACCCGAATATTTCTTTGATATTTCAAGAATGTTATCTGTAGCCAAATTAGATTTATTAAATAGTACATCCTCAACTGCTGTTTTTAGATCATTAGGAATTTGTTCGTAAATAGTAATTTGTCCTGCATTTACAATTGCCATATCTAATCCATATTTTATAGCATGATATAAAAAACAAGAATGCATCGCCTCTCTAACTTGATTATTTCCTCTAAAACTAAACGAGACATTAGATAAACCACCAGATACTTTCGCATAAGGTAGGTTTGATTTTATCAATTTTGTTGCTTCGAAGAAATCTAACGCATAGTTGTTATGCTCCTCGATACCAGTAGCTACAGCAAAGATATTAGGATCAAATATGATGTCTTGAGGATCGAAGTTAATTTTTTTTACTAATAAATTATACGCTCTTTCACATATATTAAATTTTCTATCAACATTATCCGCTTGACCATCTTCATCAAAAGCCATAACTACAACTGCACCACCATAAGACTTTTATTTTTTCTGCCTGAGATAAAATCTTTTTTCACCTTCTTTTAAGCTAATAGAATTGACAATTGCCTTTTCCTTGAATACATTTTAACCCAGCTTCAATAACCTCCCATTTAGAAGAATCAATCATGAAAGGAACTTTTGCAATGTCAGGTTCTACCGAAATTAAGTTTAAATACTTCCTCATAGCTTCCTTTGAATCAAGCAAACCTTCATCCATATTTATATCGATAATTTGAGCACCATTATCAATTTGATCTTTGGCAATTGCTACTGCCTCTTCAAATTGATCGGACATTATTAGCTTTTTGAATTTTGCTGAACCAGTTACATTGGTTCTCTCGCCAATATTTATAAAATTTATATTTGAATTCATACTAAAACTGAAAAGATTCTAATCCTGATAAATGCAATTTTGGTTCGAAAATCTTTTTTTGTCTTGGTTCGATATTTTTAACATTTTTTTTCATTAAGTTTATATGCTCTGGGGTAGTTCCACAACATCCGCCAATGATATTAATATAGCCATTTTTACTCCATTTTCTAGCAAAGTTTCCCATAGATTCTGGAGTTTCATCATATTCTCCAAATGCATTCGGAAGTCCTGCGTTTGGATGTACACTTATAAATTTTTCCGATATTCTATCTAATTCAATAACATAAGGTTCAAGTTCTTTTGGTCCCAATGCACAGTTTAAACCAATACTTAAAGGGTTAACATGTATGATAGAATTATAAAAGCTTCAATAGTTTGGCCAGATAAAGTTCTTCCTGATAAATCTGTTATAGTCGCTGAGATCATTACTGGAAGTGTTGTTTTTACTTTGTCTTGTATATTTTGAATAGCCATCAGAGCAGCTTTTGCATTTAATGTATCAAATACTGTTTCAACCATGATTAGGTCAACTCCTGATGAAATTAAAGCTTCTGTTGACTCTTCATAATCCGTTAGTAATTCATCAAAAGTTATATTTCTAAATCCAGGGTTATTTACATCTGGAGACATTGAGCAGGTTCTATTTGTTGGTCCTAAAACTCCTGCAACAAACTTTACTTCATTTGGATTTTTTTTCAGGTAATCGTCTACTGCTTTTCTTGCAATTTTTCCTCCTTGAAAATTTAATTCGTAAGATATATCCGCACAATCATAATCACTTTGAGAAACTCTTGTTGAATTAAATGTGTTTGTTTCAATTATATCAGCGCCTGACATTAAATATTTGGTATGAATGTCATAAATTAATTTTTCTTTTGTCAAATTTAAAATATCGTTATTACCCTTCAAGAGAATTTTTGTATCCTTAAATTTGGCTCCTCGAAAATCGTCTTCCTCTAATTTTTCTTGCTGAATCATTGTTCCCATTGCTCCATCAAGAATTAATATTCTTTCTTTTAAAACTTCTTGTATGTTTTTCATATATCATCCTTTAAAATTCTGATACCCAAAATATGACATATAGCGAAGGATAAATCAGCTCTATTGAGTGTATAGAAATGAAAGTCCTTAATTCCCGAAGAAATTAGTTTCATACACTGATCGTAAACTATTGTAGTAGCAACAAGCTTTCTTGTTTCAATATCAGAGTCTAAACCTTGGAACATATCAGATAAAGATTTTGGTACTTTACAATTCATTTTTTTTGCAAATTCCATTGTTTTTTTACAGTTTGTAACTGGAAGTATTCCAGGTATTATAGGAATTGATATTCCTCTTTTTATAGCACCATCTAAATAATCAAAATAACTATTTACATCAAAAAAGAACTGGGTGATTGCTTGATTAGCACCCAAATCAATTTTCTTTTTTAGAATATCATATTCCTGCTCTATAGATTTAGAGTCTGGATGTTTTTCAGGGTATGCAGATACTGTTATTTCAAAGTCAAATTTTCTCTTAAGAACTTTTATCAGATCGGTAGCAAAACTTAATTCATGCTTTCCTTTTTTACCTTTGGAACATCACCTCTAAGCGCTACAATGTGCTTGATGTTGTTATTCCAGTAATCTTCGGCGATTTTCTCAATTTCTTGAACTGAGGTATCAATGCAGGTTAAGTGCGCTGCTGGAATTAGATTTGTTTTTTTTTTTATTTCTTTTACTAAATTATGTGTGTTTTCCCTTGTTGACCCCCCTGCACCATAGGTAACAGAAATAAATTTTGGTTGAAGAGGTTCTAATCTTCTTATATTTAACCATAAAGATTCGATAGACTCTTTATTTTTAGGTGGAAAAAATTCAAAAGAAACGTTTATATTATTCATAGAGGGTATAAATATATTAAGTAATGTATAAGAAATAATTTAATTGTATTTTTTTGTCTATTTTTTTATTTTAAATAGTATAATATCTAAAGTAATATTATAATGAATAAATTATGTTAATATCTTATTTAAAAATATATAGATTTCTATTGTTGGGTCTAATTGTAATTTTTATAAGTGGAAGCCCAAATATATCCTTCTCAAAAAATAATGGTGAAAATGACCCATTTGAAGGAGCTAATCGTAATATATTTAAGTTTAATGAAAAATTGGATGATTACTTTTTTAAACCTGTTGCTAAAGGTTGGAGAAAACTCCCTGATATCCCAAGAAAACCTCTTACAAATCTAGCAGACACAGCGAAAGTTCCGGTTAGTCTAGCAAATGCGGTTCTTCAGTTGAATAAAGAAAGTATTGGAAATATTTTAGGTAGATTTTTAATCAATATGACTTTTGGGTTAGGAGGTACTTTGATGTAGCTAGTACTGAAAATTTTGGTAATATGCCTAATACACATGAAGATTTTGGTCAGACTCTTGCAGTCTGGGGAGTTCCAGATGGACCTTATGTGATGTTGCCAATTTTTGGCCCATCAAGCGTAAGAGATAGTGTTGGAATGGGTGTTGACGCAATAACAAACCCGCTTTCCTTTGCATACAGGATGAATGGTATTGGCCTTGAAGCTAGACTTTCTGGTCCAGTTGTTAGAGGGGTATCTACCAGAGAAAAATACCTTGACTATGTTGATGAAATGAAAGCTGGGTCACTTGATTGGTACGCAACTATGAGAAGTTTATATAGACAGAAAAGAAAAAAGAGATTTCAGGTAAATTAGAAAATGAAAAAGTTAGTTTTGACCTAATACCAACTGATGTTTATGAAGATGAGGTATTAGATACTGAGATTGTCAATTTAGACACCAAAATTGCAAATGAAGTCAAAACTGAGTTATCCAGAACTGAGTTAGTTAAAGAAGTTAAGGTTGCAAACAAACGATATTATAATGGTATACTACCTTCTTCTAATTATCCTGGGTTTAATGAGTCAAGAGTCAATCTAATAGAATAGATGTAAGAAGTATAGGTATGCGTAAGATACTAAATTTATTTTTAATAACTCTAAGCTTTATTGTCCTTCTCAAGCGTAAGTGCTGATTCAAATGCTGAAGGAAGTAAGGTTTTTGTAGAAAAACTCGGTAAAGAGGTGATAGAAAGAGTTTCTGATGAAAAACTCTCAGATTCTCAGAGGAGATCAAATTTTAGATACTTATACTTAAATGCTTTTGATAACTTTTATATTTCAAGGTTTGTTCTCGGTAGATATTGGAAAAGAATTGATAAGTCTGTTAAGGAGGAATTTGTCAAAACTTTTAACGATTATATAGTATCTACATATGCGCCCAAATTCAAAGGCTGGGAAGGCGAATTCAAAGCCGTTGACGCCTTAATAGAAAAGAACTTTTATAATGTTAAGATGGATGTCATAAACAAAAATGGGCCAGTTTTAAAACTTATTTGGAAAATATATCTAGATAAAAATAAAAACTTTAAAATTTTGGATGTAAACATTGATGGTGTTAGCATGTTAGTTACGCAAAGAGCAGAGTTTATGTCTGTCATAAAAAACAACCCTAATGGTGTAGTTGGTCTAATTGAAGCAATGAAGAAGAAAATATCAATATAAAAACGACTAATATTTTACGTAAAATTCGATATTATGTGGTAGGCCCGGAGGGACTTGAACCCCCGACAACACCGTTATGAGCGGTGCGTTCTAACCAACTGAACTACGGGCCTTTACAATCAAATATATATATTATCTATACAGTAGTTTAGAATAATCTCCAGAAAAATCTATTCAATTAGTTAGTTGTTTTAGTAATCAATTCTAAATAATTAATTGTCAAGAAAACTTCTTAGTTTCCTTGATCTACTAGGGTGCTTTAACTTTCTAAGACCTTTAGCCTCGATTTGACGAATCCTTTCTCTTGTTACCGAAAATTGTTGCCCCACCTCCTCTAACGTGTGGTCCGTATTCATACCAATACCAAACCGCATCCTCAGAACTCTTTCCTCTCTTGGAGTCAAAGTTGAAAGAACACTGGTTGTAGTTTCTCTGAGATTGTTTTGAATTGCAGCATCCAGTGGTAGCTTTATCGCTTTATCTTCAATAAAATCACCTAAATGGCTATCGTCTTCATCACCGACAGGCGTTTCCAAACTTATTGGTTCTTTGGCAATTTTTAAGACTTTTCTAACTTTTTCAAGAGGCATACCTAGCCTCGAAGCTAATTCTTCTGGTTGTGGCTCAATGCCATTTTCATTAAGAATCTGTCTTGATACCCTTACAAGTTTGCTTATTGTCTCAATCATATGTACAGGGATTCTTATTGTTCTGGCTTGATCTGCTATTGATCTGGTAATTGCTTGTCTTATCCACCAAGTTGCATAGGTTGAGAATTTATAACCTCTTCTATATTCAAATTTATCAACTGCTTTCATAAGGCCGATATTACCTTCTTGAATTAAGTCCAAAAATTGCAGCCCTCTGTTGGTATATTTTTTTGCTATAGAGATTACCAACCTAAGATTAGCCTCTATCATCTCCTTCTTAGCTTTCCCAGATTCTCTAACTCCTTGATCAATCAAACCAGAAATTCCCTTGATTTCATTGATGGTCATTAATGTTTGATTGGTTATCTCCTTGAACTTATTAATTATTTCTTGAGTAAATTCTTTCTTTGCAAAAGCGTCCCACTTTTTATTACTCTTTTTGGAAAGATTTTTTAGCCAATTTTTATTACTACTATTTTTTTCGTATTCTTTTAAAAAATCACTCCTACTTATTCTCAATTTAGTAGCAATGTCGAGAAGTCTTCCTTCTCCTTTTATGATCAAAGAGTAGTAACTTTTATGATTTTCAACCACATCATCAATTCTATTTTGGTTAATAAAAAGATTCATCACCAAATTTGATATATTAGACTCTGAATTCTTAATTTTTTTTTCTAATTTTATATCAATCTTTTTATTAGAAATCTTATGCTGAATATGATCCTCTTTTAACTTTTTAAACTTTTTAAAGTTCTTTGAAAACTTTTCTAGATTTTCAATTATAATGGGTCTTAGATTTTCTTCTTTTTCTAATATTGATAAGTCGCTTGAATCATCATTATAATCTGAATTATCATTTTCATTTTCTTGATCATCGTTTCCTTCTTTTGAATCTGATTCTTGTTCTACATCATCTTCAGAGCTTTGGTAAAGTTCTTCGCTATTCTCGATACCGTTAAAGTCTTCTTCTTGCTCCCCATTTACGTTTCTGAATGTTTGGTCAAGATCAATAAAATCCCTTAACTGTCGCATTTCATTTTTATATTCATGATAAAATTTATCTATAAAATTCATAGATATAAATGATTTAGAAAAAGCATCATTAGTCTTACGTTTCCCATTCTCAATTCTTTTTGCAATTTCAATTTCACCTATTCTAGATAAAAGTTCAACATTACCCATTTCTTTCAAATACATTCTAACTGGATCATCAGTTCTTCCTCCATCAGATTGTTCTTTTTCATTTTCTTTAGAGGAACTATTATCTTTCTCTTCTTCTAGATTCTTGTGCGTCGGTGTCTTCTTCATAAATTTGAATATTAAGACTTTCAACTTTAGAATAAAACTCTTCTTTTTCGTCAAATTTTTCATTTTCAAGCGCATTTTCACACTCATTTCTGAGAAGAAAACCATTTTTTTTTCCCTTACTAATAAGTTTCTTTAATGACTCAACACTTTTATCTAAAAGTGGTTCTTCAACTAAATCTTTTGGGTTTTTGGATATAGACTTTGACATGGATAATTTATATATACATTTTATATGAATGAACTATGAATGTTAATCAATCTTTTTATTCTGAATTTTATTAATTTCATTATTTAAATTCTGAAACCTAAGAATTAAATTCTTTGAAGAATTATCATTATTACTGAGCAATTTCTCCTTGACATGTTCTCGTTCTTTTATGAGGTTTGGTAATCTTATATTATTTATAATATTGTGAAAGAATATTTCTTTATCTTTTTCTTCTATTTTCTCAATGTGAGTACTTTTTAGATTATTTATTTCATTTAATTCATTTTCAGAGAAAAGATTTTCGAACCAAAATTCATTTTTGTATCAAAGTTATTTTCTGATAATAATTGAAAAATTTCATTCTTTTTTTTTCTAAATTATTATCCCTCAGTTTTAGATTAGAAATCTCCTCAAAATATTTCATAAATATTTTTTTTTCTGTAATTAAAATTGTAATTAAAATCTTTTCATTTAAATTTTCAATAATTTCAGGTTGATTCAAAGTTTTTGTATTATTTTTACTAAATGAATTATTTTTCCATAAAAATTTACCTTTCTTATTTTTTAAAAATCTAGAGTACTCTTTTGCTACTATATTGTTAGATATTTTTGAAACATAATATTCTATTTTTTGATCAATTGTTGCAATAAACTCTGGTGTAAGTTCCCTAATTTCATCTAATATTAAGGACCAGATTAATTCTGAAAGGTTAAGAGAATCATTCTTTAAATCTAAAAAGTCCTCTTTACCTCTTTCACTTAAAAATTGATCAGGATCTAAGTTGTTTGGAAGAATGATGAATTTCAAAGATTTACCTGGAATTAAAAAAGATAGACTTTTTATAGCAATATTTTTAGCTGCATTTACTCCAGCTTGATCACCATCAAAACAAACAAATGGTATATCAGTATAATACCACAACTTTTTCAACTGGTTTTCTGATAATGTTGTTCCTAAACTTGAAACAGAGCTTTTTATCTGAAATTCATGTAATTTAATTACATCCAGATATCCCTCAACTAAAAAAATTTCTTTCTTAGCTCTTATAAAATCAAGGTTTTGTTTTAATCCAAATAATATATTACTTTTTTTAAAAAACTGGCTTTCCTGTGAATTAATATACTTTATTTTTGAATTATTTATTGTTCTTCCTCCAAAGCCAACAATCTTTTCATCATAATCAAATATTGGAAATGTTATTCTGTTACTAAATCTTCCAAAAATCTCACCTTTTTTATTTTTTATAAATAAGTCAAGTTTTTGGTAATCATTCTCAAAAAAATTATTTTTTTTAAGAAAATTCTCAAGAATTTGATGTTCAGGACAAAAACCAACTTGAAAAGTATTTATTACATCATCGGAAACCCTTTTCTTTAAATAATCTCTTGCTTTTTTATTTTTCAAATAACATTCTCTGAAAGAAATCATTACAAGCTTTAAGAATTTTAATTTCTTTTTGATTCAGCTGATTATTTTTATCTTTATTTAAAAAAGTATTATTCAAAAGTTTAACACCAGTATATTCTGAAATATAGTTAACCGCTTCATTAAAGGTGAAATTTTTATATTTTTTTGTAAAGGTAATGATATTTCCTCCAGCCTTACATCCAAAACAATAGAAAAGTCCTTTTTCATTATTTACATTGAATGAGGGTGTATTTTCATCATGAAAAGGACACTTTCCAACGTAAGAATTACCCCTTTCTGATAAATTGATAAATTGACTAATAAAGTCAGAAAGTCTTACTTTTAAATTAACTAAATTTAAAAATTCATTAATATTATTTGAATTATTTGTCATTAAAGAATTTTTTTTGCTACAGTTGCCACTTCTTTCATATCGAGTTGACCAGGTATTTTTCCTTTAGATAAGAAATTAATTTGCCCATATCTTTTATTGATTTGCAATCTAACTCTTTAGCCGAATCTTTGACAATTTTCTCCAACTCATCTTTTGTGATTTGTTTAGGTAAAAATGAATTAATAACTTCTATCTCCTTTTCTTCTCTTTTTTTAAGGTCTAATCTTCCAGCTTTTTCATATATACTTACACTTTCATGCCTTTGCTTTATCATTTTCTGTAATAAATTTAGAATTTCTTCGTCTGTAATTTCGCTATTATCTTTTTTTGTTCTATTTTGAATATCATGGTCTTTAATTGCAGCTAATATTAATCTGATAGTAGATATTGCAACCTCATCTTTGTTTTTCAAATTATGATTAAGACTCTCTTTTATTTTTATTCTAATCGATTCCATTTAACCTAATCTCAAAAAAATTAATATTGTTATCAAATTACAATGTAATTATTGGAAATTAATGTTATCAAAGTATATTATTTATGAAATGAAAAATATAGTTAAAACTGATCAAAATAATTGTTTGCTCTTATTGGAAGATGGGTCTATGTTTTCTGGCAAAGGATATGGGAAATTTGGCGATACTTTTGGAGAGTTATGTTTCAATACCTCTATCACTGGTTATCAAGAAATACTATCTGACCCCTCTTATTTCAAACAAATCATAAATTTCACATTTCCTCATATTGGAATAGTAGGCTCAAATTATACTGACTATGAAAGTGAAAAAATATTTGCCTCGGGATGTATCATAAATAGTGAAATCACATTACCTTCAAATTTTAGATCAGAGATGAGTTTTGATAGGTGGCTGAAAAAAGAGGGGAAAATATGTATTTCTAAAATTGATACAAGAAATTGAACTAAAAGAATACGGGATAAAGGAGCGTGTAATGCTATGATTCACTTTCCTAAAAAAGAATTTAAATCTACAACATATCTTAAAAATAAACTTAAGAGCTTTCCATCAATGAAAAATTTAGATCTTGCGACTGAAATCTCAACAAGTAATGTATATAGTTTTTCTATATCTGATAAAAAAATCATTAATCCTTTTAAATTAAAAGGTAAATTTATCGCTGTAATTGATTATGGTGTTAAAAAAAATATTCTTAGAATGATTGATTTTAAAGGAATTCAAACAATAATTTTTCCTGTAACCTTTCCTTTGAGTGACTTAATAAGATTAAATCCAAACGGAATTTTCTTATCTAATGGGCCTGGAGACCCTACAGCTACATATTTAAAATACAAAAAAGAACTTGATTTATTAAAAGATTTTAAAAAACCTATATTTGGTATTTGTCTTGGGCATCAAATATTATCACTTATCTTTGGAGCTAAAACAGAAAAAATGCATCATGGTCATAGGGGAGCTAATCATCCAATTAAAAATCTTAAAAATAAAAAAGTAGAAATTACAGTTCAAAATCACGGTTTTGTAGTTTCTAAAAAAAATTTCCCCAGCAACCTAAGAGTTACTCATTTATCTTTATTTGATAAAACAATTGCTGGGTTAGAAGTAAAAAATAAACCTTTTTCTCTGTTCAATATCATCCAGAGTCCTCTCCTGGACCACAAGATAGCCACTATTTATTTAAAAAATTTAATGATTTAGTTAATAAGTATGCCTAAGAGAAAAGATATAAAAAAAATCTTAATTATTGGAGCTGGACCTATTGTAATTGGTCAGGCTTGTGAATTTGATTATTCAGGTGCACAAGCATGTAAAGCACTTAAGGAGGAGAATTTTAAAGTAGTCCTGGTAAATTCTAACCCAGCTACAATTATGACAGATCCCAATTTAGCTGATCGTACCTATATAGAGCCCCTTGATGTTGAGACTATCTCAAAAATAATTGAAAGAGAAAGGCCTGATGCATTACTTTCAACAATGGGTGGACAAACAGCTCTTAATTTATCTATTGAACTTGAAAAGAAGAAAATACTAAAAAAATTTAATGTTAAATTAATTGGAGCATCCCAAAAAGTAATAAATAAAGCAGAAGATAGAGAGCTTTTAAAAAGCTATGAAAAAATTGATATAGAAACACCTAAAGGGTTTATTGTTAACAACTTAAAAGAATCAGAAAGAGCTCTAAAAAATCTTGATTTTCCAATAATTGTAAGACCCTCATTCACTTTAGGTGGAGCAGGTGGAGGTACCGCGAATAGTATCAAAGAATATCAAAAAATTGTTAAAAAAGGGTTGTCATTATCACCAATTAATGAAGTTTTAGTTGAAGAGTCACTTATTGGATGGAAAGAATATGAAATGGAGGTGATTAGAGATAAAAAGGATAATTGTATTATAGTTTGTTCAATAGAGAATATTGACCCAATGGGTGTGCATACTGGAGACTCTATTACTGTTGCTCCCTCTTTAACACTTACGGACAAAGAATATCAAAAGATGCGTAATTATTCTATTGATGTAATTAGAGAAATTGGGGTTGAGACAGGTGGTGCAAATGTTCAATTTGCAGTGCATCCAAAAACCGGAAGAATGGTTGTAATAGAAATGAATCCTAGAGTTTCAAGATCATCTGCATTGGCGTCTAAAGCAACAGGTTTTCCAATTGCAAGAATAGCAGCTAAATTAGCTGTAGGGTACTCTTTGGATGAATTAAAAATGATATAACAAAAACTACCCCAGCTTCATTTGAGCCTACTATAGATTATATTGTTACAAAGATACCTAGATTTACTTTTGAAAAGTTTAGCGATACGGAAGAAAAATTAGGTACATCCATGAAATCAATTGGCGAATGTATGGCAATAGGTAGAAACTTTAAGGAATCTTTTTTAAAAGCTATCAGGAGCTTAGAAATTGGACTCCTTGGTTTAGATATTAGTCCGAAAATTAAAAAAATGAGCAAAAAAAATCTCTCCAATTTATTAAAAAAGAATATCCCTAATAAATTTTTGATTATTGCTCAAGCTTTAAGAATGGGAATAAAAATGACAAAGTAGCAAGAATTTCTAATTATGATCAATGGTTTATTAATGAAATTAGGTTTTAGTAAAAACAGAAAAAAATTGAAAGAGAAAGTTTAAATAGAGAATTATATTTACAGGCCAAATCACAAGGTTTTTCTGATGAAAAAATTATAGAATTAAAAAAAGAAAATGTTACTAAAATTAAAAAAATAAAGAAAAGTTTTGATTTAAAAGTATCATATAGAAATATTGATACTTGCGCTGCGGAGTTCTCATCAATGACACCCTACATGTATTCTTCATGGGATTGTAATGATCAGAATGATCCATATGAAAAAGAGACAAAAGTCACTAACAAAAAAAAAGTAATTATAATAGGAGGAGGACCAAATCGCATAGGCCAAGGTATTGAGTTTGATTATTGTTGTGTTCATTCATCATTCGCAATCCGTGAACTAAATATTGAGTCAGTAATGGTTAATTGCAACCCTGAAACTGTTTCAACTGATTTTGATATCTCTGATCGATTATATTTTGAACCATTGGATATTGAGTCAGTTCTACAAATTTGTCGTTCTGAAAACTTAAATAACAAATTATTAGGTGTTATTGTTCAACTAGGGGACAGACACCCTTGAAGTTATCTGAAAAACTTAATAAAGAAAAATTAAAATTTTAGGTACATCATTTGAATCAATTGATTTATGCGAGGATAGAGACAGGTTTTCCAATCTTATGAATCAATTAAAAATTAATCAGCCAAAAAGTGATATTGTGTACAGTCTGAAAGAGGCTATTTCGTCAGTAAAAAAAATATCATATCCCATAGTAATTCGTCCATCTTATGTACTAGGTGGCCGAGCTATGAGAATCATTAACAACCAAAAAGAATTAAAAGATTATTTTGAAAGTAATTTTATAATTAATAATAAATCAATCTTGATTGATGAATTTTTAATAGATGCTAAAGAAATAGACGTAGATGCAATATCCGATGGTTCAGAGATTTTTATTGCTGGTATTTTAGAACACATTGAACAAGCAGGTGTTCATTCAGGAGACTCAGCCTGTATTCTTCCACCTCAAACATTATCAAAAAAAACTGATGAAAAAATTAAGGATATAACAAAAAATATTTCAAAAGTCTAAAAATTATTGGCTTTATAAATATTCAATTTGCTATTAAAGATGACAAAGTCTTTGTTATTGAAGTGAACCCTAGAGCTAGTAGAACAATTCCATTCATAAGTAAAGCTATTGGTGTTCCTTTAGCAAATTTAGCGACAAGAATAATGTTAGGCAAAAAATTAAAAAAAAATAAATCAGTAATATCAAAGTCAAATTATGTTTGTGTGAAAGAATCTGTTTTTCCATTTGATCGATTCCCTGGAGAGGATATAATACTTGGGCCAGAAATGAAGTCTACAGGTGAGGTAATGGGAATAGATAAAAACTTTCCCATGGCGTTCTTAAAATCACAAATGGCTGCTGGGAATATATTACCATCATCAGGGTCTGTTTTTATTTCAGTCAGAGACGAAGATAAGGAGAATATTTTGTTTATTTGTCAATTACTTGAAAAGCTTAATTATAAAATTTATACAACAAAAGGAACCTCATCCTTTCTAAAAAAGTTTTGTATAGAGTCAAATCTTGTTAAAAAAGTAAATGAAGGTGAACCTCATATTGTTGATCTTATTGAAAAAAATAAGATTAATTTAATTATAAATACTACAAGTGGTTCCAAATCAATAGCTGATAGCCTTTCAATAAGAAGAACAGCGTTAAGGAAAAAAAAATTCCATATTTCACTACTATATCAGCAGCTAAAATTGCAATTACAGGATTGAATATAGAAAAAGAGTCAAAAATTAAAGTTAAATCTCTTCAAGAATTGTATAAGTAATAGAATATATTTATAAATGTACTATAATAAATCTTATGACAGATAAATTTCCAATGACCAAAGATGGTTTGAAGAAGTTAAAGGATGAATTAGAACATCTAAAAATTACTGAAAGACCAGATGTTATAAAAGCTATTTCAGAGGCTAGAGAGCACGGCGATTTGTCAGAAAATGCCGAATACCATGCAGCTAGAGAAAAACAAAGCTTTATTGAAGGAAGAATCTCAGAACTTGAAAATAAAATCTTAAGAGCTGAGGTAATAGATACGTCTAATCTTGATAATTCAAAAGTAGTTTTTGGTGCAACTGTTGAGGTAACTGATATAAATAACGAAAAAAAGTTCACTTATAGAATTGTTGGAACAGATGAAGCAGATATAGAAAAAAATCTGATATCAATTTCTGCACCTCTTTGTAAAGCTATGATGAATAAAAAAGTGAACGACGTTATAGAGGTTAATACACCAAGCGGAAATAAAGAATATATTATAAATTCTATTAAATTTAATTAATAAAAATATGAAGACCAGTAAAGTTTTAATAATAGGTTCTGGACCAGCTGGATATGCAGCTGCAATTTATTCATCCCGTGCTGGTTTGGCACCGCTAATGATAAGTGGAATTGAACCAGGAGGACAACTTATGATTACCACTGATGTGGAAAACTATCCAGGTTTGAAAAACCTATTCAAGGTCCTTGGTTAATGGAACAAATGAAAAAACAATCTGAGGCTTTTGGAACAAAAATTATTAATGATTATGTTACAGATGTAGATTTTAGTAAGTTTCCTTTTGAAATTAATACAGAAAAGGAAAAATATTTTAGTTACTCGGTCATAATTGCAACAGGTGCAAAGGCGAAATGGTTGGGAGTTCCTGGAGAAGATGAATTTAAAGGATTTGGTGTATCTGCTTGTGCAACATGCGACGGATTCTTTTTCAAAAACAAAAATGTTGTTGTTGTTGGTGGAGGTAATACCGCTGCTGAAGAAACAATATTTTTATCTAATATTTGTAAAAAAGTAACACTTATTCATAGAAGAGACAAATTAAGAGCTGAAAAAATTCTACAAAATAGATTATTTGAAAAAAAAAATGTTGAGGTAATCTGGAATAATGAATTAAAGGAGATTATTGGTAAAAATGAAAATAAATTGATTGAAAAAATAATTATTAAAAACACAAAAAATTTTAATGAAAATGAAATTAAGTAGATGGATTATTTGTAGCTATTGGTCATAAACCTGCAACTGAAATTTTTGAATAAATTAGAAATTGATAAAGAAGGATATATACTCACAAAGGCTTATTCTACTAAAACCAATATTGATGGGATTTTTGCTGCTGGAGATGTTACAGATAAAATATATAGACAAGCTGTTACAGCTGCAGGTATGGGGTGTATGGGTGCGCTTGAAGCAGAAAAGTTTTTAAGTGAAAAAAAAATTAGTTAACTCAATTTTTAATCATTTCAACTATAGTTTTGTGAATTTCACAATTAATCTCAGCGTCTTTACTTTTATCTACAACAAAACCTGAGAGCCATTGTAATTCTAATTTCTTATTCCTTTTATGGTCCTCATGCATTGAAGAAGTCATCTCATATGGCATATTTTCAATTTTATTGAGCCAAAATTTTATCGGATCTTGTTTAAATTTTACATTATAAAAGGTTGCAAGATGAGATGTTTCCTCCATCGCATCAATAAATTGTGACTTTAAAAAATTATCATCAAAAAGCTGACCTATAGTTTTATTATATGCAGTGGTCATTCCGCTGTAGGCTGATAAAAAAATAAATTTCTGCCAAATCTTCTCATAAATATTACTCTTATATATTAAATCTATTTTTTTAATAAAATTATGTGAGCAAAAATTTTGAAGTTTAACTTGATTATATTTGTGCGTAGTGCCTATAAAAAAAGTTGCTAGCTTTCCAATATGAATGATTGTTTGTTCATTATCAATATATGAAGAAATTTGAGCAACTCCTGCACAAACCTTTTCTTTTCCTAATATTCTTATAGCCTTATTTTCAGCATAAATACCATTTTGAAATGGAATGAAAATAAAGTCTTTATTTTTTAAACTTAAAATTTCTTCTAAAGAATTATCAAAATCATATAGTTTTACAGTAGAAAAATATAGTCAAATTTAGAATCTGGATCAATTTTGTTTATTACATGAATTTTTTTTTTTGATGAATTTCCTTTTCTGCTTTTTAAAATTAAACCATTTTTTTAAAAATCATACCTTTTCCTCTTGCCATAAAAGTTAGGTTAATTTTTCTTCTAAGTTTTAGAGCCTAAAACCCTCCAATACCCCCTACTCCATAAATTAAAATATTCATATTTATAAAACTTTAGAGATAGAATTCTTTATTTGTTCACATGCTAATTTTAAATCGTCTAAAGATGTTGCGTACGAAATTCTAAAATAAGGAGATTTTCCAAAAGCTATACCAGGAACTATTGCAACTTTGAATCATTAAAATGAATTCTGCAAAATCAACATCATTTGATATTATCTTTCCTTCAGGTGTTTTTTATTTATAAAACCTTTACAACCAACAAATAGATAGAATGCCCCTTCTGGATTTATGACTTCAAATTGATTTATTGAACCAAAAAAATCAATTAAGAAGTTTTTTCTTTCTTCAAATTGTTTAATCCATTCACCTAAAAAATGTTTTTTTTGTATCTAATGCAAATTTTGCTGCCATTTGACTGATTGAGCAGGGGTTAGTGGTACTTTGTGATTGAATCTTTGCAATAGATTTTATAAGTTTTTCATTACCTGCCCCATACCCTATTCGCCACCCAGTCATAGAAAAGCTTTAGAAACTCCGTTAACAATAAATGTTCTTTCATACAGATCAGGTGCAACATTTAAAATATTATAAAACTTTTGATTCCATAAATTATATGTTCATAAATATCATCTGATAAAATATTTACATGAGGATTATTAATTAAAACTTTACTAATTTCAAATAATTCCTCTTTGGAATAAACAGTTCCTGTGGGATTGCACGGTGAATTTATTACAAACCATTTTGTATTTTTATTAATCTTTTTCTAACATTTGAGGTGTGATTTTGAATTTATTCTTAGAGTCTGTTTCGATCAGCACTGGTTTTCCTCTGCACAAACTTACTATATCTGGGTATGAAACCCAATATGGGGCAGGAATCACTACCTCATCTTCTTGATTTATAGATGACATAAATAAATTATAGATTACATGTTTCCTCCAACACCAACTGTTATTTGATTGGTATTGTATTTTAAATTATTTTCTTCAAGAAATTTTTTTTGAATAGATTCTTTTAGTTCATTGACACCGTCTACCTGTGTATATTTTGTAAAACCTCTATTAATTGCATTAATAGCTTCAGATTTAATATGATCAGGAGTGTCAAAATCTGGTTCTCCTGAGCTTAAACTAATAATTTTTTCTCCCTTCATTGACAATTCTCTAGCTTTTTGAGAAATTTTAACCGTAAGGGATGGTTTGAATCTGGAAAGTCGATCTGAAATTAAGGACATGAAAAGAAATAATTTAAAACATCAATTATTCGATTATATATAAACTTTAACAAAAAAAAATTATATTTTTTTATTAATTAATTTTATGAATAAATTTAAAATAAATTCAAAATATAAACCTTCAGGTGATCAGCCAGAGGCAATTAAAGAGCTTTGCCTAGGTCTTGAGAAAAACCTAAGTGATCAAGTTTTACTTGGAGTAACTGGCTCAGGTAAAACATTTACAATGGCTAACGTCATTCAGACTTTACAACGACCTTCATTAGTTTTCGCACCAAATAAGATTCTAGCAGCACAACTTTTTAGTGAAATGAAAAGTTTTTTTCCAAATAATAGAGTTGAATACTTTGTATCATATTATGATTATTATACTCCAGAAGCATATGTACCTAGATCAGATACTTTTATCGAAAAGGAATCAGCAATAAATGAACAAATTGACCGGCTAAGACACTCGGCAACAAGATCATTAATAGAAAGAAATGATACTATAATAGTTGCAAGTGTCTCTTGTATATATGGTATTGGTTCAGCAGAATCATATTCATCTATGAAATTTGAAATAAAGAAAAATCATGAATACAACCTCGACCAAATTAAAAAAAAACTTGTTGAACTTCAGTATAAAAGAAATGATCAAGTTCATGTAAGAGGAACATTTAGAAATAGAGGTGATGTTCTTGAAATATTTCCCTCACATCTTGAAGATAAGTCTTGGAGAATATCTTTTTTTGGTGATAGTGTAGAGTCTATAAAAGAATTTGATCCTTTCTTGAACAATTACCAAAGATTTTGAATATATTAGTATTTACGCTAATAGTCATTATGTTACACCCAAACCATCACTAAAAAAAGCTCTTGAGAACATTAAAACTGAACTAACTGAGAGAGTAGCTTTTTTTGAGGAAAAAAAACTCTTTCTGGAAGCTCAAAGAATAGAACAAAGAACTAAATTTGATCTAGAAATGATTACAGCAACAGGAAGTTGTTCAGGTATTGAAAATTATTCACGTCATCTTACTGGAAGAAATGAGGGAGATCCACCGCCAACATTATTTGAATATCTTCCTAAAAACGTTATTCTATTTATTGATGAGTCTCATGTTACAATTCCACAAATTAGAGGGATGTTTAAAGGTGATAGAGCCAGAAAAGAAACTTTATCAGATTATGGTTTTAGACTGCCTTCATGCAAGGATAATAGACCTTTAATGTTCGAAGAATGGGAAAAATTTAAGGGGCAAACAATTTATGTTTCAGCTACGCCCGGGGAATATGAATTAAATCAGACAAAAGGAGTATTTACTGAGCAAATTGTTAGACCTACAGGACTAGTTGACCCAATTTGTGAAATTAGGAAAGCATCTAATCAAGTTGAAGATGTGATTGAAGAATGTAAGAAAATGTCTAATCAAAATAAGAGAGTCTTGATCACAACTTTAACAAAAAAAAATGCTGAAATGGTTACTGAATTTCTTAACGAAAATTCAATAAAGGCCAGATATATGCACTCAGATATCGATGCTATTGAAAGAGTAGAGATTATAAAAGATTTAAGGCTTGGAAAATTTTGCGTTCTCGTTGGAATTAATCTGTTAAGAGAAGGTCTAGATATACCAGAGTGTGGATTAGTGGCAATTTTGGATGCTGACAAGGAAGGATATCTCAGATCCCACGTTTCTCTTATTCAAACAATAGGGAGAGCAGCTAGGAATGTATCTGGTAGAGCTATTTTATATGCAGATCATAAAACTAAGTCTATAAGTAATGCACTAGAGGAAACATCCAGAAGAAGAATAAAGCAAATAAACTATAATAAAAAAAATAATATAACCCCAACATCAACTTTTAGAAAAATTGAAGAGTCAATCGTTGATGAAAAGACAAATGATAATAGAATAAAGCAAAATAAAGAGTCAATTGGGGAAATGAGAAAAAAAATGTTAACATATGCTGAGGATTTAAATTTTGAAAAAGCTGCAGATTTGAGAGATAAAATTGAAATATTAGAAAAAAAAATATTAGGTATCAATGAAAAATTATAATACCGCTTTAATAACAGGCGGATGTCAAAGGATCGGATTTTCTATTGTTAAATATTTAGCCTCTAGGGGCTTCAATATAGTCGTACAGTACAATAATTCTAGTAAAGAAATAAAAAAAATCGAAAAAATTACCAAAAAATTTAATGTAAAATTTCATAGTTTTAAATTTGACTTTGAGAATCTAGAAAAGCTTGAAGAGTGTTATAGACATATTGTTATGAAAATTGGAAAGATAGATCTCTTAATTAATAATGCGTCTGCATTTGATTATGACTCTCTTGATACATCAGACTTCAAAATTTTTGATAGGCACATAAACGTAAATCTAAAGGCACCATTTTTTCTGAGTAAGTATTTTAAAAAAGCTCTTGGTTCCAAAAATGGTCTTATTATCAATTTACTAGACCAAAGAGTCAAAAATATAACTCCTTACTTTACATCATATTCGATAAGTAAATTTGGACTTTATGCATTAACTAAAAGCCTTGCTTTGAGTATTTCACCTTATATTAGAGTTAATGGAATATCACCTGGACCAACTTTAAAGAGTAAAAATCAAAGTACTAAACAATTTGAAGAACAAGTCAAAAGAACCCCACTAATGAAGAGTGTTAAACTTAGTGAAATTAACAATGCAGTAGGTTATTTAATTGATAATACATCAGTTACTGGGGAAATCTTGACACTAGATTCTGGGCAAAGTCTTGGATGGTCGAACACAAAATCTAAGAAATTCAAGAACGATTAGTTAAATAGTTGTTAACAATAAAAATAAAAATAAAATATTGAGTATAAAATTACTTTTATATTTGCAAACAATTGTTTAAGGTATATTAATTTTGTTTTTGTGTAATAATATCAGATACTTATAAATTTGATTAATTTTTAATCAAACCGTTAAAACATAGAGAAAATAAAGATTTGACAAAAAAACTCTTAGATAATCAACAACTTTATCCACAATATTAGTGGATAGTAATTTTTATTTTTATTTTTATAATAAAAGCAACACTTTAGATTAATTATGTATGAGTAAAGATATTAAATTTGATTATAATTTTGGAGTAAAATTAATAAAAAATACTCTGAATAAACTTCCAAATGGTTCGGGAGTATATAAGTTTATTAATACATATAACGAAATTCTATATATTGGTAAGGCAAAAAATCTTAAAAAAAGAGTTTCCTCCTATACTAATCTATCAAAGCATTCAAATAGGATTAAACTACTAATCAGTTCATTAAAAAAAATTGATTTTATTAAGACTCATACAGAGTCTGATTCTCTTATTTTAGAAAATAATTTGATAAAAAAATTTAAACCAAGATTTAACATTCGTCTAATTGACGATAAAAGTTACCCGTACATTCTCATTTCGACATCAAAAGAATGGCCACAGATAAGAAAGTATAGAGGAAAGATAAACAAAAAAAATAGTTTCTTTGGTCCATTCTCTAGCTCAAATTCAGTTGATAACATATTAAAACAAATCGAAGGAGCTTTTTTGCTAAGGAATTGCTCGGATAGAATGTTTTCCCTAAGAAAAAGGCCTTGTATAAAATATCAAATCAAAAGATGTAGCGCACCATGTGTAAATTTCATTTCAAAAGAGAAATACGAACAACTTGTTAAAGAAGCTGTAGATTTTCTTAAAGGTAAGAACGTTGATTATAAGAAAAATTTTATTAGAGAAATGTAAGCAGAAAGTAAGTTGCAGAATTATGAGAAAGCCGCTAGTCTCAGAGATAGGATAAAGGCGCTAAGCAAAATCACTAATGAAAGATATTCTGATATTAATTCCGATGAAGATTTTGATATTATTTTCATTAAAGATAAATATGAAATGATTGCCATCCAGGTATTTTCTTTTAGAAAAGGAAAAAACCTTGGTAATAAAAGTTTCTTATTTTCTGATCTTATTTTGATAAAACATATGAGATTTTAGAACAATTCATAATGTTTTTTTATTCTCAAAATACTGTCCCAAAAGAAATTTTCGTTAATGAAAAATTAAAAAATATTGATTTATTCAAAAATTTGTTAAGCAAAAATACAAATTATAAAGTGAAAATTAAACTACCACTCAAAGGTAAAAAGAAAGAATTGATGAAAATAGTTGAAAATAATGTTGATGTGGTTTTAAATAAAAGACTTTCAGCAAAAGAAAAAGAAAAATCTATTCTTAATGAAATTAAAACTATACTCAGCCTAAATAAAAACCCTAATAGAATTGAAGTTTATGATAACAGTCACCTAAATGGGACAAATCCAACAGGTGCAATGGTAACTTATGAAGATCTATTATTCCAAAAAAACTCATATAGAAAATTCAATATAAAAACCTCAAAACAGAGGGTTAATGATGATTACTATATGATGAAACAAGTTTTTGAAAGAAGATTTAAATTTGATAAAGAATGGAAGAAGAAAATTCCCGACTTAATTATTATAGATGGTGGAAGAGGGCATCTAAACACAATCAAAAAAGTTTTAGAAAATTTAAAAATTAATGACCTAGATATCATTGCTATTTCAAAAGGTGTTAATAGAAATAATGGAGATGAGACAATTCATACAAATGAAAAAGCCTTAATTTTGATAAGAGAAGCCAAAATCTTTTTTTCTTCAAAGATTAAGAGACGAAGCTCACAGATTTGCAGTTTCGTCTACAAAATCTAGACATGAAAAATCATTAAAAAATTCTGTATTTGATAAAATTGAGGGTTTAGGGAAAAAAACTAAGTCAAATCTTCTTTCTTATTTTGGCTCCATTGATAATATAAAAACAGCAAGTATAGGTGACCTAAAAAGTTCCTAATATTGGTACCAAAATGGCAAGAAAATTATATTATGAGTTTAATAGAAATGTTTAAACTTAAAAACATACCAAACTTCTTAACTTTGATAAGGATTCTACTAATTCCAGTAATTATTTTGTTTATGGAAATTGATGAAGAGTTGTATAGATGGCTATCCCTATGTTTATATTTTATAGCTTGTATTTCTGATTTTTTTGACGGTTATTTAGCTAGGAAGTTTGAGATTGAGTCAAATTTTGGAAGATTTCTTGATCCAATAGCCGATAAAATACTTATTGTCTCGATTATTTTTATCTTGATTGCACAATCTAAAATTAATGGATTATTTGTATATGCTGCATTAATAATAGTAACAAGGGAAATCTTAGTATCAGGTTTAAGAGATTTCTTTTCTCATTCCTCTGAAAATTTAGTAGTAACTAACTTGTCAAAATGGAAAACTCTTATTCAGATGTTTTCTTTAGGATTTCTGATTGTTTCAGATAATTTCGAAACAATTTTGATATTATATACTGGCCTTGTTGGTCTCACAGTTTCCTCTATAATTACAATCCACACAGGCTATTACTATTTCAAAAAATTTAAAACTTTTTTAATGAAAAATATTTTTTGGAATAATTGGGTGGAGTGGTTCAGGAAAAACCGATTTAATAACTAGGTTAATAAATTTTTTTGTAATGAACTCTCTTGTTGTTTCATCAGTAAAACATACTCATCACCAATTTCAAATAGATAAAGAAGGAAAGGATAGCTTTAAACATATTAATGCAGGGTCAAGTGAGGTTATTATATTTAGCAAAAAAAAGTGGGCTATGATTAGTAAATTACATAAGCAAGATGTTAAATTTGAGGAAATTCTCAATAGGTTTAATCCTAAAACAGATATAATATTAGTTGAGGGCTTAAAGTATAGTAATTTTCCCAAAATTGAGGTGATAAGATCTACGTTAAATAAACCCCTACTTTTTAAAAATGACAAAAATATTAAGGCGATAGTTTGTGATAAGAAATTTAGTGGACTAGAAAATATAAATAAACCATGTTTTATGTTTAATCAAACTGACAAAATTGGTAATTTTATTAAAAATTATTTTAAATTATGATAAAAAAAAGAATACCAGAATACGTCACTCTAAAATATGCACAAAATAAGATGCTTAATTCTATTTCAAAAAAACTAGATCCAATAAAGATTCATGTAAAAGATTCTGAAGGAAGAGTTTTATATGAGGATATTTCTTCTAATATAAATATTCCAGAAGAAAATAATTCTGCTGTTGATGGTTATGCAATAAATAATAACTTAACAGATAATAACAAAATTAAAATTATTGGAGAGTCAAAACCAGGTAAACCTTTTTTAAAAGAAGTTAAAAAAAATCAAGCAATAAGGATTTTTACAGGTGCTTATTTACTAAGTATTAATAATCTCAACACCGTATACATGGAAGAAAACTGTACTGAAAAAGATAGTTATCTTAAATTTAAAAAAAAAATTAGAACAGGATCGAATGTAAGATCCACAGGAGAGGATATAAAAAAAGGTACAATATTATTTAAGAAAGGAAGAAAATTAAAAATTCCCGATATTGCACAAATTCTTTCATTAGGAATCACAAAAATTAAAGTATACAAAAAGCCTCTAGTTGGTTTATTTTCAACTGGAGATGAAATAGCAAATCTATATACAAAGAAAAAGAAATTCCAAATTTACGATGTAAATAAATATCTTTTAATGTCATTATTTTCAAAAATTGGTTGTGAGGTTATTGACTTAGGAATCATTGAAGATGATTTAGAAAAAACAAAAAAGCTAATATTAAAAAGTAAAAAGTATGATCTACTAGTTACAAGTGGAGGTATTTCAAAAAGTTACACCGATAATGTTAGTAAGATTATGACAGGTTATGGCAATCTTTTATTTTGGAGAGTCAAGATAAAACCTGGCCGTCCCTTTGCATTTGGAAAAATCAGAACAATCATTCTTCATTGGCTTTCCAGGTAATCCTGTAGCAGCAGTTGTTACTTTTTTAATGTTAGCAACCTCATTTGTCAAAAAGTTATCAGGTAATGAAAATTATAAAAATGTACCTAATTACATTATTTCAGATTTTACGATGAAAAAGAAAAAAAATAGAGTTGAATGGCTAAGAGGGATTCTCATAAATCAAAATAAAAAAAATATCTTAAGAAAATTTCATACTACAGGATCAGGTATAATAAGCTCATTGAGTCAATCAAATGGCATTATTGAAATTGATGAGAAGGTCGAGGAGATTACTAAAGGCAACATACTAAAATTTTTCAAATATCAGGATTTATTAAATTGAAAATCTTATATTTTGCAAGAATCTCAGAGGAATTAGGTAAAAGCCAAGAAATTTTGATAATAAAGGATAAATTAAAAATAATCGACGTAATAAATATTTTAAAAAGTAAAGACAAAAAATATAATTTAGTTTTTAAAAAAATATCAAATATTAAATTTGCCATTAACTGTGAATATGCGACTAAAAACGATTATATAAATAATAATGATGAACTAGCAATATTTCCACCAGTAACGGGAGGGTAATGAATATCTATTTTCAGAAAAAAGATTTTAATATCAGTAAAGAGTTAAATAACTTTTCTAAAAAAATAAAAAGTAGGGTCTATAATATCATTTGTTGGAAAGGTTCGTCCATTTAATAATAAGAAGAAAATAGAATCTATGGAAATTGATTGTTATAAAAAAATGGCAATTTACCAAACAAAAAAGATTATTGATATCTTAATTTCAAGAGGAGGTGTAGTAGATTATCAAGTCATTCATAGGTTTGGGAAGCTATTTCCTTCTGAGAATATCATTTTAATATTAGTTGCAAGTAAGCATAGAAAAGAAGGTTTTTTTATAGAGAAGTTAATAAAGTGGTTTAAATCTAAAATTACATTTTGGAAGAAAGAATTTTATCTTAATAGTTCCACATGGTTAAAATCACAAAAATAAAGTTATTTAATTACTAATTTTTTAAAGTTTTCAATCAAAAACTTTGTTGTATCACCAACATCAAATTTATAGTGGTCAATTGACGCCACTGGGGTTATTTCAACAGCGGTACCAGTCAAGAAAACTTCTTCACAATCCTCTAGAAAATTAAGATTAAAATAATCTTCCTTAAACTGAATTTTATGTTCTTTTGCAATCTTTATTACGCACTGACGTGTTATCCCATTTAAAAAACAATCAGGTTTGGGAGAATATAACTTTTTATTCTTCACAAAAAAAATATTAGCTCCAGTCGCCTCCGCTATATAATTTCTGTAGTCCAACATCAATGCATCGTCAAAACCATCTTTCTCTGCCTCGTGTTTACTTAAAGAACAAATCATATACAAACCTGCAGCTTTACTATTAGTTGGTGCTGATTCTGGTGATGGTCTTTTCCATTTTGAAACTGTTAACTTTATCCCTTTTTCAATCAAATCAGGAGAAAAATACGACGGCCACTTCCACGCTGCAATAGCAATATTTGTACTTGCGTTAATTGCAGATATTGCCATTTTCTCACTTCCTCGCCAAACTACAGGTCTAATATAGCCATTAGTTATTTTTTCCTTATTAACCAATTCAATTGTCTTACTAATTATTTCATCAATACTATATTGTATTTTAAGATCTAAAATTAAGGCAGATTTAAAAAGTCTTTGAATATGCTCTTCTAATTTAAATATTTTTTTTTCATAGACTCGCAAACCCTCAAAAACACAGCTTGCATAATGCAATCCATGGTTAAGAACGTGAATATTAGACTCTGTCCATTTCTTATATGATCCGTTAAACCATATCACCCCGTTTTTATTTGCAAAAGAAATCATAATGTAATTCAAAAAATATCAATTAATATTTTAAAGTAAATTGAAATATTATATCATTAAATAGTAAATTTAAACAAAGATAACTACAAAAATATGTCAAAAAAATCTCACCTTTTATGTGTAGATGATGATGTTAAAATTATTGAGCTACTTGATATTTATCTAAAAGGTAAAGGTTTCAACGTAACTACATGCTCTTGTGCAAGTGATGCTTCAGATCTTACTGATTTTTTTTTATATGACTTGATTATTTTAGATATTATGATGCCAAATGTTTCAGGTATCGATTTTCTTAGAAATTTTAGAATAAAAGATAAAAATACTCCTGTTTTAATGCTTACGGCAAATAGTCAAATTACAAAAAAGGGTGCCTCATATGATAGTGGTTGTGACGACTATTTAATAAAACCTTTTGAGCCGGATGAACTTCTCATGAGAATAAAAAAACTTTTAAATCCGAGACTAAATAAAAATAAAATTAATAAACCGTCATATTTTGGTGAATATATTTTTGATGCTGCTACAAAAGTTTTAAAATATAATGATAATGTAATAAATCTAACTTCTAAAGAAATTAGTATAATTGAGTTTCTTGTGAAAAATGTGAATAAAGAAATATCTAGAGAACAAATAGCTAAAACTCTCGGGGAGAATATAAACTTAAGATCAATTGATGTAACTATTACTCGACTCAGAAAAAAGTTAATAACATCCAATAACGATTCAATTCTCAGAACAATCAGAGGTAAAGGTTATATGTTAGTTAGTGAATATGAGTAATTTTTTTCTTAAGAAACTATCACCAAAAAGGCTATTTCATAGATTAATTTTAATATTTTTAGTTCCACTTATTGTCACACAAATATCTGTGATTTTCTTTTTTTATGAGAGACATTGGGAAAAAATAATAAATAGATTTGCAAATATAGCAGCAAATGAGATTACTTTTATAGTAAATGAGATTGAAAATAATAGGATAGATAATGCCAAGCAGATTGCAACAAACTTGAACCTCATATTATATGAAAAATATAGAAGATCAAAAGATTAAAAACTTTGGAGTTTTTGAAAAAAAGATTAAAGAAATAATTCAAAATAGAGTTTCTAGAACTCAAGAGGTTATTTTTTTAGAAGAAGAAGTTTTATTTAAATATTATATAAATAATCAAAATTTTATAATTAGTTTTCCAAAAAAGTACCTCTTAAGTCAAACCCCAATAATTCTTTTCTTATGGATGATTTCAATTTCTTTAATTTTATCTTTAATTGCTTTCTTATTCTTAAGAAATCAAATGCGAGCCATTCAAAAACTTGCAATGTCGGCTGAAGATTTTGGTAAGGGGAAAGAAATTAAAATTTTTAAACCAACTGGTGCGATGGAAATTCGACAGGCAGGTAATGCATTTTTGAAAATGAGAAGAAGAATAAATAATTATATGAGTCAAAGAACTAGTTTTTTAGCAGGAATATCTCACGATCTTGGAACAATCATTACTAGAATAAAACTTAGATTAGAATTAGTTGAAAAAACAGAAAATATTAAACAAATAAAAAATGATATTGAGATAATGCAAAACTTTTTAAAAGAATATTTAGATTTTGCAGAAACAGTTAATATTAATAAAATAGTGAAGATTAACCTTTCTTTATTAATAAGTGAGGTTATCAAATCATCAAATTTTAAAAAAAAAAAATTGAAGTGAAATGTCCAAAAAATTATTTCATAAGTACTGATAAAAGCTGTTTATACAGAATAATTTTCAACCTATATGAAAATGCAATAAAATTTGGAACTCTTGTTAAAATAAAGGTAATCAAGCAAACAAATTATTATATGATTTTCATAAAGGATAATGGACCTGGAGTTCCTTATCAACAGAGAGGAAAAATTTTTAAACCCTTTTTTAAAATAGATGACTCAAGAAATCTCGATAAGGGCGGCTCTGGTCTTGGTTTAAGTATAGCAAGCGAACTTTCTAAAAAAATTAAGGCAAAAATATCATTGAGACCAAATAAAAGTGATGGAGCAATATTCTTAATCCGAATTCCACTCAAATATTAAATTTAAAACTTTTTGCAAGTATTATTGATTTCTTTTTTGCATTTTTTAAGGCTGTATTAAATATATTAAATATTATTTTTTTCTCTTTTAAAATTTTCATAGCTTCCTCAGTTGTTCCTCCTTTACTAGTAACTTTATTGATAAATAAATTTAAATTTCTTGGATGTTTTTTTAGTATTTCACAAGTACCTTCTAATAGTTTTACTAGAAGATTAATTGAATCTTTTTCTTTAATTTTATTTTTTTTAGATATTTCATTGAAACAACTCATAATGTAAAGAAAGTATGCTGGCCCACCCCAAACATTGCTGTAAAAAATTAAAGTCATCTTCATTCTTTAACCAAACAAAATATCCAAAAAAAGAAAATAATTTTTCAAATTTACATTTTTCATTTGAAGTAAGGTTTTTTGAGAATATTGCACTTGAACTTTTATTAAATTGGATAAATATATTTGGCATTATTCTGATAATTTTTTGCTTTTTATTTTCTAAATAGCTTAATATTGACGAAGTTTGCATTCCAGCAATAAACGAAACAAACACAATATTCTTAGTTTTTTTATTAAATTTAGTAAGAATCTCTTTTGTTTGATTGGGTTTTACACACAGTAATATTATAGAGACCTTTTCAAGCACCTGATCTTCAATCTTCTTAATTATAATACAATTCTTATGATTAATTTTTTTGGTAATATTTTGATTTTTTTCAAGAAGATAAACTTTCTTGTTTTCTAACAACAAACCATCAAGAATAATCTTTCCAAGGTTACCACAACCAACGAGTAAAATATTTTTCACGCTTCTCCGCGGGTTTCCAGCATTGCAATCTCAATAGCATTTTTAGGACTCTTTTTTTTGTTAAAGAAAACGTAAAATACTGGAAAAAACCTATCACACTCTTGAACTGCTATATCCACAAAATGCTCAACTTGCTCAATCGTAATTGAATCCTGACCTTTTACTGAAGCTTTATGATTGAAGAAGATTGTATTTAATTTTGGGTTGAAATTGAAATGACCTAAGCCAGTCTTTTCGTTTACTTTTGAGATAAGTAGATAAACAGAGTTTTTAGTTTTTGTGTTTCTAGAATTATCTAAGTAAGTGCAAATTTCAAATATTTTTTTGTCTCACTCCAGATAATTGAAATTTTATAGGTATTCCACAAACCTTTAGCATTGATAGTAACTTTATCCTCTGAATCTCTTAGGATATTATCAAAAAATCTTGAAAAATACTCTTCAATATAATCTATTGGATTATTTTGCCGTATAATTTTATTTTGGTTGTCAAAACTCACATTATGATAATAATATAGAAATATAATTTTAACAACAACAATTAGTATGTTTTACTTTTTATTACACAATATATTGATATTATGTTAAGAAATTCACTGGTTCTTTTATTACTAATTAGTTATATTTTTTCATTTTTTGTCTGGATTTATTGGTTTTATAAATCTTTAAAAAATGACCCTTATAATAAAAAAAAATCTGTCTAATTAATATTTCAGGGTTTACTATTATTACATACCTAGTAAGTTTTATAATTCTTAAAGTTTTAGCTTAGAGGTTTTAGATGATTATTGTAACAGGAGGAGCAGGTTTTATAGGTTCAAATCTCGTTAATTTTCTATCCATGAACACTAACCAAAAATTGTTTCTGTAGATTATCTTAATGAGTCAAATAAAAATTATTTTAATTTCACAAATATTATCATGGTAAATCCCAAAAATTTAGAATCATTTCTTCGAAAATTTAAAAATGAGGTTAAAGTAATAGTTCATCTTGGAGCAATATCCTCAACAACATGTAATGATGCTAATTTGATTTTAGAAAATAATATAAGGTTATCCATTAGATTAAAAAATTGGTGTGATAAGAATCTTAAAAGATTTATATATGCATCATCAGCGGCAACTTATGGTGATGGCAATAATGGTTTTCTGGATAACTCAAATTTTGAGTACTTATCAAAACTTACCCCCTTGAATCTTTATGGTTGGTCAAAGCAAATTATAGATTTAAACTTTTTTTCAAAAAAATTTAGCAAAAAACAATTAGTAGGACTGAAATTCTTTAACGTGTATGGTCCAAATGAGTTTCATAAAGATGAGATGAGAAGCATAGTACTCAAGATTTATGAACAGGTTAAAAGTAAAAAGTCAATTAAACTTTTCAAGTCTCATAATAAAAATTATAAAGATGGAGAGCAATTAAGAGATTTTATTTATGTTAAGGATGTTGTTAAGGTAATTAGTTGGTTTATAGATAATCCTAATAAGAATGGGTTATTTAATGTTGGAAGTAGTCTACCTCGATCATTCAATGATGTAACTAATGCCGTATTTAGAAATTTTAATTATCCTAAAAAAATAACTTATATTAAAACACCAGAAAATATCAGAAATCAGTATCAATACTTTACTAAAGCTGAAATTTCTAAATTAAGGAAAGTAGGATTCAAGGATAAATTTCACTCTCTTGAAGATGGAATAAATGATTATGTTAATAACTATTTAAAATTTTAAAGATATGTATGTTCACAATCTCAATCCTGTAGCTTTAGAATTTTTTGGTTTAAAAATTTATTGGTACTCACTTGCTTATCTCTCAGGATTTATTTTTAGTATTTTTATTCTAAACTACTAATAAGAAAAGGTGTAATAGACCTCGATGCTGATGTTGTAGATAATTTTTTTAGTTGGGCGATAATTGGTGTAATATTTGGGGGAAGACTTGGATATGTGATATTTTATAATTTTGAGGTATACATTCAAAATATTATTGAAATTTTCAAGATATGGAAAGGTGGCATGTCATTTCATGGTGGCTTGATAGGTCTGATAGTTAGTATGTATATTTTTTCTAGGATAAATAAAATAAATTTTATTGATTTGTCTAATATGGTGGCATGTAGCGCTCCTTTTGGTATTTTTTTGGGGAGAATAGCTAATTTTATAAATGCAGAGTTAGTCGGCAAACCTACTTTTTCGGACTGGGGTGTCAAATATTATAATGAGGAACTTTTAAGACACCCTAGTCAACTTTATGAAGCATTTTTTGAGGGTTTGGTAATTTTTTTGATAATGATGTTTTTTATAAAAGGTGGATATCATAAAAAAATTAATTTAAGTGCAATCTTTTTAATCTTTTATGGTTTGTTTAGATTTTCAGTCGAATATTTTAGGGAACCTGACAACCATATTGGTCTTGTTATTTATAATTTAAGTATGGGACAAATACTTTCTATTCCAGTAGTTATTCTAGGTTTTGCAATTATTAAATATGGAAAAAAACAAAATTAAAAAAATTTTTAAGGGTGAATCAATTTCTTTGTCAAGATTTATGCATAAGTGTCTATATGATAAAGATTTGGGATTTTACCAAAACAATAAAATTGGCTCTCATTTTACGACATCCCCTGAAATAAGTCAGACTTTTGGGGAATGTATAGCAATATTTCTTTTAGAGTTTCAAACGATTTTGGGGTAAACAAATTTTTAGAGTTAGGGCCAGGAATGGAACCTTAATGTCAGATATAATCAGAACAATGTCAAAAATATCCAAAAAAAAGTTTCTTTTTTATCTTTACGAAAAATCAAATTTTCTTAAAAAAATACAGTCAAAAACTTTAGCAAAATACAATTCTAATACGACTAAAATTTTTAATATTCAAAATTTAAAACTTAAAAACAAACCATATCTATTTTTTTGTAACGAATTTTTTGATGCTTTACCTTTAAATCAAATTGTAAAAAAAAAAGATCTTCTTTTTGAAAAAAGAATAAAACATACAGATGGCAAATTTAAATGGAAAGAATATTTAATTGAAAATAAAAATCTTAATTTTTTATCAAATGGTGATATTTGGGAGTATTCACCCTTAACTAACTTATATATCAAAAAAATCTTAAATCACATAAAAAAATTTGGAGGTGGATTTTTAGTAATTGATTATGGTCCATATATAAAAAAAAATATCTCAACTATTCAGGCAATTTATAAATCAAAAAAATGTGATATACTTGATTATCCATTTTTTTCTGACATAACATACCATTTTGATTTTTTAAATCTAAAAAAAATTTCTGAAGATTTTAACTTAAAGTTTCATGGACCAATCAATCAAAGACAATTTTTATACTTTAATGGAATAAATGAGAGAATAAATATATTAATTAATCAAACACAAGATAACGCTGTCAAAAAGAAACTTTCTATGCAGTTTCAGAGATTGACTGATCCCTTGGGTATGGGCGAATTATTTAAGTTTGTATTTATAAGCAAGAACGATTTAAACTTTTCTTATTTTAAAAGATCGCCAAAATGAAAATAAATCATTATGATAAATATATTTTTGGTTTTCTCGATAAACAAAACCCACTCAATTTTAAAAGTTCTCATTTTTTAAATTGTGCATTCGATAAAGGAGATTCAGACTACATTGTAAGGAATAACAGAAAGTTAGTATCTAAATTATTTTATAATAAAGAAATTATTTTTGTAAATCAGATTCATTCATCAAAAATTTTTATTTTTGATAATATCTATCCCAATGATATAAAAGCTGATGGCATAATCACAAAAAATAGGAACGTTTTATTAGGTATTTTAACTGCCGACTGTGCACCTATTATTTTATTAGGGAATGAATATTTTGGAATTTTACATGTTGGCTGGCGTGGATTATTAGGTGATATAATTTTAAACGCTGTAAATCTATTTATAAAAAGAGGAGAAAAAAAAGAGAATATTAAGTTTTTTATTGGACCACATTTAAAATTTAAATCTTTTGAAGTACAAAGTGATTTTATAGAAAATATTAAGCAACTAAAAAATTTTAGTATTTATTTAAAAGAGAATCAAAATAAGATATTCTTTAATTATACAAAGCTTATAGAAGACAAGATTAAAGAATTAGGTATTAATAGTTATAAAACTTCTGGATTTGATACTTATTCAAACCCAAAAAATTTTTAGTCATAGATATTCTATGAAAAAATGAATTAAAAGACTGTGGTAGACAGATAAGTTTAGTAGGTTATAACAAATGAAGATTGTATCAGGAAATAGTAATTTACCACTAGCAAAAAAAATTTCAACTCACCTTGGTGTTCCTCTAGTTGATGCAACCATAAAAAAATTTCCAGATAAAGAAATTTTTGTGGAAATCAAAGAGAATGTTCGAGGAGAGGATGTTTTTGTAATTCAATCAACTTCATTTCCTGCTAATGATCATGTTATGGAGCTCTTAATTACAATTGACGCCCTAAAAAGGGGATCTGCGAAAAGAATTGCAGCTACTGTTCCTTATTATGGATATGCAAGGCAAGATAGAAAGTCAGGACCTAGAACTCCAATTTCTGCAAAACTATTAGCTAACCTAATCAGTGTTGCGGGTGCAAACAGAGCACTTATGGTAGACCTTCATGCTGGACAAATCCAGGGCTTTTTTGATATTCCCACAGATAACCTGTTTGCTGCTCCCGTCTTTATTTCTGACATAAAGGAGAAATTTAAATCAGAAAATACTATAATCGTATCTCCTGATGTGGGAGGTGTCGTTAGAGCTAGAGCAATCGCTAAAAGAGTTGATTGTGATCTAGCAATAATTGATAAGAGAAGAGAAAGAGCAAGTGTTTCCGAAGTGATGAATATTATTGGTGAGGTTAAAGATAAAGATTGTATTTTAATTGATGATATATGTGATACAGCAGGAACATTAACAAATGCAGCAATAGCTCTTAAAAATGATAAAGCTAAATCAGTTTATGCCTACATTACTCACGGTGTTCTGTCAGATCCTGCCATTGAAAGAATTGAAAATTCGCCTATTGATAAAATGATAATTACTGATAGTATTCTGGCAAGAGATGATGTAATAAAGTCTAATAAAATTGATATTCTTTCTATAGCACCACTAATTGGAGAGGCAATAGAAAGAATTACTGATAATAGATCAGTATCAAGTTTATTTGCATAATTGAGGAGACAAAAGTGACTGAAGTAACGCAGATTGAGGCCAAAAAAAGAGATTTAGTTGGAACCGGTATTTCTAGAGAGTTAAGAGGAAAAAAATGATTCCTTGTATAATTTATGGGGATAAAAAAGATCCAGTTCCAATACAAATTGATGAAAAAAACTTAGGGTACAAATAAATGATGCTGGTTTTTTTTCAAAGCAATGTGAGATCAAAGTTGAAGAAAGTATTTATAAAGTGCTACCTAAAGACATTCAGTTACATCCTGTAAGTGAAAAAATACTTCATGTCGATTTTTTAAGAGTAGGTCAAAATACAACTGTTACTCTTTTTGTACCAGTTAAATTTATTAACGAAAATTCTTGTGAAGGTCTCAAACAAGGTGGCGTTCTTAATATTGTGAGACATGAAGTTGAAATTAAAACTCTGGTCTCAAAAATTCCTGAATTTCTAGAAGCTAACTTAGATGGTCTTAGAAATTGGTGATAGTATTCATATTAGCTCAATAAAACTTGAGCAAGGTGTTTCCCCTACAATAAAAGATAGGGATTTTACAATCGCCACAGTAGCACCTCCAACAGTGATGAAAGTTGAAGAAACAGCTACTGAAGAAACTGCTACAGATGAAACTTCAGAAGATTCAACTGAAAAGTAGATAATAAAGAGGCGGAAAAGAAAGAAGACGGCTCAGAGGATAAGAAAGAGTAATAAACTTATTTAATGGATGATAATACTGTCTGGTTTAGGTAACCCTGGAAAAGAATATAACGGAACTCGTCATAATATAGGTTTCGACTTAATAAACTGCTTACATAAACATTATAACTTTCCAGAATTCAGAAAAAAATTTGATGGTTTATTTTCAAAGTCTGAAATATTAGGTCAAGAAGTAGTAATGTTTAAGCCTGAGAAATTTATGAATTTATCAGGTAAGCCAATTAGGGCTATATCACATTTTTTTAAAGTAAATTGTAAAAGAAACCTTTATGTTGTTCATGATGATTTGGATCTTTCATTTCTAAAAATTAGAATTAAGGAAGCTGGTGGACATGGAGGACATAACGGAATTAAAGATATAATAAATAATATTGGTAATGAATTTCATAGAATTAAAATTGGTATAAAAAATAATCTTCTTATTGAAAATAAAATTTCATCAAGTGATTTTGTATTAAGTAAATTTTCTTCTTCTGAGAAACAAAAAATAATAGAGTTTAAAAAAAAAATTCAAGATCATTTCTATCTTATTTTAAATAGAAACTTTTCTTTATTTATAAATAATCTAAATATATAAATCATTATGGGTTTTAATTGTGGCATATTGGGGTTACCAAATATTGGGAAATCTACATTATTCAATGCTTTAACATCAACACAACAAGCTGAATCAAAAAATTATCCTTTTGTACAATTGAACCCAATATAGGAAAGGTCTCTGTAAAAGATTTAAGATTAGATAATCTGTCAAAAATTTCTATTCACAAAATAAGATTTATAATCAACTAGAATTTGTTGACATTGCAGGTCTCGTCAAAGGTGCAAGTAAAGGTGAAGGATTAGGAAATAAATTTCTGGGAAATTTATCAAATGTTGATGCAATAATACACTTAGTAAGGTGCTTTGAAGATAATGATATAACTCATGTTAATAATAAAGTATCTCCAATTGAAGATATTAAAGTAATTGAAACAGAACTTTTATTATCTGATCTTGAGAAGGTTGAGAGAATAATTGAAAACTACAAAAAAAAAATAAGGGGAAAAAAGTTGATCAAAATTTCCTCGAGACTCTCGAAAAAAGTAAGAATTCTTTAGAAAATGGAAGTTCACTTAGAAATTTGAGTTATTCTGAATCTCAAGAAGATGTGATAAAAACCTTTAATCTTCTAACCTATAAGCCAATAATTTATGTTTGTAACGTTGATGAAAATTCTATTGTTAATGGAAATCAGTTTAGTAAGCAAGTTGAAGAATATTCTAATGAGAAAAATTTGGGTTGCATGAAGATTTCTGCAAAGATTGAATCTGAAATATCTAGTTTTAAAATTGAATCTGAAAAAACAGAATTTTTGAATCTATAGGTCTCCAAGAGACATCTTTATCAAAGTTAATTTCAAAAGGTTATGAAATTCTAGATCTTATAACTTTTTTTACATCAGGTCCCAAAGAATCGAGAGCATGGTCAATAAAGAAAGGAACATTTGTACCCGATGCTGGTGCAAAAATTCATACAGATTTTAAAACTGGTTTTATAAAAGCAGAGGTTATTTCGTACGAAGATTTTGTAAAATTTAATGGTGAAGCTAATTGTAAAGAAAATGGAAGACTAAAACTTGAAGGGAAAGAGTATATTGTCAATGACGGTGATGTAATAACTTTTAGGTTTAATGTTTAGATTTATAATCTTCAAATAATTTTACAATCTTACGCATTTCTTTGTCTGATAATAATTTTGTTTGCTTTGTGATCCATAGATAATAAAATTGCTCACTCAACTTTTCTAAAGCAATAGATAAATCTACTGCCTCCTCAAGGTTGCAACCAATTGTAACTTGACCATGGTTAGCAATAAGACACCCTTTTCTTTTATGTAGAACATCATTTACATATCTAGATAATTTTTCAGTTCCAAATGTTGCATATTTAGAACATTTAATATTATTTCCCCCAAATTCTGCAACCATATAATGAAATGATGGTATACTAATTCTCATACAAGATAGAATTGAAGCCCATTTTGAATGACTATGAACTACAGCTCTTATATCTTTATGGTTTCTATAAATCCACGAATGAAGTAAATATTTCACTTGATGGTTTGTTTTTATTCAAAACTTTTCCATTTAAATCTACCTTAGAAATATCTTTAGGTTTTAAATTTGAGGTTTTAATTCCTGACGGTGTAATATAAATTTCATTTTTGTCTGTAACTTATATTTCCTTCAGATCCGATATTAAATTGGAATTGAAGGAGGTATTTTGAAGCAGCATGTGTTTGTTTTTTAGAGGTCATTTCTTCATTAAATTATCAATTTCTTTTCTATTACTATTCATAACTCCATACTCAGTTATAATCTTACTCACTAACCTTGACGGCGTTATATCAAAAGCAGGATTAAAAGTTTTGGCCTTGGGAAAGTATGCTTCACCCTCTAAAATACTACCATTTTTTTTTATTTTAATTCTTGAAAGTTCTGCTCCATTTCTTACTTCAATAGGAACTTTTTCTCCTTTATTAATTGATAAATCAATAGTAGAAGTTGGTGCAGCCACATAAAAAGGTATATTATGGGCTTTTGCAGCTAAAGCCTTTAAATATGTACCAATTTTATTACATACATCTCCATCTCTTGTAATTCTATCACTACCTACAATACATAGATCCACTTCTCCTTTACTCATTAAATAACCACCTGCATTGTCAGTTATTACTGTGTAAGGAACATTTTCATTTTTAAGTTCCCATGCAGTTAATAATGCTCCTTGATTTCTTGGCCTAGTTTCATCTACCCAAATATGAATCGGAATTTTATTTCTGTTCGCAAGAAAAATTGGTGCTAACGCAGTCCCCCAATCTACAGTAGCCAGCCAGCCAGCATTACAATGAGTTAGAATATTTATCTTTTTATTTTTTTTTTTATAAATTTCCTCAATAATTTTATATCCATTGAAGGCTATTTTTTTGCTACTAATTATATCGTTGTTTCTAATTGTCCTAGCTAATGAAAGCGCAATTTTTCTTCTCTCAAATTGTTTTCCTTCCTTTATCTTTCTATAACAACAATTGAGAGCCCACTTTAAATTAACCGCTGTTGGTCTTGTTTTTATACAGTGCGTCATAAACTTTCCTTAAATATTTAATAGAAGAATTTTTATTTGTAATTACGGCTAAAGCATATGCTGCAGTGACCCCAATTAAGGGAGCACCTCTAACCTTCATTTTTTTTATAGCATCTAAAAAATCTTTTAAATTTTTAAGTTCAATAACTTCAAACTTAAAAGGAAGTTTTGTTTGGTCAATTATTTTTATAACACCATCTTCTTCCCATATTGATGAGTAGTTTTTTTTATCTACCTTCATTAAAGATTCAAAATATATTTTAGTTTTTTTTTTTTGTAGATTTCTTAATATTAGAAAAATCAGAAATCATTGATTTACTTGAAACCTCTTTGATCTTTTCACTACAAGTAAGTATTTTTCCTTTTGTAATTTCGTTTATTAATGAGTTAGCTTTATTAGTATTTTTTTTTAATGTATTTATTATTTGATCAACTGATACATTATCATGGTCAGGATGCCAACAATCAAAATCGGTTATCATTGCAACACTAGCATAACAAATTCCTGCTTCCATGGATAGTCTTGCCTCCGGCAAGTTTGTCATACCTATAATATCACAACCCCACGATCTATATAATTCAGATTCTGCCAAAGAGGAAAACTGTGGACCTTCTATGCATATATATGTACCAAATTGATGTGTTCTAATTTTAAGCTTTTTAAGTTTTTGGAATACTTCTTGACTCAACTCCTTACAAACCGGATCTTTGAATGGGATATGAATAACAATGTCATCTTCAAAAAAAGTATTTTCTCTTTTGGTTGTTCTATCTATAAATTGATCTACCACCACAAAATCTCCAGGCTTAAAATCTTTTCTCAGACTTCCCACAGCAGATAAAGATATAATATTTTCAACATTCAATTTCTTTAAAATCTCGATATTAGCTCTATAATTGACCTTTGATGGTGAAATATTGTGGTTTTTGCCATGTCTTGGTAAAAACGCGACTTTATTACCGTTTATTTTGCCAATGCACACTTCTGATGATGGTAAACCATAGGACGATTTAACCTTTACCCATTTTATATCTGACAGACCGTCAACCTTGTAAAGACCGCTCCCACCTATAAATGCGATCTTGATGGTATTCATATTTAGTTTACATCTTTCCAGACTTTTCTTTGAACTCCAAGAAGCATTATGGTGAGGAGTATTAAGAAAAAAATAGTTTTTACACCAAGACTTTTTCTCTCCTCCAATTCTGGCTCAGCCGTCCATGCTAAAAAAGATGTCACATCCCTTGCTATTTGAACATGAGTCGCATCTGTGCCATCATTATATTCAACTATATCATCCATAATTGGTGATGGCATTGCAATTTGTTTACCTGGATAATATTCATTATAATACATCCCATCACTAGCTTCAAAACCTTCAGGAAAGTCCTTATAACCATTTAGTAGACTAAATAAATAATCGGCTCCACCAGCTCTAGCTTTTACCATAAGTGACAAATCAGGAGGGTATGCACCATTATTAGCTAATCTAGCTTGATTATCGTTTTCATACGGATTTACAAATTTATCACTTGGCTTTGCTTCTCTTTCAAACATCTCACCTTCGTCATTTGGTCCATCCATAACTATATATTCACCAGCGATTGATTTTATCTCATCTTTTGTTAGACCAATTCCAGTCAGATCTCTATATGAGACATGTTTAAGTCCATGACACGAGGCGCAAACTTCTTTATAAACAAGATAACCCCTTTGAAGTGATGATTTATCAAATCTTCCAAATACACCGTTAAAGGGCCAGTTTTGTTCTATTAATTCGATTTTTCTGATGCTGATTGCGAGGAGTTATTAATTCCGAGAAGCAAAATATCAAAATGATCTTAATTGAAAGTTTATTTAACATAACTCTCTGTAGTATTATTATCAAATTTTTTTGATAATACAGCTGATGAAATACTTGAAGGTAAGTGGTCTGACACCTTTTCAAATTTTGATAGCAATGGCATTATGATTAAAAAGAAAGAAAAATAGTAAGCAGTTGCTATCCTAGCTATTAAAACATAAATACCTTCAGCAGGCATAGCTCCAACCCAACCTAAAATTATACAATCAATTGCGAATAACCAGAAGAATTGTTTATAGAATGGTCTGAAGTTAGCACTTCTAACTTTGTGCCTATCTAGCCATGGTAAGAAGAAAAGAACTAGCACTGCAGCAAACATTAGAAGAACGCCCATAAGCTTATCTGGGACTGCTCTTAATATTGCATAGAAAGGTAAAAAATACCATTCTGGAACAATATGAGCTGGTGTTTGTAAGGGATTTGCTGGGATATAATTGTCTGGATGCCCTAAAAAATTTGGAGCGAAAAAGACTAAACCAGCAAAAACTATCAAAAATACACCAAGCCCAAAATAATCTTTAACGGTATAATATGGATGAAATGGAATGGTATCATTTTCTGATTTCACATCAACGCCTGTTGGGTTGTTAGAACCAAATTGGTGAAGCGCAACTAAGTGTAAGGCTACCACTCCAACAATTGCAAATGGAAGAAGGTAGTGTAGTACAAAAAATCTACTTAAGGTTGGATTATCTACTGAGAATCCACCCCACAAGAAAGTCACTATGTAATCACCAACAATTGGAAATGCTGAAAAAAGATTAGTTATGACTGTTGCTCCCCAAAAACTCATCTGTCCCCATGGCAAAACATATCCCATAAATGCTGTTGCCATCATAAGCAGGAGGATGACAACCCCTAGCATCCATAATATTTCTCTCGGATATTTATAGGAACCGTAATACAATCCCCTAAAAATATGTATAAAAACAATTATAAAAAACATTGAAGCCCCATTCATGTGAATATACCTCAGTAGCCAACCGTTGTTTACATCACGCATAATTCTTTCAACACTTTCGAATGCTAAATCAGTGTTGGCAGTATATTGCATAGCAAGTAAAATCCCTGTAACAATCATAATTACCAGAGTGATGCCTGCTAGCGAGCCAAAATTCCAAAAATAGTTAAGATTTTTTGGAGTTGGATAATCTCTTAAATTATGATTCATAAAGGTGAATATTGGAAGTCTTTTATCTATCCAACCTGTAACACCTTTTTGCTCTTGATTTTCATTATTTTTTTTCATTTTCAACCTATCCTTATTATATCATCAGAAACAAATTCATATGGAGGAACTTCGAGATTTAATGGTGCAGGACCTTTCCTAATTCTTCCAGATGTATCATAGTGAGAACCGTGACATGGACAAAACCATCCATTGAAATCTCCCTTACTATCACCAATTTTTTGTCCTAAAGGTACACAACCTAGATGTGTACAAACACCAACAACAACTAGCCATTTTGGGTTCTTTACTCTAGATTCATCTGTGGCTTTATGTATTAGGTTTGTTATATCTGTATCGCTTGCGTCATCAATTTCCTCATTTTGTTCTATGTCTGATAAATATTGGCTTTCCTCTCCACATCACAGTTAGCTTTGTCCCTCCTCAATCGGAGAAAGATCAACTTCTGTAGAAGCTAAGGCCAAAACGTCTTTAGAAGGGTTCATTGTGTCTATCAGTGACCAAAGTGTAACTCCACCACCTGCGATTGCAAGTCCTGCGGTTGTTACAAGAGAAAGTCTCTTTTATCTTCATCCACAGACGATTCAATTTTTTTTATCTTTTGAGTCGATTTTATCCATTTTTTTAATTATTTTATTATAATATAAAAATATTGCACTTAAAACAATGAAAAAAATTGATGAACAGAAAAAAAAATCATCATTATGGTTTAAATCACTTAGAAATCAAATTTGTGAAGAACTAGAAAAAATTGAGAGGGTTCATTCATCTTCACCATCTCAATTTCAAAGGACTTGTTGGACAAGGGACAAAGATGGGTCTCAGAAATTAGGTGGAGGAGAAATGAGTTTAATAAGAGGTAAAGTTTTTGAGAAAGCCGGTGTTAATATCTCAACCGTTTTTGGAGAATTATCAGACTCAATGCTCGGCAAAATACCAGGAACAGAAAATTCTAAGAGTTTTTGGGCATCTGGTATTTCTGTTGTAATTCACCCCTTTTCCCCAAAAATTCCAACGATTCACATGAACACAAGATTTATTGTTACTGAAAAATCTTGGTTTGGAGGTGGTGCAGACATTACACCCACTAATAAAAATCTGAAAAATCTAAAAAATTGCAAAACTTTTTCATAAAAATTTAAAAAAATTTGTGATAAATATGAACCAAAGGCTTATGATAAATACAAAAAGTGGTGTGATGAATATTTTTATTTGCCACATAGAAAGGAGGCTAGAGGACTTGGTGGCATTTTTTACGATTATCTAAACTCTGATAACTGGAATAAGGACTTTCTTTTTACTAAAAATGTAGGCGAAACTTTCATTCAAACTTACAAAAATATAGTTAAAAATACAATTACAGATAAATGGAATGCTAATGATAAAAAAATGCAATATCATCGCAGATCAAGATACGTTGAATTTAATTTGTTACATGATAGAGGTACAAAATTTGGACTACAAACTGATGGAAATATAGAAGCTATTTTTATGTCTTTACCACCTTTTGCCTCATGGTAAATATTTAATTGCGAATTCCAAACAACTTCTTTTGTTTTTTGAAAAATTATTCTTTATCCACCAACTTTCAGTATTTTTAAGAACATTTCCAATCACCTTGTTTTATCAAATCCTAATTTAACTAGATCATCTCCTTTAAGTGGAAATTTTTTTTTATGATTTTTTATCAAGAGTTTTGCCTTAAGAATCTTGATCATAGGCTATTTTTTTCAGCACTTTGAATTAAAATATTATCCTCAACAAAAGATTTATCATGCTTATAAAGTACCTTGTTGAGCGAATTCTCATCTAAACTAAATTTTATAATTTTACTGCAAAGTCTCTTTCTAAATTTCTTGTTAACCCTATTACTAAAATTGGTTCTGTCTTTAGAATTTCTCATTAAATATTTTAATCGTCTTTCATAGTCTATGGAATCCAGTTTGTACTCTAACTCACAAAATTTTTCAAAATTATTAAAATTCAATTTTATATCAAAAGCTTTTTCAAATAATTTTTTTAACTCTTTAACTACTGGTTCTTTTATTAGTTTTTGATGTAGATTTTCGAAATTTAAAATTTTCCTTATTTCATCAAATTTTCTTTCAAAAGATAATAAGTTTAAATTTTTATGATACTTAATTAATACTTTAATTACTTTACTGTTAAAGGAGTCTGAATAACAAATCGAGAATCTATAGAACCTTATTATTCTCAAAAAATCCTCATTAACTCTTTTATTAATATCTCCAATGAACCTTACATGACCACTAATTAAATCATTCACCCCATCATTTGGATCATATAAACATCCATTAGTATCGCAATAAATTGAGTTAAATGAAAAATCTCTTCTTTCAGAATCTAATTTAATATTTTTAGTAAATTCTATTTTAGCCCATCTACCATCTGAACTGATATCTGATCTCATTATTGTTAGATCAATTTTAATACTGTTTATAATGACAACTATTGATCCAAATTTTATACCTAATGGAATGTATTTTATATTATTTTTCTTTAAACATTTAAGTAAATCAGGCATTCCAATATCTACAACTAAGTCTGCCTGAAAATTATTATTGTTATTCAATATCAGATCTCTAACTGCTCCTCCGACAATATAAACTTTACCACTCCTTGACTTAATGCACTTTTCTATAATTCTAATTTCTTTTAGCGGGATTTGTATCTTTTTACATCTAAGACTAAAGTTTTTAATTTTTTTCATTAAAGTGCCCAGGAATTATTTTTTTACCATCAAACTTTGGAGGGATGTATTTTTATTGATATTCAAATTATTGGTAGAGAGATAAATCAAAATAGGAATTGATAAAAGTATTATAATAAAAATATTGAGATATATTTTATGTTTTTTTGTAATTCTTTTTGAAATAACGTAAAAAGAAATTAAAAGAATTGTTACTAAAAGAATAATAAAATATTTGATCATTTTAAAAAAAATACTTAATGTTACATTAATTTTAACATTTAATATTTAATATAGTCATGAAGTTTCAAATTAATCACAATTTTTTAATTACTTTTCTAACAATTTTTATCATATTTTCCAAATCAAATGCTAAATTAATGTCATTTCAAAGTGAATACGAAATCTCAAATTTACAAAAAGAAGAAGCTAGAATTCCAGGAAAAACATATGTTGATAAAGCAAGTGGGTATCTTCTTATTGACTGGTTAAATAGCTGTCAAAATTCTTGGGTTTCAAACCAAAGAATGATGACAAGATTTATTAACTCTCACGGAGTTGGAACTCTTAGCGAAATCAATTATTCCTTAAACGAAATTAATACCGGAGAGAAAATGGACTTTGTTCTTGAAATAAAAGAAAATGCAGAAGTTCAAGAAAGATTTTATGGAATGGCAAAAAAGGATAGTAATCTCGAGGTCAAATTTAAACAAAGAGATACAAAGCATAATTTTCCAAAAGATGTTATCTTTCCTCGACAGTTCTTGGATGATATCGTTTCAAATCTAAATTCAAATAAGAAAATTATGGTAAGAAATGTTTATGAAGGAACTATTCCAGAAAAATATTTTAAAATATCAGTTTTTTTTACTGACGAAGTTTTAACAGTTAAAAATAATATTTTACCCAAGAATATTTCTAATGATTTTAGAAAGGTTAAAATGGCTTATTATCAAGATAATGAACAAACACCGATTTTTGAACAAACTGTTCTTTTAAACGATCAAGGAATTGCAAATTCTTTTCAATATGACTATCCAGACTATTCTTTATCTTTAAAATTAAAAAAAATTAAATTAGTTCCTACTGAATGTAAATAAGGGTTTGTTTTTTATAACAAACCCTTATTTTTTTGTGGGGAGATTGTAGTTACTTCTTTACAAAGTCAGGGAAAGATACAGAACCTAGTTCGCTCATATCTAATCCATATTCTTCATCTTCTTTAGTTGCTCTTATACCAATTGTCATTTTAATAACTGACCAAACAACAAAACAAGATACTAATGTAAATACTCCATATGCAACCACTCCAATAAATTGTGTGACTAATGATGCATCTGGGTTTGTCCATGCAACAGCAAGTGTACCCCAAATACCCGCAAATAAGTGTGCAGGAATCGCCATAACAACATCATCTACCTTCAACATATCAAGCAGTTTCATTCCGTACATGCAGATTACTCCGCCTATTCCACCAATTATAATTGCTTGTCCCATTGACGGTGTTAAAGGTTCAGCGGTAATAGCAACTAGACCTGCAATGGCACCGTTTAATGTTGCTGCAATGTTAGTATGGCTATTGGTTACCTTACTTATAATCATGCATGCTAAAACTCCTCCTGCTGCGGCCAATGAAGTATTAACAAAGATATCCGCAACAGCGGTAGCATCTGCTCCCGAACCTAATGCAAGTTGTGATCCTCCATTAAAACCAAACCAACCAAGCCATAAAATAAATACTCCAAGTGTTGTCATAGGTAACGAACAACCTGACAAAGTATTGACAGAACCATCATTATTAAATTTTCCTTCACGAGAACCTAAAATTACAGCTCCAGCTAATGCGGCCCAGCCACCTACAGAGTGTACTAAAGTTGACCCAGCAAAATCAGAAAATCCCATTTCGCTTAACCAACCTCCGCCCCATTGCCATGATCCAGCAATTGGATAGATAAAAGCGGTTAATATTGCAACAAATAAAAAAAACGGCCAAATTAATATTCTTTCAGCCAAAGCACCAGATACAATAGATGCAGTTGTGGCTACAAATACCATCTGGAAAAACCAATCTGATGCTGCCGCATAACCTGTTTCAAGATCAACGTCAGAACTTCTATCAAAAATTGAAAATGAGCCTAAATACCCCCCATCAACCCCGTCGTACATTAGATTATAACCAACAAAATAATACATAACACCAGCTAGTGAAAATAATCCTATATTTTTTAAACAAATTACTGCAGTATTTTTACTTCTAACTTGACCTGCTTCTAGCATACAGAAACCTGCAGCCATAAACATTACAAGAAATCCACACACTAAAAACAGAAATGTATTTAAAATGTATGCTACTTCAGATGATACTGCTGGATCTGAAGTTTCTTGAGCCCCCACCGAGGAAGAAAGTCCGAAAATTGCGATACTAAATAAAGCAAAAAGACTCTTCCTTAATATAGGGGAAGTTTTATTTATTAAAATATTTGTAAACATATTTACTCCCTATAAAATTAATATTATAACAAAAATTACTTTATGCAGGAAATATGCCAAAATATTAAAATTACTTTATAAGTCATTGAATATATTGAATTAATAATAATATATTAAATTTGTTGCATAAATTTTTTGTATATTTTTAATCATTTATGTAATATTGTATAACTTTTAATCATTATGCAGGAGAGATACTCAGGTGACATTCATGATTTTTTTAAACTAAATTTCTTAGAATTTATATCTCATGGTCTTCGACAAAAAATTGGACTCAACTGGTACTTAGTCAAACCAGAACTAATAGGCAATTCAGAACTAAAAAAGAAAGATGGTGAAAAGGAAATTCCTCTCATCTCAGGAATTTATAAAAATTAATCCAGATCTTATTGAAGAATTAAAACCATTTAAAAACATTAAAAATAGGAAAATAAAAAAATTCTCGACCAATCCAAAATTTAATAATTTTTTAAAATTTTATAATTCTTCATTACCTCTTCAAAATAGAAAAGATGGTTTGATAAATCTTTAATTTTCTTTAAGGATTTAAAAACTATTTTTCTTGACCCTGATAATGGTATCAGTTTCAAAGAACAAGGAAAAAAAATATCAAATATTTAAACATATCAGAACTACATCAATATTATGCAAATGGCAAGACTGTAACGTTTACACAGTTTCAATCCTTTAATACAAACTATAAAGTATATATCAAAAAATTTTAATGATGTTAGAGAAGAATGGTCTTAAGAGTCACTATCCTATTATAAGAAATAGAACAGGACCTAATACATTTTATATAACAGTAGGTAATATAAGAAATAGTAAATATGAATTTTTGATTAAATCCTACACAGAAAAAAATGATAGAGTTGAATTAGTTATTCTTTAATTTTATTTTTTATAAAGAACCAACTAATTATTGCTGGCAATCCGACTAAGATTTCCCTTACTCTTCTCCCTAAAGCTATAGAAAATGAAGTTTCAGAGTTCAAGCCTACAAAATCTCCAACGATTATAAAAGCTAATTCTTGAACTCCAATACCTGCAGGAATAAAAAAAGCAATTGCTCTAATAATTCCCGAAAAAGATTCAATTACGATAACGTCAACAATATTAGGATCGTAACCTATAATCCATAGAAAACATAAATCTCAAACGCTCCACCTAACCAACCTAAAATTCTAAAAATTAATGCTTTAATCAAAGTAGTTTTTTTTTAATTGCTTGATAAAGAGCTCTATCAACTCTAATTATAGAAAAATTTTTTTGTTTTGAAATTTTGTAACTAAAAAAACTAGGGATTTTTTTAATCAAAACTTTTAAAATTCTTTTACTAATAAATTAATAATAGATTACACATGAAATTAAAATTAATAACTATGATAATGATAAATATATTGCGTGCTTAGTTAGTAAATCATCATTACTTCCAAAAAGAAAATAAATTAAACTCATTATTGCAATCAAAAATAGCGAGAAGGTAGCAATAACCAGGTCAATAAAAACTGTTGAAGTAGCCTCAGCTGTGGACAAACCTTTTTTCACTGCGAGATATATTCTTACAAATTCTCCTGTGATATTGCCTGTAGGAAAGAATTTACCAGTAGCCTGAGAAATCCATACTATTATAAAAGACCAAAGTAATGATAATTTTGGATTCTTGGATAAAATCACCCATGTCATAGCATCAAAATACAAGGTTGGAATATGCGCAATGATTATTAGATATAAAAGGTCTTTATTTTCAATTATTATGTTTATTGCTTTTTCTCCAGAGAAAACTTCATAAACCCAATTAAAAACAAGGGCGCCTAAAAATAATAAAATTAAAAATTTTATCTTAGATTTCATTTATTAAATATTTCAGACTTTTTTATTTCATCACAGATTTCGATGGGTGAATTTTCGTCAACTCTTGGATGCCAAGAAAACAAACTATACCTTCTATAAAACAGAACTCCATCATGAGGTGGAGACGAATAATTATAATTTACCAAAGGTCTAAAACATTCTTGTTTAAGATCAAAATACTTAAGATTTTTTTTTTCTGATTGATAAATATTCATACTCTTAGTTTTGAATAATTTTTGCCCATCGTCTAAATCTAAAACTATCTCAGAACCATTTTTTTCAAAAAAAGTATTAGTATTTATTACTTGACCATGAAAATTATATTCAGGAAATTCAAATAACTTACAATATGGTTTAAGTTTGGAGACTATAAAATTTGTGACATCGTGATCCTGATGCCCCCCTTCATAGGCTGGGCAAAATACTGTATCTATATTCTTGTCTAAAATTATTTCTTTTAAAAAAAAATATGATTTATCGATATTTGACTTTAAATTTCTAGTTGGGATGTCTTGTAAAAAAAAATCATTTACACCCAAATTATCAAGACTCTTTAGCATTTCTTGATATCTTATAGAGACATCTTTTTTATAGCTTTTCTTTTTCCAAAACCAATTCATATTTCGGCTAATAACCCCATTTGTCAGAAAAGCTAATGTTACTTTTTGTTTCCTTAGAAAATTTTTAATTAAAATACACGAACCTACAATTTCGTCATCAGGATGAGGAATTACAAATAATATATTCTTCATAATTTTATATAAAAGATTTCCATTTTTTAAAAAAGACATCATAAAATATATCTTCCCAAGAAGGATAATTATTTGATAATTGAACTTTGTCTCTCATAAGTTTAATTTTTTTTTTATTCCGCAGCAATTTTATTATTTCAGCTGACCAATTTTCTGGAGATTGATTATTTAGAATTACACCATCCTCTCCACTTTTTTTTATTCTCTTTCCTCCTCCATCTTTTGATACGATACAAACTGCTCCACAAGCCCTCGCCTCTAATATAACCTGAGGTCCGGTTTCATAATTAGAAGGAAATACAAAAAGATCGCAAATATTATAGAATTTACTAATCTCGTTCTGATTTATATAATCTAAAATAAGTAAATTTTTTTGGCATACTTTAAGGCAATCTTCACCGTGTATATTTTCTCCAGCCATTGCGGTTGTAACGTTACAACCCTCTTCAAGAAGAAGTTTATTGATTTTAGAGAGTAAAATTGCACCTTTAAGTCTATGAATTCTTCCACAAAAGAAAATTAGTTTATTATTTGGATTTATTTTGTATTTATTAAAAAAATAATTTTTATTAATCTTCTTTTTAAAAAATATTTTTATCAATTCCTCTAGTTATTTTACCAACCTTAATTTTATTATTTTTAAAAAACTCATTTGTTTATTCTGAAAATCATCATTAACAAATGCATATTTACAGCTTTTTATATATTTGTTTATTTTTTCTTTTTGAGAGTTAGATATTTTTTTATGAATTCTTAATTTTTTAATAAATAATTTATCAAGAAAATTTGGGAGTTTTTTCAATATTTCTAAAATATAATATTCTGTGTATGAGGTCGTATCTGTGTGATAAGAGGTGGTTAAAGGGATTTTCCAGATTTTTGAAGCTAACTTTGCAGTCCTAGCCATACAATGAAGCTGATCTGTTGAATGAATTAAATTATAATTTCTTAATTCAAATAGAAGCCCTAAATTTATTGGTGACAAATCTGTAGAATCTGCATCAATACCTAAAAAACTTAAATTTGCGCTAGAGAAACCTGGTTTGGAAATATGAAAGTTAATATTTTCACTTACTTTAATTATTTTCCTTTCTTTTCCCAAAAAAAATAACACTAAATTGATACTTAGCTTTTTTTTTACTAGGCTTTGACTAATTTTTTCCCAGAATTTTACATGGTCACCAGATTTTTCATTACGTTCTAAATCAATAAGGATAGCGATCTTTTTTTTGGAACTCACTTAATACCTCCAAAAATAAATGTATAAGCTGCAATTGTTATGATAGCAGTAAAATTCATTACTAAACCATTTTAACCATAAAATTTATAGTAAAACTGTTATTTGAATATACAATAGCATTTGGTGGAGTTGAAATAGGCATCATAAAGGCACAACTAGCCGAGAGGATAAAAGGAAGTAATATCTGAATGAGATCAAAATTATTTGAATTAGCAAAAACACTTAAAATTGGTAAAAACAAAAATGTAGTAGCTGTGTTACTTGTAAACTCAGTCATAAAAGAAGTAAAAAGAGCAATTACGAGAATTATTAAAAATAGGTCCAAATTACTAAGAACTTCAAGGAAAATTGCTAATTTATCTGCCAGACCAGATGAAATAATTAAGGATGCCAAAGCTAGTCCTCCTCCAAATAAAATTAAAATATTCCATGGTACCCTCAAAAACCAGTCATTATTTAGAATAGATTTATAATTAGTTGAAGGAATAATAAAAAATAAAACCCCACCAAAAACAGCAATTATTGAGTCTGTAAGATTTATATTAAAAGTAACATTTATCTTTGATTTAAATATCCACAACAATGCTGTTAAAGTAATTATAAATGAGGTAATTTTCTCATTTCTTGTAAACTTACCTAAACTTAAATAATTCTTTTTAATTTTGATTTAGAAATAAATTCGTTTGGCTTATCAATTCTGAGATAAATGTAAATGACTAATAAAGTAATCAAAATAAAAACTAATGGAAAGATATGGAATATCCAACTTTTAAAATCAATCATAACATTATAGTTTTCCTCAACAAACCCAATAAATATTGCATTTGGAATTGTACCTATAGGTGTTGCCATACCACCAATTGAAGCTGAATACGCAATAGCAAGTAAAAGTAAATTTGAATAATCTAAATCTTTTTTTTTATCGAAATTCTCTTCAATAATTGACTTAATTATGGGTAGCATTAATAAACATGTAGCAGTGTTTGAAAAAATCATACTTAATGAGGCGGTTAGAAAGCATACAGAGATCAAAATATTAATCTTTGTATTACCAAATCTGTAAAGTATTCCAAGAGCAATTCTTTGATGTAATTTACTTTTTTCAAAACCTTGAGCAATAATAAACCCTCCAAGAATCAGAAAAACTACACTGCTAGAATAACTTGTTAGTATCCTTTTTAATTCAATTTCCGCAACTAAAGGTGCAACGAGAATGGGGATCAGAGCTGTAATTGAAGTTGGGATTAATTCTGTTATCCATAAAAAAATCATCAAAATCAAGACTCTGAGAACGAAAGTTTGAGTATTCGTTAAAAATTCAGGAGAAATAAATATTTCTGGAATAAAAAATATTAAAGCTCCCATTAATAATAATAAAAGATATCTTTTCATTTGTTATTCTCTAAAGTTTTTCTCCTCAAGTTCAACCCAATCTTTCTCAAGTGATGACAAGTCGTCCTGAGCTTGCTTAATTTTATTTATAGTTTCTTTATAATCTTCATCATCATAATTAATCTTTTTAATGTTCTGTAATTTTTCACTAAAGCCTCTAATTTCCTTTTCCTTATTCTCAATTTTTTTAAGTATTTGGGTAATTAGTTTACTTGTAGATACTGGTTTAACTTTCTGTTCTGTTGTTTTAAGATTTTTATTTATATAATTTTTATTTTCTAAGTTCTTGCCAACAGAGTTTAAATCCTTTTCAATATCTAATGAAAACATATAGCCACCATTTCCATCTAAAAAAATAAACTTAGTACAGGTTTTTAAAAAATCTACATCGTGTGAACTAATGAATACACCACCTTTATAAGCTTTGAGAAAATCAATTAGAATATCTATAGTTTCCATATCCAAGTCATTTGTTGGCTCATCTAAAAGAACAATCTCCTTAGGTTCAGCAAAGAATTTTTGATAATAACAATCTATTTTTTCTCCTCCAGATAAGTTCATGACTTTATTATCAACAGTTTTAGGATCAAATAAAAAATTCTTTAAATAACTACAGATATGAATTTTTTTTTCTCCAACCTTTAAGTAGTCTCCTCCAGATGGTATTAAATTTTGCTTTATTGATTTATTATCATCTAAGTTTTCTGCATCTTGATTAAAAAAACTAAAATTAATGTCCTTTTTATCTTAATTTTTCCGTGATCTAAAAAATTTAGATCACCAGAAATAGTTTTAAAAAGATGATTTACCAGCACCATTTTTACCTATTATGCCTATTTTTTCATTTCTCATAAGTTTAAAATTGAAATCTTTAATTATTACTTTTGAAGTAAGATTATCTTCAAACGATTTGCTCATATTAATGAAATTAATAAGTATATTTGGACCATTATTTTCTTTTTTATCTTCAAGTGGTATTTTTACTTTTGAAATTGTTTTAATGAAATCAGATCTCTGTTGTTCATAACTTTCTTTAAACGAAAATAGTTCTTCTTTTCTTCTTTCATTTCTTTTTCGTCTTGCTTTAATACCTTTTGATAACCAATCAATTTCATTGTCTAAAATTTTTTTTTTTATTTTTTAGTTCTCTTTCTTCCTGTTTGAGTAAAAGTGATTTCCAGTCCTCAAAAAATTTAAATCCTTTTGGAGAAACTTTAACTTTTCCTCTATCTATCCAAAAAACTTTATTTGTTATATTTTTTAAAAAATCTCTGTTGTGACTGATGACTAAATATGAACCTTTAAATTCTTTAACCAAAAAATTTTCAAGCCACTTTATAGATTCAATATCAAGATGGTTGGTTGGTTCATCAAGTAACAATAAGTCTGGCTCATCTAACATTGACTTTATTAGACTTAATTTTCTTAGTTGACCTCCAGATAGAATATTCATATCCAAATCCCAATCAAGTTTAATTTTTTGAAATATATTTTCTATTTTAAATTTCTCCGTATGATTTTCATCATCATACGTTTGCAATATAAAATCTTTGATCTTTACATTTTTTTTCTTAAGATTTTTTTGATGCATTATAGAAATTTTTATGTTTGGATTGGACCAAAATTCACCTTGATCTACATTAATTTGTTTAGCAAAAATGTTGAACAGGGATGATTTTCCAGCACCATTTTTACCAACAAGGGCTATCTTATCATCTTTGTGTACTGTTACAGATAGATTATGAAATAATTTAGTCTTATCGTAGCCAAAAACACAATCTACAATTGATAGCAATACTTCTTTTGAATTCATATTAATGTGGCTGGGGTGGTAGGATTCGAACCTACGAATGCCGCTACCAAAAAGCGGTGCCTTACCACTTGGCCACACCCCAATTAGCTTTAAAGATAATCATTTTTAGCATCTTATACAAGGTTTATATCATTTATAGAATTTACTAATTTTGTTTTCATAACCCAAAATGAGGGGAAATTTTAATCTCAACATATTTTCTGCAATTTTTAAACTTTCTTTATTTTTATAAAATGAAAAACAGGTTGCACCTGAGCCAGTCATTCTCGAATATAAACTATCTGTTTGAAATTTTAAAAATTCTAAAATTGTCTTTATTTTTGAAAGCTCTCGTATCGCTACTACCTCAAGGTGATTTTCTTTTTCCTTCAAAAACTCTAAATTAAGTTTATTAGATTTAATTTCTTTTTTGCCTTTTTTTTTTTTTAATATTTTTAACTTTTCAAAAACATTTTTAGTTGATACTTCTTCTAGCGGATTAACCAAAAGAACATAATAATCACACAACTCATGATTAACAAACTCAATTTCCTCACCAATCCCCTTTATTAAAGCTGACTTACCATAGTAACAAAACGGGACATCTGCTCCAATAGAAATCAAAAAATGATCAAGATTCTTACTTTCTTTAATTCTAAAAATATCGTGAATTGCTCTTATAACCGTTGCAGCATTTGATGAACCTCCACCCATTCCTGAAGAGATTGGTAAATTTTTCTCAAGGGTCACACAAACTTTAAATTTTCTTTCATAAAGTTCCTCAAGACCATTTATTACTTTTAAAATTATATTCTCATTAAGGTCTAGAAATTTTCCGAATGGTCCTTTTATTTTTAATTGAAATGATTTGGACTGCTCAATTTTTATTACATCCCCTAGCTCACAGAAAGTCATTAAACTCTCTAAATTATGAAAGCCGTCTTTTCTTTTACTGATAACCTCTAAGTATAGGTTTAATTTTGCAGGAGAAATGAATTTATTTAAATTTCTCATCTTCTTTAAAGACCATTATTTATTTTTTTATGAACTAAATTTTTATCTTTATAATCTGGATCTATAACAAGTACTTTTTTCCACTGTGATAATGCCTCTGACTTTCTATTAGACATCCAATATGCATCACCTAAATGATCATTAAGTGTTGCGTCATTAGGTAACATAACAACTGCTTTTTCTAAGTGATATACTGATATTTCAAAGTTTTTTGATAAAAAATACGCCCAGCCTAATGAGTCTCTTATATAACCATCCGATGGTTCCAAATCTACAGCTTTCTTTAAAAGTTCTAAAGCTTTTTCTATATTAATTTTTCTGTCTAACCAACTATAGGCTAGATAGTTCATGACATACGGATCATTAGGATTCAAGTCTAGAGATCTTTTAAAATCTTGTTCAGCTTTTTCCCAATTTTTAATTTGTTCATATGATATTCCCCTCAGTAAAGAATATTAGATGTTCCTTCAAGTTTATCATTTTCTATCAGCTGCGAATAAACAGCTATAGCTTGTTCATAATTTTTAAGTTTTCTATATTTATCTCCAAGTATTCTTTTCATTTCAAATTCTCTTGGAAATTTATTAGTAAATTCTTTTAATTCATTAATGAATATTTTATTTTTTTCTAGTTTTTCTAAAAATGCTAACCTCATTTTAAAAATTTTATAAAAATAGAGATTTTTTTCATCAATATTATTTAAATTTTTTAAAGCTATATTATCAAACTCTAAATCATTCAAAATACCTGAAAGCAGAAGCCTCATAGCATTTAAATCTGATCTAAGTCTTAAAGATAGTTTGCCAAAAAAGGCTGCATACATATTTAAATTATTAGAATAATACCAACTAGAAATATTATATAGAACCTCAGCTATACCATCCCTTTGAGTATAAATTGGATTGAGTAAATATTTATTATTTTTAGATAGTCAATATCATAATCCTGGAAATTAATTTTTAGTTTTTTTAGTTCCTCATTTTTTTTAAGCACCTCATTATGATTTTTTTTGTCTATAGAATTTAAGAGTAATATCTCCTTAAGCCTAAATGAGGCAAAATTCTCAGTCTCAATCTTTTTAAAATATTTATCAGACTTTTCTTTATTTTTCTTATTTTTATAAAATAGAGCTGTATGAAGACAAATTATAGGAATACATTCAGTTTCTATATTTAGTTCACATCTTATCTTTATAGACTAACCAAATATTTACTGCTCTAATAAAATTAGAATCAAATTCTTTTAATTTTATATTATTTAAATAATTTTCTGGAGATTCTGATTTTAAAAATTTTTCAACAGCCATATAAAAATTAGCAAGAATATTATTTTCGTCTTTCAGAAGAATTTTTTCACTTATTAATCGAGAATTATTCCAGTCACCAAAAATTACAGATTGGAATAGTATTTCTTCATAAAAATTTTTATCTATCTGATCTAAGTCTATTTCGTATAAAAACTTTTTTAAGTTGTAAGAATCACTATTTTGCTTTGCATGATTCCAGGATAAAAAGCTTCCATAGTAGCTGTATTTTTTTACCTCTGATTTTACTATCTCAAAGTTGAATAGTATAATGAATAATACTAATAATTTATTACATACCTGTATAATTTGGGCCACCTCCTCCTTCAGGTGTTATCCAGTTGATATTTTGAGATGGATCTTTAATGTCACATGTTTTGCAATGAATACAATTCTGTGCGTTTATTTGGAGCTTATTAAGTCCTTCATCATTTACGATTTCATAAACACCTGCTGGACAATAACGTTGCTCTGGTGAGTCATATAAAGCTAAATTTATATCAATTGGGATTTTTTCATCAGAAATCTTCAGGTGGACTGGTTGATTTTCCTCATGATAGGTTGAAGAAAAAGAAACATTGGTAAGTCTATCAAATGATATTTTCCCATCTGGTTTAGGGTAATCAATTTTTTTAGCCTTATTCTTTTTTTGAAGTGAACAATGGTCGGGTTCTCCATGTTTTAAGGTCCAAGGTGCTTTTCCTCTTAAAAAAATTTGATCTATACCTGTTAAAATTGTACCTAATTTCAAACCATATTTAAACGATGGACGGACATTTCTTGCTGCTTTTAACTCTTTTCCAGCCCATGAATTATTGAAATCTGATTGAAAGTTTTCAAGTTCAACTCCCTCTAGATTTTGTTCTAACTTTCTAAATACATTTTCAGAGGCAACTATCCCTGATTTCATGGCAGTGTGTGTACCTTTTATTTTTGGAGTGTTAAGTGTTCCAGCATCACAACCGATCAATGATCCACCAGCAAAAGAAAGCTTTGGTAATGACTGCCAACCACCTTCATTTAATGCACGAGCTCCATATGATACTCTTCTACCTCCATCAAGTAACGGTTTAATTGAAGGATGCATTTTAAATCTTTGAAATTCTTCATAAGGGGATAAATACGGGTTTTTATAGTCAAGTCCGATAACAAAACCTATTGATACTAAATTTTTATCTAAATGATATAAAAACGATCCGCCATAAGTTTCTTGATCTAGTGGCCATCCAATTGAGTGCATTACATTTCCTGGTTGAGATTTTTCTGGTTTAACTTCCCAAAGTTCTTTCAAGCCAATACCATAGGTTTGATGTTGAGCTTCTTTTCTTAAATCAAACTCACTCATCAGCTTTTTACCTAAATGACCTCTGCAACCCTCTGCGAAAAGAGTAAATTTTGAATGAATTTCTATGCCAGGTTGATAATTTTGACCGGGGTTCCCTTGATTATCAACACCTAAATCTCCGGTAACTATTCCTTTAAGAACACCATTATTTATTATGATATCTGATGCAGCAAAACCTGGATAAATCTCAACTCCCAACTTTTCTGCTTCATTTCCTAACCATTTACATAAAGAACCAAGTGAAATTATAAAATTACCTTTATTATGCATGACTGGAGGAATTAAAATATTTGGAATACTAAATGACTTTTCATCAGTCATGAATTTAACCGATTCTTTTTTTACATTAACTTTAACTGGACATTCTGCATTATCTCTCCAGTCATTAAATAACTCATCCATTGCTGTAGGTTGTAGTATAGCCCCAGACAAAATATGTGCCCCAACTTCAGAACCCTTTTCAACAATGCAAACAGAATAATCTTTATTATTTTCTATACACATTTTTTTAAATTTAATTGCGGCGGCTAATCCTGAAGGACCTGCACCAACAATTAAAAGATCGTAATTCATTTTTTCTCTTGTCATATCTTTTTTTTTATTATTTTTATAAATTTATAGTAGAATATATATTAATGAAAGTTAAAAACATAAAGTCTTTTATTGAGTTTTATAAAAACTTAGAAATTACCACATCAATTACCAATACAACTAGAGATAGGGCTACTACTTCATTGCACAAACATTTGAGGAAAAATAAATCAAAAAAGTTCCAATTTTTAAAGAATTTAATAAAAATCAGTCAAAACAAAAAAAATTAGAGATACTTAAATCACACGTAAAAGATATTAATTGTGATTTAAAGGATATTGCAACTAATTTAGTCTTTAATGATGGTAATATTAATTCTGAGATTATGCTCATTGGAGAAGCTCCAGGTGCTGAGGAGGACAGACAAGGCAAACCGTTCGTTGGGGAAGCAGGCAAACTTCTAGATAAAATACTTTCACTTATAGAGTTAAAAAGAGAAAAAAATTTTTACCTAACAAATATTTTATATTGGAGACCTCCTGGAAATAGAACTCCGAATAGTAAAGAAATTTCTCTATGTTTAGAATCTACTGTTGAACACATAAAAATTATAAAACCTAAACTTTTAATTTTAGTTGGAGGAATTGCGGCTAAATCTTTATTAAATTCTAAAGATGGGATAACAAAACTTCGGGGTATGAATCATTATTATTACTATGATGATAATGAGCCTAAAATTCATACTAGGGCGATTTTTCATCCTGCATATTTATTGAGAAATCCTATTGAAAAAAAACGAATGTGGGATGACGTTTTAGAAATTGACAACTTAATATCAAAAAACAATATAAGAAGATAGTATGAGTTCAATAAGTTTGGGTATTATTATAATTGTCGTATCTGATAGTAGAAACGAGCAAACAGACAAATCAGGAAAAGTGCTAGAAGATTGCATCAATACATCTGGCCATAAATTAATAAAAAAAATTTTTCTTAAAGATAATTTGGAAGATATAAAAACTAAACTTAAGGAACTCATTAGTTCTAGAGACCATAATGTGATCATATTGTCAGGTGGAACAGGGTTAACTGGTAGAGACTCCACACCTGAGGCAGTAAAATCTGTAATAAAAAAAGAAATTCCTGGGTTTGGAGAAATATTTAGAATGATTAGCTACAATAAAATCGCAACCTCCTCTCTTCAATCAAGGGCTATAGCAGGATTAGCTGATGATAAATTTATATTTGCACTACCAGGTTCTCCTGGCGCTTGCAGAGATGCATGGGATAATATTCTAGTGCATCAGCTAAATTCTAATACTAAACCCTGTAATCTTGTTGAATTAATTCCTAGATTAAAAGAAAAGTAATTTAGCTAATTTTTAAAACCTAGAATTAACTGCACTTAACCATAAATTAATTTCATTGTCTGTTTGCATACAACATGAGGTGATTGGAAACTTATCTTTTTGTAATCTTGTTAGTCTGTCGTCTTCTCGACTTGGTTGAACAAACATAACACAATTTATCTCATGGATAACACCATTATCAGCTGATGTGTTTTCATTAACAACTACCATATCTTTTACATATAAACTCTCTCTTTTATAAAGTTGAATTGATTTATTAGTAACAGTAATTTCTTCTGACATTTTAGCGTTTAGATTACCACTAGTTTTTTGTCCTATTAATATATGATCTAGTATCAACATTTTTCTTAAGGAAGTATCTGATAAAATCTGGTCATAAACCTTTTTAGGCAAAGCTTCAAAAGCTTTATTATTTGGAACAAACATCGTCCAATTCCATGGGAACTTTTGTTGTAAAGTTGCTTCAAGCTCTGTATTATTTATGTATGAGTAAAAAGTTGAAAAATTTGGATTTTCTCTTATAATTTCTACAATACCTTTAGCTTTTAAATCAAAATTGATGATAAACAAGCAAAACAAAGAAAAAATTTTTAAATACAACTTATCTCCTTTCAATTCGTAAAACAATTATTTCAATATTACTTTTTTGTAATTATGTATATTGTTAAGTTATTTATAACAATTTATTTATAACCTTGGTAGTAACAAATAAAAATGACTATTACTCTGATCTTGATAACTCTGTTATAGGTATCGATGAGGTAGGAAGAGGTGCATTGAGTGGGCCAGTTGTTTCTTGTGCATTAATACTGAACAAAAATATTCGCCAAGAAAAACTATTTGGAGAAATTACAGACTCAAAAAAGTTATCTGAAAAAAAAAGAATAGAGCTATCAATGATAATAAAAAAACATTCCAATTTTAATATTGGGGTGAGCAACAATATAGAAATTGATAGATATAATATACTTAATGCTACGAATATTTCCATGAAGAAGGCATATAGCAAGTTCGAAGATACAAAATTTAAAATAAAAATTGATGGATTAGAAACTTTTAAATTAAATGATAGGACTAGTTTTCATGTAAAAGGAGATCAAAAATCCATAACTATTGCCGCAGCTTCTATCTTAGCTAAAGTATATAGAGATGATTTAATGATAAAACTTTCAAGTGAATATCCTCAATATGGTTGGCTAAAAAATAAAGGGTATGGAACAAAAGAACATATTAATGCTATTCACCAGTTTGGTATATCTGAATATCATCGAAGGAGCTTTCTAAAAAATCTAAACCTGTGACAATGGTAGTTTTATATTTACTTCCAACCCACCAAGTTCTGATGATTTTGTTAACCATACCTTCCCTTTAGAGGTTTCAACAATATCTTTAACTATATTCAACCCCAAACCAGTACCTGGAGTCTGTTCATCAAGTCTAAATCCTCGCGCAAAAACTTTTTTCATCTGGTCTTGAGGTAATCCCGGACCGTCATCAGAGAATACCATATGAATTTCGTTATCTTTAGATTCTCTGATTTCTAATAAAACTTTTTTAACTGCCCACTTACAACTATTTTCGACTATATTTCCTATAACTTCTTCCATATCCTCAAAGCTACTTAAAACATAAGCCTTTTCCAAATTAGAGGACATTTGTATATCTTTAGCAGGATAAAGTTTTAAAAAATCCCAACCATCTTTTTTGATAATTCTAGAATATTTATTTTTTCTTTAGTTACTTTCCCAACTGAGTCTAAATGAGCTTTTTTTAAGTATCTATCAATTTGTCTTTTCATTAATTGAACTTGGTTTGACAAAATTTTGTCTTTTCCATCAATTTCATTGGAAACTACTGCAAGTGGAGGTTTAAGTACATGTGCTAAATTTCCTACGTGAGTTTTTGCTCGCTCAATAATTTTTTCATTATGCTCTAGTAGGTTGTTAATTTCTGTTGCAAGAGGCTGCACCTCTAATGGATATGGGTCTTGAAGATTTTTTTCGTCTCCGTTCCTAATTTTAAAAAGAGCTGTCTTAATTTTATTTAGTGGTAATAAACCAAAGTTAACTTGTAAAAAAACTGCGAACATTAAACCTACCCCTAAAGCTATTAGAATTGTTGATAAAGTATTATCAAATTTCTTAATATTTTCTTGATATTCTTGTGTGTCTCCTGATACGGTAAATGTAACAGGGTTTTTGTATCCAGGGAAAGATATTACTCTTTGTATGATGTGTAATTTTTTCTTTTCAATTTTTTTGACTTGATTATCATTTGACTGCACTTGAGATACAAATTGTGACCTCCCACCTATAAGTCTTTTATCAATTGTAAAAACTTGATCCCACATACTTCTTGATCTTGCTAATGTTTTCGCACCATCATTTATTTGCCAATACCAGCCAGAATAGGGTTGGAAATATCTTGGATCGCCAATTGTACTTACGACAGTTATTCCATCTGAGGAATCAATACGACTTGCCCCTATCAATGTTTCCAATGATAAATTAAGTCTGTCATCAAACGCTTTGAAATTAGAGTTTTGGTTTAAATCAGAAAGAAGAAGGCCTGCCGAAACCAATGTTAACATGATCCAAACAGTTGCACTAAAAAAAAGTCTTACGGCTAAAGAATTCATTCTATTCTTTATCTAAGGATAAACGATAACCATAACCCCTTTCAGTTTTGATTAAATTCATACCCATTTTTTTTCGTAATCTGCCTATAAATACCTCTATTGTATTAGAATCCCTGTCAAAATCCTGATCATAGATATGCTCAACTAACTCTGTTCTTGAAATCACTTTATCTTGGTGATGTAAAAAATATTCTATGATCTTGTACTCGTGTGAAGTTAACTTAAGTTTTGTTCCATTAAAAAAAACTTTATTTGACTTTGTGTCAATCTTTAATGGACCACACTCTATATCTGATGTAGCATGGCCAGCCGACCTTCTTATTAACGGCTCTAAGTCTTGCCAATAGTTCTTCCATCTGAAAGGGCTTAGCAACATAATCATCTGCTCCAGCATCAAACCCTGAAACTTTGTCACTCCATTGATCTCTTGCGGTTAGAATCAATACTGGAAAATTTTTTTTTCCTTTCTCCATCTCTCTAAAACAGTGATACCATCAATTTTTGGAAGTCCAAGATCAAGGATAACGGCATCATAGGGTTCCGTATCTCCAAGAAAATGGCCTTCCTCACCATCAAGTGCGAAGTCAACGGAATAACCATTGTCTTCTAATGATGTCTTAATTTGTTCGTTTAAATTAGGATCATCTTCTATAACTAATATTCTCAATTATCTTCTCCAGAGATGACTGAAAGTACAGTTGAAGTACCTGCGTCAACTCTTAGTTGTTTAACATTGTTTTTGTTATCAATTATCATAATATCGTAAACCCATCCGAACAGACCTTTTTCATTATCCTTTAAATTAATAGATATGACTCTTCCGTTAAATTTTTTAGTAATATTTGTTAGTATTTCATTCAACGGTAATATTTCACCCTCATTTACTGCTTTAATTGCTTTCTCGTGATCATTAATAGTTTCAGAATAAATAACATTTTGAAAAAGCACAAAAAATATTAGTGAAATTAACAAAAATTTTGAAAAACTTAGCAATAAACCTCCCCTTGGATTTTTCATTAATACTGATGATGGCTTATTTACAATATCCTTTGTCAAAACCCATTCATAATTTGCAAATTCTTTTTTCCTATTTAATTTTATCTCAATTATAAATAGTTTCAAATGGAAATGACTAAAGGTATGTTTTATGAATTTATTAAAAACATGTTTGTAGGTTATAGAGTTTATTTTTTGCCAATTATTTCCAATTTGTTTTAATAATTTTTTTTCATCTAATTCATTATTATTATCAATAAACTTTTTCATCGGAAAACAATATAAATTTTCAAGCATTCTATCTCCTGACCTTTGAAGTAAAACAGAATCTTTAAATTTAATATAATATGTTATCCCAATTTTTTTTTTTACTAATTTTTTTTCTTTCTTTAGCTCAGTATTTCCTTTATATTTGCATTCATTTTTTACTGGGCAGGCCAAACAGTTTGGTGTTTTATTTGTACAAATTAAATTAGCCATATCCATCAAAGCTTGGCAATAAGATCCATTATTACGTACTGGTGTAAGCTCTGTTGCAATATTTTTATGTTTTTTCTAAATTTGGCTTATTTTTATTTAGGTTGAAAGCCCTCGTAACTATCTTTTTTATGTTACTATCAATTACAGTACAATTTTGATCAAATAGTATTGCGCAGATTGCACTTGAAACATAGTCACCAATACCAGGAAGTTTTTTTAGATCTTCTAAATTAAACTTTATTTTTTCTTTTTTTAGAATCTCTTTTGCTAAATAAAGATTTTTAGCTCTCTGATAATATCCCATTCCTTGCCAAATAAGAAGTATTTCGTCTAATGATGCCTCAAAAAATGTCTCAAGGTTTGGCCATTTTTCTATAAATTTATTGTAATAAGGTATTACAGTTTTCACAGTAGTTTGTTGAAGCATTATCTCTGATATCCAAATGTTATAAAAATGTTGATTTTTTTTTTGCCTCCATGGAAGATTTCTTTTATTTTTTGAATACCATTTTAAAATTTTTTTTTGCCAAGCAGTCTTGAATTCTTTTTTTATATGGTAATATTGCATGATGCGAAGAAGGAATTATAACTCATCTATATCTAAAATTTCAACTCTTCTTCCAAAAGTTCTTAAAAATTTAAAAAAATAGTAAAAATAGTTCAAAATTGCTTGAGCTTAAAATGAAGTGGGACGATATAATTGAAGACAGGATTTCTAAAGATATTTTCGCCGATTCAATTAAAAAATTAAATAATAAAAATGTTTTGATAATTATCTCAAAAAGACCTAATTTAGTAGAGATATCATACTCATCTGAAATGATTAAAGATAAAATAAATAAACATTTTAATGAATATTTTATAGATAATATAAAGTTCAAAAGATCGTTACATTGTTGATTTTTTATGGTAAAAAAATTGTAATGATTAATACTTTTAAATATGCATTAATTTCATTAATTCTTTCATTTGTTTTTTTGATAAATAATAGCTATGCAAGGATTGTTGACACCATTGAAGCACTTGAAAACAAATCGATAGGTGAAAAAGAAGCTCCTATCAAAATGATAGAATTTGCATCTTTAACTTGCGGTCATTGTGCAAAATTTCACAATGAAGTCTTCCCTTTAATAAAGAAAATTATATTGATACTGGAAAAATCCACTTCACATATAACGATTTTCCGCTTGATAAGTATGCACTCAAAGCATCCGTAATTGCTAGATGTTCAGGTAACCAAAAATTCTTTAGTTTTCTTAAAGTCCTGTACAGTAAACAAAAAGACTGGACAAGAACACAAGATCCTTTCAAGTCATTGTTGAAGATTGCAAAACTTGGAGGCTTAAAAATGATGAAATAAAAGTTTGCGTTGGAAATAAATCTATTGAAGATGGTCTTCTTAAGCAAAGATTAAAATCAACTAAAACTTATGATATAAAGGCAACCCCAACTATTTATTTAAATGCAAAAAAATATGATGGTGATTTAACATATGAAGCTCTAAAACTTAAAATTGAATCATTATTGAAATAAAATAAATTGTTTACAGTAAAAAAATTAAAAATATCAGGATTTAAATCTTTTGCCCACTCAACAGAAATTTTGATAGAAGATGGTGTTACAGGGATAATTGGTCCCAACGGATGTGGTAAATCAAATATTTTTGAGGCTATTAGATGGGTAATGGGAGAATCATCATCTAAAAGTCTCAGGTCTAGTTCGCAGGATGAAATTATTTTCAATGGTACTCAAAGTATACCAGCAAAGAATTTTGCTGAAGTAAGTCTTGAACTAAACGATTTTGAGGGTAACATTCCAAATCTAAAAACAAGTGATGAAAAAAAGGTTGTAATATCAAGGATTCTTGAAAGGGGTGTTGGGTCTTTTTTTAAGATTAATGATAAAGATGTAAGAGCAAAAGACGTTAGTATTATGTTCTACGACTCTGGAAGCGGGGCTAGATCGAGCTCAATAATTAGTCAGGGAAATATAGACCAAATAATAAACTTCAAACCCATAGATAGAAAAATAATTCTAGAAGATGCTGCTGGAACATCTGGATTACAAGCAAGACGTCATGAATCTGAACTTAAGCTTATGTCAACTGAGGGAAATTTAGAGAAAAATGACTTGAATCTAAATAATTTGTACGAAAATCAAAAAAGTTTATCAAGACAGGCAAGACAAGCTGAGAGATATGAACAAATGTCAAAAGATATTAAGGATTTACAATCCAAAATTCTATTCTTAGATTGGAAAAAAATAGAGCTAAACCTTAACAAAGATTTAGAAAAGAAAGAAAGATTGTCTAATGAAGTTGGATTGATTCTTTCAAGCATTCAAGAAGTAAATAGTAAAAATGATTTAAGTAAAGAAAACCTTAACAAATCTTCAGAATGAAAAAGAAGTTTTAAACCAAAATCTTTTTAAACTTGAAAAAGAGATAAATGAGCAAAAAATAAAATTGAAAATATTAAAAATAAAAAAATGAAATTCAAAAATTTCTTGAAACAGTTCAAAAGACAAAAATAACGAAAAAACAACCTAACTGAAATCATTGAAAATATTAAGAAAACGGAAATTGAAATTACAGAATTAAATTCAAGAGATTTAGAAAAAGAGAAACTAAAAGAATTATTTAAAAATGAAAAAAAAATTAAAGATCAAATAAAACAACTTGAAACATTGTATGTAAATGAAATTCAATTGACTCTTGGGGAAGAATTTAAATTTGATAGCCTTAAAGAAAATAAAGAAAATTTAGAAAAAGATATAAAAAATGTTATTAGCGAAATTAATTCAATAAAGAGTAAGGATAAGGATGATAAACTAGTCTTATCAAATTTAAATAAAGATCTAAATAAATTAAAAAAATCTAATGATCATTTTCAATCACAAATTAATGAAAAAAAAAAGATCTTAGAAATATGGAAGAAAAAAAATATTACTTATTAAAGAGATCAAGTCCTATTTAGAAAAAATTGAGATGCTGTCCTTACAGCAAACAGAAACACAGACCGAAATCAAAACCTTAACAGAAATTACAGGAAATAATTTATTATCAGATAAATCAGTAGTAAATTTGCTTAAAATCAAAAATGGGTTGAGAATGCTGTTTATGCTGCTTTAACTAATGAACTTGATGCAACATTAACAAATTCAAAAAAGCGTTGGGTGAAGGGGGAGTAAATAATCTAACAAAGATTGAAAACCCCTTATCTGATTATGTTGAAAGTCCTAAAGAACTACATCCAATATTATCACAAATTAGATTTATAGATAATAATGATCATGCAATTGATTTACAAAAAAACTATCAGTTGGACAAATGCTAGTAAATAAAGAAGGGACCATATGGAGATGGGACGGATTTATATCAGAAGATAATCTTCAGAAAAAAAGATAATTGATTCTCATTTGCGCATAACAAAATTAAGTGAGGGTGAAAAAGTAATAAAAACACAATTATCTGAGCTTGGGCAGCTTAAAGAAATCAAAATTAATGAAGAAAATAATATTGCAAAAAAACATCAGGCAGTTAACTCATTAATTGAAGATCTATACAAAAAAAGTGATCATTTGACGCCAAAAATATCAAAACTTAGTGAACAAATATCTATTATTAATCTTAATATCGAAAATAATAATAGTAAAGCATCTCAATTTGAAAGCATCCTCAAAAAATCAAATGAAAAGTTAGAGGAAATGAAGGCTTCTCAGACCGCCTCAGTTAAGAATAATAAAACTAGCAAAGATAATGTTCAAAATAAAATATCCGAACTAGATAATAACCTTGAAAAAATAAGAAATGAGATCAACCTGTTAAAACAAAAAATAATGAGAGAAGAACTTAACAAGAGTTACTATCAAAATGATTTGGTAAAGAGTAAAAGAATGTTTGAAGAAGCTTCAAAAAAAATTGTCATACTTGAAAATAGAGAAAGGTTTTATAACGAAGAAAATTCAAAGCTTGAGGATCTTCCTTTAAATTTATTGGAAAATATTGATAATATTCAGGGTGAGATTAATAATATTTCAAGTAAAATAAAAATTAACGTAGAAAATCAAAATTCCGTATCACAAAAAATATCAACTAATGAAAGGAATCTAATCAAAGTTAATAGAGATAGAGAAGCAAAACAAAATGAAGTAACTATCATTCAAACAAACATATCTAATAATAAAAGTTTAGAGAAAGAATTAAGAGAAACAATTTTTCAAAAGACATCAAGGCAACCAGAAGATTTACAGGAATTGTTTGCAAAAGAAGTCAATATAGATAATCACATAAATTTAACTAATAATTTAGAAAGATTAATTGGTCAAAGAGAACAAATGGGGCCAGTCAATCTAAGAGCTAAATTAGAAGAACAAGAAATTAAAAATACTATAGATGAACTTGAGTTGGAAAAGAATGATCTTGTCCAAGCTATTGATAAGTTGAGGATTGCTATATCTAAAATTAATAATGAGGGGAAAAAAAGATTAATTGAGGCATTTGAAAAGGTTGATAAAAATTTTCGTGATTTATTTAAAAAGCTTTTTGACGGTGGGGAAGCAAAATAAGAATTAATTAGATCTGAAGATCCTTTGCAAACTGGGATAGAGATTTATGCTAGACCTCCGGGAAAAAAATTATCCTCTCTTTCTTTATTATCTGGCGGTGAAAAAACCTTAACAGCAATTTCTCTCATATTTTCTATATTCTTAATTAATCCATCTCCTATTTGTATTTTAGACGAGGTTGATGCTGCACGTGATGAAATTAATGTTCAAAAGTTTTGTAAACTTTTGGAAGAGCTAAAAAATAATACTAAAACAAAATTTTTAATTATTACTCATAATAAAATTACAATGTCTTCGCTTGATAGGGTTTATGGTGTTACAATGGCTCAAAAAGGAATTTCTGATGTTGTTTCTGTTGATTTTGAACAAATAAATCTTAAAAAAGCTGTATGACCAAACAAAAAATATCGAACAAGTTAGTTTTAAAAAATACAAAAAATCCTCCAAAAAAAATATCTGGATATGGAATAGGTATGAAAATCTCTTTAGATTTATTTTCTTCAATTTTAGTAGGTACAATGATAGGACTCGGAATAGACAATTTTTTTTCAACAAAACCTATATTTTTATTAATATTTTTGGTATTAGGAATAATTGCGGGTTTTTATAATTTATATAAATCAGCTCAAAATTTAAATAAAAATGATTAGAGGTTAAATTGGCAAGTCCATTATCGCAATTTGAAGTAAAGAAAATCATTCCAATAGAAGCTTTTGGGTATGATATATCCTTCACGAATTCTGCTCTAGCTATGTTAATGACAGTAATATTGGTAATTCTTTTTATGTATATATGCTCAAGGAATTTGTCTATTATTCCCTCACGAGGACAGACTATACTGGAATCTACTTATGAATTTATAGCGGGAATGATTGGAGATAATATCGGGCAAGAAGGTATGAGGTATTTTTCTTTTATATTTACACTTTTTTTATTTATTCTTATTGGAAATCTTTTAGGTATGTTTCCATATAGTTTCACATGGACAAGTCATATTATTGTAACTTTTGCAATTTCCTTTTTTATTTTCATTGGCGTCACAATAATAGCTATATATAAGCACGGATTACTAAAATTTATGGGTTTTTTGCGCCCTTCTGGAGTTCCTAAACCAATGCTTATACTTTTAGTTCCTATTGAAATCATCTCTTATCTTTCAAGACCTGTAAGTTTATCCGTAAGACTTTTTGCAAACATGATGGCTGGTCACACACTTCTGAAAGTTATTGGAGGATTCGTATTTGTTCTTGGAGCTAACACATTCATAATAGGTGGGATACTGCCATTAGCTTTTCTAATTGCATTAACAGGTTTAGAAATAGTAATAGCATTTTTACAAGCCTATGTATTTGCAATATTAACTTGTTTATACATTAATGATGCAATACATTTACATTAAATTTAACTAAAGGAGAACATTATAATGGATATAGAATCTGCAAAACTTTTAGGAGCTGGCATCGCTGTTTTAGGTGTGATTGGTTCTGGAATTGGTATAGGGTCAATCTTTGCCGCATTTATCTCTGCAGTAGGAAGAAACCCTGAAGCGAGAGAGCATGTTTTTACAATGACAATGCTTGGATTTGCATTAGTTGAAGCCTTAGCGTTATTTGCTTTAATTATTGCTTTACTTTTACTATTTGTTTTCTAAAAATATGATTGCAAAGATAATTATATCTTTAATTTTCAATTTTTTTTCATTTAAAGTTTTTGCAGCTGAAGAAAATGGTGGTATGCCACAACTAAATCCTGAAACCTTCAGCTCTCAACTTTTTTGGTTAGGAATCTTCTTTATTTTGATGTTTATCATCATTCATTACTATTTTTACCAAAACTTGAAAAGGTAAGATCGCTAAGAAAAAAACTATCGATAAATATACTTTTGAAGCTAAAGAGATTAAAGAATCAATTACAAAGATTGTTGAGAAAATAGATACTGAGCTTAAAGTAGCTAAAGACGAATATAACTCACATATCAAGAAAGTTTATGAAGATAATAGAAAAGTTTATGAAAATACTCTCAGAGATTTAAATGAAAAAATAGAGAAAAAAAAATTAACTCATATAAAATCTTTATCTAAAAATGAAACGTCAATAAGAAATAACTTACCAGAAATTTGTGTTGATCTATCAAATAGATTATATGAAAATATAATGAAAGAGAAAATTTCATCTAATATTAATGAATTTAAAAAATTTGATAAGGATGGATAATGGACTATAGTATTCTAAACGATGCTACCCTATGGGTAGGTATATCTTTCATACTCTTTATACTTTTGGTCATAAAACCTCTAACTTCAATGTTTTCAAAAAATATTGACTTACGAATTAGTACTTTAAAAAAGAAATAGATGAGGCTAAAAAGCTAAAAAATTGAAGCTGAAAACCTACTTAATGAACATAAAGAAAAAGAGAAAAAAAATACAGAATATATTAAGGAATTAAAGATGCAGACAAAAAAAGAAGCTAAAGACATTGAGGAAAGAATTAAAAAGATAATAGAACTTGCAATTACAAGAAAAGAAACAAATTATGAACTTATAGTTAAACAGATGGAATCTAATCTCAAAGAAAAATTACAAAATGAAATTATGACTAAGACACTTAAATTTACCCAATCACGAATCGAAAAGAATATTTCTGAAAAACATAATAATGATTTTATTGATGAATCTTTAAAAAAGCTTCCAAAACAACTTTCTTAGAGTTTGTATGGCAGTACATACAATTTTATCGTCTACTGAAATAAAGAAAATATTAAGTAGGTATAAAATAGGTGTGTTAGAAAAATATATAGGAATAAAAGAAGGTATAGAGAATACTAACTACCTTGTATTTACATCAAAAAATAAATTTATACTTACTATTTACGAAGAAAGGACGAATGATGAACTGATTCCTTTTTATATGGATGTTATGTATAATTCTTCTATAAATGGAATAAAATGTCCAACACCAATAAAAGATAAGAATAATCAACTGATAAATATTATTAAAAAAAAAAGTTATGGTTTTTTTAAATTTATAAATGGAAATTCAAAAAAAATATGCTCAAAAAATAATTGTTTTGAAGTAGGAAAAGAACTAGCAAGATTTCATGTTGTTAATAAAAACATCATAACGTCAAACAAAAATAACTTTAGCTTAGACTTTTGGAATACGTCATTTAAGAAGTATAAAAATTTTATTAGCAAGGAACTGCCAGGTTCATTTGAAATTATAGCTGAAGAACTAAAATTTTTAAATAAAAATTGGCCGTTAAATTTACCTGAAGGTATTATTCATGCAGATTTATTTCAGATAATGTTTTATTTAGTAAATCACAAAAATTTCAGGAATAATTGATTTTTACTTTGCTTGTAAGGATTCTTTTTCCTACGACATTGCTGTATTAATAAATGCATGGTGTTTTCCAAAAAATACCTTTAATAAAATATTTATGGATAATATATTGAAGGGCTATGAATCAATTAGGAAGCTCCAAACAATCGAAAAAAAAAAAATGAATATTCTTTTAAGAGGTTCTTCTTTAAGATTCTTACTAACAAGGATTATTGATATACAAAAAAAATCTAAAAATAAAATTTTAGAAATTAAGAATCCTGAGGATTTTCTCAAAAGATTAATTTTTCACAAAAATATTTCTAGTGCAAACTATGACCTTTGATAACATAAATTATATCATTTACACAGATGGAGCATGCTTAGGTAATCCTGGTAAGGGAGGCTGGGCGGCAATTATAATTGAACCTAGTGGCGAAAGAGAGATAGTTGGGCACGAAAAGTCTACTACAAATAATAGAATGGAATTAAAAGCAGTAATAGAAGCTTTAAAGGAAATTGAGGTTAATAGTCAAATATCCCTTTTTAGTGATAGTAAATATGTCATAGATGGTATCACAAAGTGGATCAAAAATTGGAAAATTAACGACTGGAAAACAACCAATAAAAAAGAAATTAAAAATTTAGACCTATGGATGGATCTTGATAAACTAACATCTAAATTTAAAATTACTTGGAATTGGGTAAAAGCACATGGTACTGATGAATATAACAATAAAGTTGATAAACTTGCGAGAAATGAAGCTGAAAAAATTTTTTAAAGGAATTTTAGAATATTTTCAGCTTTACTCTTATCAAGTCCTCCACCCTCTTCATCAAAAATTGAACTTACCAAGCCATTATCAATTATCATTGAAAATCTAGATAAACGTTTTCCTAGTCCAATTACCGTTAAATCAATTATAGCTTCAATTTCGTTTAACAAATCGCCATAGCTATCGGCAATAAAACCTATATCATTCTCTTTGAAAGTCTTTGCCCATTCTTGCATAACAAAAGGATCATTTACAGACACAAAATAGATTTTATCAATTCCCTTTGATAAGATATCATCCTTTAACTTGATATATCCAGGTAAATGTTGTTCTGAACATGTAGGAGTAAAAGCACCTGGAACAGATACAAGTAATATTTTTTTGTTATTAAATAATTCAGTTGATTTTATTGAAATTGGACCTTTATCACTCATCATGTAAAAATTGATTTGTGGAAAGCAGTCACCTTCTTTAATTTTCATTTATAACTCTCCTTAACTCACTTGTAAGAATATCTTGTGAAAGTATTTCTGGCAACAGAATTCCTTCATTAAATTTTCTACTATATATTATATTAACTGGAATTCCGTACCTTCCAAATTTTGATATAAATTCTAGAATTTCGGGATCCTTTTTTGTCCAATCAGCTTGTATAAGTTTTATTTCATTATTAAAAAAAAGCTTATTAATATTCTCGGTATTTATTGTTGTAATTTTATTAACTTGACATGTGATACACCAGTCAGCAGTAATATCGAGAAAAACTATTTTGTTGTTACTAATATAATCATATATCTTAGATTCATCAAACATTTCCCATTTCAACTTTTCGTTACTCTTATCCAAGTAAATTAGAATAGAAATAAAAAATATTACAGTAAGACTTATGAGGGCCGACTGCATTTTAAATTTCCCTTTAAAAATGGAAAATATCAAAATAATACTTAAAAGTATAAAGATAAAAGTTAGGTTAAATTCTAAAATATTAAGTAGCCATCCAGTAGACAAAAGTAACAAAATACCAAGGAAAAACTTAAATTTAATCATCCATTCGCCAGGTTTAGGAATAACTTTAATAATATTTGGAAATAAAATACATAGTAGATATGGCATAGCAAAGCCTACTGATATAGAAAAAAAATACTTAAAATAATAAGTGGAGAGGCTAACATCGAAAAGCCTATAGCAGTTCCTAGAAATGGAGCACTACATGGGGTAGCCAAGAGGCTAGAAAAACACCACTTAAGAACTCTCCATATTTTTGATTATTAGTAATTAAATTGTTAAATTTATTATTTAGTGAACGGGGTAAAAATAACTCAAAGTATCCTAAAAGATTTAAAGAAAATAAAAATATGATGAATGTAATAAAAATTAAAAAAGTTTTATTTTGAAAATGGAACCCCCATCCTAATTGATTTCCAAGAGATTTAAAAAAAATGACCATTAATCCTAAAAATAAAAAAGAAAAGATAATTCCTAGAATAACGTTTAATGATGACAACCTAATTCCCTTATTATTTTCATTCATCATTGAAGAAAAAGATAGTAATTTTATTGAAATAACCGGGAGAACACAGGGCATAAAATTTAGAATTAGTCCTCCAATAAATGCAATAAAGTAAAAATATAAGACTAGACTGTGTTTTTTTATTTTTTTTTATAAATTGAATTTCATTAAATATAGATCCATTATCAAAGGCTATTTGTATAGGTTTAGTCAAATCATCAAATGGAACATCTGAAAAAATTTCAATAATATTTTTTGATTTATCAAAAATGTTAACAGTGAGGGCTGATTCTTCAGAATAAGCAAATATACTTTCAATTTGTAATTTTTTATCTGATCTTAAAGATGCTCTTATTTTATTTGATCCTAAAGATTTTATACTATGTATTTCATATTCATTAAAACTTTGCTTTGGAACTTTTTATAAGCATTTTCAAATTCGTCAGATTTTATTATATTTTTTTATTAATATTAATCTTTTTTTTCTGATATTGGAATACAAATCTCTTTGCAAACTAAATAGTTTAAAGTAATAACTTGCTTTATTTGCTCTTGATCATTTTGAAACTTTATTCGAACTGGAAAATTAACTATATTCTCATATCCAATTGTAAGTATACCATTATCTAATGAACCTGTTGGATATGGAAATAAAATTTCATAATCATTAGGCTTTAAGTTTCCCCAATCAATTTGGATAGGCAATCCAGCATCACCAGGATTCTTCCAATATGTCTTCCATCCTTTTTCTAAAACTATTTTTATATTAAAATAGTAATCATTATTAACTTTATAAATACTATTATTTGGTAGTATTTCTAAGGAAGCTTTAAGGTTATCTAAATTCTCGTTACTATGCAAAAATTTTAAGTTAATAAAAAAGCATAATATAAAGACTATGTATCGCATTTGATTTCTTATAATTGAATATTAATAAATAATCTGTAATAATTTAATAATGAAAAGTTTTTTTTAAAGGGTAATATTTTGTGTGCACTACCTCAACTAAAAGATATTTTCTTTTCTAAAAGTTTAATTTATCTAACTCATCATAGTAAAGAAGGTGCTGTTGGCATAATATTAAATTATAAGATCATGAATATAAAAGGAATTGACTTGTTTGATAAATTAAATATCAAGAGCAATGGTAGTAATAGCAATATTTTATTTCCTTTTCATATAGGAGGACCATTGAATCAAAATAATGGTTTTATCTTACATTCTAATGATTACAAAAATAAATCGACTATAAAGATATCCAATAATGTTTGTTTGACAGTATCAACAGATATCTTAATTGATATTGCTCAGGGTAAAGGTCCAAAGGATTTTTTTATATCGTTAGGTTACTCTGGATGGGGCCCAGGACAGCTTGAAGATGAAATTAAAAATAATAGCTGGATAAATTTAAACGAACAAATGGATTTATTATTTGAGAAAGATACTGAAGATAAATGGAAAAGTGCAATTAAAAGGACCGGAATAGATTTTTCAAAATTCTTGAAACTTTTCTGGAAGTGCATAATTTTTCGGCAACATATTGCATTAGTTTTTGCAAGTTATTATCCAGCAAATCAAACTCTTCTTTTTCATTTATTATAGATGATATTTTTGGTGGCAATAACGCTTTATCTTTAACTACATCTCTCACTGTATCTATAAACTTACTGTAATGCGCAGTAGCTAGATATATTCTCTTCTCACTTTTATCTAGTACAGTTTGACCAATCGAATATCCTACAGCGGTATGAGGATCTATAATTATTCCAGATTTCTTAAATACTTTTTTTATTGATATTAGTGTTTCTTTATCACTAAGGCGGCCGTAACTAAAGGTGTCTTTCATTAAATCAAGTAATTTATTATCTACAGAGAAAAACCCCTTTTTACCTAAATCTCTATATAAATTTTTTATAAGTACTGTATTCTTGGTGTAATCATAGAGTAATCTTTCAAAATTACTTGATACTTGAATATCCATACTAGGACTAACTGTTTTAACGGTTTCTTTGAGTTGCATAGCTCCAGTTTCGAAAAAACGTGTTAAAATGTCATTTTTATTCGAACTTACAACTAATTTATTGATTGGAAGACCCATTTTTTTACAAATGTATCCAGCATAAACATTCCCGAAATTTCCTGTTGGAACGACATAATTTATTCTTTTAAGATTTTTTTCAACTTTAAAATAACTCCAAAAATAATATACAAGTTGTCCCATGATTCTAACCCAATTAATAGAATTTACAGCTGCAAGATTTATTTTTTCCCCTTTGAAGTTAAAAAAATCTTTTACTAGTTTCTGACAATTATCAAAGTCACCATTAATAGCAATACAGAAGACATTTTTATTTTTAAAAGTTGTCATTTGTTTTCTCTGAATTTCACTAACTTTTTTGTGAGGAAAAAGAATAAAAGTCTTTATATTATTAGACCTTGAACAACCGTAAATTGCTGCGGAGCCAGTATCACCTGAAGTTGCTCCTAAAATTGTAAGTTCAATTCTTTTTTTTTTTAGAATATAGTCGTAAATATTTCCTAGTAGTTGTAGTGCAAAATCTTTAAATGCTAGAGTTGGACCATGATATAGATTAAGAATATTTTCATATTCTGATAATTTATCAATATCAATGATGTTTTTCCCAAATTTATTATCATATGTATCAAAACAAATTTTTTTATACTTTTCAGAGGGTATATCTGATTCAGACATAAAACCTTTAGTAACTTCATAACAAAGCTCAGGGTAACTCATATGACTTAGTTGTTTAAGATCTTCAGAAGAAAATCTAGGGAAAGATTTTGGAATCTATAAACCGCCATCTTTTGCCAAACCATTCAATAATACAGAGGTAAAACTAACTTCACTTTCACCGCCTCTTGTAGATAAATATTTCATTATTTTTTTATTATCTTTAGATTAGAGAATAAAAACTCCTATTAAACTAAAGCAGAGAAATAGCCATGTAAGGGCATATTGAAGATGGTTATTTCTAAGATAAATTCGAGTTTGATTTCCAAGTGGATATCCACTTGGACCATCGTTTACTGCCTCTAAATAAATTTCATTAACAAACGGTATTTTTAAATAATAGCTCATAAGTTTAGGTTCTACAAAAAACCAAGTGTTTTTAATTATGTCATTATCTGGTTGAAAATATCCCTTCCTTCCTGGCGTTCTAATAACAGCCTCGAACTGTTTTACTTCATTGACTATATTTTCCACTCTTAACGACTTTTCTTTAAGCTTAAGGGGTATCCACCCGGTATCAAAAATATAATATCTTTCGTCAGCAGTTTTTAATGGAACCAAAATATGAAATCCATTATTACCATTTTTACTTAAAGCTGGCATAAACATTTCCTGTTTATTTAAAATATTTGCTGTTTCAGTGACTTTTCTAAATTCATTTTTCGAAGGTTCCTTGAAAGAAGCTATATCTTTAGCTGGTTTTTCAAAATTAGTTATCCGCAGATTTATTAAATTTTCTTTCCATTTCAATCTTTTAAATTGCCATGAAGAAAGAGAAATCAGTATCCCAAGAGCCACAAAGAAGGAAACCAGAGGAACTAATTTAGGTTTAAACTCTACAATCTGTGATTTATAGCTAAATCTCATTCCTTGTTAGACTGAGGCCCACCAGTATACAAATGTGAAAAGAAACAACCATATTACATCGACAAAATGCCAGTACCATGCTGCAAATTCAAACCCAAGATGCTTTTTTGCACTAAAATGTCCTGTTAAACCTCTAAAAAAACATACAATAAGGAATAATGTACCTATTATAACATGAACACCATGAAAACCTGTTGCCATATAAAATGTTGAGGGATAAATTCCTTCATCAATTGAAAAAGTGGCATGTTTATACTCATAGGCTTGGAAACCTGTAAATATAATGCCAAGAATTATTGTTAAGAGTAAAAAAATCATGAAATTTTTTCTGTCATTTTCTCTTAAAGCATGATGAGCCCATGTAATGGTTCCACCAGATGCTAATAAGATGAATGTGTTCAATAAAGGTATTCCAAATGGTGGGATAAGCTCGATTTCTTCAGGTGGGAAGACTCCACCGAGAGAATCTTGTCGTCCAATCAACTCTGGACTGTCTGCACCAGGATAAAATGCGACATCAAAGAAAGCCCAAAACCAAGCAGAAAAAAACATAACCTCAGACGCTATAAATAAAATCATTCCATATCTAAGACCAATTTGAACAACTTTATTGTGAAACTTACCGCTTTTTGACTCATCTACAACGTCCTTCCACCATAGTATACTTGCCAGAAGAACTGCTGCCCCGCCTATGTAAAATAAGGTGGAGCTTTCTTGATGCATCATTACGACAAGTCCATAGCATAATACAAGTAAAGCCAAGGCTGTGACCAAAGGCCAAGGACTTGGATCAACTAAATGATAAGGGTGTTTTTGATTTTCACTCATAAATTATCTCACAAACATTGTATAGGAAAGAGTAATTTCCTCTAGGTTATTAATAAATTTATCATCTTTTATAGTAGGGTCAATAAAAAAAGATACTGGCATATCAACATTTTCCCCAGGATTCAGAACTTGCTCCTCAAAACAAAAACACTCTATTTTGTTAAAATACTTAGCTGCATGATGAGGAGTAACGTTAAATACCGACATAGTTGTTATCTTCCTGTCCGTATTATTAACAGCTTTATAAAATGCCAAACTATTCTCACCAATATTTACGCTAACTTTTTTTTTTTCTGGCTCAAAATATAACGGTGAGTTTTTTTCAACAGAAGAGTCAAAACGTATATCGATCTGTTCGCCTGTCTTAACTAAATTCTTTTCATTTGATATTAAAGGAGTACCACCATAACCAGTGACCTGGCAAAATAATTTATACAAAGGGACGGCAGCGAAACTCATTCCAAGCATGAATAAAGCAAATAATGATAATGCAAAAGCGTGGTTTTTTAATATTTTTTTTTCTAGCATAATTTAAAATTTAAATATTGTTACAATATAAAAGATTATAGCTAAAGATAGTAAAGCAAGGCCTAATGCGATATTTTTTATTTTATTTTTATTCATTCCTATAATGCCGTATCAATAACTAGAAAAGAAAATATGGAATATAAGTATAAGATAGAAAACTTGAATAACTTTGGAGCATATAACAACTTATCATCTTCGTTACTTTTAAAAAGTCTGAATGCAAGATAACAAAAATATGAATTAAGGGCTAAGGCAGAAATTAGATACAATAAACCAGAAAACCCAAACAAAAAAGGTAAAATCGTTACTGCAAATAATATTATAGAATAAATCATTATTTGCCTTTTTGTTGTTTTTTTTCCTTTAACAACAGGGAGCATGGGAACTTTTGCCTTTGAGTATTCAATATCTTTATATAAAGCTAGTGCCCAAAAATGAGGGGGAGTCCACATAAAGATAATCAAGAATAAGATTAAAGGAAAAACGCTCACATCACCAGTAGAACACGCCCAACCAATTACAGGTGGGAATGCTCCAGCAGCCCCGCCTATAACAATATTTTGTGGGGTTCTTCTTTTTAACCATATAGTATAAATAAAAACATAGAAGAATATTGAGAAAACAATAAAAATGCCGCGAAATAATTTACTGCCAATCCTAATATTAGAACAGAAACTAAAGCCAATATAACTCCAAACCCAAGTGCGTCAAGAGCTGAAATTTTACCTTGAGGAATAGGTCTGCCTTGTGTTCTAATCATAAGTCCATCAATATCTTGATCATACCACATATTAATTGCACCAGATGCTCCTGCACCTATAGATATACAAAGAATTGATAGAAATATAAAGAAAGGATGCATTTGGGTAGGAGCTAGAAAAAGTCCACATATAGAGGTGAAAATTGCTAGGGACATTACTCTTGGTTTTAACAAGGATAGGAAATCTTCCACCGAGCTTTCCTTCGTATCGTTTTCTAAGGCGCTGTTTTTGGCGGTTTTCGTGACCAATTTTTAATCCTTTTAAAAAAAGTCAAGCAGGATTATAGCCTTACTTGACTTTGGGTATATTGTCGTAAGAGTGGAAAGGTGGGGGTGAACTCAGTTTCCATTCGAATGTGGTAGCACCTTTTCCCCATGGATTATTCTCAGCTTTTCTTGCCTTTAAGAAAGCTTCAATCAACACTAACACGAAAAAGAAAGCTGCAAAAACAGATATGTAGGCTCCAATACTTGATACATAATTCCAACCTGCATAAGCGTCAGGATAATCAGGTATTCTTCTTGGCATACCCGCTAAACCAGAAAAATGCATAGGAAAGAATGTTATGTTTACTCCAATAAAAGTTAACCAAAAATGAATTTTACCAAGAACTTCGCTATACTCAATTCCAGACATTTTACTAAACCAATAGTAAAATCCAGCATATATTGAAAATAAAGCTCCCATAGACATTACATAATGGAAATGTGCTACAACATAATAAGTGTCATGAAGTGCTACATCAATACCCGTGTTAGCTAAAACAACACCTGTTACTCCGCCTAAAGTAAATAGAAAAATCATGGCAATTGCAAAAAGCATGGGTGTTTTAAATTCTATTGATCCACCCCACATGGTCGCAATCCAACTGAAAATTTTAATACCAGTTGGCACCGCAATCACCATTGTAGCAGCTAAGAAATAAGCTCTTGTATCAACATCTAAACCAGTAGTGTACATGTGATGAGCCCAAACAACAAAACCGACTACACCGATTGCAGCCATCGCATAAGCCATACCTAAATACCCAAAAACTGGCTTCTTGGAGAATGTGGAAACAACATGACTAATTATACCAAAGCCAGGAAGTATAAGAATATAGACTTCGGGATGACCAAAGAACCAGAAAAGATGTTGGAAAAGTACAGGGTCTCCACCAGCCTCAGGATTAAAAAAAGCAGTTCCAAAATTTCTATCTGTAAGCATCATAGTTATAGCTCCTGCTAATACTGGCAGAGATAAAAGTAATAAGAATGCAGTAATCAAAATTGACCAAACAAAAAGTGGCATTTTATGCATAGTCATACCGGGTGCTCTCATATTGAATATTGTTGTAATAAAATTTATCGCTCCTAAGATAGAGGAGGCTCCAGCCAAATGCATAGATAAAATTACCATATCAACCGCAGGACCAGCATGTCCGGCGGTAGAGAGCGGTGCATACATAGTCCACCTGGACCAGCACCTCCTTCAACAAATCCTGAACCAATTAGTAAGATAATCGAGGGGACCAAAAGCCAAAAACTTAAGTTATTCATTCTGGGGAAAGCCATATCCGGGGCTCCAATCAATAATGGAACAAAATAATTACCAAAACCTCCTACCATTGCTGGCATAATCATGAAAAATATCATCAATAAGCCATGAGAGGTGATCCAAACATTATATTTTTGATAGTCATCTCCTAATATCTGCATGCCAGGATCTTGTAATTCCATTCTTATTAATAAAGAAAAAATACCGCCAATCAAACCTGCTATAATTGCGAAAATTAAATAAAGTACACCAATATCTTTATGGTTAGTGGAAAAAAGTATCTTGTAAAAAAGATGGAGCGTGACTAGACATTATTTTAATCCTTTCATGTCATAAACAAAATTATTATTTTTATTTGTTGCAAATTCTTCTTGTGCTTCAACTACCCACTCAGAGAATTCATCATCAGAAACTGCTTTAATCATAATCGGCATGAAGCCATGGCCCGGACCACAAAGCTCTGAACATTGACCATAATACATACCTGGTTCTGTAATTCTAAAATAAGTTTCGTTAAGTCTACCTGGGATAGCGTCCATTTTTACTCCAAGAGATGGCATTGCCCAAGAGTGAATAACGCCAGCAGGATCACTTGTAATCTGCATTTTAATATTTTTATTTATAGGAACTACTAATGCGTTATCAGTCGACAATAATCTAGGCTGATTTTCTTCCAATTCATCTTCTTGAAGCATTATTGCGTCGAATTGAAAATCACCGTGATCAGGATATTCATAACCCCAATACCAAGTATATCCAGTTGCTTTAATGGTCATATCGATTTTACTAAAATCATTTTGCTTATAAAGAAGTTTAAAAGAGGGAATTGATATAACCACTAAAATTATTACAGGAATAACCGTCCAAGCGACCTCAATTAATGAGTTGTGTGTTGTTGTAGATGGCTTTTTATTGTTTTTTGCACTAAATTTTACACAGACGTAGGCTAGCAAAACGAAAACAAAGATTGTGATGAATGTGATGATCCAAAATATGAAGTCATGTAAACCTATTAACTCTGACATTAACGGGGATGCAGCTTCTTGAAAACTAAGCTGCCAATCTGTGGCTTGTCCCTTAGCATATACATTTTGGGTGATTAAAGTTAAAACTAGTGCTGTAAAATATTTTATCATAATCCTATAAATTATTAATTTAGTATAAATATAATTGTCATTTCAAAAAAAACAATTATTTATTCATTTAATATTAACAATTTGATTATATAAGTCTAATTATTAAGTTTAGAGAAATGAAAACAATTAAGAAAAATTGGGATGATGCAAAAATCGCGAGCAAAATAGACGATTCATTATCAAATTTCGACGATGGAGAACTTTTTGTTGAAGAAACTTTTTCTGAAAATGTCACTTTTGACGATAATAAAGTGAAAAGTGCAAGTTTTGATAATGAGAAGGGGTTTGGATTAAGAGGAGTAACTGATGATTCTGTAAGCTTTTTATCATAGTTCAGAGCTTGATGATAAAAATGTTGATAAAGCACTTAAACTTTTAAAAAAAAAAAAAACTGCTAATAAAAATTTGGATACCAACAACCAATTAAAAAAAAATGAAAAACTATATGAACCTCACAATCCAATTAATGACTTCAAACTCGATGAGAAAATTAAAATTTTGGAAAATATTAACAACTACGCCAGAAAATTAGATTCGGCAGTTAAAGAAGTTTCAGTAAGCCTTAATGGAAACTATCAAAATGTAGAAATCTTCAAAAAGACGGAATCAGTTTATTTGATTCTAGGCCTTTAGTAAGATTAAATGTAAATATTTCTGTTGAAAAAAAAGGTAAAGTAGAAACAGGGTCTTTTGGTATGGGTGGAAGATATAGCTATAAAAAACTTCTTACAGAAAAAAACTGGAAAATTTCACTTAATAATGCTTACAACCAAGCATTGATAAAACTGATTGCAGAAGCCACGCCTGCTGGAGAACAAACGGTAATCTTAGGACCTGGTTGGCCTGGAATCCTTCTTCATGAAGCAATTGGGCATGGGCTAGAAGGAGATTTTAATAGAAAAAAAACATCTGCTTTTTACAACTTAGTAAATCAAAGTGTAGCCTCTGATCAGATAACAGTAGTTGACGATGGAACAATTTTTAATAGAAGAGGTTCTTTGACTATAGATGATGAAGGCACACCATCCCAGAATACTGTCTTAATTGAAAAAGGAATACTAAAAAATTTTATGCAAGATAGACTAAATGCGAAATTAATGAGTCAAAGCCCAACTGGGAATGGTAGAAGACAAAGTTATGCCCATATACCGATGCCAAGAATGACTAACACTTATATGCTCAAAGGAAAATATGAACATGAGGAACTTATAAAATCTACAAAAAAAGGTATTTATGCAACTCAATTTAGCGGGGGGCAAGTTGATATCACATCCGGAAAATTTGTTTTTAGTGCTTCAGAAGCATATAAAATTGAGAACGGTAAAATTACAAAACCACTTAAAGGAGCAACTTTAATCGGTAATGGTCCAGATATCTTGAAGCAAGTTTCAATGGTTGGTAACAACCTAGAACTCGATAATGGAATTGGGACCTGCGGCAAAGACGGTCAGATGGTTCCTGTTGGTGTTGGACAACCTAGTTTGAAAATAAATAAGTTGACTGTTGGGGGAACTATCTAAAAACACTTACTTTATTTTTCAAAATATCTTTTTTCGTATTCAATAAAACCATTTATCATTTTTTCCCAGATGTCTTTAATCATTTTGGATGGAAGCATCTTTTTTTTCGCCTCTTCATCGAGTTTTCTAAGAATATTATCGATTCTCTTCTGATCAATAATTTCATCTTTAGTTTTAAGTTTTACAACTTTATCAACTAGTTTTTTTCTTTTCTCAATTAAGTTTAAGATCTCTAAATCTATCTTATCTATATTTATTCTTATATCTTCAATTGCTTTAATATTTTTCATATTTTAAAAATAATTAGTTTTATATAACATATCAACATCATGTGACCAATCATTAAGAAATTGATTTTCCCAAAATTTTGCTGGTGATTGACCAGACTCTAAAATTTCAAATAAAGGCTTTAAAAAGACTGATTCATCATGGCCTTTCTTTACGATTTTTCTATTTTTAAGACCAATGTTTGAGTAGTTGAGAATTTTTTTAAAAAATTTTCATAGATTCACCATTTGGTGCTAACGCATCAAGACCATTTACTCTTGCTTGATCATAAAAATTTTCAATCTCCTGAAATTTCCAGCTTTTAGCCAAATCCCAGACCCTATTCAGCATCTCCTCATCATAAAGTATTCCAGTCCAAAATGCAGGTAAAGCACAAACTCTAGACCAAGGTCCACCATCTGCTCCTCGAACCTCTATATAAGATTTTAACCTCACCTCAGGAAATACAGTAGTAATATGATTTTTCCAATCATCCATATTTGGTTGAAATTTTCCTGAAGAATCTTTCATATAATCCCTAAACGTAAGTCCGGTTAAATCTATATATTCATTATTTCGAACAATAAAGTACATTGGTATATCTAGAAGGTAATTGGTGTAGTCTTCAAAACAGAAATCTTTATTATAAATAAATTTAAGTAATCCAGTTCTATCCTTATCAGTCTTTGTCCATATGTAAGATCTGTAACTTTGATATTCAGTTAGTTTCCCATCTATGAAAGGGGAATTAGCATAAAGTGCAATTATGCATGGCTGAAGTGATTGGGCAACTCTCATTTTGATTTGCATATCTTTAGTGGATGAAAAATCAAAGTTCGCTTGAATAGTCGTTGTGCGTTTCATCATATCTAAACCATGCTCTCCTACTTTAGGCATATACTTGCTCATTATCTCATATCTTTTTTTTGGCATAATCTTGATCTTTTCCCGGTCCCACTTAGGTAGAACACCAATGCCCATAAAATTGATATCTAATGATTTGCATACATCATTAAGTTCTTCCTTATGTGTATTAACCTCGTTACATGTTTCAAAGAGACTTTCAAATGGTGCACCAGATAATTCTAATTGACCACCAGGTTCCAGTGTAATAGACGCTCCATTTTTTTTTAATGATATTACTAAATTATTTTCCAGGATTTTTTCCCATTTATATTTTTTTGAAAGTAAATCAAAAATCTCTTTTATATCGTCAAAGCTTATCGGAGAAAGATCATTATTATTAAATCCAAATTTTTCGTGTTCAGTGCCAATTCTCCATTTATCTTTAGTTTTAAAACCACTATAGAAAACTGATGACAGTTTATCAAAATCTAGTTTTTTGCTCAAAGTAAATATCCCTTAAATATAGACAAACTAAAAATTGCAGCAGTATCAGCTTTCAAAATATTGCTTCCAAAATTTATTCTAAGATTATCTTTTTTCTTTATCAATTTCCTATCCTCTTCAGACCATCCTCCAACTGGACCAATAAATATTGCTATCTTTTTAAATTTGATTTCTTTCCTATTAATCTTAGAAATATCAATACCATCCTTTTCATCACAAAATATTATTAATCTATCTTCTTCCCAATTATTTAATATTTCTTTTATACTCTTTACCTCAGCAATAATTGGAAGGAATAGTGAATTACTTTGCTCAACCGCCTCAATTGAAATTTTTTTAAGTCTTTCATAGTTAAGTGGAATTCTATTTGAAAAGCTTGTGATCATTGGATAAATTTTTCTCACTCCAATTTCACTTACTTTCTCAACTAGTAAATCAATATTTTTTGTTTTTACCAAACCAAAGCAAATCCAAATATCTTTAATATTTTGTTTATTTCTTAATAATTTTTCTGGATTCAGTTTAAACTTAGCCTCAAAAAAACACTTTGATAACCACTCCTCATAATCGTTAAATACTAGAATACTATCTCCAGTTCTTTTTCTCATTACGTTTTTTAAGTAATGAATTTTTTCTTTTTCTAAATAAATGTATTTATTTTTTTTTATTACTTCTTGGATATATATTCTAACTTGAGGCATAGTAATTAAATTAGCTAATGTTTAAAAAATATAAACAAAAAATCAACTATTTAATAAAACTTGGAAGATATGATAACCCTACAGGAGCATTATTATTGATGTGGCCTTGTTTTTGGGGAACATTGGCACAATTTGAAAATCAATTAATTTTATTAAAACCTTTAATTCTTTTTCTTACAGGATCTTTTATCATGCGTGGTGCTGGTTGTTGTATCAACGATTTATTTGATAGAAATATAGATAAATTAGTTGAAAGAACAAAATCTCGTCCGCTAGCTCAAAATAAGTTAACAGTTAGCGAGGCTTTAATATTTATTTTTATTCAGCTGTTTCTGGGGTTAATCATAATTTTACAGTTTGATTCTAAAATAATTGCCATGGGGTTTTTTGTTATCCCTCTTGTTATAATTTATCCACTAGTTAAAAGATTTTCGTATTTTCCACAATTTATTCTTGGGTTGGTATTTAATTGGGGAATATTTATCGGTTATATTTCTTTGAATCAAACTTTTGATTGGAGGATATGTTTTCTTTATTTTGCCGGTGTGTTTTTAACAATTTCTTATGATACAATTTATGGATTTCAAGATATCGATGATGATAAAAAAATTGGAGTTAAATCCTTTTCTATACTTATTGAAAAAAAATCAGTTTTTTTTATTTCATTGTTTTATTTAATAAGCTTTATTTTTTTTATCTCATTCTTTTTTTCATTTTATGAAAACTCATTATTCAATGTGATATGTTGTTTTTTTATTATCAGTTTTTTCTTCTTACAAATATTAAATTTTGAAAAAAAAAAATTTAATTAAAATTTTCAAATCTAATGTTTGGTATGGAGGTTTTATATCAGTGCTAATATTTCTTAGTAACTACTTATGAGGTAAGATAATATAACGTACATTACAATTATCTACTTTTTCCCAGGAAACCTTATCCCATTCTTTTCTTGCAAGATCGTATGTCTCGAATGGACCTAGTTTTGTTAACTTCTCACCGCTCTTTATATTTTTAAAGGAGGTATCTTCGTACTCTCCGCCTACAATCCAGTAACTCATAATTATTATTTAGTTTATATTGTATTTATAACAAATTAAAATATAAATTAAAATTCTATGAATAAAAATTTCTAAACGATATAATTTTAAAAAATTAAGAGCAAAAGGATCTGATGAGGTAGATGTATTCTATTGTGAATCAAATAATAAAAACTGTTCATCACGGCTTGGTAAAATTGAAAGAAAAGAAAATTCGCATACTAAAGAAATAGGAATACGTGCGATTATAAACAAAAGGCAAGCAATTATTTCTACAACAAATTTTGATAAAAAAATATTAATAGCATTATTGATAAAGTTTTTGAAATGGCAAAAGTAGTCCCTAAGAATGAATACTGTGGGTTAGCAAATACTTATGAGGTAAAAAAAGTTGATTCTTCAGAATTATCAAAACTTAAATTAGTAGATAAAAAAAATATATCAATGAAAAAATCACGGAAACAGTTCTTGAGTTAGAACAATCCGCTTTAGATAATAAAAAAATTATAAATTCAGAGGGAGCAGAGATTTCTGTTTCAAAAGATAAATACATTTTATTAGGTTCAAATGGTTTGAACTTGGAATTTGAAAAAACAAACAATTCCTTTATTGTTGCAGTGTTGGCCGGTGATAATGAATCCATGGAAAGACATTATGACTACAAATTTAAAATTAATTTTGACGATTTAGGTAACTTTACAAAAATTGGCAAAAAAATGTTGCTATAAATGCTGTAAAGAAAATTAACTCAAGAAAGGTAAAAACTTGTAAATGTGATGTAATTTTTGATAAAAAAGTTTCATCTAGTTTACTTTCAAACTTATTCAATGCGGTAAATGCACCAACAATTATAAAAGGTTCAAGTTTTCTTAAAAAAAAATTAGGAAAACAAATATTTAACAAGAAAATTAATATTATAGATGATCCGCTATTGGTTAGTCAAACAAGATCAAAACTAATAGATTGTGAGGGAATTCAATCTAAAAGAAAGTATCTTGTAAAAGATGGCAATCTTGAATTTTTCTTTAATTCCTTAAACTCTGCTAAACAAATAAAACAAATCCCAACTGGTCATGCAAGTCGTTCAGTTTCATCTTTACCTGGCCCTTCATATTCTAACCTCTTTATGGAGAATGGAAAAGAAAAGATAAACAAAATAATATCCTCTTTAAAAAAAGGATTTTTAGTAACTGAACTGATGGGAAGCTCTATAAATTATTCTAATGGAGACTACAGTAGAGGTGCTTCAGGATTTTGGATAGAGAATGGTCAAATTGCTTATCCGGTATCCGAGGTGACCATAGCTGGAAACTTAAGTGATATTTTCAAAAACTTAATTGTTTGTAATGATCTTGAGTTTAATTTTGGGGTGAACGCTCCATCTTGCTTAGTTGAAAACCTTACCCTTGGTGGCAAATAATTTGTTAGAAGATTCTCATAAAAGACATTTAAAAGAAATCTCCTGTAAAGCTCTAAATGAGGCTAGTAAAATTGCTAAAAAGCTTAAAAATAGTATTAAGGTGACTTATAAGTCTGAGTCTCAGCCAGTAACAAATGCTGATAGAGAAATTAATAACTACCTTGAATCATACTTTAAAACTCATACTCCAAATTTTGGCTGGTTATCAGAAGAAAGTTACGATGATAAGTCACGGTTGGATAGAGATTTTTTTTGGTGTCTTGATCCAATAGATGGAACCAGATCCTATATCAATAAAAAACCAGAGTATACTATCTCGCTCGCTTTGATTGAAAAAAGTCAACCGGTTATCGGCCATATTTTTAATCCAGAAACTAGAGAATATTTTTATGCTGAAAAGAATAATGGTGCATTTTGTAACGAGAAAAAAATTACAGTTAATAACTCTTCAAAACTTGATGAGTGTAAAATTGCAATAAGTAGTTCGGAAATAAGAAAACTTGAAAGCTATGAAATTTTCAAAACAAAAAAAATAAAAAAAATCGGTTCTATTGCTTATAAGATTGCATTGGTAGCAAAGGGTGAAATTGACATAGCTGTAAGCTTTTCGAAGAAAAATGATTGGGATTTAGCAGCTGCTGACTTAATAATAAAAGAAGCAGGCGGGAACTTAAAAGATTTAAATGGAGATGATATATATTATAATAAATCATCAACCAAAATTAATTCTGTTTTAGCATGCAACTCACTTATAATAAATAATCTAGCAAATTTATTTAATAAACAATAAGAATGGATAAAAAAGATACTAGAGTAATAGTAAAAAGAATTTTAAAAGATTATATTTATCAACATAAAGTTAAGCTTTTAGTTTCTTTTTTTTGCATGGCACTTATTGCCGCCGCCACAGCAGGAAATGCTTGGTTAATGCAGCCAGTTCTTGATGAAATTTTTATAAATAAAAATCAAAAATTAATTTTTATTATTCCTATTATAGTTTTTCTTATTGCATTGACCAAAGGAATAGCTTCGTATTTTCAGTCAATTTTAATGAGTTTTATTGGTTATAAAATGGTTGCGCAAATCCAAAAAGATATGTTTGAAAACTTGATTCGTTGTGATTTATCTTATTTTAATCAAACTAATTCCGGAACCTTAGTTTCCAGGTTTATTTCTGATGTTGGGTCAATATCAAGAGGTATTCACAATGTTATAGTAAATATAATAAAGGATTCTTTAACTTTTATTTTTTTAATAGGAGTAATGTTTTATCATGATACTAAACTCGCTGTAATTTCTCTATTTATTTTTCCTCTTGCTATTTATCCAATTAGTAGGATTGGAAAGAGACTTAGAAAAATATCTAAAAACACACAAGTTGGTTTTGGATTACTAACATCTAAACTCGCAGAATCAATAGGATCAATTAAGACAATCAAATCCTTTAACCACGAAACACATGAAACTCAAAAGATTTCCAAAGAAATTGATAATATTTTTAACCTTACATTCAAATCAACAAAAGTAAATTCTATTTCGCGGCCTCTGATGGAAACACTTGGTGGCCTTGCTATTGCTATAATAATTTTTATAGGTGGAAGTCAAGTTATAATGGAGCAAACAACTCCTGGTACTTTTTTTTCTTTTTTAACAGCTCTTCTTATGGCTTATCAACCGGTAAAATCACTTGCAACCCTCAATGCAACATTACAAATTGCAATGGCATCAGCAGAGAGGATTTTTGAGATTTTGGATGAGAAACCTCAGATTAAAAATTTAGAAAGAACTGAAGATCATAAATTTAAATCAATTAAATCTCAAAATCTAAAAATTTCAAATTTATCATTCAAATATAATTCATCTGATAAATTGATACTTAAAGATATTAATTTAGAAATTTTAGATGGTGAAAAGATTGCAATAGTTGGTTATTCAGGTGCAGGTAAAACAACTTTAATGAATTTGTTACCTCGATTTTTTGATCCAAATAAAGGTCAAATCACTATCGGAGGAATTAATATTAAAAATTTAAGTTTAGAATTTTTAAGAAATCATTTTTCTCTGGTTAGCCAAGATATTGTTCTCTTTGATCAGACTTTGCACAATATAATGTAAGTTATGGGAAAGATAGAGTTTTGAAAAAGGATATTGAACTTGCTTGTAGGAAGGCTAATTGCTACGAATTTATAAATAAGTTCCCAAATAAACTTAACCAACAAATTGGAGAGGATGGAACAAAATTATCTGGTGGTCAAAAACAAAGAGTAGCAATTGCAAGAGCTTTTCTAAAGAATGCTCCATTTCTCCTTTTGGACGAAGCAACCTCTTCTCTTGATTCAAAATCTGAAAGTAGAATCAACAAATCATTAGATTCCTTGATGAATAATAGAACAACACTTGTTATTGCTCATCGTCTTTCAACAATAATTAATGCTGACAGAATAGTAATTCTTCATAATGGAAGAATTGCTGATATTGGAACCCATAAAAAATCTACTAAAAAATCGGGAATTTATAAAGATTTATACGAATTACAATTTAAAAATAAAAATGCTAAAAAAATACTTCAACATAATATTTCTCAAAAATTTTTTGGCCTATTGATTGCCTACTATTTAAAAATATGCTTTCAGACTTCATCATGGAATATTAAGAATGAAAAAACAATTCTTTCATTAATAAAAAAAAGAAAAATAATTGTATGTTTTTGGCACAGTAAATTGTTAATGACTGTCTTTTGCTGGAAATATAAGAATAATTTCAAAATGCTTATCTCATCACATAGGGATGGTAAAATTATATCTAATGCCGTTTCGCACTTCGGAATTCAAACTATAGCAGGATCGTCTAGAAAAAATATGATATCATCGCTAAAAGAAATAATTAATGAACTAAACCAAAAACAAGTAATTGGAATTACACCAGATGGTCCAAAAGGACCAAGAGAGAAGATTAAAGATGGTTTGATATCACTTATTAAAAAAACTGATGCTGTTATTATTCCACTGAGTTACTCAGCAAAAATAAAAATAAGACTAAGAACTTGGGATAAATTTTTATTAATTTTTCCATTTAATAAATTCATTGCTATATGGGGAACTCCTTTCAAATATAATGCAAGAGTATCTTTTGATAAAAATAAAGCTATACTTCAAAAAGAATTTCAAAGGATAGAAAGTTTATCAAAAAACTTATCTCTTTAAGATGTTAATATTTTTTTATAGAATTTTATCTAATCTTCTCCTTATCCCAATTTTTTTATTTTTTTTAACAAGATTTTTTTTAGGAAAAGAAACATTAAAAAGTATTCTTCAAAAATTTACTATTCAAAATCCTTCAAAACTTAATGTTTCAAATAAGAAAGTAGTTTGGGTGAATGCAGTAAGTATAGGTGAAGCAAAAAGTTGGTATGCTAGTTGCTGAATTACTCAAAGAAAAATATAAATCACTTCATGTAATCTTATCAACATCGACTATCACATCATTTAAAATTTTGGAAAAGTACCAAAAAAAATTTACAATTATTTATGCACCAATTGATATCAGTATAATTATTCAAAGATTCATAAAAATATGGAAACCTTCATTAGCTTTATTTGTAGAGTCTGAAATTTGGCCAAGCACATTTTCAATATTAAAGAGAAATTCCATAAAATTAAAAATTATTAATGCAAGACTTTCTAAACAATCTTATCTAAGTTGGAAAAAAGTAAATTTTTTCTCATCAGAATTATTTGGTCTTATTGATGAGTGTATTGTTCAAGATAAAATTCTGAGACGAGATTTAAAGATTTAGGGGTTAAGAAAATAACTAAAATTTCGAATCTAAAATATCTTCAAAAAGAGCCAGAGATTAATAAAAATGACTTCAAAGAATTTTCATCTCGATTTAAAAATAAGTTTGTAGTGACAATTTTTAGCACACATGAAGGTGAAGAAACTTTTTTTATCGAAAGCTTTAAAAAACTTAGAAAAAAAATTAACAACCTTGATTTTCGTTATTATTCCAAGACATATTGAAAGGACTGAAAAGATAAAGTCTTTACTAAAAAAGGTAGGAATCAAATATTCAATTAGATCAAATAAAAATAATTATTTAAAAGATAGTAATATTTTATTAGTCGATACCTTTGGTGAACTTTCCCTTTTTTTTAAACTATCTAAAATTGCTGTAGTGGGTGGTTCATTTGTCAAAAAAGGGGGGCAAAATCCAATAGAGGTATCTTTTTTTAAATGTCCTGTGTTGTGTGGTCCTTATATGTATAATTTTTCAGAGATTATAGATGAAATGAAAAAAATAATGCAGGAATAATGGTTCTTGATCAAAAAGAATTAGAAGAAAAATTCTGTATTTAAAGAATAATGCCTCTGAACGAATTAAATTAGCTAATAATTTTACTAAACTTTGGAAAAAGAAGAAAAAGAACAAATCAGCTTATTAATAACGTTTTTGAAAAATCAAATGTTTAATATTTCAAGATTCTGGAACAAAACTAATTTGTTAAACCTTACCTTAATACCTACATCGTATATCTATTATTTTATCTATTTAATTTATAGAACTTTAAAAAAAGAAAAAAAGTTAAGTATTCCTGTAATTTGCATTGGAAATCTTACTTTAGGTGGTGCAGGGAAAACTCCCGTCACAATAAAGCTAAGGCAGATGATATCAAAAAAATTTAAAAATACTTTCGTTTTAACTAGAGGCTATGGAGGTAGACTTAAAGGCCCTAAAATAGTCTCGAAAAACTCTAAATATATTGATGTGGGTGATGAGAGTCTTATTCATTATTTACACGGAAATACTTGTGTTTCAAAAAATAAGATTTCGGGAGCAGAATTATGTATATCTAATAAAGCTGAAATAATCTTGATGGATGATGGTCTTCAAAGTATTGATATAAAAAAAAATCTAAGGATTGTTATAATAGATGGTGAATATGAGTTTGGGAATAATTTATTGTTTCCAGCTGGGCCGTTGAGACAGTCAGTTCCTAGCACATATCATAATACCGATATAGCAGTAATTATTGGTGACTTTAGAAAAGAATTTATTAAAAGTTTGAGATATAAAAATATATTTTTTGCTAAAAAAAAAATTAAGATTAAATGTAAAAATAAAAATCTATACGCTTTTTCTGGGCTAGGTAATAACTTAAACTTTTATAACTCCTTAAAAAAAAAGTATAATTATAAAATTGTAAAATTTAAGGAATTTAAAGATCATCACTCGTATAATGACTCAGAGATTGGGAAAATGATTTCAGAAGCTAGTAAGTTTGGTCTACAACTAGTATGTACAGAAAAAGATTATGTTAAAATAAATAAAAAATTAAGAGGGAAAATATATCCTGTTAAAATGGAAATTGAATTTTTAGATGAGAAAGAAATATACAAAAAAATTTTTCAGATTCTTGCTAATTAGTGAATTTAAATTTGAGCAACGCCATAGGATCAACAGAAATATTCTCAAGGTAAACCCCCCAATGCAGGTGTGGTCCTGTAGCTCTGCCACTCATTCCCACCTCACCAACCTCCATTCCTTTTTCAACTAATTGACCTGGTCTTATATATATGTCATTCAAATGTGCAAAAATAGATATTAAACCCATTCCATGATCAATTATTACTGTTTTTCCCGTAAAAAACATATCCTCTTCTATAAGTATAATTTTTCCATTAGATGGAGCATAAATTTTCGTACCTTTGGGCGCAGCAATATCAATTCCTTTATGAGTGCTTCTTGGCTTTGAGTTAAGAATTCTTTGACTACCATATACTCCTGAAATTCTTCAATCAACTGGAATCAAAAATGTTTTACCAAACAACTTTTTTGTCTCTCCTACTGTTTTGGTTAATTTTATTTTTTTTTGATCGCTTTGGATTTTTTTTATATCTTCTTTTTTTGGCTCAACTTTTCTAGGAGGTAAGCCTCTTATAATTTCTTTTTTATACGTTTTATCTTCAATTTCATACTTTTTGCTTTCACCGTTTACCGATATTGTAATAGCTTCTTTAAACTTTCTCCCAAAGGCAAAAATAAAATCTCCCTCCTCAGAAACTCTTATTCTTTTGCCATCAATAGTTATAACTTTGTCTTTACTTTCTAAACGACCAGTAATTATTCCACCTTCACAAAAACAACCAAAGATATCTGGAAAATCACTTGCTAGAAGATTAACAGGGATAAAAAAAGCAAACCACAATAAAATAATCATATTTTTTTGCCTTTAATTTACTTTTATAGAATTCAACATCAAATATTTCTCCTTTATTGATTTGATTTTCATCTTTAATTAACTCTTGATTATATTTAATTACGGAAAAACCCCTCCTTATAATATTTTTATAGGAAAGTAGAGCAAGTTGTCGGTTCGAGGAAGTGATTAAAGTTTTTTTGGATTGTATAAAATTCTTTAGCTGAATTTTTATACCTTTGTTAAGTGTATTTATTTTTCATAAAGAAATTCAATTCTTTGATAGAGAATTCTTTTATTTATTTTTTCTACTTTGCTAAAGAATTTTATCTTTGAATTTTTTAGTATGATATTTAATGAATCTTTAATTTTTTCTTCAAAGTAATCTAAATTTTGGTACTTATTATTTATCAAATTTGTAATGTTTGGAAACTTATTTGTACTAACTTCTAAATTTAATTTTTTCTCACCAATCTTTTTTAATAAAATATTACTCATTAGAGTATAAGAACTATTTATCTTGAAGAATAAGTCTTTTCTATCAGGAACTGCAATTTCAGCTGCTGCAGTAGGCGTTGGCGCTCTAAGGTCGGCCACTAAATCGCATAGGTAAAATCTGTTTCATGACCCACGGCAGAAATTATTGGAATTTTTGACTCACTAATTTTTTTACTAATTCTTCTTCATTAAAAGACATCAGATCTTCTAGACTTCCTCCGCCTCTTGCAATTATAATCAGATCTGGTGTCGATAACGTATTATTAAAATAATTAATACCATCAATCAAATCCTTTAGACTTTTTTCCCCTTGAACATTTGCTGGATATAATACAAGCTCTATTGGAAATCTTTCCGAAAATCGATGAATTATATCTTTTATTACAGCACCTGTTTCAGAAGTGATCACTCCAATTCTGGAAGGAAATTTTGGCATCAGTTTTTTTTTTTTATTATCGAAGTAGCCTAAAAGTGACAATTTTTTCTTTCTCTGTTCAAGAAGTTTAAGTAGTGCTCCCTCACCTCATAATCAACTTGGTCAATTATTATTTGATATTTTGACTGAAGCTCATATGTCGTAATTCTACCTTTTACAATTACACTTATTCCATCTTCGATTTTTATATTTAATCTTGGTACAGTTGATCTCCAGCAAATTGACGAAATCGAACTGTTTCCATCCTTTAGTGTAAAATATATATGTCCTGATGAATGTTTATTTGTTTGAGAAATCTCTCCCCTTACTTTAATTGAATTAAAGGTTATCTCCATAATATTTTTAATAGAAGAATTAAGTTCCGAAACGGTATATTCTTTAATGTTTGATATCAAATTCATAGGATTTTAGGTATAATAATATTATAAATATTAGGAAAGACTAGTGAATATTTTTGTAATTGGAGGGGGGGCTCGAGAGCACTCTATAATTTGGTCATTAAAAAAATCAAAAAATTGTGGTGATATTTTTTGTTCACCTGGAAATGCAGGAATAGAGAGGCTAGCTAGTTGTCACGATCTAGATTTTAATGATAGGAAGGGCATTATAGATTTTTGCAATAAAAATAATATCAAACTTGTAATAATTGGTCCTGAGGAATTTCTTGAAAAAGGTTTAAGTGACTTCTTTATGGAAAAAGGAATAAAAGTGTTTGGACCGTCAAAAAAAGCAACACAACTTGAATCATCAAAAATATTTTCAAAGAATTTTCTTTTGAAAAATAAAATTCCTACAGCATCTTCTATTGATTTTGCCAACTATAAACAGGCTTTAGAATATGTCGAGTCAGCAAATTTTCCATTGGTAATCAAAGCTGATGGGTTGGCTGCAGGAAAAGGGGTAATTATTTGTGAAAATAAAAATCACGCCCAAGAATCTCTTAAAGAATTTATGATTAACAAAAAATTAGGTGAGTCTGGTAAAAGAGTCTTAATTGAAGAGTTTCTTGATGGTTTTGAAATAAGTTTTTTTACTTTTGTTGACAATAATACTTATCTACCCCTAGGTTATGCACTTGACCACAAAAGAGCATTTGAAAATGACAAAGGTCCAAATACAGGTGGTATGGGTTGTTTTTATCCATCAAAAAAAATCACAAATTCGGTTCTCAAACAGATTGAGGCTGAAATTATAAAACCAACAATTAAGGGAATAAGAAATGAAGATTTTATTTATCGAGGTATACTATTTATTGGTTTAATGATTACTAGTTCAGGACCGAAAGTGATAGAATATAATGTAAGATTTGGTGATCCAGAATGCCAAACATTATTAAGAAATTTAGATTCTGATTTAATTAATATATTTACCTCATGCCTAGATGACAAGTTATCAGAAGTTACGATAAAAAAAAAGGATAGAACAAGTGTTTGTGTAGTCGTTGCTTCAAATGGTTATCCCAAAAAATTTGAAAAAAACTTTATAATTAAAAACATAAAAGAAGCTGAACAAGTCAAGGATGTAGTAATTTTTCATGCTGGGACAAAATTATTAGATAATAAAATACTTTCATCTGGTGGTAGAGTATTATCCATAACAGCAGTTGGTAGTAGCATAGATGATGCCAGAAAAAAAGCTTACCTAGCTACAGAGAAACTAAATTGGAAGCATGGGTTTTATAGAACTGATATAGGAATTAAAAATCTTTAAGATCTCAAATCAGAGAAGAATTTTTTAAGTAAGTCTGAGCATTCTTTTTCGTTAATTCCACCATAATATTCATTTTTTTTAAGAAAATTATTCTTAATTTTTAATTTATTTTTCATAATTGAATCCGAGTATGCTCCGAAATAAACTTTTTTAATTCCAGTCTGAATTATTAAATATTGGCACATCTCGCAGGGTTCTAGTGTTGTATAAAGTTCACAATCAATAAGTTTTAAAACATTGAGTTTCTTACATGCTAATTTAATAGCAAGTAGCTCGGCATGTGCTGAGGGGTCTTTCATCTGAATCGTCATGTTATGAGCATAACTAATAATTTCTTTTTCTTTATTTACTATCACACAACCTATTGGAACTTCATTTAAAAGAAAAGCTTTCTTTGCTAAATCAATAGCAAATACCATTGGGTTTTCATTTATTTTAAATTTTTTCAATTTTGATTTGCTGGCCTTCAGGGATATTTTCAAGTTTTTTTAAATCAAATTTAGTTTCCCCATATATTACAATCATCAGCTAATCTTATTTCATCTTTTTTGAGAAATAGGTGTTTTACCAAAACCTATCGCTATTGCTTTTCCGGTTGGCCAGTAAGCAATCTCTCCAAATTCAATTATAGATTTGGCATTAGGTTCTTTGTTAGCCACAACATCTGTATAAAAATAAATTTCCTTTCCCCAAGTTTTAATATTTGATGATATGGGAAGAGAATTCCAGATTTTATTTGCTGTTGGTGAATTAAATAAAACAACCTCAAATATAATTTTATCAATAGTTATTTTACATTTTTTCATATATTACATTATCATTAAATAATAATATAATAAGTGATTATATGAAAAAACCTTTAATCGGAATAACATTAGATGAGGAAGAAACAAAAACTTACTCAATATATCCTTGGTATGCAGCTAGAAAAAATTACTCTGAATCAATTGAAAAAGCTGGTGGTGTATGCATATTTCTTCCAAATAATTCTGATGAAATTGAGTACTACCTAAAATTAATTGCTGGTCTAGTTGTTACAGGAGGAGATTTTGATATCGACCCATCACTTTATGGCGAAAGTACTACCTCCAAAGAAATTAAAACTAAAACGGGAAGAACTAATTTTGAGTTCAATATTACAAAAGAAGCTATAAGAACGAAGAAACCTTTACTTGGAATATGTGGTGGACAACAACTTATAAACGTAGTGCTTGGTGGAACATTGATTCAACATATTCCTGACTACATCAATAATAATCAAATTAAACACGAGCAACCAAACCCTAGAGACGAACCCAGTCATTACGTAAAAATTGAAAAAAATACAAAGCTCTCGGAAATAACAAATTCAGATAAAATGTTTGTGAACTCTGCACATCATCAAGCAGTGAAATCTTTAGGTAAAAATCTCATAGCTAATGCTTTTTCTGAGGATGGAATTATAGAAGGTATTGAGGCAATAGATCAACCGTTCTGTCTTGGAATCCAATGGCATCCTGAATTTTTAATTGATAAGAATGATATAAAAATTTTTCAATCTTTTGTAGAAATTGCAACTCGTTGAACGTGAAAAAAAAAATAAGATTAGCAAAAATAATTTGTCATTCTGGGTATTGTTCTAGAGCGGAAGCAGAAAAATAATAAAAATGGGTAGGGTAACTATTGATGATAATCCTTACGCAGAATTCATTATATCAGAAAGTCAAATTGGAAGAATTAAAATTGATGGGAAACCAATTCAAAAGTTAAGTTTAAAAGTTTGGTGTTTTTACAAACCTAAAGGATATGTTTGTTCAACTCGTGAACAATATGGGCAAAAAAGTTTCTTTAGAATTTTACCAAAAGAACTTCCAAGAGTAATGTCAGTTGGAAGGTTAGATATAGAGTCCGAGGGTTTGCTAATACTTACTAACTCCCCCGAATTGTCAAACTTTCTGGAAAGACCCAAAAATAAAATTGAAAGAAAATATATTGTAAATGTATCAGGTAAAATCTATGGTAATAGTCTTGAGTCATTAAAAAACGGCATCACTGTAAAGGGTATTAGGTACAAGGGACTAAAGGTGAGGAATTTAACTAATTTTGAAGATAATAATACCTTAGAAATTAAAATTTACGAGGGAAAAAACAGAGAAATACGTAAAATATTATCTTATTTTAAGTTAACGGTAAAATTACTCAAACGTACTCACTACGGACCATTTAGTGTTGGAAAACTAAATCCTGGGGGTATAACTGAAATTAAAGATAGAAAGTTAAAAAAATATTTAAACAAAATTGATTTTAAAGATGCGAATAATTTCGGGTGAACTTAAAGGGAAGATTCTAATTAGTCCAGATAATGATTTGATTAGACCAACTTCTGATAGGGGTAAAGAAGTTATATTTGATACACTAACTTCCATATTATACAAACAAGACAAGGAATACAAAGAAATTGATATTCTAGATATTTTTTGTGGAACGGGTTCTTTAGGAATAGAAGCTATATCTCGAGGTGGTAAAAATATATCCTTCATTGATAATTCAGAAAAAGCAATAAATTTAACAAGAATGAATTGTGAAAAATTCAACATCAACAATGTGAATCTTCTTAATTATAATTTTTTCGATATAAATTTATCAATAATAAAACCAGCAGATGTTATTTTTCTTGATCCTCCTTATAAAATGTATGATCCATCAGAAATACTAAGAATGTTACTTTCAAAAAATTTTTTGAAAATTAATGGTATTCTAATACTTGAGACTTCAGTGAAGAATAAAGTGCAAGATTTTAAGGAACTAAGGGTATTAAAAAAAAAGAAAGTTTCTAAGTCTTCATATTATTTTTTCATTAAAATTTAACTACTTTCTTCCGAATAGTTTTTCAATATCATTTAATTTTAATTCAACATAAGTTGGCCTTCCATGATTACATTGTCCAGAGAAAGGTGTATCTTCCATTCTTCTGAGCAAATCATTCATCTCGTCGACCTCCATGTTCCTTCCGGCTCTTATAGAACCATGACAAGCCATTGAGGAGCAAACTTTATTAATTTTTTCTTCTAAAGAATCTATATTACTTGTTTCAACTAATTCATCAATTAAATCTAAGACAAATTCTTTTATATTACAATTTCCAAGAATGACAGGAATTTCACGAACTATAATTGAATTATTACCAAATATTTCAATTTTCACTCCGTATTCATGAGCGACTTTAATTGTTTTTTCAATGTTTTTAACAACTAAATTATCTAACTCAATTATGGCAGGTATCAGCAAAATTTGTCTTTTAATTTCATTGTCATAGAAGTCCTTTTTGAGCTTTTCATATACTATTCTTTCATGGGCAGCATGTTGATCCGTAATCACAATTCCTTTTTTATTCTCAGAAATTATATATGTATCATGTAGCTGAGTTTTAGCAAAACCAAGGGGATATTGAGTATTAATGTCTGCTTCATAATTTTCTTATGATCACTATCTTTACTTTCAAACTGTGAGCTTTTAATTTTTTTTTCCTGTAGAAAAATTTTTTCTTGAGCTTCCTCATTAAAAATAAATTGATTAATAGCCTTTTTGGAATTTATTGAGCTTGCTAGATGGTTGGTTTTTTTCTAAATTTTTCTTTATTGAATTAATAATTAAAGATTTTAGAGATGGTAGGTCTCTAAATCTAACCTCATGTTTCATAGGATGAACGTTAATATCAACTTCTGAAGAACTACAATCAACAAATAAAACTAATTGTGGAAACCTGTCGTGTGCAAGAAAATCTCTATATGCAACTCTGATTATAGAATTTATAGACTTGTCTGAAACTATTCTATTATTTACAAAGAAAAATATATTATTAGAGTTTGAAAAATTGAATGTTGGAATACCCAATAAACCACGTATTAGAAATTTTTCACTTTTTTCAGAAATTTTTATTGAATTATCTAAGCAATCTTCTCCTAAAACTTTAGTAGATCTTAAAAGTAATTTTTCATCCCAGCTTTTTTCTTTAATAACCGGTGATTGGAAAGTTTTTTTATCATCTATAAATAAATTAAATTCAATATCTAGAAAAGAGAGTGAAAATTTCTGAACAATTCGTTTTATTAAAAGTGCTTCGTAATTATCAGATTTCAAAAACTTTAATCTTGCTGGAATATTAAAAAATAAGTTTTTTACCTTAATTGTGGTGCCTCTAACCTTATTTATGGGCTTGTTACTTTTTAACTTTCCCGCAGTTAAATTTATTTCAAACCCCAAAGAATTATTATTACTATTAGTTGATAAAAAAAAGTCTGAAACCGAAGAAATAGAAGATAAGGCTTCTCCCCTAAATCCAAGTGTAGAAATATTTGTTAAATGTTCATTAATAATTTTAGAAGTAGCATGCCTTCTAACGGACAATAATAAATCATCCTCCAATATACCTAGGCCATCATCTATGACTATAATTTCATTTTTACCGCCACCTCTTATATGAATATCAATTTTACTAGAATCGGCATCAATACTATTTTCTATTAGTTCTTTTACAACAGACACCGGCCTTTCTACAACTTCACCCGCTGCAATTTTATTGACTACAAAATCAGGTAAGATTTTTATTTTAAATGTCATTTAAAAACCTTTTGGTCAATATTTTACCTTCCTCTACTGCAGGTTGATCAAATGGATTCACCTCAAGGAGTTTACATATTAATATTACTTCAATAATAAAAAAAGAAATTAATTCAGCTATAGATTCCTCATCTACACATTCTAGTTCAATTCTTCTAACTGGTAATTTTTTTCTAATTAAGGTCTCGCTTGTGGCAAGCATTTCTGAATAAAATAAATCCTCTAAGGACTTCTGATTTAAAAAACTTAGCTTGTCGCCTATCCATGAGCAATCCAATTTGTTAGATTTAATTTTTTTTCTAGAAATAAAGCTAAAGGTTTTATCTTTTGGTCCATCTAAATAAAGTTGAAGTTGACTATGTTGATCAACTGTACCTATTGAATTTAATGGTGTAATCCCTACTCCATTTTTTCCACTACTTTCGGCAAGTAATTGCTTATACCACAAAGATAAATTAAATAAGGAATCAACATATGGCATAATCACAGATGTACATTTTTCATTTTTACTGAGAACATATTGATTAAGCGAAGAATTAAAATAATAGTCAAAAATTTTTGTATCAGAAGCTATTTCTTTAAAAAATTCAATCCACTTGAAAAAAAGTTCAATATTAAATCCAGAGAGTTTTGCTGGAATTAAACCTACTATAGAAAATATAGAAAATCTTCCTCCAATAAGACTTGAATGTTCAAGATATGAGAAATCTTTAACTTCTTTTATCTTTTTCAAGGTACTATCCTTTGATTCAGTTATTACTATGAATTTTTTTTGTTTGTAGAAATTTTCTTTTTCTTAAATTCATCTAAGATAAAACATAGCTGTGAAATTGTTTCTATTGTTTCTCCTGATTTTGAGGTAACAACAACAGCTGTTTTTTCTAAATTAATATTTTCCATCAAACTTGAAATTGACTGAGAATCAACATTTTCTATGAAAAAAATTTTAGGCTTTAAACTTGTAAGGAAATAATTATCACTTATAGAAACAAGTGTTTTACCTCCAAGACTGGAACCTCCTGTTCCCAAAAATAAAACGTTGTCAAATTTTTTAAGATGATCTATGGAAGTATATACTTCGTTTAGTCTTGGTTTCTGTAGTTCTCGGAGAAAACTGAATTTATCTTCATTTATATTTTTAATTATAGAATCTTTTTCCTTTTTGTATTTCGCTTTAGCTTCTGAAGAGACTTTTGGCGAATTAAAAAAGTTTGTTTTAGTTTCATCTTTGTTTTTCTGGAGAACCCACAATTAAAAAGAATAAATTATCACTATTAAATTTGTTTTTTATAATATTATTAATATCATTTAACTTAAGATTTTCTATAATTTTATCTCTCTCACTGAAATAATTTTTTCCCAAATCATAAAATTGTACAATATTTAATAGATTAGCAATTGAAACCGTACTTGTGAAGTTTCTTGTGAAAGATCCTTTATAATAAGCCTTTGCTGCATCTAACTCTTTCTTGGTTATTCCTCTCTTGCTTATTTTTGCCCATTCTTCTTTGACCCTATTAACTGTTTCAAAAACTGACTTATTTCTTGTTTGAAAACCTCCCATAATGAATCCGTCATGCTTGTAAGATATTGGGTATGAGTAAATAGAATAAACTAGACCTTTTTTTCCTTATTTGTTTATATAATCTTGATTGGAATCCACCACCTCCAAGAATGTAATTAGCTAATCTTAAGGAAAAATAATCTTTATCACTTCTACTTAATCCCGGATGTCCAAAAACTACAGAGCTTTGAGGTGTTTCTAATTGAATAACTTTTTGTCCTCTAGGTAGATCAGTAAATTTTTCAAAACTTGGACTCATATTTTCAACAGAAAACTTTCCAAAAACTTTTTCAATATATTTCTTTATTGATTTTTCTGAGATATCTCCTGATACACCAATATATAACTCTTTTGTATTAAAAGAATTTTTATGATGTTTAATCAAATCATCTTTGGTTATATTATTGAGTGATTTTTTTGTACCCTTAATTCTTTTTGAAAAATTATTTTTTTTAAAGTAAATATCATTAAATTTATTATTTGATAAGGTTGATAAATCAGACTGATCTATTTTTAAACTGGCTTCTATTTGTTTTAAGACTTTCTCTAAATCGCTTTTATCAAACTTTGGAAAGTTCAAAACCTGGTCTAACAATTCAAACCCTTGTTCTACTTGAGAGGAAATTACTTGGAAACTGCCTTCAATTTTATTTTTTTGGGTACTTATATTTAACTTTATACCATTGAGCTTTTTAAACTTCCTTAGTTGGGTTCCACTATACTTATTCGTTCCTTCATCCATTGTTGAAGTCATAAGGTATGTTAATCCTTCTTTTCCATCAGGGTCTTGGGAAGACCCACCTCGCAATGAAAAACTTAAACTAATTATCGGGATAGAGTTATCTTTAACAAACCAAAAGATGTGTTCTTGGTTTTTAATTCACTAAAATCAATACTTTTTGTCTCATTAAAGAGTAAAAGTAGAATAGAAAGTATATAAATAGATACCTTCAATTTTGTAGACTTCCAATTACATAATTTTTGTTTTCGATAAATTTTAACATTTCTTCTTTAACTAATTCAAGGGTTACATTATCAAGGTTTTTATTCCAGTTCTCTATATCAGATAGCTTAAGACCTACTGTAAGAGCCTCCCCATAAATTTCTGAAGGTTTGAGAATACCATCCATTCTATAAATACTATCGTAAAGATATTTTTTTTTCTCAGTTTCAAGCCTTTCTGAAGATAGTTCATTTTTAACAAGTATTTTTATTTGATCCATTATTAGGTTATCAATTTTTTTTGGTTCAATTTTTTCATTTGGGATTGCATAAAAATAAATATAACCCTCTCCTCTTGATAATCCTTTGATAAAAACCACCAACCATAGAAAAAATTTTCTTTTATTTACAAATTCATCGTACAATAAACTTGATGTTCCTCCAGCAATAATCTTCATTCCAAGATCAAGAGCAATACCACGTTTAATTGATTTGTTGTAAGAATCAGTCCTGTAAAGCTTTTTCCAGATATCTTGTTTTACGGTAGGATGTTTTTTCTCTACAAAAACTTGTGAATTCAAATTGGGGTCCAGTGTTTCTTTAAATTTTGATGTACCAACATTTTTTATTTTTGAAAAATTTTTTTTGACAATTTCTTTAGCTTTTTTAAGATTTATATTTCCAGAAATTACAAGAATAGCATTCCTAGGCTCGTAATGTTTTTTGTAAAAACTTTTTACATCATCGTAATTTAATCCCTCAATCTCGTGTTTCCAACCAATAATTGGCCTGCCATAGGGATGGTTAGGATATAAAATACTTCGCATTGATTCATCCAGAAGTGATGATGGATCGCTCTCTATTCTCTGAAATCTCTCTTCTAATATTACTTTTTTTTCAATCTCAACATTTTTCTTTGTAAGTGTTAAATTTTTCATTCTATCAGCTTCAAGCTCAATAATTTTTTCGAAATGCTCGCTTGGATAAATTTGATAATATGCAGTATAATCATAGCTTGTAAAGGCATTTTCACTTCCACCAATCTTTGAAATAAAATTCGAATAATAACTATCAGGGTGCTTTTTTGTTCCTTTAAACATTAGGTGTTCCATGAAGTGAGCAAGTCCACTTTTACCTTTTTGTTCAACATTAGACCCAAAGTTATACCATATCATTTGAGCTATTACAGGAGCTCTATTATTTTCTATAACTACAACCTGCATTCCGTTAGATAAGGAAAACTGTTTAGCTTTAGCAATAGCTCCAGACGAACTCAAAAGTAGCATGCTTAGCAGGCTTAAAAATATAAATTTAAAATTCATCTATTCTAATATAGGAAGATCACCAAAATTTTCTATATTAGTTTCAGGTTTATTAGGGAATTCTTGTGTTGAGGGCGCCGGAGTAAAGTATCCATACGGTTGCTGCATTGGTGCTCTAAATGAATTAATATTTTGATTAGGTAGGTACCTTCTTGAAAAATTATAACCTTTGTCGTAGACAGGTTTATAGTATATGTTTCCTTCTTTATACCCTTGCACATATTCTCCATAGACCCATTCACCAATTGTAAACCTTCGATTTTGCTTGAACTTTTCCAATGAATCTGATGGTGTTTTCAACGATGGCGAGTAGAAGTTTGGTGCAATGAAATTGGACACCCTAGGCTGAACAGTTTGTTGGTTTGGTATGAAGGCCATTGGTGATTGGCCTGCAAAATCATTTTTTTTATTTGTTATTCCACTTTTAGTTGCTTTTTTACCAAAATCTGGGGGTAATACAAGTTCTGGTGTTGAATTAATTAATTCTCTTTCTGCATCCTCATCAGACAATCCTACATACTCTTTTATGGTGCCGCATGAGGTTATTAGGAGAATAATTGATAACTTAATAACTAACTTGAAAGTTTTATTCAAAATCATCACACATATACCCGCCGTTAACATAATCTTCTATTACACGAATGCAATTATTCTGAATACCAAATAGTTCCATTTCTTCATCTTTACTCAATGGTGTGGGGGCGTTAATCTGAGGGTTAGTTTTTAGCATTCTGGGTGGAGAAGTACTATTTGGTAAGTTATTATTAGTCATTGGATAACCAAAATTGTTAGTGTACGAAAAAGGTACAGGGTTAGATTGATCTATTGAGTATTGTGGAAACGGAGGAGGCGGGGGTGCTGGAAGTGGGGTTCCGTTAGGACCTACATAATAATATTGTCTTTGACTCCTGTATATTGGGTTAAAATAAGGAGTTGAAGGAGTTGGCTGAAATGTTTGAGCTTGTTGTTCTATCTGCATCATATTTTGATTTTGATCTAAATAATCTTGATCTGGCAGAGCATAATCTGGAACTTCAACAGCCTCCTCGATTATTATAGCATCAGATTGTTCTGGTTCTTCATCCTCTTCCCAGAAATTAACAGAGTCATATATGTAATCGCCAGCACTTGAAACAGATTATGATATTGTATCCCATGTATTATCTATCGAACTGCAAGAATTTAGAAAAAGTGCAAAGGCTAAAACATTTAGTTGTGATAATCTATTAAAATTCATTTATTATACTATATATTGTGTTCATTTGGAAGATTATTATAACATTTTGTAGTTTATTATTTCTAATACATAACATTTCTTTATAATTTTGAAAAGCATAATATAACAAAAACTTACTAATTTTTTTTATTTGAAATAATGCTAAAAACAAACACTATTGCACCAAAAGTAATAAAAGTATCTGCAAAATTAAATGCAGGCCAATGGAGGTTGTTTAAGTGTAAATCTATAAAATCTACAACATATCCATAATACAATCTATCCACTCCATTTCCAACTGCTCCACCTAAAATTAGTGATAAACCTAATGATTCAATTAGATCGTTTGATTTAGCCAATAAATAAATTATGTATGCGGATACAAGCATTGATAGAATACCAAAATAAAAGGATTTATCATGTTCAGAAAACATCCCAAAACTTACCCCTCTGTTCTCAACATAAACTAAATTAAAATATTTTGATATTTCCAAATTATTTGCAAAGATTTCTATGTTTTCAACAACTATCCTTTTTGAAACTTGATCCAGGAATAAAGTAAAAATAACTATGCAAAAAATATATTTTTTACTCATTGAGTACTTTTTTACATCTATCACATAGTATAGATTTTTCATCTATTTCAAAATATTTCCAACATCTAGGGCATTTATTACCACTCACTGATTCAACCTTTATAAAAAAGTTTTTATCTTCATCTGATTCAAAACTTTCATCAAATTTTTCAACATGTTCTACATTAGACGAAATTAATATTTCACTTAAATCTACTTTATCTTTGATAACATCATAATTACTTCCTAAATAAATTAATACCTTAGCCTCTAACCCTGACTTTATTTCTTTTGAATTTCTTTTTTTTTTCTATACATAAAGAAAATAAATCTTTAACTGAAAGGATTTTATCCCATAAAATTCCAAGTTCTTCTTGTTCCCAAATATTTGGCAAAGTCTCAGCTTGCAACAAATGACAACTTTCTATAGCTCCATCATCAATTTCGTTTTTCCATGACTGCCAAGCTTCTTCAGAAGTAAATGGTATAATTGGAGAAATCCACCTAATTAAACAATTAAAAACATAATTCAAAACTGTTTTTGTTTGATTGACTTTTAAAGAATCTCTTTTTTCGCAATATAGTGTATCTTTTCTTATATCAAAAAATAGGGTAGATAGTTCTTGTGAGCAAAAGCTTAAAACTAATTGAAAAATTTTATTAAAGTTATATTTTTCATAAAGTGAATTTATTTCATTATTTAATTTAAAAAGTCTGTGACATATAAATTTTTCTAAACTTTCTAAATCATTATAATCTGTTTCTTCTTTATTCCAGCCTCTCATGTTTCCAAGGATGAACCTTATTGTATTTCTTATTTTTCTATAATTTTCTGATTGTCTTGCTAAATTTTCAAAACTTATTTTTACATCTTCATTTGTATTAGAATTTGCAACCCATATCCTTAAAATATCTGCACCATATTTATTTATAATATCACCTGGAGAAATTACATTACCCAAAGACTTTGACATCTTTCTTCCATTTTCATCAATTACAAACCCATGCGTTAAAACTGCCTTGAACGGACTTTCTCCATAATTTGCACAACTCTCTAATAAAGATGTTTGGAACCAACCTCTATGCTGATCTGAACCTTCTAAATAAAGGTCTGCCTTATCTTTTATTTTATTGTTTTTTAATACGTAAACATGACTAGATCCAGAATCAAACCAGACATCTAAAATTGAATTTACTTTATGATATTCATCTGGCAAATAACTGTCAGTTAAAAAAGTTTCATTAGGAAGCTCAAACCATGACTCAACACCTTTTTCCTTTAGCACCTTTAGTATTCTGTTATTTACATTCTTATCTATTAAAGGCTTTCCAGTTTTCTTAGATACAAATATTGTGATTGGCACCCCCCACATCCTTTGTCTAGATACACACCAATCTGGTCTATCTTTTACCATTGACATTATTCGATTTTTACTCCCAATAGGAATCCATTGTACTTTTTCTATTTCTTCAATTGCTTTTTTTCTAAGTTCCTTTTTTTCCATTGATATGAACCATTGAGATGTTGCTCTGTAAATAAGTGGGGCTTTAGATCTCCAAGAATGCGGATAACTATGAATATAATCTTCAATACCAAGTAAAGTTTTATATTCTTTTAATTTCTCAATTACTAAATCATCAGATTTATAAATATGTTGATTTTTAAATAATTTTATATTTTCAGTATATAAACCTTTTTCACTTACGGATGGCAGATTTTGAATATTGAATTTCTTTCCAACTTCAAAGTCTTCAATGCCATGGTTTGGTGCTATATGTACAAAACCAGTTCCAGATTCTGATGTGACATGCGAACTTGGAAAAACTTTAACTGAATCCTCATAACCTCCATTTTTTAAAGGGTGAGAACATTCTATTTTTTCTATTTCCTCAGAACATACGTCACCTTTGATATAGAATTCTTTTATTTTTGTTTTTTGAACAAACTCCTTTATTAAATCTTCACATATTAATATTTGCTCACCTACTTTAAAATTTTTATTATCTGAATTATCTCTAACTTCTAATATTTTATAATTAAGTGAGTTGGAGTATGCTATAGCTCTATTACATGGAATGGTCCAGGGTGTTGTTGTCCAAATAACTATTGACTTATCCTCTCCTAATACTGGAAATTTGACATAAATTGCTTTTGAAGTTTTTTCTTTATATTCAATTTCTGCTTCAGCAAGTGCTGTTTGTTCGACAACAGACCACATTACAGGTTTGAAACCTAAATAAAGTTGCTCAGATTCTAAAAAGTTTATAAGTTCTGATACAATTGTAACTTCAACATCTTTATTCATAGTTAAGTATATTTCTTTCCAGTCTGTACTCAGACCAAACCTTGTAAACTGAGATTTTTGTTTATCTACCCAATTTCCGGCGAATTTTCTACACTCTTCTCTAAACTCTATTAGATCAACTTCTTCCTTTTCTTTTCCTGATTTTCTAAACTTTTCCTCGACCTTCCACTCAATAGGCAAACCATGACAATCCCATCCTGGAACATAATGAACTGCCTCACCTTTTTGATATCTAAACCTACAAACTATATCTTTTAATATTTTGTTGAGTGCATGGCCCAAGTGAAGGTCCCCATTTGCATAAGGCGGACCGTCATGAAGAATAAACTTTGATGCCTTTTCTGTAATTTTTTTTTTTTTCAATAATCTTTTATCCTGCCAGAAATCTATCCAACTCATCTCTGTTTTTGATAAGTTTGCCTTCATTGAGAATTTTGTATTTGGCAAATTAATTGTTTTTGAATAGTCTGTCATTTCTAGCCTGTTCTATATCTTTTATAATCTGACTTTTTAATTTCTCAAGAGATTCAAATTTTTTTTCAGCTCTTATAAAGTTAATAAATTCAACATTAATTCTATAGAAATAAATATTTTCATTAAAATCAAATATATGAACTTCTAATAATGGGTCTATATTTTCAACCGTGGGCTTAACACCATAATTTGCTATCCCATAGAAATATTTCTTTTTAAACATCATTGGTATTTGGACCCTTACAAGATAAACACCATAAGCTAAATTGCAAAATTTATTTACTTTAACATTAGCTGTTTTAAATCCAATTTTTCTACCATTTTTATTCCCACTAATAATAAAAGATGAAATACACCAATTTCTTGATAAAAGATTATTTGCTTCTATTATCATACCTTTTCGAAGCAAATTTCTTATGGCTGATGAAGAAATCTCAAGATTATTTTGTTTGATTTCTGAAACCTCATGATACTCAAATTTTTTTGTTTTATCAGAATAAGATTTCATCAATTTTATATCTCCACTCTTATTATTCCCAAAAACAAAATCAAATCCAGTAATCACATCACTTACATTCAATTCATTAATTAAGTTGTTCAAGATAAATTTATCGGCTGATATTTTTAAAAAATCATGAATTGAATTTAATATTAACTAAGAAGTCAATTTTATGATTTTTAAGAATTAGAAATTTCTCTCTAAAGTTTGTTAATCTAAAAGAAGTCGTACTGCTTTCTAAAGAAAGATTTAGGATGTGGCTCGAAAGTTAAAATACCAATTTTTAATTTTTTTCTTTTGCAATATGCTTGGCTTTATTAATTACTGCCAAATGTCCCTTGTGAATCCCATCAAAATTTCCAATTGCTAATGCTGCTTTATGATAGGCTACTGGAAGTTTAAAAGATCTAAAAACTCTCATTTCTTCATTTATTTTTAGTTTCAATCAATATTTCAGCTTCACCCGTCAAAACCAAGGTTTTATTTTTAAAACATTCGGTACTCAGTTTTACTTTGCTCTTCTCAATATTCACTTCGACTATCCTAACTTTGATAAGTATTTTTTCATTTATATAAACTGGTGCTAAAAATTTAAGTGATTGTTTTAAATAGATACTTCCCGGCCCTGGTAACTCCGTTGCAATTATTGTAGAAATAAAACTTGCTGTTAAAAAACCGTGAGCAATTCTACTCTTAAAAATTGTTTTTTTTGCAAATTCTTCATCTAAATGAACTGGGTTAAAATCTCCACTAACATCTGCAAATTTTTTTATATCATCGAGTGTAACAATTTTTTCCATTGTTGACTCCATACCAACACTAAAATCCTCAATAAATTTTGATTTATATTCCATTAGAAGTTTCTTTTTTTAATTAAATATTAATATACATAAGTTTTTGGAGAATAATACTTTACATTCAATTTATATCTAAAAGCGCTCTAGAAAAATTATCAGCATTAAAATCTAATAAATCCTCTTTTTGTTCTCCTACACCGATATAAGAAATTGGGATTGATAATTGTTGAGCAATAGGCACTAAGACCCCTCCTTTGGCTGTGCCATCAAGTTTTGTAATTATAATACTATTTATATTACAAATTTCTTTAAAAATTTCAGCCTGTTTTATAGAGTTTTGGCCTATATTTCCATCTAACACAAGCATAACCTCATGAGGAAAGTTTTCATCTAATTTTTTCATAACTCTGATAATTTTTGATAACTCATCCATCAGGTCTTTTTTATTATGTAATCTTCCTGCTGTATCAACTAGTAATAAGTTCAATCCCATATCTTGGGCCTTTTTTATTGATTCATAACATAAAGCAGCTGGATCAGAAAATTCCTCTCCAGAAAAAAAAGATGAATTTGTTCGATCTGCCCAAATTTTTAACTGTTCTTTGGCTGCAGCTCTAAAGGTATCTGCCGCAACAACACCAACTTTTTTTTTTTCTGATAAAAATTTATTTGCAATTTTCCCAACTGTTGCAGTTTTTCCAGCACCATTCACACCTACCACTAAAATTATATGCAAGGGAGAAATAATTTTTCTTTTATTTTCAAGTGGTTTTAAAATTTCAATTAGCATCTCACTTATTAAAAACTTTACCTTTTCTGTAGAGGTATCAATAAGTTTTTTTGATCTTAATTTATTAGCAACTTCTGAAGAAAATTTTACACCGAGATCAGTGGATATCAGTAACTCTTCAAACTCTTCTATTATATTTTCATCAATCTTTTTTCCTTTAATGATCGTATTGATCCCCTCAGAAATTTTACTAGATGATTTTGATAATCCTTTTTTTAGTTTTTTTACCCACCCAAAAACCATTAAACAATTGCTTTCAAAAAGTTTTCATTATTATTTAGAACTTTCACTTCAATAACTTCACCTTTTTTTAACTTTTTATTTGAGTTATTTTCTATTTTAACTTTAAAAAAGTCATCCGTGTAACTCAAATTTATTGATTCAAATAAAACTTTAATTTTTTTCCCCTTCTTTTCTTGCAGTAATTTTTCAAGTACTTCGGGGCAAACAACTCTTAATCTTGCAAATCTTTTTTTTTTTTGGATTCCTCTACTTGAGGCATCCTAGAAGCAGGTGTACTTTCTTTTGGAGAGAAAGGAAAAATATGAACATTCGATAATGAGCAACTTTTGACTAATTCAAGTGTGTTATTAAAGTGAATTTCGTTTTCAGTAGGAAAACCAACAATCAAATCAGCACCGAAAGTTACATCTTTTCTAAGTTTTTTTATTTTTTTACATACTCTTATTACATCCTCTCTGCTGTGTCTTCTTTTCATTCTTTTTAATATTAAATTATCGCCTGATTGGATAGATAGGTGGAAATGCGGTAATAATCTTTTTTCGTAACACATTAGATTTAACAATTCATCATCAATCTCTGCAGGGTCAATAGAAGATAGACGTAACCTTTTTAGGTCTGGGTTATCCAATAAAACTCTTTTGATTAAATTTCCAAGATTAGGTCTGCCTGGAAGATCACCACCGTATGACGTTAAATCTATTCCAGTAAATGTAACTTCTTGATAGCCTAAGGAAATAATATTTCTTAGTCTTTTATTTACATCTCCTAAAGGTAAGCTTATTGCCTCTCCCCTTCCAAAAGGTATGATGCAAAAGGTACATCTGTGGTCGCAACCTTGTTGTATCTGAAGAGTTGCCCTTGTCCTTGTACTTATTAGATTATTAAAATTTGGAAATTTGTATTTATCAAATTGATTGTCTTTCGAATGTGTGTAGCTATTCGATTCCGTTTTAATTTTATTATCTATTATTTTTGAAACATTGGGAAGATTTTCAAATTCTTTTTTATTAATCTGACTAGCACATCCGGTTACAATAATCTTACTATTAGGAAACTTTTTTGATGCTTTTTTAATTTCATTAATTGATTTCGAAACTGCAGAATTTGTTACAGCACAAGTATTTACTACAATTGTATTGTTTATTTTTTTTGAAACCAAGATATCTTTGATGATTTCGGATTCAAAAAAATTCAACCTACAGCCTAGATTAATTACTTTGGGCCTGTTTTTTATAAGATTTTTATTTTTCATCTTTTATATCCATAATACCTTCAAAAACTTTTTTGCCGTGCCAATCATTAGAACATTATTGTCACTAGTAATTTCAATATTTAACTTACCTCCTGTCATTTCAACACAAACTTTATCCGTAACATAGTCTTTTTCTTTAGCAATTAAAACACTTGCACAAGCTGCAGAACCACATGCTTGTGTCACTCCAACACCTCTTTCATGAGTCATAATTTTTACAAATTGTTTATTGATAATTTTCACTATTGAGATATTTATACCCTCCGGAAAAAAATCTGAATTTTCAATTTCTTTTGAATTTTTCTCTAAAAGATTCTTATTTAACTGGTCAACAAAAAAAACTAAATGTGGATTTCCAACATTTAAAGCATAGCCTATTTTTAAGTATTCAAGATTAAAACTTATTGCATTTTTATTGTTTTCAGAAGATAAAGGAATCGAATTACAATCATACTTTGGCTTTCCCATATCAACACAAATATTTCCATTTCCATAATCTTCAATATCAATTAATCTTTTATCTGTTTCGATTACTAAATGCTTTTTTTGTTTTAATTTAAAAAATTCTTTTCCTAAACATCTCAGAGCATTTCCGCAGACTTCTGCCGTAGTACCATCAGAATTAATAAACTTTGCATAAATATCGCAATATTCTGTATCAGAATTTCTTGTAATAACTACTAAATCACAACCAATTCCAGTTTTTCTGTCCGAAATCTTTTTTATAAATTTAGGATCATGTAATTTCTTTTCAGTTGAATTAAAGATTACAAAATCATTACCCAATCCGTGCATTTTTATAAAATTCAAACTTTTCATTTTTTTATTTTAAAATATCTTTAAGAATTAAATCTTTTTTGTTATAAAGACAATTATTATTTCAGTCAGTCCACGAGTTTCGTGCACTGACTTTTTTTGTTTGTAGGAAAAATTGCTTTAATGTTTCAAAGTTTAACAGAAAAATCACAGGAATCTTCGATAAACTTAAAGGTAAAGGATTTATCAATGAAGAAACTTTAGACTCAGTAATGAGAGAAATCAGAGTTGCACTTTTAGAGTCAGATGTTTCGATTTCAGTAGCTAAAGAATTTATTGAGAAAGTAAAAATTAAAGCTAGAGGGAAGGAAGTTATTAAAAGTATTTCTCCTGCCCAGATGGTTATAAAAATTGTAAATGATGAACTAACAGATATATTAGGTTCAGAAAATTCAGAAATCAATTTGAATGCTAAAACACCCATTCTCATACTTATGGTGGGATTACAGGGATCAGGAAAAACAACATCTACCGGAAAATTAGCTAAATGGATAATTAATAATAAAAACAAAAAAGTACTTATGGCTTCACTTGACATATACAGACCAGCTGCACAAGAACAATTAATATCTTTAGGAAAAGCAAATGATATAGAAACCCTTGAAGCTCAAACAAAGAAGCAACCACTAGAGATTGCATCTATTGCAGTTGATAAAGCAAAAAATGAGGACTTTGATGTTTTAATACTTGACAGCGCAGGACGAAATCAAGTCGATAAGGAAATGATGAACGAAATAAAAAATATTTCTAAAAAATTTAAATTTAATGAGACTCTTCTCGTAAGTGATGCGATGACTGGACAAGATGCAGTTAACACAGCTAAAGCATTCTCAGAGGCAGTTGATCTTTCAGGAATAATTCTTACAAGAATAGATGGCGATTCTAGGGGTGGAGCGGCACTTTCTATGAAGCACATAACTTCTAAGCCAATAAAATTTCTTGGTTCTGGTGAAAAAGTTGATGATTTTGAGAGTTTTCATCCTGATAGGATTGCTAATAGGATTCTTGGTATGGGAGATGTGGTTACTCTGGTTGAAAAGGCTGCAAAAGAGGTTGATGAAAAAGAAGCTAAAGAACTTCAAGAAAAATTTCTTAAAGGAAGATTCACACTTCTTGATTATTATAAACAGCTAGAACAACTAACAAAAATGGGTGGGTTCGAAGGGATTCTTAAGTATTTACCAGGCATGTCTGGATTAAAAGAAAAAGTTGAAAAATCTCTAGAAAACGAAGATGTTTTTAAAAAACAAAAAGCCATAATTACGTCTATGACTAAAAAGAAAAAATATTCCCAGATATTATTAAAGCATCTAGAAAGAATAGAATTTGCAAAGGTTCAGGTTCTAGTATTCAAGATATAAATAAACTTCTAAAGCAGTTTAAAAAAATGAGCCAAATGATGAAGAAAATGGGGAAAGATAGAAACATTCAAAATATGATGAAGACAGGTCAGTTTAATAACTTAGATAAAATGATTGATACAAATAAATTTAGAAATTAGAAAGGAGTATTTATGTCAGTTTCATTAAGATTATCCAGGGGAGGGTCAAAAAAAAGACCTTTTTTTAGAATTGTTGCAGCGGATATCAGAGCTCCCAGAGATGGAAGATATATTGAAAGACTTGGAACTTATAATCCAATGAGAGAAAAAGATGATCCAGAAAGAGTTAACTTAAACCTAGAAAGAATAAAATATTGGTTATCTGTTGGGGCAAAACCTACCGAAAGAGTAACAGGGTTTTTAGCAAAAGAAGGATTACTAAAAAAACCGGAAATTCCAAAGCAAACTAAGCAGGATAAACCAAAGAAGAAAACTTTAGAAAAGTTAAAAGCTAAAGAAGAAAAGCTAAAAGCAAAAGAAGAAATGGAAAAGGCAGTCGAAAATGTTCCTGATGCTCAAGATCAAGAAGCTAAGTCAGAAGTAAAACCTGCCGAGGCAGCAACTCCTCCAGCAGAAGAAGCTAAGTCAGAAGCAAAACCTGCCGAGGCAGCATCTCCTCACAAGATAAGAAGAAGCTGCCGAGGCAGCAACTCCTCCAGCAGAAGAAGCTAAGTCAGAAGCAAAACCTGCCGAGGCAGCAACTCCTCCAGCAGAAGAGGCTAAAGTCAGAAGCAAAACCTGCCGAAGCAGCAACTCCTCCAGCAGAAGATAAGCCAGCAGAAGATGCAAAAAGTGAAGAAAAAAAAACTGATGGTTAAAGATTAAATAAATTTTAAGATGGTTAATTTTTGTTTTTTTTTTTATATTCTAGACAAATTTGAACAAAATTAATTAGGCATTTTATCTATTTTTCTTATTAAACAATAAATCCTTAGATATAATCTAAGAAGTATAAAATTAATTGGAGATTAAAGTTAATTTTAAAGAAAATAAATTTGTTGCTGCCAAATTTGGAAAAGTTAATGGTATTAAAGGTTGGCTAAGTGTTAATTTATATCTCACAGCATCATCTGAAATTGATAAATTCTCAACTTTTTATATCAATAACAAGGCAACAAATTTATTATTTAAAAAAAAAGGAAAGAAAGTTGTTTGTAAAATTGAAGGTGTTAATGATATTGATACTGCAAAACAATATGTTGGAAGTGAAATATTTGTAGATAAAAAAGAACTACCAAAATTAGAAGAAGGGCAATATTATTACAATGATTTGTTAGGCTTGAGTGTTAGAATTAAAAACAAAAAAATTGGTGAAATTATTGATGTTCAGAATCATGGTGCTGGCGATTACCTTACAATTAAAAGAGAAAAGGATGAAGTATTAGTTCCATTAGTTAATGATCACGTTATAAGCATCGAACTATCTAAAAAAATATTAAATTTAAATCCTGACTATTATGAATTTTAAAATACTTACCTTATTTCCAGAGATTTTTCCTGGCCCATTGAATCACTCAATTATTGGTACTGCTCTTAAAAAAACAATCTTCTCTGTTGAACCAGTAAATATAAGAGATTTTGCTACAAATAAAGCAAAATCTGTTGATGGCAAACCTTACGGTGGCGGAGCTGGCATGATATTGAAACCAGATGTACTGCAAAAAGCTTACGACTTTTGTCTTAAAGGAGTAGATAAAAAGCATAAAACTATCTATCTTTCCCCATCAGGATGTAAATTAAATTATGATAAATTATTAGAAATAAATAAGTATGAAAATGTAGTTTTAATTTGTGGAAAGTATGAAGGTATAGATTCCAGATTTATTGCGCACAATGGAATTGAGGAAGTATCTGTAGGTGACTACGTTTTATCAGGTGGTGAAATTGCTTCATTTATTTTAATTGATGCTTGCGTTAGGTTGATTCCTGAAGTATTAGGTAATAAAAATAGTTTAGTTTCTGAAAGTTTTCAGAACCATTTAATAGAATATCCTCAATTCACTAAACCTAGGGTTTGGCAAAACTTAGAGGTACCAGAAATCCTATTAAATGGAAATCACGAAAAAGTTTCAGAGTGGAAGTTGAAAACATCGATCGAGGTGACAAAAAAGAAAAAGGCCAGATTTATTTGAATTATACAAGAAAAAGTTTAAGGAGAAAAAATGAATACTTTAGAAAAATTTGAAAAAGACCAGCTTGAAAGTTTAAAGATTAACAAATCTTTTCCCAAATTCAACCCTGGGGATACTGTTAAAGTTCACCTCAAAGTAAAAGAGGGTGAAAAAGAAAGGATTCAGGTTTATGAAGGAGTTTGTATAGCAAAAAAAAATGCTGGAATAAACTCATCATTTACAGTTAGAAAAATTTCATATGGTGAAGGTATTGAAAGAGTTCTTCCACTCTACTCACCACAAATTGAAAAGATAGAGCTTGTTAAAAGTGGTGATGTTAGAAGATCAAAACTCTACTATCTTAGAGGAAGAAGTGGGAAATCTGCTAGAATTGCTGAAAAAAATACATATGGCCAGAACACTTCAGAAAAAAAGGATAATAAAAAAACAGATGATATTAATTCTGATGCGTCAGAAACACAAACTGCTAATAGTAAAGAAGTTAAAACTAAAGCTACTGACGATGTAGAAAAAAAAATAATAACTTTTTAAACTTTAAATAATGCAGCCACAAACAATTTTTGATAAGATCTGGTCAAGTCATATTGTAAATGAAGATAACAATGGTGAATGTCTTATTTATATTGATAGACACCTTGTTCACGAAGTTACAAGTCCACAAGCTTTTGAGGGACTAAAAACTAAAAAGAGGGTTGTTAGAAGGCCTAATCTAACACTTGCAGTGCCAGATCATAACGTCCTGACTATCGATAGAACAAAAGGAATTGTAGATAATGAATCAAGAATTCAAGTTGATACACTTTTAAAAAATTGTAAAGATTTCTCTGTTCCATTTTTTTAATATTGATGATGAAAGGCAGGGTATTGTTCATATAATCGGCCCTGAACAAGGTTTCACACTTCCAGGAACAACTCTTTGTTTGTGGTGATTCACACACCTCAACTCATGGAGCATTTGGTTCTTTAGCATTTGGGATTGGAACTTCAGAAGTTGAGCATGTTCTATCCACACAAACTTTAATTCAAAAACCTGCTAAAAACTTCTTAATAAAATTTACTAATAAATTAGGTAAAGGTGTAACAGCAAAAGATGTAATATTGTACGTAATCGGTCAGATTGGAACAGCAGGCGGTACAGGTTATGTATTAGAATATGCAGGTGAAATAATAGATAATATGTCTATGGAAGAAAGAATGACTATCTGCAACATGTCAATAGAAGCAGGTGCACGCGCTGGGCTTATAGCCCCGGATGAAAAAACTTTTGATTATCTTTATAACAAGCCATTAGCACCAAAAGGGAAAGCATTGGGATATGGCTGTTAAATGTTGGCTAAAACTTAAAAGTGACCCAGATGCAAAATACGAGAAAACACTTATAATTGATGCCTCAAAAATCGAACCTCAAGTCACATGGGGTACAAGTCCAGAAGATGTTCTAACCATAAACTCAATAATTCCAAATCCAGATCAATACACTAATAGCGAAAAAAAAAAAAGTCAGTCATAAGATCTTTAAAATACATGGACCTAAACCTGGACAAAGACTTACTGATATTGAGATTGACAAAGTATTTATCGGTTCTTGTACCAATGGTAGAATAGAGGATCTTAGAAAGGCTTCACAAATTTTAAAAGGAAATAAAGTAAATCCAAATGTAAAAGCTTTTGTTGTTCCAGGGTCTGGCTTAGTAAAAAACAAGCTGAAGCTGAGGGAATAGATAAAATATTCAAGTCATCAGGGTTTGAATGGCGAGAACCTGGATGTTCAATGTGTTTGGCAATGAATGCCGATAAACTCAAACCATACGAGCGATGTGCTTCAACCTCAAATAGAAACTTTGAGGGAAGACAGGGCAGACTTGGAAGAACGCATTTAGTAAGCCCAGAAATGGCAGCAGCAGCAGCAATTAAGGGTAAATTATTTGATGTTAGGAAGTTATAAATTATGAAAGAATTTACTGAGGTTCAAGGAGTAACTGCGCCAATTGAATTATCAAATATTGATACTGATATGATAATTCCAAAGCAATTCTTAAAAACAATAAAGAGAAGCGGTTTGGGTGATGGGCTATTTTATGAAATGAGATACGATGAAAAAGGAAATCTCAACAAGAATTTCATATTAAATGAGAAACCCTTTTCAGATTCTAAAATATTAATAGCTTTTGAAAACTTTGGTTGTGGATCATCAAGAGAACATGCACCATGGGCTCTTAAAGATTTTGGAATAAACGTAATATTAGCAATTAGTTTCGCTGATATCTTTTTCAATAATTGTTTTAAGAATGGAATTTTACCAATCAAACTTAATAAAGGAGAGATTGACTTCCTAATCTCCAATCTTCCAAAATACAAAAATATTTTGAAAGTTAATCTAATTAATCAAGTCATAACACTGGGAACATCAGTTATAAAGTTTGATATTGAAAATCATAGAAAGGAAAGCTTGTTGAATGGTTGGGATGATATTGATTTGACACTTAAATACGAAGAAAAGATCAGTAGTTATGAAGAAAATAATCCAAACTCTTTTTGGACAAATATAGAGAGATAAATTATGAATAGAGAACTGAGTATTGTGGCCTTACCAGGTGATGGGATTGGTAATGAAATATTTAATGAAGCAAGAAAAGTACTTAATTGGATAAACAATAATAGTCGCTACAAACTAAATATAACAGAGGAGTTGATTGGCGGAAGCTCAATTGATAAATCCGGAGAACCATTAACAAATAATGTTCTAGAGAAACTTAAGTTTACAGATGCTATACTTTTGGGAGCAGTTGGAGGACCAAAATGGGAAGGTCTTACTTTTGATAAAAGACCAGAGAGAGGACTTCTTAAAATTAGAAAAGAACTTGATTTATTTGCTAACTTCAGACCTGCAATCGTTTTTGATTCTCTAGCTTCATCATCATCATTAAAGCCAGAAATTATAAATGGGCTTGATTTAATGATTAATTAGAGAACTTACTGGAGGGATTTACTTTGGAGAACCAAGAGGTGTAGAAAAATTAAACGAAAATAACTACAAAGGATTTAATACTTTAGTTTATACCTCTGAAGAAATTAGAGAATAGCTTCTGTTGCATTTGAAACTGCACAATCAAGAAGTAAAAAATTATGTTCGGTTGATAAAGCAAACGTATTAGAATCAACTGAGTTATGGCGGAATGTTATAATTGAGGTAAGTAAAGATTATCCAGATGTTGAACTAAGTCACATGTATGTAGATAATGCCTCTATGCAATTAGTAAGAGATCCAAAACAGTTTGATGTTATTGTGACCACAAATATGTTTGGTGATATTCTTTCAGATTGTGCCTCAATGCTTACTGGTTCCTTGGGAATGCTTCCGTCAGCATCAGTGGGAGTTAGTACATCAGGCAAAAAATGCAATGTATGAGCCTGTTCATGGCTCTGCACCAGACATATCAGGAAAATCAATTGCAAACCCTTTAGCAATGATATTAAGTGTTTCTATGATGTTCAAATATTCATTCGAGGATGATAACATGTCAAATATAATAATTAGAAATGTAAATAAAGTTCTAAAAAATGGTTATAGAACCAAAGATATTTTTACTGATGAATGTAAACTTTTGAGTACCTCTGATATGGGGATGCTGTTATAGAGGAATTAAAAATGAAAAATTATAATTTAGCAGTTGTAGGAGCAACTGGAAACGTCGGTAGAGAAATTCTGAATATCTTAGATCAAAGAAGTTTTCCAATCAAAAATCTTCATGCATTAGCTTCAAATAAATCAGAAGGTACAAAACTAACATATGGGGATGATAAAGAAATAACTGTCGAGGATTTAGATAAGTTCAACTTTAAAAATACAGATATAGTTTTATCTTCGCCTGGCTCAATTGTATCAAAAAAGTTTGTTCCAAAAGCAACAAAGGCTGGGTCAATTGTTATAGATAACACTTCACTCTTCAGAATGGATAAAGATATCCCTCTTGTTGTTCCTGAAGTAAACCCAGATGATCTAAAAACTTTCACAAAGAAAAAAATTATTGCCAACCCTAACTGCTCAACTATCCAAATGGCAGTAGCAATGAAGCCTATTGATGACCTTTTTAGTATTAAAAAAGTAATTGTTTCTACATATCAGTCAACATCTGGTGCAGGAAAGCTTGCTATGGAGGAATTATTTCACCAAACATTAGATGTTTATAAAAATAAACCACTCAAAACTAATATTTTTCCTAAACGTATTGCTTTTAACCTTATACCCCACATAGATGATTTTATTGAATCTGGAGATACAAAAGAGGAAATGAAGATGGTTAATGAGACACAAAAAATAATGGGTAAGAAAATCGAAATTTTCTCCACATGCGTTAGAGTTCCAGTTTTTGTTGGACACGGCGAGTCTATTTATTTAGAGACAGAAAAAAATATAGACTTAAAAAAACTAGTCACTAAACTCAAAAAAATTAATGGCATGTCAATTGTAGATGAAAAAATAGATGGTGGTTACGTTACGCCTGACGAGTCAGCCGGAGAAGATAATGTTTTTTTAAGTAGGTTGAGACTGGGTAGAAATAAAAAATCATTAGGACTTTGGGTTGTTGCAGATAATTTAAGAAAAGGTGCAGCACTTAACTCTGTCCAAATCGCTGAATTATTAATTAAGAAGTATTTGAAATAATGAAAAATTTTAAAAGTAGATTTTTTGAAGATTATTTTATTGGTGACGAAATAAAGCACAGCGTTCCAAGAACAATAACTGAAGGTGATGTTGCTCTTTACTTAGCAACAACTGGAAGTAGGTTCGCTATAAATTATTCTAAAGAATTCTCAAAATCAATTGGTTTTGATCAGACTCCGGTAGATGATATCTTGATGTTTCATTTAGTTTTTGGAAGAACAGTTCCAGATTTATCATTAAATGCTATTGCTAATTTAGGGTATGCAGGCGTCAGATTCCAAAGACCTGTATACATTGGCGATACTTTGAGTGCAAAGTCAAAGATAATTGGTCTCAAACAAAACTCAAATGGCAAAACTGGAACTGTTTATGTAGAATCAACTGGTTTTAACCAGAAGGGCGAAGTTGTACTAACTTACTTTAGGTGGCTAATGATGAGGAAAAAAAGGAGGGGTTAGTAGATTCATTTAAAAATGTTGTCCCAGAACTCCCTGATAAAGTCGATTATAAAGATTTCTTCATACCTCAAGATTTAAATCTAAAGAATTGGAATATTGATTTTTCAGGTAGCGATGGATTTTTTGATGATTACAAGATTGGCGAAGAAATAAACCACCTTGATGGTCAAACTATCGAGGAGGCTGAACATCAGATGGCTACTAGACTTTACCAAAATAACGCAAGAGTTCATTTTAATCAGCATGTAGAGAAAGAAGGTAGGTTTGGAAAGAGAATTATATACGGAGGATATATAATTTCACTAGCGAGGGCTTTAAGTTGTAATGGATTAGCAAATACTTTTAAAATTTCAGCTATTCATTCAGGTAAGCACTCCTCTCCAACATTTTCTGGTGATACAATATACGCATGGTCAAAAGTTATTGAAAAAAATAAAATTAACGAGAATATTGGAGCTTTGACAATGCGCACTATTGCGTCAAAGAATAACTCTAATGTTTCTTTCCCAGATGAAAAAAATTTAACTGAAAACATTGTTTTAGATTTAAAATATTCTGTTTTAATACCGAAAAAATAGCTGTTATGAGTAAACAAGACTTACCCTTATCACCACATCTTCAAATATATAAACCTCAGATTACATCAGTTCTGTCCATAATGCATAGGATTACAGGTTTTTCCTTAGCTTTTGTCGTCATCTTATTTATTTTAGGTTTATTGACTGTAGCAATAGGAGAAAGATATTATAATACTTTCATTTTGTATCTTACAAGTTACCCCCTTAAATTAATTTTTTTTCCTGTAGTCTATGGATTTTCATATCACATGCTAAATGGAATTAGACATATACTTTGGGACTTTGGTTTACTAATTTCAAACAGACAAGCTACAATTTCTGGAATATTTATTATAGCTCTTTCAATCTTAGTTAGTATTTATATACTTTATTTTTTAGGAGTTATTCTATGAAATATAAGCATAAATGGATTATTCAAAAAATTTCTGCAATTATATTTGCTATCACACTGATCTTAACAATTATAAATTTTAAAGAAATTGACATATTCGATCACAGTAGTGTTATTGTTTTTTTTGAAAGTAAATTAAATTCTTTTATTATTTTAATTTTAGTAAGCTCTATTCTTATACATTCTAATATAGGAGTTTCCTCGATAATTGATGATTACATTCATAATCAGAATTCTAAAACTTTGATTTTAGTATTTAAAAATTTTTTACTGGCTGTTTTATTTATTATAACAATATTAAGTTTAGCTTATTTGGTAATTTAGAATGGATGTTATTAAATTAGATTATGATGTAGTTGTGGTTGGGGCTGGTGGGTCAGGACTTAGAGCAGCTATGGGTTGTGCCTCAAGTGGTCTGAAAACAGCCTGTATCTCAAAAGTATTTCCCACAAGAAGTCATACAGTCGCTGCTCAAGGTGGGATTAGTGCGGCTCTTGGAAATATGGGTGAAGATGATTGGAAATGGCACATGTACGATACCGTCAAAGGTTCGGACTGGCTTGGTGATCAAGATGCTATAGCCTTTATGTGTAAAGAGGCACCAGAAGCTGTTATAGAACTTGAGCATTTCGGTGTTCCTTTTTCAAGAACCGAAGATGGAAAAATTTATCAAAGACCATTCGGCGGGATGACAACTAATTTTGGAGATGGTACGGCACAAAGAACCTGTGCTGCCGCAGATAGAACAGGTCATGCTATGTTACACACTCTTTATCAAAAATCACTGTCTTACAATACTGAATTTTATATAGAACATTTTGTAGTAGATTTAATTTTCAACGAAAATAAAGAATGTTGTGGGGTCCTTTCTTTTAATCTTCATGATGGAAAATTTTATGTGTTCTCTTCAAAAGTTGTCATATTAGCCACTGGAGGTTATGGAAGAGCATATTTTTCCTGTACATCTGCACATACCTGTACTGGAGATGGAGGTGCGATGGTACTTAGATCTGGTCTTCCCTTACAAGATATGGAATTTACGCAATTTCATCCAACTGGTATATATGGTGTTGGTGTATTGATTACAGAAGGAGCAAGGGGTGAAGGTGGTTATCTTACTAATTCTAAGGGTGAAAGATTTATGGAAAAATATGCACCCAACGCAAAAGATTTAGCTGGTAGGGATGTTGTTTCTAGGTCGATGACAACTGAAATAGTTGAGGGTAGAGGCTGTGGAAAGTTTAAAGATCATATTCATCTCAACCTTCATCATCTTGATCATAATGTTCTTGAGGAAAAGCTACCTGGCATTACAGAATCAGCAAAAATATTTGCTGGTGTTGATGTAAAGAAAGATCCAATACCTGTTCAACCTACAGTACATTATAATATGGGGGGCATACCAACTAACATTCATGGTGAAGTCTTAAATATAGACTCGAAAGGAAAAGATAAAGTTGTAAAGGGATTAATGTCAGTCGGAGAAGCTGCCTGTGTATCGGTACATGGAGCTAACAGGCTTGGATCAAACTCTCTTTTAGATCTTGTGGTTTTTGGAAAGTCGGCGGCTAAAAGATGTAATAAGATTATCGATACTAAGAAAAAAAATAAGCCTATTAAAGTTGAATACTACAATGATATCTTACAAAGATTTAATAATTTAAGAAGTTCAAATGGCAAGAACTCCGTATCCAAGATAAGGCTAGAGATGCAGCATACAATGCAAAATTATTGTCCCGTTTATCGTTCTGGAAAAAAAATGAAAGAGGGTAAGAAAATTTTACTCAGTCTTCTTGAAAAATCTAAGTCACTTAAGATCACAGATAAAAGCTTGATATGGAATACAGAATTAGTTGAAGCACTAGAACTCAATAATCTTCTTATCCAATCAATCGCAAGTATAGATACTGCTCTTAGTAGGGAGGAAAGCAGAGGAGCACATGCAAGAGAGGATTACAAATTAAGAGATGACAAGAAATGGTTAAAACACCTTCTTACATTCGTAGAGCATAATGGTAAAACTAAAATTAGATCAAGAGAAGTAAACTTAAAAACTAATTCAAAAGAAATAAAAACAATTGAACCTAAGGCAAGAGTTTACTAAGTTGTATTTATGGTTAATCTAAATCTTCCAGATAACTCAAAAATCATGCCAGGTAAAATCCACGGTGTAGACGGTCCAGATAAGATTGTATTCAACATTTATAGGTGGAATAGAGAAGACAATAAAAACCCCAGAGTCGATAAATTCTTTGTAGATAAAAAGAAACTTGGGCCTATGACTTTAGATGCCTTAATGTTTATAAAAAATGATGTTGACCCAACTCTAACCTTTAGAAGATCTTGTAGAGAAGGAATATGTGGTTCATGCTCCATGAACGTTAATGGGACGAACACACTTGCTTGTCTAAAACCTATCGAAGGTAAAGAAATAAACATTTACCCCCTTCCTCATATGCGTGTATTAAAGGATCTTGTACCTGATTTAAGTGAATTTTATGAACAATACAAATCCATTGAACCATGGCTTAAAAGCTCAACTAAAGCTAAAAAAGAACAAAGACAAAGCCCTAGTGATAGAAAAAAGTTAGATGGTCTATATGAATGTGTCCTTTGCGCATGCTGTTCCACCTCATGCCCGAGTTATTGGTGGAACGGTGATAAATTTCTAGGACCAGCTATTCTTCTTCAAGCTTATAGATTCATTGTTGATAGTAGAGATAACAATAAAAAAGAAAGATTGAAAAGTCTTGAGGACAAATTCAAACTCTACAGATGTCACACAATCATGAATTGTACAAAAACTTGCCCTAAAAATTTAAACCCAGCAAAAGCAATTAGCGAAATTAAAAAATTACAAGTATCCTCTTAAAAATTGGAAAAACTCAACGAAAAATTATTAAATCGTTTAAAAAATTTCAATAATATTAAACCAAATCATTGTCAAATAGAGGCTACTAAGATTATATCAAAAAAATTAAGTAGTCAGAAAAAATTCTCAATAATACGCTTCTTCTTTAATGTAAGAAATATTTACCTTTATGGATCATTTGGTGTAGGAAAATCAGTTTTAATTAAAGCTTTAAATTATATTTACCCAAATTCTATTATCTTTCATTTTAGTGATTTGATTTTTTTTCTACAAAAAAATCATAATAAAGAAATAGAACTTTTAAAAAAATTTGGAACCTGCAAAGTAATTCTTGTAGATGAATTTTTATAAATAATCTGACAAACTTAATAATATTTGAGAAATTTTTCTACTTTGCAAAAAAAAAAAATATCTTACTAATATTGACTAGTAATAAACATTTAGAAAATATTTATAAAGATCCTGTAAATCCTAATTTATCAAGCAAAATTATTACTTTATTTATAAAAAATTTTGAAATTTATAATATGAAATCAAAAATTGACTATAGAACTACTAAGTCAAAAAATGAAAATTTTTTTTTTGAAGGGTTACAAAAAAATGTTAAAAAAAAGCAAAATAGTTTAATTAAAAAATATGCCATAACATCAATACCTCGCAAGATTAATTTAAAAAGAAGTGGAAATAGATTTAGTCTAAATAACTATTATGGAAATATGATTGACTTAGATTTTAGTCATTTCTTCAATTATGACCTTGTTTTCAAAGATTACGAAATAATTTCAAAGAAAGTAAAGATGTTTATTCTAAGGAATCTTACTAAAGAAAATATAGAAAATGAAAAATTTATGGCGCGATTTATTTTTTTGTTGACGTTTTATATGAAAATAAAAATATTCTTTCTTTGTCATCAGAAATGGAATTAGATAAGGTAAATGTTAAAAATATTAATTCTTTTGATTTTAAAAGAACAGTTTCTAGACTCAAAGAAATGAGATCTGGTGAATATATTAAGGATAATTTAAAATTAGTATTTAAAAGGTGATGGGAATTTTAGAAAAAAATTTCATAAGTATTGAGGATGAGATTCTTCATTTGAAAAGAGAAAAGAATGCGATCATACTTGCACACTATTATCAAGATGAAGATATTCAAGATATAGCTGATTTTGTTGGTGATTCATTAGACCTTTCAAAAAAAGCAGAAAAAAATAATGCAGATATTATAGTTTTTTGCGGTGTTAAATTTATGGCAGAAGTTGCCAAAATCCTTAGCCCATCAAAAACAGTAATATTACCTGATATAAATGCTGGTTGTTCTTTAGAAGAGTCTTGTCAGGTAAAAGACTTTAAAAAATTTAAAAGGAATTATCCCAAATCATAAAGTTGTAACTTATATAAATTGCTCTGCTGATATTAAGGCTGAATCCGATATAATTGTTACATCATCAAATGCGGAGAAAATTATTAATAGTATTCCTGAAGATGAAAAAATTATTTTTGCACCGGACAAGCATCTTGGAAATTACTTAATGAAAAAACCAAAAGAGATATGGTGCTTTGGGATGGTTCATGTATTGTCCATATTACGTTTTCTGAAAGAGAACTAATAAAATTAAAAGTAAGAAATGATGATGCAAAAATAATTGCACATCCAGAATGCCCCGAAGATATTTTAAAACATGCTGACTTTATTGGATCAACGTCATCATTATTAAAATTTATAAACCAAGACACATCTCAAAAAAGTTTATTGTTGCTACAGAGCCGCATATTATCCATCAAATGAAAAAACTTGAACCTAATAAGGAATATTTAATAGCACCCGGAGTTGATGGAAATTGCTCTTGTTCTAATTGTCCATTCATGGAGCTTAACACGATGGAAAAGTTAAGAGATTGTCTAAAAAATTTATCTCCAGAAATTTTGATTGAAAATGAGCTTATTTTACGAGCAAAAAAATCTTTAAATACTATGCTTAAATTAAGTTAGTATTTTATGAATTTTTCTAGTCTAACAAAATTGGCTACAAATCTGTTAATATCAGAGTTAAAAGCAGACCTTGGTAAAATTAATTTTAATCAAGATAAAACTACAAGACTTCTTATTAAAAAAAAAATTGTAAATGTTAGAATTTTTACAAAAGAAAAAATAGTATTATGTGGTGGAAAGTTTGTTAAAGATTTTATTAGTAAAAATTTTCCAAAAATTAAAATTAAACTGAATTACAAGGATGGAGATGAAATTAATAAAAATTCTAATTTAATTTTATTAGAAGGGGATGTAAGACTTATCTTAAAAATTGAAAGAACAATACTAAATTTTTTACAACACTTCTCATCAATTTCAAGTGAGACAAAAAAATATGTAGTTAAACTTAAAAAAACTAATACAAAATTACTCGATACCAGAAAAACAACTTGTGGATTAAGATATTTAGAGAAATATGCTACCAAAATGGGAGGTGCTATTAATCATAGGTTTGGATTGTTTGACGAAATTTTAATTAAAGATAATCATATTAAGGCATTGGGTGGTATTACGAATACTCTAAAAACTTTAAATGGAAAAAAAATTAATTATAAAATTGAATGTGATACTTTAAGTCAAGTTCGTGATTGTATCGCAGCAGGGTCAACTTACATACTTCTTGATAATATGTCGCCTAATCAAATAAAAAAAATTATTGATTGTTTTGGTAAAAGAGCAAAGTTCGAGGTCAGTGGTGGTGTAAATCTTAAAAATATTGCAAAATACTCAAAAGTTGGTGCAAATTATATTTCTACAAGTAAAATTACACTTTGTTCTAAATCGGTAGATATTAGTTTAGACTTAATATAAAGTTGTTATATCATGAATAAGATTAGTCTTATTGGAGCTGGGAATATAGGAACCATACTTGCCTATAGTATTGCTAGAAAAAACCTTGGTGACATAGTATTAGTTGATGTTGTAGACGGGCTAGCTGAAGGGAAATGTCTTGATCTTGGTCAAAGTCTTCCAATCGATAAACTAAATTTAAAAATACTTGGAACAGATGATATTTCAAAAATTCATGATAGTGATGTCATTATTATCACTGCAGGTATTGCTAGAAAACCAGGTATGAGTAGAGACGATTTAATTGAGACTAACTTCAAGATAATGCAAAATATAGGAATAGCTATCAGAGATTTTTCACCAAACTCTTTTGTAATTTGTATCACAAATCCACTGGATGCTATGGTTTGGGCGCTAAAAGAAATTTCGGGCTTGAAGAAAAATTCTATTGTTGGAATGGCAGGGATATTAGATTCTTCAAGGTTCAAGTATTTTTTAGGAAAAGAATTAAATATTGCTTTCGAAAATATTCAAACAATTGTTCTTGGTGGTCACGGTGATACTATGGTCCCTCTACTTGATTATACAACTATTTCAGGTATACCAATAAAAAATTTCATTGATAATAAAAGAATTTCACTGGAAAAAATTAACCAAATTATTGAAAGAACTAGGAATGGAGGTGGAGAGGTTGTTTCTCTTTTAAAAGATAGCTCTGCTTTCTATTCTCCAGCATGTAGTGCAGTAGAAATGCTAGAGTCTTATATCTTTGATCAAAGGAAAATTTTACCTTGCTCAGCATACTTACAAGGAGAATATGGTGTATCTGATTTATTTGTCGGCGTTCCTGTTATCATTGGTAGAAAGGGAATAGAAGAAATTATAGAGTTAGATTTAACCGATGACATTTATGAAGAATTTAACAAATCAGTAAACTCTGTTGATAACCTTGTAAAAAATGTAAAAAACTACTAGTTTAAGAAAAAAAAAACTCATATATATTCTGACTTTGTAATTTTAGTGTTACAAAATTGCATCAAGGAAATTAGAGAAATGGACATTCACGAATATCAAGCAAAACAGTTATTGTCAAAATTTGGTGTTTCTATTCCGCCAGGAGAAGTTGTTTATCAAACACATGAAGCAGAAAATATTGTTACTTGGCTTAATGAAGATAAGATTGTTGTTAAGGCCCAAGTTCATGCAGGTGGAAGAGGAAAAGCTGGTGGGATTAAGGTTTGTACAAACGACGATGAGGTGATTAAAACTGTTGACGAGATGATTGGTATGAAACTCATTACACCTCAAACCAGTGAAAGTGGTAAGATAGTAAGAAGAGTCTATTTAGAAAAAGGGTATGAGATAGCTAAAGAATTTTACTTGTGTATAACAGTGGATAGAGAGACTGGTGGGAACACCATTATTTCCTCAAGGAAAGGTGGAGTCAACATTGAAGAAATAGCAGAAAAAAGTCCAGACGAAATTCACACAATGCAAATTGCACCAGGTTCAGATTTATTGACCCATCACGCAAGAACTATTGTTTACAATTTAGGCCTAAAGGGTCAAGAAGCGAAGCAGGCTCAAAAGAATATCCTTGCCATTTATAAAGCTTTCGTTTCTTTAGATGCTGCGCTAATCGAAGTCAATCCGTTTGCCGTAACTAAAGATGGGGAGGTACTCGTTCTTGATTGTAAAGCTTCATTTGATGATAATGCTCTTTATCGCCAAAGACAAGTTGCTGAAATGAAAGATGAAAATGAGTATGACCCTTTAGAATTAGAGGCAGCAAGGCATGACTTGAACTATGTGAAGCTAGATGGAAATATTGGTTTGATGGTAAATGGTGCTGGCTTGTCGATGGCAACTATGGATATTATAAAATATTATGGTGGAGAAGCTGCTAATTTCATGGATGTAGCAGGAGCCGCAACCCCAGAAAGAGTCGCAGCCGCATTCAAATTGATATACAAGGATAAAGATGTAAAGGGTATATTGATCAATATTTTTGGAGGTATGATGAGATGTAATGACATAGCGCAAGGGCTTGTAAATGCTTCCAAAGAAGTAGGTTTAGATAAACCATTAGTAGTTAGATTAGAAGGAACAAATGTTGAAATGGGAATGGATATTCTTAATAACTCTGGTTTTCCAATCAAACCAGTAGCAACAATGGAAGAAGCGGCTCAAAAAGTTGTTGAAATGGTAAAGGAATAAAGTTTTGGCAGTTTTACTAACAAAAGAATCAAAAGTTATTTGTCAGGGATTTACCGGTGCGCAAGGAACATTTCATTCTGAAAGAGCAATTGCATATCATACAAATATGGTGGGTGGTGTAACACCTGAAAAAGGTGGTACTAAACATTTAGATATACCTGTGTTCAATACAGTTGCCGAAGCAAAAAAAAAGACAGGATGTAATGCAAGTGGGGTGTTTGTACCACCACCTTTCGCAGCAGATGCTATTTTAGAAGCGGTTGAAGCAGAGTTAGATCTCGTTGTATGTATCACAGATGGTATACCAACAAGTGATATGCAAAGAGTCAGAAGGGAAATGAAAGGTTCTAAAACTAGACTCGTAGGTCCAAATTGTCCTGGGGTTTTAACGCCGGGTGTAGGTAAGATTGGAATTATACCTGGGCATATATGTAAACCAGGAAGAATTGGTGTGGTCTCTAGATCAGGGACATTATCATATGAATCAGCTGTTCAAACAGCAGCTCTTGGTCAATCTACTATTATTGGTATAGGAGGTGATCCTGTTAATGGAACTAATTTTGTTGATGCATTAGAACTTTTTTTGAAATGATCCGGATACTGATGGCATTGTTCTCATTGGAGAAATTGGCGGAACGCTGAAGTAGAAGGTGCAGATTTTATAAAAAGTTGGTCTGGTAAATACAAAAAACCAGTTGCAGCTTTTGTTGCGGGAGCTGCTGCGCCTAAAGGTAGAAAATTGGGTCATGCGGGAGCTATAGTTAATAGTGGTGCAGAAACAGCAGATGCGAAAAAAGAAGCATTAAAGAGTGCAGGAGTTGAAGTATCAGACACTATCACAAGAATTGGTGAAGCCATGAAAAAGGCAATGGGAGCTTAAAATGAGTAAAAATGTAATGATATCATTTCTTGGAGAAAATAAACCTAATTTAATTTCTGACGTAACTAATTATTTAACAGAGCAAGGTGGAGAGTTCTCTGGAGTTACTTTTGCAACTCTTGGAAGGGTTTGTGAATTAACAATGGTGTATCAGGTAAGTAAAAATGAAGATGCAAGCTCACTTAAAGATGATTTGAGTAGTCTGAAATCAGTTAAAAATGGTGAGTTCACTGTTAAAGATATACCAACAAATTCAGATACAGGACCAACTACAAAAATCACTCATAGAATCGTTCTTTCAGGAGAGGATCAAAAAGGTCTGCTTAATAAGATTATCAAAACATTAAATGATAATAATGCTTTGATAATAAGAATGAATACAGAGAAAATTATTTTCCCCTCAAATACACAATATATTTCTAGGTTTGCTATTTCAATTCGAGATGAAAATGCCCCCGAATGTCTATCACAAATGGTAAAAGTTGCAGGTGAGATGAAACTAACCTTTAGATACGAAACATCCTAATTATCCGACAGAGGATGGTTTTTCTCTAACATATTTTGAATCCTTTTAGTACTTACTGCCGTATATCGTTGTGTAGTAGATAAAGATGAGTGACCTAATAACTCCTGAATTGTTCTTAGATCTGCAAAATTTTCTAATAATTCGCTTGCAAATGTGTGTCTTAGCGAGTGAGGAGTTACATTTTCTGAAAAACAGAGAGTTTTTCTAATATCTCTAATTAGTTTTTGTATAATAGTGGGTTGTAAAGTCCCTCCCCTTTTTCCCCTGAAAAAAACTGATCACTTTCTAAAACAAAAGGACATTCCTTTTCCAAAGTTCTAATAAAAATAATAAATTTCTCAAGCATAGGTATAACCCTAATTTTGCCCCCCTTACCCTTAATTCTTATTCCACTCAAACTTAAGTCCTTTTTTCTAAGATTCAAAACCTCGCCTATTCTCAAACCATAACCCCACATTAGAATTATTACTGATAAATTTCTTATAAGAATCCACTTTGTTTTTTCATATTTTACAAATCTAAAAATTTCATTAACTTGATTTTTGTAAGTGGTCTTGGAAGTGAATTTCTGAATTTAGGTCCATTAATAAATAAAATAACACTAGATTTAATTAGTCTTTTTTTTATTAAAAATGTGAAGAAACTTTTTATCGATGATAGTGCCCTAGCATTACTTCTTTGAGAAAGATTATTCTTTATCCTTTGAAAAAACCATCCCGTAAGGTCCTCTTCATTAATCTTTTTCAGATCTTTAAATTCTATTTGATTTCCATAATGTGAATTAATGAACTTCACAAACGATCTTAAATCTCTTACATATGACAAAATTGTATTGTTACTTAATCTCTTTTCATTTGTTATCCAATCACACCATTCATTAATTGCTGATTCAAGGATTTTATTCATTAAAAAGACTTTTAAATTTATTTTCAAAAACTAAGGAGAAAAATTTAATTAAATCATAAGCCTTTTTACCTATAAAATGATTGGTCTTACTTCCAAAGACCAAAAGTGCAGGTGACCCTAAAATAAATTTATCTAATGAAAATATTGCATTTGAGTAAATTTTTACGTCAATTTTATCGTATAATCCAAAACTTTGATCGGTTGCATCTAATATTAAATTTTTATCAGTACGATATATTAAACTGATTTTCTTTTCATTAAGATATATCTGATCGTATTTTTCTGAGATTTTTTTGTCAGATGTAACTAACGAAATAATTTCAACGTCAAAAAGTTTTGTAAGGTCAGTATTAAGAAAATGGAGAAAATCCTTTAAGTTTTTTTTGTCTTAACAAATGAATAATTGATTCATGAACTTTTGTTTGAGTGATATAATTATGCTTAGCAGTTTCTATAAAATCTTTCTGTTTGTTTTTAAGATTTCCTATAATCCAATCTTTAAATGATACTATTTTAGATGTTTTATCATTAGTGGCCGACGGAAATTCGAGCTTATCTAATAATGATGGATTTTTAATGAAGAAATCTGAATTTTTTTGAAGATATTCCTCGATATGCTTATTATTTAACTTCTTTAAGATCATTAACATATAATATTTATATTGTTGGAATTTGACAATATTTTGATTAAAAATCTTGCTATACTTATTAAATGATCTGTGAAATATTACTTCCTAAACCAATCGAGAAAACTTTCTATTATAAAACCTCAGAGTTTCTTGAAAAAGGAATTGTTGTAAAAGTTGAATTTAAAAGCAAAAAAGTTGTAGGGGTAGTAATAAAAACTCATAAAGAAAAAAATTTATAATAGGCCTCTAAAATCTGTTGATAATATTTTAAGTTCAACCCCTCTTCCAAATGAAATTTTAAAAGTACAGAATTTGTTGCTAAATATACTTGTAATTTTAGAGCATTGATTCTTAAATTATTCCTTACCGGCTTCGAGAGAAATTCAAGTATTAAATTAGAAAAAAATTTATGTAATAGTCCTAAAAAACTCGAATTATCAAGCGAACAAAAAAAGGCTGTTAAATCTCTAAAAGAGTTAGGAAATAAATTCAAGGTCGCAGTACTTCATGGAGTTACTGGTTCTGGAAAAACTAGAGTATTTATGAGTTTGGTCAAAGAAAAACTTCTGAATGGGTTTCAGTGTTTAATTCTTGTTCCTGAGATTATTCTTACTTCAGAATGGGTAAAAGAAATTGAAAGGGATTTTAATATAAGTCCGATCATTTATCATTCTTCAGTAAATAAAAAAAAAAGAGAGGAAATATGCAAAGCCGTATTTAATAAAGATATAAATTTTATAATTGGAACAAGATCAGCTTTAACATTGCCATTCGCTAATTTAGGCGTAATTATCATAGATGAAGAACACGACAATTCCTACAAGCAAAATAAGCAACTAATTTTAAACTTCAGAGATTTTGCAATTGTTAGAGCAAGAAATTCGAACTGTAATATTATTTTAAGCTCTGCGACACCCTCCATTGAAACTTTTTTGAATGTTAAAACAAAAAAATATGAGATTGTTAGACTTAAAACAAGGGTAAATAAAAATGTCTTACCAACAATTAAAATTTTAGATTCTAGAAAACAAAAGGGACTAATATCAGACAAACTTCAGCAAGAAATAAAAAGTAATATTTCTAATAATCTGCAAACTCTTCTTTTTTTAAATAAACGAGGATATGCACCTTTTGTAATTTGTAAAAAATGTGGAGTTACAAAAACCTGTAATAATTGCTCTTCATCATTAACTCTTCATGAATTTGCAGAAAAAAAAAAAAGTTATCTTCTTTGCCATTATTGTAATCATAAAGAATACTTCGAAGATTCATGTAAAAGTTGTAATTTAACAAATTCTTTAATCTTTCCAGGTTATTGAGTTGAGAAAGTTTTTGAAGAAGTATCTAACTTATTTCCTAAAGCTAAAATTTCGCTTTTATCAAGTGATAAAGTCAAAAATAAAAGCTTGAGCAAAGAGATTAAGGATATAAAAGAAAATAAAGTGCAAATCGTTATTGGCACTCAAATTATATCTAAGGGGCATAACTTTCCATTTTTGAAAACTGTTGGAATACTAAATATAGATTCTATTCTTAATGACTTTGATTTTAGGTCTAGTGAAAAAGCTTTTCAACAAATAACTCAAGTAGCTGGTAGAGCAGGAAGAAAAGATCTAAAGGGAGAGGTTTTTATACAAACCTATCAACCAAATCATCCAGTAATAAAATCAAGTATAAGTTCAGATTACGAATGGTTTGTGAATTATGAACTTAATGAAAGAAGGAATAACTTTTTACCTCCATTTTCAAGTTTCATATCTATCATAATAAATTCTGCAAATGAAAATAAAGCAAAAAATTACGGGTTAAATTTAAGAAATTTAATTAAAGAAGCTTTTCCTAATATAATTTTATTTGGACCGTCACCTTCTATTATATTTAAGCAAAATAAAATCTTTAGGTATAGAATGTTATTTAAATTAAAAAAAAACTTGAAATCAGGTATAATTTTCAAAAACTTTCTCACAAATATCATTACGCCAAATGGTATTAAGATTTATATAGATGTTGATCCAATAAACTTTACATAATTATAATTTCAAATATTGAATAGATTGACTTCTTATGCTAATAAAGTCTTTTAAATTTTATAAAATTGACTGATAAAATAAATTACATAAATGAAGTATCCTTAAGATACGCAAATGCACTAATCTTAATAAGTAAGAAGGGTGGACTAAAACAAATCCAAAATGATTTTGAATCTTTCATTAAACTCATAGAAACCAACAAAAATTTAAAATTGATCATAAATAATCCACTTATCAATGTTATAAAAAATCAACTATTTTAGAAAATGTATGTAAAGCTATTAAAACTCAAAAACATTCCTCGGTTTTGTAAAAACTCTCACAAAACATAACAAGATAGTCCTTATAGAAAAGGTATTTAGTCAGTTTAATAAATTAATTGACATTAAGGAGGGGGTTACTGAGGTGCATTTGACAACATCGAGAAAGTTAGAAAATGAAAAATTAAAACAAATAGAAAAAATTATATCCCAAAAAATAGATTGTAAGGTTAAATTAAAAAAAAAGGTAGACCCTCAGATAATTGGGGGCATAATCATTCAAATAGATTCATTCATGATTGATAACTCTGTAAGATCTAAGTTATCTCAGAATTTTACATAAAGAAAGGGAAATATAATGGGAATAGATGCATCAGAAATTTCGGAAATACTTAAATCAGAAATAGAAGGCTTAACAAATGAAGGTGAAATTTCTGAAGTTGGAACCGTGCTTACTGTTGGCGATGGTATTGCCAGAGTTTATGGACTCAATAATGTACAAGCTGGTGAAATGGTTGAGTTTCCTGGTAAAATTAAAGGAATGGCACTTAATTTAGAAGACGATAATGTGGGTGTCGTTATTTTTGGTAGTGATAAATCAATCAAAGAAGGAGATATTGTTAAAAGAACAAATTCTATTGTTGAAGTTCCTTCAGGTAAAGGTTTGTTAGGTAGAGTCGTTGATGGCTTAGGAAACCCTATAGATGGAAAAGGTCCATTAAAAGATGTTAAATTTACAAGAGCTGAAGTTAAAGCACCAGGAATAATTCCGAGAAAATCAGTTCATGAACCAATGCAGACTGGGATAAAGGCAATTGATAGTCTTATCCCTATTGGAAGAGGACAAAGAGAACTTATAATAGGTGATAGACAAACTGGAAAAACATCTGTCATCATTGATACAATTTTAAACCAAAAAGAGGCAAATAAAAATTCTGATGAATCAAAAAAACTTTACTGTATTTATGTATCCATTGGACAAAAAAGGTCTACAGTTGCTCAAATAGTTAAAACTTTGGAGGAAAATGATGCCTTAAAGTACTCCATTGTCGTTGCAGCAACTGCTTCTGACCCTGCACCACTTCAATTTTTAGCACCCTACACAGGGTTGTGCAATGGGTGAATTCTTTAGAGACAATGGAATGCATGCAGTAATTTTTTACGATGATCTTTCCAAACAAGCTGTTGCTTACAGGCAAATGTCGTTGTTATTAAGAAGACCTCCAGGAAGAGAAGCATTTCCTGGTGATGTTTTCTATATACACTCCAGACTTTTGGAAAGGGCTGCAAAAATGGGTGATGATCATGGTGCTGGATCTTTAACCTCTTTACCAGTTATTGAAACTCAGGCTGGCGACGTTTCTGCGTATATACCAACAAATGTAATTTCAATAACAGACGGTCAAATATTTTTAGAAACCGAACTTTTCTTTAAAGGAATTAGACCAGCTGTGAACGTTGGATTATCAGTAAGTAGAGTTGGTTCTGCTGCACAAATCAAAGCAATGAAACAAGTCTCCGGATCGATAAAACTAGATCTAGCACAATTTCGAGAAATGGAAGCCTTCTCACAGTTTGCTTCAGATCTTGATCAATCGACAAAGGATCTTCTTGAAAGAGGTCGAAGACTAACTGAAATTTTAAAACAGCCACAATACAAACCTTTAAAGGTTGAACAACAAGTACTTATCATTTTTGCTGGAGTAAAGGGATATCTTGATAAAATTTCTGTGAACGATGTGACAAAGTTTGAATCTTTTTTATTAGAACAGATGCAAAATAAGGGTAAAAATATAATAGATAAAATTGAAAAAGAACAAAGCCTTAACGATCAGTTAGAAGGTGAAATCAATGTTTTTTTAGAAAAAGTTGTTGAAGACTTTTAAGAGGAACCGATGCCAAGTCTTAAGGATTTAAGAAATAGAATTGGTAGTGTAAAATCTACAAAGAAGATTACATCTGCCATGAAAATGGTAGCTGCTGCAAAATTGAAGAGAGCTCAAGATAATGCTGAAAAAAAACTAGACCGTATGCATCAAAAATGCATGAAATAGTTGAATCCCTAACATCATCAGGGAACAGTCAAGTTAAGAAGTTTTGTGCAAGAAACAAGGACAAGAAAAATATTTTGTTGATTGTTTGCTCAGCAGGACAGGGGGCTATGTGGTGGCTTTAATGGATCAATTATTAAATATACAAATAAACTATCAGACGAATTATCTAAAAATAGTAATTTAACTTATATATTTGTTGGAAAAAAGGCTTACCAAACTCTAAAAAGAAAATACGAAGCCTCTATCGTAAAGTTTTTTACTGATATCGCAAACCCAAGTATTAAATTTGAGTTGTCGAGCTCTGTGAGAGATCTTGTTTTAGAACTTTTCTTATCAAACAAGATTGATGAGTGTCATCTAATTTATACAGAATTTAGAAGTGCAATTTCTCAAACAGTGAAATCTCATCAAACTTTTGCCCATTGAAAGTAGCAGTGAGACAAAAAATACTAAGACTTATGAATTTGAACCTAGCGAAGAAAGTGTTTTAAATGAGATAATACCAAGAAATATTGCAATTCAAATTCATTCTGGTTTATTAGAAAATCTTGCGAGTGAGCAAGGCTCCCGGATGACTGCTATGGATAATGCTACAAGAAATGCTAATGATATGATAGATAATTTAACTTTACTTTATAACAGGTCTAGGCAAGCTTTGATCACTAGTGAACTGATAGAAATAATCTCAGGAGCTGAGGCAGTTTAAAAAAGGAGAAATAATATGAGTGATAATAATGGTAAAATTAAACAGGTTTTAGGTGCTGTTGTTGATGTTAGTTTCGATGATAAACTTCCCAGCAATTCTTGACGCCTTAGTTGTAAAACATGAAAATAAAGATTTAGTTTTAGAGGTTGCTCAACACTTAGGTGAAAATACAGTTCGAACAATCGCTATGGATTCAACAGATGGATTAGTTAGGGGGCAAAAAGTCCAAGATACAGGAAAACCAATCTCCGTTCCGGTTGGTCCTGAAACTCTAGGAAGAATTTTGAATGTAGTTGGGGAACCTGTTGATGAAAGAGGTCCAGTTAAAACAAAATTAACAGCTCCAATTCACAAAGAAGCCCCATTATTTACTGATCAAGCTACTGACACAGAAGTTTTAGTTACCGGAATTAAAGTTGTTGACTTGTTAGCACCCTATTCAAAAGGAGGAAAAATTGGATTATTTGGAGGAGCTGGTGTTGGTAAAACTGTATTGATAATGGAGTTGATCAATAACATTGCTAAGGGTCATGGAGGCTACTCAGTTTTTGCAGGAGTTGGTGAAAGAACTAGAGAAGGAAATGATCTATACCATGAAATGATTGAATCTGGAGTAATCAAACTTGAAAATAATGAATCAAAAGCAGCGTTAGTATACGGGCAGATGAATGAGCCACCCGGTGCGAGAGCTAGAGTTGCATTGACGGGACTTACAATGGCCGAATATTTTAGAGACGAGGAAGGTCAAGACGTTTTGCTATTTGTTGATAATATTTTTAGATTCACACAAGCAGGTTCAGAGGTATCAGCTTTACTTGGAAGAATTCCATCTGCGGTCGGTTATCAACCAACGTTATCAACTGACATGGGAGCACTCCAAGAAAGAATAACGTCAACAAATAAGGGATCAATAACTTCTGTTCAAGCTATTTATGTGCCAGCCGATGATCTTACGGATCCAGCTCCTGCAACATCATTTGCTCACTTAGATGCAACAACTGTTTTATCAAGACAAATAGCTGAACTAGGTATTTATCCGGCTGTTGACCCTCTTGACTCAACTTCAAGAATTTTAGATCCAAGAGTGATTGGTGATGATCATTATGCTGTTGCTAGAAAAGTACAAGAAACTCTTCAAAAATATAAATCTTTACAAGATATTATAGCAATATTGGGTATGGATGAATTATCTGAAGAAGATAAATTAGTTGTGGATAGGGCCAGAAAGATCCAAAGATTCTTGTCCCAACCTTTTCACGTCGCAGAAGTTTTTACTGGAACCCCTGGTGTTTTTGTAAACTTAAAAGATACAATTAAAGGATTTAAGGGTCTGGTTGATGGTGATTTCGATGATATTCCTGAGGCAGCATTTTATATGGTAGGAACAATTGAGGAAGCTATTGAAAAGTCTAAGAAAATGAGAAAATAGAAAATGTCTTTTAACCTTCAAATAATATCACCTGACAAATCTGTATTCGATGAAGAAATTGAAATGGTAATTATACCAGGTACAGAAGGTGACATAGGTGTCTTAAGTAACCATATGCCATTAATAACATCACTAAGACTTGGTAATATCTATATTTATAAAAACAAAAAGATTATAAAAAAATTTTTAGTAAATGGAGGTATAATTGAAGTATTAGAAAATAGATGCACATTACTAACAGAAGATATTTCAGATTCAGAGAGTGAAATTATTGGTAACGATGATGAGCTATCCAAAAGAAAAAAAGAAATAGCCTTGAAACAGTTTTATACTTAAATTTTTAATTCCTTATATTCTTTTAATACTTCTTCATATAGTGCCCTTTTAAAAGGTACCACCTGATTTATACATTGGGTTGGTTCAATCCATTTCCACTTACAGAATTCAGGGTTATCATCTTTTTCTAGATCAAACATAGAATCCTTACCAATAAATTTGCAGAAAAACCACCTTTGTGACTGACCAATATATTTTCCATTCCAAACAAATTTAATAATCTCCTTTGGAAGGTCATAAGATAATAACTTTTTTGAAATACCTAATATCTCATAATTATCACTAATACCAATCTCTTCAAACATTTCTCTTTTCATTGCTTGTTCTTCTGTTTCATATTTATCTATACCACCTTGTGGCATCTGCCAATAATTATTTTTATTGTCTATTCTTTTTCCTACCCAAAGTTTTTTTTCAGAATTAACAAGAAAAATTCCAATGCCTTTTCGGTATTTCATTTTTCAAATAGCTTATTGCTCTGTTCTTGTATTTATTAGGTTTATTGCAAGTATAAGGTCAAAAGCTCTTGTAAGTTGATAGTCATCTACTTCTTCATCGACATTTTTTTCAGCATTTTCTTGTTAGATTCATTTTTTTCAATTTGTTCATTATCTATCGCCCCTCTTAAATCTGATTCTTTTCTTCTTTGGTTATCTAATTTTTTCAGTTCTGCCTGTTCGACTAAGATATCTGGATCAATTCCAGTTTGCTGGATAGATCTTCCTGAAGGCGTATAATACTTTGCAGTTGTAAGCTTAATTGCAACATCCTCGCCTGATGGAATTATTGTTTGGACCGAACCTTTTCCAAATGATTTTGTACCCATAATGATGGCTCTTTTATGATCTTGAAGAGCTCCGGCTACAATCTCTGAAGCTGATGCACTTCCTTGATTTATTAAAACAACAAGAGGTAATCCATTTATTAAATCATTTTTTAACAGCATTATATCTACTTCCACGTTTTCCATTTCTACCTTTTGTTGAAACAATCTCTCCTCTTTCTAAAAATATGTCAGTGACGTTAACTGCTTGGTCTAGTAATCCCCCCGGATTATTTCTTAAATCAAGTACATAACCAATCAATGATTTTTTTTTTTTAAATGAACTTATTGAATCTATAATTTGTTTGTCAACTTTTTGATTAAAAGAGGATACTCTAATATAACCAATATTATTTTCAACACGTGACTTTACTGATTTAAGTTGAATTATTGCTCTTACAATATTGATATCCACTCTTTCGTTTTCATTTCTTCTAACAGTTAATTTTATTTTTGAACCAACCTTACCTCTCATTATTGCCACAGCTTCAGACAAAGTCATTCCCAATACCGGCTCATCATCTAGATGTGTTATTAAGTCACCAGATTTGATCCCAGCTTTGTAGGCAGGGGTATCATCAATCGGAGCAATTACTTTTACAAAACCATTTTCTAATGTTACTTCAATACCAAGTCCTCCAAACTCTCCTTTAGTTTGAACTCTTAATTCTTTGAGTTCCTTATCGTTTAAATAGGATGAATGAGGATCTAAAGAGAGTCAACATTCCTTCAATTGCAGATTCAATTAACTCTTTGGAATTTACTGGTTCTACATAATTATTTTTTATTTTCTCAAAAGCTTCTCCAAACAAATTCAGATATTTATAGACATCTTTATCCTCCTCAGCAGAAATAAAAATTGGCACCAAGAACAAAAATAAGTATGTAGTAAAAAATTTTTTCATATTCAATAAACCTTTTTTTGATTATGCAGTTTTTTTATAAAATCTCAACTTTTGATTTTGGGTTAATAATTTTTCCATTTTTTCTTAATTCAAAATAAAGTTTATTCTTAAGCTTTTTTGAAATTCTTGCAATTGGCTCACCCTTAAAACTTTATTACCAGATGAAATAATTATATTATCCATACCTGCAAGAATACAAAATAACCATTATCATTTTCTACAATAACTAAGTTTCCATAACTTTTAAACTTATTTGCGTAAACAATTATTCCATCAAAAGGTGATGCTACAAATGAATCCTCAGAAACTTCAAAATCACACCATTCTTAAATATTTTATCAGCTTTATTTTGTCCGAATTCAGAAACTATACTTGCCTGTAACGGCATTTGGAATCTTGTTGTTATGCTTTTTTTTTTTCTTAAGCTTTGGCACCTTAACCCCTTTGACTAATTCGTTTATGTTCTTTGCACTTTTCTTGACCTTTTTTTCTCTTTTTTTAGCCTCTGGGTTAGCTATGAATCTTTTTTGCAGTAGTGAAACTTGAAGAATTTTTTTTTCTAAATTTTGAAGTTCTATATTTAACTTTTTTTTCTTTTCTTTATAAGAATACAGTTTGTTTTCAAGGTCTTGATTCACTACTTTAAGATTCTCAAAACTTTGAAAGTAATTATCAATCCCCACCTTTACTTGGTTAAAAAAGAAGCCTCTAATAATTTGTTTGCTTACAGAGTAATCAGATGAGCTTTGCATTCCTTTTAAAAAGACGTGAGATTTCTGAAACATATAATTTTTCTTGCTGTAAGAAAAATAAACGTTTTCCAAGAACTTCTTTATCTTTTATATATCTTAAATAGATGATTTGCTTTTGCCTATTTCGATCAATATCTAACTTTATAAATTTTAATTCCTTATTATTACTTATTATATTATTATGTAATTCTACCGTTTGTTTTTTCAAATTATTTAATTTTTTTCTAATTTACTTTTTGAATATGTCTCAGAGAATTGAGAAAAATAATTAAAAATGAAATAATTAAAAATTTCATTTAATTAGAACTTCTCCCATTCATATCATCAGGTCTTGGTATTCCCAGAATTTTTAAAATAGTGGGAGCGATGTCACTTAACTTTCCTTTTTTAGAGCTAAAATCATATGACTCACAAATAATAAAAGGCACAGGGTTTAAGGAATGTGTTGTGCATGGTGTATCTTTGTTATAATCGAACATCATATCAGCATTACCATGATCAGAGGTAACTATTAAAGTATAACCATTTTTTTTGCATACGTCATATAAATTACCTAAACAATTATCTAAAGTTTCTACTGCTTTTATTGTAGCTGAAAAGTTACCAGTATGTCCAACCATGTCTGTATTCGCAAAATTTGTAACTATAAAGTCATAATTTTTCTTACTTATTCTATCCACTAATTCAGAAGTAAGTTCAAAGGCAGCCATTTCAGGCTTAGTATCATATGTTTCCACTCTAGGTGAAGGAATTAAAACTCTATCTTCTCCCATCAAATGAATCCTCTATTCCACCATTAAAAAAATAAGTAACATGAGCATATTTTTCTGTTTCTGCAATCCTAAGTTGTTTTAATTTATTTTCTGAGATTATTTCTCCCAGAGAATTTTTCACATGATGACTTTCTAATAATGGAGTTACTATTTTTTTTATTCTTTTAGAATATTCAACCATACTAGTCGGAGAAAAGAATTTGATATAATCTTTTCTTTTAAACTCTTCGAAATTTTTATCAAAAATTGAAGTAATTAATTCTCTAACTCTGTCAGCTCTATAATTAGTAATTATAAAACCATCTCCATCCTGAGCACCTTCATAAGAAATATGGTTTAATGGTGGGAAAAATTCATCTGTGATGTGATCTGTATAACTGTTTTTTATTGATTGAATAAAACAGCTTGTTTTTTTTAAATCACCATTAATTATTGCTCTATATGCCTTCTCAATTCTCTCCCACCTATTGTCTCTATCCATTGCATAAAATCTTCCTGACAAACTAGCAATTTTTACATTGTCATAATCTTTTATTTTTTTTGTAAAAATTTTATATTTTCAACTCCAGAGATAGGAGAAGTGTCTCTTCCATCTAAAATTCCGTGGACTAGAACTTTACAGTCTTTAAATATATCAATTAATTTTAACAGATGGTCTTGGTGTCCATGAACTCCACCATCAGATAAAAGACCAACTAAATGAATTCTTTTTGATTTATCTTTGATTTTTTTTATTAGTTTATTTTCTTTAAAAACTCCATTATCAAAGGCTTGATTTATTCTAAGAATATCTTGTAATATTACTCTTCCTGCACCAATGCTCATATGACCTACTTCAGAATTTCCAAATTGTCCTTTAGGTAATCCTACCTTGGTCTCTGAAGCATCAAGTTTTATAAAACCATATTTCTTTGCTAAATAATCAAAGTTCTTCGTCATTGCTATATGTATAGCATTATTTTTATTTTTTTCAACTACTCCCCAACCATCTAAAATACATAATAAAACTTTTTTTGTCATTTGATTACACTTACTTATGATAATTAGAATTTTTCTTTATTTCTACGGCTCTGTATATTTGTTCTATTAACATTACTCTTACAAGCAAATGAGGCCAAGTAAAATTACCAAACGATATAGATTTAAATGATTTTTTTATTTCTTTGTCTAAACCTTCTTCACTTCCAATTATAAAATTAACTACTTTAAATCCCTCAGAAAAATTGTGAAATAACAATTCTGAGAAACTTTTACTATCTAATTTTTCACCTTGCGAGTCCATTGCAAGAGTATATTCATTGTTATAGATATACTTTTTAATTTCATTTTTTTCTTTCTCTAACTTTTTTGGCCCAAAAAAACTCTTTAATTCAATTAACTTAAGATCAAAATTAATCCTTTTTTTGTAGTAATCAAAGATTTGTCTATATTCTTGAGAGCTTTTAAATTTGCCGAATGCTATAATTTTGATTTTCATATTTAACCAAAGCTAATCTTTTCATCCTTTAATTCATTATCACTCCATATTTTTTCTATAGAATAGTATTTCCTTGTTTCTGGTTTGAAAACATTCACTATTATATCTCCAAAGTCAACAATAACCCAATCTGTAGTTCCTAGTCCCTCAGATGATAAGACTCTCTTCTTATTATTTTTTACTAAATTTGTGACTATTGAATTAACATGGCGAGAAGAACTTCCACTTGCTATAATAATAAAATCTGCTAGTGCACTTCTATTTTTTATATTTAAAGATTGGATTTCAAATGCTTTAAGGCTTTCTAACTCCCTTAATATTTTTTCCAATAATAATTTTACTTTTCTATTATTCACCATTGACTATTTTTATTCCTAATTCTTGTGGAGGATTGAAAATTTGGTATACCACTAATAAAAGTCCATGCAGGTGGCTGAAAATATTTAAAATTTTTTATCAAACTTTTATTTACTTTTGCCTTTCTAAAATAAACTAAAGATTTAAATTTAGTTAAAATAAAAGAGTAGAATGGACGGTCTAAAATTGCAATTGGAATATTATAAAAAATTTCTTTCCAACTTTTCCACTTATGAAGATCTATTAAATTATCAGATCCCATCAACCAAATAAAATTATATTTCGGAAATTTTTTTTTCAAATATAAAACAGTGTCTATTGTAAAAGCACTTTTTTTTTCATCTAATTGAATGATTCTGATATTCTTATTAGAAACAAAGTCTTTTGTTTGTTTATATCTTTTTGAAAATAAACTACTTTGTTTTTTAAATGGATTACTTGAGGTCACTACCCACCAAATTTCATTAAGCTTCATTTTTGTCAATGCAGCCTTACTTATGTTTACATGACCTTTATGTGGTGGATCAAATGAACCACCTAGAATCCCTATATATAAATTTTTATTCAACTTATTTTCTAATTTGTCCTTTGCCTCTAACCTTATACTTATAGCTAGTGAGTTGACCTACACCAACTGGACCTCGAGCATGAACTTTTGAGGTTGAAATACCTATTTCAGCACCCATACCAAATTCACCTCCATCAGCAAATTGTGTGGAGGTATTATGCATCACTATACCACTATCAATATTTTTCATAAAATATTCTACACTGTCTTTATTTTCAGATATTATTGCATCTGTGTGACCTGAACCAAAGTTATTTATATGCTCTACAGCTTCTTCAACTCCATTATATATTGTTTTAACTGATACTATTTTATCAAGATATTCAGTTTTCCAATCTTCTTCCTTTGCTTTAATTATTGAATTATCGAGTTCACAAACTAAGTTATCACCTCTGATCTCGCAATTCACTTTTTTTAATTGCTCAATTATTTTAGGTAAATGAGATTTAATGATATGTTCATCACAAAGAATTGTTTCTGTTGCGCCACAAATTCCAGGTCTTCTCATTTTTGCATTCACAGTGACATCACAACTAATTTTTTTATCAGCGGATTTCTCAATATAAGTATGACAGATACCATCTAAGTGCTTTATTACATGAACTCTACTTTCTTTACTTACCCGCTCGATCAATGACTTACCTCCTCTAGGCATTATAACATCTAAATATTGCTCCATTTTTAGTAAATAACCAACTGCCTCTCTATCAATCGTCGGAATATTTTGAAGAGCTCCGATTGGTAGACCAAATTTTTGTATGACTCTTTTATTATATTAACTATCGTTGAAGAAGAATGGAAACTCTCTGACCCTCCTCTTAAAATTAAAGTATTTCCAGATTTTAAACAAAGTGCCGCAGCATCCGCTGCTACATTGGGTCTGGATTCGTATATAACACCAATTACACCAAGTGGAACAGAAACCTTTTCTATTTTCAATCCATTGGGTCGACTCCACTCACTAAGGATCTTACCTACTGGATCTTCAAGTTTTGATATATCAATTAATCCTTTACATATTAATTCGATTCTATTTTCGTCTAAAAGTAGTCTGTCAAGAAGAGCTGTATTTAGCTTTGATTTATTTTTTTCAATATCAATACTGTTTGCATCCAATATTTTTTTTTTATTTTTCATTAAATTTTCTGATGCATCAAAAAGAATATCGTTTTTTTTCTTTGCATCTAATGTACAGATACTATGTGATGCTTTTCTTGCATTTTTTCCAATATCCAACATTATTTCTTTAATTTTCTTTTCAGTCATTTAGTTTCAAAAAATCTCTATGTATAATTTCGTCTCTTCCATGATATCCTAAAATACTTTTTAAGTCTGAGGTTTTTTTTCCTTTAATTTTTTTTATTTCATTACAATCATAATGAGATATTCCTTTTCCAAGTTCTTCACCTTTTATACTTTCTATTTTAATAATATCTCCTTTAAAAAAACTACCAAAAACTTTCGTTACCCCAATAGGTAATAAACTTGCACCATTTTTTAATGCTATTTTTGCACCTGAATCAACCACTACTTTTCCTAATGGTTTAACAGTACCGGCAATCCAGTTTTTGATATTATTTGCACCCTTTTTTTTTGAGATAAAAATTGTACCGTGATTATTTTTAAAATATTTTTGTATAGGGTTTTTTCTATTTCCCTTACAAATTATAGTTGAGCAACCCGAACTCATTGCAATTTTAGCCGCTTCTAGTTTAGTTTTCATGCCACCTGTTCCATATAAGTTAGTTTCCATGCTAGCCATTTTTAATATTTTTTTATCAATTTCTTCAACAAACTTTAGTAATTTAGCTGACTTATTTTTTTGGGTTTGATGTATATAACCCAGCCACATCACTTAATAGTATCAAAAAGTCTGAATCACTTATTTGCGCAACCCTTGCTGCAAGCCTATCATTATCACCAAATTTTAGCTCATCAATTGCTACTGAATCATTTTCATTAATTATTGGTATTATACCTAATTTTAGAAGCTCTTTGATTGTTTCTCTTGAATTAATTGATTTTTTTCTATCTTCAGTATCTGAATAGGTAAGTAAGATTTGAGCCACATTTATTTTTTTTTTTTTCAAAATCTTCATAAAATTATTCATTAAAACTACTTGTCCACATGCTGCGAATGCTTGTTTTTCCTGAATTTTTACTTTATTTTTTTTTATATTTAAATAATTTTTCCCGAGTGAAACAGACCCAGAAGCTACAATAATAATTTCTATATTTTGTTTTCTTAAAAAAATTAGATCTTTAATTAACGTTTCTAACCACTCCTTATCAAATTTATTATTTTTAATTAGTAAAGATGATCCAATTTTAAGAACTAACCTAACTGATTTTTCTAAAGATATATTTTTCATTCACAAATTTTTACTAAAGATAATCTCAGTTTATTTATACCAAATTTTGTATGACTTGAAATAGGAATGATTTCAGAGTCTGTGACCTTCTGAAGTTCGGTCTTAAATTGTTCAATTTTATTTATCTCTACAGTGTCACATTTACTTAGTAAAATTAGTTCTTTCTTCTCATCAAGGGTATTATCATATTTTTTTAGTTCATTCCTAATGGTTAGGTAATTCTCATTTAAATTTTGTGACACATCACAAACATGGCAAATCACTTTACATCTCTCAACATGCGCCAAGAACTTTAGACCAAGTCCGATACCATCTGAGGCTCCTTCTATTAAACCTGGCAAATCAGCTAGGACTATATCTTTATAGTTCTGTCTCATAACTCCAAGTTGAGGCTTAAGAGTTGTAAATGGATAATTTGCTATCTTCCCTTTTGCGTTTGATAAAACTGAGAGTAAAGTAGACTTTCCAACATTTGGAAATCCAACAAATCCAACGTCAGCAATTAGTTTTAGTCTGAGCCAGACCCATACTTCTCCACCGACATCACCATTATCAAATCTCCGCGGTGCCTGATTTGTTGAGGATTTAAATCTATAATTTCCTCTTCCCCCTTTTGCACCTGATAGAATTTTGAATATTTCACCCTCTTTTGAAAGATCCTTCAAAGTTTTTTTCTTATCCTCTGAAAGAATGACAGTGCCTACTGGAACTTTAATTATTAAATTTTTGCCATTTAAACCAGTTTTATTTTTTCCTGCACCATTTCTACCACTTTCTGATTTAAAATGTTGTTTATATCTAAAATCTATAAGTGTATTTAGATTGTTAACTGCTTCAAATAAAACATCTCCGCCTTTACCTCCATCTCCTCCATCAGGACCTCCAAACTCTATATACTTTTCTCTCCTAAAACTAAGACAACCCTGAGCCACCATTTCCTGCCTTCAGGTAAATCTTAGCCTCATCTAAGAACTGCATTGTATTAAAAGGATTTAGTTTTTTTGGACAACGTTTACAAATGCTTTGCCAGAAGATTTTTTTTCGAAATCAACAAAACCTTCTTTAATTGCAAATATAGTATGATCTTTACCTATAGAAACATTTACTCCAGGGTGAAATTTCGTACCCCTTTGTCTAACTATAATATTTCCAGGTATAACTGATTCACCACCAAACTTTTTAATTCCAAGCCTTCTACCTGCACTGTCTCTTCCATTTCTTGTGCTACCACCTGCTTTTTTATGAGCCATTTTTTTCTCCTTTAGTTTCTAAAGATTTTTTTGAAATTTCTTCAGCTTTTTTTGTAGATTTTGGTTGTTTTTTTTCAGTAGAGCTAAATATATTTTCTATTTTCACTAATGTCAAATCTTGTCTATGGCCAATTTTTCTTCTATAATTATGTCTTCTTTTTTTTTTGAAAACTATAATTTTTTTATCCTTAATTTGAGATAGGACAGTGGCTTCTACGACGATGTCTTTAACATATGGGCTACCTATAAGTATCTCACCTTTTTCATTTTTGTAATATACGATTTCAGCAAACTGTAATTTATCTTTTGGTTTTTTATCTGAAATCTTTGGAAGCTTCAGAACGTCTCCAACCTTTAATTTGTACTGCTTTCCTCTATCTTCAATGATAACCATATTTATCTCCAATAAAAATAGTAATTTGGTTATACATTGTAGTAAATATTAATCAAGTTCTTTTACGTTAATTAATATTAATAATTTTATTATTTTATCCTTTTTTTAGAGAAATTATTTATATAAATATGAGTACTATGTCTAACGTTGTTATTGTAAATGCAAAGAGATCTGCGATAGGTAAGTTTTTGGGTAGCCTATCAGGGTTATCCTCAGTAGACATTGGATCAAGTGTTGTAAATTCCTTAATTGATTCTTCAAAAATAAGTAAATCAGAAATTGACGAATTAATAATGGGTCAAGTCTTAACTGGAGGACATGGGCAAAACCCTGCAAGACAAACAATGATGCTTTCTGACATTCCATATGAAAAAAGTGCTATGACTGTTAATCAAGTTTGTGGTTCTGGTTTAAGAGCAATTTCAATAGGTGCACAGTCAATTCTTTCAGGACAATCAGAAATAGTTATTGCTGGCGGTCAGGAAAGTATGAGTAATTCTCATCATACAGCGAACATTAGAAATGGAATAAAAATGGGTGATGGAAGTTTGAAAGATAGTATGATTGTTGATGGTCTATGGTGTGCAATGAATGATTATCATATGGGAACAACAGCTGAAAATATTGCTGAAAAATATAAAATAAGTAAAGAAGAACAAGATTCCTTTGCAGTTGAATCTCAGAATAAAGCTGAAAAGGCACAAAAATATGGTCATTTCAAAAATGAAATTTGTCCCGTAAAAATTAAGGTAAAGAAAGAAGAAATATCTTTTGAGGAAGATGAATTTCCTAGGCATGGGTCAACTTTAGATAAAATTTCTTCTTTAAAACCAGTTTTCAAAAAAGATGGTTCAGTAACGGCTGGAAATGCATCAGGCCTAAACGACGGAGCCGCAGCCGTTTTAATAATGAAGGAGTCTAAAGCTAAAGATTTAGGTTTAGAGATAATGGCAAATATTGTTTCGTGGTCATCAGTAGGTGTCGACCCATCAATAATGGGAATAGGGCCAGTTCCAGCTGTTCAAAAGGCTCTAAAAAATGCCAATTGGAAAATTGATGATCTTGATCTTATTGAAGCAAACGAAGCATTTGCAGCACAATCAATAGCAGTAGTTAAGGAACTTGGGTTTGACATGAAAAGGGTAAACGTAAATGGAGGTGCAATTGCACTTGGTCACCCTATTGGAGCATCAGGTGCCAGAATTTTAGTTAGTTTAGTTCATGAACTAATTAGGCAAGATAAAAATAAAGGAATAGCAACCCTTTGTATAGGAGGTGGTCAGGGTGTTGCAATGTGTATTGAAAGGGTAAAATAAAAATGACAAAAATAGCACTAGTTACAGGAGGAACTCGTGGGATAGGTGCATCTATTTCTTCCAATCTTAAAGACTCTGGATATACAGTTGTTGCAAATTACGCTAGTAATGACGAATCCGCAGAAAAATTTTCCAAAGAAAATAGTATTGAGGTTAATGAAGTGGGATGTTAGCAATTATGACGCAAACAAAAAGTTGTATTTCTGAAATTTACAACAAACATTCATCAATAGATATTTTAATAAACAACGCAGGTATTACTCAAGATGCACCACTCCATAAAATGACAGTTGAAAAATGGAATAAAGTTATTTCTGTTAATTTAAACTCGGTTTTCAATGTAACTTCCTCTGTAATTAATAAGATGAGAGAAAATGGTTTTGGTAGGATTATTAATATTTCCTCAGTTAACGGTCAAAAAGGTCAATTTGGCCAAACAAACTATGCAGCTACGAAATCTGCCCTTATTGGATTTACAAAATCCCTAGCATTAGAAAGTGCATCAAAAGGTATAACTTCCAATGTTATTTGCCCAGGTTATATAAATACTGAAATGGTAGCGGCCATAAGAGAAGATATTCTAAAAAGTATAATTGATACAATACCCTCTAAAAGACTTGGAGAAGCAAATGAAATAGCTGAAATGGTATCTTATCTTGTTTCAGAAAAAGCAAGCTATATCAATGGAGCAACATTCTCCGTCAACGGTGGCTTATGGATGGATTAGAATTTATCCTTTAACTTTCTAATTCTTCCAAAATTTATTGAACTTGAAATAAAATCCATCCCTATTGAATCTAAATAACTTTTATTATCAAACTTTAGAAAAGGGTTCAGCTTTTTTTCCTCTGAAAGCGTCGTAGGAATAGTTGGAATATTTTTTGATCTTTTTTCCTTTATTTCAATAATTTTTTTTTTTAACAAACTATCATCTGGTGTAAGATAATTTGCAAAGCGTGAATTAGCCTCTGTATATTCGTGTGCGCAATAAATCTTTGTATCATCTGGAAGTGAGCGAATTTTTTTTAAAGATCTAACCATCTGTGATGGTGTTCCTTCAAAAAGTCTTCCACAACCAAGAGAAAATAATGTATCACCACAAAAAAGAGCAAAATCCTTTTCAAAAAAATAGCTTATATGACCGTTTGTATGTCCAGATACTTCCAGAATTGAACAAACTGAATTGCCTATAGATAATTGATCACCCTCTTCCATAAAAATATCAATTCCTGGAATTCTATTTGCATCATTCTTGTTACCAACTACTTTGCAACCATATTTTTTTTTTAGAGTAATATTTCCACCTATATGATCTGCATGATGATGAGTATTTAAAATAAAATTTAATTCTAAGTTGTTCTTATCAAGATAATTAATAACTTCAGAAGTAACTCCTGGATCAACACATGCTGTTTGATTAGTACTTTTATCTACTAAAATATAAATATAATTATCATTCATTACAGGTATTTGTTCAATATAAATCATTTTAAAAAGCATACATTTAATTTCATTTTTTAGAAACACAAAAGATTGCTTGATAAGCTCTAGAATTATTCATGAAATCACTTAACTTTTCGCCTTCTTCGTTTAAATATAAAGATTCGTTAATTTTTATTCCTTTTTTTTCACAAAAATTTGTAAAATCTTTAATAGAACATAAGTGTATATTTGGAGTATCATACCATTCAAAAGGAAGTGCAACGTTTTTTGGCATTAAGCCAGAAAAAAAAAAATCTCTTCTAATTTTCCAATAAGCAAAGTTTGGAAATGAAATTATTGCCCTCTCAGCTATTCTTATAAGATTTTCAATGACATTATCTGGATATATCATGGCTTGAATAGTTTGGCTCAGGATAGCTGTCGTAAAAGAACGATCAGGATAGTCTTTTAAATCAAAATTTGCATCTCCTTGAATAACTGATAAGCCTTTTTTTACACATTCGTTTACACCTGTTTGACTAAGTTCTATACCTCTACAGTCTACTCTTTTTGTTTTCATTAGATTGCTAAGAAGATTTCCATCCCCACAACCAATATCTAAAACCTTCTCATTAGAGTTTATCAGTTCAGAAATTAATATTAAATCTTTTCTTAAATTCTTTTTCATATTCCTTGTTTAATGATTTGTCCTTCAATAAAGCCCCCTAAAATTTCGTGAAATTCTGGTTCGTCAAGAAGAAATGCATCATGTCCTTTATCACTTTTAACCTCTACAAAACTTACTTTTGCGTTAGATGTATTCAAAGATTTTATGATAGTTTTTGTTTCAGAGGTTGGAAACAACCAATCAGATGTAAAGCTAAAAAAACAAAAAGATAAATCATTATTTTTAAATGCATTAGTTAATCCACCTTTTCTAAATGAAAGATCAAAATAATCCATTGCTTTGGTTATATATAAATAACTATTTGAATCAAACCTTTCAACAAAGGAACTACCTTGGTGTTTTAAATAACTTTCTATTTGGAAATCTGTAATGAAATTAAATGAAAAATTTTTACTATTTTGTAAGTTTCTTCCAAACTTTCTTTGTAATGCTGATTCTGATAAATAAGTTATATGTGCAATCATTCTCGCTACTGCCAAACCTCTTTTTGGCTTTTGCTTACTTCCATAATAATTACCGCTCTTCCAATTTGTATCTGCCATAATTGCTTGTCTTCCAATTTCATGAAATGCAATATTTTGAGCTGAATGTCTATATGAGGAAGCTATTGGAATAACAGCATTGACTTTTTTTTCAAACCTCGAAGCCCACTCTAATGTCTGCATTCCACCCATTGAGCCCCCAATAACTGCAAATAATTTTTTTATACCTAAGGAATTAATTAATTTAACTTGAAGTTTTACCATATCACTGATGGTTATAACTGGGAAATTGAGACCATATTGTTTTCCGGTTTTTGGATCAACTGTTGATGGGCCAGTACTTCCCATACAACCCCCAAGAACATTACTACATACAACAAAAAAATATTAGTATCAATAATTTTACCTGGACCAATTAAAATATCCCACCAACCTTTTTTTTTAGTAAGAGGATTAATTCCAGAGCAAAATTGATCTCCTGTCAAGGCGTGACAAATCAATATCCCATTGGATTTTTCTTTGTTAAGTTGACCATAAGTTTGAAACGCCACCTCACATGACTGTATTTCTCTTCCTGAGGAGAGTTTAAAAGAATCTTTATAAGTTATTTTTGTGTTTCAAATTTTAGTTTCATCTAAAAATATATTAATAATTGACTTAAATCGCATCATAACTATGTTGAGATAGTAGTCAAAATAAATTTAATTGTTATACAAATATGACTAAATTGAAAATTGAAAATATTGTTAAACCTTCAATTAAAGGAATTGCAAAATATATACCTGGCGAGTCGCCAGATAAAAATAGTAGTAAATTCATTAAACTTTCATCAAATGAGTCGCCATTTGCGATTCCTGCTAAAAACTTTTCCTCTATTAACAAAATTATAAAAATTCACATCTGTACCCAGACGGAGATTGTTTACTATTAAAAAAGTCTATTGCAGAGAGATTTAAATTAAAAGGTAATCAAATTATTTGTGGAAACGGCTCTGATGATATTCTCTCAATAATTTGTCAGACATTTTCTAGAGAAGGTTGCGAAGTAATATGTAGTGAGTATGGATTCATTTATTACCCTATAATAGCCAAAGCTGCTGGTTGTAAAGTTGTAACTGCAAGAACAGAACAACTGTCTGTAAGTTGCAAAAATATCTTAATGAAAATTAATAAAAAACAAAAATTATTTTTATAGCCAATCCCAATAACCCAACTGGTAGTATTATATTTAAGAAAGAATTAATAAAATTTCTTGATAAAGTACCATCTAAAGTCATTGTTGTACTTGATGGGGCCTACTCTGAGTTTATTAAGGATAAAAACTATACTGATGGAGTTGATTTAGTAAACAAATATAAAAATTTGATTATTACTAGAACATTCTCAAAAATTTTTGGACTTGCAGGACTTAGATTGGGCTGGGGATATTCTAACAAAGAAATTATAAATTTAATGGAGAGAGTTAGAGGTCCATTTAATGTAAATCTAATAGCACAACATATAGGTAGTTTAATTTTAAAAGATAATGAATTTCTAGAAAAGTCAATTGACCATAATGAAAAATGGCGACAATATCTACCACCAAAACTCAATGAACTTGGATTTAGAGTCAAAACCTCGTATACCAATTTTGTACTTGTTGAAGTAAATGTAAAAAAATATTCGAAAGAAAAAATATTAAATTTTCTAAAAAAAAATAAAATTATTGTAAGGGATATGGAAAGTTATAATCTTCAGAACTTCTTTAGAGTATCAATAGGTAGAGATTCACATATGAAAAAATTTTTAAAAGTTTTAAAGTCATCTTTAGATAATTAATCATGAAAAAGATTGATGAAATAACAATTATTGGTCCTGGACTTATAGGAAGTTCTTTAGGTTTAGCTTTAAAAGTAAAAATATAGTAAAAAAATTGTAGGTATTGATAAGTCAAATAATAATTTAAAAGATGCTCTCAATAATAATTCTATTGATGAATCAAGAAATATTATCGATCAAAGAGTCTCGAAAAGCGAATTTATTTTTATATGCACACCAGTAAGTTTTATAGATGAAATAGTCTCAAATTTAGTTCCTTTTGTTAGTAAAAAAAATTTTATTACTGATACGGGCTCGGTTAAAAATATCTTCAAAAAGTCTACTATAAAAAATATTAGTGCCATCTCAAATTTTATTCCTGGACATCCCATAGCAGGAACTGAGAATTCCGGGGCGAAAAACGCATTTAATGGGCTGTTTGAAGGTAAATGGTGTATTCTTACACCTATTGATAAAAAAGATAAAAATATTAAGAAGCTTTCAGCATTATGGAAATATATTGGTATGGAAATAGCAATAATGCCTGTTGATGAACATGACAAGATAATGTCCATAACTTCCCATCTTCCTCACCTAATAGCTTTTACTATTGTTAATACTGCTTTCAAAATTGATATAAAAAAAAAAAAGGAGCTAATAAACTTCTCTGCAGGTGGATTTAAAGATTTCACTAGAATTGGATCCTCAGACCCTAAAATGTGGACTGATATATTTATTTCGAATAATAAATATTTAATCAGTACAATAGATGATTTTATAAATGATCTCAAAAATTTTAAGAGACTTATAAAGAAAAATAACTTAGATGAAATATTTGATTTACTTAAACAAACAAAAAATATAAGAAAAAGTATCCTTAAAGTTAATAAACTAAAAAGGTGAAGATCTAAATTTAGCCTCAATATTATTAAGAACTTTATCTTTTTTATAATTACTTTTTAATAAAGGAAATATTTTTACATTAATTTTTCCATTCTTTTTTATAAATTTTTTATTTATCCAAAATCTACCAGAGTTATGAATTACTGGAAGAATAGGTATTTTAGTTAATTTATGAATAGCAAAAAAACCAGGGTTTATTTTTGCTATCTTGTCTGGATCAGTCCTTGTTCCCTCAGGAAAATTATAAACTTTGTTTTCCCTCTTTTTATTAACGAAGAAACTGATCTATTTATCACTCTTATTGAATTCAATCCTTGATCCCTTTTAATAAAAATAAAACTAAGCCTTTTAAAATATCTTGAAAAAATAGGGATATTCTTAAGTTCATCCTTTAAAATAAATACAGATCCTTTAAACAAGGCAGTATAAAAGAAAGTCTCCCATGCTGATTGATGATTACTAGTAATTAAAAAGGGGCCCTTCTTGGGTATGTTTTCTTCTCCTACAACTTCGTAATCTATAAGAAGGATCTTTTTACATATTAAAACTACGGATCTACTCCAAAAGTTGGATAAAGAAATAATAAAACTATCAGAAAAAAATCTTACTTGTGAAAAAAAAACAAAAAAGCAGAATGTCCACAAATAAAAAACAAAATAAAAAATTAGTGAGCGAAAAAAATTCATAATAAATAAATAAATGTATAAAAAATTTTAAAGTATTCTGAAAAGATTAACCTTATGTGAAAGAATAACTCTTTACTAAAGCTAAATTGACTTACTGGAACTGTTATTAGCTTTTTATTAGGAAAAAACTTTTGAAAATAATTAGGCTTCTGGGAATATGGTAATAAGAGGTTATCAATTGGATTGAATCTATTTTTACTTTTCTTTCTTTAAGCCAATTAGAAACTTCGGTTGCATTTTGAAATGTATTTTTTGCTTTCTCCTCAAAAAAAATACAACACTCCTTTAATTTTATATTATCCTTAAATAAGTACTTATTCTTTACCTTTTCTTTTTGAAAAACGCCAGATATTAAAAGAAATCTTCCGTTACCTTCTCTTAAGAGTTCTATACCTTTTTCTATTCTTCCTTTTCCACCAGTAAGAACTACAATAAGAGAACTTTTTGTCGATAATAATTCACTTTTTTGTGAGTAGTTATCTTTTGAAATATTATAAAGTAATAAAACCCAGGCAAAAAATGAAAATAAGATAATAATACTTATTATGTAAATTATATATTTAAACTTTATCAAAGAATCTTTTCTCAAAAAAATAAAATAAATATATCATCAGAAATATTAATAATAACGCTAACAAGATGAGAATAAAAATAATTAATAAAATTAAAGTTTTGAGAGTTTGTTCAAAATAAAAATTATCACTAAAAAAAAAAAGTTCGCTCCAAAAAACTTTATCAAAAGTGAGCTAACTATAGATACAAAAATTATACTTATGATTGAGCCTGGTAGAATTCTTTTTAATATAGTTATTGATATATTCTTTGATAGACCATAGCTACTTTCTCCCATGATTTGTATCATTTCTAAAAACTTATAGTTACTTATAAGTGCTGCCTTTGTTATATTTAACACAAGAAATGCGAATAAAATACTTATTACTAACAACATTAAAAATATAATTACTTTTATCCTTTTGAACAAGGTAACGACTTCAAACAACTGATCTTTATGTGGATATTTTTCAACTATCCTATTGTCTGATATTTTAAGTATTGAAGTATAGACTTCGTCAACAATTTTATCATCTGAGTTTTGAATCAAAAAAACAAATGGAAGTGATAATCCAAAAATATCGTCAATATTCTTGATTCCAAGACTCTCTTGAATTAAGTCCTTATCTAGAATTTTAAATTTTATTAATTCCTGATTCTCTTCAAGATAGTTAATTATTTTTAATGTAACATCGTCTGGGATTACCTTTTCATTTATATTTTTTGATAAAATGAAAGTCGTTTTTTCGGATTCACTAACAATCCAGTCATTAGAAAATTTATAAAAATTAAAAAAGATTGCAATATGAATTGCTATTAAACTAATAACTATAAACGATATACCATGGATAAAGTTATTATTATTAATTAAGAATGTTTTTTTTAAAAGAGCCTGAAAGTTTAACATTTAAGTATCTAATGTTATTATTCTACAGCTTTCGTCAAACTGAGATAAATCATTTGTTGTCATTATAATTGTTGAGCCCAACTTATTTAGTGAGCTAAATAAATACATTAGTTTTTTCCTAAAATCACTATCAAGAAAGGTATCAGGCTGATCAGCTAAAATTAATTTTGGATTATTGATTAAGGCCCTTGCAATTACTACTTTTTGTTTTTGACTATTAGATAAATTTTGTATTTTTTCATTTTTAATATTTTCTAAAGAAAGCCAATTAAATATCTCATTCATTCGTGATTCTATGTTTTTAGTATTTCTCTGAATCTCACATGCAATTTCTATATTTTGATAGACATTTAAAAATGGAATTAAAAAATCATTTTGTAAAATTACTCCGATTTTTTTTCTAAATTCTTGTACTAAATCTTTACTAGAATTCTTGAGTTCATTTCCCTCAAAAAGTATCTTACCTTTTTTTGGTAAGCATTTAAGGTAAAATAATTTTAGTAGCATAGACTTACCTGAGGAATTTTTTCCCTTAATAATTATAAAATCTCCATTTTTACCTTAAGACTAACTTTTAGAGGTATTTCACCTTTAATAGCAATTGAAATATTCTCTAAAGAGAAAATATAATTTTGGGTATTTATTTTATTCATTTATAATTTTATTTTTCTTAATAAATATTTCCTTAATATTGCCTCTTAGGTTATAATCGGAAGACATACATGCTCCGTAAGCTCCAACAGAGCAAATAACTACCAAATCATCCTTTTTTAGATTTTGACTTGGATTATTTTTAATAAATATATCTGCAGACTCACATATTGGCCCAACAAAATCATATTTTTTATTCTTAAAATTTTTCTTTTTACTGGAAAAATTTCATGCCTAGCATTATACATAGCAGGCCTTACTAGATTATTCATACCAGCATCTATTATGATAAAATCCTTTTTTTCTCCACTTTTTTTTCTTATAACTGAAGAAAGTAAAATTCCTGAAGAGCCAACCAATGATCTGCCAGGTTCAACAATAATTTCAAGCTTCATATTGGTGAATAATTTTTCAATTAGTAAACAATATTCTTTTGAATTAATTATTCGATCATTCTCTTGATATCTTATACCAATCCCCCCCAAAGGTCTAAAACACGAATGTCAAAACCTAATTTTCTCAAAGATTCAATTTTTTTTTATCTTCTTAAATGCAATTTCAAAGGGTCTTATTTTTTGAATTTGTGATCCAATGTGAATTGAAAGACCAACTATTTTTAAATACTTATGATTCTTATACTTTTCAAATAATTTTATTATTCTAGTATTTGGTATACCAAATTTATCCTCAGACCTACCTGTGGAAATTTTATAATGAGTTTTAGGGTCTACATCTGGGTTGACTCTGATACAAATATTTACATTTGTTTTCTCTTCTTTGGCAATTTCTGCAATTTCTTCTAACTCCTCCTCGCTCTCAACATTCAATTGTTTTATTTTTTTTTTTAAAGCATATTTTATTTCATCCGTTGTTTTCCCAACACCTGAAAAGACAATCTTATCAGGCAAAATACCATTCTTTATTGATTTTTGTAGCTCACCTTTAGATACTACATCAGCACCGCAACCACTTTTGGAAAGTAGGCTCAAAATTTGATTGTGATTATTGGCTTTAACAGCATAGCAAATCATTGGTTTAATTTTTGTGAATGATTTTTTTAAATCAATAAAATTATCGTATATTTCAGAAAGTGAATAACAAAAGATTGGTGTCTTAAATTTTAACTTAATACTCTCAAGACATGTTTCTTCTAGATATAAGAAATTATTCTTATAAGATAAATATTTATTAAATTTTTTAATCATATGACTTAGGATATGTTTTAGGGTAGTCACTTCCAGGAAACCTATCTAACGCAGGCTTTTTTTCCACAAGACGATGTACAAGTAATCAAGGTTATTAATAAAATAATATGAACTAATGGCATTTTATATTTTCTTTCTTGCTCTTTTTATTGCTCTTTTGACTTGTGAAAAAGCCGTTCCTCCAAATGATTTTTTATTCTTAATTGAATTTTCTGGTGTTAATAAATTATATATACTTTCATTTATTCTAGGTTCAATCAATTTTAACGTTTTAATATCTAACTTATGTAGATAAGTATTTTTTTCTTCTGCAATTAAAACAAGTTTACCAGTCTTCTCGTGGGCTTCTCTAAAGAAATCTTTAAATTTTTAACCATCCAATCTGCCAAATCAGTTGCTGTTGTATGCCCCTTTAAAGAAAGTTCATACATTTTTTCTTTATTTAATTGTATCTTTTCTATTACTTCTGACATTACATCAATCAAAAGCTCAATTGTATCATAAGCGTTAAATACAGGTTCTTTATCCTCTTGCAGATCTTTGCTATATCCAGATGGTAAACCTTTTTGCAGTATTAATAAATTAATTAAATATGAGATTATTCTACCAGACTTTGCTCTTACTAGTTCAACTGAATCAGGATTTTTCTTTTGAGGCATTATTGAAGAACCTGTGCTAAGTGTATCTGGAAATTTTACTAGATCATATGCACTACTCGACCAAATTATGAGGTCCTCAGAAATTCTAGAAAAATGAATGCTCATTATTGAAAGTATTGCTAAAAACTCAATTATAAAATCTCTGTCTGAAACACTATCTAGGGAATTTTCAGTAGGCTTTACAAAACCTAATTTTTTTGCAAGTAAAACTCTATCAATCTCAAAAAAATTTGTACCTGCCAAAGCACCAGAACCAAGAGGACACTCAGTCATATTTTCAAATAACTGATTTATTCTATTTTTATCTCTTTTTATCATTTCAAAGAAACTCATTAAATAATGCGCAAAGGAAATCGGTTGAGCATTTTGTGAATGCGTGAAACCTGGCATTATCACATCTATATTTTTTTCAGCTTTCACCGTGATTATTGTTTGAAGTCGACTAATTTTTTTTGATAGATTTTTAAGTTTTTCTTTTACCCAGAGCTTTATATCCGTAACTACCTGATCGTTTCTGGACTTACCAGTATGAATTTTACCAGATAACGAACCTATTTTTTTTTTAAGGATCATCTCAATATTCATATGAATATCTTCATATTCCTCTTGGAATTCTATCTTACCATTTTCTATCTCATCATTTATTTTTTTTAGATTAAATTGAATACTTTTATTTTCTGATGCTGAAATAATTTTTGCACCCACTAATGCCTCAGTATAAGCTTTGCAAAGTTTTATATCTTCCTTTGCTAACCTATAATCGAAACTAATAGAATTGTTAATTTTTTCTAGAAAAGGAGAAGGATTTTTTTTAAAACGGCCTCCCCAGACTGGATTTGTTTTTTTTTTCATTTATTATAGTTTGTATGAAATATTTATTTTTTATCTTTTTTATTATTACAAATTTATCTCATTCGTACGCGAACAATCAACTATTATTACATAAACAAGCTAAAAATATACCAGATATAAAACTTAATTCTCTTAATTATGAAGATTATTCTGTTTTAAGTGCATCTAAAAAGAATTTATATATCGTTAACTTTTGGGCAACGTGGTGTGCTCCATGTATAAAGGAAATTCCAGATTTAATTTTACTAAAAGAAAAAATTGGAGAAGATATTGAAGTTTTTTTTATATCAATTGATTCAAATCCATCAGATTCAATACCAAATTTTCTCAAAAAAATAAAATTGATTTTCCACATTTCTACACCGACAAAAAAAATGAAGATATCTAGAGAATTAGATATAAAAGTTATGCCTACTACACTCATTATTAATAAGGAAATTCAAGAAATTTCAAGAGTGATAGGTTATATTGATTGGAAAAATGAAGAAATAATCAATTTGATAAAACAATTAATTTAACTCATTTTCAAGTTTGGGAAGTATCTCAAATAGATCACCTACTAAGCCGTAATCAGAAAAATTGAAAATTGGTGCTTCTTCGTCTTTATTAATACAAGCTATAAATTTTGAATCTTTAATACCTGCTATATGCTGAATAGCTCCTGATATTCCAACGGCTATATATAAATCTGGTGCTACAATCTTACCGGTCTGACCTACTTGCCAATCATTGGGAACAAACCCTGCATCAACTGCAGCTCTACTAGCTCCCATTGCTGCGCCTAACTTGTCAGCGATACCTTCTAGCAATTTAAAATTTTCCCCATTTTGCATTCCTCTTCCACCAGATATAATAATTTTAGCCGAGGTTAATTCGGGTCTATCAGATTCAGATTGGTCGTAAGTAACGAATTCTACAGATTTGGATTGGTTTGATGATACCTCAAATTTTTCGTCGCTAACATTAGAGTTCTGAGCACAAGGTTCAAAACATGTTGGCCTAACTGTTATAACTTTTAACGAATCATTAGATTTAACTTTTTGAAATTGCATTACCTGCGTATATGGGCCTTGCAAATGTTTCATGATCAAATATCTCTATATATCAGATATTTGTTGAACATCTAAAATTGTAGCAATTTTTGGCCCTAGATTTTTACCAAAAGTGCTTGAGGGTAAGAGAATATGTGTAAAATCTCTATCTTTTAAAAAAGAAATTATTACTTCAGATAAATTTTCCGCTATTTGATGCTTCAAAAAATCTTCATCACAATAATTCACTTTTGAAATGATATCAGTTTTTTTTTTAGGTTTTCTAAAACTCCAGAAATATTACTTCCTAAGAACAAGAACTTCAACATCTTTACTAATCTGCCCCGCAGCAGTAATAGTTGATAAAGAAGTTTGCTTTATATTTTTTCCATCGTGTTCTATAATTACTAATGATTTCATATTACTTTAGCCTCATTTTTAAGTTTATCTACTAAATTGGATACATCTGTTACTTTTATACCAGCTTTTCTTTCTGGAGGATCATTTACTTCAAGAATTTCTAGTCTAGGTGAAATGTCAAGATTTAGATCCTTAGATTCTATTGTATCTATTTTTTTTTGTTTTGCTTTCATTATATTTGGAAGGGATGCGTAACGTGGTTCGTTTAGCCTTAAATCAGTGGTAACAACGCAGGGTATTTTTACCTTAATGGTCTCTAAACCACCATCAACTTCACGTGTTACGTTAAGGGTTCCGTCTTCATTCTTCTTTAATTCTGAAGCAAAAGTTGCTTGTGGGTAATTCATAAGTGTTGCAACAATTTGTCCAGTTTGGTTACAATCATCATCAATAGCCTGTTTACCCATGATTATCATTTCTGGATTTTCCTTCTCACAAACTTTTTTTATTATTTTTCCAACACCTAGGGGTTCTATAAGAATATCATCAACTTTTACGAGTATTCCTCTGTCTGCTCCCATTGCTAAACCTGTTCTAATTGTTTCTTGAGATGAATCTTGTCCAATTGACAAAATAACAATCTCAGAAATCAGACCATTTTCTTTTAATCTAACTGCTTCCTCAACAGCTATCTCATCAAATGGGTTCATTGACATCTTAACATTATCTGTTTCTACACCAGTTTTATCTGTCTTAACTCTTATTTTAACGTTATAATCAATAACCCTTTTTACACACACTAAGGCTTTCATATTTTACCCTTTCTTCTCTGGAATCCAAAGTATATCACCAACTTCTCTATTCTCAAACCTTGCAGCCACAAAAAGAAAGTCGGAAAGTCTATTAATATACTCTAGTAATGTTGGGTTAACTTCCTCTTTTTCAAGTAGATCAATAATTGATCTTTCTGCTCTTCTTACAATTGTTCGTGACAAATGTAAATAGGCAGATGCATGTGTTCCTCCTGGAAGAATAAAAGAACTAAGTTCATCTAACTTCTCATTTAGTTTGTCTAACTCACTTTCTAAGAACAAGACTGGTTTTTCAAATCTTTTACTATTTTCTTCTTTGTATGGTTTGCAGAGATCAGCGCCTATGTCGAACAAGTGGTGTTGTATCTTTCTAAGAATTAACCTTAGTTCATCACTCGAGTATATGTAAGCTATGCCAATAGCACTGTTAGCTTCGTCTATTTCACCATAAGCTTTAATCCTGTACTCATTTTTATTTACTCTATGACCGTCACCAAGGCTTGTTTGACCTTTATCTCCACCTTTTGTATAAATTTTATCTAATTTTATCAAATTATTTTCAAGTCTAGGATTTCACAAATAAGGCTATTGTTAAAACAATTAAACTTATAAATTGTATAAGAACTCTGTATCTCATAAATAAGTTTATTTTGTTATTTTTATCATCTCCTGACCTTGCTGTATGAAATAGTCCTGCCAACAAGACTCCAAAAGTCGTAATTAGACAAATTACGATCAAAATATTTAGAAAAAAACTCATTATCTTGCGATAAGACCCTTAGCAACAATCTGTGCTTGAATCTCAGCTGCACCCTCAAATATATTTAAAATTCTTGAGTCACAAAGCACTCTGCTTACAGGGTACTCTAGAGCATAACCGTTTCCACCGTGAATTTGGAGTGCACTATCTGCCGAACTCCAAGCTACCCTTGCGGCTAGGAGTTTAGCCATACCAGCCTCTATATCACATCTAATATCATTAACTTTTTCTCGTGCTGAAAATAAAGTTATTTGTCTAGATACTGTGATTTCCATTACCATCCACGCTAATTTATTTAAAATTCTTGGGAATTTAATTATTTGTTTTCCAAATTGACTTCTATCTTTGGCGTATTGAAGAGCTAATTCTAAAGCATTTTGAGCAACGCCGACGGCCCTTGCAGCTGTTTGAATTCTTGCAGATTCGAATGTTTCCATTAGTTGTTTAAACCCGTTTCCTTCCTCTTCCCCTAATAATTGTTTTTTACTAACCTTGATATCATCCAATGCTATTTCATATTCTTTCATTCCTCTGTAGCCTAAGACCTCAATTTCACTTCCGCTCATGCCATCCATAGGAAAAGGGTTCTCACAATTTCCTCTGGGTTTTTCAACTAGAAACATGCTTAATCCTTTATAGCCTTTTTGATCCATATCGGTTCTTGCTAAAACAGTCATGAGGTCTGAGCTAGCTCCATGAGTTATCCAAGTCTTATTTCCTGTAATTGTATAATCAGATCCGTTAAGAGTTGCTCTTGTAGCTAAACTTCCAAGATCTGAACCAGTATTCGGCTCTGTGAAGACTGCAGTAGTTAAAATATTTCCACTAGCAATTTCTGGAAGATATTTTTTCTTTTGCTCCTCTGTACCACCTAATCTTATTAATTCTCCAGCAATCTCTGCCCTTGTTCCAAGTGATCCAGCTGCAAGAAAACCTCTAGAAAGTTCTTCTGTAACAACACACATAGCGATTTTACCCATCCCTAAACCACCATAATTTTCAGGTATAGCAATACTAAACACACCTAGCTCAGCCATTTTTTCTAAAGTTTGATCTGGAATTAAGTCATCTTTTAAGTGCCACTCATTCGCGTATGGAATTATTTCTTCCTCTGTAAATTTTCTAAATTGATCTTGTATCATTTCCAAAGTTTCGTCATTTAAACCTAGGTTTGGAAAAATTCCATTTTCTAATGAGTTAACAATATCTTTTTTTAACTCATTGGATAAACCAAATGAAATGAGTTCGTTTACATTAGGTTCATCAGCAAATTTAAAGTCATCCTTAGTTATACCTATGTCAGATAGTCTAACCATTTCAGTTTGGCTTATCATTATTCCGTCACGCATTTGTGAAACATACTCTGCAAATGAATAAAGTAATATATTATAATCTATTTCTGCTGCCTTATTAGAGTCTTTCAATCTAGTCAACCAATTAAATGTTTCCCTTAGACCTATTCTATAGGTTTCAAACCATGCAAAGCCATGCGATTCAAATTGATAATTTTCAAGTAGTGCGTTGTCGATTCTATTATTTTTAGTTAAAGTTTTAGCAAAATAATCTTTAGATTTTTTTGACACAGCTTCCAGTTCACTAAGAATGAGTTCAAACGACTTGATTCTTTCATCTACGAAAGATTTAATGTTTACATGATTGCTTTCAATATTTACTGTACTATCCATTTTATTGTTCCAAAGGTTAATTAATATATATTATACTTCATTCAAAGTTTTCAATCCAGTTTTTTTAGCTTGGACTAAAGCAGCCATATTTCCTGGAAGATGCTTGTTATTCATCATTTTTGTATGAGCGGATGGTATTTCCTCCCATTTGAAGCATTCAGACATCAAAGGATTTATGAGTTTCTGAATCATCATTTCATTAGCCTGATTTGCTTGGTACAAGTTTGCAAAGTGACTACCTTGTATTCTTTTTTGTCGCATCCATACATATCTTGCATCCATTGTTAAGTTATAGCCAGATGTACCAGCACATATTACAACCATTCCGCCAGTTTTAACAAGATAAGTTGAAACTGGAAAGGTGGATTCACCAGGGTGTTCAAAAACTATATCTACATCTTTTTTTCCAGTGATTTCCCAAATATCTTTCCCTAAAACTCTACATTTTTTTATAAAATCACTATAACCATTAGGATCCTTAACATCTGGTAATTGACCAAAACAATCATAATTTTTTCTATTAAGAACCCCTACGGCTCCCAGATTTTTTACAAAAGGAATTTTATCATCATCAGATATGATACCAATAGCGTTTGCTCCAACAGCCTTACAAATTTGGACGGCCATACTTCCTATGCCACCAGATGCTCCCCAAACTAGAACATTCATTCCAGGTTTAAGTGCGTGTGGAGGGTGTCCAAATAACATTCTGTACGCTGTGGCAAGTGTTAAAGTATAACAACCACTTTCCTCCCAAGAAAGATGTTGAGGTTTTTTCAATAATTGACGGGACTGTACTGTAGTAAATTGAGCAAATGAACCATCATTTGTTTCATAACCCCAAATTTGTTGAGATTTGGAATACATTGGTTCTCCACCATTACATTCTTCATCATCACCATCATCACGGTTACAATGAATAATAACTTCATCTCCGACCTTCCACCTTTTCACATTTTCGCCAACTGCCCATACTATGCCAGAAGCATCTGAACCTCCAATATGATATCCTGTATCTTTTCCAATAACTGAGATCGGGATACCTTGAGATGCCCAAACATTATTGTAATTAATCCCTACTGCCATGACCATTACAAGAACTTCATCCTTACCAGGTTTTTGTACTGGCATCTTTTCAATCTGCATAGCTTTTTCAGGCACACCCAATCGATCTTCTCTTATTACCCAGGCATACATCTCATCTGGTATTACACCTAATTCTGGAATTTCTCCAAGCTCATATATTTTTTTTGCCATAGTTTTTCCTTAAAAATATGTTATCTAAAAACAATTTGAATTATAAAAAAACTACGTTATATCACTAAATTTAGAAAATACATTAATTTTTTATTGTTACCTAAATTATTTGATATAATTTATTTACTATGAATAATACTGTAAAAGATAAACCATGGCTGATCAGAACTTATGCTGGTCATTCTAGCGCCGAGGCATCAAATAATTTATACAAACAAAACTTAAAAAAAGGTCAAACAGGACTTTCAGTTGCATTTGATCTACCTACGCAAACCGGCTATGACTCTGACCATATTCTTTCTAAAGGGGAGGTCGGTAAGGTTGGAGTGCCAATAAGTCATGTAGGTAATATGCAAACCTTATTCAAAAAAATCCCTTTAGAAAAAATGAATACTTCAATGACTATTAATGCTCCGGCACCATGGTTATTGTCGTTATATATTGCTACTGCCGAAAAACAGGGCGTTGACAGAAAACAATTGTCAGGAACCACACAAAACGACATAACAAAGGAATATTTATCTAGGGGAACTTATATATTTCCTCCTGGTCCAAGTCTTAAACTTACAACTGATGTAATAAGGTTTACTACCCAGGAAGTTCCAAAGTGGAATCCTATCAATATTTGCTCTTATCATCTCCAAGAAGCAGGAGCTACCCCAGAACAAGAACTCTCCTTTTCTCTTGCTACTGCTATTGGAATTTTAGAGTTTTTGTGAAATTCAGAAAAAATTGAAAAAAATCTTTTTGAAAAGATTGTAGGTAGAATTAGCTTTTTTGTAAATTCAGGAATGAAATTTATTACTGAAACTTCCAAAATGATTGCATTTACTGAATTATGGGATGAAATCTGCAAAAAGAGATTTTCTGTAAAGGATCCAAAATACAGAAGGTTTAGATACGGTATGCAAGTAAACTCTCTAGGACTAACAGAGTTACAACCAGAAAATAATGTCTATAGAATTTTAATTCAGATGCTTCCAGTGGTTTTAGCTAAAAATTCCCGTGCACGTGCTATTCAACTTCCTGCCTGGAATGAAGCGCTTGGACTACCAAGACCCTGGGACCAACAATGGAGTTTAAGATTACAGCAAATTATGGCTTATGAAACAGATTTACTGGAATTTAATGATATTTTTACTGGATCTGATGTTTTAAGAAAGAAGGTTAATGACTTAAAAGATTCCGCATATAAAGAACTAAAAAATGTAGACGAATTTGGAGGACTGGTTCAGGCAATAGAAAATGGTTATATGAAGAGTCAACTTGTAAAATCGCAAACACAAAGGCAAAGAAATATAGAATCTGGTGAGCAAAAAGGTCGTTGGTGTAAATTGCTTCGAAGATGGAGAATCTTCTCCTTTGATTTCTAAAATAGATGGTGGTTTTATGAAAGTTGATGAAAATGCAGAGAAATCTCAGGTAAAAAACGTAGTTCAATGGAAAGCTAAAAGAAACAAAAAGAAAATTGATAATCTTCTTTCAACATTAAAAGAAAAGGCAAAGACTGGTGAGAATATTATGGAAATATCAATAAAATGTGCTCACGAAGGTGTAACAACTGGTGAATGGTCTGATACTATGAGAGATGTATTTGGCGAGTATAGAGCCCCAACTGGTATTGTTTCTTCAAATATAAAAAAAAGAAAGACTGCCTCAGATGAAATTGACATCCTATCTAAGGAAATAGAATCAATAACAAAAAAAATTAAAAGGCGTCCAAAAATGCTTGTTGGAAAACCAGGTTTGGATGGTCACTCTAATGGGGCTGAACAAATTGCTGTAAGGGCTAGAGATATTGGTATAGAAGTGGTTTATGACGGTATTAGGTCAACCCCAGAGCAATTAGTTATAGCTTCAATTGAAGAAGGAGTCCACATAATAGGTTTATCAATATTATCCGGATCACACGTCCATTTAGTAAATGTAGTTCTTGATTTACTAAAAAAAAATAAATACTCTCACATTCCTGTTATTGTGGGGGTATCATTCCGCCAATAGATGAAAAAAATTATTATCCAAGGGTGTTAAAGCTGTCTTTACTCCGAAAGACTTTAAGATTGAGGATATTTTAAAAAAATTACATCGATAATTAAAGATTCCGTATGAGCAAAAAAACTCTTGAATTAGCAATAGATCTTTTGAATGAAATAAATACTTTCGATTTAAGTGCATATACACCTATAAGATTAAAAAAAAATTGGGTGGTTAAATAATAAAATTATATCGGACAACTCTCTCCCTACAGATAATGATTATGTAAAATATTCTCATTTAGATGAATTTATAAAAAATCTTGAAAAAAATGACTCATCAACTGAAAATTGTCCAGTCTTTTTATTTCCATCCCTAAAACCAAAAAAAGTTTTTCCCGAAACTTCTAAATTCTGTAACGAAAATATATTTATTATTAAAAGAAACTTATTATCACTTTTTGGCTTGCCATCGTATGGAGTGCATTGTAATGTCTGGACAAAGCATAAAGATAAATTTGTTATCTATTTTGCTAAAAGATCAGAAAAACTTAAAAGTTTCCCTGGTTATATAGATAATACTGTGGCAGGAGGACAACCAACAAATTTATCAATTTTTGAAAATTTAAAAAAAGAAGCATATGAAGAAGCCGGTATTAGTGGTAAATACCTAAAAAATGTTCAACGTGGAAATATCGTTAGTTATTTTCATAATAATAATAATAATTTTATTTCAGCCGTTATTTTTAATTATCACCTCAATAAAGTTGATGATTTAGAACTCAAGAATATTGATGGTGAAGTTGAAAGTTTTTTTTCCCTTACTCTTGAAAATATATACAAATTACTAGAAAAGGATCAGCTAAAACCTAATTGTATAATCCCTATTTTAGATTTTATTTTATTAAATGATTATCATTTTTTATCAAAAGGGACTATTGTTGAAATTAAGAAAATATTACGACTAGATGAATGAAATTTTAAATGGCCCTGCAATAAATTTTGATCAAGGAAAGTTTGATAAGATAATTATATTCTTACACGGTTATGGTGCCAATGGCCATGATTTGATTTCCATTGGAAATGATTGGCATAAAGAACTTCCTAATACGATGTTTATTTCACCTAATGCACCATTTGAATGCCCATGGGGAAATAATGCATACCAATGGTTTGAGCTAAGCTCAATATCCCTGAAAATATTGGTAGTGGTTTAGAAAAGGCAGGGCCATATCTTAATGGATTTATTGATCATATCTCTAAAGAAACAAAGGTTCCTTATAAGAAAGATATTTTTTTTTTCTTTCTCACAAGGTACAATGATGGCTCTATATCATTTGTGTCAAAGAAGTTCTGAGTGTGCTGGAATAATGGGGTATTCAGGTCTACTTTTTGACGACGAAAAATTTTAATCTTAGTATTAAAAGTAAACCCCCAATTAGATTATATCACGGTAAAAATGACGATATAATAACATTTGAACAAACCATTAATGCATCTAAAAACTGAAGTCCCTTAATTTCGATGTAGATCATAAGATAAAAGATTTTTTAGGTCATGGAATTGATGAAGATGGTCTGGAATATGGTTTAGAGTTCATAAAAAAAACATTTAACATTTAAAATTGTAATAAACTTCCAATATTATTAAAATAGGAAGTAGTTATGAATTTATCTTTAAATAGTTGTCCAGCACTTGTACTAAACGCAGATTATCAGCCTTTAAGTTACTACCCTTTATCTACCTGGTCTTGGAAAGATGCTCTTAAAGCAGTGTTTTTAGAAAGAGTGAATGTTGTATCGGAATATGATAAATACGTAAGGTCACCTTCAATAAAACTTAAACTCCCAAGTGTAATTTCATTAAAAGATTATATCCCGCTTCCTGAGAAAGCAGCATTTACGAGATTTAATGTTTTCTTACGAGATAAATTTCTATGCCAATATTGTCATACAAGTTTCAAAGTTGAAGATTTAACATTTGATCATGTTTTGCCAAAATCAAGAGGCGGAAAAACAACTTGGGATAATGTAGTTACATGCTGTAGAAAATGTAATACAACTAAAGGAAATAAGCTACTTGCAAAAACGAGTTTTACATTGAACTGCAAATCCATATACTCCAAATAATTATGAATTAAAAGAAATTGGAAGATTATTCCCACCAAATTTTTTACATCAAAGTTGGAATGATTTTTTATATTGGGACTCAGAGCTCGAGCCTTAATCATAATTTTTTTGATATTTTTATTGCTAATTTTGTAATATTCTTTGTAATCTGTTTGAAGAAAAACGTTCCTTTTTGATTGTCATTTTTTTTTTGGGATCTCAATTTATGCTGATTTTCTTCCTCACAGAATTTCATAATGTTCTTTCTTAAATCACTCCTCACATTTTCTTTTTTCAAATACTTCACTTGTTCTTGATAATGATCAACAATTGTACTTTCGATTGCTTCAGTACAAGCATGAACATATTTTTCCCCTAGTAGGGATGATATAAGTCCTAGTGCAGTACCTCCCGCTTTCCAAAAAGGTTGCATTATCGTTGGTCTCGTTCTATTTTTTAATATTTGTTCTTGAAAATAATCTAGGTGAACCTTTTCTTCAGAAGAGATTTTTTTTAGTTCTTTTTTAAGTAGATTATTTTTACTAAATCTAATTTGAGATTTATAAATTATCTGCGCTCCATATTCTCCCGCGTGGTTAACTCTGAGAATTTCATCAATCTTTTTTTTACTTTTGTTCATTAGAATTTAACATAGCATACGCCCATATAATTAAAAGTATAGAAACTATTAAATTAAAATTAGCTAATGATAAACCCATTATTGAAAATAAGATTTCGTTACATTTAGCAATAGGAACTTTTTCTAAAAAATTCCTAAGCTCATCAATTGTTTGTATATCAGATCCAGTAGAAGTACAATTCATTTCATATTCAACAACACCCCTTTCAACTAGACTATGAAAAGATGCTATGAAAAGATTAGCTATCTGTAAAATTATAAAAATAAATAAGAACTCTTTTATTTTTTTAAAAAAGACTAGACCTATTCCAAAAATTATTATGAGTAAATATGGAATACGTTGGTAAATGCATAATTTACACGGTGGAAAATTAAAAATATATTCAATTAACAAAGTTGAGATTAAGATACAAAAACTTAAGTAATTAACAAATATTCTGAGTTTTTTCTTATGAATTGAAAATTAAACATATAAAGTTATTATTGAGAAGAATGCTAGCATCCTTTAAAAAAAAATTTATAAAAACATCTTTAATTTACTACATATATAGGTATTTCAAATATAAATTTAAATCATTCACATCTTATGGTGGAAGTGGAGAAGATATTTTTATAGCAAAATTCTTCCGTAAATTTTAAAAAAGGTTTCTATGTTGATGTTGGTGCACTTCATCCAATTAATGGTTCTCTTACTTACTTACTATACCAAAAAGGATGGAATGGGATTAATATTGATATGATGCAAGAAAATCTAAAACTATTTAATATTTTTAGAAAAAGAGACATAAATCTCGATGTTGCAGTATCATCGTCAAAGGGTTCCATCAATGCTTATTTATTTGAAGTAGGTTCTGGAGTTAATACAAACCAATTGAAAAACTTGCTAAAAAATGGAAAAATAAAATTAATAAAAATTTTGTAATAAGAAAAGTAAAAAAGAATACACTTAATAATATTTTAATCAGTAATAAGGTTGTAAAAGACTTTGATTTTTTAAATATTGATGTTGAAGGTCATGAATTTGATGTTCTTAAGGGCCTAAATTTAAAAAAATTTAGGCCCAAACTTATTTCGATAGAAATTCATGTTTTAAAAACAAAGGAAATTTTTGGCACAAAGTTTTTTAAGTATTTAAGTAAGAATAATTATGAGCTTGTTTCGCAATACAAACAAACTTCTTTTTTTACACCTAAATGATTTATAGAAAAAAATAAAGTAATAAAATCAATATAAATATCAAACTTAAAGTACCAATATATTTTGGAATCAACTCGTTAGCTTTTTCTTCAAATTTATATAATAAATAACAAACTAAAAAAAATCTTAATCCACGAGAAATAAAAGAAAAAAGAATAAATACTGCAAAGTTTAAGCTCATAATTCCAGATGCAAAGCATGTTACTTTGAAAGGGAAAGGAGAAAATCCTCCAATTACTATTAAAGCTATACCATATTCTTTGAATTGTGATATGAACGAATTTAGCTTTGTACTAATTGATGGGTAATATTCTAGGAAAAAAAGATTTGCCTGTTCCCATAGAAGCGATCCAATTAGATAAGAACAACACCCACCCAAAACTGAAAAGATACTTGTCATTAAGGCAAGATGCCAATAATTTTTTTTTTTAGCTAAGACAAATGGAATTAAAAAAATATCAGTTGGTAATGGAAAAATAATCGATTCAAGAAATGAGATAATATAAAGATAAATCCTATTTTTACTTTCTTTACATCTAAATATTAGTTGTCGATATAATGATTGAAATTTTTCTCTCATTTGATTTGGTTAGTTATAATTGGAATCTGATTTATATGTATTTTTATTAGAAATTAAAGGTATTAAAAAAAAGAATATATAAATTCCAAGAAATTTCACATAAAATCTCCAGATTCTATTTTCAAAAACAATTTTTGAGCGTATGATTATGAATTTTTTTGATATTAAGGTCTTTTAAATTGTGGTACCTTATAATAAAGGTGTCTAAAATTTTTACTATTATTTATGCGTTTAATATATCCTAAATATTTTTTTGATTAAGTTTTTCAAAAATCTTGTACATATTTTTTTAATCTATAAGGATTAGAGACAAAGTTCTTTACTTTAAAAAACGGTAATTTATTTTCTAAAAATAAATTTATGCAATTTTCATTAGAATGAATATCTTTATTAAAATGACCCAAATAGCTTCCTGTTTTCATACCATTTGAAATTAGACCTTGGGTAAGTCCAATTTCATATTGTTTAACTAAGTCAGCTTTTGACTTTTGTTTTTTAATATTTAAAAAAAAATTTGTAAAGAATTTATTTTTTAAGCACTTATTTTTGAAATACAAAAAATAACTCTGAATATGGAACTCAGTTTCAGTACCAGCAGATGTAATTCCCAAAAATCAACCTTCTTATTTTTCATACTATCAAGTATTTTTCTTATATCTATAAATGGACCAATTATAGAATCATTAACTAAAAGTAAATTTTCTACATTTTTATTTTTTAAAAAATTCAACCCTAATTTCCAACTACCAAAGTCCATTTCGTTATGCTTTTTAGAAATTATCTTTTCAACAAAATCTATTTTTTTTTTCCTTACTTTTTATTTTACAATCACTAACAAATACTATTGAAAATTGAGAACTATATTTTCTTAAGGATTCAATAACATGAAAATCCAAAATTCCCATTCGATCATAAAAAGCAAATATTAGATAATCTTTATTTTTTGATTTAATCACTATGTTTCAGAATTTTAATTTCTTTATATGTTTCCAAAGTCTTTTCAGACCCGTTGGCGCATTTGTTTTTCTTCTTTTCGGCCATTTTCTTGTGGGATCTACAATGGTCCTATCCAAGCCAATATCTATAATAGCAGGGTTTTCAATTATTACTGTATAAAAACCTTTTTTTTTGTAGGTTACTCCTATATCTATTTCATTTTTGTAACCACTATATCCTCCAATTAATTTATAATCCGTCATTCTTTTAACACCTGGTCTGAATGAAAAATGACCCCATTCCCAACCCTCTTTGCAAAAAACTTTTCTATACCCAATATTCCCAATTTTTTGCAAAGGACCATATTCAAATACATCTAACCTACTAGCACTTTCCATACTTTCCAACCAAACCTGAATAATCTTATCGTCGGTAGATAAAATTTTGAAAGAATCTTCTATAAATTTATTCCTTGTATAAACCCAATCATCCTCACAATGAAAAATATATGGAGTTTTTACTTTTTATAAGTATCCACAATTGAAATGATTTGCCCTTTTTTTGTTTATTAAAAATAAGTTTAATTTTTATCCCATTTCTTCTTTATATGTTTGTAAACTTTTATTTACAGAGTCCTCAACAAGAAATAAATCTCTAAATTTGTAAGAGTTATATTTAAAAAAACTTTCTAATGTTTTATCTAGTAGATCAGTTCTACCACAACTAGTTAAAACAAAAGTGATTTCTTTTTTCATATTAAAGTAATTATATTTTACAGATCAATCTTATCCAATATAATAAATTAAAATCATAAATATTCATTTGATTTTTTTTGTTTTTAAAAATGATATATTTAAATTTTTTCCGTGCCCCTATGGCGGAATTGGTAGACGCGACGGATTCAAAATCCGTTGAACTTCGGTTCATGTCCGTTCGAGTCGGACTAGTAACTAATCTTAAAGGAAATGAGTTTAATTTCTTTGAAAAGTCCTTTTCCAACTGGATTAAGAATGACGATCCAAATAAGAACCTATGAGTTCAATCATTTCTTAGTAGATGATATGTATTAAAATTTAAATACTTTCTGTTTGATACTAATATAGTTAAAAGAAATATGAACATAAATAAACTTACAATAATCAAAGTAATTGAGATTGGAAAAAACCAATCAATACCAAAGAAATTTGTTACAAAAAAATAGGAAAAATAATAGAAAATATTAGAGAACAAATAATTATAGGTACAAATAATATTAGGGATTCAAATATTATGAGTATAAAAAAATATTTAATTTCTCAAAACCTAAAATTCTGAAAACTAGATTTTGATAAACTTTTAGATTTCCAATCACACCAATAGCATTTGATATAACAATAAGTCGAATTAAAATTACGACTGTAGATATTAGTATACTCACCATAAATATATTATTTAAAAAATTTTTTGTTTTATTTATGTATTCAGCTAATTTAATATAGGTTATTGTTGGTAATTTTTTTAATAAGTTACTTAAGTTTACTGACTCCTCATTCTCAAATTTTACAGTAGACATAAATTCATGAGGTATTTCCGATGCATATTTAGGGTTAAATAAAATTGCAAAATTTATATTTAAGTCTCTGTAATCTACTCTTCTAAAATTAGTAATAATTCCTGAAACTGAATTACCGAATATATTAAATGTTATAGAATCACCAATTTTTAATTTCAGATCATTGGCGACTTTGTAATCTAAAGAGACTTTGTAGTTTATTTTTTCATCTTTTTCCCACCATTTACCTTTTATAATTTGGTTGTTAAATGGAGGATCTTTAGACCAGGATATCCTTCTTTCACCATTAACAAACCAAAAACTTTTATTTTCCTCATTTATTAGTTCTTTTGGGTTTATATTATTTATAGTCTCTATTCTAGCAGATATCATAGGAACAACTATTTGTTTTGCTTTATAGTCAACTTCATAAATTTGTTCTTTAAATAATTCTAATTCATTTTCTTGTATTCCTAAAAGAAATAATGTGGAGCATTTTTGGTATTGTAGTATCAAGCTCTTTACTAATATTAGAGGATAAAATCCCTAAAAAAATAATGTCGTCATGCCCAACCCCATAGTAATAATCATCATTGAATTAAGATTTCGGTGAACTTGTATGTTTTTAATTCCAATTTTAAGAGGTAAATTTTTTTGTTTTTTAATTTTACTTAAAGCCACAATATAGAGTTTCGATAAATAATAATAAAATAAACTAACAATGATAAAAAAAGAAAAAAACACTGCTGTTTGTTGAGGTTTGACATTTAAAAACAAAAAGAAAATAAAAATATTAGCAAAATACTAATTTCTATAACTGATTTTCTGTTTAAATTTATATTAAGGTGGGTCACACTGTTTCTGAATAAATTTGCAACTTTTATTTGATCAATACTATCTACAACTGGTTTAGCAAATATAAAGAAAACTAAAATACTGAAAAATTGAATTATTAGATATTCATTAATTCTAAATTTTATATTTAGTTCAACGTTCAGAATATTTAGAAGACTATAATTTAAGGAATAAATTATCAATAGACTTAAAGAATACGCTATGAGAGAGCAAACGGTCAGAACAATAAGTGTTTGAGTATAATATAACTTTTTAATATTCTGGGAACTTAATCCTAGTGATTTGTATATAGCAATATTTAACTGATTGTTATCAAAGAACGAATATAATGAATTTTTCAAACCTATTCCTGAGATCATGATAGCTGATGCTGAAATAATGGAGAGAAAGTAAATGAAATTTTCGATTGCTCTTTTAAATTTTGACTAATGTCTTCTGGAAATTTTAATGTAATTTTCTTACTCTCACTTATTTGTTTTGGTAATTTTGAATTACTATTTTTACCTATCATTTTATATTTAAAATTTATGAAACTTCCAAGGTTATTAAGTTTCAAATTCTTAAAACTTGATTTATTAATTAGAGCCTGATCTCCGAAAAGAAAAAAACTCCCTATATCTGGGAGATTTTCAATAACACCTATAATTTCGAGGGAAAAGTTTTGGATTTTAATTTTATCGCCTATTTTTAAATTAAGATTATCTTTAGTTGTTTTATCAATCAAAATAGCGTTTTGTTTCGTTTGGAGTAATTTCAGTGAGTTAGCTGGTTCAACCTTAGCCTTACCAACAAGTGGATAAAATCGTCAACTACTTTTATTCTTGTTGTTTTGCTTTCCTTATTATTATTTTTTATTATAGAAGTAAATTCAATAACCTCCGTTAAAAAAAAACTACCTTTCAGTTGATTTAAATATTCAGTGTTTAAAGGCTTATTTTTGTCGATATTTCGAGATCACCTCCCAGGAAAGTCCTTGAATTATTTTTAACTTCATTCTCAATGCTATTTTTAAGAATTGTTACCGAAGAAAAAATTAATAAACTTATAAAAATTGTAAAAAAAACTTTTGTGATCTTTGACTTATTTTTATTTAATTCTTCAAGTAAAAATTTAATTTTTTTTAATAAATACATGTCTAGTTTTTTATCTTACCATCAAACAGACGTATTAATCTGTCGCATTTTTTGGCTAATTTAATATTATGAGTTACTAAAACTAAACTTATTTTTTTTGTTTTAGAATAATTTAATAATAAATTAGAAACTCTTTCCGTATTTGTTCTATCTAAATTTCCAGTGGGTTCATCTGCAAGAATTATTTCAGGATTAAATGAAATTGCCCGCGCAATTGCCACTCTTTGTTGCTCACCCCCAGATAATTCTGATGGTAAATTATTTTTTCGATGGTCTAAGCCGATATCAGAAAGGATTAAAGAAGCTTTTTCTTTTTCATTTTTAATATTATTTATTTGCATTGGAAACATAACATTTTCAAGAGCTGTATAGTTTGGTATTAGGTAAAACTGTTGGAAAATTAACCCAATCTTTTTTTTTCGTATTGCAGTTTTTTCGTCCTCACTCACTTTAGAAAAGTCTATATTTTGAAAAATAACTGAACCTGTGGATGAGTTTTCTAATCCAGACATAAGCATTAGAAGACTTGTCTTTCCTGAACCGCTTTCTCCAATTATAGCTACTCTTTCATTTTTTTTTATTTCAAAATTTATATTTTTTAAAACCCTGATATCATTTCCATTTACATTATAGTTAAGATTTATGTTATCTAATTTATATAATATTTTCATTTTTAGATTTCTTTTTGTATTGGTAATAAGTCTAAACTTTATAACAACAAAAGGTCAATGTAACCAGAAAATTGTATTGTTTGGCGATAGCTTAATGTCGGGTTATGGCTTAGAAAAAAAGCTTCCTCTATCAACTGTTTTGGAAAAAAATCTAAAAAAAAAAAATTTTGATGTCAGTGTTATCAATGCAAGTGTATCTGGAGATACAACATCTGGAGGACTCAATAGATTAAATTGGTTACTGGAAAAAAGAAAAATTGACATTGTTGTATTATGTCTTGGCGCGAATGATATGTTAAGAGGAATAAAACCTTCTATTATAAAAAAAAATTTAAATAAAATACTTGAAATTTTACAAAATAAAAAGTAAGTATTCTTCTAGCTGGTATGTTATCCCAAGAGTCATTGGGAGAAGAATATAAAAGTAAATTTGATAGTATCTATCCTGATCTTGCAAAAAAATTTCAAATTTCTTTTTTACCATTCTTATTGAAGGGAGTTGCACTTAATTCAGAATTTAATTTAAATGATGGTAAACATCCAAACCCAAAGGGCGTAAATCTAATAAGTGAGAACCTAGAGAAAAAATTAATTTATCTTCTAAGAAAATAATTTATTAATTTTCAAGAACTTAAGAAAGTTAGTTTGATTTCAGAATTCCTAGTACAGCTCTATCTTCTAAAGCCAAAAGAATACTTTTAGTTTTTTTGGAGTATTTTAGATCACGTATTCTGCTTCCTATATAAATTTCCTCGTAAAAAAGTAATTTATCTTTATCCTTATTCAATTTTATTCTAAACAACGCTCTCTTATTCAGTGAGGCTATTAAATAGTTATCAATCCAATTACCAATAAATTCATTTGGAATCTGAATAATTTCGGAAATCCCTATCGAAGGTATAAAAGAAAAGATTGGTTCTACATAACCATTACTTTCATGGTCTTGTAGATAGTTTAATGGATTATCCTCATAATCGGAGTCATAACGTCTGCCATATGAAGCTATTGGCCAACCATAATTACCTCCAAAAATTATTTTATTTATTTCATCCCCACCTCTTGGGCCATTTTCAGTTGCAATAATAGAATTATCATCATTAGTTAGTAAACCAAGTACCAATCTGTGACCCTTTGAAATGATTGAAACTTCTTTTGTTTTAAAATCTTTAAAAAGAATTTTTCCAAAATTTGAATTTTCATCTTGAGGTTCGTTATTTGGCTTATCATAAACTAGCTGCCGATGCAGCAAATAAAAGACCTTCTTTTCCATTAATGACATAATCTTGCATTCTTCCGCTATTTAGAATCGTTTTACAATTTTTATCTTCAAAAATTTTATCAAATTCTAATATTTCTTTTTTAATATCAGCCACAAAAATCATAAAATTTTTGCATTTATTTTTTCTCTACTTTCGAATGAAATGAAAAGTTTATTTTTAAATAAATGTGAATCTAAAACTCTGTCTACTTTGTTTGTTAAATCACTTTTTAAATGCGTTACATTATCTATTTCGAATACTTGCTTTTTGTCAAAATCTTCTAAAATAAAAACATTTGCTCTACTATCTACAATTACAAGTTTATCTTCTTGATAAAATTCAATAAAAAATGAAAGCAGATTATTGCCATCTGGTTCATTTTTAAGAAAATCAAGTTGTAATGTTCGAATAAAATTAAGTTTTATTAAGTCCAAATTTAGAATATTATTTTGAGTTTCAGGGAGGAATTCCTCATTGTAATCATTATAGTACCTATTCAAGTAGTTTTTGCTTTTTTGAAGCGCATTCGTAATAACATCTATTCTATAATTAATATTATCATCAATCCAAAACTTAATATCCTCTCTTGTTCTTTTATCAACTACTAAGTCATATGATAAATATGAAATATAAAATAATATAAAAGTAATAATCAAAAATTTATTTTTTTAATTTATCAACTATCATTTATCTATATCGAAATATATATCTATTAATACATATTAAAAATAAACTTTAAAGTAAGAATAATACCAAACTTGAAGATAAAGATTTGACTAAAAAATTTACTAAAAAAATTTTTACAATTATATACTTGTTAGTTATTTCAACTATACTTTTCTTAATTATTCATTATAAAGATTTTCTTTTAAATTTAACTTCAGAGGATATTCATTTCCAGCATGAAAATTAAAAACTATTTTAAATAATAATAAATTCATATCAATTTGTTTGTATTTATTTTCATCCTCAATATGGATATGCTTTGTTGGGATAGTTTCACCATTACTTTTAATTTCTACTCTTTTATTTGGTTACTTTGGAATTCTATTATCCATATTTTCATTTATATTAGGTTCGATACTTACATTTATTGTAGCAAACCTTTTTAAAGATTATTTAAAGAATGTTTTGATTAAATCTAAAAAAATTCCAAATTTTCAGGAAAAATCTATGTTTTTATTTACTATATTTAGGTTGATTCCAGGTATACCATTTGTAATAAAAAATATTTTCGCTGTTTTTTTTAATCTTTCATATAAGCAGTTCATTTGTGCGACTATTTTAGCTGAGGTTCCTCAAATAGTATTATACACATACATTTTCAAGAAGGCGATAGACACATCTAAAGCTTATGCATCAGAATTAAATCTTATGGTTCTCACTGAAGAATTATTAATACCTTCAGTTCTTTTATTAATATTCTTTATTCTTATTTTTATCTTAAAAAATAAGTACTCAAAATATTTTCGTCAAATGTCATAAAATTTAGAAAATCATTTTTTATCATAAATTTAATTTATTCATTAATAAAAATAACCGGCTTAGAAAAAAAACCATTGAAATCATTATTAGTTGTGAGAGTATATGCACCCATTAAATCTATTTCGATGTAATCGTCATTTTTAATAGATTCTGGTAAAAAATAAGGTCCTTTTAAGAAATCATTTGAATCACAAGTTGGTCCATAGAAACTAAAAGGAATAACTTTTTTTTTTTATTTTCCCTAAAAGTCTTACAGGATGAACTAACCCAAGTTTTTTTATTTCTGATAAATGACCATGTATACCATCGTTAATAAATAATTTTTTTTTTTTTTAGAATTACTCTACTACTAATGACATACAGTCATATACCAGAACTCTCCCAGGCTCAGATAATAATTTTATATTATGATAATAATTAAAATTTTTTTTAAATTCATTATTAATTTTTTCGAAATATTCTTTAAGTGTTGGTACATTCTTCTCAGAATATTTACCTGGAAATCCTCCACCAATATTCAAAATTTAATCTTTATTCCTGATTTCCTGACGATAAAAGCGGCTTTTCTAATTGCAATTTTATATGCCTCAGGACTCAAACATTGTGATCCTACATGAAATGACACTCCAATATTTTTTGATACTTCACTAGCTTTTCTTACAAGATTACAAGCTTCTCTTCCTTCAATGCCAAATTTTCTAGATAAATTTACTTTTACAAAAATTATTATGAGTTGATATACGCATATGCAAATTTAAGTCTTTTTGCCTTATCCGTTGCACTAAATATTTTTTTCGAGTTCATCATCATTACAGTCAAATGAAAAGTCTCGAACTCAAACTCTGAATATGCTTTCTGAATCATAAAGTAAGGCTTAACTGGATTCATATAATAAATTTTACAGTTTGGAAAAAGGGACTTGATAAGTTTGATTTCTTTAAGTGATGCAACATCAAATGATCTTATTCCAGAATTATAAATTTGCTTTATTACATAATCATTAGGGTTAGTTTTAACTGAATAGATAGTTTCGCCATCAAATTTTTTTATAAATGTCTCTACATTTTTTTTTAATTTTTTTGGTCTAAATATATAAAAGGGTTCATTTAATTGTTTTAAATCCTGATTATTTGAGTTTAGAGGCATTGAGTATTATAAGGATAATGATAAAATTGTTGAATATAATTTTAGATTTAATCTATGCTATAATTAAAACTCTTTACATAGGTAAATAAACAATGACATATAAAAATTTAATAAAAATTTTTCTTTCTTTTATTTTGGTATTTTGTCTCGAAGCTAATTCAAAGGCTTATGAAAAAAAAAACTTCATATGTGCTGATGAGATTGGTCCTGTTATTGAATTTCAGGTTCCATATTTTGATAATGATCAAGTAAAACAAGAGTTATTTTTTAAGTTCTTTTACAGTGATGATAGAAAGTCATTTTATGATGAGAGTGGAACTATGTTGAAACAATCAAGCCCAATTGATAATTCCTACTTTTATTATAAAGTAGACACAACACTAAAAAACGAAGAATCAATTAATTTCATTTTTGAATTCTTTCCACCATCCACATTAATGCTAAAAAAGGTAAGTATATGTATAAAACTCTAGCCTGTTGGAATAATTAGATATTTAAAGTTATGAGAGCTAAACTTTATTTATATTTCTATAAAACTATTTATCTATATTTTCTTATTTCCTTACTAATCTTCCCAAGTAAACCAAAATCAGTTAGAAAATTTTGATAATTACAAAAAATATGGAATGATAGAAAAAAATCTTTCACTTTCAAAGGTAACTGAGGGAATAAACTTTGGTTGGGGAATGACTTTTATTGATGATCATTCACTTTTAATAACTGAGAAGAGCGGAGGGATTCTTAAAGTTAACACAATTACAGGTAATAAAACTAGAATAAAACATAATCTGTACTCCTCACAGCTAGGAAAAAATCCATTTTCAAATGGACAGGGAGGATTACTAGATATTTTATTCCATAATGGATTTTTGTATATATCCTATAGTCACTTAAGTAAAAAAAAGTCTTTGGGTAACAGAATATTCTATATATGGAAGTACAGCTATTGCTAGAGGAAAATTGGTTGGTAATGAAATTATAGAGCTCCAGAATTTATTTATTTCTAGCCCACCTTTGAAAATAAATAAACATTGGGGTTCTAGGATTGTAATAAAAAATGATTATTTATATGCTACCTTTGGTGATCGTGGACTTGGAATGATTGCACAGGATCCAACTAAACATCCTGGAAGTATCATTAGAATAAATTTAGATGGAACATATCCAAACAATAATCCAAAATTTAAAGAAAATAAGAAATGGTTACCAGAAATATATCAAATTGGCTTTAGAAATCCTCAAGGTTTAACTATTTCTCCACACGATAACGATATTTATTTCTCTCAGCATGGTCCTAGAGGAGGTGATAACTTAGGAAAGATTGTTTATGGTGGAAATTTAGGCTGGAAAGAAATTGCATGGGGAGGGACTGAGTATTATGGAAAAAGAATTGGTGAAGTACCATTCAAGGATAAATTTAATAAACCAATTATTTCTTGGGTTCCCTCAATTGGAATAGGACAAATAGGCTTCTATAAAGGTCAGACATTTGATGAATGGAATGGGGATCTTATATGTACAGGGACTAAATACGGATTACTATTAAAACTTGATTATGAAAAAATAAAATTGTGAAAAAGAAATTTTAATTAATGATAAGATTGGACGAATAAGAGATTTTGAGATAGATAAAAAAGGAGATATTTACATTATTGTTGATGAAAAAGATTCAGCTTTATGGAAACTGTCAAATAAATAGAAACCTTTTTTTATTTTCTAATTATTTCTTTTTATTGTTTGGTTTAATTATATAAAAATGTAAAATATCCCATGTAATGAAAACTTCACCTAGCTTTTCAGCCTATAAAAAGTCCTTACAGAAGCATTAAACACATACAACATATTTTAGTGTATATGACCACTTATTTTCAAAATTTAGAAATAAAAAATAGTTTTCTTAGAAATAGGTGTATTAGCAGGTGGATCACTTTTATGTGGAGAAATTTTTTTGGTTCAAAAGCAAGAATTATAGGTATTGATATGAATCCTAATGCCAAAAAATGGGAAAAGCATGGCTTTGAAATTTTTATAGGAAGTCAATCGGATAAGAACTTTTGGAGAAATCTTTGCAAAAAATTGGTAAGATAGATATTGTTTTAGATGATGGTGGACATACATACGATCAACAGATTATAACCACTGAAATGTTGTTAGAAAATATAAAGGATGGAGGTCTTTTAGTCGTTGAAGATACTCATACGTCTTATATGAGAGGCTTTGGACCATCTAAATATTCCTTTATTAATTATACTAAAAATATGATTGATAGAATAAATAGAAGATTTAGTAAATTGTCAGATGGTAAAAATGAGACACGAGTATGGTCAATAGAAATTTATGAATCAATTGTAGCATTTTGCATAAATAAGACGCAATCCAGTCTTATTTCAGAACCTACAGATAACGGAGGTAAAAACGATAATTCTATTGATTATAGATATGAAGATAATAAAACTGTAAAAGGACTTAGAATATATAAATAAATTTCTGAAAATATATTCCTGGATTCAAGTTTCTCATCATGCAACTTAAATTTCTAATTATAAAGATTAACTCTAAAAAATAGCAAGATTTTTTTAGGTAATAAAATCTTAATAAAAGGTGGAAGGATTGTATCTTTAAATCTTATTACCTGATAAATCTTCTTATCATCAGAGTCTAGAAGTTTGCTATTGCTTTTATATAAGCTGTTAATGGTGCACCTGCTCTTGCCCCATGTGGATGTCTTGTTGCGATATATTCAAGATCAGTTGCGTTATTAACACCAGCTTTTATTCTATAATTATCATTTATTTCGTATCCACCATATATGTTAAGTAAAGTGTAACTATCTATTTTTCCTGCTCTAGCATTAGGTGAACCACCAAATTCTTCAGTCTCTGTTTCAGTTGCTGTACCGTATGTTTCTGACTGATATGTAACATTTAGTCCGAAACTAAATTTATTATAGTCATAGTCAGCACCAACCGCGAATCGATGTTCTGGCACATATGGAACGTTAGAGCCATCTCTACCTCCTGCAAAAAGCGAGGCTTTACTATCTGTTGCACTTGCAACACCATCTAAATTTGCGTTAGTAAAGGTATATGTTGCAAAAAGAGATACGTCTCCTAGAGGAAGTACATTTTCAGGTTTATATCTAGTTTGAAACTCAAGACCCTTGGTTATCACATTTCCTGCATTATCAGGAACTGAATCTGAGTTTGAATTATTTATAACAATTAAATTTTCAAAATCCGTATGAAAACCTGTTAAGACAAGCAAAAAGTTAGGGTCTATGTATCTAAATCCGACTTCTTTTGCTAAACTTGTCTCTTTTTCAACTGGTGTTCCGTCGTCTCTAGCAGAACCTGGTGAAGGAATGTTAAAGCCTTTATAAGCTCCAAAGAAAAATTGAAGATTATCATTGTGATCATATAAAATGCCACCACCTGGAGCAAATGCATAGATATCTTCTTCTAAATTACTTGTAGTTCCCATTGTTGCAGCTTTATCTCTATAGTGCATCTTCATATACTCGAATCTTCCGCCAAGTGATAATGTGACTTTATCAATCTTAGCCTTTTCTTCAATATAAACCAACATAACCCCTTGTTGTTTCTTTTCTATCATCAGAATAAGTAACACCGTCAGCATGAGCTGTTATTAACCCTCCAACAGCTTGTGTAAAGTTATGTTTTTGTTGATCTCTGTGATGATAATCGTAGTGATATTTAAAACCAACCTTTAAATCATGTTTAATGTTTTTATCCATCAGGTCTGTGTTAAAACGAAAGTCTGTTTCATTCATTATTCCGTAGGCTCCATACTGTCTGTCGTTACCTTTATATCGAAGTTGGCCTGCAGTTAAACCTTTGGCTACATTTCTTGCTACAACTTCGTTGCCGGTAGCAGCTTTTGAGTTAAAACGTTCTTCAGCATATTCAGTTCCACCAACTACAACTTTATCTAACTTAAACCAATCACGTGTAAAGTAAATTGAAATAACCAGTTAAATTGTTGGTAATATTGGAATTCATATCATACCTTAATTTAACGTATGAAGTGTGATGTTCTGTGTTGTATTCACCTAGTTGGTGAGCAACATATTGTTGATGAGGGGTTTGCATTAAAGTCAGCAGTAGATTGACCTGCATAACTGTTGTTGTAGTTATTGTCTTCGTATGCATATTTTAATTCAAGAACTAAATTGCTAGTTGTTGGAAGTTGCCAAAGTAATTTTACCATTGGAGCAAGATGATTTATATCACCAAGCTCATCACTCCCATAGTTTTTTCTATGAACAGAACTAGAAGATGGATCAATGTTAAATTCTCTTCTTCCTCCACCATTTCTATAGTATATCTCTCCGAGAATAGCAACAGCTCCAAAATCTCCTGAGAACCCATAATTAGCATAGTCATGTGTTATAACATCATGACCACTGCCGTAGGAAACGCTTCCAAAATACTTTTCTCCCAATTCAATAGGAGTTGTGATATAGTTTATACTTCCGCCGGTTGAATGTGGTCCATATCTGTATTGCGATGAACCTTTTAAAATTTCAATAGCATGCATCTTGTGCGTAAGAGGGGAATAATATGAATCCGAGCTGAGTATGGGGCTGGTGCAATATTAATTTCGTCTTCTAATTTGATTTGAGTAGATCTTAAAGTTGCTGTACCCTGATACTAATATTATGAATAAGACCGGCACCTGTTTCTTCTCTTGAATAGACCCCGGGAGTTTCTCTAAGTAAATCATTGATATTACTAAAGTTATATTTTTGAATTCTTTCTGGACCAATATAATCACCTGAACCTGGAAGTTCGAAAACCTGTTCAGGTGTAACAAAGATATTAACATCAGGAGCAGTATATGTCTGCTCCTGACTTTTTGCTTGATTAATCATTGTTATGATTGTGAAGAATGTTAACCATGACATTCTGCGGGTATATTTAGGTACCAACCTAACACTTCTCTGTCTCATAAAATTCCCTTATGAAATTAATAATTATTATCAATCTAATATAAAAAAATGTTTTGTCAATGATAATGATTATTATTTTCATTTTTTATTTGGATAATTTTCAATCTAATTTGTGATTGAATTCTTTACATTAATTTTTAAAGTTTTAATACTAAGTATTAATGAATTATTCGCTAATATGAAATTGTAACAGTTTGCTATTTTTATAGAGATTATAGTATGAATGACAAGGTAAAATTAATTTTTGAAAAAATAAAAAAGGTTATTTTTGAAAATATTTCTATTTCTGTAATTTTTTTTCTATCAATTGTTCTTATCATTTTTTTTTCAAGACCTCCAATTGATGATGATAAAAATATACATAAAGCTTTTGAGGAAGATACCAAACTCGAAGAAAGTGATTATTTAGAAAATACACAACCATCAGAAACTATTTCAAGTTTGCAAGAAGAAGTAAAAAATTTAGAAAAGAAAAGGTCGATGAACCAAAACGCCCAGTTCCAAAAAATAAGCCAGCACCCCCTAAAAAATCAGTAAAGAAAGAAATTAAAAAGTCTATAAATTCCACACCATCTGAAACAATAGATCTACTGCACAACTCACTTAAAAAAATTGTTAGTTCGAATATTGACAATAAGAAAGTACAAAGTGTAATTAGTAATACTTACAATATTGAAAGAATGTTAGCACTAATAATTGGTGAGGTATGGAAAAAATCAATATCTAAAGATCAAATGGCTCTTAAAAAGGTTTTTGAGGAATATATTGCAAAGAACTATATTCTTCGGTTTAAGAACATAAAAAGTTTGGAATTTGGAAAATTAGAGATTAATCAAGCTGGAAAAAACTATCGAATGGCAAAAACTAAACTGATTATAAACTCCAAAGATATTGTTCCACTTAACTATCTTTTAGATCAAACTAATAATAGCTGGAAAATATTTGACGTATTAATTGACGGGTCGATAAGTGAAATAGCCACGAAAAAATCTGAATTTAAAAGTTTTACTAATCAGGATGATCTTAAACCTTTACTTGAAGCATTACAAAAAAAAAACTCAACATTGCCTAATAGTTAATAAATCAAACTGTTGATAATGGGAGATTTTGATAAAATTAAACTATTACATAAATCCTACAGGTTAAGTGATTTCAAACCAAAAAATTTGTTCTCAACTAATTCTAGTAAACAAGATAATATAATCTTACTTAGTTTTTACATAACAACAATGTCTTTGGAGATTCTTATGAATCAGCCATTCAAAAAAAAAATTAAAATTTTTCATAATGACCTTCTAAAACCTTTCATGAAAAAACCACTCAAAAGGTTGAGAGAATTGAGAATAATACGTTTGGTTATTGTTTAATTATAATGTTAAGAAAACTTTATATTAAAGAAACAAATATTTCACAGTATTTGGATGAAATTTTTAATTATGCAGTAATCCATTGGTCAATAATTCAGGGTTATAACGAAAAAATATATAAAATGAAGTATTTCATCCTGAAAGAACTTTGATTAAAAATAAATATCTTGCATTATCAATTGATAAAGTATCATTAATTGATCTTATCATAGAACTTTACAGAAGCTATGATATGGGCGTTGGGAATAAAGCTATTATAAAAGAAAATATTGCGGCGCTAATTTATGCCGTAAGTAAAGCAAATAAAGAATTTAGAATGGATGCACTTAAAGAATTTAAAAAAGTGCTAAAAATTTTATAAAAGATATTTGAAATTTTTTTTTATTTAATTAATCTGTTATAAATTAACGAAAACGGGGGGGGTATTTATGAGCACTATAGTTATTTGGTCTTTTTTTCTGAGCCATAGCCGCATGCTTTTAACACTTGGCTCGCTAGTTGGGCTTTTATTCAGAATTCCCTCGGTTATCATTGGCTTACTTGCTGCTTTTGGGGCTGGAGCCTTATTATCTGCCTTAGCTTTAGAGCTTATAGCACCAACTGTTGAACATTTAGTAGCTGCTAATACTTTAATTGAGATTGAGGAAAGTACTCACAGTCTCTTCATATTAATTGGTGGATGTATAATAGGTGGTTTACTATTTGTTGCACTTGATCAATTAATAGGTCAAGGAGGAGGCTACTTAAGAAAAACCGCCTATATTATTTCTAAATCTGCCGTTGAAAGAAAAAAGTTTTTTAGAGAAATTCTAGCTGATATATCAAAGATTCCAATCTTTAAATCAGTACCGCCTCAAGATATCCAAGCAATAATAGTAAGATTAAAACCTAGATTATTTCATGAAGGAGAGATGGTTTTTAAAAGAGGAGACACCGCAGAGTCAATGTTCATAGTAAGGTATGGGAAACTTGCAATTGACAGTCCTGACCACCGAGATATTGAAGTTACTAAAGGAGCAATAGTAGGTGAAATGGCACTTCTAAAACATACCAAACGTCCTTCTAGCGTTAAGGCTACAGAAGAAACAGAATTATTAGTATTAAGTGCTGATGACTTCAATGAATTACGAGAAAAAATACCTGAATTTGACGAGGCATTAAAAAATCTTGCTGCTAAGAGAATAAAAGAAAATATTAATTTTTTAGAACAAGATAACTTAGAGAGACAAAATTGGGCTAATCAGGCTATACAAGCAATTGACCAAGGAACCGCACATCAATTACCAACAAGGACTGATTTGCAAAAAGACTTTGATTCTCATAGTCACGCCGCAATGGCCATCTGGCTGGGTATTGCTCTTGATGCAATTCCTGAGAGTATTGTAATTGGAATTGCTATACTTGGCATGGCTGCAAGTATATCCGCCTCAGGCGTCGAACCAACATTTTTAGACGTGCTTCCCTACACATTTATTGCTGGTTTATTTTTATCAAACTTTCCTGAAGCGTTGTCAAGTTCAGCCCAAATGCAAAAGCAAGGAATGAGCTTTGTTAGAGTAATTTCATTATGGTCAAGTCTCGTAGTACTAACTGCAGTAGGCGCTGCATTTGGGGCACATATTGGAGATTCAATAAGTCATAGTAGTTTAGTATTAATTGAAGGAATTGCTGCAGGAGCAATGCTCACTATGATTTGTTCAGCAATGCTACCTGAAGCATCTCATTTAGCTGATAATAATCTTGTTGGTTTGTCGACTTTAGCTGGTTTCCTTTGTTCAATTTTATTTAAACTTCTTGAATAATCTTTAAATTTTTTTTAAGCTTAACTAAATCAGGAGAATTATCATGGAATGTGGTTGTGGAAGGTCACCAACAGGTAAGTGCATAGGTTGGCATAGCTTATCTGAGGACGAGTTTAAAAAAAAATTAGAAGCATACAACAAAAAAAAAGAGCAAAAAAAATAAGTGTAGTTAAACTTTTAAAATTAATAGGGGAGCTGAGTTTTTCCCATCAAAAACTTGTCAACAGAGTGTGCAACTTGCCTACCTTCTCGAATTGCCCAAACAACAAGGGATTGACCTCTTCTCATATCTCCAGAAACAAAAACCTTTTTTACGCTTGTTTTATAATCAAGGTCATTAGCTTTTACGTTTCCTCTATCATCAAGCTCTAAACCTGAATCATTAATAAGTTTATCTTTAATTGGATGGACAAATCCCATAGCTAATAATACTAAATCGGCCTTTATACGCATTTCTTCTGAATTCTTTGGGTTATTGCTTATCTCTAAATTACCAGACTTATTTTTTTCCCAAAAAACTTTTTTAAGTTTTATACCTTTAACTTTATTTTTTTCACCTTCAAATAATTCGGTAGACACACTCCAAGTTCTTTCAACACCTTCCTCATGAGATGAAGATGTTCTTAGTTTTAATGGCCAATTCGGCCAAGTTAATAACTTGTTTTCTTTAACAGGTGGTTTTTCTAAGATTTCTAGTTGAGTAACAGATTTTGCTCCTTGTCTATTTGAGGTTCCAATACAATCGGAGCCAGTATCACCACCACCTATCACAACTACATTTTTTCCTTTAGCAGATATTTGACCAGTTGTTTCAACACTGTCACCTTCTGCAAATTTTATTTTGTTTAGTCAAAAATCCATAGCAAAGTGAACACCGTCTAAATCTCTTCCTGGAATTTTTAAATCCCTTGGTTGTTCTGAACCACATGCTAGAACGATAGCGTCAAAAGAATCATGTATTTCTTTAAAACTTTTATTTTCTCCAATTCTTACATTACATTTGAAGGTAACCCCTTCAAGCTGCATTTGTTTTACTCTTTTATCAATATAGTGTTTTTCCATTTTAAAATTTGGAATCCCATACCTTAGAAGTCCTCCTATCCTATCATTTTTTTCAAATACCGTAACATTGTGTCCAGCCCTAGCCAACTGTTGAGCAGATGCTAATCCAGCTGGTCCAGATCCAATAATTGCAATTTTTTTACCTGTTTTTTTTTTATTTATCATAGGAAACCCAGCCTTCTTCATACCCCTTATCAATTATAGAACGTTCAATACTTTTATGGTTACAGGGTTATCATCGAGGTTCAGTGTACACGCTGCTTCACAAGGAGCAGGGCAAATTCTACCTGTGAATTCAGGAAAATTATTTGTAGCGTGAAGTGTCTCCAATGCGTTCTTCCAATCCTTTTCGTAAACTAATGAATTCCATTCTGGAATTATATTATTAACAGGACATGAGTTATGACAATAGGGTATTCCACAATCCATACATCGAGATGCTTGATCATTAAGTACATTGTCAGAAAATGGAATTATAAACTCACGAAAATTCTTTATTCTTGATTCTGGGGCAATCGAGGAATTCTCTTCTCCTATCATGTTCTAAAAACCAGTTACTTTTGCCATAAATTATTATCCTTAGATTTTTCTTCAAAACTATCATCCTTAGAAAGTAAAACTTTTTTAAAGTCAACAGGCAAGACTTTTACAAATTTCTACAATTCGTTTTCCAAGTTATCCATTATCATCTTAGCTTTTGACGAGTTAGTATAATTAACATGTCTTTTTAACATTTCTTTAATTCTTAATTCATCATTCTCCAAAAAATTATATTTATCAAAAATTTTATCTTTATTGCCAATGTTTAAACTTTCTATTTGTTCTAACTCTACCATACTTTGATTACATTTTTCTTTAAAATCTCCGTCCTCATCATAAACATAAGCTATTCCCCCGCTCATTCCGGCACCAAAATTTACACCAGTTTTCCCAAGAACAAGAACTATTCCACCCGTCATGTATTCACAACAGTGATCACCAGTACCTTCTACAACTGTTATAGCTCCAGAATTCCTTACAGCGAAATCTTTCACCTGCCATACCTGAAAAATAACATTCACCAGATATCGCTCCATAAAGCACTGTATTTCCTACAATTATATTTTTAGATGCTTGAATTTTTTTATTAGGAAAAGGTTTTATGGTTATAATTCCGCCAGACAAGCCCTTACCTACATAATCATTTCCTTCTCCGGTAAGATTTAAGGTTAACCCTTTACTTAAGAACGCACCAAAGCTTTGTCCAGCTGTTCCTTTTAAGTTTACTACTATAGAATCTTCATTAAGACCAGCAAAACCAAATTTCTTTGCTATCTCACCAGAAATAAGAGCTCCAAAACTTCTATCTGTATTTGAAATTTGCATATCAATCCTTATGCTTGAATCTTTGCCCTCCAGTACCTTTTTTGATTTTTTTATTATCTCGTGATCGGCAACTTTGTCTACATCATGATTTTGGAAGGATGAATTATAATTATCATCTTGATTATCTGACGGTGATTTCCACAATATTTTAGAAAGATCTATATTTTTTGCCTTCCAATGATCTATTAACTTTTGTTTAGTTAGCAAATCAGACCTGCCTATTAGTTGATCTAAAGTGGAGAATCCTAGCTTCGCCATTATTTCTCTAACCTCCTCTGCGACAAGAAAGAAATAATTTATTACATTTTCTGGGGTTCCTTTGAACTTTTTTCTTAGCTCTTTGTTTTGAGTTGCAATACCTACAGGACAAGTATTTAAATGACATTTTCTCATCATTATACAGCCAACAGAGACTAACGGAGCTGTAGAAAAGCCAAATTCGTCAGCACCAAGTAACGCACCTATCACCACATCACGTCCTGTTTTCAAACCTCCATCAACTTGCAAAGAAATTCTACTTCTTAATTTGTTTAGAACTAATGTTTGGTGCGTTTCAGCTAATCCCAACTCCCAGGGTGTACCAGCATTTTTGATTGAGGTTAAAGGAGATGCACCAGTTCCTCCGTCGTAACCTGCAATTGTAATATGATCAGCTTTACATTTTGTAACACCTGCTGCAACCACACCAACCCCAAATTCTGAGACAAGCTTCACACTTATTCTTGCTTGCGGATTAACATTCTTTAAATCAAAAATTAATTGGGCTAAATCCTCTATGGAATATATATCGTGATGAGGTGGTGGTGATATCAAACCAACTCCTGGTGTAGAATGCCTGACTGCTGCAATTTTTTCATCAACTTTATGTCCAGGAAGTTGTCCACCCTCTCCAGGTTTAGCTCCTTGTGATATTTTAATTTGAATATCATTTGCATTTACTAAGTATTCTGTAGTAACACCAAACCTTCCGGATGCAACCTGTTTTATGGCACTTCTCATTGAATCGCCATTTTCAAGTGGCTTAAATCTCTCGGTTTCTTCTCCACCTTCACCTGTGTTTGATTTTCCTCCAATTTTATTCATTGCAATTGCTAAGGTTGTATGTGCTTCTTTTGAAATCGAACCAAAAGACATTGCTCCCGTTGAAAATCTCTTAACAATTTCTTGAACTGGCTCAACATCTTCTATTGGAATTGGTTCTGTTTTTTTAAAATCAAAAAGACTTCGTATAGTGTACATTGACTCATTGTGATTATTAATTTCTTCTGAAAATTTTTTAAACGTCTCTTTAGAGTTTATCCTAACAGCATGCTGAAGATTGGTAATTGAGGATGGGGACCATGAATGTTTCTCTCCATTAACTCTATAGGAGTACTCTCCTCCTACATCTAATTTTGATCTTCTTTGATCCTCTGCAAATAAAGTATTGAAACGCTCAAGTGTTTCTTCTTGAATTTGTTTCAAATCAATACCCAATTAATGAGGCTGTACCAGGAAAATAACTGTTAATTACCTTCTCGGATACACCAATAGCATCAAAAATTTGTGCTCCACAATACGATTTAACTGTTGAAATTCCCATTTTAGACATAATTTTTAAGATTGCTTTACCTGAAGCTTTTTTAAACATCTTTATTGCCTCTTGCTTATCTTTATTTTCAACTAAACTTTTTATAGTATCTAATGCAAGATATGGGTTGATTGCCTCAGCTCCGTAACCAATCAAAACAGCAAGATGATGAAGTTCTCTAGCCTCCGCTGTTTCAATGACAAGGCTAACTTTCATTCTTAAACCTTCTCTGATTAAAAAATGGTGGACTGCAGAGACAGCTAATAAAGAAGGTATTGGAGCGTTTACAGTTGAAACATTCTTATCAGACAAAATGATAATATTTTTACCCTCTGAAACAAGGGACTGAGCCTTTAGACATATCTTATCTAAGGCTTCTTTTAGTTCATCACCTTTAGATGAATTCTTAAATAAAATTTCAATTATCCCGGATTTCAACTTACCATTTGAGGATTTATCTATATTTAAAATAGCATTCATTTCCTGGTTGTTTAAAACTGGGTGTTGAAGTTCAAGTCTAAAATTTTTGTTCGTTTCTGGTGTGGAGAAGATATTTGGTTTTGCACCTAAAGTAACATCTAGCGACATAACCAGCTCCTCTCTGATTGGATCAATCGGGGGATTTGTAACTTGGGCAAAGCATTGTTTAAAGTAACTAAAAAGTAATTTGGGTTTCGATGATAATAATGAAATAGGTGTATCTGTACCCATAGAACCAGTTGGTTCCATTCCAGATGTTATTATTGGCTCAAGAAAATACGTTATATCTTCTTTTGTATAACCAAAAGCTAATTGTAATTTATTAATGTCAAGTTTCTGATTTTCTACTTCTTCTTCTTGAGGAAGGCAAAAGATCTTCAATAAAAATCTGCTTTTGTTTCAGGAATTTTTCATAATTTGAAGTCTTTGAGTACTTCAATTTTAGATCTTTGTTTCCAAGAACTTTTTTTCGACTAAGTCGATTAAAAATATTTTACCAGGCTCTAGTCTTGCACGCTTCACAACTTTTGATTGGTCAATATCCAAAACTCCCATCTCAGAGGATAATAAAATCATTCCGTCTTCTGTTTCGAAGATACCTTGAAGGTCTTAATCCATTTCTATCGAGTACTCCACCAATCTTTCTTCCATCAGTGAAACACATTGCCGCGGGACCGTCCCATGGTTCAATATAGTTTGAAAAATATTTATAAAATGAGCGTACTTCAGCACTATTAAATTTATTCTTTTCCCAAGCCTCAGGTATCATTAGCATCATAGCTTGTTCAATATCATATCCGCCAATCATGAGATACTCTAATGCATTATCAAAGGCTGCTGAGTCGGAAACACCTTCAAAAATTAGAGGGTTGATATCTTTAAATTCTTTAGAGAAAAGTTTAGATTCTGATATTCTTGCTCTGGCATTCATCCAATTGACATTGCCCCTGAGTGTATTTATTTCTCCATTATGACACAAAAATCTGAAGGGTTGAGCCAGTTCCCAACTTGGGAATGTATTTGTGGAAAATCTCTGGTGAACTATCGCAAGAGAAGAAATATACATTTCGTCTTTAAGATCCTGATAAAAATCTTTTAAACTATTTGACATTATCATGCCTTTATATGTTACAACTCTAGGAGAAAGTGAAGATACATAAAACTCAAATGATTTAAGTTCTATTTCCATGTATCTTCTAGCCAGAAATAATTTCGACTCAAACTCATTAATAGTCTTTGTATTCACCGTCTGTTTAATAAATATTTGAATTATAGTAGGCTCATTTCCTTTGATTGAATGTCCTAATACTTTTCTATCAACCGGCACTTTTCGTATATGAAGAATTTCTAATCCAAATTTTTCAAGATGTTTTATTACAATTTTAAGGCAATATTCATTTTCATCGGAATTTTTGGCATAAAAACATACCAACTGCATAATCATCAGGTCTTGGTAAGATAACATTGCTTTTTAATAATTCTTTTTGAAAAAACTGATGAGGAATTTGTGTAAGAATACCAACTCCATCTCCGGCTCTTGGGTCTGCACTTACTGCCCCTCTGTGTGTGAGGTTGCATAGGATCTGTAAGGCGTTATCTATTATATTTCTTGAAGAAATATCGTAAATATTGGCAACAAAACCAATTCCGCAGGAATCTTTCTCATACGATGGGTCGTAAAGGCCTTTTTTTTAATTTTCTTCAACATTCTCCTATATATATCTAAGACTTTAACTATGATTAATCAACACAATAATTTCTACATTTTTATTCCAAAATTAATGTTTTTTCATATAAAATTTCTCCCATTGTAACCGAATCCGATTTTCTTTTCTTATATATTTGACTAAACCATAATTCTTTGACAACCAAAGCTCTGTCTTAACCTTGATTCCAATTTTTCCTAGAGGAGGGCCTGGAATGAAACTTGTTTCACCAAAGCCTTTGATCTTCAAACAGAGTATCCTAGTGCCATTTTTTAGTTTGATATATCCCTCACCAATAATTTCATTTGTGATATCTAAAGGTAAATTTGAATTATAAACTCTGTCATAACCAAGTTTCAATTTTAAAGTTGTTTTATCCTGTTCACTCCACTTAGAGCTCCTATTTTTATTGGTAGCGGTAAATATGTTTTCTTATTTAACTGAACCGTATCTTGATTTATGTTTTCCGTATAGTGATTAGTTTGAATTTTGATTCCAGTATTATCAATTTGAAAACTCATTAGTTCACCATCGTTTTTAAGGAGAATAATCTTGTTATCTCTGGCTTTTATTACAAAATAACTTTGCCTTAGTTTTTTTACTTTTTGCTCTTTGTCTTTAAATATTACTTCATAGTGAACTGTTTCATTTAATTTGTTTGGGAGATAATTATCTTCATTGCACGAACTTAAAATCAGACTTATTAAAAAAAAATTTAAGATAAATAAGTATCTTTTTTTCATCATCTACTTTGTTTCTTCATTTACTAGAGGAGCTAGTTTTAATTTATATTCAATTGCATTACAAAGCATCTGTCCAATAGTTATGTGCATTTCTTGTATTCTAGAGGTGTTCTCTGCTGGAATTGAGATAACACAATCACAATTTTTTCTGAAACCTTCTGAATTTTTCCCAGTAAAAATCACACATTTTAAATTTTTTTTTTTGGCACTCTTTAGTCCCTCAATAACATTTGGACTTTTTCCAGAAGTTGATATTCCAATAGCAACATCTCCTTTTTCTCCAATAGCTTCAATTTGACGTGAAAATAAGTATTTAAATCCAAAATCATTAGCTATAGCAGATATTGTAGAGGTGTCAGTAACTAAAGATAAGGCTGGAATTGCCTTTCGATTCTTAGAAAATCTAACAGTTAACTCAGTCGCTAAATGCTGCGAGTCAGAGGCACTTCCTCCATTTCCAAAAAAAATAATTTTTTTTTTTTTAATAGACTCAACACAAATATTAACCAGTTTGATAAAATCTTTTTCAAGTTTAAACTTTGTTTTTTTCAAAATCAACTCATGCTCATTAAGTTGTGCATGAAAAAAATCTTTAATTTCTTTACTCATTAATTCCTCGTATGGTGATCTCATCTGGACTCGAACCAGAAACTAATCCTTAGGAGGGATTCGTTATATCCAGTTTAACTATAAGACCAGAGTCAAAAATTAGAATGGTACCTGATATTTCAAAACCAATGTTTCTGAACCTGGATTTCTATAGCCGCTATCTGCATTGGATATATGAAATATTCCAAAACCTAATCTAACATTATTTTTAAATCTATAAAACGCATCAATTCCAATGTAAAACTCCAGTGGGTTTCCAGCTTTAATTTCTCTTCCATCTTTATAAAAGCCACACGCTAAAGCTGGCGTTAGTATAAAATTTTTCTTCTTTCCATAATAACCATCTATTGCAAACCCTCCATAGGCATAGTAAGTATTTTCATTGGTTCCCAAAAAGCCAGCAAATGGTTTTATCAATGAAAATAACTTTTTACCTGAATGTACTTCTAAATTTATCATTTGAGATTGATTTTTATGTGGTGGTGTTCCATCTTCCATAAAATTAAACTGACCCAAACCTACAGAAAATCTTGCTGAAATCTTTGATAGTACATCATTACTGGAAAAACTAATGCAAAGTATAAAAAGATATTTTTATATAGTTTTTCATATTAAAATGGGATGTGGTATCTAAGTACAATATGCTCTGAACCTGGGTTTCTATAACCTATACCAGCATTGGACATATGGTAAGCACCTACACCAACTCGAACATTATTTTTAAATCTATAACTCAACTCTCCTCCGCTTCTAAATTCTAAAGCATGACCTAACCTTATTTGGTCACCGTCCTCATAATAACCTGCTGCTAAACTAGGTGTGAATAAAATACACTTACATTTTGAAAAATACAAGTCTGTTGTTAATCCAAAATAAGCATAGTAGGCAGATTTATCAGTACCTAAAAAACCTATCAAGGGACGGATAAATTGTTTTTTCTTTAGAAAAATGATATTCTATATTGTACATTTTTGAAGAATCATTGAATGCGTCATCCCCATGTTTCATAAAATTATAGATTCCACCACCTGCGGATAGCCTAGATTGATTATCTAAAGCATTTGAAATTTTTATTTGAACAATAAAAAACTAAAAGAACAATTATCAAAAAAAACTTTTCATTTTTTCTCTTAACAAAGACGAAATAACAAACTAACATTTTAAAGTACAAATGGAAAATAAATATTCTATTATAATTATTTTAGTTTGAGCTTCCTTTAAGCAGTTGTCAAATAAACCCAGCTTCTGGGAAAAGAATTAAGTTTAATAAGTAAGAAAGAAGAAGATGATATTGGTAAAAGTGAGCATAAAAAAATAATTAAGCAATTTGGTATTTATGAAAATAGAAAGCTTCAAAATTACATTAATAGTCTTGGAGAATTTTTAGTAAGTACATCAGAGTTATCTAATAAGAAGTTTACATTCACAATTCTTGACTCTCCAATTGTAAATGCCTTTGCATTGCCTGGGGGATATATATATTTAACACGCGGTTTATTAGCTCTTTGTGATAACGAGGCTCAATTAGCTGGTGTGATTTCTCATGAAATTGGTCATATTACTGCAAGACATGCAGCAAGACGATATACAAAGTCTGTTGGAACCAACTTAATTTTAAATGTTCTTGGCACTCTAACTAATAATCAAATAGCAAGGAATCTAATGGGACAAGGTGCCGGACTATTTCTTTCTCTTATTCTAGATCACAAGAGTATGAAGCTGATAAACTTGCTCTAAGATATATGAATAGAGCAGGTTTTGAAGCCTTGGAGATGGCAAACTTTTTAGAATTAATGGAAAATTACTCAAAAATTAAGTCTGAGATTCTTAAAACCAAAAATACAAGTTCGGAGTTACTTCGAACCCATCCAAATTCCTCGAAGAGAGTAAAAGAGGTTATTGCCGAAGCAAACAATACAACTCAAATTAACCCAATATTAGGTAGAGATATTTATCTTAAGAAAATTGACGGACTTTTGTTTGGTCACAAGCAAAACGAAGGTTTTTTTTTGAAGCGTAGGTTTGTTCACCCTAAACTTAAAATTACTTTTCCATTAATTGATGACTTTTATTTTATCAATACTCCAAAAAGAATCTTGGGAATAAATAATAACAAAAGTCAAATCATATACGATATTGCTGAAACAAATAATATTGAACTTAAAAAATATTTAGTATCATGGTCAAAAAAAGCTAAAGTTAAGATAGATAAACTAGACTCGTTTTCATTAAACAATTTAGAATTCTCTATGGGTGAGGCAAAAGTCAAAGATGACCAATTAATATTTGTTGCAGCAAGAGATAGTGAAGGGAATTATATTCATAGATTTATTCTGGTTTCTAAAAAAATGATTATAAAATTACAAAAGACAATTTTTAGAACTAGTAAGAGGTTTGAGAAAATTGATGAAAATGAATTTTTGCCACCAAGAATAAAAATTATAACTGCAAGTTCGGATGAAAACTTTCTCAACAAAACTATCGATTCAATGAATGTTCAACGGAAGGAGGCTAAACTGGTATTTGATATACTGAATAAAAACTTGATCCTAAGAATATTGCAGGGCGTAAAATTAAAGTTATCTATTGATTTAACAATTCCTCAAGTTTTGACTTCGCCATTTTTTTTTCGAAATTCTGAACAGCAGCATATTCATTGCTCAATCGATTAAGCGCAGTGAGATAAATTTGTCTCTCAGAATATGATTGTTGCTCAAGTGAGTCATCTTTTTTGTGAAGATCTCTAACCACTTCTGCTATTAAAACAGGATCCCCACTATTAATGTTTTTTTCATATTCTTTTGCTCTTTTGATCCACATATCTTTTTTGCCAGCAGGTTTCTCAACGAGAACGTCTAAAGCTTTTGAAAGTCTATTTTTATTACTTAACATTCTTAAACCTGAACTTGATGCTTTTTCTTTGGGAATTCTAAGTTTCATTTTATCTTGTTTAAAATTAATCAAAATGAAATCTTGATCTAATCCATCAATATCATACTTATCAAATTTCTCTATTTCTCCAACTCCATACGACGGATAAACAACTAGATCGCCAATTTCTAAATCTAAGTCTTTTTTCATTATTATAACTCCAGTGAAATTTAAGTTGTGAATAATATCACAAAAAAAGATATTTTAAAAGATTTATGTGCCTTTACCTGGATTTGGGCTAAAATGTTGTTCAAATTTGTTCTCAACATTCTTCCATTTATCACTATCATCAGGTGGTGTTCCCATTTTGTTTATGTTGGGCCAACTCTCCGCATATTTCCTATTTATTTCTATCCATTCTTTAGAAGAATCATCAGAATCATCGCTTATTGCCTCAGCAGGGCACTCTGGTTCACAAACTCCACAATCTATACATTCATCCGGATGTATAACAAGCATGTTTTCTCCCTCGTAGAAACAGTCAACTGGGCAAACCTCAACACAATCCATGTATTTACACTTTATACACTGATCTTTAACTACATAAGTCATGTTAATGATATAAATCAATAATAAAATTTATTCAAGCTTTATTAAGTTAAGAATTAAGGCATTGTAAAATCGTTTAGATTTTTTAATAATAAATTTTCTAGAGAATTTTTAGGATTAAATTTTTTATTATTCTTCATTGAAAAACTTACTTTTCTAAATATTTCTTCAAGATATTGATAATAAATTAGGAATTGTTTTTTTTTTATTCTTACTACATAAAATCCAACCCTCTCATAAAATCTTTTGTTATTATTTGTTATTTTATCATTTTTAAGCCTATAAAATTTCTTGTTCATAAAACTCAAAAGATTACCCTCATAATAAATATTTACTAACATTTGTTTTAAATTAAAGTAGGTCTGGTTTTTATAAAATATAAAAAATCTTCCAATCTTAATACTTTTTTTAAAGTAATCGCTTTTTTCTGAGTTATGGTAATAATTTATTACTTCTTCTTTAATACAATGTCCAAGATTCTCATATAAATTAAAACTTAGAGCCCTTATATTTTGATCAATACAATTTTTTAAGTTTTTATCTAAAAATAAAAGTGGAGATAATATCTTATTGTAAATGATATCCTCAAGTTTAGTATTTATAACCCTGTTGAACTTAGAAAAGTAATAATCTGAGAGTATGTTTATTTGTGGTTTCAATATATCTTTAGTTTTGATTAATCTTCCGATTAAGTCATTCTTCCAGAAAATTTTTCCACTAACATCATATTTAAATTCACTTGATTTACTCTCAACGAAATTATTAACAATCAATTTGGATAATTGCTTCAAATAATTTTTAAGTATCTTATTTTGAAATATATAACCGGATCTCTCATACTTTAAATCAATTCGGAATCTTAATCCTTCTATATTACCAACCTTCTGTCTACCAAACATTATGTCTTTTTTTATAAGTTTGACAAGAGACTCAGATCCCATGATATTATCTTGTTCAACAAGTTCCTTATTCTCATCTATAAAAAGTGAAATTAATTCTGTATGCAAGCGATTAGAAAGTTTTGTCTCTATTTGTTTTACCTTTTTTTTGTAATAATCATTGTTTTCCAACCAACTTTCCTTAAAAGAGATAAAGGACCATATTCTAATTTGAGATAATTTATAGTTCAATTCTGCTACTTTATTTGATTTTTTTTCAATATCTTTCAATGAATTTTTTAAAAGTTCTTCAGGTATTTTTTTATTCCTTACTAAGTGTAAAAAAATTATTTTAAGAAAAGCTGAATGATGTTCATCAAGGTTTTTGGAATAGTCTGGTATTCCACAAACGTCCCAAAGTATCTTCAAATTTTTACTAAATTTAATTTCTTTTTTTACTTCAAAGTCTCCGATAAGTATTTTAAAGTACCTCTCGTCACTTGCATTTCTTTTAAGTTTAAAAAAATATTCTTCAGGTCTTTTTGATAAATTTTTAATCAATTCTTTAGGGTGTTGAAATGAAATTTTATTATTTCTCCAATAAAAATTTTTAATTTCTGAGTGATTATAGTTTTCTATAAATTTTACAATTTCATCACCTATTAATTTCTGGTTACCTGTTGTCCCAAAAAAACCATCGTTCAAATATCTACCAGCTCTTCCGGCTATCTGAGCCAACTCATCGAATGTAAGTTTTCTTTTATTCCGTCCATCAAACTTTATTAAGCTCGAAAAAAAAACATATTTAATGTCTAAATTCATCCCTAGGCCAATAGCATCGGTTGCTACAATATAATCAACCTTTCCATCTTCAAACAGTTTAACTTGTGCATTTCTCACTTCTGGTGATAGTGCTCCCATTACTATAGATACTCCTCCGTAAATTTGTTTAATTCGTGTAGCAAATTGATAAATATCTAGTTGTGAGAATGCTATAACAGCTGATCTTTTTGGTAATCGGGCGATATTTTTATATCCTGAATAAGTAAGATTAGATAATCTTTTTTTTTTTAAAATTTTGATATCTGGATAAATTTTTTTTAAAATTTTCTCTGCGCTTATCGAACCCATAAACACTGTCTCTTTGTTTCCTAAAATATTTAATAATTTATCAGTAAAAACATAGCCTCTTTCAAAATCACTAGCTAGTTGTATTTCGTCTATCCCAACATAATCAAAAGAATAATTTTTTGGAATAGACTCAACTGTACAAAAAAAATACTTTGCTGCTTTAGGTATTATTTTTTCTTCACCAGTTATTAACGCAACTTTTGACTCACCAACAATTCTTTTTGTATATTCATAATTTTCTCTTGCAAGTAATCTTAAGTGGAAACCCAATAACTCCGTTATTACATTTGAGCATCTTTTTTATTGCGAAGAAAGTTTTACCAGTATTTGTTGGTCCTAATATTGCTGAGATATTATTCATCAAATCTAAATTTTCTTAAGATTATTTTATTCAAGAAACATTACTAAGAACAAATGGCAAAATACCATCATGCTTAAAATAACTTATTTCTTTATCCGTATCTATTCGTGACTTAACTTTTATCAATTTTTCCCTTTGATCAGCATATAAAACTTTTATTTCGTTTTCTACATTTGGTTTTGCTAAATACTGTTTCAAATCACCAATAAAAAATAACTCTGAACCTATTAAATTTAAATCACTTTTTTTGACTTCGTCAAGTTGTAAAGGTAATACGCCCATACCAACTAAATTTGATCTGTGAATTCTTTCAAAACTCTCAGCTATAACACACTTAATCCCCAGAAGTTTTGTTCCTTTTGCCGCCCAATCTCTCGATGAACCTGTTCCGTATTCTTTTCCTGCGATAACAATAAGGGGGATATTTTCTTTCTCATATTTTTTGCTACGTTAAATACCTCGTCTTCTTTGTGATGGAAAATGCTTAGTTATACCCCCACTTTGCTCAACAATCTCATTTTTTAATCTTATATTTGCAAATGTCCCTCTAACCATAACTTCATGATTGCCCCTTCTAGAGCCAAAGGAATTATAATCACTTGAACTTATCTGAAGATTATTTAAATATTTTCCAGCCGAACCGTCTTCTTTAATAACCCCTGCTGGAGAAATATGATCAGTTGTAATAGAATCTCCAAGAAGCAAAATAGGCCTGGCTATTATTTCTTTTTCTAAATCTGGTTTTGGGGCATCTAAAAACGGTGGTTTTTTAATATATGAAGAGGTAATAGACCACTCAAAAGTTGAGGAACTTTCAACTTTAATTTTATCCCAATTATTATCTCCTTCGAAAATTGTCTTATAGTTTTGTTTATAAATTTTATCGTTAATACTATTTTTAATTATTTCATCTACTTCGGATTTTGAGGGCCATAAATCTTTCATAAAAATCTTTTTTCCCTCAATTTCAGATATAGGGTCTTTTTCTAGATTTATATTAACAGAACCAATTAAGGCAAAGATAACAACTAATGGAGGAGAAGCCAAAAAGTTTGATTTAACCAATGGGTGAATTCTTCCCTCGAAATTCCTATTTCCAGAAATAACACTACAAACATTTAAATCTTTAGAACTTATTTCATCATTTATTTCTTCTCTTAGTGGACCAGAGTTTCCAATACAAGTAGTACAACCATAACCTACAATGTCAAAGCCAAGTTTACTTAAAGGTTTGATTAAATCTGCATCTTCGAGATACTTACTTACAACTTTACTACCTGGGGCAAATGAGGTTTTAACCCAATCTGGTACTCTTAAGCCAAGCTCAACCGCTTTTTTTGCAACCAGTCCTGCCATTATCAGAACAACAGGATTTGATGTATTTGTACAACTTGTTATTGCAGCTATACAAACAGAACCATGCCCTAAATTACTAAAACTCTGTATTGCAGTCTTTTCAGAAGTTTTGAGTTCTTTTTGAAAAACTTCAGGAATTTCTGATAGATTAAACCTATCTTGTGGTCTTTTAGGGCCAGCAAGTGATGGTGTTATCTCATTTAAATTAATTTCAAGAGTTTCATTGTACTCTATATTTTCATAGTCTTGATGCCATAGCATCTGTAATTTAGCATATTCAGTTATTAAATTAACTTTTTCTGGACCTCGGCCAGTCTCTTCCAAATATTTAATTGTTTCCTCGTCAACTGGAAATAAACCACAGGTTGCACCATACTCTGGTGCCATATTTGATATAGTTGATCTTTCTGATAAAGATAAACTCTCAATTCCATTACCGAAAAATTCAACAAACTTTCCAACCACATTAAATTTTCTTAACTTCTCAGTAATTGTCAAAACTAAATCTGTTGCAGTTAAACCCTCTCTAAGTTGTCCAGATATCTTAACACCTATAACGTCAGGAACGGTCATAGATATTGGTTGTCCAAGCATAACAGCCTCAGCCTCAATACCACCTACTCCCCACCCTAGTACTGACAAAGCATTTACCATAGTTGTATGACTATCTGTACCTACAACTGAGTCTAAATAAAGAAGATTGTCATTTGATGAAACAATATCAGCTAAATACTCAATATTTATTTGATGGCAAATTCCAGAACCTGGAGGAAATAGAGAAAAATTTTTTAATGATTTTTGAGCCCACTTCAAAAGTTTATATCGTTCGTGATTACGTTTAAATTCTTTCTCAACATTTAAATTTAATGAATTGATATTTGAAAAATTATCTACAGAGATTGAATGATCAATTACTAAACTAACTGGAACAACTGGGTTTATAATCTCAGGGTTTTTTCCATCTTTCAACATTTTATCTCTCATTGCTGCTAGATCAGCAATTGCTGGCACACCAGTATAATCCTGCATTAATACTCTGGAAGGTGAGAAAAAAATTTCATCTCCAAAAATATTATTCTTAATATTTATTACTATTTTTTTAAGTGACTCATCATTTTCTGAACATCTTACTAAGTTTTCTAAAAGAATTCTGTAGGTAAAAGGGAGCTTAAAAAGGTCAAAATCAAAATGTCTACTAATTTTTTTCAAACTAATATAATCGTAACGATTATCATTAATTTTAATCTTTTCTATGAAAGTATTAGTAGTTATATTCATTCTTATAATAATGGTTAAATAAAAAGTACAATTTTCATGATTTTAGAAATTATATCAATAAATTTATCTAGAAATAAAAAAATAATATTTAAGAATTTTTGTCTGAAGATTTTTAGTAGTGAAATAATTACACTCATCGGACGTAATGGTTCTGGTAAAACTTCTTTATTAGAAATGATTACAGGGTTACTAAAACCAGAAAGTGGAGTAATAAGAATTAATAAAATAAATATTGAGGAAATTGGTGAACGTAAAAGAGATCAATTTATTTATATTCCTTACGAGGACGCTTTAAAAGAAAATTTAACAATTAATGAAAATCTTCAAATTTGGGCTAACTTAGCTAGTATAGATTTAAGTGAAAAACTCTTTGAAAAAAGTCTAAATTACTTTTCTCTTTCTAAAATTAAACACGTGTTAGTTAGCAAATTATCACAAGGTCAAAAGAAAAAAATCGCTTTGACTAAACTTTTACTAACAAATTGTAGTTTGTGGATTTTAGATGAGCCGTTTAATAGCCTTGATAAAGAAAGTATTGAGATCCTAAAAAATTGTTCTTATCACATAAAAAAAATGGCGGTGTAGTTTTATTTGCTAGCCATATTGATATTAAAATAAGGGGTAAAATTAATGTTTTTTTGAAACCTCCAAAACTCCTTTTAGTAAAAACAACTAAAATTGATCATTGGGAAGCATTAAGATAAAAATGAACACGTTAACTTTAATTAAAAGAGAAATAAAATTATCTATAAGAAATTTTGGGCTTATTTTAAGTTACTCAAGTTTTTTTCTTTTATCTTTATTGATCTTTACATTTGGAGTTGGTCCAGATCTTAAGCAATTAAATACTGTGTACATCCCGATAATTTGGGTGATAATGCTTTTTGCAATTATTTTAGTCTCGGATAATTTTCTACTAAGTGACTTTCAAGATGGAAGTCTAAAAGAGTTGCAATATTTAGGGTATTCTGAGGAATCTATAATACTCTCTAAAACAGTAGTTATGTATCTTGTTTTAATTACACCTCATTTCTTCCTAATACCAATATTTTCAATTTTCTATAACATAAATTTCAACGATCTTTTTCAACTTAGCTTAGATATTTTTATAGGCATGCCAAGCTTAATTCTTATATCTTTAATCGCTTCTCTCCTAACAATTCAAATAAAAAGAAATAAAGTGCTTCAATTTATAATTATAATGCCCTTTTATGTTCCAATAATAATTTTCACTACAAGTAATTATGATGGTATTTTTCTATAGTTCTTTTGAGTTAAATAAAATTTTGATTTTAATTGGATTTTTTTTAATTACATTACCTATTACATTACTTTTAGGAAAGCTAATTTTGAATGAGATAAATAAATGATTTTTAAGTTTGCAAACCCCAATAAATTTCTAAGAATATCTGAATTCTTATTCCCCTATTTTAATGTTTTCTTTTTAATTTCGTTCATTTATGGTCTATACCTTTCGTTTTTCAACAGTCCTCCAGATTATTTGCAAGGTGAAACTGTAAGGATAATGTATATTCATGTTCCATGCGCATGGTTCTCTTTAATGCTATATAGCTCAATTGCAGTTTGTGGGTTCTTTTCTCTAATCTTTAGACACACCCTTGCAGATATTGCAATAAGAGCAATTGCTCCTCTTGGAGCATGTTTCACAATTGCCACACTCATTACCGGATCTATATGGGGAAAACCAACATGGGGCACATGGTGGGTTTGGGACGCAAGGTTAACTTCAGAACTTGTACTTCTTTTTCTTTATGTAGGAATTATATCACTTTCAAATGCATTTGAAAATAGATCTAAAGGTGATAAGTACGCAGCAATACTTTCTCTAGTAGGAATAATAAATTTACCAATAATAAAATGGTCCGTTGATTGGTGGAATACATTACATCAACCAGCTAGTATCTCAAAATTCTCTTCGCCTTCAATTGATACTGTTATGTTAATTCCACTTTTTGTGATGACACTTTCATTTCTTTTTTTATCATTAAATATAATTATAATCAGAATTAAATCAGAGATCATTCAAAGAAAAATTGATATCTTAAACTCTTCAAAAATAAATTAATGCACTACTTCCTTAAATTTCTCGAAACTTCTGATCATGTTCCATATGTGCTATCATCATATTTTTGTTGTATTTGTAATACTAATCATTATCTCTGTAAATAGTCTTAAACGACTAAAAAGGTTGGAAACTGAATTAGTAAATTTATCAAAAAATGAAAAAAAAAAATAAAAGACTCAAAACCCTTCTTCTTTTCCTAGTTCCAATTTTTACTGGCGCTGCCATAATATTTTATAATCTCAAAGACAATATGGTTTTTTTTTATTCTCCAACAGAAATTTTAGACAAAAGTGATGAAATTAAAAGCGTTGTTAGACTTGGTGGTATGGTAAAGAAAGGAAGCGTAAGTAAAGAAAATACTTTTTTTAATGGAGCAAACGTAGAAGAAGTTTCATTTGTAATTACAGACTTTAAAAATGAAATTGAAGTAAAATATATAGGCATTTTACCTGATTTATTTAAGGAAGAACAAGGAGTAGTCGTCCAGGGTAATATTGATGAGATGAAAATAATGAGAGCAACTGAAGTTTTAGCAAAACATGATGAAAATTATATGCCACCGGAAATCGAAGCTATTGAATCTATAAAGGAAAAAATTAATGATATCTGAACTTGGTATAGTATTTTTATTTTTAGCTTTGATATTATCATCGTTTAGTTTTATTAAACTTAACCTTGGCTTTTTTAATATTAATTTCTCTTCATTATGTAATATAAAAATAACTAATATAGTCTTCACATTAATCTTTTCATCATTCATAATTCTAACCTACTCCTTCATAAACTCTGACTTTTCATTAGATGTAGTTGTTAATAATTCTAATAGTCAACTTCCATTTATTTATAAAATTACAGGAGTCTGGGGTAATCATGAAGGGTCAATTTTACTCTGGTTGTTGGTGATGGCTTTTTTTGGATTTATTTTTTCAAAAATTAGAAATATAAATAATGAATTTAAGGAACTTGTCTTAACTATTCAAAATAGTTTAATTTTTTTAGTGTCACTTTTTATTGTTTTTACATCCAATCCTTTTCAAAAAAGTTTTCCACCAAAAATTGAAGGTGTAGATTTAAATCCTTTACTTCAAGATCCTGGTTTGGCGATTCATCCACCTTTTTTATATCTTGGTTATGTTGGGTTCTCTATAGTTTATTCAATAAGTCTAGCTTTAATTAGCAACAAAAGTAATTTTAAATTTATTGAGATTCTTAAACCATGGGTATTCATTTCTTGGACCTTCCTAACAATTGGTATTGGTTTAGGAAGTTGGTGGGCATACTATGAATTAGGATGGGGGGGATTTTGGTTTTGGGATCCAGTAGAAAATGCTTCATTACTTCCATGGCTAACAGCTTCAACCCTCCTTCATACTATATTGTTAGCTAACAAAAATTCCCTTTTTTTCAAGTGGACAATATTTTTAGCTATATTTACATTTATTTTAAGTTTACTTGGAACCTTCTTAGTAAGGTCTGGTGTGTTAGTTTCAGTTCATGCATTTGCTAACGACCCTAGCAGAGGCTTGTTCATACTTTTTTTGCTTTTAGTTATTACATTATTTGGCTTTATAAAATTTCTAAAAATTCTAGATAATAAAAACCATAAAGAAATTAATTTTTTATCTAGAGAAGGTATAATTTCTTTGAATAGCATCTTTATGCTATCCTTAACTTTTACTATACTAATTGGGACAATTTATCCTATTTTTTCAAACGTTATCTTAGATAAAAAGATTTCCGTAGGAGCACCATTTTTCAATTCAATTCTCTCTCCAATGATGATACCGTTGACTATTGGAATGATTGTAGGACCATTTATAAAATGGGGACGAGATGATCTTAAGTTTTTAATTAATAGAATTAAATACGTTATAATTCTAATATTAATTAGCTCATTAATAATATGGTATCTAAATTTTGGAGGGCCAATTTTATCTATAATATTCTTCATACTCGGAGGAAGCCTAATAGTAAGTTCAACCTATGAATTATCATTATTTTTATTTTCAGTTAAAAGAAAAGTAAAATTATCAAAAAAGATTTTATCGCAAATCTTAGCTCATTTAGGTATTGGTATTCTTATTATTGGCGTGACAGGAAGCAGTATACTAAAAGAAGAAAAAATCCAATTTCAAAGCATTGGCGAAGAGATCATGATAAAAGAATTTAATGTAAAATTTCTTGGAGTCAAAAGTGTAGAAGGTGAAAATTATATTAGTCAGATGGGACTTTTTGATATAAGTAAAGATGGAAATATTATTAAGCGTATGACACCAGAAAAGAGATTTTATAATTCTGGAAAACAAATGACAACTGAGGCAGCTATTAGTTCAGGGAATATTTGGTGATCTATACATAGCGCTTAGTGATAGAAGTGAAAATGATCCTGATGAGAAAAAATGGACAACAAGAATCTGGTATAATCCATTTACTTTATGGATTTGGATGAGTGTAATTCTTTTAGCTCTAGCGGGTCTAATATCATTTGTTAGATTTTCACAATCACGTTTATGAAATATTTAGTTTTAACAGTTTTATTACTCTCAACTTTTCTGCTTTTCTTTGAAGGATTAAAGAATGATCCTAAGCTCATTCCTTCAAATCTAATTTCTAAGGAAATACCAAAATTTAAATTACCTAGCTTAGATAATAGACCTTTTGAAGATAGTGACTTAAGAACAAAAGATTTAAAACTAGTCAATTTTTTTGCATCTTGGTGTCCGCCATGTAAAGTAGAACACAGCAATCTGATTAAATTAAGTCAAAGATTTAAAATTTTTGGTATTGCAAAAAAAGATACGGAAAAAAACATTAAAACTTGGTTTTCGCAGATGGGCAACCCATACTCTAAAATTGGCTTTGATCAAGATGGTATGGTTAGCATTAATTGGGGTGTTTATGGTTTGCCTGAAACATTTATAATAGATAAAGAGCAGAAGATAATTTATAGACATGTAGGAGCAATTACTGAAAAAGATATGAAAAAAATAAAATTAATTTTGGATAAAAACAAATGAGGCTTTTAACTCTAATTTTAATATTCTTTTCAACAAATTTGATGTGTGTAGAACCGGATGAAATATTGGATAATCCAAATCTAGAAAAAAGAGCAAAGCAAATTGGACAACAGCTTAGATGTCTTGTTTGTCAAAATGAAGATATTCAGAATTCCAATGCTGATATAGCAAAGGATCTTAGAATACTTGTAAGAAAATTGTTACTTCAAAACAAGTCTGATAAAGAAATCATAAAATTTGTACATGAAAGGTATGGGGACTTTGTTTTATTTTCTCTCCCTTGAGGCCTTGACACAATTGGTTTATGGTTACTACCAGCAGGATTTTTATTTTAATGATATTCTTTTCTTTAGAAGACAAAAATGACTATTTTCTTAATATTAATTTTATTAACAATTATTGCTATTTCATTTATCTTATGCCAAGCACAAAGAGTAGGTTGATCCTATTCATTTTCCTTATTGTCGTTACGTTTATTGGTTATATGCTTAAGGGTAGTTTTGAAAGTTTCACGTTTAATGAGGAAAATAATAAAATCATTGAGGATATTATTGTCTCAAAAGAAAAAATTGATGAACTTGATCCAAATAGGTTAATACTTTACTTAGAAAATAAATTGAATAAAAATCCAAAAGATCTTCAAGGATGGTTAATTCTTGCAAGAACCTGCAGCCTTCTGGTTATCTCCAAAAAGCAGATCTTTATTTTAAAAAGGGTCTTGAATTTTTTCCATATGATGAAAGTTTACTTTTTGAATATTCTTTACTAAAAAAATACAAATCAATTTAAGAGTGCTTTAGAAATTCTTTCAAAGCTAAAAGTTATCTCACCAAAAAATATTTTTGCAAGAGAATTAATCATAGACATATTAATTACAATCAATAACAAACAACTTGCTCAAAAGGAATGGAATGAAATGATGAAAAGTAAAAATTTTGATAATAACAAGTTAATTGAAATTAGGGATAAATTTGAACTATGACAACTCAAGATTATCATTTTTTTTTTGCTAAATAAAGAGAAATATTTAACTAAACTAACTAAGTTCTTCTGTAATTTTAAAACTTATGTTTTCTAAATATTTCACTGGTATAACTTTAATTATAGAGTTTGTAAGAAACATTGCATCAAAATTATTAATTTCAGAGAATTTTAAATTACATTCCTTAAAATCTTTAAAGAAAAGATTTGTTTTCTCCTTTAATTACCTGACTCATTATACCTTCAATACCACATGATCTTAATTTAGGAAAATACAAAACCTTATTTTTTATAAAAAAAATATTGGTCATTGTTCCTTCTAATAAATTTCCTGATTTATCAACAAATAAACCTTCAAAATAATTGTCATCCCATTCCGAGCGGGCGATTACTGAGTCCAGCCTATTTAAATGCTTTATACCAGATATTCTTTTATTCTCTAAAATATCAGTTTTACATAATTTAACTTTAACTCCAGTATTATAAAGTTTTTTATCAATAGTTTTGCTGGGAAAGATAAAAAAATAATTGTTGGCTTTAAATTGGATTCATATTTATAACCTCTACCCCCCACTCCACGAGTAATTATAATTTTTAAAACACCTCGGTTTATCTCACTTTCTAATGATTTCTTTAAAATTTTATTTTTATAACTATTTAAAAGAGCTTTCGAAGGCATAGGAAGTTTGATTTTATCGCATCCCATTTTAAGTCTTTCTAAATGTCTCTCCCAATACTCAACACCATAAATTTGCAACTTATTGATTTAGACACACGCCAACACATGGTCTCAAAATTCCATCTCCATATGCAAGCCCCTATCAAGTACAGAAATATTTTTTTAAAATTCCATTTATTAGCGAAAAAATTCATTCATTCTGAAAACATCTCAACAGCTCCTAAGCATTCCATTAGCTTTGGCTTCAGTTTCTAGTGTCTCATTTTGAGGAATTGAATCCGCAACAATCCCACCACCAGCCCTAAAATATAAGTTTCTTTTCTCTAGTAACATTGTTCTTATCAAAATATTAAAATCAATATTTCCATTATGTGTTAAATAACCAATTGAGCCTGTATATGGCCCACGACCTTCTTTCTCTAACTCACCCAATATTTCCATACACCTAACCTTGGGGCACCCTGTTATTGTTCCACCAGGAAAAACAGCCATGATTGCGTCTAAGGGTAAGACATTTTTTTTTAATTTTCCACTTATGTTCGAAACAATATGATGAACATGAGCATATGACTCAATAGTCATCATTTCATCAACCTTTACACTACCTGGCCTACAAACTCTTGAAATATCATTTCTTTCTAGATCAACTAACATCAAGTGTTCTGCCTTTTCTTTATCAGAATTAATTAATTCATTAGAAAGTTCAATATCTAAGAGTCCAGAGCGTCCTCTTGGTCTTGTTCCTGCTATTGGCCTCGTCTCAAGATGATCTTTATTAATCGACAACAACCTTTCTGGTGATGAGCTTATTATGCTACTATCTCCGTACCTCACTAGAGCCGCAAAAGGCGACGGATTCTTAAATCTCAACTGCCTATAAATATCAATATCTGAAATCTCTTTATTAATTTTAAAGTTCCAAAGTCTAGATAGATTTGCCTGGAAAATTTCACCTTGATATATGTAGTCAATACAAGTTCTTACCTGTCTTTGATGATCGTCTTCTGAGCCCTTGCTCACAACCTCTATTTTTCCAGTAGTCTTTGATCTTTTATCATCCGGATTAATATTTGAAATATCATTTAAAATATTTTCAAAATCCTCTTCATAACTATCTATCCTGTCTGATACTAAAAATAGCTTTCGTGATACGTTATCATAAATAATAGCCGTACTCACTCTTGCAGCGAAGGCATCAGGTAAAATAAATGGAGAATCTGGAATATTCAGCTTTATTTCAATCTCTCGTGCCATTTCATAACCTAGATATATAAACCAGCCACCAAAAAAAGGGATTTTATAATCTTCTTCAAAATATCTTGCTGACGGATTTTTCTTTTTGCCAAATACTTTTTAAGTTAAAAAAAAAAATATTTTTTTTATCTTTTTAAAATAATCCGTCAGGTGAAAAAATAAAATCGAGCTTCTATTCAACTTATTACCTCGTGAAGAACTTTCTAGTAAAAAAGGATACTTGCTTGGATTTATTTCTGCTAATTTTAAAAGATCAAAAGATTCATTCTTATTTAATTTGCAAACTAAATAGGTAAAATTTTGTTTTTTTTTTTTAAAATTTAATTTCATTGAAATTGACTTATAATTTATTAGTTATATCAATAAAAACTAGGATTTTAAATATGTATCATACAGTTATTATTGGGGTGGTTGTTTGGGTGCAGCTACCGCTGTTTCGTTGCAGAGAAAGCTTAACTCTGTCGGCAAAGGCGAAAAGGTTTGCCTCATAGAAAAAGCTGTCTTATGTGCAGCAGAATCTTCTAGACACTCTGGTATTGTTAGATCCGCTAACGCAGATCCAGATGCTTCAATGATGGCTAATCTTAGTACCAAAATGTGGAAAGACTTATCCGGAATTTGGGGGCTTAAAATGGAACTCGACGAATTTGGAGCTATCTGGATTGCAAAAAAAAATGAAGACGGAGAAAACCCAGCTTGGTCCGAGCTTGCGCAGAGAATGAAAAAAATAGATCTCGTTTTTGAAGAAATTTCATCCGATTCAGCAATCTCTAAATGCGGTACGACTTTGATAACCGATGAAAGTGAATCATATTTTTTCGAACCGGACGCTTTTCAGTTGGACCCAAGTATTCTTAGATCCACACTATATAATGCTATCGATGCTAATGGGGTTGATCTATATGAAAAAACAGAAGTTGATTCTATTATATTCAAAGGTAATGAAATTGTTGGGTGTACAACAAATAACGGTAAATTCGATGCAAAGAACTTTGTGAATGCTACTGGGGCATGGAGCTCCCAATTATTTTCGAAAATAGGACTAAAAATACCAGTTACAATCGAGCCTGTTTCCGTTGTAAATTGGATGGAAAGCCCGCCTCAAATTAAATATGAATACCCTATAATTGCAGACTATACTAACCTTTGCTATTTCAGGTCATGGCGAGGAAATAAGATGCACGCTCATCAACCTAGAAAAAGATCTGTCTACGAGATTGCTAAAAACTTCATTAATGATCTAACTGCAGTTAACGGAGGAGAGTATTTAAATGAACCAATGAACCAGTCTCTTGCTTACAACCAAATTAAGAATTACGAGGACATCTCAAAAAAAAGATTTTCTAATATTGACAAAACTGTTTATGCTTCTGGATATCGTTCATTTTTTGATATCACACCTGATTTAAGATTTATACTTGGTAAAGATTCAAAATACACTAATCTTTTTCATAATTTAGGATCGGGACAAGCAATGAAGTATTGCCCAGTGCTTGGTGAATCAGTAGCTGAAGAAATAATGAATGAATCCCTGATAACAAAAAAGTTCAACTATAAAAAATTTAATATTAATAGATTTGGCGATGATTACATGAAAGACTTTTGGAACTTGGTCCAAGGTGAGGAAAATACGCTTCATAGACAGGGTAAGAACACACTTTAGTCTTTATCATCAGATAAAGAAGTCATTACGTTAAGGCTTCTCCAGAAGTCCTCACTCTTCATATTGATATCATTTAGCCTTATCAATAAACTCCTCATAATTGCCCTAACAACTGGGTCAGCATCTCTAATTTTTTTTTTTAATTGTTTTCTCATTTATTGGATAAAGAATACAATTCGTTGAAGCTTCCGCTGTTACCGACCTTGATTCATCTAACGATGGTCCCCTTTCTCCAAATATTTCTCCTTCTCCAATCTGACCAAGTAAAAGTCCGCCGGGACTATAAATATTTACCTTACCTGAGTGAACATAATATGCAAAATGGGCTTTCTCACCTTTAGAATATATTTTACTCCCTTTGGAAAACTTAAGTTGATCGATTCCTAATTTTTTAACTTCCATTAATTTTTTCCCTCAAAATATCTTAGGTTTTAATATATCTTTTGAAACAACTCTTTTATCCCTAAATATCTTACCAAAAATATTTCTAGAAACTAAATGATCATTGAAACAATAATTTGATTTTATATCGAAATTCAAATTTCTCAGAGCTTTTTCTAAAATTCTATATAAATTTGTTTTAACATTTTTTTCATTTTTTAAACAAAAATAAATTTTGTCTTTTACAAGATAGATGGGATTATCTGGACTTAAGGAAACTTTAAGTAGTTCTAAGAATACTTTAGAGCAAAACTCAAGCCACTTATCATAAACACCATGATTATAAAATTGAAAAACTTTTTGTTATTATTAATAAATGTCAAAATTATCTTTTTAATTCTGAATTTTCATAATCTTTAAAACCAAATCTTTTTTTCTCTTTAAAAGGTGTGTACAAAATTTTTTCTATTTTTTGATTTAATATATTTTAGTAAAATATAGCATTTCTTACTATAACTTAAATCATCAACTGAAGAACTTTGTATATTAATAATGCATCCATTATGAGATGAAAGAAAATTTGGGAAAATATCTAATAGATCAAAATATATACACTCTTGATTATTAATGATAAATTGTTTTTTGTATATCATGACTAAATTCTCATCTAACTTATCCCACCAACAACCACCCAGAATCGGCTCTGTTGAAAATTCTTCCAGAAAATAACAATTTAATACAGAATTTGATATGAATAAATTAATTAACTTTCCATTATAATTTTTAGGTTTTCACCATTGTAATAAGGAATATCAAACAAACTCTTTTGAATTATTTTATTGTAGATTTTAAAATTTCTCTTAATTCATGTGTTTTGAAATTGTCATTATATTCTCTTTTAATATTATTTTGGTACAAATAAACAAATTCTCTTTTTTGATGATGGATAGAATAAGACTTATTTAATTTAACTTTTTTAAATTCGGTAATGAGTTTATCCTTTGCTTTAATACGCGATAAACGACTTTTTTTTTTCCTTAAATCCAAAAATCCTGGAAAAAACTCTAGTAATTCATTCTTTCTTAAATAGTTAATAATCTTGATACAGTATGATGAAATTTTATTTGGGTTATACCGTGAATTTGAATTGTAACCTCTTTTTGACATAGATACCGAAAGAAATTGATCTTTAGACTCAAGCCAACAAAAAAAAAGCTCCGTGATAATAAAAATCAAAATGCTTCTGGAAAAGTTTATTTTTTTTTAAAGTAGCATTAGTTACAAGGTTATCAAAAATATTCTTAGCGAATCCGTTATTAAGATTCTTTTGTAAATCGAATGCTCTACTAAAATCAAAATTAGTTTGATAGTTCTTTAAATTCATAATATAAAAATTTCACTATGATTTTTATTGATTTTTTTATGTACATAATTTACCAAGTTCTAAACTTATATAAATATTCAATTATAGTTTATGTTATAATTAGTATGCTAATTTCATTCAATGTAATTAATATAAATAATCAATTCATATCAATGATTATGAATTTTCTTTTTAAATTAGTTGAGCCATCTCTAAGAATCATTAGGAGGATAATTCCAAAATTTGGATCAATTGATATAACGCCAGTTATTTTAATAATATTAATTGAATCAATTCTGTATATAATAACAAAATATAGTTTTTAGTAGGAGCAATTATGAGTGAAAATAAAATAATAGATGGTAAAGAAATATCAGAAAAAATTAGAAAAAGAATAAAATCATTTGGCTCTGACTTAATTGAAAAATCTGGAAAAGTTCCTGGCCTAGCAGTTGTATTAGTTGGTGATAACCCTGCAAGTAGAGTTTATGTAAGAAATAAAACAGAAAAAACAAAAGAGGTTGGGTTTCAATCTATTGAACATAAACTTAACGAAGATGTCTCTGAAGAAGAACTTCTAAGTTTGGTTGAAAAACTAAATAAAGATGACAATATTCAAGGGATTCTTGTTCAACTCCCACTTCCAAAACATATTGATTCTGATAAAGTTTTAGATTCCATCATTCCTGTTAAGGATGTCGACGGCTTTCATGCTGTCAATGTGGGGAAACTTTGGTCAGGTCTTAACTCTTTAGTTCCTTGCACTCCTTTAGGGTGTAGCATACTTCTTAAAATGATAAATGATGACCTCTCAGGTCAACACGCTGTAATTATTGGGCGATCAAATATTGTTGGCAAACCCATGGCAGCCTTACTTTTGGGAATGAATGCTACTGTTTCGATTTGCCATTCAAGAACTAAAGACCTTCCTGCTATAGTAAAACAGGCAGATATTGTTGTTCCTGCCGTTGGTATTCCAGAAATGGTAAAAGGTGATTGGATAAAAGAAGGTGCTATAGTAATTGATGTTGGAATAAATAGAATTGAGAGAGATAGTAAAAATATTCTTGTTGGAGACGCTAACTATAAAGAGTGCTATGATAAAGCATCGAAAATAACACCTGTTCCAGGAGGTGTTGGACCTATGACAATTGCATGTCTACTTCTCAACACTCTACTTACATCTTATACTCAGTTTGACCTAGAAGTGCCAGATTTAAGTTCTATTCTTAAGAATCTTTAACCTTAAAGCATTTAACTTTATAAAACCTTCCGCGTCTTCCTGATTGTAAACAGTATCTTCTTCAAACGTTGCCATACTTTGAGAATACAAGCTATCTTCGGACTTCCTCCCAATAACAATTATGTTACCTTTATAAATTTTTAGTTTTACAAACCATTTACTTTTTTCTGACTCTCATCAACAAGTGACTGAAGCATTATTCTCTCTGGGGAAAACCAAAAACCATTATAAATTAATTTAGCGTATTTTGGCATTATTTCATCTTTTAAGTGGCAAGACTCTCCGTCAAGAGTCAGACTCTCCATTGCTCTTCTTGCTACTAAAAGAATTTCTCCCCCAGGTGTTTCATATACTCCGCGGGATTTCATCCCAACATACCTATTTTCTACAATATCTAATCGACCAACACCATTTTGGCCTCCTATTTGATTAAGTTTAGATAAAAGTTTTGATGGTGATAGTTTTTCATCATTTATTGATATAGGGTCTCCATTTTGGAAACCTATCGTTATCAAGGTTGACTTATCTGGTGCATCTTCTGGGTTTTTTGTTCTTAAAAACATACTCTCATCAGGTTCTAACCAAGGGTCCTCTAATATCTTCCCCTCATATGATGTATGTAAAAGATTCGCATCCATGGAATACGGTGCCTCATTGAGTTTATCTTTTGGTACATTAATCTGATTTTGCATTGCATAATCGAGAAGTTGTGCTCTTGACTTTAGATCCCACTCGCGCCAAGGGGCAATCACTTTTATTTTTGGGTCATTTGCATAATAACCTAATTCAAACCTAACCTGATCATTTCCTTTTCCAGTAGCACCATGAGAAACAAATTCTGCTCCAACTTCATGAGCAATCTCTATTTGTCTTTTTGCAATTAACGGTCTCGCAATAGATGTACCTAATAAATAACAACCTTCATATAATGTATTTGCCCTAAACATAGGAAAAACGTATTCTCTGACAAATTCATCTTGTAAGTCTTCAACGAAAATTTGTTTAACACCCAACTTCTCAGCTTTTTCCTTAGCATCCTTAATTTCAACACCCTGTCCGATATCTGCTGTGAAAGTAACTACCTCTGCATCATATTCATTTTGAAGCCATTTCAGTATTATTGATGTATCAAGTCCACCAGAGAAAGCTAAGACGATTTTCTTTTTCATAGTAAATTACTTTTTTTTACAAGCTTCATTTATCGACTGATATGCTTTACTGAAACCCATCAAAGAATATGTATCGGTTGTGATTGTTCCTCTTGAAGAAGTTCCAACAACTTTCATTTTCATTGAAGATTTTAAATATCTTATGATTTTTTCATCCTCTGAAGGGCTAAAGCTCCAAGCTCTCGAGCCTGAAGTGAATAGTTGGAATTTAAGATCCCCAATAAAAATTTCTGGGTTACTATCTGTTTTAAAATTATATCCTGCTACTATACTAAATTCATTCCATTTATCTTGTCCAGGCAGATGTGTAATAATGGCAAATATATCACCTCTTCTTTTATAATTTCCCTCTGACTTTTTGGGCTTAGTTACAGCCATACAAGCTAAATTTTTTCCTTCACCTTCGGCATAGGACGCCCAGTCTTTAAATTTAGCTATCTCTTTAGGTACAAGTAGAATTGGGTAAAAGTAAATTAGGAAGAAAAAAAATAATACTGACTTAAATTTTGAAGAAAAATTAAACATTATTTTTATTGACATAATTAAGTGTAAATTGCAAGAAACTATAATTGATTTTAATAAAAAATGTATTCTATATCACTACTCATATTATCATGTTTTTTTTTTGCAGTTCTCACAGCTTTAATAAAATTTCTATCAGAACAAATTCACCCATTTGAACAAGCTTTTTTTAGAAATTTTATAGGTGTTTTAATTATACTTCCATTTATTCTTAAATATAAAATAAAAATCAATAAGAAAGAGAATTTTAAATTATTAATACTTAGGGGTGTCTTCGGCGGCTTGACAATGATTTTACTATTTTGGTCATATTCACTCATACCATTATCTCAAGCTATGGCAATAAGCTTTACAACTCCACTTTTCATGTATCTTGGTAGTATTATATTTTTTAAAGAAAAACTTTAAAAATTAATACTACTGCAATTATCTCAGGATTTATTTTAACAATCATACTTATCAGACCAGATCTTGAGCTTAAGTTTGGGGTTTTGATAGCACTTATAGCATCTTTAACTCATGCAATAGCAGGACTTTTAGTTAAACAAATTTCAAAAACTGAATCAGTACTTTTATTAATGTTTAGTATGGTTATTATCATGGCTCCCATATCTTTTTTCCCTTCATTGTATGTTTGGACTACTCCTAACAGTTTTGAAATTATTTTTTTATTATTTACGATAGCTAGTATTGCCACAATTGGAAACTTTTTATGGACAAAGGCGCTAAGTCAAGAAGCTTTAACAAATTTAATGCCCTTTGAATTTTCAAAATTACTTTTTGCTACAATCTTCGGAATTTTGTTTTTCAATGAAAAAGTAGACTTAATTACAATATTTAGTGGTATAGGCTTATTGTATCTAAATCATTACCTAGCAAAAAGTATAACAAAAAATGAAAAAACTTAAAGATTACTACCAAATCTTCAGCTGTTTTTTTTTCATTACTTGGTTACCAGATCAAACTTGAATTACTTACAAATAGCATAGAAAATATTGTATTTTATAGATCATTTTTTGGTACACTTTTATTATTGTTATTTTTCTTTTTAATATTAAAGAATCTTTTACTAAAGATATTAATTCTAACAAAATTTTTATTCATATTCTCAGATCTATCTTTGGAGTTTTAGCTATGTATTTTGGTTATAATTCTCTTAATTATCTTACATTATCGCAAGCTAGTACCATTAGTTTTACTAAAGTTTTTTTTTCTTCAATTTTAGCCTTTATAGCTTTCAAAGAAAAAATTTCCTATCTAGTTTTTTTTTACTACTCATTGGGTTTATTGGTGTAATTTTAATATCAGAACCACAAAATTTTAATAATAACCTAGGGTTATATATGGCTTTATTTTCAGCATTTTGTGTATCTGGAGGGATAATCTCAATCTCTTATCTGAGCAAACATGAAAATACAAAAAAAATTCTTCTCTATCATTCCTTTATTTCCACGGTAATATTTTTCAGTATATTTAACGAGACAATTACTTTTAATTTTTCTAATATTCAAGATTACTTTATGATTACTGTAACTGCTGTAATTGGGCAATATTTTAATACAGAATCTTATAAGGATAATCCTACCAATAAAGTTATGATTCTAAGTTACTCTAGAATAATATTCTCGACTGCATTAGGTTTTTTTCTATTGAATGAAAGTTTAAGTATTTTAAATATTTTAGGTATTGTAATTATAATATTAACTTCATTTATGATCACAAAAAGGAAAAATTAAGGACATGGAAATGGACATTCATCGTGGATTTGTTTCAATTTTTTCTAAAACCTCCTCACTCAGTTTTAAATCGGACGTTTTTATATTTTCTAATAATTGATCTAAGTTCGTTGCCCCAATAATATTACTTGTCACGAAAGGCCTTGAATTAACAAAGCCTAATGCCATTTGGGTTGGAGTGATTCCAGACTCTCTTGCTAAATTATTAAACTTCAATGAGTATTTGAGCCCTTTATCTTTGGTATATCTTGTAAACATGTTTCCAAATAATGTAAGTCTTGCACCATCTGGTTTTACGCCATTATCATATTTCCCTGTCAACATTCCAAATGCTAATGGGGAATATGCTAGTAAACCACATTTTTCCCTTATAGATATTTCCGCCATACCAACCTCATAACTTCTGTTTAAGAGTGAATATGGATTTTGTACTGAAACAACTTTTGGTAAATTAAATTTTTCGGATAATGAGATAAATTTCATAGTCCCCCAAGCAGTTTCATTTGACAATCCTATAAACTTTATCTTTCCATCCTTGACGAGTTCATCTAGAGCTTCAAGCTGAGTTCGTAAATCAATGAAATCTGATTCTTCTTCGTGATTATAATTTAACTTTCCAAAAAAATTCGCCTTCCTATCTGGCCAGTGCAGTTGATATAAATCAATATAGTCGGTATTTAGTCTCTTTAAACTTCCATTTACAGCTTCATGTATCTGTTCTTTATTTAATCTTGTCTCTTTATTTCTGAACCATTTCATTCCTGATCTACCGGTAACTTTAGTTGCAAGAATAATTTTTTCTCTGCATTTTTTTTCTTTTAACCAGTTACCAATTATTTTTTCAGTTAATCCCCATGTTTCTTTTCTAGGGGAACAGAATATAGTTCAGCTGTATCGAAAAAATTTACCCCCCTCATCAAAAGCTAAGTCCATTTGATCAAAACCTTCCTTTTCAGTGTTTTGCTCTCCCCATGTCATTGTGCCCAAACATATATTACTAACTTTAGTATTTGTTGAACCTAGTGTTCTGTATTTCATAATAAATTTCCTCTTGAATTAAAAAAATTCTAACATATTTAAACTATTAAAGAAAAGTAGTATAATACTTTAAATTCTATTATTTTAAGGAGTATATAATGGCTTACGATTACGAAAGAAATGTGAAAGCAAGAAGTTCAGCGGATCAAATTGATCTGGGCCTCAAAGCTTACATGAATAAAGTTTATTCATTTATGGCTGTAGGTTTAGCACTAACTGGGGTTATTGCACATCTAACATCAACTATGGCTTTCGATTTCAGAACGAATACAATGACAGCTTTTGGGAACGCTATTTATGGTTCACCACTTGCTTTTATAATAATGCTTGCACCATTAGGGTTCATAATAGCTCTAAATATGGGTATAGCCAAGATGAAAGAGAGCACAGTCCAAGTTTTATTCTGGGCCTTTTGCAGCAGTTATGGGCTTATCTTTGTCTTCAATCTTTATACAATATACTGGAGAATCCGTTGCAAGAGTTTTCTTTATTTCTGCGGGTGCTTTTGGTGCTTTAAGTTTGTATGGTTACACTACAAAAAAAGATTTAACCGGATGGGGTTCATTTTTATTCATCGGTTTAATCGGCATATTAATAGCATCTATTGTTAACATCTTTGTTGCAAGTTCAGCTCTTCAATTTGGAATTTCTGTAGTTGGTGTTTTAGTATTTGCAGGTCTCACAGCATATGACACTCAAAGAATAAAGGCTATGTACTTTGATAATTCTGGTCAGGAGGGTAAAAAAGCCATAATGGGGGCTTTAACTCTCTATCTAGATTTTATCAACTTATTTATTATGCTGATTCAACTTTTTGGTCAAAGAAGATAGGTAATAGCTGGTCACAATTAACTATTTTGTAGGCCAGCTAACTTTTTTTCGTGAGACTCAAATCTTCATTCATATTATTAGTCCTTCTAATACTTTTCTCTTGGTCGGTAGAACCCAGAAATAGTATTCCTGAGGATATTAAGTTTAATGTATATAGAAACTCAAGTCTTATCGGTTTCCACAACTTAAGTTTCTCACAACTCGGTAATGATATAAAAGCTGAGATAGAAATTAAATTTGAAGTTACTTTTCTCGGTTTCGTTGTTTATGACTACTATCATAAAAATGTTGAAGTTTGGTCAGATGATAAATTAAAAACTCTTGAAACTTTTACCGACAAAAACGGTGAAGAACTATCGTGTAAAATCACAAAATCAAAAGATACTTATAAAATAAGTGGAACATCAAGAGAAACACTTTCAGAAGAATCTATAATGCCAACAAGTTATTGGAGAAATGAATTAATTAAAGGTGGTGAAAAGAAAACACTTAATACGCAAGATTGTAGTATTATCAATTTTAAGATTGAATCATTGGGGAAAAAGACGATTTATAATAACAAAGTTAAAACTGATCACTATAAACTTGAGGGAAAAGAATCAACTGGAGAGGATGTTATTATTGACATTTGGTATGATAAGTTCGGTAGGTGGGTAAAAATGATCTTCATAAAAGATGGAAGTGAAATAGAGTATATATCAAAAAATTTGATAAAAATAATGAGTAAGGTTTGTTGGATTACTGGAGGAGGCTCTGGAATTGGTGCTGAACTTGCTAAAATTTTATCAAAAGATAAGTATACCGTTTATATCAGCGGAAGAACAAAATCAAAATTAAGTAATATAGCTAGGTATAACAAATCGATTATTCCTGTGCACGGAGATGTTTCCTCTTTGAAAGATTGCAAAAAAATTGTAAACACTATTCATAAAAAATTTAAGAAAATAAACTTAGTAGTGATGAATGCAGCTACTTATTCTCCGGGCTCAATGGAAACTTTAAACGTAGATGAAATAAGGAAGGTTGTTGATATAAACTTAATGGGTGTAATCAATTGTCTGTCTTCAGTTATAAGTAAAATGAAGAAAAATAAAGGAGGGCACTTAATGATAGTTTCATCACCAGCAGGCTATCGTGGTCTACCAGGTGCTGGTATTTACGGTGTAACAAAATCAGCTGTAACTTTCCTAGCTGAAACAATTAAATTAGAATACGAAAAGTTTAATATTAAGGTTCAAGTAGTTCATCCAGGTTTTGTAAAAACTCCAATGACAGAGAAAAATCAGTTCAAAATGCCATTTCTTATTACACCTGAAAGAGCAGCTCATAAGATTGCTAAAAAAATTAATACCAACGATTTTGAAATTTATTTTCCCAAAAGATTAATATTAGGTATGAAACTATTAAATTTTTTTCAAACAAATTATATTTCAAGTTAATTAGAAAACTAATTCAACTACCGTGATAAAAAGATTATTAATAAATACAAAAATGCTTTTGAAAACCTAGAGGTTACGAATATTAATAGCTTATTAAATTTAGTTGATGATAATATAGTCTTCGAAGATCCATTCAACACAATAATTGGTAAAGATAATTTAAGGGAACTTTTTTTAGAAATGTTTAAAAAATTACAACAGCCTAAGTTCAAAGTTTTAAATATTTTTTACAAACAAAATTTGGCAATTATTAAGTGGAATTTCTCCTGTAAAATATTTAGAAAAGATATTTGCTTTGATGGCTTTAGTGAGGTAACCGTTAAAAATGGAAAGATTAAAAAGCATTCAGATTTTTGGGATTCTGGAAAAAACTTTTACACCCAAGTTCCTATCTTAGGAAGAATCTTTAAAAAAATTCATAATATATAATTTATTTTTTAAATGTTATTGAAACTACACCCAAAAACTATTCCCCACTTTTTAACTTCAGCCCTGTTCATTAAGATGTTATCGTCTTGCAAGAACATCCAATCATCAAAATCTACAGCAACTGTAGATTCTTTTACTTTTAAATTAAGCTTGTATTTCCAATTTAAGGCATTTCCTGAGGAAATTCCTGTGGCTTCGCCTATTACATCATCGGCTGTACCTGAATATTTATTATTACCTAAAATCTTAATACTCCAAATTCTAGATTCTTTTTCACCGTCATTATAAACAAATTTTTCATCAAGAGTCAGAGTATCATTATCTAAAGTTCCCGTTATATCAACTTTAAACGACCTCTTTAAATTCCCAAATCTATCATGAAACATTCCCCATGCTTTTGTCTTGCCATCAAAATAATCTTCGAGAACAAACCTAGGTTTTTCATTTTCAAAATTCTTTACGTTCATATCACTTGCACAAGATAATAGGGTTAAAGTTAATAGTAAGAATAATAGTCTCATTTATTCAATATATTATTTTTTTTAATCATTAACAGTAATAATTTTTTGTACCTTTTTTAATTCACTTTCCCCAAAAGTAAAATTTTTAAGCAGAAAAGCCGAAACTATTTTTAGTATGACAGGAATTATTGCATAGCTAATAATTATAAAAATTTTACTATCCCTAGAAACTATCTCATTAGCGTCAAAATTCAATAATCCTAATACACCAAATATAAAAATACTTGCTAATGCAAATGAAAGTTTGTTTAAGAATGTCAATATAGAAAACATTATACCAGACATATCTTCATTAAATTTCATTCTGTGATGGTCTATTAAGTCTGCTTGAATAGACATTGGAAGAAGAAGGTCTGCTCCAAGGCATAATCCTGTTAAACATGAAATAATAATAAATAAATTTAGATCTCCTTTATCTAAAAAAACACAAATAAGAAAATCAATGCAGATATTATTAATGATATTCTCCATGCTAAAACTTTATTTGTTTTCTTAGAAAGGAATGTCCAAAAGGAACACCTAAAACAGCAAATAAAAAATAGTAAAATAACGTTATTTGTCTATCATAATCATTTCCTCCAAGGATGTAAGAGACATAAAAACAAAAAGTACCATTGGAAAAACATTTGCAAGCGTATTTAGAAACCATACAAAAATAAGTCTGCTTATCTTATTATTTTTATAAATACTTTTAAAATTAATTCCTGAAAAATTACTCCGTCTGTTAGATTTCTCATCTTTAATACATATTGTAAATAATAACAACCCCAAAAACCCAGATATTATTGCTAGATCTACTAATTTGCTAACAAGTTTTACATTGTCTACATTTAAGATTATTGGAAGAAGAAGCGATGAAAATAACCCTAAAAGAACAAAGAATTCTCGTGATGCACTAAGTCTGGTTCTTTTATGATAATTTCTCTCTAAATTATAGCCAATTGACAGATAAGGTATTTGAAATATTGTCCATCCTGTATACAAAACTACAATCCATATAAGTAAATGTTCGTTTCCAGGAATTTCATCTACCTTAAAAAGTTTGTAAAGAGCAATCCCGGAAAGTAGTCCTCCAATTATCAACCATATTTTCCTTGAAAAAAAATTTTTATCATTTATCCAACCCATTAAAGGATCGGTAGTTATATCTATTAATTTTGCCGCAAAAAGTATAATCCCAATTGTAGCTATGTCCAATCCGTATACTTCTGAGTATAGAGCAGGTAGAAAAACCATGACCGGAAATGTTGGTATTGCGAATGCAAACGCTGGTAAAGAATAAAAAAAATATTTCATTTTAAAAAGTATATTTAATTCTTTTTTATTAGAAATTGCCCAACATCTATATTTTGTGACCTAAAACCACCCTCACAATAACTTAAATAATAATTCCACATTCTTAAGAATGTATCATTGAAACCTTGGGACTTAATCTCATTCAATGAATCTTGAAATGAAGATCTCCACCTTTTAAGTGTTTCGGCATAATCAAGACCAAACATATTTTTTTTATCTATATAAAGACCTTCGTTTTTCATAATTTCATTAATTGCTGGAATTGATGGTAGCATTCCACCTGGAAATATATATGTCTGTATAAAGTCAGGAAACTTTTTATATGTTTGAAAAAATTTTTCATCAATTGTAATCGTTTGAAGACCAATACAACCCTTTGGTTTTAGATTCTCGTAGAGTTTTTTGAAAAATATACTCCAATACTTAACTCCAACGGCCTCAAACATTTCTATGGAGACAATCTTATCAAACTTCCCATTCAAATCTCTGTAGTCAATTAGCTTTACGTCAACTTTTTCTTTTAGATGCTTCTTCTCAATTTTACTTTTGACTGCAAGATACTGCTTCTCAGAAATTGTAATCGCAGTTACATTTGCCCCATAATTAATCGCTAAAAATTCTGAGAATCCGCCCCAACCACAACCAACTTCAAGTACACTGTCACCAGGTTTAATATTAACAAGTTCAGCAAGACTCTTATACTTATTTATCTGAGCTGATTGAAGTGACTGCGTTTTTGTTTTAAAAATTGCTGACGAGTATGTCATAGTTTCATCTAACCAGGATTTATAAAACTCGTTTCCTAGGTCATAATGATAGTGAATATTCTTTTTAGACCCTTTTTTAGAGTTACCATTTAAAAAATGTTTAAGTCTTAGATACAAAATTATGTACCATCTCCCCCTTATGAAGCTTGAGAATTGATGGAAGTTTTTCGCACCCCATTCCAGAAAGCTGGTTAAGTTAGTTGTTTCCCAATTTTTATCAATATAACTCTCTGCCCATCCTAAATCACCTCTATTAAAAAAATCGTCTAAGCATTTTTTATTAATTATATTTATTTCAGCTTTTGGACCATTTTCAGGAGCTTGATAATCAAGAATCTTTTTATTCTGATAAAGAACAGATATTTTACCGAATCTACTTTGTCTTAAAACGGATAAAAATAGGTCAATTTTTCTCTTATATTCTCTATCTTCTCTCATTTATTATAGTAAATTTTGTTTTTGATATTTTTGGTCTATTGATATATTTAGCTCCTTTAAAAAATAGTTTCAAGGCTTGAATATATATTCCCAAGGTAACTTTAATATTTTGAATGGAATTTGTAAAAATGTCCTTAAAAGGTTCATTTCATTCATATCTATTGATTTTCCCTGATAAGAGGCCTCAAAAACCTTTTTTTTATCTAGAATATATTTTATGTACAAGTAAATATTTTTTTCGTCAATTTTAAAAGAAATATCATACAAACCTTTTACTTCAAAAAAAGGAGAAACATAAAAACCTTTATCAAAAATAAAATTAGTTTGGTCTTTTTTTATCTTTGAGAAATATAAATGTCTTTCTTTGAAAGTATTATTCACCTCAAGGATAACTCCAGATGGGATTTCTCTTTTATTATAAAGAATAAAGACTGAAATGGGGTTAAAACTATAGTTTAAAATTCTTGGAAGACAAAAAACTTTTATCTTGAAAAAGTCTCCTTTAATTCTTCTTAATTTTTTCTGAAAAAAATCTTCTACAACCCCTTTTTCTCAATTTGCCCATGATCATTATCAAAGAAAGAAAATATACTGATTCTGTTTCTTTTAAATAGAAAATATTCTCTGAAATCATTTAATCTAAACCAAAAATAAGATATTTTATAGCTGAAACTATGGTGAAATGGGGAAAATCTAGTGTGTTTAACTACACCACTATATATTTTATTTTTTACATAACTAATTTTATTCATTTATTTTTTTAAGAATTTGATTCACAACATCTAAAACAGATTTAATCCCATCCTCATGAAAACCATACCCAAGGTAAGCACCGCAATACCAGATGTTGTTTTTTCCTTGAATTAGTTTTATTTTTTTCTGAGTTTTAAATGTTTTAAGATTATATACGGGGTGATCATAAATTATTCTTTTTATTATTGCCTCTTTTGATGGCTTCATAGATGGATTTAAAGTTACAAATATATTTTTTTTTGTATTAATATTTTGAAGCTTATTCATCCAGTAAGTTACCGATAATTTATTGTTATTCTCTCCTTCTAGATAATTCCAACTAGCCCAAACTTTTTTAATTTAGGCATCAAATTTTCGTCAGTATGTAAAAATACCTCATTTGTTGTATACTTTATATCTTCAAAAATTTTTATATTATTTAAATTTGGAATTTTATTTACATGTTTGACTTGATCTGAATGAACGGCAATAATTACATGATCATATTCTTTTTCTTTTCTATTAACTTTTAATATTAATTTATCGTTTTTAAATTTTTTAATTTCTATTTCAATATTCTTTGAAGCAATAATATTTTCTTTCTCTATGATTTTTCTTAACATAAGTTTGACTGCCATTTAAAACAGTTCTCCACTTAGGCCTATTTGTTAAATTTAAAAGACCATGATTAGAAAAAAAATTAACAAATTGTTCAAAAGGGTATTTTTTTATTTCATTTAATGATGATGACCAAATACTCGATGCCATTGGATAAATATGTTTATATTTAAAAAAGTCTGAATAATTCTTAATGGTTAGATAATCTTCTATAGTATGATTTTTATAATTCATTTTGTCATACTCAACATTTTTATAGAATTTCATTATCTCTATTAACATTCTTAAGTATTTTAGATTGAAAATATTTTTTTTCTGGGCAAACATACTTGCTAAGGATGAACCAGAATATTCTAATCCTCCATTTTCGAGAGAAGCAGAAAATGACATATCACTCTCATAAGTCTCAACATTGAGTTCATTAAATAGATTGCAAAGATTTGGATAATTCAGGTGATTAAAAACTATAAAACCAGTATCAACATAAAAAGCTTTCTCTTTTACAGGCTCAACTTTTAGTGTGTTTGCATGCCCACCATAATAATTATTCTTTTCAAATAAATGGATATCATGATATTTTGAAAGTTCCCATGATGCCGACAGACCTGAAATACCACTCCCAATAACTGCTATTTTTAATTTTCTCACAAAATAATTTTAAGAATTTTTTAAAAGTAATAAATAGAAAAAATCAATATATGGTTTGACATTAATAAACAGTTACTATATATTGATATTTGTGGCTAGTATTTCAATAACAAAATTTTGTGCAATAACATTCTCATCAACATTTTTGTTATTACTAGTTTCAAGTCTATTTTAATTTCCTCCAATAAAACCCTAGTTTTCTAGGGTTTTATTGTTTCCTAAATATCGAAATCCAATTCACTGATAAATACTTATTATCAATACTGGTGAAATTATTAGTGTCTAGCTCTGAAGTGTTATAGTTTTCAAGGTCAGTATTAAATGAATGTTGTCTTGATTTATCAAGCCTATCATAGCGTAAGTTATTTATTAAACCTAACATGTAAGTTTAAACGACTACTTAAGGAATTGTTTAGTCATTTCCTTAAATTATTTCTTCTAAATTCACAAACAACAGTGAAATATGGATCTCCATTCTCTAGGGGTTTGTGGTAATAATTTGTTTTCTTAAGTCGCAGTATTCAGCAATAAATGAATTTAAAAGATGACCAGAGTTCTGGTAATAGGAATGAATCGCAAGAAAAAAGTTATCTGAGTTTCTACATTTTTTAATCTGCTTTTTCATCTCCCCATCTGATACATCCTTATTATAAACTGCTTTACACCAACTACCTGCTTTAAGCTCACTAATTGAAACTAAAAGTGTCAAAAAAACTGCTAAGATTCTCATATAAATACTCTATTATACAGTAACTTTCCTAGATCTAATAATGAAATTTTATTTGATTTAAGAATCGTGTTTATTTTTTCCTTAAAAAAATATTCAAAAATGAGTAATGGAGTCAAACTGCCAATATATGCTCCAAATAGTAAGTCACTAGGGAAGTGCATGGACATAAAAATTCTTGAAATACCCATTAAAATAGCAAAGATTAGGATTAACAAAGTAAATCTATTTGTATAAATAATTAAAAGAATAGCTAATGTAAAAGCTGCTTGAGTATGACCTGAGGGAAATGAGTTAACCTTATGTTCTAAATTGAATAAGTTTATTCTATCATACCCTTCATTAAAAAAGTACTTTGGTCTAGAAACTCCAGCTATATATTTTAGTAAATTACATAAAATACCTGCCCCAGCTAATGAGTAGATAAAGTGTTTACAAATTAGGTTAATGAGAGAAAATGAACTTTTAATCTTCTCAGAACTAAACCCTGTCTTTGACCTTAAAGTCCTAAGTTTTATTTCATTCTTGATAATTCTATTCATATTTAAGTTTAGAAAGATTATGAAGAGACATAAAAGTATAATTTTGAAAGGATCAAGAATATCAGAAAGTGGATCTATAAAATTCTTGAAAAAATTAAATATTGAAATGTCAAATGTCTTTGAAAATTTAAAAAAAGGAATATCAATAAGGATAAACGTAATAATAATTAATAAGAGAATTAAAATAGAAAATTTTATAGATTTCAAAAAACTTAATCTTTTAGTATTAATCATTATCTAAATTACTAAAAACTTTTATTGTTATGTTTTACCTTTTGAGTAATTAAACCCATCAAATTTTTTTAACATTTTAAACTCCGAATATTTCTTACTAGAAGTCAATAAATTTGAAAACTCATCGTTAATTATAAACATAATTCTTTGTTTTTCTAAAATATTAGAATTTAATAAATCTGGTGATATTTTTCTTGATTTATGTGACGTTAGAAAAACTAAGCTAGGCTCCTCAAAACCGTAATTATAAATTTGGTCATAATTTTTTTTATTTAACTCAATTATTGAATTGATTCTTTTGCTACCCATAAGTCTTGAATATGGTTATTGACATAAAAAACTAAGATCAAATAAAATGAAATTTGAAAAATCGAGAAATTAACTAATTTATCTTTAAATTATTTAATATCTACAGCACCAATTAAAAGAAAAATTTGTACTAAAAGAAGAGTCAATATTATAATTAGAGTAATAGTTACTTCTGAATACTCAACGATAACAAAGTAAATTAAAAACTATTATCACGGGAAATATTAAGGTGAAAAATATAAACTTTTTTTTTGAGATTTCTTCAAAGTTTTCGTCTAATAAAAATTTTGATAATAAAATACTTAGTGGTAAGTAAGATGGATATATGTAATGAGGTAATTTTGTAGAAATTAATTCAAAAAGAATATAGGGAACAGAGAAACTAATTAGTAAAAAAAAGTTAAATCATTTTTCCTAATTTTTAAGAATTTGTTCTTTAGATTATTCTTAATAAACGGATAAATTAAAATTGAACCTGGCCAGAATAATAAAAGAGTAGTTATTAAGTAGTATCCTGGAGGAAAGCCATGTGACTCTTGACCTGATGATACTTTTCCTAGCAAATCGTGACCAACAGATTCATACCAAAAGGCTCCTTTTGACTCAATAGTTATCATGATAAACCAAGGTAGTACTAAAGCTAAAAATAATATAAAGCCTGTATAAGAGAATATTTCCTTTAAAAAGTTTTTCTTTTTATTAAAGAAAAAATTATTAATGGAAATATGGTAAATATTAGTATTATTGGACCCTTTATTAAAATACCAATGGCCAAAGCACTCCAAAATATAAACTTTTCTTTATAATTTATAATGTGGTTTTTTATAAGTGAGTAAATCATCAAATTACATAATGTAATGGTTAAAAATAAAGCTCCATCAGTTTTTGCTTGAAGCATCTCTGATAAAGTTAATAAAGAAAACATTAAAAAAAATTGTTAAAAACTAATTTCATTATTTAGAATTTTTCTTAATCTAAAAATATAAATATGAAGGCTAAAAATAAGGAAAATATTGAGGGAAGTCTATATAAGGAAATATTATCATAGGGAGCGTTACCAAAAATAAAATTTGCGCTAACTTGTAACCAATAAATTCCTACGGGCTTTTTATATCTGGGTTCATCATACATTTTTATATCAATAAATTCTTTTTCCAATAGCATTGTCTTTGAAGCAGTTGCGAATCTCGCCTCATCTCTATCCAAAACTGGGATCTCGAAAATACCGGTTAAAAAAATTAAAAAACAGATTGCTAAGAAAATTAGAAATCTGTTAGGTTGAGAAAAATACATAATTACTTAAAGACATTATCATATTATAAAAAAAAAATGAGAAACTTTACAATAATAATTCCAATTTTTAATGAAATAGATTCAATTTTTAATTTACTGGATGAAATAAAAAAAGAGTTCAAGGGACAACTTCCCGAAATTATAATTGTAGATGATGGAAGTACGGATAACTTTGTAGAAAAAAAAAAAGAATATAAAGAATATAGTCTCAAAATTATCCACCATAAAAAGAATCTGGGTAAATGTAGAGCTATGTTGACTGGAGTTAAGAATGCAAAAAAAAAATATTTGTATTATTGACGGCGATGGTCAGAACCCTCCCTATGAGGCTAAAAAACTAATGAACTTTTGGATGAATATAAATAAACAAGAAAAGCAATTTGCACTAGTTTGCGGGAATAGAATTAAAAGACAAGATTCAATGAGTAAAAAATCAGTTCAAAGGTAGCTAATAAAATTAGAAAAATCATGTTAGATGACGACTGTAACGATACTGCGTGTGCCTTAAAAGTTTTTTCAAAAGATGATTATCTTAAATTAAAATATTTTAGAAATATGCATAGATTTTTACCTGCTCTTTTTAAAATTTATTCTGGTAAAATATTTAATGTGCCTGTTGACGACAGAAAAAGAACTAAAGGTATTTCAAAATATTCATTCCATAATAGATTCTGGATAGGTATTTTAGACTTAATAAAAGTTTGGTTAATGGTTTTAAAAAGGAGAAAAAAATGAGTACAGAACAAATTTGGTTAATTGTTGGCTTTATAGGTCAAACAGTCTTTGCTTCGAGATTTCTTATTCAATGGATTGTTAGTGAAAGAGCCTCAAAGAGTATCATTCCAAATATTTTTTGGTGGATAAGCTTGGCAGGAAGTATGATTTTACTGAGCTACGCAATACATAAGTTAGACCCCGTTTTTATAATGGGACAATCTTGTGGCTTTTTAATTTATTCTCGAAACCTCTACCTTATAAAAAAAGAAGGTAAAAATAAAAAAAATGATCCATCTAAAATAATGAAAGTATGAAACCAGAGATTTGTTTTAATAGTATTCATGATTTTATTCTTTCAAAGACAAAGCCCTATAAATTTTTGTATAGAGAAATAAAAAAAAACGGTATTATAGAAATCGAAGATACAAAATTAGATATTTTCTCTTTTTTTCCAAGACAATTATTTCACAACAGATATCATTTGCAGTTGCTGAGAAAATTTGGAGTAGCATACAAAATAGATTTGACAACTGTTATTCTGAAGGTAAGTCAGATAAAAATAAAGAAATGATTAAATTAATTAGAGAGCTTAGAATCTCAAACAGTAAAAAGGACACAATCTTAAGGATACATAATTCAATTTTTCAAAAAGAATTAAATCATGACAATTTTTATTCTCTCTCAGATAATATTCTAAGAAAAAAGTTAATCAAGATAAAAGGAGTTGGTTTATGGACTGTAGATATGATGCTAATATTCTATTTTAAAAGACTAAATGTTTTTCCAGAAAATGACCTTATAATTAATAAAGTAAAAGCTAAGTTAGAACATATTGAAAATTGTAAAATTAACTTTTATTAATCTTTACAAACCTTTTTTATCTATATTATCAATTCACTTTTGGAAGTTGTCTAAACGAATTCTTTAGAAATTCATAATAAAAATCAATTTTATTACTAAAATTAACTTTTACCTTCGGCCATTGAATTGAATCAATTGACTGACAATTTTTGCAAGTATATTCCCATTTTTTAGACTCAGCCTTACACACACCACAAATCCATAATGGGATAGAAATTAAATTAATATCATGATCTTTAAATTTAATTTTATTACTCTCAACAGAGAGATTCTTATAAAGCTCTAATACTCTTAAATCCCAATTATCAACACCGATCTTCTCAAGAAAATTTTGTGCTTCTCCCCATAAGGATGATTTGTAGCAGGCAAAAGCAAGTGAAAGTTTCGTTTCATTACCACCATAATTCATAAATTTTTTAAAGCTTCGACTTATCAATTTATACCTCATTAAACAATCTTTTGAATTTTTAGATTTATAACCCATAAAATCTCCATAAGCTCAAAACATAAAAAGTTAGGCCAACTTTTAATTAGTAACTGTGATGCCTTTTTAATATTTGAGTTATCAACGTAATGTTTAATATTTTCTTTCATTACGATAATTGAACTATTAGACATGACCAAAGCTTCTACAACGTTTTTTTGTGTTAAAACTTTTAAGTTAGCAAGTTTTCTTTTATTTTCATTTGAAATGACTTTTTTTACTTTTTCAAGAGTATCATGAGCCTTAATCCAATTTTCTTCTAAGGAATAGACCGTTGATAGTTTTTCATGAAACCAGTTATCTTTTGGATATTCTTTACAATATTGCTCTAGAACTTTTTTGGCTGTATCAATATCATTCTCTTTTATAAGAATTATTACTTCAGCTCTATTTGTAAGGTATTTGTATTGGTTATTTGTTTTAAGTATCTTAAGATATTTTTTTGATTCAATAAGATTATTTTGTATTAATGAAGATTGAAATAATAAAAAGTTTGAAAAAAAATCATTATTTAAATATTTTTTTACTTTCCTTGTATCTCTTTGTAGTTCATTAGCATTCCCCAAAAATAAATTATATGCTAGGCTATCAAGAGTTTTACTTGCCTGTAGTAGATTTTTTTCTTGTTTGGATATTCTAAATTCTCTTGGTATGTTTTTAAGCTTCCTTGTGAGGGATAAACAAAAAATAATAGTAATCACAAATACTAAAACTGAAAATATTAGCCCAAAAGAATTAGTTTCAATGAGGTAGTTATTCCATAAAAAAGTTAATGTTCCTGGGTTATTTGTTAACCAAACAACTGAAGACGAAACTAAAATTACAATAATAAAAAATTTAATAATTGTTATCAAAATTCTTTCCAATCAGTTTGAAAATTTGAGTTTCAATTTTTTTAAATTAATATTTATTTCATCTAAAATTTTAGCTTCATCTATAATTTTAATTATTTCACTGTCATCAACTCCAAGTGATTCAAGTTCAATTATGAAGTTTTTAAGATCTCCTAACACTAAGTAATCCTTAGACTTTTTTAAAGTATTAATAATCCATCCATTATTTAAAGGTATCGTCTCTATTTTTCTTTCATCTAATTTTGTAATTTTAAATGTTGATGAAAAAATATTTTTTACATAGTCGGAAAAATCTTCCATCGAGTTAAAAACTTTGCCTACATCGTAATTTTTTTCATATTCTAACTTTTTAGCAAAAGATTCTAAATCAGTATCATAGCTAGAAATCTTATAATCTAATTTTTTATTAATCGCTTTGACATCAATAACATCACCGGGTTGGAATCTTTGGAAATAATTAAGCGCTAATTGCAACTCATCTAAATCCGAAAAAGTTTGAAATAATTTATTTAATTCTCTTTTAAATTCTATATTGTTCAAAAAAATTATGCTTGAACTTTTCAAAAGTAAAATAGACTTCATAATTGTTAGTATTTGTATTATTGCTGTTACTTAATGGAAAAGATTTAATTTCTTTTAATTCTTTTTTTACTTGTGTGTTCTCCTTCTGAATTTTTAATAAATTGTTTTCTAATTGTTCAACTTTTTGTAAATAACTTTTTAACTCTTTATCAAGTTCTAAGATTTTTTTATTATTGGTGCTTATTTCCTCTTCATTTTTATTAACTTCAAACATTTCATTTTGTGATTCTATAAAATCTAAATTTTTGAACATTTCTTTCTTAAGAAAAAAACCAGAAGCTACTCCAATTATAAGAAAAAATAGAAATAAAACTATATTTCTAAGATAATTTGACTTTTTTTTGTAATCACTATCTTTTAGATCAATATACTCACCTTGCTGAGGAGATTCTTTTTTATTTTTATCCAACTTCGCACCTTTTTAGCTTAAATTTTTTAATTTCTTGTATCAATGATCTTTCATTAGGTTTTTTTGAAACAAAGATTTCCCTAAATTTCAAACTACTTAGTTCTCTTTGTATTTTTTTACTGGGTAAAAATACAAACTTATTTTCACAATAAGGCTCAAAGGCCAGCTTTTTTATCTCATATTTAAATGATTGAGCAGTTCTACCTGAAAAAATTATAATCATTCCATTATTACAATTTTTCATAAATTTTTTAAAGATAAATTTATTTTTATTACTTTTATTTGAAGTGTAGCATCCAAGTTGGAAATAATCGCATTTTTTATTTTTAAAGAAGTTTTTAAGGTTTTCATTCTCAACAATTGACGTAGGATGTAGAATTTTCATGTTATTTTCAAGATAAGGCACAATTTTTTCTTAAGCTTTTCCGAATCACCATCAATATTAATAACGTTTTCTATTCCAATCTTATTTGCAAGCTTTTGAGTACCGCTACCAATTGAAAAAACTAAGTGTCTATCTTTAATGAGATCCTTTTAAAGAATCTAAGACCATTCTTACTTGTAAATAGTATAATATCAAAATTTTCAGAAAAATTTAAATCATAGTCAACTTTTTCTATCTCTAAGAGTGGTGCAATAAAAATTCAAATTCTGAGCTTATATTTCTCGACATCTCAATTGAGTCTTGTAAAGGTCTAGTTAGAAGAATTGATTTTTTAAACAAGTTTAAGTTGCCTTTTGACATCTTTTCCTAAATTATAGCTTTGATCCATGCAATTTCTAAGAATAAATTTTTTTTTATCACTAATAAAATTTTGGCCATTCAATGTGGATGCAAAATATCTAAAATTGATAATTTTTTTTTCACTATTCTTTTCAATCTTTGCGTATGCCCCAACAGGTGTTTTACATGAACCATCTAGGGCCTCTAAAAAAGCTCTTTCACAACTTACCTCAGTAAAAGTATCTTCGTCATTTAGTCTTTTTAAAATTTCTTTATCTCTTAAATTTTTTACATTTACAACCAAAGCTATTGCACCTTGACCAACAGCTGGGACCATGAGATTTAAGCCCAAAGAAGAATAATTTTTTTTAATACCCAATCTTTCAAGTCCTGACTTTGCAAGAACTATAGCATCAAGTTCACCTTTTTGAACTTTACCTATTCTAGAGTCAACATTACCCCGAAGATCCTTAAAAATTAAATCAGGTCTTAATTTTAAAATTTGATTTTTTCTCCTTATTGATGATGTTCCAATTATTGAATTTTGTTTCAATTCCATTAAATGTAGATTTTCATATGAATATAAAACATCTTGATGTGAACCTCTTTTGAGAATAGAAACTATCTCAAGTCCATCTGGTAACCTTGTAGGTAAATCCTTCAATGAATGTATGCCAACATCAACTTTGTTATCGAGTTGAGCTAGATCTATCTCTTTAGTAAATAATCCTTTATTCCCAATATCAGAAATATTCTGACTTAAAAACTTGTCACCTGATGTTTTTATAAACTTTGTTATAAGTTCACTATCTAAATTTTTCTCAAATTTTCTGTAAAATTTTTCTTTGAATATTTCAACATGAGCTTTAGCTAGCTTACTTTCTCTAGAACCGATGATAATTTTTTTTATATTATATTTCATTGTTAAGTAATTATTTTATTATAATTAACAAATTATGGTAAGAGTTAATTATAGTTAAGATGATTGTATTAGGAATTGAAACAAGTTGCGACGAAACTTCTGTATCTATCGTCCAAGAAAATAAAGATAGAGGAAAAGTTTTGTCAGAAAAAATTTTGTCACAAGTTAAAAAACATCAGCCATATGGAGGAGTTGTTCCAGAGTTGGCCTCCAGAGAACATAGTGACTGTATAGGTAATCTAACTAGACAAGTATTAAATGAAACAAACCTAAATCTTCATGATATTGATGGATTTGCTGCAACGACTGGGCCAGGTTTACTTGGAGGGCTCTTAGTTGGATGTAATTATGCTAAAGGTTTATCTATAATCACTAATAAACCATTTCTGTCGATTAACCACCTTCAAGGCCACGTCTTAATTTCAAGAATGAACAGGAAAATTAATTTCCCATTTTTATGTTTGTTAGTATCTGGTGGACATTCTTTAATATTGCTGGCAAAGAACTATAACAAATTTAAAATACTTGGAGAGTCAGTTGACGATGCAGTTGGGGAGGCATTTGACAAAACTTCTAAATTACTTGGTCTTGGTTACCCTGGGGTCCTTTAATCGAAAAATTAGCGAAAAAAGCCCGAAAGAAAAAAAAGTTTAATCTCCCGAGACCTCTTTTAAATGATAAGACAATGAACTTATCTTTTTCTGGATTAAAGACTTCTGTTCGTCGAATAATAGAAAACAATTTTAGCCAAAATGAAAAAGCTGATTTAGCCGATGAATTTCAAAAAGTATAACAGAATGTCTTTTAAAAAAGTAAATTTAGCAATGGACTCAAGTAAGCATTATGAAATTCAAGACTTTGTTCTCTCCGGAGGTGTTGCTTCTAATTCCTTTATTAGGGATCAATTCAAAGCATTATGTATAAAAAGAATATAAATTTTATTGTACCCGTAAAATCTTTGTGTACTGATAATGCAACAATGATAGCTTGGGCAGGCATTGAAAAACTAAGAAATCAAAAAAAAGGTGATAGTTTAAATATAAGTCCTCAACCAAGGTGGAGCCTAGAATCAATATGAAAAGCGTTAGTATTCTAGGATCAGGAAGTTGGGCATTAGCATTAAGTAAAATACTTAAGCCAACCAAATTGATAGTTAAATGTAGGAATATTGAAAAAGTTAAAACAAAATTTAAATCATATAATATCTTTTTAACTGATAATTTTGATAAAATTATTCATACTAAAATAATTTTTATTGCCATACCATCTCAATCAGTAAGACAAAATTTAATGGATTTGAAACTATCCGAAAAGTCAAAAAAAGAAAAAAAAATATTCATTATTTGTTCAAAAGGAGTGGAACAAAAGACATTTAAACTTATGAGTGAAGTTGTTTCTGAAATATTTCCACAATCAATGATCTCTGTATTATCAGGTCCAAATTTCTCTTCTGAATTAATAAAAAAAAAACCATCTGCTTCTGTTCTTTCCTCAAAAAATAAATCAGTACTTAAAGAAATATCAGATCTAATAATTCAAGAAAAATTTAGAACATATTTTAATAACGATATAATTGGGACTCAAATTGGAGGGGCGATGAAAAATATAATTGCCATAGCCTGTGGTTATATTGCGGGTTGTGGTTTAGGTGAAAATGCAAAAGCTGCAATTATTACACGAGGTTTATCTGAAATTATTGATTTAGGAATAAAGATGGGAGCAAAAAGAAATACTTTTTATGGTTTATCTGGTATTGGCGACCTAACTCTTTCATGTTCCTCTTTAAAATCAAGGCATGCTAAGTTTGGTTATAACTTAGCTAAATCAAAAGATCATCCCCACACTAATATGCTTTTAGAAGGGATCGAATCCTGTGAAAGTATTTGCGCTTTGGGAGAAAAATTAAATGTTGACTTACCAATTTCAAAATCGGTAAGATCGATTATAAACGGAGGAAATGCTAATAGAGTTATTCGTGAATTACTTTCTAGGCCGTTACAATTTGAAAAATAATGTCATATTTTATTACTTGCATAGATAAACCTAATTCCCTTGCTAAACGCCTATCTATTAGGGAGCGTCATATTAATTATTTGACAAAATTTAAGCCTAAACTTGTAACAGCTGGGCCACTAATTGGCGAGGATGGCAAACCTTATGGAAGTCTTTTAATTTTAGATTTTAAAGTACGCTCAGAACTTCAAGATTTTCTAGAAAACGACCCTTATAGTTTAGAGGGTTTGTTTAAGGAAGTAATAATACGTGAATTTAAAAAAGTTTTTTAACTTTTCAAATTGAAAAATTATATTAGAATTTAGCGATGACCGATATTTATGAAAATAAAATCGATAAATGTTCCTTAACATTCGACGAATATAAAAAACAATACGCTGAATCAATTCAAAATCCTGAAAAGTTTTGGTCTGATAAAGCGAAATCTTTAGATTGGATAACTCCTTTTAAAAAAGTTGTTGATGATAATTTCAAAGATAATACTTTTATAAGATGGTTTGATGGGGGCTCTTTGAATGTATCTTATAACTGTCTTGACAGACACTTAAAGGATAAGGGTGATAAAGTTGCAATCATTTGGGAGTCAGATGATCCAAGTGTTAGTAAAAAAATAACATATAATGAACTTCATAAAAAAGTTTGCAAACTAGCTAATGGTTTGAAGCAACTAGGTGTAAAAAAAGGAGATAGAATAACAATCTATCTGCCAATGATACCAGAAGCAGCTATCTCTATGCTAGCATGCTCACGTATCGGTGCAATTCATTCTGTTGTTTTTGGAGGATTTGCACCAGAATCTCTCAAAAATAGGATTGAAGACTGCGAATCTAGTTTTGTTATTACAGCAAATGAGGGGGTAAGAGGGGGGAAAAAAATACCTTTACTTTCAAATGTTAAACAAGCTATTGAAGGTAATAATAATATAAAAAAAACAATTGTAGTTAAAAGGACCGATTCTAGTTCATATTTCGATAATCAAACAGATATTTGGTACGAAGACTTAGTTATCAATCAAGATGAGAAATGTGAAATTTCAAAGCAAAATTCTGAAGACCCTCTATTCATTTTGTACACATCAGGTTCTACCGGTAAACCAAAGGGTGTTCTTCATAGCACAGCTGGTTACCTTCTTCATACATCACTTTCTCATAAAGTAGTATTTGATATCAGAGATGATGATATTTACTGGTGCACAGCAGATGTTGGCTGGGTCACTGGACACTCTTATATTGTCTATGGTCCTTTATGTAATGGTTCAACAACCTTGATGTTTGAGGGAGTTCCAACATATCCTAATGCTTCAAGATTCTGGGAGGTAATTGATAAATTTAATGTTACAATTTTTTATACGGCTCCTACAGCTATTAGAGCTTTAATGGGCTTGGGAGACACTTTCGTAAATTCAACATCTAGAAAAACATTACGAATCATTGGTACTGTCGGTGAACCAATTAATCCTGAAGCTTGGAAGTGGTATTACGAAGTCGTTGGTGGGGGGGATTGTCCAGTTATTGATACATGGTGGCAAACTGAAACTGGTGGAATACTAATTTCTCCAATCTCTGGTGTAACACCATTAAAACCTGGTTCTGCAACACTTCCTTTTTATGGTGTAAAACCATCGATACTTGATAACGAGGGTAATGAATTGAAAGGCGAATGTGAGGGAAATTTATGTATTGATAATTCTTGGCCAGGAATGATGAGAACTGTTTATAAAAATCATAAAAGATTTATCGAAACTTACTTCTCGTCATTTAGCGGAAAGTATTTTACTGGGGACGGCTGTAAAACGGATCAAGATGGCTACTTTTGGATAACAGGTAGAGTTGATGATGTTATAAATGTGTCTGGGCATCGCTTAGGAACCGCTGAAGTAGAAAGTGCTTTGGTTCTTCATACAAAAGTTTCAGAGGCAGCTGTTGTAGGTTATCCTCATGATATCAAAGGCCAAGGTATCTATGCATATGTAACTTTAATGCAAGGTGAACAATATACCGACGAATTGAAAAAAGAATTAGTGTCCTGGGTAAGGTCCATCATCGGTCCAATTGCCTCTCCTGATGTTATTCAATGGGCGCCTACATTACCAAAAACACGTTCTGGAAAGATTATGAGAAGGATATTAAGAAAGGTAGCGTGTAATGAAGAGGATTCTATTGGTGATGTTTCGACTTTAAATGAACCAGAAGTTGTGGATGACCTTATAAAAAATAGGCTTTGATTTAAAAGTCGTAACAAATACCTTTTTTTTCCCAGTCGCCATACCTTGTCGGCTCTAAACCTGAGGGACCTCCAATTTCCTTTTGGTAATTTCTTGTTTTTGTTTTTGTTTTATATTTTTTTGATTTTGATTTTTAACCATTATGTTAATCTAAGTACATTCCAAATTAATGCAACAGATTATTGATAAATACAAGAGAAATAGCTAGCGACATACTCCAAAGAATTTATAAAAAACAACATTTGGATAAAATCTGTGAAAATGAACCAAACTTCAATAAATTAGATCAAAGAGATAAAAATTTTGTAAGATTAACTATATTAGAGACCCTTAGAAGAAATATTCAAATCGACTCTATAATAAAAAGGTTTCTTACTAAACCCTTAGAATATAAAAGAATAAAAATTCAGAATCTTTTAAGAATTTCAATATGTCAGATATTATTCTTGAAAACTTCTGAATATGCTGTTGTAAATACAACTGTAGAAATTGCAAAAAATATAAATTTCATAAATTAGTTAATGCAATTCTAAGAAACGTTTGTAGACAAAAAAAACAACTACTTAATGAGTTTGGTAAATTATCAAATTTACCAAACTGGATCTTAAAAGATCTAAAAAACAATCTTACAAAAACTGAAATCAAGCAAATATCAAAAGTCATAGTTGAGGAACCAGAACTAAATTTAAAAATAAAAAATTCTTTTATAAAATTTAAAAATTGGGAAGCAATCATGAACGGAAAATTTATTGAATCTGATATACTGCTTACAAAAAATAATGGAAAAATAAATAAACTTCCCTTTTTCAATGAAGGACTTTGGTGGGTTCAAGGGTTATCCTCTTCTCTCCCAGTAAAATGTTTAGATAATTTGTTCCCTATCTCAAAAAGAAAAGAAAAAAAAATTCTTGAGGTATGTGCTGCTCCAGGAGGTAAGACTGCACAATTAGCTGATTATGGTTTTCAGTCTGTTTCATTAGATATCTCTGAATATAGAATAAATCAATTAAAGACAAATTTAGACCGCTTAGATTATAAACCAGAAATCATTTGTACAGATTTTCTAAATTATAACTCTGATCAAAAATTTGATGCTATCTTATTAGATGCTCCTTGCTCAGCTTCAGGTTTAATTCAAAAAAAACCAGAGATTCTAATTATAAACAAACAAACAGATTTAAAAAATTAATGGTTGAGCAAGAATAGACTCTTAGAATATTCAAAAAATTTCTAAAAAAAGGTGGGTATATTATCTACTGTGTTTGTTCTATAAATAATTGTGAGGGCTATGAACAAATTAAAAAATTTCTAAAAGCTAACAAGAATTTTTCCTCAGTTAATCATATAGAGAATGTCAAAAAATATGGGAAAATTTTATCTGATAATATGCTTCAAATATATCCAAAACGATACAAATTTTCTGATAATATCAATGGATATTTAGATGGATTTTTTATTTCAATAATGAAAAAAGAGAGAGATAAATAGTTCAAATGTTTAAAAATATTAATAAATACTTGTTCTTTAAAAATCCACTTTATCATTTACATTTATCAAGGAATGCAAATAAAGGATTTATTCTCAACCCTAATAGTTTGTGGTCTGGGAATAAACAAAATGGAAATAGAATAATGAATGGATTTTTGAGACATCAAGGAGAATCATTCCCAATAAAATATTTTTGGAAGAATAACGCAAGTGACTCATGGAAGGATTATCTTAATAGCTTTATGTGGATTAGAGACCTGAGGACCATTGGAACAAATAACTCAAGGATCTTACTTAGAAATTTTATCAAAGAATGGATCTCTAAAAATAAGTATTACTCTGAGTCATCTTGGAAGGATGACATTTTATCAAAGAGAATTTTTAGTCTTTTGACCAACCTATCTTTTTATTTTGATACAGCAGAAGAAAGTTTTCAAAAATATTTAATTAATTTTATATACATTCAAACCACTTACTTATTTTCAAACGTTGAATCTAAGAAAAATAATATATTTTGTCTTAAGGCAAAGATACTTGCTTCTTTGTGCATTAAAACACTAGAAAATAAAAATTTAAAATTACTTAAAGAATTAAATTTCTTATTACATGAAGACCTATCTAGATGATGGTATGTATTACACAAGATCACCAAGCGAACATTTTTTTATACTATGTTCTTTAATTGATATCCGAAACTTCTTGGGTGCTTCAAAAAAAGAGAATTCCTCAGAATTTAAATGATAAAATCGAAGATATGATTTCTGTTCTTAAATACTTTAGAATAGCAGATGGTCAATTAGCAATCTTTAATGATCATGCATATATACAGTCAAAAAAATTGATAACGTAATCAAAAAGGGAAGTTATAAAACGAACAAAATTCCCTTCTTTCTTAATGAGGCTGGGTATCACAGAGTAGCAAAAAATAAACTGGTATTCATAATGGATTGTGGTCAGCCAAATAACTTTAATACTTATGCAGGTACGCTTTCATTTGAATTTTCACATCAAAAAAATAAAATAGTAGTTAATTGTGGATCTCCATTCATTAATAATAAAAAGTGGCATGAAGCTATGAGGTCTACAGCTGCTCACAGTACATTAAATTTAGATGAGGTTAATTCCTCTGATATATTTTTTAATAAACTTAATAATACAAGAAAAGCAAATGTATGGTCAGAAAAACATGAAGAAAATAATAATATATGGATTAACTCAGCACATTCTGGTTACAAAAATTTATTCGGGATAATTCATAATAGAAAAATACACATTGACCCAGTAAAATTAATAATAAGAGGTCAAGACTATTTAGTTAGACCAAAGAAAAATTATACAAGTACAGCTAAAAAATTCTTCATCTTATTTCATCTTCATCCTGAAATTGAACTTAATGTAACCTCAAGCCGGAGAAAAGTTGTACTTAAACTAAAAAATAATGTTGGATGGGAATTTATCTGCTCAGAGCCAATCTTAGAGATTGGAGATGGGTATATATCTTGGGGAGGATAAAAAGGTTCAAAAAAACAGTCATATATTAATTAGAGATAACGTAATTCCGAATAAGAAGATCAAATGGTTATTTAGAATAATTAAATAACTACAAAGACCAATAGTTTTTGATAATTTTATTCCTGAAAATTCCCTTGATATCAAATAAAATACCTTCGTACTTTAGTAACTTTTTTATATGTGAGAATTTTTTCTTGTAGAAAGTGTGAGGAACGGTAAGAATTATAGCATCAAAAGACTTATCTAATAAATCATCATACCTTACATAGGCGCTATCATTAACAAATGGATCATTAATTGAAATGTTAAATCTTGATTTTTTAAAGTAATTTAGCAACTCAATAGCTTTGGAGTTCCTCAAATCAGGAACATCCTCTTTAAATGTAACACCTAAAAATAAAATCTTAGCTTTTGTTTTTAATCTTTTTGTATTTGTTTAAATATAAACTTCGGCATATTATCATTTGTTCTTCTACCAGATAAAATAACTTCTGGATCCACCTTTAATTCTTTAGCCTTATGAGAAAGATAGTATGGATCAACTCCAATGCAATGACCTCCAACTAACCCAGGTAAAAATGGTAGAAAATTCCACTTTGTGTTGGATGCATCAAGTACGTCGTAAATACTAATATTTAAATTGGAACAAATTTTTGCAACTTCATTTATAAATGCAATATTTATATCTCTTTGTGCATTCTCAATAACTTTTGAAGCTTCCGCAACTTTTATATTTTTAGCTTTAAATATTTCTCCAGTTGTAAGTTTGCTATAAATTTCATATAAAATTTGTTCAACTCTTTTATTTTGTCCTGATATCACCTTATTAATTTTATCTATTGTTCTTTTTTTATCACCGGGATTTACTCGTTCGGGAGAGTAACCTAAAAAAAAGTCAACCCCCGACTTTAGTAAATTTTTGTTTTTCTCTAATTCTTTTGCACATATTTCTTCTGTTGCACCTGGATAAACTGTGCTTTCAAAAACAACGATATCTCCTTTTTTTAAAAGTTTCGATATTTTTTTACATACATCAAGTAGTGGCTTAAAATTAGGGTTATTTTTTTTATCAATTGGTGTGGGAACAGTTGCTATATAAATATTACAATCACTAATATCAGTTAAGTTATCAGTAATTTGTAAATTTTTTTTTAATGCATTTTTTAATTGTGAGTCGGTTACCTCAAGTGTTTCATCAATTCCTTTGTTTAAATTTCTTACACGTTTTTTAGAGATATCAAAACCTTTGATATCAAACTGAGATGAAAGGTTTACTGCTAAAGGAAGTCCGACATAACCTAGTCCCATTATTGCTATTTTTTTTCATTCATAGTTTTTTTTTGATATAATAGTGTTTTATCATGATTATTATTTACACAATCTTTTTATATTTTTTTTCTTTATATGTAATTAAAAAATCAATTTTTTTCTTTAATAAGCATTCTATTATTGACCTACCCACTGATAGAAGTAATCATAAGATTCCTACTCCAAAATGTGCAGGTTTGTTAATCATACCAATAATAGTAATTTCAACTATTATTTTTCTTTTATTTAAAAGAAAAAATCCATTATGAGTGGATATCAATATTGTTTCTATGTTTTTTTCTAGGAATAGTTTCTTTCATTGATGATCTTAAAAACTTGACTGTAAAATCAAGGTTGTTATCGCAGATTTTATCGTTAGTCTATCACTTCTTATTTATTCTGAATCCATATCAAGTGATTTAGTATCATTACCTGTTGTATATGAAAAATATCTTCCATTAATTACTACTTTACTCTTCTTTTTTCCTAATTTCATGGATGTGGATCATTAATCTTTATAATTTCATGGATGGAATTGACGGACTTACTGCTCTTCAAGTATGTACCGTTGCTATTTGTGTGAATTTCTTATCTATCTTTGGATACATTAATGAAGAATATCAAATTTTTAGTTTGATTTTATTTTCTGTATATTTTGCTTTTTATAAATTCAATAAATTTCCAGCTAAAATTTTTATGGGAGATGTTGGTTCTATTCCCTCAGGTTATCTAATTGGATTTATAATGATTTCATGCTTTTTAACCAATGGGGTATTATTACCATTAATTATCGTTAATATGTATTATATACTTGATTCAACAAGCACATTGTTAATTCGTATTGTGCAAAAAAAAAATATTCTCAAGGCCCATAGTGATCATTTTTATCAAAAAATGATAAGGAAGGGATATCAGCATTCATTCGTTATTAAATATATATTTGGGTTGAACACAATTCTCTTAATACTTTCTTTTTTATCAATAACATTCCCATTTATTTCTTTTGTTTTTTCTATTTTGTTCACTACGGTATTGTTATATTTATTTTATTTTAAGAAGGAAATATGAGTCTTAGAATTTTTTTAACTATATTACATGACCTCATAATATTTATTTTTTCTTTTTTTTTAGCATTATGGCTAAGACTTGAGTTACAACCTGCTTTAGATTTGTTTTCAATGCTTTGGGTATACTCAATCGGCTTTTCTATAACTAATATTATTATTTTGTATTTCCTTGGACTTTATCATGGTATCTGGAGGTATGCTTCAATTCATGAAATTAATTCTATATTTAAAAGTGTCGCAATTAGTACGTTTTCTATAGTTTTTATAATTTTTTTGACGACCAGATTAGAGGGAATTCCAAGGTCTTTTCCTATTCTTTTAATAATAATTTCTATATTTAATTCTATAGGACCTCGATTACTTTATCGTATTATAAAAGATAATTTAAACCCTAATTCTATCATCCAGGTTCCCAGTCTTGTAGTTGGTGACTCATCTTCTTCTGAAAGTTTTATCAGACATACTAAAACTGACAAAAACTCTCCATACAAAATTATTGGTATTATATCAAATAAAGAGAAATCTGTGGGAAGGAGAATACATAATATTCCAATCGTTGGATCACTTGAAAATTTTAAAAATATTAAATTAAACGTCTTAAGCCAATTAAAAAAGCAACCAGAAAGAATTATTATTTCTGACCTAAATATAAAGAAGGATATTCTTGAAAACCTTTTTATCTTTGCCAAAAATAATGGTTTGGCTATTGGTCAAATAAATAAGGTTTCTAATATTTCTTTTGGAAAAAATACTTTTGATACAACTCCTATTGTAATTGAGGATGTTCTTGGTCGAAAACAAAATGTAAATGACACTAGTAAGTTAGTTGAATTTAAAAATAAATCTATATTAATAACCGGAGCAGGTGGAAGTATAGGAAGTGAGCTAAGTCGCCAAATTTTAAACCTACAACCTAAAAATTTAATTTTATTAGATAATAATGAATTTAGTCTTTTTAAAATCTCAAATGAACTTGGGAATAAATGTGTTTATAGCTTAAGTGATATTAGAGATAAAATTAAACTTGATAAGATTCTAAATAAATTTAAACCCGATTTTATTTTTCATGCAGCAGCATTGAAGCATATATCATTTGTTGAGGAAGATCCCTATGAGGCCATAAAAACTAACTTTTTAGCGACAGTCAACTTATGTCAGTTATGTATCAAACACCATATTAAAAAATTAGTTTTTATTTCTACTGATAAAGCTGTTTATCCATCAAATATCATGGGAGCGACAAAGAGGCTTTGTGAAAAATATATTCAACAGATTACTAAAGTGAAATTGAAGACTGATTTTTCTATTGTAAGGTTTGGAAATGTTTTAGGGTCAACAGGTTCAGTTGTTCCAATTTTTGAGAATCAGATAAATAATAATAATGAAGTTACAATTACTCATCCCAAAGTAAAAAGATACTTTATGACAATTCGCGAGGCCGTTGAACTTGTTTTAATTTCATCTCAAATTAAACATAGTAAAAATGGAAATATATTTATTTTAGAAATGGGAACACCGGTTTTCATTAAATAGATAGCAGAGAAAATGATAACTCTCTCTGGAAAAGATGTTAAGAATGTAAAAATTAAATACACTGGGTTAAGAAAAGGAGAAAAGCTAAATGAACAACTCTTTTTTAGTGAAGAAAAGATAGTAAAAACAGGTGTTTCTGGTATTTTATGTGTCTCTAAAACACCTTTTCAGACTAATATGAAGAAATTTGACGATTTTATATCAAAGTTAAATACTCTTAAGAATGAAGACCTTGTTGAAGAGATCATTAAAATGTTGCCTGAATATAAAAGGTTAAGTTAGTGATTAATAAAATTATAAAGAAAGCACTAGTTTCTGTATCGGACAAATCAAACCTAAAAATACTTGCAGATTTTTTATATAGAAATCAAATAGAGGTTTTGAGTACAGGTGGGACTTTTAAAGAACTAAAAAAGCTTAACCCCAAAATAAAAATTACTCAAATATCAAAGTATACTGGATCTAAAGAAATACTTGATGGTAGGGTCAAAACATTGCATCCAAAAATTCATGCTGGAATTCTTGCTGATAGACAAAATAAACAACATATGTTGGAGCTAAAAAAAATACTACCATGCCAATAGATTTAGTTGTCGTTAATCTTTATCCTTTTGAGAAGACTTCATCAAATAAAAAGAATAGTGAGAAAATTTGTATTGAAAACATTGATATAGGTGGTCCAACTATGATCAGAGCGGCAGCAAAGAATTTCAAAAATGTTATAGTTTTAAGTGATCCAGACAGTTATTTACCATTTATTGAAGAATTTGAAAAAAAATGTCAGTTTCTAATGCTACAAGAAAAATTTTAGCAATAAGAGCTTTTGAGATAACCTCTTATTACGAAAGCTTAATTTCTAATTGGTTTAACCGTGATAATGAAGATCTGTGCCAAATAAAATCTTCTTTCCCATTAAAAAAATCTCTAAATTACGATATGGAGAAAATCCACACCAATCTGGTTCTTTTTATAGTTATGGTGATCATAAACTTAAACAAATTAATGGAAAGGATTTGTCTTTTAATAATATTTATGATTTAGAATCAGCTGTGTCACTCGCAAATGAATTCACTGACAATAGTTGTGTGATAGTAAAACATGGCAATCCTTGTGGTGTGGCTTTGAATAAGATCCAACATATTGCATATAAAAAAAAGCATTAGAATGTGATGAAGTTAGTGCTTTTGGAGGGGTTATTGCGTTTAACTCGAAGGTTACTGAAAAAACAGCAAAATTGATAAGTAAAATTTTTACTGAAATCGTTATTGCCCCTGATTTTGACTTAAAGGCTAAAGATTTACTTTCCCAAAAAAAAAATCTTATCTTAATTAGATATAAAAGAACAAAAAAATCTACTAAATTTAACATTAAATCTACTGAGAATTTTGTCCTAGTTCAGGAAAGGAATATAAAAGTGGTAGAGAAAAAAGACTTAGAGTTTAAAACTAAGGAAATACCAAATAAAAAAATCTATAAAAGATATGTTATTTGCTTATACGGTTTCTAAATATGTTAATTCTAATGCTATAGTTCTTGCTGCAGACCTTAGAACCATTGGAATAGGGGTGGGACAAACAAGTAGAGTTGATTCAACGAAATTGGCGATAACAAAAGCTAGTAAAAAAATATAAAGGAAATAATACTGTATTAGCCTCAGATGGTTTTTTCCCATTCCCAGATATTGTTAAGCTTTGCTCAAAAAATAATATCAAATATATCATTCAACCTGGCGGATCTATCAATGATAAAAGTGTGATTAAATCTGCTGATAAATTAAATATTTCTATCGTATTTACTAAAATACGACATTTTAAGCACTAATTTTCTTTCCTATTTATAGTATATGGTATTAAGAGATATTATAAAGAAAACTGGTATAATTAACATCCCGAGTCTAATTGAATCAGTTATATTGATTAATAATCCCACTGCTAGTGGACCCATTACAGAGCATATATTACCCAAAAATGAATAAAACGAGAAAACTGATAATTGATTGTTACCCTTTATTTTTTTTGAAATAAAGCTTCTGCTAGATGCCTGAATTGGACCAATAAAAAAACCGATTAAAATTGCTATAAACCAAAATAACTTGGGTATTTGTTACGAAAAACAAGCCTCCAGTAAGTAAAGCAAGCGTTATAATACATAATAATACGCATTTCTCAGAACCTAAATCATCATCAAACCTTCCTAAAATCAGACAACCAAGGATACCGCTTAAGTTAATAAAAACGCCCATTAGAAGAATCTCTGACTCTGAGAGTCCAAATAAAAAAGAAGCAAACATACTTGCGAAAGCAAATATACAAATAACGCCATTATTAAAAAAAAAAAACTGATTATAAACAAGCCCAATCTTGACGGCTTAAATTCTCTTAATGTTTCTTTAATCAATGGTAAATTAAAATGAGAATTTCTGAGATAAATTAAATGAGGGGATCCAAATATTAAGGTCCATATACCTACAAAAGGACCAATAGTAACAGTATAAGAGTGGTTGACTCATTATCTCCCCTCAACTAATTTTAAGGCCAACAAAACTATTAGCAATGCTAGAAAGCCACCAAAATATCCAAAAGCCCAACCCAAATTTGAAATCAAACCCTTACTTCTTTTCAAAGCAACCTTATCAAGTGAAATGTTATAAAATAAGTTGACGACCTCAAAAGAAATAAAAGAAATGACAACCATTACCAAAGGATGATATTTATTACTTTCGGAATTAAAAAAAAAATAGTGAACTAGAACTTATTATTAAAATAAAAAAGAAAACTGTAAAAAATTTTACACCAATTCTTTTTATACTTGAAAAGCTGATAAACAAAATTGATAGAAAAATAATGGCAGCTAACAAGCTTGCCATTGATACTGAGAATCCCCAGAGACTTGCCCCTCACTAGCGTTTCCAACAATATGGCGAGCATAAAAGGCACCGTAAAAAATGTTAGTATAAGAGTTGGAAAGCTTGAAATCCCAAAGTCAAAAAAGCACCAATCTCGTACTTTTCTATTTTTTAATAAAGAAATCACTTAACTTTTTAAAGTTTCAATGTTGTTAGTTACAGTATCCATTTTTTAAAACACAAGGATTAACTGTTACAGATTGATCAGGCGTTGAGATTGAAATCCTCTCAGATATTGCTGGCACACTCCTATGGGTAGTTCTTGACGGAGTTCTTACGACACTTTTGCCAGAAAAACCAGAGGCAATTATATTTCGTATCCTTTGAACTGATGTTAATCTATGACGTAGTGTCATAAAATGGCTTCCACCAACTAATGTATAATTTGATACCGAACCTGCAGAAGATCCAGTCCCGTTAGAAATTGATAAGGATAATAAGTTACTACTCGCAGATGTTCCTGGACTTGAAGCATTTATTGATCCTGACCCAGTTAAGGTTAAGTTTTCACCGTTAGCAATATTACTAATACTTAACTCACTTGCATCAACAACTAAATTCCCATCAGCAATTCTAGAACCTGTTAAGCTTACTGGTCGTTGAGTCACTGTCATAGAAGCAGAACCTAGTATGTAATTTGGATGTGCGGATGCTAATGTGCCTAAGGAGACGCCTTTTGAACCAACTGATGAATTAGTTGTTATAGTCCCAGTACCTGAGAGTGTAACTGTGTCTGAACCAACAACATTTGTAAAATTAGTAAAAACTGATCCTCCTACTGACAGGCTACCATCGTAATGTCTTGATCCACTTGCATTTGTACTTCTTGGAGTTACATCAATTGTATGCGTTCCTCCTGACAAAGTATAGTTTGAAGCTTGTGCACCTGTTAAACTTAGTGTACCAAGTGAAACTGACTTATCAACAGCTACCCCAGTTGACGTCATGGTTCCAGTTCCACTTAGAGAAAGAGAATGTCCTAAAACAGTATTACTTATACCATTAGTTTTTAAGTCACTTCCTGCAACAAGTGTTGTAGCATCATATATCTTTTCAAAGTCTGCACTTAACTGGCCTTTGTGTAACTGATGTGATGATAGTTCCAATTTGATAATTTGAAGCATTCCCACTTCCACTGGCTAATGCTAAAGTACCGGTTGTTACAGTTTTTCCGCTACCAACATTTGCACTCGCAATACTTCCTACACCAGTTACCGTAAGTATTTCACTACCCAACTCCAGTTGTAACCACCAGGTCCGTTCCAGAAACTGTTGTTGTCCCGTCGTATGTTCTTGAGCCTGCAATATTTACTTGCCTAGAATTTATATCAAAAGTTCCACTGGCTAGAGAGTAATTAGAAGCTAACCCAGTGCCATCAGCAAGAGTCAAAGTTCCTAATGTAAGTGTCTTACCGGATCCGGCAACAGCATTTGCTACAGAGCCCGTTCCGATGATAGCTAGAGTTTGGCCTCCTGCAGTGTTATTAAATGTACCTATATCTGAACTGTTTTACGGTTGTAGTTGAGTCATAAAATCTTGATCCACTAATCGTAACTGGTCTTTGCGTTACTGTCATTTGATGGGTTCCTCCAACTAATGAATAGTTGGAAGCTGTTCCTGGCGTGCCACTCACTCCATCTCCTAAAGACAACCCAGTTGTATTTATTGTTTTATTTGTCCCAACGTCTGCACCTGAGCTTAAACTACCATTACCTGTTAATGTAAGATCTTGTGTGCCAATAGTTCCAGAAATAGTAAGATCGCTTGCGTTAGCCGTAGTCGTGGCATCATACACTCTTGTTCCACTTAAAGATACTGGTTTACTATTAATATCTAAAGTAGCTGAAGTTAATGAATAATTTGAAGCCACTCCTGTATTGTCAGCTAGTGATAATGTCCCTAAAGTAACTGCTTGCTGTCCAGAAACAACATTTTCCGAGGATACAGAACCTAAACCGGATAACGAAAGAGTTTCAGAACCTACTAAGTTATTGAATGTAACTGATAGATTTGTAGCATCAACATCCTTAGTATCATCATAAATTCTACTAGTTGTTAATGTAACAGATCGTTGTGTTACGGCAAATGAACCGCTGCTCAGGCTATAATTACTTGCAGAACCTGTTCCATTTCCTAAAGTTAAGCCCGTAACATTTATAGTTTTTCCACTTCCAACTCCTTCTGACTCAAGAAATGTTCCACTACCAGAAAGTGTGAGTGTTTCCCCGCCTGCTGTATTGTTAAAAGTAGTTATATCTGACGAACTTACTGTTTTAGAACCATCGTACACTCTTGTTCCTGAAATAGTTACTGCTCTCTGGGTAATCGTAAATGTTCCCTCATTTATTGAGTAATTATTTCCCAATCCTCCATTCGTCCCATCAGCAAGGGCAATAGTTGTTGAACCAACATTTAGTTGACCCGCACTTGCCAGATATGTACCCACATTCGCAGAATTTGTTACTACATCTCCTGTAAGACCCAATGTCTCTGAGCCAACAAGACCAGATACTACACTTACAATTGAGTTGTTGAGTGTTGAATTACTATCATAAACCTTTGTACCTGACAGATTTACTTGCTTTTGATTAATATCCATTGTTCCAGAAGTTAAAGAATAGTTTGAGGCTACTCCTGTATTATCTACCAAAGCAATTGTTCCTAAAGTAACATTTTGTGTTCCTGCTGAAACATCTTTAGATGCAACCGTTCCTGATCCAGATAATAATAAAGCTTCACCTGAGACAAGATTGCTCAGACTGAAAGTTAACCCAGAGGTGTTTGCTATTGTTGTTCCATCATAATCTCTTGATGATGTAAATGTTAATGCTCTTTTTGTAATATCAAAAGTATGGGTACCACCTGATAAAGTATAGTTACTAGCTGAACCTGAGCCAATCGAGTCAAGTTGTAATGTTCCCAATGAAATTGACTTTCCTGTTCCTACAGCTGCAGAGATAACGCTACCTGAGCCTTTAAGACCCAAACTCTCGCCACTTATTCCAGTTGTAACGGTTAAATTTGCATTTGGAACTGTTGTTTGGCCGTCATATACTTTAGTTCCTGTAAGATCTATAACTTTTGGCAAAATCTCAAAGTTTGTTGTATAGCTACCTGAGCGTATAATTGCTTGCATTAGGGCCTGTTAGAGCTAAATTAACTGAGGTCACAGTTTTATTAGCACCAACATCAGCAGAGGCAACTGTTCCTTGTCCAGACAAGCTTACAGTTTCTCCCGTTAATAAATTACTAAGAAGTAAATCAGAGCTATCAATAACGTTTGTGCCGTCATATTGTCTGTTTCCGGTTATGTTCACAGATAAAGGTGCAATATCAAACGTGTGTGTTCCTCCAGATAATGTATAATTATTAGCTGAACCTGATCCATCACCTAATGTTAAGGAACCCAATGTAATAGCCTTATTCATTTCTACAGAATTATTTGGAACAGACCCTGTTCCGCTAATAGATAGAGTTTCACCTGAAACTATATTTCCAAAAGTGTTAATATCTGAACTTAAAACATCAGTCGAAGCATCATAAGCTCTAATTCCATCAAGATTAATTACTTTTTGAGTGACATCCATAGTTGCTGAATTAAGTGTATAATTACTTGGATTACCTGATCCAGCAGCCAAAGCTATTGTTCCTAGAGCAACAGATTTAGAACTTCCAACATTTGCATTAGATATTGAACCTGTCCCTGTAAGGGCAAGTGTTTCACCGCCTTGCAAACTGTCAAATGTTGGAGTTAATGAACTACCCGAAACACTGGTCGTGCCATCGTACTCCCTTGATAATGTTACATTAAGTGTTCTTGGAACTACGGTTACATTTATGGTAGCTCCAGTTAAAGTATAATTACTGGCCAGACCTGTTCCATCTGCTATTGCTAATGTATTATTATTAGTTATTGTTTGAGATCCTGCACTTGCAGCACCTAAAACTCCAGAGCCTGTTAATGTCAAATTCTCACCACCTACACCTGATGTAATTGTAAGAATAGAACTATCAGCCGTTACAGTGCTATCATACAAACGTGAACCAGATATACTCACTGGCCTACCTGTTATGTCAGCAGTAAGAGAGTTAATTGAATAATTACTTGCTGTTCCTGTCCCGTCTGCTAATGCAAGGTTAACTGATGTTACTGTTTTACCGGTGCCAACATTTTTAGATGTAATTGTTCCAGAACCGGAAACAGCTAAAGTTTCACCCGCGACAATATTAGTAAAGGTAGAAAAATCTGCCCCGTTAATTGTTGTTGTTCCATCATAAATTCTTGAAGCTTCTAAATCTAATGGACGCTGAGTTATATCAACTGTGGCTGATGACAATGCATAATTTGAAGCATTCCCACTTCCACTTGCCAAGGCTAATGTTCCAAGGGTAACCGACTTATTATTTCCTACGTTAGCAGTAGTCGTTCCAGATCCCGTTACGCTTAGTGTATCAGATCCGGCTAAATTATTAATTGTTGTCAGATCAGTGCCGTTAATAGTTGTTGTTCCATCGTAGACTCTAGACCCACTAGCCGTTACTGGTCTTGCTGTAACATCCATGCTTGCTGATCCTGATAAGTCATAATTCGAAGCAAGTCCAGTATTATCAGCTATAGCTAATGTATTAAGCGTGATGGTTTTACCTGTGCCAACTGCTGATGTAGCAAGTGTTCCAGTTCCACTTAAAGTAAGTGTTTCTGATCCAACTAGTCCTGTTAAACTTAGATTTGATGGACTGGCTGTTGTTGTCGCATCATAAACTTTACTACCTGTTAGTCCAATTGTTTTTTTAGTTATAGTTGCTGAATAACTACCACCGGTTAGCGTGTAGTTTGATGCCGTTCCTGTTCCATCAATAAGTGATAATGAACTCACATTAATATCCGATGTTCCAAATGTTCCTACATTGTTAGAATTTGTTGTAATGCTTCCGGATGTGTTTAATGTTTCAACTCCAACTAGATTGGACAGTGTTACAGACCCTGAATTTAATATGGTACTTGCATCGTATACCTTAGTTGCAGACAAGTTTAGTGGTCTTTGCTCCACATCAAAGGTGGCTGAGCTAAGACTATAATTTGAGGCGCTTCCTGTATTATCAGCTAAGGCGAGTGTTCCTAATGAAACAGGTTTACTTGTTCCAACATTTTGATCAACGATTGTACCTGAGCCTGTAACCGCAAGTGCCTCACCAGAAACTACATTTGTAAATGTTGTTATATCGGTGTTAGCTACTGTTGTTGTTCCGTCATAAACACGACTTCCAGAGAGAGTTATAGGACGAGTTGTTACATCAAAGGTGCCGCTTGTAAGATTGTAGTTTGAAGACTCCCCCCCATTACTTCCGTCTGCTAATGTTAATGTTCCAAGTGTTAATACTTTATTTGTTCCTACTGAAGGTGCCGCAATTGTTCCTGAACCATTTATTGTTAATGTTTCTGTAAGAGCTAGCCCATTAAATGTTGAGATATCTGATGCAGCAACGTTAGTATTACCATCATAAATTTTTGACCCATCAATTGTTATTGTTTGTTTAGTTATATTAAATGTCTTTGTGCCAATCATATAGTTTGAAGCAAGTCCTGTATTATCTGATAGACTAAAAGAAACATCAGTTACTGATTTATTTGATCCAACATCTTTAGACACGACTGTGCCTGAGCCGCTTAAGGTTAGGGTTTCACTTCCAACAAGATTTCCAATTGTTAAATCACTATTTCTTACTGTAGTTGTTCCATCATAGGATCTTGTACCTGACAATGTCACGCTTCTTGGTGTAATATTGAAAGAGTCACTAGTAATCGTATAATTTGAAACTAGTCCAGTTCCGTCGGTTAATCTTAAACCTGTTGTGAAATCACTAGCGGTCTTACCAGTTGCTGTTTCTATTGCTGATTGATGGGTCAATAGTGTAAATATATCTCTGCTAGAATTAGTCCCTCCTACATTACTTGCATTTGAAGCTAGGTTTGCGTGAGAAATTGTCGTCTTTGTAGCATCCGTATAATTTACAACAAAATATTGACCTACACCGCCTGAAGTTTCAAGTAGTCCCAAAGCTCGCTGAAGAAAATCAGAATCGCTTTCACCTGAATTTTTAGAAAGTGTAGCACTACCAGTTCCAGGCCAATTAACAGCACCATTACCTGCCTGACTTGAAATCTTTTTATAAGTAGCAGAATTTAGATCCCCATCTAGAATTGTACTTGTTCCTGTACTATATGTTCCAACATTTGAACTAGTTGTTAGTATTGAATCATTAATCGTTAACGTTTCCCCGCCTTGTAATCCACTAAGTGACATGGAAGAACTTTCGATCTTTTGCGTTCCATCATATTCTCTTGACCCGGAGATTGTTAGTGGAGCTTGTGTTACATCGAAGGTTTGTGTTCCTCCTGTAAACGTATAGTTTGTTGCTGTTCCTGGTGTTCCAGACACTCCATCACCTAACGTCAATCCTGTTACGTTAGCTGTTTTTCCTGACCCTACATTACCACTTGTAATTGAACCTACTCCTGTAACGGTTAAATCCTCACCACCCTGTTGACCTGTTAAAGTTATATTTGCAACCTCTACATTCGTGGTAGCATTATAGGTTCGCGTTCCTGTAAATGATATTGGGGCTTGATTAATCGTTAACTGATGGGTTCCGCCACTTAAGGTATAGTTCGCCGCTAAACCGGTGCCATCTCCTAACGCTAACGATCCAACAGTTACCGTTTCAACACCAACATTCGCATCCGCAACTGATCCCGTTCCACTTAACGTTAACGTCTCAGCACCTACACGGCCGCTTATCGTCGTTAAATCAGACGCAACTGCATCCGTTGTCGCATCATATAAACGCGTACCACTTAAACTAATCGCTTTTTGATTAATAGTCACAGTTGCATCACTAATTGCATAGTTGGCAGCTAAGCCACCATTGGACCCATCTGCTAGTGCAATACTAGTAGGAGTTATTTGACCTGAGCTAGCTACATAAGTTCCGGCATTTGCACTATTGGTATCAACATCCCCAGTTAAACCTAATGTTTCAGAACCTATTAATCCTGAAGCAACAGTTAAGTTTGAAGAAGAGACTGTTGTTGTTGAATCATAAGTTTTACTTCCACTTAATGTAACTGGAGCTTGTGTTACTTGGAATGTACTTGCTGCGTGTCCGGTTAAGGTATAGTTCGAAGCGAGCCCCGTACCATCACCTAAGGTTAATGAGCCTTCATTGATGTTCCCGCTAAAGTAATTGTTAACATTGGCTGAAGATAATGTTCCTGTACCACTACTCATAACAAGTGTCTCAGAACCAACTGTATCGACTATAGCTGTAATGTCCGAAGTATTTATTGTTGTATTCCCATCATAAGTTTTATTCCCTTGAATAGATACAACCTTTGGGTTTACCGTAAAGTTATGCGTTCCCCCTGTTAAGGTATAGTTGGAAGCTAGGCCTGCATTATCCGCTATGCTAATACCCGTTAAGTTACTAATCGTATAACTTCCTGCATTCGCTGAACTTAGCGTAGCTGTTCCCGAATGATTCAGTGATTCCCCAGAGACTAGGTTACTTAATATAATGTCTGTATCTAAAGCATCGGTGTTCGCATCATACGTTTTAGATCCTGATGAGTTCAGTACGCGTTGGGTAATATTGATCACTGTTGAGTTTAAACTATAGTTCGAGGCTAATCCCGTTCCATCAACTAAACCAAGATCACCATTACTACTCATCGCTATACCATTTGCAACATTAACACTAGCAGCCGTACCTGAACCACTCATTGTTAATGTCTCTCCCCCTTGTAGCGCATCAAACGAACTAAAGTCTGAACCTGCTGCAGTAGCTGTCCCGTCGTATTGTCAGATAACGTCGCGTTTAACGGACGTTGATTAATCGTTAACTGATGGGTTCCGCCACTTAAGGTATAGTTCGCCGCTAAACCGGTGCCATCTCCTAACGCTAACGATCCAACAGTTACCGTTTCAACACCAACATTCGCATCCGCAACTGATCCCGTTCCACTTAACGTTAACGTCTCAGCACCTACACGGCCGCTTATCGTCGTTAAATCAGACGCAACTGCATCCGTTGTCGCATCATATAAACGCGTACCACTTAAACTAATCGCTTTTTGATTAATAGTCACAGTTGCATCACTAATTGCATAGTTGGCAGCTAAGCCACCATTGGACCCATCTGCTAGTGCAATACTAGTAGGAGTTATTTGACCTGAGCTAGCTACATAAGTTCCGGCATTTGCACTATTGGTATCAACATCCCCAGTTAAACCTAATGTTTCAGAACCTATTAATCCTGAAGCAACAGTTAAGTTTGAAGAAGAGACTGTTGTTGTTGAATCATAAGTTTTACTTCCACTTAATGTAACTGGAGCTTGTGTTACTTGGAATGTACTTGCTGCGTGTCCGGTTAAGGTATAGTTCGAAGCGAGCCCCGTACCATCACCTAAGGTTAATGAGCCTTCATTGATGTTCCCGCTAAAGTAATTGTTAACATTGGCTGAAGATAATGTTCCTGTACCACTACTCATAACAAGTGTCTCAGAACCAACTGTATCGACTATAGCTGTAATGTCCGAAGTATTTATTGTTGTATTCCCATCATAAGTTTTATTCCCTTGAATAGATACAACCTTTGGGTTTACCGTAAAGTTATGCGTTCCCCCTGTTAAGGTATAGTTGGAAGCTAGGCCTGCATTATCCGCTATGCTAATACCCGTTAAGTTACTAATCGTATAACTTCCTGCATTCGCTGAACTTAGCGTAGCTGTTCCCGAATGATTCAGTGATTCCCCAGAGACTAAATTACTTAACGTTATATTCGCATCTAACGCATCGGTGTTCGCATCATACGTTTTAGATCCTGATGAGTTCAATACGCGTTGTGCAATATTAATCACTGTTGAGTTTAAACTATAGTTCGAGGCTAATCCCGTTCCATCAACTAAACCAAGATCACCATTACTACTCATCGCTATACCATTAGCAACATTAACACTAGCAGCCGTACCTGAACCACTCATTGTTAAGGTCTCTCCCCCTTGTAGCGCATCAAACGAACTAAAGTCTGAACCTGCTGCAGTAGCTGTCCCGTCGTATTGTCTAGATAACGTCGCGTTTAACGGACGTTGATTAATCGTTAACTGATGGGTTCCGCCACTTAAGGTATAGTTCGCCGCTAAACCGGTGCCATCTCCTAACGCTAACGATCCAACAGTTACCGTTTCAACACCAACATTCGCATCCGCAACTGATCCCGTTCCACTTAACGTTAACGTCTCAGCACCTACACGGCCGCTTATCGTCGTTAAATCAGACGCAACTGCATCCGTTGTCGCATCATATAAACGCGTACCACTTAAACTAATCGCTTTTTGATTCACCGTAAAGTTATGCGTTCCCCCTGTTAAGGTATAGTTGGAAGCTAGGCCTGCATTATCCGCTATGCTAATACCCGTTAAGTTACTAATCGTATAACTTCCTGCATTCGCTGAACTTAGCGTAGCTGTTCCCGAATGATTCAGTGATTCCCCAGAGACTAGGTTACTTAATATAATGTCTGTATCTAAAGCATCGGTGTTCGCATCATACGTTTTAGATCCTGATGAGTTCAGTACTCTTTGTGTTATGTTTAAACTAGCTGAGTTTAAACTATAGTTCGAAGCTTGACCTGTTCCATCAACTAAGGCTAACGTTCCTAATGCCACTGCAAGACCAGAAGCTACATTCTCATCACCTACTGTTCCGCTACCACTTAATGTTAGCGTCTCTCCCCCTTGTAGCGCATCAAACGAACTGAAGTCTGAACCCGCCGCTGTCTTAGTTCCATCATACTGACGGGCAATCGTAGCTGCTAACGGACGTTGATTAATCGTTAACTGATGGGTTCCACCAGATAAAATATAGTTAGAGGCTAGACCTCCACTACTTGCATTAGCACCTGCCTCATCATTTAATGTAAATCCACCAGTATTTACTGTTTTAACACCAACATTAGCATTAGCTATAGATGATGTTCCAGTTAATGTGAGGCTTTCACCACTCACCAAGTTTGTCATTGTTTGAAGGTCAGCCGCTTGAACAACCGTACTGGCATCATAAAGTTTTGTTAAATAAACTGTGCTAATTGGTCTTTGAGTAATATTTAAAATGGCACTATTTAATGTATAGTTGGTTACCAAACCAGTGGCACTTGTGTCATCGAGAGCTAAAGACCCCAGAGTAACAGACTGATTACTTGATACATTTTTATTCGTTACTGTCCCAGTCCCTGATAGAAATAATGTCTCTCCCCCTTGTAGCGCATCAAACGAACTAAAGTCTGAACCTGCTGCAGTAGCTGTCCCGTCGTATTGTCTAGATAACGTCGCGTTTAACGGACGTTGATTAATCGTTAACTGATGGGTTCCGCCACTTAAGGTATAGTTCGCCGCTAAACCGGTGCCATCTCCTAACGCTAACGATCCAACAGTTACCGTTTCAACACCAACATTCGCATCCGCAACTGATCCGTTCCACTTAACGTTAACGTCTCAGCACCTACACGGCCGCTTATCGTCGTTAAATCAGACGCAACTGCATCCGTTGTCGCATCATATAAACGCGTACCACTTAAACTAATCGCTTTTTGATTCACCGTAAAGTTATGCGTTCCCCCGTTAAGGTATAGTTGGAAGCTAGGCCTGCATTATCCGCTATGCTAATACCCGTTAAGTTACTAATCGTATAACTTCCTGCATTCGCTGAACTTAGCGTAGCTGTTCCCGAATGATTCAGTGATTCGCCAGAGACTAGGTTACTTAATATAATGTCTGTATCTAAAGCATCGGTGTTCGCATCATACGTTTTAGATCCTGATGAGTTCAATACGCGTTGTGTTATATTTAAACTGTTGAGTTTAAACTATAGTTCGAAGCTAATCCGTTCCATCAACTAAGGCTAACACCATTCCTAATCACTGCAAGACCAGAAGCAACATTAACACACCACTGTTCCTGAACCACTCAATGTTAATGTCTCTCCCCTTGTAGCGCATCAAACGAACTGAAGTCTGAACCTGCTGCGTAGCTGTCCCGTCGTATTGTCTGGATAACGTCGCATTCAGTGGACGTTGATTAATCGTTAACTGATGGGTTCCACCACTTAAGGTATAGTTCGCCGCTAAACCGGTGCCATCTCCTAACGCTAACGAACCAACAGTTACCGTTTTAACACCAACATTCGCATCCGCAACTGATCCCGTTCCACTTAACGTTAACGTCTCAGTCCCCACACGGCCGCTTATCGTTGTCAGGTCACTCGCGACCGCATCCGTTGTCGCGTCATATAAACGTGTACCACTCAAACTAATCGCTTTTTGATTAATAGTCACAGTTGCATCACTAATTGCATAGTTGGCAGCTAAGCCACCATTAGACCCATCTGCTAGTGCAATACTAGTAGGAGTTATTTGACCTGAGCTAGCCACATAAGTTCCGGCATTTGCACTATTGGTATCAACATCCCCAGTTAAACCTAATGTTTCAGAACCTATTAATCCTGAAGCAACAGTTAAGTTTGAAGAAGAGACTGTTGTTGTTGAATCATAAGTTTTACTTCCACTTAATGTAACTGGAGCTTGTGTAATATTAATAACCGTAGAGTTTAAACTATAATTTGAGGCAAGGCCAGTACCATCAACTAATGCAAGATTTCCATTGTTACTCATTGTAATACTGTTAGCAACATCTTTACTTGAAGCTGTTCCCGAACCGCTCATTGATAATGTCTCTCCCCCTTGTAGCGCATCAAACGAACTAAAGTCTGAACCTGCTGCAGTAGTTGTTCCATCGTATGATCTAGATAGTGTTGCATTTAATACACGTTGATTCACCGTAAAGTTATGCGTTCCCCCTGTTAAGGTATAGTTGGAAGCTAGGCCTGCATTATCCGCTATGCTAATACCCGTTAAGTTACTAATCGTATAACTTCCTGCATTCGCTGAACTTAGCGTAGCTGTTCCCGAATGATTCAGTGATTCCCCAGAGACTAGGTTACTTAATATAATGTCTGTATCTAAAGCATCGGTGTTCGCATCATACGTTTTAGATCCTGATGAGTTCAGTACGCGTTGGGTAATATTGATCACTGTTGAGTTTAAACTATAGTTCGAGGCTAATCCCGTTCCATCAACTAAACCAAGATCACCATTACTACTCATCGCTATACCATTAGCAACATTAACACTAGCAGCCGTACCTGAACCACTCATTGTTAATGTCTCTCCTCCTTGCAAAGCGTCAAAGCTGCTCAAGGTTGAACCTGCTGCAGTAGCTGTCCCATCGTATTGTCTAGATAACGTCGCGTTTAACGGACGTTGATTAATCGTTAACTGATGGGTTCCGCCACTTAAGGTATAGTTCGCCGCTAAACCGGTGCCATCTCCTAACGCTAACGATCCAACAGTTACCGTTTCAACACCAACATTCGCATCCGCAACTGATCCCGTTCCACTTAACGTTAACGTCTCAGCACCTACACGGCCGCTTATCGTCGTTAAATCAGACGCAACTGCATCCGTTGTCGCATCATACAAACGCGTACCACTTAAACTAATCGCTTTTTGATTCACCGTAAAGTTATGCGTTCCCCCGTTAAGGTATAGTTGGAAGCTAGGCCTGCATTATCCGCTATGCTAATACCCGTTAAGTTACTAATCGTATAACTTCCTGCATTCGCTGAACTTAGCGTAGCTGTTCCCGAATGATTCAGTGATTCCCCAGAGACTAACTTACTTAACGTTATATTCGCATCTAACGCATCGGTGTTCGCATCATACGTTTTAGATCCTGATGAGTTCAATACTCTTTCAGTAATATTTAAACTAGCTGAGTTTAAACTATAGTTCGAAGCTTGACCTGTTCCATCAACTAAGGCTAAGTTCCTAATGCTCACTGCAAGACCAGAAGCTACATTCTCACTACCTACTGTTCCTGAACCACTCAATGTTAATGTCTCTCCCCCCTGTAGTGCATCAAACGAACTGAAGTCTGAACCCGCCGCTGTCTTAGTTCCATCATACTGACGGGCAATCGTAGCTGCTAACGGACGTTGATTAATCGTTAACTGATGGGTTCCGCCACTTAAGGTATAGTTCGCCGCTAAACCGGTGCCATCTCCTAACGCTAACGATCCAACAGTTACCGTTTCAACACCAACATTCGCATCCGCAACTGATCCCGTTCCACTTAACGTTAACGTCTCAGCACCTACACGGCCGCTTATCGTCGTTAAATCAGACGCAACTGCATCCGTTGTCGCATCATATAAACGCGTACCACTTAAACTAATCGCTTTTTGATTCACCGTAAAGTTATGCGTTCCCCCTGTTAAGGTATAGTTGGAAGCTAGGCCTGCATTATCCGCTATGCTAATACCCGTTAAGTTACTAATCGTATAACTTCCTGCATTCGCTGAACTTAGCGTAGCTGTTCCCGAATGATTCAGTGATTCCCCAGAGACTAGGTTACTTAATATAATGTCTGTATCTAAAGCATCGGTGTTCGCATCATACGTTTTAGATCCTGATGAGTTTAAAATTCTTTTTTCAATAGTATAGGTTTGGGTCCCACCAGTAAGTGTGTAATTAGATGCTAAGCCTGTTCCGTTACCTAAAGTCAGTGAACCTGCAGATGTGTCAGTCAAATTATACGTTCCTACATTTTCGGATGAAGTTGTTCCAAGCCCACTGGACATGACAATTGTCTCAGAATTAACCGTTCCGGTTATACCTGATATATCTGATGCTACTATACTCGTTGTGCCATCATATTCTCGGGAACCTACAATATCTACTGCTTTTGGATTAATAACAAAGCTATGAGTACCACCAGCAAGAGTGTAATTTGACGCTAGAGCTCCGCTTGATGCTGTTGCTCCAGCTTCATCACTTATTGTTATGCCAGATAAATTTGTAATTGAATATGTTCCAGTATTTGCACTAGATGTTGTTGAGGCTCCTCCCAATACCAATGTTTCACCTGAAATCTGATTTGTTAAAGTTATATCACTTGCAGATGCTGAGGTTGTTGCATCATATATCCTTGAACTTGAGCTATTTAGTACTTTCTCATTAATCGTTAATGTTGAGGATGTAAAATTATAATTACTTGCCAAACCACCACTGGCAGCCGTAGCACCAGCTTGATCTCCTATTGCTAACGTGCCAAGTGTTACTGAATAAGGTGTTCCTGACACATTCTTTCTAGATACTGAGCCTTGACCTGACAATGTTAATGTCTCTGATCCCACAAGTCCATTGAAGGTTTCTGTAGTATTTGAATCAGTTGTATTTGACGAAGCGTTTGTTGAGCCATCATATTGTCTAGTAAGGTCTATAGTTACTGGAGCTTGCGTTATGTCAACTTGGTGTGTTCCACCAACTAGAGTATAGTTACTTGCCAAGCCTCCACTACCTCCATCGTCTTGTAATGTAATGCCAGATGCACTCGTTACTATTGAAACGTCACCGGCAACGTTTTTGTACCCCTCCTGAACCTGCTGTTGTTGTTGATCCTGTTAAACCAAGTTGTTCAGAACCGATTAAAGTGCTTGGCACTACACTTAGTTCAGAAGCTAAAACTGTATTGGTTCCGTCGTATACCTTCGAACCATCTAAGTCAACTGGTTTAGCTGTAACTGAGTAGGCGTGATTTCCAGAAGATAAAATTATTGAATAGTTTGAAGCTTTACCCCCATTCGAGCCATCGCCAAGAGCAAGGGTTCCGTTTGAGTTAATAATTGTTGAACTTGTAACATCCTTACTATTAGTAACACCAGTTCCGGTAATAGTGAGAGTTTCACGGGATGAGTGACCATCTGCCACATTTACTGGAAGAAAATATGAAACTCCGCCAGATACTAAACCCGTTGAAAAGGTTGATGTATTATTAGGGTCTCCTGGAGCTGTATACGTTCCCTGAGCACTCATACGGGTTATTGTTGACCCATCTACATTAGTATTTCCATCATATGTTTTAGTACCTGTAAGTAAAATTTCTCTTTGAGTAATATCAATATTCAAATTACCACCTGTAAATGTATACTTTGATGCAGCATGCGTTTGATCAGTTAATGTCCACGTTCCAACTGTTCCAATATTAACTCCTGTACCCACATCTTCACTATCTGAATTCGCTATTCCTGTGAAAAGTATATTCTCTCCTGAGACAATATTCTGTATTCGAGCCTCCGATGTATTTGCATGAACCTCATTATCACCATCATACACTTTAGTACCAGTTATCGTCAAGTGGAAGTGGGTTTATGGTTAAGTTATGAGGTTCCATTGTCAAGGGTGTAATTTGATCCAATTCCACCGTTTGAACCATTACCTAAAGACAAACCTGATATATCAGATATTGTTCGTGTTCCAGCGCCTCCAGCATTAAGTGAACCAGTTCCAGAAATTGTTAAGGTTTGAGACCCTATTGTACCTGAAGATACAGCAAGATCAGTACCGGCTGCATCAACTGTTCCGTCATATAATCGTGTTCCTGATAAATTTACAGTTTTTGGCTCTATGTTTACTGTAAGATAACCATTTAGTGCAATCGTATTAATGTCGTAACTACCAGCATCAGCTCCTGATAATGCTAATGTACCAAGATTAGCTTGCGTTATTTGTATCCCATTTGCGGCATCAGCTGAACTTGCAGTTCCTGAACCAGTAACTGTAACACTTGCACTGGGGTTATTTGGATCTACAAGGCTCAAAATTGACGCGTTTATAGATGCAAAGCTATCATAAACTTTGGTACCAGTTATGTAGGCACTCGTTGCAGTTATGTCTACTGTATGAGTTCCACCTGTCAATGTATAATTACTAGCAGATCCAGTGCCATCTGTTAAGGTCAATCCTGGAGAAGTTGTATTTACTGTTATTCCTACGCCTGGTGTTGATTGAGCAACAGTACCTGATCCACTTAAGATTTAGTGTCTCACTTGTACCCGTATTTATTGTTGTAAACACTGATGCGGCAACTGCTGTTGTGCTATCGTCTGCTCTAGAACCAGAAATATCAACCACCTTAGCTGTTATCTCTCCCTCAATAGCTCCATCTATTGAATAGTTACTTGCTGCCCAAAAGCCATCAGATAAAGTCATGCCTGTCACTGTGTAACCAGTTCCTACATCTGATGATCCACCACTTATTGATCCAGTTCCTGAAAGAGCAAGGGTTTCATTAAAACTCCTGTTCGTGTTGCAGCATTTGAAGGAGGTGATCCCATAGTCCCATACTCAAAATAAACTGTATCGTCTGAGTCATATGATGAACTTGTGTCATATTGCCTTGTAACTTTTACTTTTAAAGGTCTTGGTTTAATTCTAAATGATGTTGATGAAACACTGTAATTATTTGGATCTCCAGCAACACCTCCGCTTCCAGTACCAGTTGTAAGAGAAATATTGTTCATATTAAAGGTCGTGTAAGTATCCCCAGGATCTGCAACCATCGTAAAGAAATTATCCGTTCCTGCACTGAATTGAAGGTCCTCTCCTGCAATCAAGCCTATGATTTCTAACCCTCCAAAACCCTCTGAATCTGCTGCTGCGACTATATCAGTAGTAGCGTCGTAGTATTTTTCCCCTTGAATCTGAATGCTTTTTCTAGAAATTCGTCCTGTGAGTGTTGGTGCAGAGGAACTTGTTGTTAATCCAAAGATATTTGAAAAATTAGTATGTGTTTGCGATGTTATTGAATATGCCGCATCTCCTGTAACCGTCTGATTTCCCTGATTTACATCGTTATATGTAAATGTAGGGCTACTTAATGAAATAGAAGTACCTGTTGGTATGGATCCAGATACACCTGTTACACTTGGTGAGGATGTGTTAAAGGTTGCAGAAGCTGTTGAATCAGTTCCGTCATATGTCTTTATGAGATGATATGAGGTAAGATTATAAACTTGATAATTTTTATATAGATTACCTGGATCATATGCACTTAACAGTCCACTACCAGTCCCCTGAATTGCATCACCTGAAGAATAACCATATTGGATAAAGTTTCCTGAAAAACCTCCAAATAAAGCTCCAGATGATGAGGTTTCTGTATTAGTTGCTCGCCAAATTCCGTTAGGAGTGCTCACAGAACCACTTCCATTAAGATACTTTGAAGTAATATCAACGGCTGTTCCTGAACCGTTAGCTGTTAATGAAGCTCCATTAACGTTTAAGTATTTATTCGCACTGGTGATATTTATTGCAGAAGATGCAGTAAAACTACCTAAATCGCTGGGTTGAGAAGTATTAGTTGCGGGTCTGTAATTGTAATATTATTGGCATTTATAGTTGCTGCAGATAAATTTATATCGTTGGAACCTAAGGTATTTGAGTTTCCTAGGGTTATATTTAAATCACCTGTACCAAGATTTATCGTACTAGATATGTCAATATCTGAATATCTATTATTTCCTCTACCACTTATAGACTCGTTGTTCGCTTCAAGTGTCAAATTACCATTAGCAGTTGTTATGTTGGCAGATATTTCAATATCAACACCTGCGTTGAGTGTAAGGTCGCCTCCTGAACTCCCTGTTGCTATAATATCACTTCGAACATAAATGTTTCTTTGCGCTTTCAGTATTACATTGGTTCCTGAAGTTATGGCGGACTCAATAATAGAACTATTAACTCTATAGGAAGTTGTACCACCATCTGCATATTGGTCAACATTTGTGAGATCACTTGTCAAAGTAGTTCCACCAAGAGAGCTATCTCTTACATAAATATTGCGTGGATCAAGAAGCAAGGTTCCACCGTTAAGCGAAACACCTGCGATATTTGCTTTTTTTAGGTAATCCTTAGATGAAATCTCTACGAAGCCACCACCTTGTTCATAAACCGTCGGTGGAGGAGGGTCCACCGATGATTTACTTACTCTGACTTTTTAAAGCCTTAGGCGGAGGAGGGTCCGCCTTTGACTCTATTTTAGTCTGAATTTTTGTATTGACTGTCTTCGGAGAATCGATGATAGACTCACCAAGTTTAGATTTTTCATTAAGATTAGCAGAAACTAATATTTTTTCTGCTCCTTTTGCATTGATTTGACCGTCAAACTCAGTTAATTGGTCTGACCAGATAACAGCAGTTCCGCCTTTACCTGTCTGACTAGACACATCAATATTTGTATCCGCTTTGACAACTGTGTGTTTTGCATTGTCAAGTTGTGGTTGATCGCCAAAGCGGGTAACAAATCCTTTATAATTATTATCCTTAGTGGTTAATTTTCCTCCTAAGTATTCACCACCAATTCGTACCTTTCCTCCTCTTAGTTTACCTGAGGCATTTATATTCGCGCTTGAAACTTGCACAGAATCACCGGTTACATCAACTTTTCCCCCATATCCATTGCGTGAGCTCGCATTTAAAGTTCCCGATGTGTTATTAGCTGTTTTTGCTAATGATCTGATTGTACCGCCTTTATTTTGACCCGTGGCGTTTACAATAGCTTTCTCAGTAATTTTTACTTCATTTTCTGATAAAAAGACTACATTTCCACCAGTTTCTTGATTACCTTTAGCAAAAACACTGCCGTCAATTTTTATGTTATCTTTTGAAAGTACTTTGACTTTACCACCAGAACGGCCATTAGCATAAATATTACCAGTATGAGTTACATTTCTTCCCTGAATAATTATTGTACCTGAAGGACTTAAGGATTTTATAGGCGCAGAAACGTCAATTTTTCCTGAGATTTTAATATTATTGTCTTTTGGACTCCCTATTACAACTTTTCCTGATTTATCACCCACACTTTGCGCAATTATCATACCTGAGGAACCAATATTAACAGAACCTCGAGATAAAGCTTGAGCTGTGTGTGCTGATAACTCAATAAGTCCGCCGTTTGCTTTAATTATTCCGGTATTTCTAATTAGAGAACTCAGTGGTCTACCCTTTGTATCTCTGATAAGTCCTAGTTGTTTAGTTGGGACTGTTACCTTCATAAGGCCATCACCCACAAAATCTAGTGTAATTTTATCTCCTGACCCCAGTGAAACCTTCCCAAGTCTCGCCATTATAGTGCCACTATTACTGACATATCCTCCTAAAAGTGAGGCATTTCCTCCACTACCAACAATAATTTTACCTGAGATTTCAACTCCTTTTGAATTATTTTTTCTTTTAAAAGAATAAATATCCTTAAGAAAGTCATTATTTTTAATATCTAAAGTAGAAGCCGCAAAGGACCCAGTTTTTACAACTCCATTTTTGGTAATAGCAACTCCATTGGGATTTATAAGTAAAACCTTGCCATTCGAGTTAATTTGACCTGCTATTGTTGATGGTGTAGATCCAGTAACTCTGTTAAGTGATGAGGATCTGGTGGAGGGCATATTGAAATCTACTCTTCCTCCTTTATGAACAGAAAAGCTATCCCAATTAATAATAGATTTATTTGTTTTTTGCTGGATCTTTAGATGATTTGTTCCCTTTCCTTCAATAGTAACATTTCCTGACTGGATACTAGGATTTTTAGGCATTTCACCTGAAACAGCTTGTGTATTAACAAAAACTGTCAAAAAGCTTATTAGGGCAAATCTATTTGCAGATTTGCTTATATGTTTTTTTCCCATCACTATGACTAATTCCCTCCAAAAGTCATAAAACTACAAATTAAATTCAAAAACTCATTGCTAATGAAACCAATAAGTGTTGTTTATTAAGTCTTACATCAGACAAATCCTCCAATTTGCCTGTTCCCCAATTTTTAGAATACTCAACTCTGCCAGAAATAGATTTATCAAAGAAATATTTGTCAAATCCTTGGACCTGTAGCCCTAATCCAATAGATTTTGCTGTGGTAGATCTATTTTCCACTGCGGTTGGTGTTAAGGTATATGCTACACCAGCTGCCCCATACACATAAGGTGACAATTTAATTTGATTAGTCAGATTGAAATTTCTATTAATCTGCCCTCTTACATACCAAGCCTCATCTCCGGATATTGAACCAGATGTAAAACCACTAAGTTTATTAAATCCAGTTATTGATGTTTGTTCAGAATTTAGTAAGTCATCAAACGAGTATTGTCCTCCAGAATTTAAAGAAAATTCATAATTTTCAACGGGAGAAAATCTATAATTTGTATTAAGAACTAAATGAGAAAATTGGGCTTTTGCTGCTGATCTTGAAAGAGGTGTCCCATTTCCAGTTTCACTTTGCGATCTTGAAGCAATATCAAGACCCCTAGAAAATTGTAGGTCTACACCTATGCATCCGTATGCACACTTGTTTAAACTAGTTCCGAATCTTAATGTCGTAACTCTATCATGACTCAGGTCTTGATCTTCTCCAGATGCATTAGTATGTTGAATCTCGTCTGTCCAACTTAATGATCCTCTAAGAAACACTGCCGTTTCCCTAGAATAATAAAGTGGGTATGATATGGTGCCTGTCGCTGACTTCATATTGGCCTCTAATCCTAGGGAACTAGCATCTCCACCAGGTCTCGTCATACTTTCCATGTATGAAACTCCAGCGGTTAAACCGTTATTGCCGAGTGGCATTGAAGCAGCAAGACCCCCAGCTCTAATGGGTACATCTAAGCCGGTGCCCTTCATTCCTTTAATTGTTGGTCTTGCTAAACCAAAAAGCGATATAGATTCACCTAATCCAAATGGTGAATTAACTACTGCTCTTACTTGTCCTTGCTGTCTTCCCAGTTCTTCACTTTGGGTGTTATCGAAATTTACTCCACCTGATATTAATTTATGTTTTGCTTGAATAGCTAAAACTGTTCCACCCTCAGAAACACCAGGTGATAGAGTGCTTGTTAGACTTAAGACCAGCTGAACTTCCAGCCAAAAGTAATTTTCTTTCTATTTCATCTAATTTTAATCCTTTTTTCTTTATAAGAGGTCGAAGATACCTATAAGTCCTAAAAATCTGAGATGGTGGGACTTGTGATAGATCTAATTTTTCTATAAATCCGTCAACAACCTTTATAAAAACCGTTGCTTGGTCTGGTTCAAGTTCTTGAGTGGGCAGAAACGCTCTTACAAGCGGATATCCTTTCTGATTATATTCTTGTTCTATGCTTAATGCTAAATTGTATAGTTGTTGAACACTCTGTTCAACTCCAATTAGTTTGTTCTTATAACTTTCTATATCGATAACATTTTGAAGTTCCTTGGGAGCTAAAATTATTAAAGTTTCAGGTATAATTGTAACACCAGTATCTTCTTGTTGATTGAGTGTTTTTTTTGGAAGAATTTCTGGTAAAACCTGCTCTTGTTTTTTATATCATAGTAATCTGGAGCTACCTGGCCTCTAAACATTTTTGGTAGTGCTTGACTTGGAACCCTAGGATTAGCTCCTAAAACCTCGCTATGTGATATAAGATTCAATAAAAAAATAAAGGCTATAAACGTAACAAATGTTCTAAAGCATACCCCTTTTATTATCAAAATATCGATATTGAAACGATCTATCATTTCCTCTCAACCACTAACTTTAAAAAAATGCAATAACCTGTGGATAATCGCATGAAATTCCCGGAAAATCAATATATTTATGATAATTTATTTTAGATTTATCCACAATAACAATATATTGTTATCTAAATTATTTAACTATCTATATCTTGAATCCTACCAAAAATTATTTGGTATTTCTTTTAACATCTTTTTATGATTCTCTAGTTCTTCATCTAAGATTCTAACTTTTGGTAGATTTAAGTTCTCATATTTAACCTTGTTAGTTTCATTAATAATTTCATCATGAATACTGAACTCTAAGTTTCCCTGCTTTCCTCCGTTAAGTTCTTGGAACACTTGTAATAATAAAAAACAATCTGTTATTGCACTGTGCTTTTCTCTTTCTTCTAAACTAATACCAAACCTTCTACACAAAGCATTAAGATTATTTTTGCTACCTGGAAATTTTTTTTTGGATAATTCTAATGTACATAGTGTTTGTTCATAAGGAATCTTATTTTTTCCAATCCTCTTTAACGCACTATTAATCATATTCAAATCAAACTGGGCGTTGTGAATTATTAGTTGGGAATTACCAATGAATTCTAAAAAACTTTGTATTTCGCTTTCAAAAGAGTTGTATTTTTTGAGAAAATCGTTGCTAAGTCCATGAATTTCCTCTGATTGTTTGCTAATTATTATATTTTCAGGACTGTAATAATTATGAAATTTTTCCCCTGAAAAAACGTCATCTATTAACTCTAAACAAGCTATCTCAACTATTCTGTCTTTATCAAAATCTAGACCGGTTGTTTCAGTATCAAGAATTAACCTCCGAGTCACTTAGGTTTCCATTTAAGTTTATCCAAGACTGGTTGAATTTGGTCAATTGATTTATAGAAAATTGCGAGATTACCAGAATTATTGGCTTTATGATTAATTTCTACTTTCAATCCTAAGTGTGAAGTAAGTTCCTTTTCTAGTAATACAATATTAGGATCCCTTTCATTTTCAATTCCTGGTTGATAGCCATTTTCTGATGAACCAAACCTTTTTTTTATCTTTCCAACAAGCTTCTCAGTTTCTCTTACACTCAGATCCTTATCAATAATTTCATTAGCCAAATCATTTGCCTCAAGATCTGAGAGCGTTACCATTGTTCTTGCATGACCAAATGAAATTTCTCCAGATGAAACATATCTTTTAACAAATTTTGGTAGAGATAAGATTCTTAAAACATTTGCGATGTGACTTCTACTTTTTCCTATCCTCTCAGACAACTTTTCTTGAGTGAATTGAAAGCTTATTCATCATTGTCCTGTAACCTTCAGCCTCTTCAATTACATTAAGATCAGAACGCTGGAGGTTCTCAATCATCGCAACGCCTATTGCCGTTTCGTCATCAAAATTTCTTATTATAACTGGTACCGTGTGTATTTTGCAATTTGAGAGGCTCTCCATCGTCTCTCTCCAGCAATAATCTCATATGATTTGGAGTTATTAGTTACAGGGCGGACTAAAATAGGTTGCAAGACACCATTTACCTTAATAGATTCAGCTAGCTCCTCTAACTCAGTCTGGTCAAATGTTTTTCTCGGCTGATATTTTCCTGAAACTAAGCTGTGAATAGGGAGTTTTATTTGCTGTGATTCCTGGTTATCATTTAAATTAGAAACAACCTTAATTTTATCCGCAACTTTCTGAATTGAATTATCTAACTTTGAACCTGAAACAAAATCATCAGATTTTTTTCTAATTATAGAATCTACGGCTGTATCAGTTGATAAAAGGGATGACAAACCCATACCAAGTCTTTTTTGGAAGGCTTTTTTTTTTTTGATTTAATTTTTGTTACTTTACTCTTAGAAATAGTTTTGTTTTTTTTCATGTTATATACCTCCAAAATTCCCTTTACCCAAAACTTCTGCAGCTAGGTTAATATAGGCTTCTGAACCAATACATTGACTGTCATATAAAATAACAGGTTGTCCATGAGATGGCGCCTCAGATATTTTTACATTTCTAGGAATTATAGTTTTATAAACTGCTGCACCCATAACCTCCCTAACATCCTCTTCTACTTGGACACTCAATTTGTTTCGAGAATCATACATTGTTAATAATATTCCATCTAATATCAACTCTGGGTTAAGCGATTCATTTACCTTTTTAATCTCCCGAAGTATTTGGCTAAGGCCCTCTAATGCATAAAATTCACACTGTAGCGGAATTAAAACTTTATTTGAGGCAGCTAGGGCATTTATTGTAAGAAAGTTAAGGCCTGGGGGACAATCAATAATTATTGCAGAGTATTCACTGGGTAGTTCATCAATTGCTGACCTCAGAATAAAATCTCTTTCCTCAGAGGGTTTTACTGCAGACTCAATGCTCTGAAAGGTTTACCATAGAAGGAACTATACCTAATCCATTTACATCCGTTGACTTGACAGTGTCAGCCATAGGAATTTTTCTGACAACACCTCGTAAGCTCCAGGTTTTCTATTATTAACAGGGACGCCAAGTCCCGTACTCGCGTTTCCTTGAGGATCCAAATCAACTATTAGGCATGATTTACCAGTTGCACAAAGCGCAGTTGCCAAATTTACCGCAGTTGTTGTTTTACCAACACCGCCTTTTTGATTTACAATTGAAAAAATAGTTCTCATTTATTCTTTTTTTTTATCTCATTAATTAATAATGTAACGCCACCGCTGTTATCTAATATCATATCATTTTTAACAAGTTTTTCTTTAAAGTTCCATTTTTTTTTTGCCTCAGTTAATTCTTTTAACCAATTCTTTCCCTTTGGAAGTACTAATAGAGAGGATTTCTTACAACAATTTCTACTAATATTTATTATATTGAGAAGACTCGAAACCGCTCTGCATAAAACAATGTCATAATTCTGGCTTGAATCCTCAACCCTAAAATTATTAACAACTATGTTGAGATTCAGCTTTTTTTTTAAATTTTCCAGAAAAGTCGATTTTTTTTATTTGATTCAAATAGCTCAATATTACAGTTCAAGTTAAATTCCTCTGAGAATATTTTAATTATTACCCCAGGAAAACCAGCTCCACTTCCAATGTCACAAATACTTAGTTTATCTGAATTGCTCTCCAACTTACTCTTAATTAGAAAAAATAATTTGGCGGAATCAGCAAAATGTCGTGACCATACGAACTTTACAGTGCCGCTTCCAATCAAATTAAACTGCTTATTTGAACTCAAAAGATATCCTTCATAAACTTCAAGTTTGTTCATTGTTTCACGTGAAACATTGTAAAGCTTTTTAAATTTAAGTTTATCAGGAGTGTCTAAATATGTGTGTTGATCATTTTTTGACATAACTTAGTAATATAGAAGCTGCAGCAGGAGTCATTCCTGGTAAATTCTTTGCCTCACCAAAGCTTTGTGGCTTATGCCTTTCCAAAACTTCTTTCACTTCATTTGACAAGCCTGAACATTTTCTAAAATTTATATTTTTGTTTATCTTTAGCCCAACCTCTGCTTTTAATTGATCAATTTCCTCTATTAGCCTTGTTGTATATTTACTGTAAAAAGCAGTGTTTTTGATTTGTTTAACTGTTTTCTCAGAGATATTGATATCTTTAATTTCTTTCCAAATACTTGTTAGGGTGTCCCATTCAACATCTTTATGCCCTAGAAGATCAAAAGCACTCCTTTTCTTTCCATCCTGATTTATCTTTATTCCATGACCCTTAAAAACCTGTGGCGATGCTTTTAGCGATTTCATTAATTTTACTGTTTTATTTATTTCTTTCTTCTTCTTTTCCCAGACATTTCTTCTATCAGGGCAAACTGTTCCGATTTTTATAGCTAGATCTGTTAGCCTTTCATCTGCATTATCAGCTCTAAGCAATAATCTAAACTCAGCACGAGACGTGAACATCCTGTAAGGCTCCAAGAGTCCGCCTTTACAAAGATCAGATGTAAGAACACCGATGTAACCTTGCTCTCGTTTAATAATCACGCCAGGCATACCTTTTATTTTTCTTGAGGCATTAATCCCTGCCATTAAACCCTGCGCTGCCGCCTCCTCGTAACCTGTAGTTCCATTTATTTGCCCAGCAAGGTAAAGACCTTCTACCTTTTTAGTTTCATAGGTTTTTTTTAACTCAACACTGTCAATACAATCATATTCGATAGCATACCCGTAATCAGTAATTTCACAATTCTCAAGGCCTCGAATGCTTTTTACAAAACTTTCTTGAACAGCTTTAGGCAAGCAGTTTGAAATGCCATTAGGGTAAATGATTTGCTTTTCATTAGTTTCAGGCTCTAAAAAAATTTGATGGCTAGTTTTATCTGAGAATCTCTTTATCTTATCTTCTATTGAGGGGCAATATCTTGGCCCTCTTGATTCTATTTTTCCACTATAGATTGATGATAAGTGAATATTTGACCTGATTATATCGTGAGTCACTTCATTCGTTTTAGTAATATAACAATCTTCTTGATTAATACTTAACTGATCAGTCAGAAAAGAAAATGGTTCTGGGATAGTATCGCCTTTTTGAACGTCGCATTTTTCGTAGTTAATTGAGCTGCCTTTTATTCTCGGAGGCGTTCCAGTTTTCAACCTCGAAACCTTGAAGAAGTGTTTAAAAAATTTAGTTAGCTTAACAGAAGGCTTGCATCCAAGCCGTCCAGCACTCCAACTTTCTTTCCCTCTATATATTTTTCCACCCAAAAATGTTCCAGTAGTAATAATCACAGATTTACAACATAGAATCCCATGTTTTGCAAGAACTATCCCTGAGACATAAGTATTTCCTTTGGAGTCTTTTATTTTTATGTCCTCCACCTCGTCTTCAATTATTTTGATATTCTCTTTTTTAAGCAACTCCAGCATATTGCGTTTGTAGAGATTTCTGTCAATCTGAGCCCTTGGGCCCTTGAACAGCTGCACCGCGTGTTTTATTAAGAACTCTAAACTGAATTCCTGATTTATCAGAGGCCAAGCCAATTAACCCTCCAAGTGCATCAATTTCTCTAATGAGATGCCCCTTACCGAGTCCGCCCATCGCTGGGTTGCAAGAAAGTGTGCCTATGTCTGCCATATTGAACGTAACGATGGCCGCCTTCATCCCAAGTCTTGAGGCCATTGTTGCCGCCTCTGTCCCTGAATGCCCAGCACCAACTACAATGACATCATATTTTTGTTTCACGTGGAACATTTATTTACCTATACAAAACTTTCTAAATATAATATCTAGCTCTTCCTCTTTATTGTGTCTACCGAAAATATTATCCAACTCATATAAGGCCTCATCCATAAAGTTTGATGCAATCTCAATTTCTTGAATATTGCTTAGAGCTAAATCAAGTTTGATGTTTATATTTTTTAGACATTGGTAATGCCGAAGTTCTGAAAAATAAACATCATCATTAAAACTTTTAGTATTTTTGAGTAATTTTTGGTATATAAATTCTTTAAATGATTTTAACTTTTTTGGGCTATCAGACTGATTTTTGCAAGACACTTCTAAATATTTCGAATTTGGGATTTGAGGGTACCTTCTTCTAAAAGTATCAAATCTTGATTTTGAGATACTCAAGTCAGTCTTGTTTAAAGCAACTACAAAATGTTTTTTGATTATTTTAGAAATTAAACTATCTATATTCTTTAAATTCTTCTCTGAAAGAACTTCAGGTGAAAGTACTAAAATAAAATTATTGTTAGAATTAATATTTGATATAGTTTTCTTTATCCCTTCTTTCTCAATAAAACGTTTAGAATCTCGAATGCCAGCAGAGTCTACAAATGTAACTTTTTCTCCAAGCAGATTAAGACTATGTTCAATTTGATCTGTAGTTGTTCCTTTATATTTAGAAGTAATTGCCTTGTTGTCTTGAAAAAGAAAATTTAATAAAGAGGATTTTCCTGTGTTAACAGGCCCTATAAGGATTACTCTATGCCCATGTTTAATTTTATCAATGTTTGTGGAGAGTGAAATTTCTTTTTGTATCTCATTTTTCAATTTTTTAATCTCTTTTTTAAATTAGAAATAATGTTGCTATCTTGAAAATCGTCAGAGAATTCTATCTGTGCATTAATTATTGCCTTAATTTCTTGTATTTTTTTTCCATTTAAATGTTGGATTTTTTTATGACCAAAAGCTTGCCTTTTTAGCTAACTGTAATTGCGTTTTCTGACTTCAGCAGCAATAAGATTGTTAATTCCCTCAAAATACATTAAGTTTTGCTTATTATTCAAAAAACCTCTTTTGGAAAACTCACCAGGTTTTGCTGGTACTAAATTTTTAAGTTTGGAGAGTTCCTTGATAAGCTTATTAATAACCATAACACTACCATGCACTTGTATTTCTAAAACATCCTCTCCAGTAAAAGAGTTTGGTTTTTGAAAGTATATCGCCAGACCTTCATCAAATACTTCTCCTTTTCCGTCAATAAGTTTACAAAAATTAGCATATCTCGGCTTAATATCTTTTAAATTACAAAGCTTTTTCGCAACCATTAGACTTTCAGGTCCGGAAATTCTCACAATAGCAACTGATGATTGTCCATAAAAAGTAGATAGGGCATATATAGTTTTATTACTCATAACTGATAATAATTAATTAAAATCTTTGAATCTAGAAACAATTATAGTATTGTTTAAAAATTGAACCTTTTTTTTATATGAACATTTTTTAATCAAACTCCATGCAAATACTTAAAACCATTCTACTCATTAGTTTCATTTTTACTACCAGTAATGTTCAGGCAGAAACAAATACTGGTGATACCGCTTGGATACTAACCTCATCTAGTCTAGTGTTATTTATGACACTTCCTGGCCTTAGCATTATTTTATGCGGGCTTAGTTTGTTCTAGAAATGTTCTTTCTGTTTTGTCTCAACATTTTGGAATTGCTTGCTTAATGTCAATTTTGTGGGTCATTTTGGGTTATTCCTTAGCATTTTCGGGCGATGGTTCAGGATTATTTGGAGGATTTTCAAAAGTATTCTTAGATATATCCAATGAGTCTTACATTGGAGGTATACCTGAAGTGCTTTTTGCAATGTTTCAAATGACATTTGCAATAATAACCCCAGCTTTGATTATTGGGGCGTATGTAGAAAGAATTAAGTTTAGTGTGGTATTAATATTTTCGTCATTGTGGTTATTAGTTGTGTATTGTCCTGTAGCATATTGGGTATGGGGGGGTGGATTCCTAGGTCAAATGGGTGTGAAAGATTTTGCAGGTGGTATTGTTGTACATACAACTGCTGGGGTAGGTGCGTTAGTCATTGCAATGGTTTTAGGTAAAAGAAATTCATTTAGTAAAAATAATCTTACACCTCCGCATAACCCAGTATTAACAATGATTGGTGCTTCAATGCTCTGGGTTGGATGGTTTGGTTTCAACGGAGGGTCAGCATTAGCAGCTGACCTTACAGCTTCTAAAGCTATACTAGTTACACACATAGCTGCATCGCTTGGTGCATTCTCTTGGATTTTAATTGAATGGGTTAGGTTTGGTAAGCCGTCTTTAGTTGGTATGGTCACTGGAATGGTTGCTGGATTAGCGACTATAACACCTGCATCAGGGTTTGTTGGTGTACAAGGTGCTATAATTCTTGGAATACTTGGGGGAATAATATGTTATATCGGGGTAGAACTGATAAGAATTAGATTAAAGATTGATGATAGTTTGGATGTTTTTGCAGTGCATGGTATTGGGGGTATGCTAGGTACAATACTATGTGGACTCCTAATGAGTAGTAATTTTGGAGGAGTTGGTTTTGATGAAGGTTTATCTGCTTTCGATCATGTTAAAATCCAAATATATTCTGTTTTAGTTACATTCATTTGGACTGCAGTTTTTACTTATATAATTCTTAAAATAATATCATTAATTACACCTCTTAGAGTAACTGAAGATGAAGAGATAACTGGACTTGATACCACATCTCACGGTGAAAGTGGATATAACATTTGATATCAGAATAAAAAATTCATCAAACTAAATTTACTAAATTTTGTATAATTAAGATTTACTGGATTTCTTCATACATTTGAGCTATTATCCACAGGCTAGCTAATGGGGATAACCTTTGTTTCGAATTCTTACGTTAATAATCTTTGTGTCTGTTTCACAAAAGTCGTTTGGTGCAACCACTGCTCCAAGTCAAATAGTTCCAAATGTTTTGGATGAAATAGAGAAAAGAGAAATTGAAAATCAAAAGAATAGGCAAATACTTCCTGAAGTTAGGGAATTAGACAATTCAAAAGAGTTAGATGATCCAATAAGGGCAAAAATCAACTCACTTGTAATTATTGCTCCTAAAGAATTACAAACGGTGATTGATTTTAATAAATATAAAGAACAGATTGTTGGAAAAGAACTTTCTATTAATGAGCTTAATCAATTTACAAAAATAATAGGAGGTGAATATATCGAAAAAGGATATCCTCTTGTGCGTGTAACACTGCCACCGCAGGAATTAAAACCGGACGGAGCAACACTTTTTTTCAAGGTTATAGACGGATTTATTGAGAAAATAGATCTTTCAAGAGTCCCTGATAATCAAAGGAAGGTAACCTTCAGTTTTCTTAAAGGACTGATTAAAAAAAAGCAATTACAGCAATCTTTTTTAGAAAGAAAGTTATTATTAGCTGGGAATATAAACGGTCTGAGTCTAACTAGTGCTTTTTCACCAGGAAGTGATGAAGGCGGAACTGTTCTTACTATTGATGCAAAGCATAAATATGTCTCTGGGAGTATTCAATTTAATAATACTCAAAGCGAAGAATTAGCTAGACAAATCGGAATTCTCTCCTTGTCTGCGAATTCTACTTTAGGCTTAGGGGAAAATTTAACCTTATTTGGAATTGCACGCCCAACTTTAAAAGGAATGAAAGGAACTAAGGAGGATGTAAGTATTAGGGGCGGAGGAATTTCTTTATCTTCAATAATCGGAAACGATGGCTTAAAAGCAAGCTTATCATACACAGAAACTATGACTAGACCAGGAGGTGAAGTTCGATCGTTATCTTTGGAATCAAATATGAAGTCTGGTAATTTTTCCCTCTCATACCCAATATTACTTACAGCACGGAATACCTGGTCAATAAGAGGGTCATTGGGTTGGATAGACGAAATACAACAAACAAATTCAACTGGTATTGATCAAGAAATTAGTCATGATAGACTTACAAGTCTAAGAGCTGGGCTAACATACTTTGGTTGTGGTTTTGGATGTTTGACTTTTGATTCACAAATTTCCAGGGGTCTTGAGATTGCATCACGCTCAGCAAGCGAGGCTACAACTGGGACACCGCTATCAAGAGCATCTGGAACATCAACCTATACACATGTTAGGCTTAATTCTTCGTATTCATTTGTAACTTTTGAAAAGTATTCACTTAAATTTATTGCAGGAGGACAATATACTGATGATGGATTATTAAACTCTGAACAAACTACAATTGTGGGATTGGATAGAATAAGCTCTTTAACATCTGGGGCAATAAGTGGAGACAAAGTTTGGTTTTTAAGGAGTGAACTTATAAAAAATTTAAATATAACTAAAAATACTAACCTATCACCTTATCTATATTCTGCTATGGGAGTGGCATACCTCAACAAGCCAACAGAAGCTGAAAATAAGGAAACCGCGGCTAAGTCAGTTGGCGGAGGAATCATATTCAATAATTTTAATAGTATTTTGTCATTTGATAAAAATATTTCAGCTAAACTAGAATTCTCAAAAACAATAGCTACAGATAAAATAGAAAAGCTTTCAGATGTAAGATTGAACAAACAACACTTGCTATTGATTTTAAGTATGTATTTCTAAATTTTATTTAGGTTGCTTAAGTATTTAAAATAACTCACTATAATAGCAGGAAATATTTTAATTTAGATTTAGGTCATGCTGAAAGGTAAAATAAAAAAATCTTTGGCTTTTTTGTTATGTAGTGTCATAACTATGCAACCTGGAATATCTGCAATAGCCGCAGATATGCCTTCAGGTGCAGTTATTCAAAGTGGGAAAGTCAAAATTGCTAAAATAAACCCAAATCACCTGCAAATTGACCAAACTACAACTAAATCAGTTATTAATTGGAACTCTTTTTCTGTACATAAGGCTGGTAGGGTAGACTTCAACATGCCCTCATCAAACTCTTCCTCTCTAAACAGAGTTTTAGGATCAACCCCATCAAGTATCGCGGGACAAATTAATTCTAATGGGCAAGTAATTTTAGTAAATCCTAATGGAGTTTTTTTAACCAAAACTGGTACGGTCAATAGCAGTTCGTTTATTGCTTCTAGTTTAAACATTCAAACAAGCGATTTTCTAAATGATAGTTATACTTTCAGTGGCTTAAAAAAATCAAGAGGTGTAGAAAATCATGGAAAAATTAATGTTAAAAATTATGGAAATGTATCGCTTCTTGGGGGTTATGCAAGTAATACTGGTGTAATAAATGCTAGACTGGGGAAAATATTTATTGGGGGTGGTGAGAAAATCACCTTGGATTTTTTAGGAACAGGGTTAATGAATATAGTTGTTCCTACATCACATTTAGAAAATGTAAAAGATATAAATGGAAATTCATTAAGTAGCCTAGTTACTAATGAAGGTAGTTTAAATGCAAATGGTGGTGTAGTTCAGCTTTCTGGAAAAACTGCTGAGAATCTAATGCTTGGGTCGGTTAATATTGGGACCAAATGGTGTAGTTTCAGCGACTACCGTAGATCAAACCACAGGAAATATAATTATTGGTGGAGATAAGAATAATTTTGTTAGTATAGAGGGAAAAATTGATTTATCTGCTTCTACTCCATCCACACCATCAGGAAATCTTAACATAACTGGTACCAATGTTTACTACAGTGGAACGACAAATGCTAGCGGTTCGATCGGTGGAAAAATTTCTGTAAAAGCAAAAGAAACGCTTCTTCTTGATAGCTCTATAATTGCTAAAGGGTTAAAAGAAAATGGTGGGGACTTAATGGTCGTTTCAGAGGATGTGTTATTATCCACAACACGAACAAATATTGATATGTCTGGCTCTATTAACGGTGGATCTATAAAGTTACATGCAGATAACCATAATCTTGCCACCGGAAATTCCAAGCTGATGGAGATTTAGGAAAAGGTGGTTACATTGACATTGCTGGACAGAACGTACGGACTAGCTATGGCAGATATTTCAGCCAGGGGGGCATCTCAAGGTGGTAAAGTAAGAATTGGTGGTGAATATTTAGGTGGCCAAAAATTATCAACAGTTAGTCAGAGAGAATATGATGGATTTGTTAATCGGTTTGACAATCAAAATGACATTATTAATGCCAAGAAAACAATTGTTGACTACGACGTTAATATAAATATCTCTAGTGACTTTGGACAAGGGGGTACTGCTAGTTATTTGGTCGGATGAAACTACTGACTTTATGGGATCAATTGATGCAAACGGCTACTTAAGTTCAGAAAAGACTGGATTACTAAATTCAAATACAAAAAGAAAAAGGGTGGTTACATTGAAATTTCATCAAAGAATCTTTTGAGAACAATTAATTTAGATCGTGTAAGTGTAGATCATGGTACGTTGTTGTTAGATCCAAGAAATATTACTGTGGATGCAAGTAGCGTAGTGGTGGTTCATTAGATAATGGCCTAAGAGCGCAAGTTTACAGCGGATATTACAATGATAACTTAAATTTTTTCTACAACGGAAGATCGCAGCATGGTTCTTCATGGATGAGAAATAAATATAATAGAGATTTCACAAAAATCGATTATCAAAATCCTGGTTATAATTTTGCAGAATATTACTCAGTAGAGTGGAGAGGTTTTTTTAAACCACAGTCCACAGGTAATTATCAATTTGCAACGTACAGCGATGACGCTAGTCATCTTTGGATTGAAGGAATTAGCGAACAAGAGATACATGGTCAGATTTTTACGTACAGAAGTTCTAGGAATTGGGACGTCAACAACGGAGGTGCCCATGGAATGAGGTGGAGAAACTCAGGACAAATTAATTTGCAGGCTGACACTTATTATCCTATTTTAATATATTTTGGTGAACGAACTGGTGGTGACAGAATTGATGTGAGCTGGAGAAATGCAGGCGTTGGTGGTGGTTGGACAACTAAAATTTATCAGGATATTTTTCCATAACAATCTAGAATTTAGTACAGGAGAATTCACTGGTGCTACTGGTGGGGCTGATATTGCAACAGTTAATGCCTTTAATACTGATTCATCAAGTTCAAATGCTATTGGTAGTAGTACAATTCAGGATTTATTAAAGGCAGGTACAGATGTATACCTTAGAGCTAACCAAGATATAACAGTATCAAATGCAATCAGTGTTACTGGCAGTTCAGGAGGAAATTTATCCCTACTAGCTGGCCGTGATATTACTATTAATTCCAATATTACTACAGCAAACGGTGACTTAACTCTTCGCGCTAACACTTCAACCTCATATGGTGTTGTAGATTCACAAAGAGGTAGTGGAACTGCTGACATAACTAATAACGCCACCATCAATGCGGGAAGTGGTACAGTTACAGCGGTTATGGATGGGGGTGCTGGACTTACCAATGACCAGCCAGGAAATATTTCATTGGGTACAATTACGGCAGGAGCCATAAATGCGATAGGTGATTCAGCAGCTGGGACGATTACTGGTACTAGTTTGACGGCATCAAATAATAGTGGAACAACTGTTAATATTTCTGGATATGAGATTGGAACTATCTCTACAATTAGCACAATAGACAATAATACTAACTGGAGAGTTACAAGGTTAAACTCATCTACAGATAATTCCTTTAGCAACCTACCGTCAGCTGACTTCATCCAATATAACTATTCTAGTGGTAACTCTGTAAGTGGTTCTGGTGATGGAATTATGACTGGATATGATCCTGGAGTATTAACAAAAACATATGGTGATATTTCAGGAACCTCCAAAAAAGTAACAAAAGTATATGATGGTACAACCTCAACATCATCAGCTACTTTTGGTAATGCGACAGTAACTTCAGCAAATGGCCTTTCAAGTAACCTTAACGTTACGCTAAGTGATCAAACTTATACATATAGCACAAAAGACGCTGGTGATAACAAGGTAGTAACAGCAGATTCAGCATATAGCATATCGTCAGTTAGCCATAGCAGACATGGTGATGTGTATGGTTTGGCAGCCAGCTCAACAGCTAAACAGATTAATAATGCGCTAGTTACAGCAAAACCAGTTAGTTTATCGGGCACACGACAATATGACGGCACAACATCTGTAGATTCATCTGACTTAACTGTTGGTAATTTTGTAGGTAGTGAAACGGTAACACTATCTGGATCAGGATCTTTATCCTCTGCAGATGTTCAATCCAACTCAAGTTTATCATCAACAAGTGGACTTTCACTAGTAGATGGATCAGGTGGAGGATTAGCCAGCAATTATAAATTAACTGGTGGAAGTCAAAGTGTTAGCATTACCAAAAGACCGGTAGTCATGAGTGGAAGCCGAGAGTATGATGGGACAAACACAATTTAGTGCCCTGATGTTTCTTTTGTTGGAACGGTTGGTAGTGATGATTTATCTGTAAGTGGAAAAATGACTGTTAGTGATGCTGATGTTGGATCTAATAAATCTGTATCAATGAGGTCAGCTAAACTTCAAGATGGTAGTAATGGCAAGGCATCTAATTATGAACTAGTTTCCGGAACCTTCTCAATTACCAAAAAACAAATTACAGCTAAACTTTCTAAAGTTTATGATGGTTCCAAGGAAGTTTTAAATACAGCCTTAGAGAGTATTACAGGGCTTGTTGGAAAAGAAAAACTAGCTCTGTCTGGTTCAGCTAATATATCTGATCCTAATGCCGGAGGTACTAAAATAATAGCTAGTCACGACCTTAGTCTTGTAGACTCAAGTGAAAAAGGGGCTAGTGGTAAAGCATCAAATTATGAATTAAAAACTGTGGTTATTGACGTTGCTAAAAAAAATTTAGAGATAGTCGGGGAAAAAAATATATGACTCATCTGTTGCCGTAAAAGAGTCAATTTTACAAAAATATCTGGACTGGTGGCTAACGAAGATATCAACGTCAATGCTTCAGTTAGTTTGTCAAATTCAGATGCTGGTGACCATACCATATCAAGCGAAAATTTATCTTTAAGTAACGGAAAGTCAGGTTTAGCATCTAATTATTCTATAAACAGTGCCATGGTTACTGTAAAAAAGAAACCTGTTAGAATTTCAGGGTCTGGTAAATTTAATAAATCCTCTAATAGAAAGGTTATAATTGATAAAAAAGAGCACTTCGTTTACAAAATGTTGAAAAAAATGACAAAATAGATGTCGCTGGTGTTGCATTAATTTCAGGAATAGCTGAAGGAGCCAGAGACTTAATTGTAAATAAACTATCTTTGGTAGGAGATAAAGCCAAAAATTACACTCTTGTGGGAGAAAGTCATAAATTTTTAGTTAAATTAAATGAGCGCTTTAAAGCTAAAACAAAAATTACAAACAAGTTAAATGCACTTCAAAGGTCAGGCAAAAAAGTCGTTACTGGGGCGACTCAAGCAATGCCAAAGGTTGCGGCTTTAGCTCCGCCTAGTGCTCCTAACGTATCCGTTTCAACTCCTTCACCTGGTGGAGGAGCAACCCCCGCCCTGCTTCAACAGCAGCTAGCCCCGCACCATCAACTGGAGGACCTGCTTCTCAAACAGGAAATAGTGGTGGTGGAGGTTCAGGTAGCTCAAGTTCTTCAGGAGGTGAAACCGGTGGCAACGAATCTTCTTCAGATGAAAATAACTAAGAGAAAATTAATTATAAAGTTTATTATCATAAATATTACTCCTTTCAGTAATTTGCTCCAGAGTATTCTAGCTACATTCACCCCAGTTAATTCTTGAATTTGCACAATTCCAGTTGGAGATGTAACATTAATCTCACTAAGTTTTCATCAATCAAATCTATCCCAACAAAAAAAGTTTATTTTTAATAAAAAGGTTTCATTTTTTTGCATATTGCTTGTTCTTTTGTTAGTACAGAAACTTCAGCTTTACCTCCTAGATGTAAATTAGCCTTATATTGTCCAATTTTAGGAACTCTATTTATTAAACCTGCTGGCTCACCCCCGATTAAAATTACTCTTTTATCTCCATTAGAAACTTTACTCACAAAATCTTGAATAACAACTGGGACTTTGTATTTACTATTAATTCTTTAAATTTTTTAAAGAGTTTTTATCATTTTTTTCAACTTTAAAAACACCTTCTCCTCCTTTATTATATAAGGTTTTGAGTATTAATGTTTTTTTACGAGATAACGTATCTTTAAAGATCTTTTCATCAGATGTAATAAGAGTTTTTGGCATCAGGTCACTAAAATAAATAGGGGAAATTTTCTCTGTAAAGTTTTTTATTCCAGCTGGATCATTTATAAATCTTGGTTTTTCATTAAACTTTTGATGAAGTTCAAATAAATAACAATTAGTTAAATAATTCAAATCAAATGGTGGGTCTTGTCTTATAAAAAAATATTCAAATTTGTAAATATTGGATCTTTTTATCTTACCAAAAGAAAACTTAGAATTTTTTTTAAGCTAATACCTCAGTATAACTAAAAACATTATTTTGAATTAAAGTTAAATCATCTGGTTTATTTACAAAACTTTAATACCAAAATTAATGCCTCTTTTATGATCGAAATAGTTGAGTCCGTTTTAATATTAAGTTTATTAAAGGAGTCCATCTGGAAAAGAACTTTATGTTTTATTCTATTCATTTTCTAAATGCTTTGGAATTTCAATAATTGTAATAAGTTTTTTTATATCAGTCATACCTCATAGAAATCTTTCAACTTCAGTTTTTTCATTTATATTATCTGCAAGTCCTATCACATAGACTTCTCCATCTACTACATCTACAGAGAAATTATTACTGTTTATACCAGATTTAAATAGTAATCTTGTAATTGATTTTTGATCTGAGAATAAAATCATTAGACCTTTGCGATAGTGAAACATCATCATCAATCTTAAGTTCATTTATAATTTTTTTTACCCCCTCAACTTCCCAAGTTTTTTTAACAATTAATAATCTTTTTTCTGCACTCATAACATACCCAGTATATAAAATAGTACCACGTGAAACGTTAACAGAAATATTTGCAATGTTCTTAATATCTAATAATGAGATCTTTGCTATAACCTTAGTTTTTAAATATGTGTCACTAAAACTTTTTTATACCTTTACTAGATGTTCCAGCATTACCTATGAATGCCCCAACAGAAACTGCTGATGAACAAGAATTTAAAGATAAAATAATTACCATAAGGCTAATTACCTTTACCAACTAGGACCTCTCTCCTTCCAACATGGTTCGCAGGACTAACAACACCTTCAGACTCCATTCTTTCTATAATCCTTGCCGCACGATTATATCCAATCTGCAGATGTCTTTGAATAAAACTTGTTGATGCTTTCTTCTCTCTACAAACTATGTAGACAGCTTTATCATATAATTCATCACCACTCTCCGTTAAACCTAAATTGAAATTATCTACCTCATCCTCCTCAATAGTAACAGAATGAAGATATTCTGGTTCGCCTTGCTTTCTTAAGTGCTCAGCAACGGCCTGAACTTCCTCAGTTTTTACAAATGGCCCATGAACTCTTTTTAATCTTTCACCCAACATTGTTATCAATAAATCACCTTGCCCTAAAAGTTGTTCTGCTCCTTGTTCCTCAATAATAGTTCTACTATTAACCTTATTAACTACCTTATAACTAATTCTAGTTGGAAAATTTGATTTTATAGTTCCTGTAATAACATCTACTGAAGGTCTTTGAGTTGCTACAATTAAATGAATTCCTGACGCTCTTGCCATCTGAGATAATCTTTGAATAGCACCTTCAATTTCTTTACCTGACGTAAGCATCAAGTCTGCTAGTTCATCAACAACAACAACTATTTTAGGAAAAATATTTAAGTCTAATGCTTTTTTTTCCATAACTGGCTTACCAGTTTCTGAATCATATCCAACCTGAGTTTCTTTGAATATTACTTCACCTTTTTCTAATATTTTTCTGACCTTATTATTATAATCATCAATTTCTCTAACACCAAGATGACTCATCATCTGATATCTCATCTCCATTTCTTTCACAGACCATTTCAAAGCTGAAACAGCCTTTTTAGGATCTGTAACAACTTCTGTTAACAAATGGGGTATGTCTTGATAAATAGATAATTCAAGCATCTTTGGGTCAATTAAAATTAATCGACACTCCTCTGGGGTAAGTGTAAATAATAATGACAAAAGCATTGCATTAATTCCTACTGATTTACCCGAACCTGTAGTTCCCGCTACAAGAAGGTGAGGCATTCTTGCTAAATCAACAATTACTGGATTTCCAAAAATATCCTTACCAAGTGCAAGTGGAAGTTTAATATCTTCATTTTCATTTAAATTACTACTCAATAGTTCTCTTAAGTAAACAGTCTCCCTTCTCTTATTTGGAATCTCAATACCTAAAGCATCTTTTCCAGGTATTGTTGAGATTCTTGCAGAAATTGCACTCATTGATCTTGCTATATCTTCTGTTCTACTTATAACACTTGATGTTAGGGTTCCTGGAGCAGGTTTTAACTCAAATAGAGTAACAATTGGTCCTTGTTTAACATCTGTAATTTGGCCGCTTATTTTAAAATCTGCAAGAACATTACTTAATAATGCTTTATTAATCTCAGCATTCTTTCTATTTTCAGTCTCTAAGCCTTCTATAATTTTCGGTTCTTCTAGTAATTTAATCGAGGGAAATATAAATTTATTAGCTTTGATTCCTCTTTTTTTATTTGATGTTAACGACTTTTTTCCAGAGAAATTTGATTTCGAACTCTTTGCAATCTTAAAATGATCAAAAAAATTAATCTTAATATTTCCTTTAGAAATCATTTTAAAATATAAAAATATAAAGGTCTTTAAAATCTGCAATAATTCAAGGATATTTTTAAAACCAATATTAAATGTGATTGTTAAGGCTAAAATTGTTATCAGGCCAAGGCCTGCTAGCAGATAATAATAATAAGAATCAGAACTATAAAAAGTTTCAAAATAATAGAATAAAGCCTCTCCCAAGAAACCTCCGTCTAGCCCAAAAAAACTTAACTCCTTGATCAAAACAACTGAGAAAAAACATATCAACATTATAAAAAAGGGGAAGCATGCAAATGAATACCATTTAATTGACCTTCCAGTCACTACCCTAAAACTTGTAAATAATAAAAAAAGGTAAAAATATGAGTTATACCCAAAGGCTCTTAACAAAATATCTGATATCAATGAACCAAAATAACCCAATAAATTGTTATAAACCTTTAAGGTTGAATCAAATTTATAGACTGCATTATCTTGAGAACTAAATGAAAATAAGGAAAACAGAATTATTAGGCCTACGGAAGTTAAGATTAAAAATTGAGAATATTTTATTAAATTTTCTTTAAGTTTTTTCAACATTAGATATCTTTATTAAAATTATATTATAATAAAATAATATGCAAAAACATAGTGAGATAGTAATCTTAGGTTCTGGATTAATTGGGCTCTCTACAGCCTTCTTTTGGAAAGATACGGTTTAGAATCAATTATTATTGATAAATCGCCATTAAACGAAATCAAAAGTACTAGTGACAAGAGAACAACTGCAATCTCCCAAGGTTCTGCAAGAATTTATAAGAAGATTGGTATCTGGAAGGAACTAGTAAAATATTCACAACCAATTTATAAAATTAAAGTTACCGAGGGTTCTGAGGCTAAATGGATTAACATTTAATCATATGATGACAGAAGAAGGTGTAATGGGTTACATAGTTGAAAATAAATTTATTAAAAAATTTTTATTACAAAAAGCTCTGAAATCCAAACTTATTAAGATGTACAGTAACAATCTAGTTAAAGATATTAAGAATTTTGAAAATAAAACTCTTGAATTAAAAACACAAAAAGGCATAACTAGATGCGACTTGCTAATAGGAGCTGACGGAAGACAGTCAAACACTAGAAAGATAGGTTTATTCAAATATCTTTATAAAAACTATAATCAAAATGCTTATGTTTTCAATATAGTGCATGAGTTACCTCACAATGGTATGGCTTTGGAGAGGTTCTTTCCAACTGGACCACTTGCAATCCTTCCAATGAAGACCACAAAAGGCAACCAATCTTCCGTAGTTTTCACTGTTGATGATGATATAAAGTTTAAAAAATGGAAGTTCATTTAATAAATTCTTTAAGGAAAGATATAAAGATTTTTTTGGAAAGATCATAAAGGTTTCCAAAGTTTCTATATTTCCTCTAGATGTATATTCTTGTCTTAAATATTATAAAAATAATATCGTCTTAGTTGGTGATGCTTGCCAAGCTCTTCATCCAATAGCTGGACAAGGTTTCAATCTTGGGTTAAGAGATTGTTTGTCTTTGTCTGAATCTTTAAAGAAAGCAAAAATCTTGGACAAAAGGTCAATAGCAACCTTATACTTAAAGAGTACTCAAGAAATAGGTTTTATGATAAAAGCCTTTTAGTGGGCTCAACACACAATTTAAATAAATTCTTCGGATTAAGAGGTGGAATGATATCTAAGGTCAGAAGTATGGGGCTCAAATTGTTTGATCGATCTAATTTTCTAAAAAAAAGGAGTATATTATTCGCTATGGGGATTACTGAGTTTTAAGTTTTTCGCCTAAAGAAAATAAATACTCCCAGCTATAAATCCCTGTATTGTGGCTATCGCTAAAATGAACTCTAATTGCGTAATTACCAACAGATTCTAATTTTAAAATCGAAATCCCATTAAATTTTTTTAGGTTTTCTGAATTGAGATTATTTTTGTTCTCAGCTGAGGGACTAAATTTTCGCAAAAATGAAGAAGGAATAACTAAAGTTGCTCCATTCTCATAGTTTATCTGTAAATCCATCTTTGATGGTCCTATTTTGATTGTTTTCGGTGTCATAATTTGAGGGTTGTAAGAAATGAATTTTATTACCTTTATGATTAAATAAATTTCATAGATTTGACTTTTTGTTCTTAAAAATATCAAGTTTTGCAATTATAAATAAAGGAAACTTAGTCATGAAACATATCTTGACCCTATATTATTCTTATTTAAGTTCATATGAATTAGTGATGTGAGCACTTCTCTTCTATCCTCCAGAGAAATGGCTTCTAACAAAGCTTGTTTTTCGTTCACATCAAATGGACAGCACATACTAATCGTATTTATTAAATCTTCATCATTGGTTCCCTCAATCATTTCCCAATCAACATTCATTGACATTTTTTCAAAAAAAGGTCTCAATATTTTTAAGAATTCCTCTCTTTTTTCTTTAGGATTAAGTTTATCAATTTTAAAATCTGATTTAAATTTACTCCATTGAACATTGGCTCTTCTGAAACCATTCTTAATTTCTAACTCTTTCTTAATTTTGAACCTACAAACTCCTTCAAGTATAATTTCATACCTCTTATCATTAGTCTGAGAGAATGCTGTAACAAAGCCTGCACAACCTATGTTATAGAGAGATGGGGACTTTTCATTACCACTACTGCTTCTCGATAATTCGCTAGGTTGAACCATACCAATGTATCTATCATTTTTTAATGCATAGTCAAACATATGCAAATACCTGTTTTCAAATAGATTTAGAGGTAATTTGGCTCTTGGAAGTAACAAAACCTTATTCAAAGGAAATAAAGGTATTGACTCAGGCAACTCCTCAAATTTATTATCAAAACAATACAACATAATTAATATATGATTTATTTATATTATAATTAAAAGTAATAATTAAAAAAATTGATTTTTACTATTTTAATTTGTAAAAATAAAGTGTAAAGTTTGTCACTCTTAAGCGGGAATAGCTCAGTGGTAGAGCATCACGTTGCCAACGTGAGGGTCGCGAGTTCGAATCTCGTTTCCCGCTCCATAAAAAAAAGTTTAATAATCATACTAATCTTGACCTTAAAAACTAAGTTTTTATAAAATCCTAAATATATCGTATTATATAAAATACTATATTTTATTTGATTTTTAATTATATAAAAAATATAATATAACAGAAATATGAGTAAGCCTGTAAACAATATTTCATTTGCAGATGCATTAAAGTTTTTAAATGAATTTCGATATAAAAAAAAAAAAGAATGGTCAAAAAATGAAAAAACTCACTTCAAAGTATGTAACTTTATAGTTTTATCAAGAAAGAGAATAAATAAAGTATTTGAAGCATTTGATTCTTTAGAAAAACTTAGTAACAAAAGTCATTATAAGTATACAGAAAATGACATTAATCTTTTAAAAGGAATTATTTTGCAAAATTTAGAAAATAAACTAAAAACTTTTAACAAAGATCTTTCAATTCTTAAGGATTCAGATATTGAGATCTTTCAGAATCATTTAAACGAATTAAAGGCGGAAAACCTTAGATTAGAGAATGAAAATAAGAGACTACAGTTTATAATTGAAAACTTTGTTAAAGAACAAGAAGTATTTGAAATTGATAATATTAAAAGTCTGGTAAGTAAGAATATTCCAGCAAATCGAAAACTGAAGACAAGTCTTAAAAATGAAAAATAAACTTCTCGAAAGAAAACATTAAAAAATTTCTGGAATTATGGGGCAAAGGAAAATCAACAGCAGAAATTGTAGAAATTTATCAAAACAATAAAGTTTCAAAAAACATTGGAAGAAAAAAGTTAAAAAGTTAGATTATTTTTTATTTTTCTTTTCATACATTCCAACAAAATCTAGTGGTGCTATCATTAAAGGAGGAAACCCAGCCTCTCTAGTACAATTTGCAATTATGGATCTTAAAAAAGGAAATAAAAACTTTGGACATTCGATAAGTAATATTTTATCCAGAACATCTTCAGTAGCATTTTCTATAGTAAAAATACCACTATACACCCCTTCAACTATGAAAAGTGTCGAATCGCCTGTCTTCGTCTCACTTTTAATTGACAATTCAACTTCATAGATATTCTTTCCGTGATCATTTAATGGGCGACTAGTAACGTTAGCATCTATTTGAAACTTAGGTGCATTCTCATTAGAAATTTGTCTAAGAGAGTTAGGTGCTTTTGGATTTTCAAATGATAAATCTTTTAAATATTGAGCATTAATAAGAAATTTTAAATTCCCTGAATCAGGTTTTTTATTATGCATTTCAGTATTGCCGTTTGATTTATTTTTGTTTGTAGCCATATTATGATATAAATCTTAAGAGAATGTATTATAATACCTAAAAATGATGTATCTTACTATTAATATTTTGAGTTATGAATAATTTTCCATTTATAGACATATTTATTTTAGCGATGATAGCCGTTTTCATCATTAATAGGCTAAGGAACACCTTGGGTAAAAAAACAGGGAACGAATCAGATATAGCACAAAAATTCACTCAAAAGCCCTCCAAGTTCACGGAGTCTAACCCAGACAAAGAAATTGAGAAAAGTAGAAAACAATTTAGAGAGTCCAAGAAGATTATGCTTCATAAAAATAGCTCAATTAATGAAAAGTTGAATAATATTGTAAAACTTGACCCTAACTTTACAGTCGAAAATTTTGTTGATGGTGCAAAAAAAGCGTTTGAGTATATTTTGGCAAAATATTCAGAAGATGACATAAAATCTTTAAAACCTTTGCTTGCAAATGAGATATTCAACAATTTTTCAGATCAAATTAAACAAAGAGAGAAAAAAAAGAAAAGTTAGGTATCACAATATTAAAAATTGAAGACCCAGAAATAATTGATGTAAATTTAGAGAAAAATAAATTGTGTTTCATCAAACTAGAATTTAAATCACAACAGGTTCAAACAACTAGGGATAGTAAAGATAAAATTATTGACGGAAACGATAATTTAATCTTAAACATCACAGAGTTGTGGACTTTTTCAAGGAACTTAAAAATAAAAATCCAAACTGGGTATTAGAAGAGATTGAAGAAAATAGTTAATTTTTCATTTTTTTTTTTTACTCCTACTATCAAGTATTTTAAATCAAAGCATATACGCCTTCGACCATTTTAAATATTTTAGTAATCAAGAGATAAATATTCTTGCTTCCTCGATGAATCAGAACTGCCAATCTAAACAGTTTTTAATAAATATTAAAAAAAATAAACAATACCCAAAATTTGGTTCAACTGAAGATTGGAAAAAATTTTGTATGAAATTAAAAAAAACCCAAAATAATTTTAAAGGCTTAATAAATAAGAATATTAGGGTATATAAAAATTACGCTCCAGCTGGTCTTATTACTGGGTACTATGAACCAACCATTAAAGTCTCTTTTATAAAAAACCAAAAATATAAACACCCAATACTAAAAAAAAAAAATGTATAATCTTAAGTCACGATCTTTATTGACAAAAATTATAACGAAGACGATGTGATTTTATGGACAGATGACTACATAAACCTATTCTTTCTTCAAATTCAAGGGTCGGGTATAGGTATTTTTGAAGATGGAAAAAAAGTAAAAGTAGCCTACGGGGGAAATAATAATCTTCCATATAAATCTATTGGTAAGATATTGATTAAGCAAAATAAAATTAATCCTAAACAAGTAGACTCATTTACAATTAAGTCTTGGTTGAGGACTAATCGAGAAGAGGCATACTCCATTATGGGGCAAAATAAGAGATACATATTTTTTAAGATCGAAGAAACGAGAAAATCTATTCATCCCAAGGGAGCCTTAGGATTAGAACTTAAACCAAATTTTAGTATAGCTGTTGATAAAGATATTTATCCTATTGGGATTCCTTTTATTATAGAATACTTGAAAGAAGGAAAGCGGAAGCTTGCTATTTCGCTAGATACAGGAAGTGCAATTAAAGGGGCCAATAGGGCGGATCTTTTTACAGGGAACAGTTCAGATTCTGAAAAAATTGCAGGAAGATTAAAAAAAAAAATTTATCTGTACGCTTTAATTCCATATAGTAACTAAATGAGTGATAAAGAATGGGATGTTTTTAAAGAGTCCGTAAAGCCTATTAGAAAGGAAGGGGTGGCGAAACCTATTATAAAAAAAATTACCCCGAGAATAACTTCTAATCAAACTACTAGAAGTACTGCTGACTTAGAAACTGTGCTATCTCGTGAATGGGGAAACTTAGAAAAGAATACTCATAAAAAAATTTTAAAAAATCAAATTAAAATCTCAAATAAACTTGATTTGCATGGAAGAACTGTAGAGGAAAGTAAGATGGCAGTTTTCGAATTTATAACTAATAATTTTGAGAAACAAAATAGGCTCCTATTGATTATCTGTGGAAAAGGGAAAAGATTAGATGTGACTCATGGGTGGCAAGGAACAGGTATCCTGAATAAAAAAATACCTGATTGGCTTAATTCAAAGGCATTATTTAATAAAGTTCTTTGGTTTGACTATGCTAGGCCTGACCAAGGAGGAAAAGGTGCATATATTGTTTATTTAAAAAAATTAAAGAATAAACTTTGTTAAGTCTATATCTTTATAGACATCTCCAATTTGTTTTTTTACATAAATTTTATCAATTGATATCTCTTTAATTTTTCTATCTGATGCAGAAAAACTGATTTCCTCAAGAATCTTTTCTAAAATTGTATGAAGTCGTCTTGCTCCAATATTTTCAATTTCTTCATTAACTTTTGCAGCAATCTCAGCAATTTCCGCAATTGCGTCTTCTTTAAAAACTAATTTTACACCTTCGCTTGATATAAGCTCAATATACTGCTTCAGTAAATTATTTTCGGGTTCTTTTAGAATCTTTATAAAGTCATCTTTAATTAAAGGGTAAAGTTCGACTCTATTTGGAAGTCTGCCTTGGAGCTCTGGAAGAAGATCAGATGGCTTTGCTAAATGGAATGCACCAGATGCAATAAATAATATATGATCAGTTTTCAGAGATCCATATTTTGTTGAGACAGTTGAACCTTCTATTAAAGGTAACAAATCTCTTTGAACACCTTCTCTACTTACTTCAGCAGAGGACCCTGAGTTTTTTCCTGCAAATTTTATCTATTTCATCAATAAAACAATTCCATCATCCTCTACATTTTTGATTGCCCTTTTGATTAAACTGTCGTTATCGATAAGCTTTTCAGACTCCTCATCTAACAAAATTTCGTATGACTCCTTAACGGATAGTTTTCTTTTCTCTTTTGATTTTCCGAAGCCCTTACCAAGAATATCTCCTAGATTAATCATACCCATCATACCGCCAGGCATTCCAGGAATATCCATCGACTTTAGAGGTGACTGAGATTTTGGCGATATCTCGATTTCTATATCTTGATTATCAAGCTCACCATTTCTTAACATCTTTTTAAATTTCTCCTTGGTCTGATTTGTTGCAGATGAGCCTACCAAAGCCTCTATTACTCTTTTCTCAGCGTTAAGTTCAGCTTTCGCTATTACTTCCTTTTTCAGGTTATCTTTATTTATATTGATAGAAATTTCCAATAAATCACGAATAATCTGCTCTACATCTCGACCTACATATCCTACTTCTGTAAATTTAGTTGCTTCAACTTTAATAAAAGGCGCATCAGCTAGTTTTGCTAACCTACGGGCAATTTCTGTCTTTCCGACTCCAGTAGGTCCTATCATAAGAATATTTTTTGGAAGAATTTCATCTTTAAGGGATCCTTTAACTTGTTGTCTTCGCCATCTATTTCTCAAAGCAATTGCAACAGCTTTTTTAGCAGAGTCTTGACCAACAATAAATCTATCCAATTCAGAAACTATTTCACGGGGTGTAAATGATGTCATCAAATTTTTTCTAGAATAATATTATTGTTGGTATAAATGCACAAATCAGCAGCTATCTCAAGACTTTGCTTTGCTACCTCTTCTGCAGAAAGCTTAGTATCCCTTAATGCTCTGGCCGCAGCTAGAGCAAAGTTACCTCCTGAACCAATAGCCATCAGGCCATCTTTGGCTCCAAAACATCTCCAGTCCCACTGAGTATCAAACTAGTTTCATTATCTGCAACAAGCATCATGGCCTCAAGTCTTCTCAAATATCTATCTGTTCTCCAATCCTTTGCTAACTCAACACAAGCCCTCATCAAATTGTTAGAATGTTTATCTAATTTTGATTCCAACCGTTCAAACAAAGAAAAAGCGTCAGCTGTGGCTCCGGCAAATCCAGTGATTACCTTACCATTAGCTAGTGGCCTTACCTTTCTAGCATTTGCTTTTATTACTGTGTCACCCAAAGTAACTTGACCATCTGCAGCGATTACAACTTCTTTGTTTTTTCTAACAGAAACTACAGTTGTACCATGCCAGTTATCAAACACTTTATCATTTTTCATAAAATTATAGTCTCATTGATAAATTAATATTAATCTATATATTTTAAAAATAATATCCAATAATTTATTTATGCGACGTTACTCTTTAAATAGAAAAACAAAAGAAACCAACATTAATGTTGAAGTAAATATCGATGGAACCGGAAAAAGTGAAATCAATACAGGTATTGGATTTTTGGACCATATGCTAGATCAACTTTCAAAACACAGCTTAATAGACCTTAAAGTCCATGCAGAAGGTGATTTACATATTGATTATCATCATACAACTGAGGATAGCGCCTTAGCTATAGGTGAGGCTTTAAATAAAGCATTAGGAGATAGAGTTGGGATAACACGTTTTGGCCAAGCGCTTTCGGCTATGGATGAAACGTTATCTAGAGTGGTAGTAGATTGTTCTAATCGCCCATACCTCATTTGGAAAGTAAAAATGACAAAACCAAAACTAGGAGAAATGGATACAGAACTATTTAAAGAATGGTTTCAGGCATTTGCTCAGAATGCAGGAATTACTTTGCATGTTGAAACATTATATGGTGAAAATAACCATCACATAATAGAGTCTTGCTATAAAGGATTGGCCCGGGCTTTAAGAGAGTCATTAGCTATTGATAAAGATAGATCTCAGGAAATTCCTTCGACCAAAGGGAAACTTTAGATTTTTTATGAATGATTATATTATTTTAAAAAAAGATGAAGATAATTACGAAGTTCTAGAAACAGGTTTTTCCTATTTAGCTTTCATTTATGGACCATTGTGGGCAGCCTTTAATTTATTGTGGATTCCTTTATTTTTTGGCCTTGTGATAACTATGTCATTAATAAAGTTTTTATATTATCTAAATATAGAACAGTTTTATTTTCTAGTTGTCTTCTTTACAAACTTTTGTTGGGGTTTTTTGGGAAGGGATTTGCTAATTCAGAAGTATTTGTCTAATAAATTTCACCCAATAGAGATTATTGGCGCAGGCTCAAGAGTAAAAGCGCTAATAAAATACTTGTCAAAATAGTATAATGAAGAAAATTTGTGTTATTGACTATGACTCTGGAAACATAAAGTCAGTATATAATGCCCTTAGAATGATTTTAGTGGGAACTAAAAACTCGATAGTAGTAAGTTCAAAAAAAGAAAAAATAAAAGAGGCCTCCCACATAATACTCCCAGGTGTAGGTTCGTTTAATACATGCATTGAAGGTTTAAAACAAAAAAATTCTTAATATTCTTCAAGAAAAGGTTTTTAAAAGCTGTGAACCCTTTCTTGAATTTGTGGGAATGCAAATGTTATCAACAAAAGGTTTCGAAAACGGTTGTCATTCTGGACTAAACTGGATTCCAGGTAAAGTTACAAAAATATCACAAATTAATAAATCAATGAAAATACCACACATGGGTTGGAATAAACTTATAGTTAAAAAACGAGATCATTTTATAAAAAACCTTGGAGAAAAATTAGATTTAAAGAAAAATTTTAGTGCTTACTTTGTTCATAGTTACGAATTAATATTAGAAGATAAAAATGATTTAATTTTATCAACTGAATATGGAGGAGAAATAACCGCAATGATAAAGAAAGAAAATATTATAGGAACCCAGTTTCATCCTGAAAAAAGCCACTTATTTGGTTTGAAGTTTCTAGAAACATTTATTGAGACAACCTAAATGAATTTTTACCCTGCGATTGATATAAAGGATGGAAAGTTTATTCGGTTGAAGCAAGGGCGTCTTGATGAAGTAACTGTATACGGAGATAATCCAGTCAAAATTGCAAAGAAATTTTCAGAAGCTGGCGCTAAATGGATTCATGTTGTTGATATCGATGGTGCATTTAGAGGAAAAAGTATTAACCAGAAAGTAATTTTAGATATTAAAAAAAATTCTAAAACAAAAATTCAAGTTGGTGGCGGAATAAGATCCAAAGAATCCGCAAGTTTTTATTTAAATAATGGGATAGACAGAGTTGTGCTGGGAACAATTGCTTTGGAAAACCCGAAAATTATTGAACAACTTTGTGAAAATTACCCGGGACGAATTGCCGTTGGAATTGACGCCAAAAAAGGGATGGTTGCAACAGAAGGTTGGTCAAAAACAAGTAACATTGAAGTTGGTAAGTTATCAAAATTGTATGAAAATATTGGGGTTTCTTGTGTCATTTTTACGGATATCGAAAAAGATGGATTAATGGAGGGTATAAGTTTAAATCAACTTAAGAATTTACTTAAAAACACTGAATTAAACGTAATTGCATCTGGCGGAGTATCTTCACTAGATGATTTAAAAAAACTTACGTCACTTGAAAAACAAAACTTAATTGGTGTGATTTCAGGAAAAGCAATCTATGAAAATAAGTTCTCTGTAAATAAAGCTGTTGAAATATTAGAGAGTTAAAGATGGTTAGTACTAGAATCATACCTTGCTTAGATGTCAATAATGGAAGAGTTGTGAAAGGGATAAATTTTGTTTCATTAAAAGATGCAGGAGATCCGGTCGAACAAGCAAAAATTTATAGTAAAGAAGGTGCTGACGAAATAACTTTTCTTGACATAACTGCAACACATCAAAAAAGGAAACCGATGATTGATGTTATAGAAAAAACTGCTGAAAATATTTTCGTTCCGCTTACTGTTGGTGGAGGTGTCTCAAGTGTTGATGACATGAAGAGCTTTTTAGATGTTGGGGCCGATAAAGTCTCACTCAACAGTGCTGCAATTAAAAATCCAGAGTTAATTTCACATGGTGCAAAAAGATTTGGAATCAATGCATTGTTGTTGCAATAGACGCAAAACAAGTAGGTAAAAATGGAATGTCTTTATTAATGGCGGTCGTATTGACACAAAAATGGATGCTATTGCATGGGCCCAAAAAGCAGTATCTTTGGGTGCTGGTGAGATTTTATTAACTTCAATGGATAGAGATGGAACAAAAGATGGGTATGATCTTAAACTAACTGAAAAGATAGCATCTTCTGTCTCAGTTCCTGTAGTTGCGTCCGGAGGGGTTGGTAAATTCAAAGATTTCCTAGATGGTGTTAATATTGGCAAAGCATCTGCTTTACTTGCGGCTTCTGTTTTTCATTATAAAAAATTTTCAATTGAAGAAGTAAAAAAATATTTAAATTCTAATGGAGTTAATGTAAGAATATAATTAGGCTGATTATGGGAAATAACATTTTAAAGGAACTTTCTCTTATTATAAAAGATAGAAAAGAGAATCCGTCAAAGGATTCATACGTGTCAGGTCTTTTTGAAAAAGGAAAAATAAAAATAGCTAATAAATTTGGTGAGGAGGCTTTCGAAACTGTTTCGGCTTTTTTAGGCGAAGGTAAAAAGGAAATCACTGAGGAGTCTGCTGACCTTTTATTTCATTTTATGATACTACTCGAAGATAGCAATATATCGCTAGATGAGGTTCTAGACGTTCTAAAAAAAAGAAAAGAAAATGATTAATATTGAAAACTATAATGATGAAAATATTTTTGCCAAGATTTTAAGAAATGAAATTCCATCTGAGAAGGTTTATGAAAATGACCATGTTTATGCGTTTAATGACATCAATCCGCAAGCTAAAATACATGTTTTAATAATTCCCAAGGCGAATTATTGTAGTTTTAGTGACTTTACAGAAAATGCTAGTCCAACTGAACAAGCCAATTTTTACAAATCAATAAAAGAGATTGCTAAAAAGCTAGAACTAAAAGATGGTTTCAGATTAACTACTAACATTGGAAAAAACGGCGGGCAAGAGGTTCCTCATTTTCACTTTCATCTCCTTTGCGGAAAAAATATTTTATAACAATATCAATTTATATGAATTAAAATTGGTACATGATCCGATGGTCGTTTGTCAGAACGAAATTTATCTAGTATTTTTGCATTTATAACGTTACTAGATGCTAGTTCTGAGCACCAAATGTGATCTAATCTTCTTCCTCTATTATTTTTTTTAAAGTTTGGTGACCTATAACTCCACCAAGTATAAATATTTTGTGGTGGATTTATAAATTTTCTTATCATGTCATGCATATTTCCATCCTTCAGTATTTTTAGCAATTTTTTTCTTTCAATATCAGTGTGACTAACAACATTTTTTAATTGTTTATGTGACCATACATCATCTTCGTAAGGAGCAACGTTTAAGTCACCACACAGCACCATATTATCGTTTTTTCTATCTGTAACGAACTCTGAAAGGCGATCTAGGAAATCTAACTTATGCTGAAATTTTTTATTGGTAGCTGCATTGGGCTCATCACCTCCAGCAGGAACATAAACCGAATGTATTTTATATCCACCAATTTCAGCTTCGATATGTCGTGCGTCATTTTTTTCGCAATAATCATGACAAAAAAACTCCTTAGGCTGTTCCTTTGATATTATAGCTACTCCGTTGTAGGATCGCATTCCATTAAGAAAACATTTGTAATCCTTTTTTTCAAAAAAATTGGTTGGAAATGAATTATTGTCTGTTTTTGTTTCTTGAAGACAAATAACTTCAGGTGAAAACTCTTCTATTAGTTTTTTTAAAAGTGGTTTGCGAACGTTTACCGAATTAACATTCCAGCTTACTATTTTCATCTAGGAGTTCATTGATTCAAAAAAATCGCCATTATTTTTTGAGTTTTTGATTTTTTCTAGTAAAAACTCCATTGAGTCATTTGCTCCCATTGGCATAAGAATCTTTCGAAGAATCCACATCTTTGAAAGATCTTCTTTTGATACAAGTAGTTCTTCTTTTCTGGTTCCAGATTTTGTAACATCAATTGAAGGGAAAACTCTTTTATCAGAAAGCTTTCTATCTAATATAATTTCTGAATTCCCAGTTCCTTTAAATTCCTCAAAAATAACTTCATCCATACGCGAACCTGTATCTACCAATGCTGTCCCTATAATGGTGAGAGAGCCCCCCTCCTCTATATTTCTTGCCGCTCCAAAAAATCTTTTTGGCCTTTGAAGTGCATTAGCATCAACACCTCCAGTTAAAACCTTTCCAGAACTCGGAACCTGGGTGTTATAAGCCCTTGCTAATCTAGTTATAGAATCAAGAAGAATAACTACATCTCTTTTATGTTCCACTAATCTTTTTGCTTTTGAAATTACCATTTCAGACACAGCAACGTGTCTTACCGCAGGCTCATCAAATGTTGATGATACAACTTCACCCTTTACTGAACGAATCATATCTGTAACCTCCTCAGGCCTTTCATCAATTAAAAGTACAATTAAATAAACCTCAGGATGATTTGATGTTATTGAATGAGCAATATTTTGTAACATTACAGTTTTCCCGGTTCGGGGTGGTGCAACAATAAGCGCTCTTTGGCCTTTGCCTAAAGGTGCGATTAAGTCCATCACTCTATTTGTTGAGTCTTTGACAGTTGGATCTTCAATTTCCATATTCAACTTTTCTTCTGGGTAAAGCGGAGTCAAATTATCGAAGTTTATTCGTTGCTTTGTTTTCTCGGCTTCCTCAAAATTAATTTTATCAATTTTAGTGATAGCAAAATATCTCTCGACTCTCTAGGTGCCCGCATCTCACCTTCCACCGTATCACCAGTTCTCAGACTGTTTTTTTTTATCTGACCCGGAGAAACATAAATATCATCTGGTCCAGGTAAATAGTTTGCATCTGGTGATCTTAGGAATCCAAAACCATCTTGTAATATTTCTAGAACACCTTCACCATATATAGCATCGTTATTCATGGCCATTTGCTTTAAAATAGCAAATATCATATCCTGTTTTCTTAGTGTTCCTGCGTTCTCTATTTCTAAGTCTTCTGCAATTTTAAGAAGTTCTTGTGGGTTTTTAGATTTCAAATCTTTTAAATGCATAATAATTTTCGGGGAAAAGATATTATTAATAATTTAATTTTTGAGGTTTGTCAAATACCTGGTTTAAAAATTGCGAGAAAAATTATCAATATAAAAAGAACTGTAGGTACTTCATTTATGTACCTGTAAAAGTTTTCACTTTTATTATTATTATTGTTTTCAAATATCCTTCTTATTTTTGCACAATACATGTGAAAGGCACTCATCAAAACAATACAGATAATTTTTATGTTTAACCATAGTGCTGGCTCGATATTTAAAACAAGTATAGTACCTATTATCCAAGTAAATATAAAAGATGGGTTCATGATATACTTTAATAATTTTTTTTCCATTATTACAAACCGTTGGTATTCCTGTGTTTTTGTCTTAACTTGACAATGATAAACAAAGAGTCTTGGCAAATAAAACAATCCTGCCATCCATGTAGTAAAAAAATTATATGCAGTGCTTTAGCTGTTTTATAAATATCTATATCCATCCAGAAAGTTCTCTTTTCACTATTTTTTCTAACATAGTTATCGACTCTATAGAATCATTTAAACAATTCATATACTGAATTTTTCTCCTCCCATTTCCTTAAACTCTTCTCGCCCTTCCATTTTTATCTCCTCTAATGTTTCTAGACAATCTACTGAAAAACCAGGTGCTATCATCATTATATTTTTATGCCCTTTTCTTATTAACTCTTTAAATTTTTCGTTCATATAAGGTCTTAACCATTCCTGTGGTCCAAATCTTGATTGAAATGATAGTTCTACTTCGGTTTTTGTTCTTTTTAATGTTTCATTTAACAGTCTTACTGTTTTAGCACAGTGGCAGTGATATGGATCTCCCTTCATGAAATATTTTTTGGTATGCCGTGAAACGATGCCAAAACTTTATCCGGCTTTGTCTTTTTTATTTTTTTTTCAATCTGACTACTAAGAGCTCTAATATAAATTTCATCATCAAAATATGGTGGGCAAAACCTTATCGTTGGCTGCCATCTCATTTTTTTAAAACTCTGTTTACATTATCTACTACAGATGCTGTTGTAGTCGCAGAATATTGTGGGTACATTGGAACTATCAAGATTTTATTACATCCTTGATGGAATTGACTTGTCATTATTTTAGAAATGCTAGGATTTCCATAGTTCATAGCATAGTCAATTTGGATCCTGTTTGTTTTAACTTTTGCTCTTAATTTTTCTGTTACTTTAGCTGTTATTTCTTTTAATGGAGATATCCCTTTTTCCTTATTCCATATTTTTTCGTATAATTTTCCTGATTTTTTAGGTCTCACTATTAAAATTATAAAGTATAAGATTGGAAGCCATAATATTCTTGGCAACTCAATAACTCTTTTGTCACTTAAAACTCTCTCAAGTATTTCCACATAGACGTATAATTTGTTGCTTCTGGAGTTCCTAGATTAACAAGTATAACTCCTATTTTAGGGTTTGGTATTTTTATATGATCTCTAGGTTTCATTACTGTTCCTTATTGTATTTACTAATATCTCTACATTTTCCACTGGTGTTTTTGGTAAAACTCCATGTGATAAGTTAAATATATGTTTATTTTTGTTAAATTTATTCAATATATTTTTGATCTCTTTTTTTAATTTTCTTCCCCCCTCTATTAAAACTTTTGGATTTAAATTTCCTTGAAGTATTATGTCATTCTTTTTTGCATATGAAAAAATTTTCTCTGGAAAATCTTCATCTAGTGAAATTACATCAGGTTTTACTTCTTTTATAAAATTAAAGTAGTTTTCCTTTGATCCTCTTGGAAAAAATATCTGTCTGGTTCCAGGTGAATAGTTTTTTATTTCTTTTGCTATCTCTTTATTCGGCTCAATTATATATTTCTTATATAAATTTCCATCCAGTAAACCTGCCCAAGAATCAAAAACTTTGATAAAATCTACCCCACTGTCTATCTGTTTTTTTAAGTACTCAATCGATACTTCAGTTATAATCTTTATTATTTTTTCTGACTGCTGAACATTACTTTTTATAAATCGTGTTATTTTTTCATGAGTTTTTGATGTCCCTTGTTCTATCATATAATTTAAAACAGTAAATGGTCCTCCACAAAATCCAATTAACTCTTTCCCTTGTTTTTTTGTTTTATTAATTTAATTGTCTCAAATACTGGAGCTAACCTATCTAAACTTTCACGAATATTTACTTCTAAATGGTCGTAATTTATGTTTCCTAATATTGGACCTATGTTTTCTTCAAATTTTACCTCTTGACCAAGAGCATAAGGAATAACTAAAATATCAGAAAAGAGAATAATAAAATCTAAATCAAATCTCTTTATGGGTTGTAAAGAAATGTCACACGCTAATTTAGGGTTAAAACACAAACTCATAAAGTTTTTTTCTTTTTTACGTATTTCTTGGTATTCTGGTAAATATCTTCCAGCTTGTCTCATTAACCATATTTTAGTTTTTTTATCCATAGGCTTACTACATCTATATATATATAGGTTGTTGTTGTTGTTGAGAAGGTAATAATGTTAATAAAAGTTAATAACAAAATATCAACAAAAGAGAGCAAAATAAACCTGTGGATATAATGTGGAAACATTTATTAAATGTAAAATAGATAAAGAAAAAGAAATAAATGTGGAAAAGTAGATAAAAATTGTGAACAAAAAAACTAACAAAGTTACAATGTGAACTTAAAGTTAGTAAGGTAGAGTAAAATATAAAAAAGATTCTAATGATAGATTTATCAACAATGTGTCCACAAATTATACTTGCCTCATCAAGCAAATCGAGAATTGAGTACTTGGAAAGTCAAAAAATAGATTTTAAAGTGCGGCCTCACAGAATAGATGAAAGAATTATAAAAAAAAAGAAAATACCATATAGAAAAATTGTGCAAGATCTAGCAGAAGCTAAAGCTCGTTCAGTTGTAGAAAAAGAAAATGAAATCATAATAGGATCAGACCAAATATTAATATGTGAGGAAAGATTAATAGACAAGCCAGAGACAATTAGCGAGGCTAAAAGTAATTTACTTTTTCTAAAGAACAAAAAACATAAGCTTATTAGTTCTGTTGCTGTAATACATAACAAAACCATTATTTTTAGAGAAACAAAAAATGCGACGATAAAAATGAAAAATATAAGAGAAGCTATAATAGATAAATATTTATCTAACAATAAAAAAACAGCCTTAAGCTGCATTGGATCATATAAGATAGAAGAAAATAAAAAATTTAACTTTTTAGAAGTAGTTCAAGGAGATATGGAGACTATAATAGGCTTCCCAGTGAACAATTTTATTGAAAGAATTAGGAAATGAAGAAATTGTACGTCGTAGGTAATCCAGTTGAACATTCAAAATCACCAAAAATGCATAACCATTGGTTAAAAAAATATAATCTAGACTATCAATACGAGAGACTGAAATTAAGTTTGGACGAAAAAATTTTTGTCGAACAGAAACTCGATTTAATCAAGAAAGTAAGAAAGGGGGAAATTAAAGGAGTAAATATTACAGTTCCATTTAAAAAAAAATTTATAGACGCTCTTGATGAAATTGATGAATCAGCAAAATTAGCACAGGCTGTAAACACAATTTATAAAGAGGATAAAAAAATAATTGGTACTAATACAGATGGAATAGGTTTTTGCACTTCCCTAAAAGAAGATTTCAACTTTGTTGTCCCTGCGACCATTGGAATATTAGGGTCAGGCGGTGCGGCTTTTGGTATTTTGTCTGAATTGATTAAGTATGAACCATATAGTATAGAAATATGGAATAGGACAATTTCTAATGCAAAAAAGTTGGTGGATAACTTTAAATTCTCAGGGGTTTCAAAAAAGATAAATTGGAAAATTAATGACCTATCTCAAAGGCGTTCATTCATGCATTGGTCTGTTCATCAATACAAGTTATCTTGGCATGAAAGTAAATCATAAAATAGACAACGACTTCTTGCACTTAATGTCAAAGCAAGGTTTCGTTTATGATATAAATTACAATCAAGAATTTACAATATTTAATCAGATGGCGGATTATAATGGAATTGATCCTAAAAAAAACGTAAATGGCAAATATATGTTAATTAGACAAGCAGCAGAATCCTTTAAGAAATGGTTTAACATAAATCTTAATAAAATGATATAGACGAAGCAGTAAATTTATTGCGAGACTAGGATAAAGCTTCTATGAAAAAGATAGCAATAACAGGAAACATAGGTTCAGGAAAAACAACCATATCTAATATACTGTTACAAGAAGGTTATGAAGTTTTTCAATGTGATAAGGAAATAAGCAAACTATATTTATGCAGTGATCTCAAAAAAGAAATAAAAATAGCTTTCAATAATAAAGTAGATAATTTATTTTTTAGGAATGGAAAAATTAATAAAAAGTCACTTTCGGATTATGTGTTTTCATCACCTGCAAGCTTAAGAAAGTTAGAAAAAATAGTTTATTCTTATTTAGAAATTACAAAAAAAATTTCTAAAAAAACAAAAAAAAAATTTATTTTTTTGATATTCCCTTCTTTTGAAAAAAACAAGAGGATGAATATAACTATATAATTTACTTATTTTTAAATAAAGAAAACCAAAAAAGAGAGTTTTAAAAAGAAAGAATATGAATGAATTTAAATTGAAAAGAATATTAAAGAATCAAAAGATTTAAGTAAATCAAAAAAATTTCACTTTTATTAGATACAAATAACAAGAGAGCGGTAGTAAAAATGAATCTTTTGAGCTTTTTAGAAGAAATTAAGAGAACTTAGTTCGTATTTTCAAGATGTTTAACAGACACCCAAAAAAATAAGAAGTAGCTGTGGAATCACCGTTAAAAAATTTTTTTTTACTCAGAATTAATTTTTTATAATTACTTCTATGTTTCTTAGACTCCAGATTGACAATTGTTTTTCGAAATCATTTTTATACTTAAAAAATATTGGAGGTCTAAGTGATGATTGTGCCTCGTTAATTGAGACTCCACTATTTAGAAGAAATTTAACTTTTAAAAGCTTGTAAAAATGTTCCAGGAGAATTGAAGCACATCTGACCTGTTCACTTCTAATTAGATTTAAGCTATCAAACTTTTTGCTTAAGAATGTGTCAACCTTTCCAGAAACTAAAGAGTTAATAAATTCTAATTCATCAGTATAAACGGAATCATAAAAGATATTTATTTCTTTTACGTTTTCGTCTTCTCCTTTAGATAAAAATTGAATTTTATTCAATTCTTCTCTGATTTCAACTCTGTCATTACCTCAGATTTTCTGTAAGAGTAGTTATAAAGGATTCTGTAACTGGAATATTTTGCTTTTTGAAAAAATCCTTTATTAATTTTTGTTTTTCATATGCACTTTCTTCATAACAAGGCACAATAACTAAATCGTCAGTTTTCTCAAAATGTTTTCTTAATAAAGACTTAACTCCTAATTTTTCTACCCTGATTATGATTTTTAGCTCATTAGTTTTCATATCTTTGAGCGAATCTATAATTTCCTTTGATAATTTTTCATTAAATAAACGTAGAACGATCACAGTCATGTAACCAAATAAATCAGGTGAACTGTTTTTATTGATGATATTTTTAATTTCTCCAGATTTAAGATCATCAGAATATTTGTAGAGAATATCTATTTTTTTATCTTCTTTTTTTTTAAAGGTTAAAACTGACATTATACAATCATCAATTTTCCCAATATTTGGTCCATAGAAAACCATTGCTTTTTTTTTTACGTGCTCATGAATTTCTGTAAATAAATTGTTAAATTTGATTTTCATGGAACTATTCTTCGATTGAAATTTTCAGCTAAAATTAAATTAGCAATATCCTCGGAGGTGTCCTTAACAAGTTTGGAATAGGAATCTTCCAGAGATGTAAGGTTTGCGTAATCGTTTGATGAAAAATTAAATGTAGAACTATTTTGTAAGTTACCTTTAGTTAAGGCTCCTTTTCTATCATACATAATATAATTCACCATGATTGTAACCCTTTTACCATAGGTGTTCAGGTCTTTATTTATACCTAAGTTATTAACCTTTATATTCAACGATATTATTAGTTTGAGATTTGATGGTTTTGACCTTGGACTATTGAGCCTTTTTTCGAGGATATTCTTCATTAAAATAACATTATTACTGTATTTCCCCTTTTGCTTTATAATCACATCGAGTTTATATGGATTAAAGCTTTTTTTTGTGTAAAGAGGTTTGTACGAACAAGATGCTTGAGAAAACAGAACAACTAAAATAACTAATTTACAGATCTTCTTCATTTTACAAAGTTTATTATTTTATTCGGAACATAAATTATCTTTTTTATTTTATTATCAATTATACCCGCGTATTTTTCTGAGTCTGACAAAATTTTTAAAATATCGTTTTTACTCATTTCTTTCTCAACTGTTAAACTCCCCTTTTTTTTTCCGTTAACCTGAAGAATAACGAGTAATTTATCATTTATCTTACTTGTTTTTCCAGCTTCTGGCCAAGATATATCTTCAAGATTGTTTTTAAGGCCAGCAGTTTCTGCCAGTTCTGATGAGAAATGTGGGGTAATAATGGCAAATAACCTCAGATAAATGGACCAACAATAATCAAAAAGTGTTTTTGTAACTTTTTGTTTGATTAGTTTATTAGATAACTCTCTGATTTTAGCTACTGCATTGTTGAATCTATAATTTTTAATATCATCAGTATAATTAGTAATTACAGAATTTAAAAAATCATAAAGTATTGATTCATCATTGTTCAGTTTGTTTTTATTTAAATCAAATTGTGTTGTGAAATTAAATTTATTTGAAGTAAGAAAGATATAGATCTTATTTAAATACTTGTGTGTTGCCTTTATCCCATCTATAGACCATTCAAGATCTCTTTCTGGAGGAGAGTCTGAAATCATAAATAATCTTGCTGTATCAGCTCCATATCTTAAAATAATTGAGTCAGGATCAACAACATTTTTTTTGGACTTACTCATTTTTTCTGATCTTCCTTTCAACACACCGATTTTTTTTCCACTATCAATTGTATAAAATTTACCAGCTTCGGTTAATACATTATTTGGATTAACCCATTTTGGATTTTCCTCTTTTGTTTTAAATGTTTCATGACAAACCATGCCTTGTGTAACAAGTTTTTTAAAAGGTTCTTTAGGAGTATCATACCCGCATTTTTTTAGTGCTCTTGAAAAGAATCTTGAATAAAGTAGATGAAGTATTGCATGCTCTACCCCCCCAATATAATGATCTACAGACATCCAGTATTTAGTTTCTTTCTCATCAAAAGGCTTATCATGATTCTGCGGTGAACAAAATCTCAAAAAGTACCATGACGAGTCAAAAAAAGTATCTAGTGTGTCGGTTTCTCTAATGGCTTGTTTATTTGTTTTTTTACATTTAACAAACTTCCATGTTGGGTGATTATCAAGGGGATTTCCGTTTTGTGATAGATCTATATCTTCAGGTAAGGTTACAGGAAGTTCTGATTCTTCAACCGTCGATACCTCTCCATCTTCAGAATAGATGATAGGTATTGGACATCCCCAATATCTTTGCCTTGATATACCCCAGTCTCTTAAACGATAAGTTTTTTTTTCAATTCCTTTTTTTTGTTCTATAATTTTACTAACAACTAATTTTTTTGCTTCTTTTAAAGATAGCCCATCAAGAAATTCTGAATTTTGCATTATGTCATTTTCATTTTTTTCTACATAAGGTAGGCTATTTTTATTTTTAAAAACAGAAGAAAAATCAATCCCTATGTTTTGAGCAAACTCATAATCCCTTTCATCATGTGCAGGGCATCCAAATATGGCGCCTGTACCGTAGTTAATTAAAACATAATTTGTGAAGTAGATAGGAAGTTTGATGTTCTCATCTAATGGGTGTTCTGCAAAAAGACCAGAGAAAAAACCAATTTTCTCTTCATCAATATTTCTATCAGTTGTTTGTAGACATCTATTCTTGAACTTCTTAAACCCCTCTAGATTTTCTAATTTGTCACTTAGCTGATGTTCTACGGATAAACCTAAAAATGCTGCACCAAATAATGTTTCAGGCCTAGTTGTAAATACACTTATATCTTCATCAATATCTTTCACTTTAAATTTAATCTCAACCCCGTTAGATAACCCAATCCAGTTTTTCTGCATTAACTTAACTTTATCAGGCCAACTATGAAGATCCTCTAGATCCTCTAATAATTCCTGGGCAAATGCAGTGATTTTTAGAAACCATTGGGAAAGTTTACGCTTTTCAACAATTGCACCAGACCTCCAACCTTTACCATCAATAACTTGCTCATTTGCTAAAACAGTATTATCAACAGGGTCCCAGTTAACGTAGCTATCTTTTTTATAAATTAAATTTTTTTTATAAAGATCAATAAAGATTTTTTGTTGATGTTTGTAATATTCTTTTGAGCAAGTTGATATTTCTCTTTCCCAGTCAATAGATAAACCAATAGACTGTAACTGAGCCCTCATATTTTTTATATTTTCTTCTGTCCATAATTTTGGATTTGTTTTGTTTTCAATTGCGGCATTTTCTGCAGGCATTCCAAAGCTGTCCCAACCCATAGGGTGTAAAACGTTATATTTATTTATTTTATAGAATCTAGCGATAACGTCTCCAATAGTATAGTTCCTAAGATGACCCATATGTATGTTACCTGATGGATATGGAAACATTTCTAAAACATAGAATTTTTTTTTCTTCTGTATTAGATTTAGATTCAAACGATTTATTCTTTTCCCATTTCTGTTGCCATTTTTTTCAATTTTTTTGGATTATATTCAGTCATATCACTTCCTAAAATCACTTATTCCACCATAGCCAAGGAGAAGTTGGGAATTTTTAAGTTTGAAATTTTTATTATTCATACCTCCAAGAGCATAAATATCTTTTCTTTTTAGCAAATGGCACAGACAAAGAAAAATATAATTTTTAATGGAGCTTGACCAGGGTGAGAGTTTGAGGGGCAAACAGGGCTTATAAAAACATATCCCCAATTTCTTTTTTTTGTATTGCCTCGATTTTATTATGTACCTTACAGATAATTTTAAATCTTTTTTTTAGAACTTTCAGAATTTTTTTATTATTTACTATCATATCATTTTATTCAATTAATACTCCAAAAGCCTTATATTTTCTAGCCCAATAAGAAGAAAAAGGGATTACAAAATCGATTCCTTTTTTTTTACAAAAACTTACAAGCGGACCCATTTTTTCAAACAAAGAATTTTCACTTTTATTATTTTTATAAAAAAACAACGCCAACTTTTTTATCTAATGAGAACAAAATATTACGATTATCTTTAATGGCTAGATTAAAGAAAAACCATTTTTTTGGGATTGACTTTTTTTTATAATTAAATTTATTAAGCATATGAATATTCAAGAGATTTTACTAAATTATAAACACATAACAGCAAAAATTAATGCGCAAAAAAAAAAAAGCAATATAAATACTAATCTTATTGCAGTTTCTAAAACATTCCCGCCGGAAAGTATAGAACCTTTAATTATCCAAGGACACTGTATTTTCGGAGAAAATAAGGTTCAAGAAGCTTTAAATAAGTGGTTACCTTTAAAAAAAATATAAAAAGTACGGCTACATTTAATAGGACCTCTTCAGTCAAATAAAATTAATGTAGCATTAGAGGTTTTTGATGTAATAGAAACCATTGATAGAGAAAAGCTGGTAAATAAAATTTCCTCAAAAATTCAGAATATTGGAAAAAACACACATGAATTTTTTGTACAATTAAATACAGGTAATGAGGCTCAAAAGTCTGGATTAAGTATTTCTGAAGTTAAAAATTTTGTTGGATGGGCAAAAATGACAAAAACTAAATATTACAGGATTGATGTGCATCCCCCTGTAAATGATAATCCCATAGAACACTTTAAATTACTTAAAAAAAAAAAAGAGGAATGTGATTTACAACATTTGAGTATGGGCATGTCTAACGATTTTGAGATTGCCATTCAAAATGGATCTACTTTTGTTAGGGTTGGCTCAGCTATTTTTGGCCAAAGGACCTAATCAATAATTAGTTTGGTTGATCTATTTATTTTACCAAGAAGATTTAGAAGTTCTTTTTTTTCTAAGGCAATGCAACCCGCAGTAAAGTTTTTGCCTCTTTCAGAACAATGAATGAAAATTGCACTCCCTTTATGTTTTTTTACTGGATTACTGTTAAAAGAAGTTTGTAATACGATATCATATAAAGAATCATTCCTATACAATTGTTCACATCGATAATTCATCTTTTTAACTAAAAGTTTATTATAATTTACTGTTCTTGGGTCAGAGCACCAAAAGTGGGATCTTTGTATTGTTTTTATTTTAAGAGATGTTTTTGGTTTTTTTACTCTATCTGCCCTAAAAAAAACTTTTTCTAATGAGAAAATTCCTTTGGGCGTTACAAAATCACCTTCTCTAGTTTTTATGCCAATACCTCTCGCACCAATTTTACAATTAACTTTTTTTTTATCTAATAGAAGGTAGGATGAATCACTACTATAATTTTTCAAAAGGCGAATAAATTTCATACAAACTACAAATGAAAACAAATAATTCGATAATAGGTTTTTTTAAGAGTAAATGCATCATAAATGAAATTTCTTTGTTATTCAAAAAGAAGGGTATAAAATTCTCTTCCTCAAACAAGATCGAAGACTTTGTAGAAAAAAATGAGAAAACAAGTTTACTTATTATTGATATAACTGCAAAAAGGAGATGTTAAAGTTTGAAAAAATCTTAAAAAATTATTCTCATTATGTAATTTTTATAATGCGGGTTAGTAATATTAAGACTAATCTTTTTGGAAACTTTCATTTTATTAAACCTCCTATCAAACCTTTAGACTTTGTTGAACAGGTAGAAAAAATTTTTAATAGTATAGAAAAAATCAAAAAAAGAATAAGATTTGGAGAATTCACTCTTACATCATCAGAACTTATTAGTAACATAACAGGAGAAAAAATAAAACTTACTTCACTTGAAAGTAAGTTTTTAAATTTTTTATATGAAAGTAAAAAAGGCTGCACAAAAAAAGAATTGTTAGCGTATGTATGGGGTTATAATTCAAGGGTAGAAACACATACGCTTGAATCTTTAGTGTATAGATTAAGAAGAAAGTTAGAGCCAGATCCAAATTTCCCTAAAACTCTAATTCAGATAGGGAACAAATATATTTTAAAAAGCTAATTTTTCCAGGGTATAACTCTTGGATCTTCTCTTTCAATATCAAATAATTTATAGTCAATTTCATTATCCAGTAAGAGATTATTAAACATTATCTCAGTTTTATTATTGTCTAAACGATCGATTTCCCATTTTTTCATTATAAGAGGTTGTTTTTCGAAAGTAATACGAATTTTTTCGTCTTCTTGCTTTTTATTTGTTCTAAATGTTATTTCAATTCTGTTCTCCAAGTTTTTACTTTTAAGAAAATCTATATTATTAAGTGAAATATCCTTAAATAGAATCATACTTATCGGTAAATCTTTTAGATTATAAAAGCTTATATTTTTTATATCTTTATTTATTACTGCAACTTTTCTACCATCGGAAATGATCAACACAGATATTTCGTTATATTCAACTCTAAATTTTCCAGGACGAATTAGTGCTACTTTCCCGGTAAGAATATCGCCATTACTATTTACTTGAATGAAATTTGACTTTAATGTGTTAAAGCTACTAAGATAATTGATAATTTTATCTGTATTTACATCACTAAAACTTTTATTATATAGAACTATAATGAAACAAAATATTAAGATTTTTTTAAGCATATTTTTAATAAAGTTAAATTACTTTAAGTCTATCGTATTGTTAAGGGTTTTTCCTCTATTAATGCTATTTAATATTTTAGTTGCCAATCAGGAAAAAATTTAATGTTTTTTCAAGTCAAGATATTCCAGAAGAAGTAGTAAAAGATGAAGAAGTTTTGGATTCTAAAAAGAGGAAAGTTCATTTAAAAATGATTTAAATGTAAAAGTGGATAAAAATAAAAAGTCAAAAAAAAGTGGTGATTTAAGTCTATCTGACATTAGTGTTATCGGTGAGGCAAGAAAAGATAAAAGTGAAATAATAAGTTTTTTCTTTGATTTGTTTGATAACGACTCAGATGAAGTCGATCCGCTTAACAAAGAACGGTTAAAAATAAAATCTGAACAAAAAGTTTCAAAAGAAAGTTTAAAAGAAAAAAAAGATAAAATAAAAACAGTTATTAAGCAAACCAAAATAATAGAAGGTGATCTTTTAGAAAAACCAAAAGATAAAATGGAGAAGGGTATTCAGTCTAGAGAGAACCAGAGAAAAATTTCAAATACCAATATCAAAGACGATATTACAGAAAGAGAAGTTTCTTCAAAGATAAATAACATATTTGATGTAAATAAAAATGTGAAGAAGAAGAATTAGCTTTTATAGAAAAAAGTAGATGAGAAAAAAAAGAAGATATTTCCAAATCAAAGTTTTTAAAAGTTGGGATGCTTCTTCCTTTAACAGGGGATAAAAAAGCCGCAGGAGACTTGGTTATGAATTCCTTGAGATACAGCATGAGTACTAAGCCAAATAATCTAATTTTTAAGATTTATGATACTAAAGGTCAGCCCTCAGGGGCAGTTAAAGCGGCAAAGGAAGGTCTAGATGAAGGAGTAAAATTATTTATTGGACCAATATTTTCGGATGAAACAAAAGAAATTAATAGTTTTTTTTCTAATGAGGATGCAAAATTCTTCAGTCTTTCCCCAGATTTTTCAAATGTATCAGATAATGTTATAGTTTCTGGTGAAAATCCCGATGATCAGATCGCATGTATAAGGCAGAATTTAATAGAAAATGACCTTGAAAAAGTACTTTTAATCTTTCCAAGAAATAAATATGGTCAAGTTATTCAGGATAGCTTTAGAAAATTTCAAAATAATCAAGATAATCAAATAAAATTTGAGTATTTTGAATTAACAGATTCAATGGATTTAAATAATGAAATTAAAATTTTAAGCAGATATGAAAGTAGGAGGATTAGATTAGATGAGGAAATTAAAAGAGTAAAAAACGACAATTCAATTAATAAAAAAGAAAAAGGTTTGCAACTAAGAAACCTTGAGAGGCGACTTACTTTAGATGTTCCATATGACGCGGTAGTTGTGGCCTCACAAGGTGATAAACTTGTGGAGGTATTATCTCATTTAGCTTTTTATGATATCAATTCTCAAAACACATTTATATACGGAACAAGTCTTTGGGAGGATACCAATAAGACTTGATAAAGTTTTTGAAGGTAGCTTTTACGTAACCAGCCTAAAAAATAAACCTGAGAATTTTAAAAAAGATTTTAAAGAAATTTTTTCCAAAGAACCATTATCCTTTAATTTTTATATATACGATCTGATAGATCTAGTAAATCAATACCAAGGCTTTGAAGAAAGTAATAAAGTTTATGCAGGAGAATTCAGTAATAGTAAAATTAGCTCAGGTTTACTTAAAAGAGAAACATATTTAAAAAAAGTTTTGAAGAATAATGAAGTTCTAAACATTTCTAGTTGTTCTTTAAATGAACTTTAGCAAGTTTTTTGAATGCCACACTTCTATGGTCCGTAAGAACCTTTTTGCTATATTCAACCTCACCATATGTTAGAGTCTCATCAACTGGAATGAAAAACGGATCGTAACCGAAGCCGTTATCACCTTTTGGTGGCCAAGTAATTTTCCCTTGAATTTCACCATTATAAGTAAATATTTTCCATCATGAAATTTTAGTGACAAACAACTAACAAATTTAGCAGAATAATCAGGATTTTTTTTGTTTTTACTCTTGAGTAAATTTTTTCATTGCCTCATTCCACCACCACATTTTTTTGCATAGCGCGCAGAAAATATTCCAGGCTCTTGATTTAAAATTTTTACACATAAGCCGGAATCATCTGCAATTGCTAGGTAATCATTTGGGATTGTTTTGACCTTTATGATTGAATTTTCTTCGAAGGTTTTTCCAGTCTCTTCTACATCACTTATATTTAAATCTTCTGATGTAATTATCTGAATTTTATATTTTGAAAATAGAACCCTGAACTCCTCAACCTTCCCTTTATTGTGTGTTGCTACAACTATTTTTTTTTCTTTGATAAGATAATTACTCAAGTGCACCCTTTTGGATTTTAAAGATCTTTTCTGAGACTAATTCAACCTTTTCCATCATTTCTAAAAGTTCATTTTTATTAAAGGTATTCTCCTCTCCAGTAGCTTGTACCTCTGAGAAACCAGATTTTTGAGTTATAACAAAATTTGCATCTACGTCAGCAATGGAATCCTCCGAGTAATCAAGATCAACTAAAATTTCATTTTTACAATACCACAGGAAATAGCAGCAACATAATCCTTTATTGGATTTTGAATAGATTTATTTGAATTCATATATTTCTTTATTGCTAAACTCAGAGCCACAAAGCCTCCTGTTATACTTGCAGTTCTTGTTCCCCCATCTGCTTGAATAACATCACAATCAACTACAATTGATTTTTCACCTAAGGAATGTAAATTAATAATAGATCGAAGTGATCTACCAATAAGTCTTTGTATTTCTGTTGTCCGACCAGTTTGTTTACCTACTTTTGATTCTCTTCTATTTCTTGAGGAAGTAGAACCAGGAAGCATCCCGTATTCAGCAGTAACCCAACCTGTTCCTTTCCCTTTTAGCCAACTAGGCACATCATTCTCTATCATAGCAGTGCAAACGACCTTTGTTTTTCCAAAACAAATTAGACAGGAACCATCTGAATTCTCAACAAAATTTTTTTGAATTGATATTTCTCGTGTCTCAAAATTTTTTCTGTTGAATTTTCTCATTTCATATTCTAATTATTGTCATGTATAATTATTATTATGAAACTAACAAACAATCTGAAGATAGTAAAAAATAATTTTAACAAATCTTTGCCATCGCATTTAAAAGACCTAAATGCTAGGTCCAAAGAAATCTTTTCACTTATTGTCGATGACTTTTTAAAAACTGGCAATCCCGTTGGCTCGAGAAGATTATCTTTTAAAATGGGAGAACAACTATCACCTGCTTCCATACGAAACGTTATGTATGATTTACAAGAATCAGGATTGTTAAAATCAAACCATACATCGGCTGGAAGAGTTCCAACTGATTTGGGTTTAAGATTTTTTGTCGATGGGCTACTCCAAGTTGGTAGAATAAAAAATAACGAATGCGAAGAAATAAAAAAGACAATAAATAATGATCAAAAAAATATCGAAGATTTATGTAATAATGCAAGCGAATTACTTTCAGGTTTGTCAGATTGTGCCGGCATAGTGATTGCTCCAAAAATAGGTGGAAGATTAAAACATATTGAATTTGTTCCTGTTAGCAATGATAGAGCCTTGGTAATTCTTGTTACTGAGAATGGAATGATAGAAAATAGAATAATAAAAATTCCCAAAGGCCTTCCGAGTTCACTTCTGACTGAAACAACGAATTACTTAAACTCTATCACTAAAGGGAAGAGTCTTCTTGAAAGCAAAAAGTTAATTAAAGAGCAGATAAAAAGTGATAAAATAAGAATTGATAAAGCTTCGAGAAAGTTAATTGACGAAGGTTTTGCCTGTTGGGATGACGCCACAAAAAAAAGTAAATTAATAGTTACGGGAACTTCTAAACTTTTAGAAGATGTTAAGGCCTTAGAGCAACTAGAGGACGTAAGGATCTTAATTGAGGAGCTAGAAAATAAAAAAAACTTGATGGGTATTATTGAAGAAACACAAACAGCAGAGGGTCTTCAGATTTATATTGGTTCAGAGAATAATCTCTTTGGTTTAACTGATTGTTCTACGATTATAAGTCCTTTTAGAAATCAGGATAAAGAGATCATTGGAGCAATCGGAGTCATAGGGCCTATGAGAATTAATTACGCAAAGATTATTCCCGTAGTGGATTATACAGCAAAATTAATAACTGAAAAATTTGACATAAAGTAAGGAGTTTTAATGAATACAATGAAAGATACAAAACAAGCAGAACAAAAAATAAAACAGAAAAAAAGATTCTCAGAAGATCAAAGTATCAGATAAAAAAAACAAGAGAATCAAGATAAAAAAGTAATTGAAGAGCTGAAAACAAAACTTAAAGATGTTGAAGACAAATTATTAAGAGAACTTGCTGAGAATGATAATTTGAGAAAAGACATGAAAAAGAATTAAGTGATAGCCACAAATTTTCAATTAAAAATTTTCATTAGATATCTTAACCGTCTCTGATAACTTTCAAAGGGCAATTCATTCGATTCCAAAAGATGACCTTGAAAAATCATCAGTACTGAAAAATTTAGGTGTAGGCCTTGAATCTGTTGAGAAGGAAATGAATGTTGTATTTGAGAGAAATGGTGTAAAACCATTTGAGTCAATGAATGAGATTTTCGATCCAGAACTTCACCAAGCTGTCTCTTACAAGAATAGTGATAAGAAATCAGGAGTAATTATAGAGGAAATGCAAAAAGGATATAAGATTGCTGAAAGGTTATTGAGACCAGCAATGGTAACTGTCTCAAAAGGTCCTGAAGTAAAAAAAGATAAGTCAAATGATGAATAACGAACTAGTTTAAAAATTGAGTTTTTTTCACTTGATTTTTTTATTGAAAATATATTATAACAAATTAGCTTTATTAATAATTTCGGTGATGCCTTAAAGGGTCACTGAAGGTATCTGTCCAAAAACGGAAGAAAAGGAGCGTATTATGACAGTTATAGGCATTGACCTTGGCACGACAAATTCGTGTGTAGCCATCATGGATGGCAAATCCCCTAAAGTAATTGAAAATGTTGAAGGAACAAGAACAACTCCATCGATGGTAGCCTTTACAGAAGGTGAAGAAACATTAGTTGGACAAGCAGCAAAAAGACAAGCTGTAACAAATCCTGAAAAAACTCTGTTTGCAATTAAAAGGCTTATAGGGAGGAGAATGGATGACCCATCAGTAAAAAAAGATAGTCGAAATTTTACCATACAAAATAGCTGCTGGTGATAACCAGGATGCTTGGGTTCAAATTGATCAAAAGAAATATTCCCCTAGCCAAATTAGTGCAAAAATTCTTCAAAAAATGAAAGAAACTGCTGAGAAGTTTCTTGGTAAAAAAGTTACAGAGGCAGTTATAACTGTTCCCGCATATTTTAATGATGCACAGAGACAAGCAACTAAGGATGCAGGTAAAATTGCTGGTTTGGATGTAAAAAGAATAATTAATGAACCTACAGCTGCAGCATTAGCTTATGGTTTAGATAAAAAGAAAACTGGTACAGTTGCAGTTTATGATCTCGGAGGAGGTACATTTGATATTTCAATTCTAGAGATTGGTGACGGTGTATTTGAGGTCAAGGCCACTAATGGTGACACAAAATTAGGCGGTGAAGACTTTGATAATGTATTAATTGATTATTTCGTTTCTGAATTTAAAAAAGAACAATCAATAGATTTGAAAAATGATAAACTAGCTTTACAAAGACTTAAAGAAGGTGCTGAAAAAGCAAAAATTGAGTTATCTACAGCTCCTCAGACGGAAGTAAATTTACCTTTCATTACAGCAGACGCATCAGGACCAAAACATTTGAATATTAAACTTTCTAGGTCAAAGTTTGAAACACTTGTTGGTGAGTTAGTAGAAAAGACGATCGAACCATGTAAGCAAGCCCTAAAAGATGCGGGTCTAAGTGCTGGCGAGATTAATGACGTGATACTGGTTGGAGGTATGACAAGAATGCCAAAAGTCATAGAAGCTGTTAAAAACTTTTTGGCAAAGACCCTAATAGAAGTGTTAATCCAGACGAAGTTGTAGCCTTGGTGCAGCTGTTCAGGGTGGCGTTTTATCTGGAGATGTTAAAGATGTACTCTTTACTTGATGTTACACCATTATCATTAGGAATCGAAACACTTGGTGGAGTTTTCACTAAACTGATAGAGAAAAATACAACAATTCCTACTAATAAAAGTCAAACTTTCTCAACAGCAGATGATAATCAATCTGCTGTTACTATTAGGGTGTTTCAAGGAGAAAGGCAGATAGCAGCTGATAACAAATTACTTGGTCAGTTTGATCTCGTTGGAATTCCTCCTGCACCAAAAAGGTACCCGCAAATTGAGGTGACATTTGATATTGATGCAAACGGCATCGTCAAGGTGTCTGCTAAAGATAAGGCAACAGGTAAAGAGCATCAAATTCAAATTAAAGCTTCTGGAGGTTTATCCGATGAAGATATTGAAAAAATGGTGAAAGATGCCGAAGCGAATGCCGACTCTGATAAAAAGAAACTAGAGGCAATTGAAGCAAGGAATAACGCAGACTCTATAGTTCATAGCACTGAAAAAAGTCTAAAAGAGCATGGCACTAAAATACCTAAAGAAGATAAAGAGAAGATTGAAAAGTCCTTAGAAGGTCTCAAAGAAGTTCTTAAAGATGAAAAATCAGAAACTTCAGTTCTTAAAGAGAAGACAGAAGCACTTATTCAAGACTCCATGAAGTTTGGGTGAGATTATGTATAAAGAAGCTCAAGAAAAAGCAGAAAAAGAAAAGGCTAAAAATGAGAAATCAGGACCTAAGGGAAAATCTGATAAAAAGGCCAGTAAACCTTCTAAGCAAAAAGATGAGAAGGTTGTTGATGCAGATTTTGAAGATGTCACCGAAAAGAAAGGTTCTGATAAAGATAATGAAAAATCGGCCTAAATATTAAAGAGTAGAAAATGTCTAAAAGAGATTACTACGATGTGCTTGGCGTTTCAAAGGACTCAGATTCTTCAACAATAAAAGGTGCTTATAGAAAAATGGCTATGAAGTATCATCCTGATAGAAATCCAGGGGATACCGAGGCTGAAAAGAACTTTAAGGAGGCCTCCGAAGCATACGAAGTTCTATCTAATAATGAAAAACGTCAAGCATATGATAGTTATGGCCATGCTGCCTTCGAGCAACAAGGCGGTGGAGGCCCTGGCTTCGGTGGAGGATTTGAAGGATTTGGAAGTTTCTCTGATATATTCGAAGATTTTTTTGGTGACATGGGGGGAGGCGGAGCTTCTAGACAGCGAGATCAAAGAGGACAAGATCTCAAGTATGAGGTAGATATTGATTTAAGAGAGGCTTATACAGGAATAAAAAAAGAAATATCGTTCGATACTCTTGTTAAATGTGACCCCTGTGGAGGATTAGGTTCAGAAAAGGGTAATGGACTTAAAAATTGCGGTGCATGTGGTGGTTCTGGAAGAACAAGAGCTTCTCAAGGATTCTTTACAGTAGAACGAACTTGTTCTGCATGTGGTGGGGCTGGTCAAGTCATAACTGATCCATGCTCATCATGTAATGGAGAAGGAAGAAGAAGAAGAAATAGAAAAATTGAGGTTAGTATACCTGCTGGTGTTGAAAGTGGAAGTAGAATCAGGCTAGCTGGCGAGGGAGCTGTCGGTCAAAACGGTGGCTCAAATGGTGACTTGTATTTATTTGTCACAATGTTGGATCACTCAATTTTTGAAAGAGATGGTACAGAAATTTTCTGTAATGTACCAATATCAATTGTTGATGCAGCACTTGGTGGGTCCGTTGAAGTACCGACAGTTTCTGGTGGGAGAGTAAAAGTAAAAGTACCACCTGGATCTCAAAACGGAGATCAATTTAGGCTTAATGGCAAAGGAATGCCAACCCTGAGATCAACTTCTTTTGGCGATATGATTATAACAATAATTGTCGAGATACCAAAGAACCTATCTGAGAACCAGAAGAAATTACTTAAAGAATTTAATGAAGAACTAGATCAAAAGAATAGTCCAGAAAGCTCAGGTTTTTTTTCAAAGGTTAAAGACTTTTGGGATGGCCTAGCTTAAACTAAACTTTATGAAAAAAATAAATATCGGTATTTATGGCTCTGAAGGCAGAATGGGCAAAGATATAATTTCAAGGGCTCAAAAATTTAAAGAAATAGAAATAGCATTTTTATGCGAACACTCTGGTCATAGCTCCATAGGGAAAAAAAAAGAAAATTTAGTTATTAGTAATAATGTGAAAGAGCTTATTAGTTGTTCTGATGTAATTATTGATTTTACTAATTCAAAAGGAACACTTCTTCTGCTAAATTCAATTAGAAAGTCAACATATAAACCAGCTGTTATCTCTGGAACTACTGGTTTTTCAAGGGTTGAGGATAAGAAATTTTTAGAGTCAATAAAAGGACTAAAAGTTTTGAGATCGTTTAATATGAGCTTAGGGGTTAATCTAATGAAAAGTATTGTTAAAACCTGTTCAAAAATTTAGTTGATTTAGCTGATATAGAAATTGTAGAGATTCATCATAATAGAAAAAAAGATATTCCTTCAGGTACAGCAATTACGCTTGGTGAATCAATAAAAGAGGGTAATCAAAAATCCAAAAGATTTGCATTTAGAGAAAAAAATAATGATAGAGTAAGGGTAAAAAATGAAATCGGTTTTTCATCAATAAGGGGTGGCAATGTTGTGGGAGAACATAGTGTCTATTTTTTTATGGATGGAGAAACAATAAAGTTAACACATATAGCTAACGATAGAAAAGTTTTCTCTGAAGGGGCTCTAAGAGCTGCGATATGGATTGTAAAGCAAAAGATTGGTTTTTATTCTACGACAGATATGTTAAAAATATAGTTATGATTTTAAAGTTTTTATTAATAGTTCTAATTTCCTTAACAAGTCTTGTTTCATGTGAACAAGAGATTTCAGAAAAGGATATCCAAGAATATAAAAAGACGATGGATGTTAGGCTTGGACATTTAGGAAATGCAATAATTATCCAGGGAGGTTGCTTGATGCATTTAATTTAAGAAATGACAGGTCGGATGAAGATCATTTTAAAGAGGCAGAGGAACTTGTGAAAAATCATATTTCATCTTTTGGTGAACCTGAATCACTTAGAAGATTAAAAATACCAAATTCAAATAAATTAAGACAGATACATAATTCTTTAATAGAGACATCAGAACTCTTAATAGCCGCAACAAATGCATTAGAGGATAATGCTTGGCTTGGAGGTTCTGTGACTTATGCAGAAATGAACTTAGAAAAAGCAAGAGTTAATTTTCAAAAAGCTGTTAAAACAATCTATGGTGTAGATGATGATAAAGAAATAAAACCTGAGATGCAGTATGAAGAGTATGATGTTGGTGATGTTCCCGACGCAAAAGAAAAACTAAAGTAAAAATTTAAAGTTTTTTTTGTTAACCAACCACCCTGAAAAAACAATCAATAACAACCCAACGAACATGTTAGACGTTACTATTTCATTGAGGAATAATATTCCCCAGAGGGACCCAAAACATGGAATTAAATAATTACTTTGACTAGCAAAGACAGCCGACTCCTTATTTATTAGTGAGAAAAATATAAAAATAGCGAAGGCAGTACAAACTAAACCTAATATAGTTGCAGATACAAAACTTTTGACTGAGACTAATGAAAGATTATTAATTTCATAATTTTCTAACAGAATGAATTCAAATGACACATGAACAAGGCAAATTATTGCTGCTAATACGGTTGATGTAATTGCAACATCACTTGGAGAAGATTCTCTTACCCTTTTACGACATTTGCAGAAAAAGCATAACAAATAGATGAAAGGATAATTAGAAAATAAAAAATTATTTTATTCTGACCTAATTGAAAATTTGAGGGCCCTATAAATATAGCCATTCCTAAAAAACCAATCAGAAGACCGATAAACCTCAGGTACGTGAATTCAATCTTTTTAAAAATATAAATTGAAAATAAAAAAGTAAATATAGGCATAGTCCCAATTAAAGTTGAAGCAATTACACTATCAACGTAAATTTCGCTGTAGCTTATAAGGTTAAATGGAATTACATTACCGAGAAAGGCAATAATAAAAATTTGAAGTTTATTTTTTTTTAAACAATTATAGATATTTTTTTTATTACAAAAAACCACCAAGGCTAATGAGGCAATAGTTAATCTGTAAAATGTAAGTAATTTAGGATCTATAGTTTCAACACTAAGTTTAATAAAAATAAAAGAGCTTCCCCAGATTGCAGATAAAAGAATCAATAGAAAATAATTTGAGGTTTTTGAGGCTTTAAAGGACAGTGTTAACTCGTTTAATTTTTTTTGTATAGATTTATAGCTTCTTGGATTCTATCAAATAGTTTTCTTTTATCATTATAATTTAAAAATGAGCCGACTAAAACCACTTTATCTTTTGACTTTAAAATAAGATTTTCTTCATTTCTTTTTGAGAGTTAAGCTCTACACTTGCCCAATAAGGTTCTAGATTCCAGCTTTGTTGTTTCCCAGAAGGGAAGTTACGTGTTATAAGAAAGGTTTCCTTTTCAATTTTTAGAGTCTCAAATATTTCGCCAGATTTGTAATTAATCTTGAAAGCATAATATAGCAAAGCAACATCCAAGCCTATAAAGCCAAATACAGGCCAGGCACCCAAATACCAAAAATAACCTCCTATTGAAAAAAAAATAAAAGCAACACAAAACATTAAGTTCCGAAAACCTCTTTTTGATAAGCTTCTGTAAGGGAGGATAGTTAAATCAAGATAAACTTTTTCCATAATGATTATATAAAGTTAATTTTTAAAATTTTAAAGGTATAATTCATATCATGAAAAGTAAGGGTTATGTTAATAAGATTTTTAAAGTATTAAGTGAAACTATAAAAAATCCAACAACGGAATTAAATTATTCAGATGAATTTACATTATTGGTGGCAGTAGTTTTATCTGCACAATCCACTGATAAAGGGGTAAATAAGGTTACTACAAAATTATTCAACTTAGCAAAAGAACCATCCGACATGGTTAAGCTGGGCGAGAAAAAAATTAGGGAAACTATTAAAAATATCGGTCTTTATAATTCAAAAGCTAAAAATTTATTTCTTTTAAGTAATATACTAATTAATGAGCATAAAGGAAAAGTTCCATCTGAAAGAGATGCTTTAGTTAAACTTCCTGGTGTAGGAAGAAAAACTGCGAATGTAGTTTTAAATACATTTTTGGTAAGCCATATATCGCAGTTGACACGCACTTATTTAGATTAGGGAATAGGGTAGGTTTTGCTAAAGGAAAAACACCACTTGAGGTTGAGAATCGCTACATGGAAACAATTCCAAAATGGGCATTGAAAAATGCTCATCACTGGCTTATTCTTCACGGAAGATATACTTGTAAAGCAAAGAATCCTGATTGCGATAGTTGTAAGATTACAAAATACTGCGAATTTTATTTAAAGGAAAAAATTTATGACTAAGAAAATAATAGGAATGGGAAACGCAGTTTTAGATATCCTTACAAAAGTTGAGAATAATTTCATTGATGAAAATAATCTGTCTAAAGGTACAATGGCGATCGTTAGTAAAGGATGAGTCGCAAAAAATTCTTGAGAAAATTGAAATAATTAAGACAGATTCAGGAGGGTCAGTAGCTAATACTATATCAACAATCTCGCTACTTGGATTGGAATCAAGCTTCTGTGGGAAGGTTATGAATGATAAGTTAGGCAATGATTTTGAAAATAAAATGACAGAATCTGGAACAAACTTTTTATGTGATAAATCTAACTCTGGCTTACCAACTGCAAGGTGTATAGTTTTTGTAACACCGGATGGAGAGAGAACCATGCAAACATTTCTCGGTGCAAGCACTACACTAAGTGCTTCTGATATTAAAGAAGAATATTTTAAAGAACAGGACTTTCTCTTAATAGAAGGTTATCTATGGAGTTCTGAAACTGCCAGAGAGGCAATTACTAAAGCTGTAAATTTTTGCAAACAATTCAATGTAAAAATTATATTTTCATTATCAGATCCTAACCTAGTTAAATCTTTGAAGGACGTTTTTTTAAGATTTATAAACGAAGATGTTGATATACTAATTGGAAATGAGGATGAGTTTGAGTCATTGTTAGATTCTAATATTCAGAAAACAGAAAACTAAGATAACTGAGAACCTTAATCTTGATATTGCTGTAATCACAAAAGGTTCAGATGGTGCTGACTTCATAAAACAAAATGAATTAACAGAGGTTATGGGCACTAAAGTTGATAGTGTAATAGATACAACTGGAGCAGGAGATATGTTTGCAGCTGGATTTATATTTAAGTATATTAATGGATACGATCCAAAAGAATCCGTCAAATTTGCTAATAAATTAGCTTCGTTAATTATTCAAAAATTTGGAGCTAGAGCAGATAGTGAGATGTTAAATAAAATAATTTAATATACCAAAAATAAATATTGGTATTTGGAAACCAAAGTTAGTAAGAATGGCTTTATCTTTTGATAAATATCCACTAATGGTCCAAAAAATTACGCCTGAACCATGAATAAAAATATTAAGAGGATAATAATTTACATTAGTTAAAGCTATTCCTGTTAAAACAAGAAAAGTACCAACCCATTTAAGTTTATCTGATATCTTCATTTGTTTTATATATCACAATTACAATCATAAAAAAAAGTTTCTGTAATTTACTAGCTAACCTCTTTGATTAGCTTGTTAAATTTTTCAATTAACAATTCAGGCTTTATTGTATTAATATCGTTCGAACCATATTCTTTGATAGAGGAAATGACTTTATTATAGGGTTACCAATCGGTCTAAACTTTTCTGAATTAGTGGGCCCAAAAATAGTTATTAATGGAATTCCTGAGTTTGCAATTAAATGACCACAACCTGTATCATTAGAAATTCCAACTTTTGCATTAGTAGAAAATTTTATTGTCTTTATAGGATCATTACTAATAAAGATCCTAGACTTACCAAATACATTTAATATTTTGCGTTCTAAATTTTTTTCTTTTGGACCAAGAACAAAAATAGGAACAAATTTTTTTTGTATAAGATAATTAGCCATTTCAATAAAGTTTTCAAGATTCCAACTTTTCCACTTAACAGATGCACCTGGACATATAACAATTTTTTTGATTTGTTTATTTTTCCTGATGTTAGAGTCATCTATTTTTTTATAATTGAAAATTTCTGCTAAATTTATGAGTTGTTTTGAAAGGTTAACCTCGTTTTTTGTGTCTGGTTTTAAATCGGAAAAAAGAAATTGGCACTCTGAGATATGAAAATATCACAATTTATTTTTTTTAGTATAAGTGTAGTCAAAACTCTTTTTTGTGTATCTATAACTATATCAAAATTTGAGAAGTTTTTCGCTTTTGAGATATCCGATAATTTGGAACCAATCTTTATTTTGTCTTCAATCTTATCTAGAAGACCGTGAGTTAAAGGTTTAAGTGATTTGTTTAGTATACTATCACCTTTTCCTGCCAGCCAGGTAATTTCAGAATGTGGAAAACTTTTTTGAGAGTCCTTAAAAAAGGTAATTTAAGTAAAGCATCACCTAATAAATCTAGCCCAACATAAATTAAGATTTTTACTTTTTTCTTAGGCGTATAATTTAACTTTCTTATCCTTTCTTCCTTACGCCATGTTTGGTAGACAAAGTATCTAACAAATTTCGGCGAATATTTTAAACCAAATTTACTCTTTAGGTAAATTACAAACTCTTTACTAAAATAGCTTTTATCGTTTTTTCTTAGTGCCCATTTCCAGCATCTAGATATAATTTTTTTAAGAACTGCATCTTTTACCTTTTTCTTCAGGAGGCTATGCTCATCTAGAAAGTTTAAACTTGCGATTGATAAATCATAAACGGTTTGACCGTTATTATCCATAATTCTATTAGTTATAAATTTTGGGCATACACATATTAACTTACTAGTAACTGCAACTTTGTAATGTTTGCCGGATTTGGATTTTAAATGATTGCCAGCAATTCTTAATGGTATTGAGTAATCCTGGACAAATATATTTTCATCACATCCACCAACTTTTTTAAATGATTCTGTTTTAATCATTAAATTGCTAGACCCACCCCAGCCTTTAGCTAAAAGTTTTGTTATTGCATCACTCATTATTTTTGTTTGATTATTTTGACTCTTTTTAAAACTATATTTTTCGGGATTTTCAACCCATTTCCAGTCACCGTAAAGTAAATCTAGCTTTGAGTTAACCATTGTCTTGAACATGAAATCAATTGCATCGGGCGCAAGAATATCATCCCCATCAACTAATTTAACGAAAGAAAATTTTACTTTTTTCAAAGCATTGTTTATGGCTATGCTTGGCCCTGTATTGGTTTGATTAATTAACTTATGACTTATTTTTCTTTTTTTAAAAAAAGCATTTATTTTTTGCAGTGATTTGTCTGTGGAACCGTCATTTACTATTATTAGCTCAGACGAACGATTCATCTGTTTGACAATTGATGAAAGAGTATTCTCAATATATTTTTCTTTATTGAAGACTGTAACAATTATTGAAACGCCGTCATTAAATTTCATTATTTCATAATAGGGTTAAGGATTGAATGAACAATACTTTATTTATATTTTTCACTCATTATCAATTGAGTAACCAGCAGATCTTACAGTTCTTATATAATTTTTAGTCCCATCAATATTTATAGCTTTTCTCAGTCTTCTGATATGGGTATCAACCGTTCTTGACTCTACGTAAATTCCATGCCCCCACACTTTGTCTAACAGGCTGTCTCTTGAAAAAACACGCCCTTGATTTTCCATAAGATGTTTAAGTAACTTATATTCAGTTGGACCGAGGTGAATTTTTTTACCCTTCCTAAAAACCTTATGCTTATTAAGGTCAATAGCAATGTCCTCAAACTCAATTGTATTTGAATGATTAGAATTAATCCTTCTTAAAAGTGCATTTATTCTTGCTATTAATTCAGCGGGGCTAAATGGCTTTGTCACATAATCATCCGCACCTGAATCAAGTCCTCTGACTCTATCTTCCTCTTCCCCTTTAGCAGTAAGCAGAATTATTGGGATTGAGCTTGTTTCTTTTTTTCTTCTTAATATTTTGCAAATCTCAAGGCCAGATGGGGACGGTATCATCCAATCCAAAATAGCTAAATCAGGTAACTCTTCTTTAATTAATAAAAGGGCCTCATCACCACTTTTAGCTTCTCTAACTGAAAAACCTTTTTTCTCCAAATTATAAGATATTATTGGAAGAAGTGCTTTATCGTCCTCAACTACCAAAATTCTTTTTGAATTATTCATATTTATTTAATGACCCCCTCAACATTATAGAGGACTTCCTTAGAAATCACTTTAGAAAGATCACCTATTCTCTCAAGCTCTTTTGCAATAAAAAGCATTTGTGTACAAAAACCAATACTGTCTCGATCTTCCATCATAATGTGAAGATGTTCTCTGAAACAGGTTTCATAGATTGAGTTTATAGCCCTATCTTCATCTGGTACATCTTTAGCAATTTTGGGAGATTCCTTATCATAAGAGCTTATAGCTTTTGCATAATTAGCCAAAACCATTGTTCCTAACTGAAAAATTGAATCGGTTGAATAAGATTCTGGTATATTTTTTACAAAACTCATTCTTCCTGCAATATTAGCTGCATGGTCTGCAATTCTCTCAATTGTACCAGACAGTTTTAATGCTATTAAAATTTTTCTAAGGTCATCTGCTAATGGTTGTCTTTTAGTAAGAGTATTTGTTGCTAACTGACGAATCTCCTTTTCTTTCTTATCAATCTTATCATCATTTTTTATGATCTGATTCGCCTTTTTGATATCAAGAATTTGAGTCAAATTTACAGAGTCAAATATTTGTTTTTCTACATTTAAAGCCATTTCGAATAGATCAGATTTAAGTTTATCTAAATCTTCATCGTAGGTTGTTACAATATGCTGTTCTTTCATTTTTTATCCTATTTTTCCAGTAATATAATCCTGAGTTTTTTTTTGTGAAGGGGTTGAAAATATGGATTCGGTTTTTCCAACCTCAATTAAATTTCCCATATGAAAAAATGCAGTTTGAGTTGAAACTCTTGCTGCTTGTTGCATTGAATGAGTTACTATAACTATTGTAAAATTATTAGAAAGTTCATCTATTAGTTCCTCAATCTTAGCTGTTGCTATGGGGTCGAGAGCAGAACAAGGTTCATCCATCAGGATTATTTCTGGGCTTATTGCTATTGCTCTGGCGATACATAACCTTTGTTGTTGACCACCAGATAAGGATGTTCCAGGCTCGTTAATTCGGTCCTTAATCTCAGTAAATAGCCCTGCTCTTCTCAAACTTTGTTCCACTAACTCTTCTAATTCATCGCTACTTTGAGTTAGTCCATGAATCTTTGGTCCATATGCCACATTATCAAAGATAGACTTTGGGAATGGATTGGGTTTTTGAAAAACCATACCTACTCTTGCCCTTAATAAAACTGGATCTAATGATTCCTCATAAATATCCTTATCATCAATTAAAATTTTACCGACCATTTTACAACCATCTATTGTATCATTCATCCTATTGATACATCTCAGAAATGTAGATTTTCCGCATCCACTTGGGCCTATCAAAGAAGTCACTTTTTTTTCCGGAATGCTCAGTGTTATCTCATTTAGGGCCCTTTTATCATTATAGAACACCGATACCTTCTTAGATTCAATTTTACACTTTTCCATAAGTCACTACCACTTCTTTTCAAATTTATATCTAACGTACACTGCTAAGGCATTCATTAAAACTAAAAAGCTTAATAAAACCATTACACCTGCTGCAGTAAGCTCTACAAAGCCCCTGGCTGCAGTGCTTTTCCACAAATAAATTTGTACTGGCAAGACTGTTGCTGAGTCAAAAATTGATCCCGGTGTGTCAACAATGAAAGCAACCATTCCTATCATTAATAAAGGTGCTGACTCACCTAGTGCTTGTGACATACCTATAATTGTTCCTGTAAGAACTCCAGGCATAGACAAAGGAAGTACATGATGAGTAACTGTTTGGAATTTTGTTGCTCCAAGACCAATAGCTGCTTCCCTAATTGATGGCGGTACGGCCTTTAGTGAAGCGCGAGTTGCTATAATAATAGTTGGCAGTGTCATCAGGGCTAGAACCATTCCTCCAACAATTGGCGCAGACCTTGGGAGGTGCATTACATTTAAAAAAATAGCAAGACCTAGTAGGCCAAAAATTATTGATGGCACTGCTGCAAGATTGTTAATATTTACCTCAATAAAGTCTGTAAATTTATTTTTAGGAGCCAACTCTTCAAGAAAAACTCCTGCTGCACCTGCTATTGGGAATGAAAGAATTAAAGTTACAAAGAGGGTGAAAAATGAACCCATAAGTGCACCCCAAATTCCAGCTTGTTCTGGCTCAGTTGAGTCTGCTTTAGTAAAAAAATTATTATTGGCACTAAATTTTACTTTTTCCTCCGATTGCATTTTCTGAAACCATTCCAACTCTTTATCGTCAATTAGTCTTTCTTCTTCGTTAAATTTTACCATCTCTGGATTTTTGTTAATTACATCAATTGTTGATGAGGCTAGTAACCAAAGATTTTTTGTTTGATTAATTAATGTTTTATCATTTAAAACTAATGACATAAGATTATCTTCTTCAGAACTTGAAATAAAAGAGGTTAATTTTATTTTATCTTTTCTATCTGTTACGTCAGGGAATTTTTTCAAAAGCGAGTTGCTGATGATCTTTTTAAAGTTTGCAAACTTTATTTCAGAGTCTTTTTTAGTATTATCAGGGTCAATTACTTTTGAATCAAAGAAAACTTCAACCTTTATGTATGTACTCACAAAGGCTTTTTTTCCTTCAATGAATATTGATGATAAAATCACCACAAGAAAAGAAATTGCGAATATAATTCCAAGCAATCCAAAAAATTTAAAGGTTTTTTCAGATCTATTTCTTTTAATAAGAGACTTATTTATTTTTTCAAAATTATTAATCATACTTTTCTCTATATTTTTTAACTATCTTTAATGCGTACAAGTTTAGCATCAATGTTACAAAAAAAAGTGTTATCCCTAAAGCGAATGCAGCCAACGTTTTTGCACTATCAAACTCTTGGTCGCCAACAAGTAAGGTCACTATTTGAACTGTGACAGTGGTGACAGAGTCAAAAGGATTTGCTGTTAACTTAGCAGCAATTCCTGCTGCCATTACGACAATCATTGTTTCTCCAATAGCTCTTGATACAGCTAATAAAACTGCCCCGACAATTCCAGGGAGAGCGGCTGGAAAAACAACTTTTTTGATTGTTTCGGATCTAGTTGCACCCATAGCTAGAGAACCATCTCGCAAAGAGTTTGGGACAGAGCTTATTACATCATCCGATAATGAAGAAATAAAGGGTATTATCATTATACCCATTACACCGCCGGCAGCTATTGCGCTTTCTGAAGCTATACTAAAACCCAGAGAATCCGCCATATTTTTTAAGAAAGGGCCAACAGTAATAGCTGCAAAAAATCCATAAACAACAGTTGGAATCCCCGCCAGAATTTCAAGAAGAGGTTTTATTACAGACCTCGCACGTTTGTTAGCGTATTCTGATAAATAAATTGCTGATAAAAGGCCAATTGGGATAGAAACAGACATAGCAATTACTGTGATAAGTAATGTACCGGTAAATATTGGTATTGCCCCAAAAGAGCCTGAGCTAGCCACCTGGTCTTCTCTTATTGCTGTTTGAGGGCTCCATGATAGCCCAAAAAGGAAATCAAAAAGGGGAACCTGATCAAAAAATCTCATCGCCTCAAAAATTAATGAAAAACAATTCCTATCGTTGTGAGAATAGCAATGATAGAGCAAAAATTAGAAGTTTAATGTTTGTTTTTTCAACAGATTGTCTAGCTCTAAAACTTGAATGAAATTTTTCTTAGAGTAAAAATACTAACAGATAAACCTAAAAATACGATTGTTAAATATATTATAGAATCAGTAGTGTGTCTTAGCCCCTCCATATATGTTGCTAAATCGACTAGTTCTTGTTTAGTTCCAGGAAAAATATTCTGTAAATTTATAGCTTTGATTGTTGAAAGTAGTAGTGAAGGGTTACCCCCAAACATACTTGATAAACTTTCAGGAATTTGTTGTTGAACTAGGTAGTCTATCAAAAAGGGTTTAGCAACTATCCAAATTAGAAAAATTGCTAAGGTAGGGATTACAAACCATAAAAATGTAAATCTTCCATAATACTGAGGTAGAGAGGGTAATTTTGGTCCTTCATCAATCCTTGCATTAAACCTTAAAGCTCTATTTGTTGCATACCAGTGTAAAAAAATAGCACAAAAAGATAAGATTATAAAAAAGGACCAAAACCCCATAATGTTATATTAATACATTATTTCTTTTTTAATACACTTGAATCAAATTTTGCTAAAGTTTGACCGTTTTTTTCAAATGTAGACCTTTCTCCTTCAGGTAATGGAATAAGACCTTTGGAATTAAATATCCATCATTTCCGATTGCCTTAGATGATGTAAATTCACGTACATACTCCTTAACACCAGGGATCACAGCAGCATGGGCATTTTTAACATAGAAAAATAGTGATCTTGACACAGGATATTTTCCAGATGAAATAGCTTCGAATTCTGGGAACACACCATCCACTTTGGCCGCCTTTACTTTGTCTCTATTTTGATCTAAAAAAGAATATCCAAAAACGCCAAGCGCACCTTTGTCAGAAACTAATTTTTCAATAATTAGATTATCATTTTCTCCGGCTTCGACATAAGGACCATCTTCTCTTACACCTCTACATTCTTTTTTATAAAGTTTTTTATCCTTTGATTTAAGGGCTTTACGACCAGAGAATTTCTTACATCCCCTTTCAATAGCAAGTTCATTAAATGCATCTCTAGTTCCAGATGTAGGGGGAGGGCCAATAACAACAATAGGCGTAGCCGGAAGATTAGGATTTACCTCATTCCACATCTTATAAGGATTTGGTTTAACTGTATCTCCATTAGGATCCGCAGGAACTACTTTTGCCAAAGCTAAATATATATCTTTAAGACTTAGCTCCAGAGTAGGCCCCGATTTTGCGTTAGCTAAGGCTATGCCATCAAAACCTACTTTGATCTCAGTAATATCTTTTACACCATTTTCTGAACATTTTTTTACTTCCTTCATTTTAATTCTTCTTGAAGCATTAGTTATGTCAGGGTGTTCTGTTCCAAGACCTTTACAGAAAAGTTTTAGCCCTCCACCCGAGCCTGTGGATTCGATTACAGGTGTCTTAAATCCACTTGTTTTACCAAATCTCTCTGCCACAACAGTGGCAAATGGGTAAACAGTAGATGAACCCACGATCTTAATTTGATCACGAGCAAAAGATTCTACTGAAAAGCCAATTAGAGCAGAAACTGCTAATAGTGTGATTTTCTTCATTTTTCCTCACTTGTTAAGATTAAAAACTTTTTATAAAAAATAGATCTAAAACTAATATGACAGTTTTGTTACAGTTTTATGACAATGATCCTAGTAATTCTAATACTTCATATCTGAAAGATGATGGGTGAAAAACAAACACACAACCACAAGTAAACATGCAGTTGTCAAACTTAAAGTCAGTCCACCTAATTGGTATGATATTCCAGATAAAAAAGTTCCAATAAACCTTCCTGCTGCATTAGCCATGTAGTAATAACCAACATCAAGTGTCACTGTTTTTTTTTTTAGAGAAATTTAAAATTAAATATGAATGCAGCGACGAGTTTATTGCAAAAATCCCGCAAAAAATCAAAAGTCCGATAAATAGTGTTATATTAAAAACAATAATTTTTTCAAAAATAATTAATAAAATTGTTAAAACTAAAAGATTTAGAAAAAGGTAAAAACCCCATTTTTTAATTCTTTTATCAAATTCGAGCTTCCTTCACTATTCTTGAAGAATAATTTTGGTGAATTTGCCTGAATTAAGCCATAAAGAATGACCCAAGATGCCATAAAAATTCCAATTATAAAAAAGCTTTTTATTACCATCTACTGAGCCATCAGAAAAATACCATAAAAAAATTGGTAATGCTACGACAAACCAAACGTCCCTAGCACTGAACAAAAATACTCTTGCTGCAGATAAAAAGTTTATATTTTTTGATCTTGAGAAAACCTCGAAACTCCAACCTTTTTGTTTTAGACTTAAAAACTATTTTTTAATAAGATTAAGCATAATACTAATACCAAAGAAACAATCAGAGCCATTATTATTAGCGACTCATAAAACCCTATTGTTGATAATAAAATACAACCAACAAAAAAACCGAATCCTTTAATAGTATTTTTTGAGCCAGTTAATATTGCAACCCATCTAAATAGCGTTATATCGTTGTCTGGGGTTAGGAGCTTTACAGCTGATTTAGAAGACATCTTAGTCAAATCTTTAGCAACACCACTAAGCCCCTGAACTATTAACACATAAAAAATCGAGAAACTTGTACTAAAATTTTCATCTAATTGGGATAAAAGGTAAAGAGCAATAATTTGGATTGATAGTCCAGAGTACAAAGTAAATTTTAATCCATATTTCGCTGCTAACCACCCAGCAGATACATTTGTTGCAATTCCAGCTAACTCATAAAATAAAAATAAAGAAGCGAGTTGCAGCGGAGAAAACCCATTTAGATGAAAGTGTAACAAAACTAACATTCTTAGGGCTCCATCACTTAGCATAAAGACCCAGTATGCCAATGTGACTATTAAGTAAGAAAATTGGTTTCTAGTTGAGGTTATCATATACAAGAGCTTACAAATTCAAAAATATCAACCATCCTTTTTGCATAAGCTATTTCATTATCATACCATGCGTATACTTTTAATTGCCTTTTATTAATAACCATTGTTGAACTTGCATCCACTACGGCTGACCGGTCATCATTGACATAGTCTGCAGAAACTAGTTGGGCCTCTTCGTAACCTAAGATATCCTTTAAATAACTTTCAGAGGCCTCTTTAAATAGATTGTTAGCCTCTAACTTAGACGTATCTCTTTTAACCTCAAAGACACAATCTGTTAATGAAGAATTGAGTAATGGGACTCTTACGGCATGTCCATTAAGTTTTCCTTTTAAATCAGGATAAATTAAAGAAATTGCGCTTGCACTTCCTGTGGTGGTTGGAATCAAAGAATTTAATGAGGATCTTGATCTTCTGAGATCTTTGCCTGGTCTATCAACTAAAGTTTGAGAATTGGTTGTATTGTGAATGGTTGTGATTGAACCGTGAATTATCCCTATGTTATTATGAATAACCTCAATTATAGGAGCTAAACAATTAGTTGTACAACTTGCTGCTGTTATCACTTTATGTGTTTTTGGATTATATACCTCATGATTAATCCCATATACAAGGTTTGCAACCTCCTTTTCTTTAATTGAGCAGATACAATTACTTTTTTCACGCCTTTATCAAAGTAAGGCTTAAGCTTTTCTTGTGATTTATAAACTCCAGTACAATCTAAAACAATATCAATGCCATCAAGTTTTAGCTCTTCGATTTTATTGTAGCTAGTGAAAAGTAATTTTTTATCATCAATTGAAATAGTTGTGGCATTGTTTGAGAAATCTGCATTCCACTTTCCGTGTACAGTGTCAAATTCAAGTAAATGTCGATGGATTTCAATATTTCCGGCTGAATCATTTATCCACTCTGGCTTTATATTTTTACTTAGTAAGAATTTAAGAACATATTTTCCTATTCTACCAATTCCATTTATTCCGAATTTAACCATTAAAGATACATACCTTTTACTATTACCGTTTTATTACAACTATTATCACTATCAAAAGGATAATTTAATAAATTTTACAAGTTAGTAAAATAGACCTTGCTCAAAACAATCCTCAAGAATATATTGAGTTTTGCTTATAATTGATAAATCTTAAAATCATAAAATTGATTTACATTAAAGGAGAAAATAAATGAGTGATAATTACGGTATGAGAGTAGGCGAATCTCTAGTAGCAGGTGGGCCTCCTGGAACAGCTGCTGAGCCAGAAGTCATTGTAGGTAATTTAAATGGACCATTTGGAACTGCATTTGCAACTTTACTTGGAAATCAAATAAAGGGACATACGAAAGTTTTAGCAATTATGAATACTGATATAATGGTACGCCCTGCCACTCTAATGGTAAGTAAAGTAACAGTAAACAATGATAAATATACAAATATTTTAATGGGGACAGTGCAGGGAGCAATTGCAAATGGAGTTCTGGATTCAGTTAGAAATGGAGACTTGCCAAAAGATAAAGTAAATGAGTTGGGCGTAATAGTTTCAGTTTGGTTAAACCCTTCGGTTGCTGATGACAAAAACTTAGACCATAAAGTTCTTTTTGATATACATCGCAAGGCAACCACAAATGCCATAAAGAAAGCTGTAAACAACGAACCTTCTATTGATTGGTTGCTTGAGAATCAAGATAAAATTATTCATAAATATTACCAGATGGGGCTAGACAAGAAAATATAAAACAAAAACTATGCAAATAGAGTGTATATACACTTATAACAAAATTTTTTATAAGAAAAAAAATAAATTTATAAATGTGTATATGCACATTTATATGAATAGTTTTTGAAAAAATATCAGTGAGTATGTTCCTATTACTAGCATAAGAGATAGGAAAACTGCAGCACTTCCGAGGTCTTTAGCTCTTTTTGAGAGGTCGTGCTTATCAAATGAAATTCTGTCAATAGCAGCCTCAATGCTCGAGTTCAGTAACTCTATGATAAGAAGTAATAAAACACTTCCTATTAAGCAAATTTTTTCAACTACTGTTACCGAAGAAAAGACAGCAACTGGAACCAGAAACAAAGCAAGAAATAGTTCTTGTCTAAAAGCACTTTCTTCTTTGAAAGCAAATACTAACCCCGAGAGACTATTTACAAAGGCTAAAATAAGTCTTTAAAACCCTTATTTTTTTTATGAGGATTATTACTAAAAATGTATTTACCTGGTTTTTCAACCTTAGTTTTTTGTAAATTAGAAAGGAATATTCGTCCAACATTTTCCCATTTAAAACTTTTAGCATGATTTATCGGGATTTGTGAAGGAATCTTAAGCGCCTCAATTACTGCATTTTTTAAATCACTATCTAAAATACCAGCTCCACTTTCTCCAATGACATTTTTCGGAGCTGCTACTGGATAGGCGGCAACGGGAAGACCACATGCCATTGCCTCAAGCAGCACTAAGCCAAAAGTATCAGTTTTACTTGGAAAACAAAGACATCGGCCATTTGATAAATCGATGGTAGCTGATTTTGATTTTTATGACCTAAAAAACTTACATCAGCATATTTAGCTTTTAATTTAACATAATCTGGTCCATCACCAACAACCCATTTTTCACAATCTAAATCTATTTCTAAAAATGCTTTAAGATTCTTTTCTACCGCCACACGACCTACATTTATTAATATTGGTTTTTTAGGTTTCTCCGTTTTAATTTTATTTAAAGGTCTAAATAAATTCGTATCTACACCTCTAGGCCATAAAGTTGTATTTCTGATACCCCAATTGCTGAGTTCATCAATAATATTTTTTGTTGGTGTCAAAACTTTATATGATTTTCTATGAAACCACTTTAAATAGCCATAACTTAGATACAAGGGAAGTTTGATTCTTTGATAAATGTATTCTGGAAATCGTGTGTGAAATGATGTTGTGTACATCATTTCTTTGCTAACAAGTAAATTACGAGTGGATAAACCAATTGGCCCCTCAGTTGCAATATGAACACAATCTGGTTGAAAACTATTTAAAAGTTTGTTTACCTTCCTTTTAGGAAAAAGAGAAAGTCTAATCTCCGGATATGTGGGACATGGAAAGGTTTTAAATAAATTTGGTGTGATCATCAGAACTTCATGACCCTGAGACTCTAAATATTCCTTTGTTTTTGAAAGAGTATTCACAACTCCATTTACTTGAGGAGACCAGGCATCACTAGCTATACAAATTTTCATTAGCTTGTCTTAATAAGAGTTTTTTTTTGATGAGTCTTAAAATATGAGAATTCTAAATTCTTGGAGTAATCCAAAATTTCAAGGCGTCCGTTGTGATTTTCGGCTAAAGCTGTAAGAGACTCAACCCAATCACCATCATTAGCATATAAAACTCCATCAATTTCCTTTAATTCAGCCTTATGTATGTGACCACAAACAATTCCGTCATATCCCCTTCTCTTGGCCTCTTTAACCATTACAGTTTCAAAAGCTGTTACAAAAGATACAGCCTTTTTTACTTTTAATTTTATATATTTAGAAAGTGACCAATACGGAAGGTTGAAAATATTTCTTATTTTGTTAATTAAATTATTAATTCTTATAAGAGTTGAATAACCTTTATCACCGATATGAGCTAGCCATCTGGCATGTTGCATTATTCCATCAAATTGGTCACCATGAATTACCCATAACCTTTTTCCATCTAAAGTTGAATGGTCAGCTTCATCTTGGATTTTTATATCACCAAAATTTATACCAATATACTTTCTAGCAGCTTCGTCATGGTTTCCAGGTATAAAAATAACTTTAGTTCCTTTTTTGGCTATTTTTAGAAGCTTTTGTACAACATCATTATGTGCCTGAGGCCAATACCATTTCTTTTTAAGGCGCCATCCATCGATAATATCACCAACTAGATAAATTTTGTTACACTTTATATTCTCTAGAAAATTGAGTAAATGCTCAGCTTTACAGCCATAACTCCCTAAATGAATATCAGAGATCCATATTGTCCTGTAGGATTTTCTTAGTACTAAAGACAAATCATCCATGCTATGTTTAATAGCAACAAATTGTTTCAGAATTATTACAAAATTCTATTAGTAAAAAAAAAAAAGGGAGCAGAGCTCCCTGTATTACATCAGGAAGGAATACTTCTAGTATTTTAGATGTAATCTTGCTTGGATAGTTGAAACATCAGAACCAGTGCTTCCTCCTCGTGCATTGTCAATGCTATAATCACCAACGGCACCTTCAACTAATAATCTTACATTTGAATTAAAATAATGGTTGATGCCAAATGTGTGAGCTGTACCAGCACCACCTTCACCTGTTGTTAGGTTTGATGCTTGATCACTGTAGTCATTAGCATCAATAGATTCAAATTGGTACTTAATTTGTGTACAATTAGATTTACATTTAAACCCACTTATAGCCCCTTTTTTACCACTATGCTTCCAATTTCCAGAAAAAGCATAGACCGCTCCAATTGATCCACCATAAATATTGATGTCATCTCTGGCAGTTCCACCATTATCGCCTTTAAATGTATACGTGCCCATTTGGTATTCTCCTTGTAAGAAGAACTGGCCGAGAATCACACTTAATTGTGGTCCATGAAAGTAATGATCATCAGCCATCACTAAATTGCCTAAATCAATTGGTTTATCAGTAAATAGATGAAACCTTGAGCTCTAGCACTATTAGTATCATAAGTATTACCAGAGGCTGTGTTACCACTTATTTTTGAAATGTTAAAATATCCATAGTGATAACCTAGTAAAGCCGATAGGCTTTGACCAAATACCCCTTTTTGCTTGAAGTTATAATGAGATGCAATACCAAATCCAAAAGATTCATTACTTGCATCATCAGCTCCTACTAATTGTTCAAATGAGGCTTCTTGACCAATGAAAAAAGTCATTTTAGTATGAAACTCTTTGCCTAATGCACCGGAAGTATCGTAGCCTATACCGGATCTATGTCCGAAATTCATCATTTCATTATGCATTGGTCTTTCCATAAATAATAGATTATTGGAACTAGTATTTTCGTAAAGTCCGGCGGCAGCCTTCTGATTACCGAATGTAAACTTACCAAAGCCTTTAATTTTCTTATAAATTAATGCATCTTTAAAAATCACTTGCATATCATCAGAATCATCTGTTCCATCAGCAAAGTCAGGTTGGAATGCAAATCCCCATCCATTTCCAACTTCACCTTTTATCGTAAATCTTAGTCTTCTGAATTCAGAACCGATACTATCATTGGTTGCCACATCAGCTCCAGCAGTAGTTGCATTTGATTTAGTCTCATAGTTTATTAAGCCACCAACATCATACATAAGTCTTCCTTTAATTTGAAACATATACTTTCCGTCAGTACTTTTACTCTAAGACCTTTACCTTTTTTCAAAATAAGCTTTTCCTTTATCACCGGTATTCATTTGTTGCTTCATTTTTAATAACTCATTTTGTAGAGCATCAATTTGAGCGCCATAATCCTGAGAATTAGCTTGACTTACGTATGCCGCGGCAGTCATAACCGCGATACCTGTAAATATTTTTTCATAGTATTCCCTCATTAATTAGTTAATAAAGGATAAGTTTTACTTACGAAATATTACAGTTTTGTTACGAAGAAAAATTTATTATATTTTATATAATTCTACTTTTTAAAACTTGCTGTAAAATGTGAACCTAAGTCTAGCTCAGACTCAATGATTAGTTCACCTTGATGTCTATTAATTATATGTTTAACTATTGACAACCCTAGTCCTGTGTTCCCAGATTCACGAGATCGTGCGGAGTCTACTCTGTAAAACCGTTTGGTCAGAAGAGGTATATCTTCTTGAGCAATACCAATACCAAAATCTCTTACACTAAAATCTATAGAATCTTTTTATTAGATAGTGTTACTAAAATTGGTTTCTTTGAAAAACTGTGACTTAATGAGTTTGCACTAGATTTATGAAGACTTGCTTTAATTCGAGAGGATCCGCAGCAAGAAAAATCTCTTTTTTAGGTGATTTAAAATCAATTTTTATTTTTTGATTTTTTTACTGTGAAAAGTATCTTTAACTTCATTAAAAATATTAGTGATATTAATTTTTTTGGTTGGAGGGTTGTATTCGGTTCGTTCAATCCTCGAAAGAGACAGTAAATCTTGAATTAATAAAGACATTCTTTTCGACTCACTAAACATAGTTTTTAAAAATTTAGTTTTAACATCATCTTTTTCTTTATTCTCATCAAGAAGAGTTTCACAATAACTCAAAATGGTTGAAACGGGTGTTTTTAACTCATGACTTGCATTAGCAATAAATTCTCTTTGCATTTTTTGTAAATTATGTTCGTACGTAGAATCATATAATCTAATAAAATTCAGAAAATCATTTTTTATTGCTCTATTTCCTGAAATCCAAACACTATAATTTTTCTCTTCTGGATAAATTAACTTTACTTCAGAATTAATAGATTTTTTTGTTTTTCTAACCTTATCAATGAATACAGTAAGCTCAGGAATCCTTAAAAGCGAGTAAACTTTTTTCCTTTAGCGTCTTCGTTGATAAGATTATAGGCAGAAATATTATATTCTAAAATTTCAGTTCTCCCGTTAATAATTAATAAGGGATCAGGAAAATTTTTAAAAAAATAATCGAAAAAGAAAATTCTAAGTCGTGCTTCTTTCAGTTTATTTTCATAATTTTCAATAATTGAATTTAAGTTGAAAATAAAGGGTTCAAAAAATCTATAAAAAACTGATCATGAGAAGTGATTTTTTTTGGGAAAACTTTTAAATTATTTAAGAAAGTTTTTAGATCAAAAATAAAAACTACGGCAAAAATTAATATTACAATTAAGAAAAAAGCAATAATAATTATTATGTCTTTGTGAATGTACATGAAATCATTTTAAAATAATTTATACTTAATATAACATGAAATTAAAACAACCTAATATAAAAGGATTAGATTCCATAAATTTAATTAAAAAAGACGTTAAAGTCACCCCAATGATCTCGCAATATCTTGAGGTCAAAGAAAGACACAAGAATTATTTACTTTTTTATAGGATGGGTGATTTTTACGAACTTTTCTTTGAAGATGCAAAAATAGCAGCAAATGAATTGGGAATAGCATTAACGAAAAGAGGAAAACTAGGTGATGAAGATATTCCTATGTGTGGGGTTCCTGCACACGCTGCTCAAAATTATCTTTCAAGGTTGATTGGTTCTGGATTTAAAGTTGCTGTGGCAGAACAACTCGAAGGAGTTGAAAACACTACTACAAAAAAGTTATCAAAAAATTTTCAAAAGAGATGTTGTAAGAATCATTACACCAGGAACAATTTTAGAAGACAATCTTTTAGATTCTAAATCTTACAATAATCTACTGAGTGTCTCCCATGTTAAAGGTGAAATATCCCTAACTTGGATCGATATGACCACAGGAGATATTAACCTTCAAAGAATAAGTGGTAGTGAGCTAAAACAAGACTTCTATGAAGCTATAAAAAAAGTAAATCCATGTGAGATTATTTGTAATAACGATATTAAGCACTCTAGTATATTACAATCCCTATTAAATCCATTTCAGAAAAAAATAACGGAGGTTGCTTCTTCATTTTTTGATCACAAAAATAATATACCTAAAATAAAAAATTATTTTAAAAATAATGAATTATCAGGCTTAGGTGATTTAAATGTTGCTGATATATCGTCAGTAGGAGCGCTGATAAATTATATTGAACTCACGCAAAAAGAGAATGTTCCATTAGTCAAAAATTTAAATATAATTAATCCAGAAAATTTATGCAAATTGATGATTTTTCATTTAACAGTTTAGAAATTTTTAAGAAAACTGACGGTGAAAAAAAGTGGAAGCCTTATTTCTGTAATAGATAAAACAAACACTCCTCTTGGTGGGAGATTGTTAAAGGAATATATTAAATTTCCATTAATAGAGATTGAAGAGATAAAAAAACGTCATGATCTCGTAAAAATTTTTATTGATGAGATAAACTTACTAACATCATTAAGAAACTTCTTAAAAGAGACGCCAGATGTTGAAAGAGCAATATCAAGAATAACTGCTAATATAAATAACCCCAGAGACTTAATTATAGTCTTAAATTTTTTAGAAACATCGCAGAATATTTTTAAAATATTAAAAGATTATCATAACAAAAAGTTTAAAACGTTATATCTGGAAGATTCGATTCTTAAAAAAATTATTGAATTTAGAAAATTTAATAGAAAAAACGATTAACCCAAATACACCAAATATAATTACAAATGGTGATGTTATTAATGCAGGGGTTGAGCCTGAACTGGATCGTTTAAGAGATATAAAAAATATAAAGAAAGAAGAAATTGTAAAACTGCAATTAGATTATATTAAAGAAACTGAGGTTGGTAATTTAAAAATCAAATTTAATAATATTCACGGATATTTTATTGAAGTAACAAATAAAAATTCGTCAAAACTTATTGAATCAAAGGGCAAGAGTATTTAATCTTATTCAAAACACTGTCAATGCCTCAAGATTTCAAACTCCAGAATTATTGAAATTAACAAAAGACATACAAGAGTCTGAGTTTCTAGCTCTTGAGTTAGAGCAAAAAATTTATAAAGATTTATGTAAGGAGATACGATCAGCATCAACAATTATAAGCTTAGTTGCTAAAAAGATCGCTTATATAGATGTCATAGCAAACTTTGCACATATTTCAAAAACCAATAACTATGTTAAGCCAAAACTTGAGGAGAAAATAAAAATAATTGAAATTGTTGATGGTAGACATCCAATAGTAGAAGAAAGTTTAAAAAAAGATGCATTAAATTTCATACCAAACAACTGTTCGATGGATGATAAAAATAGTTTATGGTTAATGACTGGTCCTAATATGGCTGGCAAGAGTACATTCTTAAGACAAACAGCCATTATAATTTTAATGAACCAGATAGGATGTTTTGTTCCGGCAAGCTCAGGCGAGTTTAAGTGTTTTTGACAAAATATTTACACGGATTGGTGCGTCAGATAATTTAGCAAAAGGAATGTCAACTTTCATGATGGAAATGGTTGAAACTTCAAGAATAATTAATAATGCTTCAGAGTCATCTTTTGTAATTTTAGATGAATTAGGAAGAGGCACATCAACACAAGATGGCTTAGCTATAGCACAATCTGTTTTAGAGTATATTTTTAAAAAAATTAATTGCCTCACATTGTTTGCAACACATTACAAAGAGCTTTGTAAAATAACTGAACATATATCTGAGATTAAATTGAAAACTTTAGAAATAAAAAGATGGAAAAGTGAGATAATATTTTTGTACAAAGTAATCGATGGTATTTCTGAGGGATCATTTGGTATACATGTGGCAAAGTTAGCAGGTTTGAAAGAAAATCTGATTAAGAGGTCTAGAGAGATTTTAAGTAGTCCTTCAGATGTGAATGAAAAAAATTTTGAATTAGATCTTGATGTAGATGATTCTCAAATTGAAAGCAAAGAAAAAAATGAAGATATAATTAATTTTATCAAAGATTTAAATGCTGATGAGATTTCACCAAAAGATGCTTTAGATATCCTTTATACCTTAAAAAAAAATTTTATTGATTAACATGAACAAAGATTTACTAGAAAAAGATAAAATTGATAAATTCAAAGATATTTTTATTAAGAAAAAAGATCATCTAAGAAAAGAGTTTTATAAACATCATAAAGCTATTAAGACATGTAAAATATATCAGAAACTTCTGATGAGTTTCTTAAAGAATTATTTGGTTGTTTTGCTAAAAAAAATAAAAAGATTTCAAGATCAATAAGTATATGTGCAGTTGGGGGTTATGGAAGAAAACAATTAGCACCATTTTCAGACTTAGATCTTTTATTTTTATATTCCAATGAAGTAAATATAAAAGAGGTTGAGGAGTTTATTCAATTTTTTATCTATCCACTTTGGGATTTACAATTAAAAGTTGGTTATGCAGTTAGAAGTGAAAAAGAGGCTATTGATTTATCAATAAAAGATCATGTTATAAAAACATCAATGTTAGATGCAAGATTTATATGTGGTTCAAAAAAAAATATTTAAGGATACAATACATAAATTTTCATCAGAAGTACGTACGTCAGGGTATGATCTACTTAAAGATAAAATAGCTGAAAGAGAAGAAAAGCTGGTTGATCTTGGCTATGATTATTTTAGAAATGAGCCAAATATTAAAGAGAGCGAGGGTTCTCTTCGAGATATAAACTTAATATTTTGGGCTCTAAAAGATATTTACAATTTCAAAAAGAAAACAAACCTCAAAATTACTTACTCGAAATGAAAAAAAAAAATTAAGCGAATCCCTTGAGTTTTTATTACTTATAAGATGCTTACTCCATTACGAGGCAAAAAGAAGTTGTGATAAATTGACTTTTGATTTCCAACACCAAATATCAAAAATAATTTTTCCAGAAAAAAAAAATCAAGATTTAAAAAATAGTGTAGAAAAAATGATGAGAAATTATTTTTTTCAAATTAGAAAAACTAAAAATCTAGCTCAGATAATAGTAAGGTTAATAAAAGAAAATTTTGAGCAAAATACTCATATTACTTCACCAAAAAAATAAATTTAGACAATATTTTTAGTAAATTTCTAAAAAATCTAATAAATAATGAAAATTCAGTTCAGGAAGAAAGATTGATGTTTGAGTTTTCTTCCCGTATTAAGCAAATACCTGTAAACAAATAAAAAACATAAATTATTTTAAAGAAATTTTTTCTCTGAAAAAATGAATAAAATTTTTCTTCTAAACGATCTTGGAATCTTACAAAAATAATTCCAGAGTTTTCCAAAATTTTGGATCTCCCTCAATTTGATAGATATCACTCATTAACTGTCGGACAGCATACACTTAGGGCATTAAATATTTTAAAAGATCTAAAAAGTAAAAAACTAAGAAATAATACTTATAAATTTGTTTATAAAATTTTAAAAAAAAATGAAGACCTAAAACCTCTATATTATTCTACACTTGCTTCACGATATTGGAAAGGGTTCAGGTGATGATCATAGTAAAGTTGGCTCTAGAATTTCATCTAAAGTTCTTAAGAGATTAAATGAAAACAATTCTACAATAACAGAAACAAGATGGTTAATAGAAAATCATCTATTGATGAGTGATTTAGCTTTTAAAAGAGATCTTGGAGATTTTTCTGTAATAAAAAAAGCTGCAAAAAAAATTAATTCAATGGAAAGGTTAACAAACCTTTTTTTACTTACTGCACTAGATATTTCTGCTGTAGATCAAGGCTTGTGGAATGATTGGAAAGCCAGGCTTTTGAAAACGCTTTTTGAGAAGTTAGAAAAAGAGATTAACAGACCAAGTGGTGTAGTAAGCTTGAATGAAAAAATTTCCTTAATTAAAAAGGATATAATTCAAAGCTCTAATATTATAAGTAGTTCTTTAGTTGATGATGTCTCTAAAATTACTTACCCAAATTATTGGTTGTTACAATCAAAGGAAATGATTGCCTTTCAAATAGAGAAATTTTTGTTGAAAAGAAAATAGGCAACTTATGTGAAATTAAAAAAGAAGTACAGAAAATTTCTTCTCGGTAATTATTTTTACTAAAGATAGACCTCAATTGTTTTTAGATTTGATATCAATATTTACTTCAGAAAAAATATCTATTCATCAAGCTAGAATTTTTACGCTTGCTGATCAAACTGTAATTGATACTTTTACGATCTCATTAAATTTAAATAAAAATTTAGTCTATAGTAAAAAATATCTAAATGAACTTAAACAAAAATTATCTTTACAAAAACCACAACAGTTTGAGGAAAAGTCAGAATATAATTTTTCAAATAGAAATTTTTTAAAAAAGAAAATAGAAATATTTTTTGATAATAAACTATCATCAACGTACACAGTTTTGACTGTAATTACAAATGATAGACTTAGGGTTACTCTATGATTTATCAAAGGTTCTTTTAAAAAGTAAGTTATAATTTTTACAGCAAAAATTACAACTAATGGAGACTTTGTTGAAGATAGCTTCCATTTAAGAACGCAATATGGTTCAAAATTTACAAATGAAAATAAAATAAAAGTTTTAGAGTCAGAAATATACAAAATGCTTTCTCAAAAGTTAGAATATGTTTATTAAGGTAATTTCAATAATAAGCTCACTCACGCTTCTCTCTAGAGTATTAGGATATTTAAGGGATTTATTAATCGCAAAAGTGATTGGTGCTGGTCTTATTTCTGATTGTTTTTTTATTGCCTTTAAGTTACCAAATTTATTTAGGCGTTTGTTTGCTGAAGGGTCAATGAATTCCGCCTTTATTCCTGTTGTAAGTGGAGTAAGGGGAAAAATTGGAAAAATTGAAGCTGATCAATTTTTTTCAAAAATATTTTCGATGTTAATTATCTTTTTATTCTTCTTTGTAATATTGCTAGAAATATTTACACCATTAGTAATTTCGTTAATAGCCCCAGGTTTTTCAGAAGATACATTAAAGAAAGAATTAACTGTAGATTTTGCTAGATTAACTTTTCCATTTCTTTTATTTATCTGTGCAACTTCACTTATTGGAGCCTATTTAAACACACTTGGAAAGTTTGCTTCAATGGCACTAACACCAGTTATCTTAAACCTCACGATAATTACGTGTCTAGTTATCTTTTTTAAAAATACAGACCAAACTTTTATTACCTATTACTTAAGCTTATCTATATCCATAGCAGGAATAATTCAGCTTGTCTGGATGTTGTATAACTTGAAAAGAAATAAAGTAAGTTTAAACATATTTGGATTAAATAAAAATAAATTTGGAAAACCTACAAATAAATTTTTAAAATTACTTGTTCCAGCAATTCTTGGAAATGGTGTGTATCAGTTAAACCTATTAATAGATATGATTCTTGCCTCAACGCTTGCACATGGATCAATTTCATTTTTGTATTACGCTGACAGGGTCAACCAACTTCCACTTGGTGTTTTAGGGATAGCGATAAGTACAGCGTTATTACCAATATTATCAAAATATGTAAAAAAGAATGACAATGTTAATATTACAAAAAGTATATCTAGTGCATTGAAGTATGGATTGCTTTTTTCTTTACCTGCTTTTCTAGGAATTTTTATATTATCAGATGAAATAGTAACTTTTTATTTTATAGAGGGCAATTTGATTTATTTGATGTTGAACAAACAAGCGATGCATTAGTCGCGCTTAGTTTTGGTCTCCCAGCTTTCATAATGATAAAGATTTTAGTGATTCCTTTTTTTGCCAGAGAGGATACCGTCACGCCCATAAAAGGTATCTTTATTCTCAATAAGTATAAATCTAATTTTAAATTTACTCCTTATAGATGAATTCAAACATGTGGGCTTGGCAATTTCAACTTCAGTTGCTGCATGGGTAAACATGATAATCTTAATTGGTTTATTAATTCGAGAAAAGATAAAATTCGAAAAGGATATTATTACCTTCTCAATAAAAGTTATTATATCAACAATTATTATGGGTATTTCTATAAAATTAACATCAAATGTTTTTGAACAAAACTTAATAAATATTAGATTTTTTCAGATAAATAATGTTAGGTTAATTTTTGTTATCTTTTTTGCGATTTTAACTTATTTTGTCTCTATTTATTTGTTAGGTATAAAAGATATTAGTTTAAAAAAATGGTCAAAGAAATAGAAAAAAACTCATTTTTTCCGGGAGTTCAACCTACCGGTAACCTCCACTTAGGTAATTATTTAGGAGCCATAAAAAATTGGGTTGAACTTCAAAATAAATCAAAGTGTATTTTTTGTATTGTTGACCTTCATGCCATTACTACAATCGAAGGAAGAAAAAATTTAGAAAATCATTCAAGGGAAGTTGCGGCAGCTTATATTGCTTCTGGGATAGATCCAAAGCAAAGCTCTATATTCGTGCAGTCATCAATCTCTGGTCATGCTGAATTAAGCTGGATACTAGGATGCTTTACACCAATTGGTTGGTTAAATAGAATGACTCAATTTAAAGATAAAGCTGGTAAAAATAAGGAAAAAGCTCCACTGGGATTATATTCTTATCCTGTATTAATGGCCTCAGATATTTTGTTGTACAAGTCAAGTCATGTTCCTGTTGGAGAAGATCAAAAGCAACACCTAGAACTTAGTAGAGATATTGCACAGTCTTTTAACAGATTTTATGATACAGACTTTTTTCCCAATTCCCGAACCTGTGATAACTGGAAATGCAACAAGGGTTATGAGTCTAAGAGATGGGACAAAAAAATGAGTAAATCTGACCCCTCAGAATTTTCAAGAATTAACATGACAGATGATGAAAATTTAATAAGGAAAAAAATTCTTAAAGCTAAAACAGATTCACTTCCCTTTCCAGAAAATGAAAAAGATTTAGAGGGAAGGCCAGAAATAAATAATCTATTAAACATATTTATGGCAATTGAAGATATTAGTTTACCTAATTTAATTCAAAGTTATGCTGGTATGGAATTTAAAAAATTTAAGGAAGATCTGGCTGATTGTTTAGTTTCAAAACTTTCAAAAATATCCTCTGAAATGAGAAGATTATTATCGGATAATCAATACTTAGATTCTATTCTTTCCGAAGGTAGTATAAATGCTCAGGAGATAGCAAGAAAGAATATTTTAGATATAAAAAAATTAATTGGTTTTTATAAGTCATGAGTTTTTATTTACCAATTGCTGAAATAGAAATTAATTTACTGATAATACTTTTTTTTGGTTTTCTTGTTGGATTTATGTCTGGTTTATTTGGTGTGGGTGGTGGATTTTTAATGACACCTCTTTTAATTTTTATGGGGATTCCTGCAGCAACAGCTGTGGGTACAGAGTCTGTGCAAATCCTTGGTTCCTCAGTATCAGGTGCAATTGCACACAGTAGAAAAAAAAACATTGATTATGAGATAGGAGCATTTCTTCTCGTTGGAGGTATTTTTGGATCAACTATCGGTGTAATAATTTTTAATTTTTTAAAAGAAGCAGGAAATATTGACTTAATTATAAAATTTCTCTATATGCTTTTCCTCGCCATTATAGGATCTTTGATGTTAATAGAAAGTTCAATGTCTTTAATTAAAGAAAAAAAGTACAAGAAAAAGGAAAAAAGAAAAAGAACATTTTTAGACTATCTACCTTTAAAATTTAAATTTAGGCAATCAAGAATATATATTTCAATTCTTTTACCTGTTAATGTAGGTATTTTTGTAGGTTTCTTAGCTTCATTTATGGGGGTAGGTGGAGGATTTGTGATGGTGCCAGCAATGATTTATTTGTTTAGAATGGGTACAGTCACAGCAATAGGAACGTCATTATTTCAGATTGTATTTGTAACCTTGAATGTTTCAATTCTTCACGCGACGTTTAACCTTACAGTTGATTTAATATTGGCAATTTTTTTACTTATTGGTGGAGTTATTGGCGCTCAGTATGGATCAAAATATACATCTAAATTTAAGGGTGAACAAATAAGAATTTTTCTAGCTATAATTGTTTTAGTTGTTTGTTTGAAAATGGGAATAGAACTAATTAGCGAACCATCCATAAATTCAAGGATCATTATTCAAGATGCGTATTAAGTTAGGAATAATTTTTGTATTTAGCTGTTTGATGGTTTTTAAGGCAGAATCAAAAATTTTAATATTTGATGTATCTAAAAAAAATATTCAACTTTCAGAAAAAAATAAATCCAGATTTTATAATTTTTGGTTATACAGATGCCGATGAGCCATTAGTAATTAAAATAAAGGGTCCTGAACAAAAGGTTATATTACAAAAAAAAACAAAGGTGCTTGGCATGTGGTCTTGGAGCAAGACTGGTGAGTTTATATACCCGGGTTTATTTCATTACTATACAAATCAGAATACTAAAGATATAGATTTTGAGATAAAAAAAGATTTATTTGATAATATTAAATTAGTCGGAAGGGATAATGATAATCTAAAAAGAGATTTGATAAAAAAAAGATGTCAATTGACTTATTTTTAATTGAAAATGATTCCTTCCAAGTTATTAACCCGAAATTAAAAAACTTTTTTAAGATTCCAATCTTTTTACCAACAAACGCCCCATCTGGAAAATATTCTGTTTCTATGAGTATTATGGATAGTATGAATAATTTTGAATCTCCCGAGCAATATTTAACAGTAGAAAAATTGGGGTTAAGTTCTTTTGTGTATAAAATTGCTCACAAATATTCATTCATTTATGGAATTTTTTCTGCTATTATAGCCATTGGACTAGGTTTTTTTGCAGGAATTATTTTTAGAAAATAAAATGGAAAAAGAAATAATATTTTTAGTAGTGCTAGATGACTCTCAGGAGATGTTCAGAGCATTAAGATATGCTGCAAGAAGAAGCTCAAGAAATAACGGTAGAGTTGCGCTTCTTTATACTTTTGAAACATTAGAATTTAGTCATTGGAAGGCAGTTGAAGATATTGCTGAGGTTGAGTCCAGAGAGAAAGCTGAAGAAAAAATAGTAGAATATGAAAACTTTGTTATGAAATTTACCGAGAAAAAACCTAAAAAATTTATCATGAAAGGTGACAGAGCGGAATGTATAATTAAGTTTTTGGAGGCAAATAACTTTATTTCAAACTTTGTTTTAGCAGCTTCAGAAAAATCCTCTCCATCAGATTCTTTAATTAGTTCATTTACAGGTAAAAATAGATCTAAGATTAAAGTTCCTCTAACTATTTTACCATCAAGTTTATCAGAAGAAGAAATTGACAAATTATCTTAATTTATTAAATTAAAATTATGTTTATCCAAACAGAAAACACACCTAATCCTTTGACACTAAAATTTATTCCTGGTCAAACTGTTTTAGAAAAAGGTTCATTGGAATTTAAAAGTAGCGAAGAGGCTAAAGCCCATAAGCTTGCAGAAGAACTTTTTAGTACAGGCAATGTAACCAATGTATTTGTTGGTAAAGATTTTATTAGTATAACTAAAACTGAAAAGGTTGAGTGGGAACATATTAAACCAAGTTTTTTATCGATAATAATGAATTTTTTTCTCATCAGGCGGTGACTTCAAAAACGATGAAAAACAAATTCCAACAGAAGAAGGAATAATTTACAGTGAAGATGACCTAAAAATTGTAAATAAAGTTAAACAGTTAATTGAGGAAAGAGTTAAACCGGCTGTTGCTCAAGACGGTGGTGATATAAGTTTTGTTAGTTTTAAAAATGGAGTTGTTTTCCTTGAACTGCAGGGTGCTTGTTCTGGTTGCCCAAGTTCAACGATGACATTAAAATCAGGAATTGAAAATATGTTAAAGTATTATGTTCCAGAGGTTGAATCGGTTGAACCAATTAACTAAAAAATGCCAAAGCAAATAGTATATAGAAATATACTTTTCTTTTTAATCGGGTTGTTTTTGCTTAATCTTTGCATTGGGTTTTACGGCTCAATGAAAAATGTAGATTCCAAAAAATCAACCTCTATTAACTATATTATCCAAGATAAAGAGGTAGTAAAGAATTCTTCTAAATACGGCACCGTTGATTATATAAGTCAGGCTAGAGAGATGATTGATATTTTTAAAAAGTACAACTTTACTATAGATTCGTTTATTAAGGATCAGTCTGCAAATCTAATAATCTTTTCATCATTACCAAAAGATTTTATGGATATCAATTCTGTCAGCGAGAGAAAAAACTTATTTATTAATACATTATTGCCAATAGCTTTTATTGAAAATCTAAAAATACTCGATGACAGAAAAAAAATTTTAGACTGGTGGAGCCAATCTAATGGAGAAACTTACCAAAGAGAGTTTTGGCCTAATTGGCTGTATGACGTAAGTGATAAATATGATTATGAAGGTTCAAACATAGGTGAACTTCTAATGAGAGTTGATATAGTTCCATTATCATTAGCCCTTGCACAAGCAGCGATTGAAAGTGGCTGGGGAACATCAAGATATTTGAGGGAAGGAAACGCACTTTATGGTCAATATACCTTTGACAAAAGTCTTGGGCTTAAACCTCAAGATAGAGATGAAGACAAAAATTTTTATGTTAGAAAGTTCATAAACCTTTCTGATTCAACCCGGTCTTATCTAAAGAATATAAACACTCATAATGCATATGTTAAATTTAGACAAAAAGAGGAACACTTAGAATGAATGGGGATAGTTTGACAGGGTTAAGTTTAGTCAAATTCCTAGACAATTATTCTGAAAGAAGATCGGAATATGTAGCTGATATAAAAACAATTATTGAAACTAATAATTTTATGAAATTTGACAAAGTGGAGGGCTTGATCAATTAACTCGTTTAACCATTTTACCAAACCAATAAATATCCTCTTTATCTATTATGGTGCAATTTAACCTATGTCTTTGACCGGATTTTAAACCGTTAAGCTTAAGAATAACTTTTTTCTCATTAATTTTTTTTATCAAACTAACACCCTGATTTATGTAACAATTTATTTTTTCAAGATTCATTGATGATTCGAAAGATATTTCAATCTCCTCTTCATGAGTTATTGCATCAGTGTAAGTTAAATTTTTAATTGGTAACTTTTTTGTTTTAAAAATCATTTTTAATCGATCTAACGTTCCGTATTCGTTATTTAAGGAAAATCTAGGCAATCTATATAGTGAATCATTATGATTCAGAGGTGCTGAATGTTGAGAGAACGCAGCTAAAATCCCAAGTTCTTCCAAAATTTTTTCAACTCTTTCACTACTCTCACCGTAAGGGTAAGAAAAAACTTTAGGATTATCAATTCCTAATCTTAATTTTATTTCATTAGATGCTTTTGTTACCTGATCAATAATCATTTTATCACTAAGACCTAATAAACTTATATGATCAACAGTATGATTAAAAACCATTCCTTTGTGTTTCTGAATTTCTTTTAACATTTCCCAGCTCATAAAATCGGATTCTTCATCTTTAGAGACTGAGGCTGTAGAAACGAAAACGCTGAAAGGAAAATTATACTTTTTTAACAATGGAAAAGCGAAATCATAAAATGAGCGGAATGCATCATCTACTGTAATTAATAAAGTTTTTTTTGGTATCTTCTTTTTATTTATTAAAATATCTAAAAAGTCTTTAATATTTAGAACGTTAAAACCATTTTCTTTAATTAGTTTTAGGTGTTTTTCAAAAAGTTCAGAGGATATACTCGTACTTTGATACTTAGGCTCATCAAATCTATGATACATCAGTGCAATTACAGAATGATCCTCGGAATAAGAGAGTCCATTAAAAAAAAATATTATAAAAAATACAAATTTTTTCATTTAGAATCTATAATTGGATATTTTTTTGAATCAAACAGTTGGTAATGCCACCACTCATTTCTAAAAAAATCCCATCCGGAATCAGTCATAATACCTAACAAAAGAAGTCTATTCTTATAAGATTCTCGAGAGATATCAATACAACCATGATATGATAATCTGCTAAATTCATCAAACTCTGTTCCCATATCTAACTCATTATTATTTCCATCAACTAAAGTTATGTCAACAGCGACACCCCTTGAATGAGGAGAGCCCTTTTCTGGTGGAGCAATAAAATTTGCGTCAGGAAAAATATCCCAAAGTTTTTTTTGAACATATACGGGTCTGTAAGCATCAAATATTTTTAATTTATACCCCAACTTTTTGGCAATATCTTCTGCGATACATAAGTGTTCATATGCAACTTTATGAATTAGACATTCTTTAGTTTTGTATAGAATTTTATTTGTAAAATTATTGTTTGTGGCGTATCTTAAATCAAAGATAATTTCACTATTTTTATTATTTAAATTAACAAGATCACTTTTCATTTTATAATTAAGTAATGATATCACTATCTATTTATTGTTCAACTCAAACAATGTCAGTTGCTTTATACAAAAGACAAATTTTATTAGATATTCAAAAAAAAAGATTGAAAAGAATAAAATTGATTACTTACCCCTAATTGTAGAAAAAATTCTTAACTCTAATAATATAAAATCTCTTGACAGAATTTTATTTTGTAGAGGACCTGGAAGCTACACAGCAAACAGATCTGTGAAAGCCCTAGCTCAAGGATTATCTTTTAGCAAAAAATTCAAAATTAGTAACATTAGATAATTTTGAGGTGTATTTAGGAAATTTAGAAGATAAGCATGATGTAATAATAGTATTTTTTCATGATTTCAATGATAAATTTTTTGTTAAGTTTTTTTATAAAGAAAAGCAAAAATATGTTGATTATGAAAAAATTTTTACCATGTTGAAGGCATTGATTTAGAAAATACTATTTCAGAAAAGCTTTATGAAAAATAAACACTTTAATAATTTCAGATCACAAAGTTTCTATAAATAAATTCAATAAAATTTACATAAATACAAAATATTTATTACCAAATGCATCACATCTTGCTAATTCTTTTTTTAAAGGTTATGGAATTGATAACTTAGATATTATATACCATCATACTTATTATAAGTAATGTTTACTAATTTAGAAAATAAGCATGTAGAACAAATTTATAACCTACAAATTAATAATGCCGACGAGTTTGGTAATAATATTTGGAGTAAATTAGAAATAAATGATCTAATAAAAAAAACTGGCTTTTATTCTACTATTTTCCTTGAACAGAAAAGAATTGAGGGCTTTGGAATGTTTTTTCAAGTAGATAATTTTCTTGATTTGTATTCACTTTTTGTTTCACCTAAGTATCGAAAACGTGGAATAGCAACAACTATTATCGACTGTGCAGTAAATCATTGTAAAAAAAAAAATCTTATAAAAATTGTTTTAGAAGTAAATGAAAAAAATACTAAGGCATTAAATTTTTATATTGGTAAAAGTTTTATAAAGATAGGTAGAAGAAAAAAATTATTATCAATTAGGAGAAAATTATTTCGATGCTATTTTGATGGAGATGAGAATTTAGATTTTTACTATAATTTCATAAATAGAGTTCTCTCTCTTTTTGTTTCAATTTGAAAATTTCTACTGATAGAGTTCTTTAGCTTTTTAAAATCATCAGTACCTTTAATCAGTATCTTTTTTTCGCAATGCAAATTGGATCTAAGAAACTCTTTTGCCTTTAGAAAAGTCAACGGACAACGTTGATCTGTAACATCAAGTACTTTTTTTTTCATTTTTTTTAATTATGTTATATAATAATGTTAACTATTTAAAGATTTAATTAACATTGAAATTAAATTTTAATGATTTAAATAAGAACTCATAGATATTATGACATCGTTGCTTGATAAAATAAATAAATTGGGTCTTAAGATGACAGATCAAAGGAGAACTATAGTTAAAGTACTTGCTGAGTCAAACGATCATCCTGATGTTGAGCTTGTTTATCAAAGAGTAGCTAAAATTGATAGGAAAATTGGTATTGCGACTGTTTATCGCACAATAAAACTATTCGAGGAAAACAATATTATTGAAAAACATGACTTTAAAAAGGACGGACGATTTAGATATGAGCAAGTTCCAGATGAGCACCATGACCATCTAATTGATGTTAAAAATGATAAAGTTATCGAATTTCAAAATGATGATATTGAAAAATTACAAAAGAAAGTTGCAGAGGAGCTTGGATATAAACTGGTCGATCACAGGCTAGAACTATATGCTGTTCCAATTGAAAGAAAAAAATAAATTATTAGAAAAAACAAAAAAAGTTTTAAAAAAATTAGAAATATAATTTCAAAGATTAAATACATTGAAAAAAATACGATATACTTGGAAACTAGTTTAAATTCTGAAGTTATGGTTATCTCCTCAAAAAATTTAGAAGGAAAACCAAAATTTAATGTTGAGTTTAATTTTGGTTCTTATCAAGTAAAAACTATTAGAAATAGTGATCCGTTGATGAGTAATGTAAAAAAGTTAAGATTTAAAAGTTTTTTTGATGAAAAAAATCTAAATAAAATAGATTCAGACGAATTTGACGAGTTATGCGATCACTTGGTCGTTATTGATACTTCAAAGTCTATTGATTATGTAGTTGGTACATATAGATTGTTATATAGGCAAAATGAGGATGTTTCAGTTAGGTTTTATAGTCAGTCTGAATTTAATATTACTAACATATTAAACAAAAGATCCTCACTACTTGAGGCAGGAAGATCTTGCGTCAGAAAAGAATATAGAGACGGAAGAATAATAAAACTTCTCTGGAAAGGTTTGGCAACATATATTGTAAAATCAAATGTTGAGTATATATTTGGTTGTGCTAGTTTTCCATCCTCAAATCACAATAGATTTTAAGCCAGCTTTCATATTTGCATCATTATCATTGTCCTTCTGAGGATCTCCAAACAAATCCAGTAGAAAACTTAAAGGCAGAATTTAAAGGTGATAAGTAAAGAGAAAATAAATAATGAAAAAGAATTTAGAAGTTTACCTCCTTTAATTAAAGCTTATCTTAGAGTCGGAGCCTATGTAGGTTCTGGTGCAGTAATTGATAAGAATTTTGATACAACTGATGTATTGATTATATTGGACACAAAAAAGTTTATTAAAAAAATATTCAAACTTATCTAAAGGTTTAACAAAATGAAACTATATTCGCAATCCTTTCATTTTTCAGAATTCTTCCAATGAGTTTATGGTTACTTTTTGGTTATTTTATGCAACTTTTTGTAAACTCTTTTGCTAGGTCTTATTTTTTCAATTCATACAGACTCTTTTTTACAGGCTTAGTCAGTATCTTTGGTATTAAAATTAATACTTCAGGCAACATGTCTAAAAGAAAAACTTTATTTGTATGTAATCATATTTCATATTTAGATATTCTTGTCCTTGGATCTAAAGTAAATGCAATCTTTGTAGCTAAGTCAGAGATTGATACATGGCCCTTAATTAATAGATTTACCTCGGTAGGAAAGACAATATTTGTTAGTAGAAAAGACAAAACAGCAATTAAAGATCAGATGATTTTAATTGAGAAAAGCTTAAAAGATAACTACAGTGTGATTTTATTTCCAGAAGGAACCTCTAGTGATGGATTGAATTTATTACCTTTTAAAAGCTCTCTTTTAGGGATAATTGAAAACAAGAATATGATGGACTACAACCTACAACCAATTACCTTGAGTTATAATAAATTAGATGGGATCCCTGTAGATCTAAAATATAGACCTTTTCTGGCGTGGTTTGGGGCCATGGATCTCTTTTCACACGCCTGGAAGTTTCTAGGTTTGGGTCGATGTGAAGTAGATCTAAATTTTCACAAACCTTTAAAGTTCCGTGATTTTTCAAACAGAAAAGTAGCAAGTGAATATGCCTATAAATTAATTTCAGGTCAAATTTTAAGAAACAACAATTCAAAAGAAGTAAGTAAAGTTATAAAACTTAATGAATTTAAAATCTTGTAAATAAAAAAAAAATAGATAATTTTATCAACCATGAGGCAATCTTTTTTTATTAAAACCTACGGATGTCAGATGAATGTGTACGACTCTGAGAAAATTGTGAAACTAATGACTAATAATGGATATAGACAGTCATCAAATCTGGAGGAAAGTGATATTGCTATATTTAATACTTGTCACATCAGAGAGAAGGCAGCAGAAAAACTTTTTTCTGATCTTGGAAGAATTTCTAAATATAAAGAAAATAAAATAAAATCTGGAAGCTCGATGAAGATTATTGTTACTGGTTGCGTTGCGCAGGCTGAAGGTGATGAAATTAAGAAAAGAAATAAATCGGTAGACTTAATATTTGGGCCTCAGAATTATCAAAATATAGTGGATGCCCTTAAAGTTAAAAATGAAAAATACGTATATACAGATTTTTTATGCGAGGAAAAATTTGAATCTCTACCTATTAAGAACTCTCATGAGATTAGCAGACTAATAACAATTCAAGAAGGGTGCGATAAGTTCTGCTCTTTTTGTGTGGTTCCTTATACTCGAGGAGCTGAATTCTCAAGGCCTGTTGAAGGAATATTCTTGGAGGTTAAAAAGCTTGTTGAAATGGGTGCTAAAGAAGTGATTTTACTTGGTCAAAATGTAAGTTCATATAATTCAAATGTTTTTGAAGATGGGACAGAGGTTTCAGTTAAGTTATCAAAACTATGTAATTTGATTTCGGGTATTAGTGGTCTTGAAAGAATTAGATACTTAACCTCTCATCCTAATGATATAAAAAATGATTTAATTAATGAGCATTATAATAATAAAAAATTAATGCCATTTCTTCATTTGCCAATTCAGTCAGGGTCAGATAGAATTCTTAAAAAAATGAATAGAAATCATTTAAGAAATGATTATATAAAACTAGTGAATAAAATAAAATCCAAGATCAATAATATGGCTTTTTCTTCAGACTTTATTGTTGGTTATCCAGGAGAAACAGAAGATGACTTTGATCAAACAATTGATTTGATAGAGCAAGGTAGGTTTTGCAAGTTCTTATTCCTTTAAATATTCTCCTAGGGCAGGAACTCAATCATCATTAAAACATCTGGATATTGTTAATGAAGATGTTTCAGATCTAAGACTTAAAAAAATACAAAAATTACTTAATACGCAGCAAAAAGAATTTAACCTAAATTTTATAGATAAGAATGAAGAAGTTCTCTTTACAGATAAAGGAAAAAAAAATAATCAATTTGTAGGAAGGACAAAATATCTTCAACCCGTCCATGTGTTATCTAATGTGAATATAATTGGAAAAAAATTAACAGTAAATCTTGAAAATTTGACTTCATTTTCATTTCATGGAAAGATCATTAACTAGGTCCAAGATTGAAAAAAAGTTTTAAAAAAGATTTATTAAATTTTTCAAAGACTTTTTCATTTGAAGATAATTTAATTTTACCAACGATTTATGGTGAGGAGATAAATTCTTAAATCAAATTGAAAATAGCCTAAATGTTAAGATTATCACTAGAGGAAATATAATTAAGATAGAGGGTTTAGAAGAAAACGTTAATTTGGCAAAAAAACTTTTAAATAATTTATATAATTTAGCAATAAAAAATAATGAAATTGATGAGGGAGAAATCCTAAGTCTTATAAAAATTGCTAAAAGTTCAAAAGCTTCTAAGGTTGACAACGATGTTGAAAAAATAGAGTCACTATGTTTTCAAGCAGGAAGAAAACTTATTAAACCAAGAACCCGAAAGCAAGCTGACTATTTTAATTGTGTAAAAAATAAGCAAATGATATTCTGTTGTGGTCAGCAGGTACTGGTAAGACCTACTTAGCAGTTGCCTTTGCAGTTTGGATGCTTAAAACTGGACAAATAGAGAAAATAATACTAACTCGTCCTGCAGTAGAAGCAGGAGAGAGGTTAGGATTTTTGCCAGGAGACCTTAAAGAAAAAATAGATCCATATCTTAGACCAATCTATGACGCCTTGAACGATATGCTTCCATTTTCTGAGGTTTTGAAAAAGATTGAATCGGGGTTTATTGAAATTGCACCCCTTGCTTTTATGAGAGGGAGAACCCTTTCTAATGCATTTATAATATTAGATGAATCTCAAAATACTACTTCGATACAAATGAAAATGTTTCTTACAAGGTTGGGAGAAAACTCTAAGATGATAATAAACGGCGATCTTTCTCAAGTAGACTTGCCCTCTGGTACAAAATCTGGTCTTAGAGAATCCATTAAAATTTTAAATAATATAAAGATATAGGTTTTATTAAGTTTGATGAAAAGATGTAGTTAGAAACCCATTAGTCTCAAAGATAGTATCAAAATATGATGAATTTGAAAAAAGTGAAGGTGTTGGAAAAGAATATCTTTCCAAAGAAAAAAATGATTGCACTTGATTTTAATAAAAAACTAAAATCAGAAGAAATAGAGATAAAAAACTATATTTTTCAGCTCTGTAAAAAATCTTTTGAGACACTGAAAAAATCAAGAGGACTATTATTTGTCGATATTTCTTACAAACAATTATGATATCAAAAAACTAAATAATAAATATAGAAAAATAAATAAACCAACTAATGTATTATCATTTGCCCAAGATAAAAAGTTTTTTCTAGGTGGATCGAAGCAAGTTATACTGTTGGGTGATATTGTGATATCTTTAGAAAAAATTAGGTCAGAGGCAAAAGTATTAGGAAAAAAATTTTCCGATCACTTTACACATATGTGCATTCACGGGTTACTACATTTGTTTGGCTATAATCATAAAAAAGAATCTGAATCAAAAATTATGCAGGAAAAAGAAATCTCTATCTTAAAAAAACTTTCGATACCTTCGCCATATTAAAATGTCCTTTATATCTAAAATCAAATCATTTTTTTCCAGTTCAAATAAAGAAAACATCAAGGATGTTTTAGAGGATATTATTGAAGACAATGGAAATTCAGTAGAAAGTATAGACGATGGTACAAAAAAAATATTCAAAAATATTATTCAACTAAATGATAAATGTATAGAAGACGTGATGATACCAAGAGCTGATATAGACTCGGTTTCCTCAAGTATAAAGATAAATCAATTAATAACTTTTATAAACAAAACAAAACATTCAAGAATACCAGTTTACGAAGACAACCTGGATAAAGTTATTGGGATGGTACATATTAGAGATTTATTTGAGAAAATTAATAAGTCCACAAAGGTAAAAAGAGATATAAAAATATCAAGGAGTATGATTAGAAAGATTTTATTTTCTTCACCTTCCATGCGGATTTTAGATTTACTTTTAAAAATGAGGTCTGAGCAAATTCATATGTCCATAGTTGTTGATGAATTTGGCGGGACTAACGGTTTGGTGACGATCGAAGATTTGGTAGAGGAAATAGTTGGTGAAATTAAAGATGAGCATGATTTTGAAGAGATAGATATTATAAAAAAGATTTCAAAAAAAACATATGAAGTTTCGGCAAGATTGGCCGTTGATGAATTTGAAAAAAAGCTGGGGATCTATTTTGAGAGTGTTGATAAAGAGGATATTGATACTGTAGGTGGGTTGGTATTTAACCTGATAGGAAAAATACCAAGTAGAGGCCAAGTAATATCACATAAGTCAGGACTTGAATTTACTATTTTAGATGCAGATACCAGAAAAATTAAGAGACTGCTTGTAAATGTTAAGTAGTTTTAAAATAAGAAATCAGCTTCTTATTCTTTTTTTTTCGGGTTTTTTAGCAGGTTTTTCTATTTACTCGATTTACCTTACTCCATTATTGATCTTTGGTTATTGTTATTTTCTAAAAAAACTAGAGATAAATAGAACTAAAAAAATGCACTTTACGACGGGGTTATCTTTGGTACAGGTTATTTCCTTGGTTGCTTACATTGGATAGTATTTCCATTCTTGATATACGAAAAACATTTTATACTTGCACCTTTTATACTAATAATATTTCCAATATTGATGAGTATATTTTTTGGGGTTTCTGCTATGTTAATTTATTTAACAAGAAGAATTAGTCCAAATTTAAGATTTTTAAAAATTTCTCTAGTTTCTATAATAATATTTTCTTCCGAGTGGGTAAGATCTTTTTTATTTGGTGGGCTTCCATTAAGTTTAACTGCTCATATTTGGTCTTTTCAGTATCAGTTAATTTCTATAGCCTCATATATTGGAGTATTTGGTCTAAGTTATCTAACAATATATTGGCTTGTACTGATATCTAGTTTTTATACTAAAAAAGTAGGTTGTTTTTTCATAATCATTCTTTTTCCACTTTTATTATATTTTATTCCTACATCAAATTATGAAAACCGCAGCAATCAAGAAAAGTATCCTGTTCGAATTGTACAACCTAATATCCCTCAAGAGGAAAAATGGAATAGGTCTCTTTATCAAAAAAACTTTGAAAAATTAATTCATCTAACAAAAAAACAAATTACTAATGAAAAGATAATTGTAGTCTGGCCAGAAGTTGCATTAACACTGTTTTTAAATGAAGAGAAAGAACTTCTTGAGTATCTAAGTACAGTTTTACCGAAAAATATTATTTTAGTAACAGGTAGTTTGAGAAGGGAGTTTCATGATTCAGGATATAAAGTTTATAACTCTTTTTTTATCCTGAGTGACGATAAGGTTCAATATTATGATAAGATTAAACTTGTACCATTTGGAGAGTTTATTCCTTTCAAAAATATTCTAGATTTTTTGAAGGTAACACCAGGTTCAACAGATTTTACTTCAGGTTCAAAAGAAAATAACATTAAATTAAATTTCAATAATGAGTCTATTTTTATTGAACCATCAATTTGTTTTGAATCGATTTTTCAGACATTTAGTTTTAACAAAATAAATTTTTTTATTAACATAACTAATGATGCATGGTTTGGTCAAACAACTGGACCATCACAGCATCTTGCAGCTACAATATTTAGATCTGTCGAAAAAGGTGTGCCTCTTGTAAGATCTGCAAATTCTGGAATTTCTGTGATAATAAATAAAAATGGAAAGGTAATACAATCTAAAGGATTGAATTCAGCCGGATACCTTCAATCAAATATAAGTTTAGGCGATAACAAAACATTTTTTATGAAGGTAGGAAATACTTCGTTAATTCTTCTAGTATTTATGATAACTTTTTTCAATTATTATGGATTTAATTCTTAAATATAGAAAAAAGATTGAAAATCCTTTTTATATAAAATATAAAACCCCTTTATGGCTTTTAACCAAAACAATTTTATTTTCACTAGCGAATCTGTGTCTGAAGGTCATCCAGATAAAGTCTGCGACCAGATTTCTGACGTAATATTAGACCTCTATCTGAAGTATGATAAAAATTCAAGAGTAGCATGCGAAACTCTTGCTACTACAAACACTATTGTTATCTCTGGTGAAGTAAAAAGTATCTCTGATAGCATTAATGAAGAAATCATAGAAAATAAAATAAGAGAAAAAGGTGAAGGAAATTGGATACGAACAAACTGGATTCGATTGGCAGAGTGTAAAAATATTTAATTATCTTCATGAACAGTCCACAGATATTTCGATGGGTGTTGATAAAGAAGGTGAGCAAGAATCTTTAGGCGCTGGTGATCAAGGTATAATGTTTGGTTACGCATGTTCTGAAACCCCGTCTTTAATGCCTGCGCCAATTTTTTACGCACATAAAATACTTGAAGAGTTATCGAGTTATAGAAAAAATAATGAAAGTTTTTTTCTTCCTGACTCTAAAAGTCAGGTAAGTATGTCCTATGAGAGTGGAGTTCCTAAAAAAGTTGAATCAATTGTAGTTTCAACTCAGCATCATGAAAGTGCTTCTAATATTGAGATTAGAGATAAAGTTATTGAGATAATTGAAAAAGCAATTCCCTCAAATATCTTACCTCATAAAAATGACATTTTAATAAATCCCACCGGACGATTTGTGATTGGTGGTCCGGATGGTGATACTGGATTAACTGGAAGAAAGATAATAGTAGATACATATGGTGGTTCAGCACCTCACGGTGGGGGAGCATTCTCTGGGAAAGATTATACAAAAGTAGATAGATCTGCAGCCTACATGGCAAGGTTTATAGCAAAAAATGTTGTTGCCGCAAAAATCTCAAAAAAATGTTTAATACAATTATCTTATGCAATTGGAGTTCCAGATCCCATATCAATTTTTATAGAAACTGATTTAGAGTCAAAAGTTGACAATCAAAAATTAATCGAGATTATTAAAGAAAACTTTGATTTATCTCCATTGGGAATTAAAAAATTTCTTCACTTAGATAATCCAATATATCAAGCAACTTCAGCTTATGGCCACTTTGGAAGAGACTTTGATGAAACAAAAGGATATTTTCGTGGGAGAATCTAAATATGGCTGAAAAATTAGGAGACGATTATAAGTAAATGCTATCTTTTTACGGAAGAAGGTTAGTTAAGGGCACTAAAGATTCAGATCTACAAAACTTAATTAAGTCCCCTTTCTTTTTTACAGAAGAAGAAATAAATGATTTTTTAAAAAGTAGTTTTTTTAAAAAAAAAGAAAAATTTGGAGATTGGATTTGGAACTGGTGAAAATCTCATTTTTCAATCTTTAAAATTTAAGAATCAAATCTTTCTTGCCTGTGACCCATTTTTGTCAGGATCGATAAAACTTTTAAAAAAAATAGAAACAATGAATATTAAAAATATTTTTATTTCAAACTTAGATTTTTCATCTTTATTTCAAAAAATAAGAAATTCTGAATTTGAGAAGATATTTATTTTATTTCCAGACCCTTGGCATAAGAAAAGGCATTTTAAAAGAAAATTAATCAATCATTTATTTTTAAAACAGATTAAATTGATTAGTCATAATAGAACATCAATTGTTATAGCCACGGACGATTTAATCTATCAAGATATAATTAGAGAGAGCTTTGAAAAAGATGGGGATTTCGAAAAATTAGTGGAAAAGACAAATAACACATTTTTAGGTATTGTTGATGTTATTGAAACAAAATATTATAAAAAGGCTTTAGAGAAAGAAAAAAAATCTATTTTTTTTGTTTTTAATAAAAAATAGGTTCTGATAAATATTATTAAATTATTTAAGTTTTTGTAAAGTATTGGTATGTATATTCATAAATTAAAAATTAGGGTGAAAAATTGCAAAATTTTGATGTGAAAGATAGCAGTTCAATTGATATAGTTGAGATATCTAAAAATATTGCTAAAGAAAAAGGTATATCTCCTGAAGAGGTTATAGATGCTATGGAATTTGCTATAGCAAAAGCTGGAAGAACCAAGTATGGTTTGGAGCAAGATATAAGAGCCAAAATTGATAGAAATAATGGAAAAATTGGTTTATTTCGATATTTAGAAGTTGTTGAAAATATTGATGAGTTACCTCAGGAGGAAAGAGCAAACAAAATAAATATCAAAACATTGGATGAAAATAATAAGCACTTAAAGGTCGGCGAGCACCTAGTTGAAGAACTTCCCCCACTTGACTTTGGAAGAATAGCCGTTCAGACAGCTAAACAAGTTATCTATCAAAGAGTTAAAGAAGCTGAGAAAATAATGCAGTATAATGAGTTTAAAGATAAAATTGGTGAGATTGTTAATGGTGTTGTCAAAAGAGTGGAATATGGAAATCTAATTGTCGATCTTGGTAAAGGTGAGGCTATACTTAGAAGAGATGAACTTTTGAATAAAGAGGTTTTTAGGAGGTCAGACAGAATTAGGGCTTATATCGTAGATGTTAGGCATGATTTGAAAGGACATCAAATATTTCTGTCTAGAGCGCACAATAACTTTTTAGTTAAGCTATTTTTTCAGGAGGTTCCCGAGATTTATGATGGTATAATTGAGGTTAAATCAGTTGCTAGAGATCCAGGAAGTAGAGCAAAGATTGCGGTATTTACTAAAGAAAAGAGTATTGATCCAGTAGGAGCATGTGTTGGAATGAGAGGTAGCAGAGTTCAGGCAATCGTAAACGAACTTCAAGGTGAAAAGATTGATATTGTTTTATGGTCTGAGGACATAGCTACATATGTTGTTAATGCCCTTGGTCCAGCAGAGGTTGATAAAGTAATAATAGAAGAAGATATAAAAAAAATTGACGTAATTGTACCCGATGAACAACTTAGTTTAGCAATTGGAAGAAAAGGTCAGAATGTAAGACTTGCAAGCTCTTTATCTGGGTGGAGCATAGATATATTAACTACTTCCCAAGAGTCGGATAGGAGAAGCGAGGAGTTTAAAAATTTATCCCAGAAGTTTATGTTAGATTTAGATGTTGATGAAGTAATCGCTCATTTATTGGTTACCGAAGGTTTTTCATCTTTAGATGAAATAGCTATGGTATCTATGGAGGAATTAACATCAATTGAAGGTTTTGATGATAATCTCTCTAATGAGCTGATTACAAGAGCCAAGGCACATCTTGAAAAAATACGAAAAGAAAATCTTGAAAATCTAAAAAAAGCTGGTGTAGAGGACTACTTATTAGACAGTAAACTTATGTCAGTTGATCAACTAGTTGTATTGAATGAAAAAAATATAAAGACTCGAGATCAACTAGCTGATCTTTCGAATGATGAACTAATAGAAATTTTATCTGAAATAGATAAAGTAAAAGCTGACGAAATTATTATGGACGCAAGAAAACACTGGTTTTAAAAAAAATGGAAGAAAATAAAGATAAGAAAACTACTTTAACTGGAAAGCTTCAGCTCAAAAAAACTTTTAATGCAGGTCAAATTAAACAAAACTTTTCTCATGGTAGAAGTAAATCTGTTTCCGTTGAGGTGAAGAAAAAAAGAACTTTCTCCACAATAAATAAACAATCTAATGAAAATCAAAGTGAAGAGAGGGAAGTTCTAAAGGAGGAACCAAATGATATAAAAAAGGTTCATACTGATTTACCTAAAGCACAAAAGGAAGGTATAAGAGATTTAAATGTTAAACGTTCTTCAAAAAAGCCTGCTAGCAAATCAATGCTTGAACCAAAAAAAAACCATAATGATTTACAACAAGAGCCTCCAGAAAAAAATAGACCACCAAAATTTCCTAAGAGCCCTAAAAGTTTTGAAAACAGAAGACAAGGAAAACTCACAATATCTCAAGCCTTAGATGATGATAATGAAAAAGTGAGATCATTAGCAGCAATTAAAAGAGCAAGAGAAAAAGCTAAGCAAAGAAAAGTTGATCAACCAGAATTCAAAGAAAATCTGGAAATAAAAGAAAAAAAGAAAAAAGAAATAATTATACCCGATGTAATAACTGTCGGTGAGTTAGCCTCAAGATTAGCTGAAAAATCTTCGAACTTAATTAAGAGTCTTATGAAACTCGGAGTAATGGCTACTATAAATCAGACTATCGATGCTGATACTGCAGAACTATTAGTGCTTGAATTAGGACATACACCAAAAAGAGTGAGTGAGTCCGATGTAGAAGTTGGCCTTGATGGACCAACCGACAATCAGAATGAGCTTATAGAAAGACCACCTGTTGTTACAGTAATGGGACATGTTGATCATGGTAAAACTTCTATACTTGATGCAATTAGAGAAAAAAAAGTGGCAGCATCTGAGGCTGGCGGAATCACGCAACATATTGGATCCTATATTGTTGAAACAAAATCTAAGAAAAAGATTACATTTATTGATACTCCAGGTCACGCTGCCTTTAGTCAAATGAGAGCAAGGGGATCAAATATCACAGATATAATTATTTTAGTTGTTGCTGCTGATGATAGTGTTAATGAACAAACAATTGAGGCTATTAGTCATGCAAAAGCTTCTGGATGCCCAATTATTATAGCAGTAAATAAAATTGATCTTCCGACTGCAAACCCACAAAAAGTTGAAACAGATCTAATGAAGCATGAGATAATAAATGAGAAAATGGGTGGAGAAAACGTTTTTGTAAATGTATCTGCAAAAACTAAAGAAGGCTTAGACGATTTGTTAGAAGCAATACTTATCCAAGCAGAAGTATTAGAATTAAAGGCCAACCCTAACAGAAATGCAGAGGGTACAGTAATCGAGTCTAAAATAGAAAAAGGAAAAGGAACGGTTGCTTCAATATTAGTACAAAATGGATCGTTGAAGGTAGGAGATATTATTGTTGTTGGAAAAGAATGGGGGAAAGCCCGAGCAATTTATAGTGACCAAGGTATAAGGTTGTCAAGAGCTACTCCAAGTTATCCGATTGAATTGCAGGGACTATCTGGTGCACCTGAATCTGGTGATAAGTTAGTTGTTGTGGAAAGTGAATCTAGAGCTCGTGAGGTTACACAATACAGATCAAGAGTAAAAAGAATAGAGCAGAATTCCTCTGTTACGCGTGTTTCAATAGACCAAATGATTAAAAGCGCCTCAGAGGAAGAAAAGGATATCATTTCTATAATTGTTAAGGCAGACGTTCATGGTTCAAAAGAGGCAATCGAGCAAAGTCTTAAGAAAATGAACTCTGAAAAATTTGAAGTAAAGATAATTCATACAGGGGTTGGAGAAATTAATGAGTCTGATGTAACATTAGCTACGGCGTCAAATGCAAAAATTTTTGGTTTTAATGTTAAGTCAAATAGTCAAGCTAAAACTCTAGCAAAAAGAGAAAACATATTAATTAAATATTTTTCAATAATTTACGAAGTTATTGATGAAGCAAAAAGATACTAGATGGAATGGGTGAAGAAGAATTAAAAGAAACCTTAATTGGTGAAGCTTTAATCAAACAAGTCTTTAAATTGTCTGACTCTTCAAAAATTGCAGGTTGTATAATACAAAGTGGTAAAGTAACCTCCAAATCTTTTGTTAAAGTTTTTAGGGATAACAAGGTTATCTTCGACGGAAATATATTAAGTTTAAGGCGTGAAAAAGATCAGGTTAAAGAGGTTGCTTCGGGTACTGAATGTGGTATTGGCTTAAAGGATTTTAACGAAGTTTTAGAGAATGACATTCTAAAATTCTTTACGAGAGAGAAAAATGAAAAAAAACCTTAGTTTAGAATTAATTAAGGAAGAAAGAAAAAATTCAAGAATAAAAAAAATATCAGAGTTAGTTAAAAGGGCTATAGCTGATACTTTCCAAACTATTGATTTCTCAAATTCTAATGAAGAAAGCTTTTTATTTTCAATTTCTGATGTATCGCTTTCTAAAGATGGAAGAATTGCTACAATTATTATAAGTGACCTAAATTATAAAAATAAATTAGAAGAAAGTTTTTATTTAGCTCTGATAGAGTCTCACATTAATAAAATAAACAAGGAATTCTCCAAAAAAATTGATTTAAGATATACGCCCAGGTTAAGGTTTAAAGTTAAAAGTTTTAAAGATTTAGTTTGAGCTAGTACTTCCGGGATTTCTGATGTTAAAAAAAAGTGGATGGATTTTTTATTGACAAACCAATTGGTTTAACATCCAACTCTTTGCTTCAAAAGTGAGGTTAAATTTAGGCAGAGTGAAAGCAGGATTTGTGGGGACACTCGACCCACTTGCGTCTGGTTGTCTTCCCATTGCTGTAGGTCATGCTACAAAGGTCATAAATTTAGCTGAAAAAGTAGATAAAGAGTATATTTTTACAATTTGTTGGGGGAAACAAACTGATACAGGTGATCTTGAAGGGAAGGTAATAAAAAAAAAAAAGAGTTCCCTCTAAATTATAATATTAAAAAAATTTTACCGAATTTTGTTGGAACAATTCAACAAACACCTCCTAGGTATTCCTCAATCAAAATTAACGGTTTAAGAGCCTACACTTTAGCAAGAAAAAAGATAGGTTTTGAGTTAAAAAAAAGAGAGGTAAAAATTTTCAGTTTAAAACTTCTTAAACAACTTTCATTTGATAAAGCCGAATTTTATGTGAAATGTTCATCTGGTACTTACATAAGGAGTTTGGCAGAATCAATATCTGAAGCACTTGGTACTGTAGGTGTTTTAATCCAGCTAAGAAGAGTGGGTTTTGGTAATTTTAATAAAAAACTAATTTCACTGGATTATTTTTTAAGTTTAGTGCATAGTGATGAGCGTAATAAGGTAATTGAGCCAATTGATCAAGTTTTTAGTTGGATCAAAATCCTAGAAATTAATGAAAAACAATTAAATAAAGTTTTGAATGGTAATTGCATAGAAATGAGTTTTTTTGAAAACGATAAATTTATCAACCCTCGTGAGGAGTATTTTTTTGCTAGACACAAAAGCGAAATTGTAGCGTTGGGCCTTATAAAAAAAAAAAATTTCTATCCAAAAAGGATCCTGGTAAGTTAATATTTTAGAGTCTGAAAGGTATTGAATTATGGTAGAGCAATCTAGTAACGATAAAAAGATAAAATCTGAATCAAATACTGGTAGTAGTGAGTTTCAAATTGAAAGATTCACTACCAGAATAAAACTCTTGACTGAACATCTTAAAATTAACAAAAAAGATCACAACACCAGAAGAGGTTTAATGAAGCTTGTTGGAAAAAGGAAAAAACTCTTAATTTATGTAAAGAAGAAGAGCGCTGAGAACTATGAGTCAATTATTAAATCTCTTGGATTGAGACGATAAGTTTAATAATGGAGATTTATAAATGTTTGACATATCATCAGTACAATTAGATTGGAAAGGACTCAATCTAAAACTTGAAACAGGCTTGATGGCAAGACAAGCCGACGGAGCAGTTCTTGCAACATTAGGAAAAACCTCAGTTTTATGCACAGTTGTAGCATCAAAAGATTACGATCCGACAATAGACTTTTTCCCTTTATCTGTACATTATATAGAAAAAGGATATGCTGCAGGAAAAATTCCAGGAGGTTTTTTCAAAAGAGAGGGGAGACCATCTGAGATAGAAATCCTTAACTCTAGGTTAATTGATAGGCCAATCCGCCCCTTATTCCATGAAGATTTCAAGAATGAGACGCAGGTCATTTGCACTGTTATAGATTATGATGGTGAAAGCGACCCCGCAACCTGTGCGATGATTGGAGCTTCTGCAGCATTAACTTTGGCAGGCCTTCCATTTCTTGGACCAATTGCGTCAGCAAGAGTGGGTTACATAGAAGGTGATTATGTACTTAATCCAACCACGGAGGAGATAAAAAATAGTCAACTTGATCTTGTTGTTGCTGGAACTAGAGATGGAGTTTTGATGGTAGAGTCTGAAGCATCAGAGCTGAAAGAAGAAATTATGTTAGGAGCGGTTCAATTCGGATTTGAACAGTTTCAACCTGTTATACATAAAATTATTGAGCTTGCTGAAAAGTGTGCAAAGGAATCATGGGAAATTCCATCAAAAAAAAAATTAACTTTTTTAAAAGAACTTACTTCATTAGCAACAAAAGAATTAACTCCATTATATGAGATTAAGGAAAAAAAGAAAAGAAATGAGTCACTTTCTGAGGCTAGAAAGAAAATATTTTCTAATTTTGAGACATCTGATGATGATGAAGATTTTTTATTAAAAAGTGAAATTAAAAAAATAGAAAAGAATATTGTAAGATCCGCTGTCATGAAAACAAATAAAAGAATTGATGGCAGAGGTCTTGATGATGTTAGAGCTATAGACTCTAGAGTAAATATTCTAGAAAATGTACATGGTAGTGCATTATTCACAAGAGGGGAAACCCAAGCATTGGTTACAACTACGCTTGGAACATCAAGTGATGAACAACTTTTGGACACTTTGGATGGGGACACGAAAGAAAAATTTATGTTGCACTATAATTTCCCTCCGTTCTCAGTTGGGGAGGCTGGAAGAATTGGTTCAACTGGAAGAAGAGAAGTTGGTCATGGTAAACTTGCTTGGAGAGCAATTAACCCTGTTTTAAAACAAATTGAGGAGTTTCCATACACTTTGAGAGTTGTATCGGAAATAACAGAATCTAATGGATCATCTTCAATGGCAACAGTGTGTGGTGCGTCACTATCACTTATGGATGCAGGTGTTCCACTTCCAAAACCTGTAGCGGGTATTGCGATGGGTTTAATAAAAGAAAATAAAGATTTTGTTGTTCTTACAGATATATTAGGAGATGAAGATCACTTAGGTGATATGGATTTCAAAGTGGCTGGGACAGAATCAGGAATTACGTCGCTTCAAATGGATATAAAAGTTAATGGAATAACTAAAGACATAATGGATGATGCATTATCTAAAGCACTAAAGGCAAGAAAACATATACTTAAAGAAATGGGAAAAGCAATTAGTGAGGCCAGAAAGGATACCAAACCAAATGCACCTCAAATTCAAAAGATTAAAATTGATAAATCTAAAATTAGAGAAGTAATTGGTTCAGGTGGAAAGGTGATAAAAGATATCTGCGAAAAATCTTCTGCTAAAGTTGAGATAGATGATGATGGTAATGTTACCATATTTGCATCAAAGTCTAGCGATGGAAAAATTGCTAAAGAAATGATTGATGAAATCGTAGCGGAACCTGAAATAGGTAAGATATACGAAGGAAAAGTAGTTAAAACAACTGACTTTGGTGCTTTTGTTAATTTCCTTGGTTCAAGAGATGGACTCGTTCATATTAGCCAACTTAAAGATGAGAGGGTTGAAAAAACTACTGATGTTGTGAAAGAAGGTGATCAAGTAAAAGTAAAAGTTATTGGAGTTGATGACAGAGGTAAGGTAAAATTAAGTATTAAAGACGTGTAATATGAAGAAAATTGATTCTATTATTTTGTCAGGAAAAGAAACTCTTCCGCTTGTGGAAGGGGGTAAAGGCATCGCAGTGAGTAGTGGTGAAAGTTCTGGGGCATGGGCTAAAGCTGGAGGAGTAGGTACCTTCTCAGGTGTGAATGCAGATTCTTACGACGAAAATGGAAACCTAATACCTCAAGTATATAAAGAAAAAACAAGATCTAAAAGGCATAGAGAACTTGTTGACTTTTCTGTTTCTGGAGCAATTGAACAAGCAAAGATTGCTAGAGATATTGCCGGAGATAAAACACCAATCCACATAAATATACTATGGGAAATGGCAGCGGCTGAGGAAATTTTGACTAGAACATTAGAAAAGGCAAGTAACATAATCGATGGGGTAACTTGCGGTGCAGGAATGCCATACAAATTATCAGAAATTGCAGCAAAATTTGGAATCTATTACTACCCAATAGTATCCTCAGCAAGAGCTTTTAATGCTCTTTGGAAAAGATCTTACCGAAAAACTGCTGAATTTTTAGGAGGAGTAGTTTATGAAGATCCTTGGCTGGCAGGCGGTCATAATGGACTTTCCAATAGCGAAGATCCCCTTAAGCCACAACCTCCATATGAAAGAGTTAGGGATTTGAGAAAGCTTATGAATCAATTTAATCTTCAAAATACCCCAATTATAATGGCAGGTGGTGTTTGGAATTTGTCAGAATGGGAGGATTGGATTGACAACAATGAAATTGGAAAAATTGCATTTCAATTTGGTACGAGACCTTTATTAACTAAAGAAAGTCCAATTCCAGAAGAATGGAAAAAAAACTTCTTACAATAAAAAAGGTGAGGTAAGTCTGCATAGGTTTAGTCCAACAGGATTTTATTCTTCAGCTGTCAAAAATGACTTTTTAGTTGAACTTGAAGAAAGGTCAAATAGACAGACACCCTTTCTTAAGGAGCAAACAAATGAATTTAACGAGAAGATAGAAATTGGGCCGAGGAAAAGAACCTTTTATGTAAAACATTCAGATAAATCAAAAATACTTGAATGGATAAAAAAAGGTTTCTCAAAACCATTGACAACGCCTAATAATACTTTGATATGGGTGACATTAAAAAAGGCAAGTCAAATTGTCAAAGACCAAATTGATTGTATGGGCTGCTTATCTCAGTGTCTGTTTAGTAATTGGTCCCAAGAAGAAAATGGAACAACTGGAAAAAAAGCAGATCCAAGGTCATTTTGTATACAAAAGACATTACAAAAAATAAGCCATGGGATCTCCAACCTTGAGAATGAATTAATGTTCGCTGGACACTCTGCTTACAGGTTTGCGATGGATCCTTTTTATAAAAATGGATTTGTGCCAAGAGTTAACCAACTTGTTGAAAGAATAATGAAGGGATTGTAAATTTTTTTATAATTCTTATAATAATCTAGTATGACAAAAAACTTACATGTTAAAAAAGCTTTGAGAGATGCTTGGTAACTCTCCTTTGAAGTTAACATCACAAAGAATAAATTTAATAAAAACTTTGTTTCAGAATGGTAATCAACATTTTTCAGCAGAGGATGCTTACAATAGGGTTAAAAATACAGGACTTAAAATCTCCTTGGCCACTATTTATAATTGTTTGAATCAATTTACCACACATGGTATTCTCAAAATGGTAAAAGCTTCCTCTGATAAAGTTTATTTTGATACAAACTTAGAATCTCACCACCACTTCTTTTGTAAGTCTTCTGGTGAATTAACTGACATTGATGCCAAAAAGTTTATATTTCCAAATTTCCAAAAATTCCAAAGGGAAAGAAACTTAATTCTATAGAAGTTATTGTAAATATCTCCGACTGATAATGATAATCATTATACTAAATTAGAATTATTCTAAATTAGAATTGACTTAAATTTTATTTATCTTATATTAAATAAAAACAAACAATGGAGGTATTATGTCTTTAAAAGGAAGTAAAACTGAAGAGAATCTCAAAGCAGCATTTGCCGGAGAGTCTCAAGCAAACCGTAGATATCTATATTTTGCACAAAAAGCAGATGTTGAGGGTCATAATGACGTTGCAGCAGTCTTCAGATCAACCGCAGAGGGAGAGACTGGGCATGCGCATGGTCATCTCGAATTTCTTGAAGAAGTTGGGGATCCAGCAACTGGTGAACCTATAGGTAACACTTCTGAGAACTTAAAAGCAGCAATAGCAGGTGAAACTCACGAATACACAGATATGTATCCTGGTATGGCCAAAACAGCAAGAGATGAGGGTTTTGACGAAATCGCAGATTGGTTCGAAACACTTGCTAAAGCAGAGAAATCTCATGCTGGAAAGTTTGAAAGAACATTAGCTGATATGGGCTAATAAAAACTCATAATTGGAAGGGGTTGCTCCCTTCCAATTTTATTTAACAAAAAGAGAATATGATGAGCACTAAAGAAGGTAGTCTAGGGGCACCTACAAGGCATGTTATAGATTGGTCAAACCCAGATTTTACAGACGAAAAAAAATTAGACGACGAATTAAGAAGAGTCTTTGACATCTGTCATGGGTGTAGACGTTGCTTCAATCTTTGTGAAAGTTTTCCTAACCTCTTTGATATGATAGATGAATCTAAAACAGGTGAGTTAGATGGTGTCGCAAGTAGTGATTTTGGTAAAGTAGTAGATGCATGTACAATGTGTGACATGTGTTTTCTAACAAAATGTCCTTACGTCCCCCCACATGAATTCAACCTGGACTTTCCACACCTTATGCTTCGTTATAGATATGCAAAACGTCAAAAAAATAAGCACTCATTTATTGATGACCAACTCACAAAAACTGACAGGAACGGTAAGACTTTTTCAAAATTTTCTAACCTGATAAATTGGTCAACAAATACAAAAAATAGAATGGTAAGAGGTGCTATGGAAAAACTTTTGAAAGTTGATAAAGAGGCTGAATTACCTAAATATTACGATAAAACATTTTCTGATCAATGCAAAAAATTATCAGATAAGAAAATAGAAAATAATTCAAAAGATAAAGTCGTTCTATTCCCCACATGTTTCGTAAATTATAACAACCCAAATTTAGGATTTACCGCAAAGAGAATATTAGAAAAATTAAAAATAGAGACTCATGTCTTTTACGAGGGATGTTGTGGTATGCCGCAGTTGGAAGGTGGAGATATCAAATCGGTGGAGAAGAAAGCATTACATACTAGTAAACTTTTAAAAGAATTTATAGATGATGGATATAAAGTTTTAGCAATTGTTCCTTCTTGCACATTAATGCTTAAATATGAATGGCCACTCATCAACAATGAAGACGAGAATATAAGTTTACTGTCAAAAAATACTTATGATATTTGTGAATATCTCCACCAAAAAATACAGTCTTTTGATGATAGTTTACTTAGCCCTATACCAAATTTTAACGGAGTGACAGTTCATATATCATGTCATTCTCGTGCACAAAATATAGGTCAAAAAGCTAATGAGTTGCTTAAATTAGTACCTGAATTGAAAGTCGATGTAATTGAAAGATGTTCAGGTCACGGAGGTTCGTGGGGGAGTCAAGAAGGGAAACTTTGATCTTGCTTTAAAAGTAGGAAAACCAGTTGCAAGAAAAACAATTCAACTTGAAAATGAGTATCTTGTATCTGAGTGCCCATTGGCTGGTGTCCATATTAAACAAGGGGTGCAAAAAATTGATAAAGAAAAAACTATTAAAACCTTGTCACACCCGATCGAAATAATAGAAAAATCAATTTTTAAATCTGAGGAGAGTTAAATGCCAAAAAAAGAAATCACCGAAAGCGACGTTATTGATATTGATAGTTACATAAAAGACAGAGATTCGATAAAGAAAAAATCAAAGAACTTAAAAATAATAGAAGAGGTACATGTAGGACCACACGCTACTTTTTATTTTGAGTCTTTTGATACAATGTTATACCAAGTCCAAGAGATGTTATATATAGAAAGAGGTGGCCGGGAACAATTGCAAGATGAATTAAAGGCATATAACCCACTGATTCCAACTGGTAAAAGCTTAGTTGTTACATTAATGTTTGAGATAGATAACCCAAATGTTAGAAAAGAATTTTTAAATTCAATTGGAGGAATAGAAAAGAATACTTTCATTCTAGTGGGGGACCATAAGATTTATTCAAGAGCTGAAGATGATACAGATCGAACTAATGAGGAAGGTAAAGCCTCATCAGTTCATTTTTTACATTTTGATTTTGATGAACCTCAAATAAAGTCGTTTTCTGACATGAGTTTGGAAGTTTCTTTAGGTTTTGATCACGAAAACTACCACCACATCAGTATTTTGTCTTCTTCAACAAAGACGTCCTTATTTGAGTACTTTGATTCCTAATCTAGTTTAGACCCCCATACTGCGTTTTTGTAATCCAACCTTTAACACCATCAGACTCTGCAAGGAGCCATCCTTCATTTTCTTTAATTACTTTTAAAAGACTTTGTTTTTTCACAGTAGCAATTTTTTTAGAGTTATTTTTTGGAAATTTGTATAAATATTGACCTGGTAAAATTGTAATAACATACCTTTGTCTACTTAATTGTGATTTTGATATCCAGCCAATTCTACCAGAAAAGTCTTGGACCTTTTTCCAATTTTCAAACTCGCTTATTTCCTTTAACGGATAACCTTTTACAAGAATTTTATAGAGTAATAAGTGGTTTAGACCAGGACCATTCCTTACATTAACTTCATTAAACTTTGTCGAAAAAAAAATTATTTTTGAGGCAAACAAGTTATCTGTTATTGTAATACATAAAATAAAAATAAAAGTAAAAAAATTAATGGATCTTAAAAAACACATAATACTCCTTACAAGAAAATTACCACAAAAGATCGAAGAAAAGTTACAAAAAAAATATACAGTAATATTAAATAAAAGTGATAAAAAATATACTTACTCCGAACTTAAAAAAAAAGTTTCTGATATTGATATTTTAGTTCCTTGTATAAGTGACACAATTGACGCTTCTATTATTAAGGCTGCGAAAAAACTAAAGTTAATATCGAATTTTGGGAATGGTGTAGATAATCTGGACCTTATCACAGCCAAAGAGAATAAAGTTATTGTGACGAATACTCCCGATGTTCTGACTGAAGATACAGCAGATCTTGTTTTAACAATGATTTTAATGATTAGCAGAAAAGTGCTTGAAGCACAAAAAGACCTTGTGAATGGAAATTGGTCTGGTTGGGGACCAAGTGAAACAATGGGAACAAGGGTTAGAGGTAAACAAGTTGGTATTATTGGTATGGGGAGAATTGGTTCTGCAGTTGCAAAAAGACTCCAAACACTGGGTATGAAAATCAATTATCATAATAGGAAAAGACTACCAACAAAATTGGAAAAAAATTTTAATGCAAGATTTTATGAGGACTTAAATTCTATGCTAGCTGTCTCAGACTTTGTTACAATCCATTGTCCCTATACTCCAGAAACATTTCATCTTTTATCAAAAAAAAGACTTAAGATGCTAAAAAAAAATTGTATAGTTGTAAATACCTCAAGAGGTGAAATCGTTGATGAGCAGGCTTTAGCCACCATGCTCAATAAAGGTTCAATTGGAGGTGCAGGGCTTGACGTTTTTGAGCATGAGCCACAAGTATCTCAAAAACTTTTAGAATCTAAAAATGTAGTCCTTTTACCTCATATAAGTTCTGCAACAGAGGAAAGTCGTATTGACATGGGGGAAAGAGTAATAAAAATATTTCAACCTTTTTATCTGGCAAACCACCACCAGACATAATAAAAAAAAATGTTTACGATTAGAATTATTTACAGATTTTACAATTCTGATTCTTATTAAAAACGATTTTTCTCATTCTGATCTCACCACAACTGAGTAATATTATTTGGGAAAAATCCTTATTCTTTTTTAAAACATTATTTATTAATAGTTGCCCTTGAAGTGCCCCCCAATGCCTGCAACTGTTGCAACTATACCCATCTGATCACATGAATCTTGTGAATATTTATTTTTACTGGGAAAAAAACATTCGTAGCACGGATTAGTTCCTTCCCACGATTTTAATATTGCTGCTTGTAAGTCAAAGTTTTGTAGAGAAGCAGTTACTAAAATTTTCTTCATTTTGTAACAAAATTCATTAATTAGGAACCTTGTTTTAAAATTATCACTACAATCAAGAATGTATTCATAATCATAAAAGTTTGTTCAATATTAGTTCGTTTTAATTTAGTTTTAAGTTTATGAATAGATGAATCAGGATTTATATCTTTGATCCTTTTTTCCAGAATCTCAACTTTTTTTTTACCAATATCATTTTCAGTAAAAAGAGTTTGTCTATTTAAATTGCTTAAACTTATAATATCATCATCCACTAAGCCTAAGTATTTTACCCCCGCCATTGAAAGATATTGTGCAGCAGAGGTTCCAAGTCCGCCACAACCAATTATTAAAACCTTTGTACCTATTATTTTTTTTTGACCAGAAATACCAAAAGAGTCTATTATTATCTGTCTAGAGTATTTTTCAATTTGTTTATTACTTAATTTACTCATAATCCATATCAGAAAACAAGGCAGTAGACAGATATCTTTCAGCAAAAGATGGAATTATAATTACTGTATTTTTATTTTTCATATTTTTTTCTTCATTAAGTTCTATTGCCGCAGCTAACGCAGCTCCTGATGATATTCCTCCCGCTATTCCCTCAAGTTTTGCCAACTTTCTTGAATATTCAAAAGCAGAGCTATTACTTATTGATAATACTCTATCAATAATATCTAGATCAAGAATAGAAGGAATAAAACCTGCACCAATTCCTTGAATAGAATGGGGGCCTGCTTCTCCCCCAGCTATAACCGGTGAATCCTCGGGTTCAACAGCTACAATTTGAACATCTTTATTTTTAGCCTTTAAAAACCTCCCAACTCCAGAGATTGTACCCCCAGTACCTACACCTGAAATTAAATAATCTATGTTACCCTCACAATCATCCCAAATTTCTTTTGCTGTTGTTTTAAAGTGAATTTTTGGATTAGACTCATTTTCAAATTGATTAAGAATTATGGAGTTTGGAATTTCTTTTTTTATATCTAATGCTTTTTTCATCGCCCCTTTCATGCCATCTTCTTTAGGAGTTAAAACTAATTTAGCATTAAAGAATTTTAACATCTTTTGCCTTTCTATGGACATACTTGTAGGCATAGTTAAAACAAGTTTGTATCCTCTAGCAGCACAAATAAATGCAAGTGCGATTCCTGTATTGCCAGATGTCGGTTCAACTATTGTTGCATCGGGTTTTAGTTTTCCACTTTTTTCAGCACTTTCTATCATTGCCAAACCTATTCTATCTTTCACTGAACCAAGTGGGTTAAAGAACTCTAGTTTGGCGATTATATTACCATAAAGTTTAAAATGCTTTTTTATCCTATTTAATCTGACCATTGGTGTTTTCCCAATAGTTTCATCGATTGAATCGTATATTTTATTTAAAGTTTTAGATGACAAAGTCTAGATTCTCTTTTTTATTTTTCTTAGTACTCTTTTTTATTTGATTATAAATATCTTCAACTGTAACTTGTTGTAATTTTTTATGACATGTTTCGTTTAACTCATTTAATAAAGGTTTAATAATATTATTAGATAGTTTGGATTTAAAATTTGATTCTTTATCTTTTGTTTCTACAATCGAGAATATTATGTCAGAAATTCTAATTTTGCGCCTCTCCTTAGCTAGCCTATACCCGCCTCTAGGCCCTCTAGAAGCAACTAAAATTCGACTTTTCACTAATGTTTGGAGCGTTTGCTCAAGATATCTTTTGGGTATTCCTTGCCGTTTTGCAATTGACTCATTCCTAACAGGTTCGAGTCCAGAATTTAGAGCTATATCTAAAACTGCTTCAATTGCATAAATAATTCTTTTTGGAATCTTAAACAAAGTTAATCTCTCAAACTCCTGTTGATCCAAAGCCACCAGAACCACGTTTTGTATTATCAAGCTCATCTACCTCAACCAAATTCACTTCAGGAGTTTCTTTGAAGATAATTTGTGCTATTCGCATACCTCTAGTAATTTTAAAGGACATTTGACCATGATTTATTAAAATTACGCAAATCTCTCCTCTATAATCAGAGTCAATTGTACCCGGTGAATTAAGAACTGTTACAGAGTTCTTTAAAGCTAGACCAGAACGGGGTCTAACTTGAGCTTCAAAATTATTAGGCATTTGAAGAGAAAAACCACATGGAACTAAAAGAGATTTCCCAGCCCCAATTTCTAAAGAGTCATTTATCGAAGCTAATAAATCGAAACCAGCGCTCCCTTTAGTAGCTTTTTCTGGTCTATACAGATCGTTACTTTCATTAAGATATTTAATAAGAATGTTTTCCATATTTTTAATTTATTTTTTTTTAAAAAAATTAACAATTTTTTTTGTAATTTTTTTGGCTATTTGCCTTTTATTCATACTGGGCCAATTTTCTAGATTATTTTTTTCAATAAAAGCAATCTTATTTTTTACATCACCAAAACCCATCTTTTCCGAAACCTTATTAGCTATAATCCAATCACATTTCTTTTGGTTTAGCTTTTTTTTGAGTTAGTAATTAAATCTTGTGTTTCAGCTGAAAACCCTATTACAAGTCTTGGTCGATGAGGATGAATTGAAACTTTACCCAGAATATCGTCATTTCTTGTAAATTCTAATTTTAATTTATTAAGTTTATTTTTTATTTTGTTATTTGAATATTTTCTAATTTTCCAGTCAGAAATTGCTGCAACAGATATAAAAATATCACAAGGGAGTCTTGATTCAACCTGGCTGTAAAATTCCTGACAACTTTCAACATTTATAACCTTAAGATTCTTTGGTTTTTCTAGTTTCGTTGGCCCACTTATAAGAAAAGTATCTGCACCATAATCACTTAAATTATTGGCAATTTCATATCCTTGAAAACCTGTTGAATAGTTACTGATAAACCTCACTGGATCAATTCTTTCTACAGAAGGGCCTGCAGTAATTATTACTTTTAACCCCGAAAGTAGTTTTGGAGAAAATATTAAGTTTATAGAATCTATAATTTTATCAATATCCATTAATTTTCCAGAACCCTTCATACCACAAGCTAATTTACCTGACTTTGGGTGTAGAATTTTAAATTTAATTTTAGAAAGCTTTTTTAAATTTTGTTTAACAATCGGATTTTCCCACATATTTGTATTCATAGCCGGTGCAATAACTTTATTTTTATTTGATGCTAATAAAACATTTAATGCTAAATCATCGGCAATACCATTGGCAATCTTTGACAAAAAAATTTGCAGTGCATGGTACAACAAGGATGATATCCATCTCATTAGCAAGATAAATGTGACTCATTTTTTTTTCTTCACTCAAGGAAAATAGATTTGAATGAACTTTTTTTCCTAACAAACTCTCAAATGTAATTTGATTTACAAATTCTAGTGAACTTTTCGTTAGGATACATTCGACGGTACTTCCAAGTTCTTGTAACTTCCTTATTAAATCAAGGGACCGATAACAGGCTATTCCTCCCGTAACTATTAGTAAAATTTTTCTGTTTTTTAAAAAGTTATTCATTTCCTCGCAATATGTATTGAAGCCAATCCATCAATAATATCTAATACCTCTATTTTTTAAAACCAGCATCTTTCATTTTTTTTGATAATTCAACTTGATTAGGGAAATTCTCAATACTTTTTATTAAATATTTGTATGAATCACTATCATTTGCAAATATACCACCATAAGTTGGTATTATCTTACTATATAATTGATAGAAATTATTTAATATTTTATTATTAATTTGACTAAATTCTAAACAATAAAAAGTTCCTGAATCTTTTAATACTTTAGAAACTTCACTTAGAGATTTATTAATATTTGAAAAGTTTCTTATTCCAAAACTTACTGTTACAACATCAAAATATTTTTTTTCAAAAGGTAATTTTTCAGCAAAAGCATTAACGAATTTTACATTTGCATCATTAAGTTTTTTTTTTGCCTGTGTTTGCATATCTTTGTTGGCATCAAGTGAAAAAAAATTTGCAGCTGCTTTTTTCTTAAGTAATTTTATAATATCTCCAGAACCAGAGGCAATATCTAAAACATTACTCTCAGTGTTTATTTCAATTAAATCTACCAAATAACCTTTCCATGTTCTGTGAAGACCTAAACTCATTAAATCATTCATTAAGTCATATTTTTTTGAAACTTTAGAAAATATTTTCTGAACTAAAAATTGTTTTTCTTTTTCACTTATATTTTTTAATTTATTTATTAGACTTGAATTCATGCCAGAGTTACCTGAAGTAGAAACGGTTAAAAATTTTTTAGATTTACACCTACTAAAAAGTAAAATTTTATGGGTTAAAATCGAGAACAAAATGCTTCGTTATGAAATACCACCACAAATATGTAAAACTTTAATCAATGATAGAATAACAAAAATAATAAGACGAGGTAAGTATTTAATATTTTTATTAAACAACCAATCAGCAGTTTTGTGTCATCTTGGAATGACAGGTTGTTTTAGAATATCAAGAGACTATGTAAAGAGAAAGCACGATCATTTTGTTATAGGTGTTAAAAATAAACAAATAATTTTTAATGACATAAGAAAGTTTGGTTTTATAAAGTTGTATAAATTCATCTGATATTTTCTCTTGTTCTCATTTAAGAAAAATTGGACCAGAACCCCTATCAAAAAATTTTAATATTTCTTATCTCAAAGAAAATAAATCAAGGAAAGTTTCAGTAAAGTCCTTTTTAATGAATCAGCAAAATGTTGCTGGTTTAGGAAATATTTATTGCTCGGAAATATTATTTGATTGTGGAATATTTCCTGAAAAAAATTTTTCCAATCTAAGATTAGAAGAATATAAAAAAATTTTGAAATCTACAAAAAAAATTCTAAATCAAGCGATAAAAAAAGGAGGTACAACAATAAAAGACTATAATATTTCAGATGAAAAAGTTGGTTATTTTAAAAATAAACTCAAAGTTTATGATAGGAATGATATGACTTGTTTTCGTTGTAAAAAAAATATTAAAATAAAAAAAATTTTTCAAAATGGAAGATCTACATTTTATTGTGTAAGATGTCAGAAATGAAAAATATAATCTTTTTAACTCTAATCTTAATATCTTTTAAAGCTTTATCTGAAACTTTTCTTAAAGGTATTAATGATATTCCGACTTATAAAAATATGGTATATGTAGAAGAAAGCCTTGTAATGTTTGATAAAATAAATGGGAGATTTATTTCAACAGAGATTATTGGAAAGTATAAATATTCCGAGGTCAGTGAATTTTACAAAAAAATTCTCCCAAATTTGGGATGGAAACTAATTACAAAAACCTTTACAGAAGAGGGAGGAATCTCTAGAACTTGAATACAAATTAGATGGTAAACAATTGAGAGTCTTATTTAACATTTCTCCTAATAAATCTGAATAAATACTTGACCATATTTATTAAGGTAGTATAAGAATGCTATTATGGCTAATATTAAATCGGCAAAAAAAGAATACTTCAGACAAGAAAAAAACTGAGTTTAACAGGTTCATTAAATCAAGAGTGAGAACAAAAATTAAAAAAATCTTTAGTCTTATTAAGTCAAAAGTAAGGATGAAGTTAGATTAAATTTTTAAGTTTTGAGTCTGACGTTTCTAAAGCAATGTCAAAAGGTGTTTTTAAAAAAAACACTGCTTCTAGGCTTGTATCAAGGCTTTCAAAAAAAAGTGAAAAATTTAAATTAATTTTTATTTTTTTTTGAATTGATTCGATTATTTTTATTAGTTAATCTCTAAGACTGTTGGTGATAATATGAGTGATTTTGATTATGTAGGAGATTTGTCTCCTCAAGAAGCTTGGGAAATGCTTAAGTCTAAAAAAGACTGTAATTTGTTGGATTGTAGGACTTTCGCTGAATGGCAGTTTGTTGGAATACCTGATCTGTCAGAGATAAATAAAAAAGCCCTTTTTATCGAATGGCAAACCTTTCCTGTAATGCAAAAGAATGATAATTTCCTACAGGAGATAGTTAATTCTGGAGTTGAAAAAGATACCAAATTAATAATTATTTGTAGATCAGGAGCAAGATCAAGATCTGCTGCAGAGTTTCTTACTACACAAGGGTATAATAATTGTTACAACCTATCTGAGGGGTTTGAGGGAGGCCACGATAGTAGAAGTCACAGGGGGAATGTGAATGGGTGGAAATTTTCTGGATTACCATGGAAGCAAGGCTAGTTATATGAGTGATCCTAAATCACAAGATTTTGTAGAAATTCAAGCACAATGGGTATCAGTGAGATCTAGAATAAGGCAAAAAATAGGTGATGCTCAATTTAAAAGCTGGATCAAACATATAAAGCTAAAAAATTTTCAGGATAAAAAAGTTTTACTGAGTGTAAATAGCAATTTTCTAAAAACAAGAATAACAGAACAATATCTTGATATTATAAAAAGTTATTGGTTAGTTCAAAATTTGAAAATAAATGATATAGAGATAGTTGTTACCAAAGATGACGAATCAAAGAAAAATTTAAGTAACAATCAAAACAAGTCTAAAGACATTTCTTTAACAGAATCAAAATCAAACGATCTTTTTAAGAGTATTAGTTCTGATTTAGATAGCAGGTTTACATTTAACAATTTTATAGTTGGTAAGCCTAATGAATTAGCATTTGCCGCAGCAAGAAGAGTTTCAGAAACCAAGGATGTACCATTTAACCCATTGTTTTTATACGGTGGAGTTGGATTAGGAAAAACGCATTTAATGCATGCTATTGCTCATGAAATCAAGGCTAGAAACCCCTTACGAAGGGTGATTTATATGTCAGCAGAAAAATTTATGTATCACTTCATTAAGGCTTTAAGATTTAAGAATACAGTTGCATTTAAAGAGCAATTCAGAAATGTTGATGTTTTGATGATAGATGATGTTCAGTTCATCTCAGGTAAAGATTCTACTCAAGAAGAATTCTTCCATACATTCAACGCCTTGATTGATCAGAATAAACAACTAATAATCTCTGCAGATAAATCGCCTCAGGATCTAGAAGGAATTGAGGAGCGAATGCGGTCGAGACTTGGTTGGGGGTTGGTCGCAGATATTCACCCACTAAGTTATGAACTTAGATTGGGTATTTTACAAGCAAAAGAAGAAAAGCTCTCTGCTAGAATAAGTCCAAATATTCTTGAGTTTCTTGCCCATAAAATAACATCAAATGTTAGGGAACTCGAAGGAGCTTTAAATAGGTTGGCAGCGTTTTCCTCTCTGGTTGGTAGAGAAATTAATCTAGATATGGTTCAAGACTTATTAAAAGATTTATTACGTTCATCACAAAAGAAAGTTAACATAGAAGAAATACAAAAAAAAGTTTCACAACACTTTAATATTAAGATGTCAGATATGAGTTCATCAAGAAGATCTAGAACAGTTGCAAGACCTAGGCAGGTTGCAATGTACTTATCAAAAAACTTGACATCGAGATCTTTACCAGAAATTGGACGATGGTTTGGAAACAGAGACCACACTACTGTAATCCATGCCGTGAGGAAGGTTGAAGAGCTGAGAAGTAAAGACCTGAGTTTCGACGAGGATGTTCAGTTATTGATCAGAATGTTAGAGTCTTAAAATATGGAATTTATAATTGAAAAAAAAAGCTTCTTGATTGTTTGAATCACTTTCAGAGCGTTGTTGAAAAGAGAAATACAATTCCAATTCTATCCAACATTAAAATAACAACTGACTCTACAACCCAAAATAGACTTATTTTTACAGCCACTGATTTAGCTTTGGAGATAAGTGAGAAGTTAGATGTAAAATTGGTTAAGCCGGGTGGAATAACAATCCCATCTCAGCTTTTTTATGAACTGATAAGGAAAGCCCCAGATGGATGTAATATAACGGTAAGTTACGAAGAAAGTTCTAATAATGCTATAGTTCTATTTAATAACTCAAAGTTTAATTTCCCAACAATGCCTATTGATGATTTTCCAGTCATGGATAATAAGGATTTAGATAAGCAGATTGATTTAGATACTAAATCGCTGAAGCATTTAATTAATAATTGCAAATTTTGTATGGGCCTTGATGAGTCTCGGCAGTATTTGAATGGTATTTTTTTTCATGTAAGCAATGAACAAATTTCTACAGTAGCAACTGATGGACACAGGTTAGCCAAATGTGTTTTAGAGAAAAAAACTGATAGTAATTTTGATGGAATAATAATACCAAAAAAATCGGTTTACGAAATTTCAAAAGTTTTAGATGAAATTAGTGGAAATGTTTCCCTAAATTTTTCAAAGAATAGGTTAAAAGTTATAATCGGCCAGATTGTTATAATTACAAAACTTATAAATTCATCCTTCCCTGATTATGAAAGTGTTATACCAAAAGAAGATGAGCAAATAGTAATTGTAGATTGCCAAAAATTTAGTGAAACCATTGATAGAGTTGCAACAATTTCTAATGAAAAGTTCAGAACAGTGAAATTTCAAATAAAGGAAAACCTGTGTATTGTGAGTTCATCTGGGAGTGATAAGTCAAGTGGAAAAGAGTCAATTGAAGTTAAGTATAATGGCCCTGAAATAAATATTAATTTTAACTCAAGATATATTTTAGATGTTCTTTCTTTGATCAAGGAGGGGCAAGTCATTTTTAACTTCTCTAAAAATACCTCACCAACTGTATTGACTAGCGAATCGTTTAAGGATGCATTATTTCTCATAATGCAAATGAGAGCCTGAAACTAGTTAATGAATAATTCAGTAAGAATTACTAATCTTAAGTTAAAGAACTACAGAAACCACAGAGAATTAAGTATAATTCCTAAAAAAGATATTATTGTAATATATGGAAAAAACGGATCGGGGAAGACTAATATTTTAGAATCTATTTCTCTTTTGAATTCAAATGGAGGTCTTAGAAATGCAAATCTTACAGACTTAATTCCTGAAAACCACCACGGACCTTTAGAATTATTTGGTGCAAATTTTCAAATTAAATTTGATTCTGATATTTACTCTGTTGGCTTGGGGCTAAAAAAAAAAGGAGAGAATTTAATTAAGATTATTAAAGTTGATAGTCTAAGGACTAATTCTGAAAATCTGAAAAAAAAGATTAGTTTTTTTTGGATTGTTCCTAGAATGTCTCATTTATTACAAAGTACCGCAATCGAAAGAAGGGCTTTTATTGATATGATGATAAGTTCAGTTGATAAATCATATTCTGAAAGATTACAAGAATATCGAAAGTTAAAAAGAGAAAGATTAAATATTCTAAAAAATAAGAACTTTCAAAATCAGGAAAAATGGTTAGATATAATCGAGCAAAGAATTTGTTCTTCTGGACTTGTTATTTGTGACTCAAGGCGAACCTTTTTAAAATCACTTAATAATAGGTTGAAAGTAATAAATAATAAAACAGAATCACTTATTCTTGAATTAAACGGAACTCTTGATAAAATTTTACGTGAAAAGCCAGCATTATTTGTAGAAGAATATTTTATTGAAAAATTAAAAGAAAATAGGTTTAAAGATTCTATTTCTGGTAGGACAAATTTCAGTACTAATAAAACTGACTTAGTAATTTATGATACCAAAAAGAGAAAGGAAGTAAAAAACTTTTCTACTGGTGAGCAAAAATTGATAATAATTTCTATTATTCTTGCTTTTATAGAATTCCTAAAAAAATCAAAAACAGAACAACTGATTTTTTTACTTAATGATATTTTTTCATATTTAGACTCAAACTATATTTCAAGTTTGCTCCAGGAGTTATCTAAGTTAAATATTCAGACGTGGATTACAGATGTACGAGCAGATTGGATTTTAAACTCTCCTACACTAAAAGGCATGATACATAAAATAAATATTGGAGATAAACACTTTAAAGTTCCTAATATTAAGATATAATGTTTAATTAATTCAGGATAAAAATTGGACTTAGATAAAAATCAAAATAATAACGACTCGTATGATGCTGGGTCAATAAAAGTTCTTAAAGGTTTGGATGCCGTAAGAAAAAGACCAGGTATGTATATCGGTGATACAGATGATGGAACCGGATTACATCACATGGTATATGAAGTTGTTGATAACTCGATTGATGAATCATTAGCTGGTTTTTGTGATTCAATAGACGTAATTCTAAATTCAAATGGCTCAGTTTCTGTAATTGATAATGGTAGGGGCATACCGACAAGTATACATGAAGAAGAAGGAAAGTCGGCAGCTGAAGTTATTATGACTCAACTTCATGCGGGTGGAAAATTTGACCAAAATTCATATAAGGTATCAGGAGGCTTGCATGGCGTTGGGGTATCTGTAGTAAATGCTCTATCAGAGAATTTAGCATTAACCATTCACAGAGATAAGAAAAAGTATTTTATGAAGTTCAATAATGGCGTTCCTGAAGAAGATCTTCAAGAAATTGGAGAGTCCGAAAAGAGTGGTACTGAGATAACATTTTTACCCTCTAGAAATACTTTTAGTAAAACAGAGTTTGACTTTAAGAAACTTGAAACAAGACTTAGGGAGCTTGCATTTCTTAATTCTGGGGTAAATATATCAATCATTGATAAAAGAAATAAAGAAGAAATAATTTCAAAACTTTCATCTAGGGGTGGTTTGAAAGCTTATGTAAAATTTCTTGACAAATCTAGAGAGCCAATCATAACTGATACAATTTTTTTCAAGGGATCTTCCGATGACATTCAACTTGAAATGGCAATTCAATGGAACAAGAGTTATCATGAAAATTGCCTTGTATTTACAAACAATATTCCACAAAGGGATGGTGGTACACACCTTGCAGGTTTTAGGTCAGCATTAACCAGAACAGTAAATAACGCCATTAACAACTTAGGACTGCAAAAAAAAGAAAAGATAAATCTCACAGGCGACGATGCAAGGGAAGGGATGACCTGCGTTTTATCTGTTAAAGTTCCAGACCCAAAATTTTCCTCACAGACAAAGGATAAACTTGTTTCTTCTGAAGTAAGACCTATTGTTGAGTCAATTGTTTCAGAAAATCTTACAAATTGGTTTGAAGAGAATCCCAAAGATAGCAAGATAGTAATAACAAAAATTTTTGAGGCAGCAGCAGCTCGTGAAGCAGCTAGAAAGGCCAGAGAAGTTTCAAGAAAAAATTCAGCGTTAGAAATATCATCTTTACCAGGAAAGTTAGCTGATTGTCAAGATAAGTCAGCAGAAAACAGTGAGCTTTTCATAGTTGAAGGGGACTCAGCTGGTGGGTCTGCTAAACAAGCTAGAAATAGAAGAAATCAAGCTGTTCTTCCATTGAAAGGTAAAATTTTAAATACAGAAAAATCAAGAAAAGATAAAATTCTTAACTCGTCAGAGATTGCAACATTAATTCAGGCATTAGGTGCAGGTTATTATGATGATTTTCAAATTGATTCACTTCGTTATCACAAGATAATAATTATGACTGATGCAGATGTTGATGGTTCACACATAAGAACACTATTACTCACTTTTTTTATAGACATATGCCCGAGCTAGTTGCGAACGGTTATGTGTATATAGCACAGCCCCCATTGTTTAGAATAAGAAAGAACAAAACTGAACTTTATCTAAAAGATGAAAAGGAGTTTGATCAATATTTTGTCGATGAGCTTGTGAGTGTAAGTATGCTAAAGAATTTGGAAGGTAAAGCTTTGAAAGGTAAAGATCTCAAAAATGTTCTTCAAAAAGTTATTAAATTAAATTATCTTTTGGAATCAACCTCTAATGGTGATAATAATTTCTATCTACTTCTTGAACAAGCGACAATATCTAGTTTTTTTGATCCTCAAAATTTTAATGACGAAAAAAAGTCCTCGCAAACACTTGACTATTTATTAAAGCGGTTAAATACGATTGATTCTGGTTGGGAGGCAAATTTAGTTGATATGGACTTTATATTTTCGAAGACAAAAGATAAAATCAAAGAGGATTTTGTAATTTCACTAAATTCAATAAATGAAAATAAGTATCATGAGTTCAATAAAATTTGTGAAACAATTCAAGAATACTTTTTGAGTCCATCAAAACTCACTTTGAACGAGAATGAAATTGAAATTTATACTCCAAAGGATTTAGTATCAAAAGGACTAGAACTAGTAAAAAAGGGTGCATCTGTCCAAAGATATAAAGGATTAGGAGAAATGAATCCTGATCAACTTTGGGAAACCACACTTGACCCAGAATTCAGGTCCTTATTGCAAGTGAAAATAGATGATGCTCAAAGAGCAGATGAAATTTTTGAACAATTAATGGGCGATGATGTTGATAAAAGAAAGATGTTTATCCAATCGAATGCAGAAAAAGTTGTCAATTTAGATGTGTAAAACTTAAGAACATTAATACTAGGAATTTCTTTACATGAAGTTAATTAAATGGCTTCTAATATTATTTATTTGGTTGGCTTTATTTTCAAGTATTGCAGTTACATGGTCTCTTTTAAATTTACCAGAAACAGAATCAATACAAATATCTAGGCAGCCTAGCATTACTTTTTTAGATAAGGATGGTAGAATAATTGCATCTTACGGAGATGTCTACGGGCAGTCAATACAGTTTTCTGATTTGCCTGAGAATTTAATAAATGCGGTAATTGTAACTGAGGATAAAAGTTTTTTTAGTCACCCTGGTGTTGATTTTAAAGGAATTATTAGGGCAGCATATACCAATATAAAAAAAAGAAGAATTGTTCAAGGTGGGAGCACTATAACACAACAACTTGCAAAGAATTTATTTCTTACACCAGAAAGATCATTTACTAGAAAACTCCATGAATTAATACTCAGCTTTTGGTTAGAAATGAGGTTTTCAAAAGAACAGATATTAAGTATATATTTGAATAGAGTTTACCTCGGGTCAGGAACGTATGGAGTTCAAGCTGCATCAGAGAAGTATTTTAATAAAAAAGTTGAAGACCTTAGTCTTTATGAAAGCGCTGTAATTGCAAGCTTACTTAAGGCACCATCAAAATATAATCCTATCGCTAATTTTGAGCTATCAAAAAAAAGAGCCTCCCTTGTTTTAAATAACATGGCTAAAAATAATATGATATCCATAAAAGAAGTGAATAAAGCTAAATTTAATAATACAAAATACTCTAAGTTTACAAATGCACCTAAAAGTACTAGATATTTTGTTGATTGGCTTTTGCCCAGAGTAAAGTCTTACGTAGGTGAAATAGAAAAGATTTAATAGTGAGAACAACGTTAGATGTTAAACTGCAAAAATTGCAGAGAAATCTCTTATAAAAGTAAATTCAAAATTTGAATCTGCAGAACAGTCTTCGTTAGTAGCATTAGATTTAAACGGAGGAATAATTGCGATGATCGGTGGGACAGATTATGGAGATACCCAATTTAATAGAGTAACGCAAGCAAAAAGGCAGCCAGGTTCTGCCTTTAAGCTTTTTGTATATTTAGCAGGGCTTGAAAGTGGTTTTTCACCTAATGATACTATTATAGATTCTAAGGTCGATATTGAAGGATGGTCTCCAAAAAATTACAAAAATGAATATAGTAGGTGAAGTTACACTAAGAGAAGCTTTTTCTAAATCTATAAATACAGTTGCAGTAAAAATTTCAGAAACTATTGGAAGAGAGAAGGTAATTGATGTTGCTAAATCTATGGGTATCACCTCTCCAATTCTTAACTCACCATCATTAGCTTTAGGAACCTCAGAGGTAACTTTATTAGAATTAACTTCAGCCTATAATGTTTTAGCAAATAATGGAAATGGAGTCTTTTCGTATGGAATAAGGTCAATAGAGGATACAGATGGTGAAATATTATTTTCAAGAAAGTTACAAGGAACAGGCAAAGTTATTGAGAGTTCAATTGTAGGTAAAATGACTAAAATGATGGAACAAACTATACAGAGCGGAACCGGAAAGAATGCAAAATTAAATAGACCTGCAGCTGGTAAAACTGGAACAAGCCAGTCTCTGAGGGATGCTTGGTTTATTGGCTTTACATCTAATATTGTTGTAGGAGTTTGGTTTGGAAACGATAATGATTCACCTATGAAAAAAATTACGGGTGGAACAGCACCAGCAATTCTCTGGAAAGATTTTATGACTGCTGCGCATAGAGATATTACACCAAGAGGTTTTAGTTACGAATTTGATGAACCAGAAGCAAAAAAATTGAATAATGATAAAATTAATAGAATAATTGAAAATCTAAAGATCTTGACAAAAGAAAAATTTCTTTGACTCCATAATAGAGAATTTTTTTCTAGTATATATAGTTTAGAAATTTATCCTCAAAGTCTTTGGGACTAAAATGCGTTATGTATTCATCTTTTTCGTTTATTAAAAAAATTAATGAGCTGTGATCAACAAGATAGTTTTCATTACCTTTTTTATTTCGTTTAACATATATCCTATATTTTGATAACACATTATCAATCACTTTTGTCTCGCCAGTTAATCCAATTAAGTTTTCATTAAAATTTGACATGAAATTTTTCATTTGACTTTGATTATCTCTCTCTGGATCAACAGTGATAAATATAAAGTCAAAATTTTTAAGTAATTCAGGACTTTGATCTACCAATCTAGAAATCTTTAAAATATCTATTGGGCATATATCTGGACAGAATGTGTAGCCGAAGTATAAAACTTTTTTTTTCAATCTTAATTCAGATAGGTATATTTCTCCTTTCTGGTCTATAAGTTTAAAGCTACCTCCTAAATTAATATCATTAACCTTTTTATTTTTATATTGAGTAATAATATAAATTCCAATAAATATAGTGATAATTATCACAAGCATTGAGATTGAGTTTTTTATAAAGAGTGATTTAAATCTTCTCATTTTTTTCTATAAGAATAAATAGGTTTTCTATACCAAATTTTTTAATACTTAAATCTTTAGTATTTAACTTTTTAGTTTCACTAAAAAGTTGATAATTATATTTTTTATTTTTTGTCTTTTTTAATTTTTCTAAAAAATTTTTCATCAGAAAGGTTCTAGTTGTTTTTATTAATAATTTTTCAAAATTACCCTTTTCTATAATAGATAATATTTGTTTTGTATCCAAGTAATTAAAAAAGCTTATGGAGGAATTTTTATTTCTATTTGTCAGCAACTGATTTTTTTTATTCAGTAAGTTCACTATTGATAAAATACCTAGTTTTATCTCAACATTTATATTTTTTTTTTCTAATAAATTATCATCAAAGAATGTTTCTGCGATATTAAAGTCTCCTAGATGAAGATACGAAATTGAATTAAAAATATCGAGTTTAGAAATTAGATATTTTCTGAATATCATTTTATTTTTTGATAATTCAGTATTAATTTCAAGCATTCTATTTATTTTATTTAAATTGGATTTAAACTTTTTATCAAGTTTTCGTGTTGAAATAATTAAATCCGATGTTCTTAAACTTTCTAACGCTTCCAAGGTTAAATCAAAAAAATCTTTAGGATTAAAGTTTATAATATAGATTTTTTTTTTATTTTGTGAGAGCATAAAATAGATAAATATGAAGAAAAGAATTTGTTATCAAATAATTTTTATTCTACTAATGCCTTTATATCCTTTGTTGGCATTTGATGATAGTGATATTTTTCATGAAAAGGTATTTTTAAAAGCAGTAAAAAAATCTGATTATGTAAAAGCATCTGAGATGATACAGATGAATGTATCTCTGAATTCTCTTGATTCAGATGGCCTTGTTCCAATTGCATATGCTCTGGCTAATGAGGATAGTAAAATGTTTGATCTACTTTCAGAAGCTGGTGCAAGAACTAAATATTAAAATCCTGGATGAATCTTCCTTACTGATATTTTATATTAACAATAATAGATTTATGCTAATTGATAAATTAATTGAACATGGATCTGACCTGAATAAACAAGATAGTAATGGGATGACTGCTATGATGCATGCTATAGAGAAATCTAATATAAATGCGGTAGGGATGTTATCTAGAAAAAAATTCGATGTTAGCTTAACAGATTTTTCTGGAAAGACAATTTTTGATTATTCTAATTTGTCAAGAAATATATCTATAAAAAGAATTGTAGAAAAAATTGAAGGATTTTTAGGTTTCCAATTTGTGAACTATCAGATCAATAACTTTTTCATACTGAGAAATAGGGCTTAGCGTTTTAATGTTTTTGTATTTTTCAAATTTTTTAACAATCATCTTATACAAAAAACCTTCGAAAAAAAATATGGGATGAATTATTACATTTAATTTATCACCTTTAGATTTGATTAAACTGTCAATCACTAACTAATCTGAATCTGCAAAAAAGAATTTTTTAATTCCTAATTGATTACATATTTCTTTAAGGTAAGCACCTATTACTTTTCTAAGATTCACTTTAGAACTTTTTGAACTAGAGACTATTAGGATATTTTCTTTGCCTTTATGTATTTTTTTAGAAACTTCTTCTTTAAAAATATCAGATAAATCCTCTTTCAGTGATAATCTTTTAACTAATTTTATATTTACTTTTTTATTTTTTTTTTGATATTCGACTTCTTGCTTTATATCTTTGATCATATGGTAACCATCAAAAAACATTAAAGGAAATAGGTAGATATTTTTATACCTTTGCCATAACGACTCAATACAATCTTTTATTAATGGTTGATTTGTCTCTACAAAACAGTGAAATACATTACTTGTTTTTATTTTATTCTTAACTTTTTTTGTAAGTTCTAAAAAATCTTCTTCATATTTTTTTTCTTTTGAACCGTGCGCACATAAAATAATAGCTTTAGCATGATCTTTATTAGTCATTTAAACGATTAATAATATCACTTAGATTTTGAAGATCTTTTGATATCATCGATTTATTAAGGATATCATCAGACAAAAATCTTTTTTATGAAAAGCTTCATTTATGTCATTTCTTGGTTGAAGATAAGTTCCTTCTAGGGAACCTCCCAAAAAAAGTCCAGAGTTATCTGAGAAAGAATAAACATCTGCAAGTCTTGGAGTGCTTTCTGCTGAATAACCTATGCCCTGCGACATTAAAGCTACATCTATATCAACTCCCAATTTTACCCTTTCCTTTAGTATAGATTTTAAACCTCTATTAGTCATAACTGTCATTACAACTTTACCTGATTTAGCACCAACTTGTAACCCAACACTTACTCCTCCAATCGAAAAAAAAAAAGGCCCAGAAAATTTATTATTACCTCTTCTAATAATTAATAAACCGTTACCTCCTTTAGCACCAAAAATGAATCCTCCCTCATAAACTTCAGGAAATATAAGAATCGCTCTTGAATCTTTTAAAAATTTCTTGAATTTTTTTAAATCATCATTTGTAATTAATTTTTTTAAAGTTAGCTCTGCAGATTGTAAGATTTGTTTTGCCTCTAGCTTTTCTTGTTCAACAGAGTAACTTGACTAGAGGAAAATATAAATATCAGTCCTATTAAATTTATTAATAAAATCTTTATTTTCATTATTTGATTAATAATAATACATAGTTATTATATTTTATACATAAAAATGAGAATATTCTTTTACCTTTTTATTTTGTTTCTTTTTAATATCACTATGACAGTTTCTGCTGGTGAGTTAAAAATAAATGTTAAAAATATTGTGAACAATATAGGATCGATCCATTATGCTTTATACGATAATCCAAATTTTTTTCCAAAAGAACAAGGTAAGATACATGGAGGAAATAAAAGAATAGAAGAGGTAGTTTCCGATGGTATTTTAATAAAAGAATTAAATGAATCATATTATGCAGTAGCAATATATCATGATGAAAACTCAAATAAAAAATTTGATACTTTCTTTTCTATACCAAAGGAATACTATGGATTTAGTAATAACGCACCTGTCTTTTTTGGCCCACCGAAATTTGAAGATGCAGCAGTTTTTGTTGAACAGGATAATACTACTGAAATTGAGATTGAGCTAAGGTGAAAAAAAGAGTGTTAGTAACAGGCGGAGCTGGATTTATAGGCTCCTATTTATGTGAAGAACTTTTAAATAAAGGTTATGATGTTATCTGTTGTGATAATTTTTATACAGGTAATAAAGATAATTTAGAAAAAATACTTGATAACAAAAATTTTGATTTGCTGAGGCATGACATAACATTTCCGTTATATCTAGAGGTAGATATTGTATTAAATTTTGCTTGCCCAGCTTCTCCAGTTCATTATCAGAATGACCCTGTACAAACAGTTAAAACTTGCGTTCATGGAGCAATAAATATGCTTGGTTTGGCTAAAAGAACTAACGCTACAATTATGCAAGCTTCTACATCTGAAGTTTATGGCGACCCCGAAGTACATCCGCAATCTGAAGATTATAAAGGTTCAGTAAATATTACTGGACCAAGAGCTTGTTATGATGAAGGAAAAAGATGTGCTGAAACAATTTTTTGGGATTATAAAAGACAACATGATGTAAATATAAAAATAATTAGAATATTTAACACTTATGGACCTAGGATGCAGCCAAATGATGGAAGAGTAGTTTCTAACTTTATCATGCAAGCTTTGTCGAATAAAAATATAACTGTTTATGGTGAAGGCGATCAAACGCGCTCCTTTTGTTATGTAGATGACTTAATTTCAGGTATTATGTTAATGATGGAAAAAGATAACTTTTGTGGTCCAATTAATCTTGGAAATCCATCAGAGATTTCTATAAAGCAGCTTGCATCTGAAATAATAGAAATTACTGGAAGTAAGTCTAAGCTGATACATAAAGATTTACCTATTGATGACCCACAACAAAGATGTCCAGATATTAGTTTAGCTAAAAAAGAACTGAATTGGAAGCCGAAATACGACAGAAGTCAGGGGTTAAAAAAAACTATAGAATATTTCGAAAATATTTTGAGGAAAAATTTAGATGAAAGAAAGTGAAAAGATATTGTGTGTTGGTGATTTAATTTTGGATCACTACGTCCATGGAAATATAGACAGAATATCTCCTGAGGCACCAATTCCTATATTAAAAGCTAATGATAGGAACTATAATATTCTTGGTGGTTGCGGGAATGTTGCCAGGAATATTTGTTCAGCAAACAATAAGTGTCATCTAATTTCTATCGTAGGAAATGATGATGATGGATTAAAGTTAAAAGACATTTTGAAAAAAATTAAGAACCTTACATCTAGTATAATTGTTGATCCAGATCGATGTACAACAAAGAAGACAAGATATGTTTGTGAAAATCAACAAATTTTGAGAGTTGATAAAGAAATGGAAAATCCAATTTCTTCAGCAATTGAGCGTGAGATAATAAAATTGCTAAAAAAGAAAATAAATGATTGTAATGTTATCGTTTTATCAGATTATAACAAAGGTGTTTTGACTAATAACATCATAAAAAAGATAATTAAGATTTCAAGAGATTATAAAAAAATATTGATAGTAGATCCAAAAAAAAAAGACTTTTCTGTATATGCTGGTGCAACTTTTATTACACCGAATCTTAAAGAATTAAAAGAAGCTACAAATACTATAGGTATAAGCACCAAAAATAATGAGGATAATTTGGTGTTGAAATTATCTAAAAAAATAATAGATAAATTTGATTTTAAAGCAGTAATTACTACCAGAAGTTCAAATGGAATATCTGTAGTAACAGATGTGGGAAGATTTTTTCATCTACCATCAGAGGCAAAAGAAGTTTTTGATGTTTCAGGGGCAGGAGATACAGTTTTGGCATATTTATCCTCTTCTATATCGAAAGGTGAAAGTCTTGAGTCATCAATAAAAATATCTAATGTGGCAGCTGGGCTGGCTGTTGCAAAATTTGGAACATCTGTTGTTTCTATAGACGAGATTAACAATATAAAACAAATAAAAAATAATAAGTTAATAACTAACAGGATATTAGCAAAATTCTGAAAAGACTATGATAGTGAAAAAATAATAGGTTTTACAAATGGCTGTTTTGATCTTCTTCATACTGGTCATATATCATATCTTAAAAGTGCAAAACAAAAATGTGATATATTAATTCTAGGTTTGAATAGTGACGAATCTATAAAAAAACTAAAAGGTAAGAACAGACCAATAGTAGAACAAAAGGATAGAGTTGAAATTTTATCTTCCTTCCCATTTGTAGATAAGATAGTTGTTTTTGAAGAAGTGACTCCAATTAAACTCATAAAAAAGATAAAACCAAATATAATTTTTAAAGGAAAAGATTACCAAAAAAAAGATGTTGTAGGTTTTTATGAGGCTAAAAAATGGCACGGAAGAGTAATATTAATTGATTTTATTGAAAATAAATCAACAACTAACATTATTGAAAGGATAAAAACAAGTGTTACTTAGTGCGGTTTTTTTTGATGTTGACGGAACAATTGCTGAGACAGAGGAATTACACCGTAGGTCTTTCAATGAATCCTTTAAAGAGTTTAACTTAGACTGGTTCTGGGACAAACCAATTTATAAGGAGTTAATCAATATTGGTGGAGGAAAAGAAAGAATTGAACATTATATGAAAAGGGCTTGGCCTGAAATGCTTGAGTATAAGAATCTCACTAAATACATTGATTCAATTCATAAAGTAAAAAACGAAATTTATGAAGATTACATAAATGAATCAAGTTTAGAGTTTAGACCAGGAGTTTTGAGGTTAATAAACGAATTAAAAAAGAATAATATAAGAATAGCACTTGTTTCTTCTTCATCTGAGATAAATGTCAATAATTTATTAAATAAAGGGTTGAAAATAAAACCAAAAGATTACTTTGATATAATAGCACATGGTGATCGTACAAAAAATAAAAAACCTTCTCCTGAAATTTATGAATGGACACTTGAGAAACTTAAGTTATCATCACAGTCTTGTATTGCTATCGAAGATTCACCAAGAGGTCTTGAGTCAGCGCTTGCAGCAAATATAAAAGTTATTGTAACCCCATCTGACCTAACGCAAGATGAAAAATTTGAGGGAGCCGACCTTATTGTTTCAAGTTTAGGAGAGCGCGGTAAACCTTGCAAGGTAATTAGGGGAGGGTTAAAAACCTCTGGTTTTATTGACTTAAAACTTTTGACGAAGCTAATCAATTCTTAGATATAAAGAATATAACAATCATAGCTATTAATTGTGTTATAAAAATTAAAACACTAAGGTTGTGTAACCTTGAGAATTGTTTTTTATGAACCTCTTTTTTTTTGCTAATGTCACTAACTTTATTAATTCTGACCATTAAAAACTCTCTTGAATAAAAGTATCCAGTGGCAATTAAAAGAAAATAAAGGAATGAAATACGTTTACAGATAAAAGTGAAAATGTAATTATTAAGCTAATTATTAAGCACCAGATATAAAGTTTAGGGAATATGGTCCTTATAAATTTTCTAGCATTCTGTTCATTAAGAGTTTGAAAAGTATTTGGGGCTACGATTAAGGAAAAGAAAATTTTACTTCCAATAAGAATTGGAATTAAAAAATCTTTTATCAAAATTGAAAATTTAATTATTTGTTCCATAATGAATTTAAAATAAAGTTGTAGATGATATATAAGCATTAATATGAATTTTAAACTACTTTTATTATTACCTATTCTTGAAATAATATCATTTATATTATTTGGAGACATCCTAGGTTTTTTTCCAGTCATACTTCATATTTTAGTAACTATGATATTAGGAATATTTTTGTTAAAACAAAATAGAGGACTCCATGAGATTGAAAAGTTTAGCTCTGACCCTAAAGATTGGATATGTAAAAAGGTCGCTGCAATCCTTTTTATTATTCCTGGGTTTGTGACAGATCTTCTTGGGTTAATGTTATTTTTTAGAATGTTTCGTTCTCTTTTCTGGGGATATATTCCAGATACAACAAAGAAATCTTTTTATAAAAATAAGAAAAATAATAGTGAAGAAATTATAGACGTTGATTACAGAAATATTGATGATAAATAATTTAGAAACAAGACAAATAACCATAAGTGGAAGAGTTCAAGGTGTTGGGTTTAGAAACTGGGTAAAAAAAAATTGTACAAATTTATCTTTAGTTGGGAATGTAAGAAATACTCTTGATATGAAAGTTGAAGTCATAACAACTGGATTCAAAGCAAATCTTGATAAATTTTGTGATAAGTGTCAAAGCGGCCCAACATTAGCGGAAGTAGAAAGTGTGAATATAAAAGCTATCAATTTAAAAGAATTTAGTAGTTTTAAAATAATTTATTAATGAAAATATATTTTTTAAGACATACAACTCTAGATATAGCAGATAATATTTTTTATGGACAAACAGATGTAGATGTTTCATCTAATTTTGTAAATGAAGTTTCTGTAATAAAAAAAAAATTTGATGAGAAGAGTATAAATCTTAAGAAAATTTTAGTAATTTCAAGTCCACTCAAAAGATGTATAAAACTTGCTACCGCATTACAGGTACCATTTTCAATTGATTCAAGAATCAAAGAACTTGATCTTGGTGAATGGGAGATGAAGCTAATGTCTACAATTCCTGAAGTTGAGATTAAAAAGTGGCAGGAAAATCTGATGGAATACAAGATACCGAATGGTGAGTCCAATAGAGATTTTTTGAAAAGACTAAATGAATTTTTAAAAGATATTTTAAAATCCCAACAAGATGTGTTATTAGTTGCACATGCAGGTTCAATTAACGGTATGATTTCGATTCTGACTAAAGAGCCTTTTGATAAACAAGTTGAAAATTATTGGGAAAAAATCAAACACGGTTCTTTAACCTCTATACAAGTAAACAAGAAAAAGGTAATAATAGAATATATAGGTAAATAATAGTATGAAGAAAATCTTAATCCTGGGAGGAGGATTTGGAGGAGTATACTGTGCTAAACGTCTTCAAAAAATGAGGCTCAATTCATTTGATATTGAGTTAATAAGCGACAATAATTATTTTGTTTTTCAACCACTTTTACCTGAAGTAGCTTCAGGTACAATTTCGGCTTCTGATGCGGTTACACCAATAAGGCAGATGCTTAATAATATAAAATTTAGAAATGCTGAAGTAAATCTAATTGATATAAAGAAAAAAAGGGTTGGTATATTACAAGGTTTTAGAAAAAGACAACATTTTATTCAGTACGATGAGCTCATAATCGCTTTAGGCCAGGAAAGTAACCTTAATATTGTACCAGGTTTAAAAAACAATGCTTTTACTATGAGAAACCTGAATGATGCCTATAACCTCAGAAATCATGTTATTAGATGTTTAGAACTTGCAGACGTAACTCTAGATATGTCATTAAAAAAAAGACTATTAAGTTTTGTAGTTGTCGGAGGTGGATTTTCTGGTGTTGAAACAATTGGGGAACTGAGAGAAATGACAGACAGATTAATTAAATACTACAGAAATATTAATAAAAATGAAATTAAGTTTCATCTTATAGAATACGCAAGTAGTCTATTACCAGAGTTAGAAAAAGAAATTGGTCTTTACACACTAAAGACTTTAAAGAAGCAAAATATTAAAATATTTTTAAATACAAAATTAAGAGAAGTTTCCTCCATGAGAGCTTATATAAATAAAAATAAATCTATTGAATCCAACACTATAATTTCCACAATAGGTTCCACGGCGTCAAAATTACTTAAAAGCACTCAATTACCTTTAAAATATGGAAAATTAATTACAAATGAATACTGCCAAGTTATTGATTCCGAAAATATCTGGGCTCTAGGTGATTGCGCATTAGTACCCAATAAGGTTGCTAAGAGTTATAAAGATACAAATTTAGTTTATGCCCCTCCAACAGCACAGTTTGCTGTTCAGCAGGCAAAAGTATTATCAAAGAATGTTGTTTTAAAAACATTAAAAAGAAAATTGAAATCATTTAAATATACTTCCAGAGGATCGTTAGCCTCTCTTGGCTCAAAAAAAGGTATTGGTAAGATTTTTTATTTTAGAGTAAAAGGTTTACTTGCATGGATAATTTGGAAAGGGTTTTACCTTTCTTTTATACCTTCATTCCCAACACGAGTTAGAGTTTTTTTTAATTGGCTACTTGAATTCTTTGTTCCCAGAAACGCCGTTCTTACAAACCCTTTGAATAACAAGCCATTTGAGAAGAAAAATTATAAAAGGGGCGATATTGTCTTTGAGGAAGGAATGATACCTGACGGTTTCTATATAGTTCAAAGTGGAGAATTCTCAAATTCTTATAGAAAAACAAAAAGTGGTAAAACCTTTAAAAAAAAATATAAGAAAGGTGACCACTTTGGTTCAAGGGTTATTCTTGAGGGTGGTAGAAGAACAGGAACTATTAAAGCGTTAAAAAATTCAGAAGTTTTGAAAATTGATAAGCAAAGTTTTAAAATTTTAGCTGAAAATTTACCTGTGATGAAAAAATATTTTAGTGAATATTTACCTAAGAATTTTAGTGCGCTAAAATTGAAAGAATGAAACTTTTTCAATTTTTAAAACCAAAGAAAAAAAAAGTTTTTTTTTCAGATAATATTAAAGTAGTTAAAAGCCCTAGTAGAAAAAAAACAATAACATTAAGGGTAAAAAAGGTTCTCCAGAAATATTATGTCCATTACACACGAGAGAAGAGGTTCTTAGGTCGTTTATTAATTCAAAAAATGAGTGGTTACTAAAGAAGGTTGCAAACCAAGTCAAAGAAATAGAAAAAATAAAAGCGCTCAACACAGACTATCTTTTATTCAAAGGTAAAAGATTTAGGATTAAAAGTATTTCAAACGTAAGTAATGTAAGAATAAGTAAAGGGATTATTTCATTGTCTGAAAAAAAATTTAACAAAGATAAAAAGAAGTTTGCTACTAAATATCTGGTACATAAAGCTATTATTTATTTGCATGCAAGAGTAAAGCAAATATCTGAAGAGATAAAAATAAATTACGATGGGTTAAAAATACGTAAATACAAAAGAATATGGGGGTGCTGTATAAATCAAAAAACTATTAATCTTAATTGGAAGCTTATAATGCTACCTACGGATATTATTAATTATATTATAATTCATGAATTATGCCATGTTATCGAACCAAATCATTCAAAAAAATTTTGGAATTTGGTTAGAAAATTCGATCCTAAGTTTGAAAGAAAAAAGAAATGGTTAAAAACAAATGGGTCTTACATAATTCAATTTTAATTCTTGTTGTCAATCTCAGTTTGTGAGATTAAATACTTTGCTTTTTCTAAATCATTATCATCGACTAATATCCTGACTGGTATAGCTGATATATTTCCTTCAGTAGACGCCATTGATTCGTCTAAAACAAAGAATTCAATATTATTATGGCTTAGTATACTTTTTACCCATGTTAGATATATAATGTCATTACTTCTAATTAGAATTTGCATTTTACCTCAACAAAATTAAATGATGGCGCGCCCGAAAGGAGTCGAACCCTTAACCTTTTGAGCCGAAATCAAATGCTCTATCCAGTTGAGCTACGGGCGCTAGTTTAATCTTCCGTGTGCTAACTTTTTTTAACCCATTGTGAAAGATTATAACAGTAACTCCAACAATGATACAGATCAAAGTAATTCCAAGAAAAACTTTTTTTTCTCCTAATTGTTGAGAATATACTCCAATAATACCAGCTAATTTATTACCCAGCCCAATCGCAGCAAAATATATTCCCATTATTGACGAAACCATCTGTTTTGGTGACAACTTGGTAATATAAGATAATATTACTGGCGAGGCACACAATTCTCCGATTGTAATTAAAGCATAAGCAAGAACAAGCCAGTACATACTCGATTTTCCATAGGTGTCAGCTTCAACAGATGCAAAAAACATAAAAATAAATCCTGACCCCATAATTATTATACCTACTGCTATTTTGAGAATAGATGAACTTATAAAATTTCTCTCTTCAAGTTTTAACCATATTAAAGAAATAAAATAACCAAAAATAATTATCATTAATGGATTTATTGATTGAAACCAACTTGCCGGAATTTCAAAGTTTATGAAGTCTAAAAATCTATTAGTTTTTTCGTAGGCATAAATATTTAATAGTCCACCGGCTTGTTCAAATGCAGCCCAAAAAATTATAAGTATCAAGCTTGCAATAATAATTAATTTAATTCTATCTATCTGAACTTTAGTTAAATTTTTCTGTTCCAAGTTCGATCTGCGCTTTAAATCACTTTGAAAGTATTTTTTGCCACGTATGAAAAATATTTGGCCCACTATCATACCAATGCCTGCTAATGAAAAACCATAATGCCATCCATATACCTCCCCAATAAATCCCACTAATATACTTGCAAAAAAAGCTCCAATGTTAATACCTATATAAAAAATTGTAAATCCTTGATCGCGCCGTATATCCGTTTCTTTGTATAATGAACCAACTAATGTAGATATACTTGGCTTTAATAATCCCACTCCTATTATAATAAATATTAAACCTAAGAAAAAAATGTGTGTATGTTTAATTGCTAGGAGTAGATGGCCAAGACAAAGAAGCCAGCCACCATATAAAACAGCATTTTTATGAGTTAGATATTTATCTGCTAGCCATCCTCCTGGGACGCATAACAAATAAACTAGTGCTGTATACCATCCATAAAGCATAATTGCTTCACTATTTGACCACCCTAAACCAGAGTTAACAGAGTCTTGTTCAGAGATAATGTATAGCACCAAGATAGCTCGCATACCATAATAACTAAATCTTTCCCATAATTCGGTAAAAAATAATGTAAATAATCCCTTAGGGTGACTCCTAAATAGGTTGGAAAGTGAATAAACTATATTTGGCACGTATCTTGCTTACTTATATTATATTTTGATATATAGTCAAAAATTTGAATCGGGAAGATCACAATATAATATTTCCTCCCTTAAGTATAGATCTTCCCTATTCATTTATTTCTGAAATAAACCTTTTAAGTTCTAAAACTTTATTACTTTTAACTTCTTTGTATGAACAACCAAATTTAGAAATTATTAGACTACATATATGAGCATAAGAATTTCTCCCTAGTGGATGTCTAGGGTCATCTTTCAACTTACCTTTTAAGAAATCTCCCCTATTTGTAATTAAATTCCATATCTCCTTTTTTTCTAAATCATTCATTATCTTATACCTTGATTTGATTTTAACCTTGATTTTTTTTCAACCCTTTTAAAAATAGATTTATTTTGTTTTCTTTTAGTAGATAAAGTTTTCTTTTTAATTACATATTTATTACCGGCTTTGGGGGCTGGTAACTTTGTAAAAGTTCCATCCCTCTTCATTATATAATAATTTCCTTGCTTATCTTGTATTATTTCGGCTGAGAAAGCATTTAAAGGAAACATTAAAATAATTAGGACTAAATAAATCATTTAACTAAATGATATTTTTTATAAAGTTTGGTGTCAATCGAATATGGGTTTGGTTTAATTTCTTCGATTTTGTATAAGCGCCAATTTTGTTTTTTTAATCTCATTAATGTTAGGAATGATTCCTTTCTATATTTTTTTGACTTCCACCAGGAACTAGAACCAGTTATTAAAACAATAGACTTCTTCATTTTTCAGTTATGTGGTAATACTTACTATTATTTAAGATATTAATAGATTCTTCAATTGAATTTGAACTATGCAAATTATGGATCCAGTCTGCTAGAAATTTTGAAATAGTTTCACTTTCTAAATCTCGAAGTATCATATGATAGTTATTTTTAAAAGTAGCTAATGTTAAGTCATCTTTCATGGAGTCTTTTTTATCAATTAATATTTTAGTTAGAGGTTTTCTTGGAACAATTTCATCTTTTACAGGTAGCATTATAAGTGTTCTATAAGGTATTTGGTTTAAAAATTTTTCAGTATCCTTGTAGGATTCATCCATCAAATCGACTATTCCATTTAAACTTTTAAGATTTGGTTTATGAATAAAGTATTTATCCTTAGACAAAGCTTTTAAAACTTCAATATTATTACATGCTGTAACTTTTATAAAATCACCCCCATCTAGTTTAAGATTCGGTAATAGTGTGCTAAGGGTAGTAAGAAAAATTTTCTTTACTGGATTCATTTCAGAAAAATTCCAAATAGCTGGAGCAACTAAAATCACTCCATCAATTTGTAAGTCTTCATTTCTTACCAAAGTTGAAATTACTATTGCTCCGCCCATACTTTCACCAAGTAAAAAAATTTTTTTTTTGGGAAAATTATTTCTCATGTCACGAATAAAAAAAGCAACGTCATTAATATGAACTGACAATGGAAACCAACTGCCACTATCCTCATTCATCCCAAATCCCCTAAGATCAAATGAAACTGTTGATACTCCAGATTTTGTTAAGAATGTTGCAGGAATTTGGAATGAATTAGAATAATCATTATATCCATGAATAGCAATTATAAGAACATCATCATGTTCATTTGCTTCCCAAACTTTTTTTTTGAACTCATAACGTTGGGAATCTTTATAACTTACTTCTTGTTTCATAATCGAACATGAGCAAAGCATAATAAAAACTAGAGTTAATTTTATCTTTTTAATAAATTTATAAATATTTCCTCTAAATCTGAATCTTTTGTTGATATATCTTTTATTTTAACTTTTGTTTTTTCAAAAACTTTTACCAAGTTTGTAACACTATTTTCACTCTTATTAAATTTTAATTCAACTGAGCTTTTAGTTTTTTTTATACAATATTTTTTTAACCTTTCAGGAACTTTAAAGCTTGTGTTTTCAAACTCTATAATTAGATACTTTTCATCAAGAAGACTTAAAATATTTTTTTTTGTATCACATGCTATAACTTTTCCCTTATTTATAACAGCTAGTTCATCACAAAGAATTTCTGCTTCTTTAAGATAATGTGTTGTCAAAATTATTGTTGTCCCAGCTTTATTCAACTTTCTAATATATTCCCATAGTTTATTTCTAAGATCTACATCTACACCGGCAGTAGGTTCGTCAAGAATTATTATGGGAGGGCTGTGAACCATAGCTTTTGCAACCATAAGTCTTCGCTTCATACCCCCTGATAAACTTCTAGAATAGGCATTGGCCTTGTCATCTAAGTTAAGATTTTTAAGAATCTCTAAACTTTGATTATTTTTCTTTTTAATTCCATACATTCCTGCTTGATTGTTCATAACTTGCATCGGTGTAAAAAATGGATCAATATTTATCTCTTGAGGAACAACTCCCAAGTTCCCTCTAATTGTCTTTGGATCTTTGTCTAAGTCTAGATCAAAAACTTTGACCTCACCAGAGGTTTTGTTTACTAGACCCGCTAATATATTTATAAATGTACTTTTTCCAGCACCGTTTGGCCCAAGTAAACCAAAAATTGAACCTTTCCTTATTTTTAGATCAATACCGTTAAGGGCAAATTTATCAGTAATTTTATATTTTTGGTTAAATTATTAACAACAATTATGTTTTTATTCATTTTAATATATATAATCAAATAAAAGGTTTATAACTATTAAAATTTAGATTGATGGATCAGAATATTCACATAAAGCTTAAAAAAGTTGAAGATAATACTGCAAGTTGCGATGGAGATGGAACTCATCCCTTAATATATCTAGATATTTCAGAAGGAAGTGTTGTTACCTGTCCATACTGTAGTAGACAATTCATAAAAAATGACGAAAAACATTAGTCAACTTATCTTAGTAGACGGCTCTGGATATATTTTTAGAGCTTACTATGCTTTGCCCCTATGCATACATCCAAAGGTTTACCGGTTAATGCTGTCTTTGGTTTTACTAATATGCTCTTAAAATTTGTTGAAGATATTCAAAGAGAAGAAGGAGGAGGTGTAAGGATAGCTGTAATATTTGATGCAGCTAGGAAAACTTTTAGGAACGAAATTTATCCAGATTACAAAGCTAATAGATCAGAGCCTCCGGAAGACTTAATTCCACAATTTGAGCTTATTAAAAAGGTACCGCTAGTATTTAATATTCCATCTATTCAACTTGAGGGATATGAAGCTGATGACCTTATTGCTACTTATGCTCATGCTGCCTCTAAATTAGGTCAAAACACATCAATAGTTTCATCTGATAAAGATTTAATGCAGTTAATTGATGAAAAGGTTACTATGATAGATCCTTTAAAAAAAAAAGCAAATTACTGAAAAAAATGTTTTGGAAAAATTTGGAGTTAAACCTAATAAAGTGATTGAGGTACAAGCACTTGCTGGTGATTCCTCAGATAATATTCCAGGAGTCCCAGGGATAGGACCTAAAACAGCAGCAGAATTAATAAATCAGTATAGTACTGTAGAGAATTTGATTGAAAATGTTGAAAATATTACCCAAAAAAAAAGAAAAGAAACAATCATCCTTAATAAAGATTTAGCTTTAATATCAAAAAAACTTGTCACATTGAAAAAGATGTTGAACTCCTGTTGAAATAAAAGAGCTTGATTTTAAACCACTTGAAGTAGGAAAATTAATTGACTTTCTTGATGAATTAGAATTCTCAAGAATTAAAGCTAGTGTAATTAGTAAATTCGGGAAACAAAAAATTAATAGTAAAAGTTTAGTAGATACAATTCCAAAAAAAGAAGAGTCCCAACAAGCTAATAATACAAAATACCATATCTCTGAAGATAATCCTGTAGATCGTAATAAATATGAAACCGTCACAAATATTGATCAGCTGAGGAGCTGGGTGCAAAAAATTTATGATAATGGTGTAATTGCAATTGATTGCGAAACAACTTCATTGAATGCAGTTGAAGCAAATATTGTGGGTTTTTCTATATCAACAGGAATTGGGGATGCTTGTTATATTCCCCTGGCACACAATTTAGAAGAACAAGTTAGCATTGAAGAGTTTATTAAAGAAATAAAAAAACCACTTGAAGATCATTCAATTCTTAAGGGTAGGTCAAAATATTAAGTATGACTTAATAATTTTGCAAGGGATTGGGATAAATCTTATAAATTTAGATGATACAATGTTGATGTCTTATGTACTTAGAACTGGACAAAGAGGGCATGGACTTGATGAACTATCATTAGATTTTTTATCTCATGAAACTATAAAGTATAAAGAAGTTACAACAGTTGATAAAAAAAAGATCCCCTTTAATGAGGTTGATATAAAATTAGCAACGCAATACGCTGCGGAAGATTCAGATATTACTTTGAGGTTATGGGAAAAACTAAGAATAGAGTTGATAAAAAATAACTTATTTGATTTTTACCACTTTATAGAAAAACCTCTCATCAATGTAATTGCCTCAATGGAAAAAAATGGTTTTAAAATTAATGAGCATCAATTAGAGAATCTTTCAATACAATTTTCAGACAAATTAAAGAATATTGAGAGTAAAATATATGATATATCAAAAGAAGAGTTCAATGTTGGTTCACCTAAGCAACTGGGTGAAGTCCTATTTGAAAAACTTCATTTACCTCATGGTAAGAAAGGTAAAAGTGGAAATTACCAAACAGATGTAAAGGTTCTTGAGAAATTAAAAAATGAAAAAATAGAAATTGCATCTCTTATTCTTGATTGGAGACAATTTTCGAAACTCAAGAATACATATTGTGAGGGATTAATTTCTAGGAAGAATCAAAAGACTAATAGAATCCATACTTCTTTTGGTATGGCAAGTACTTTGACAGGAAGGCTTTCTTCTAACGATCCAAATTTGCAAAATATCCCGATTAAAAATATTGAAGGTAGGCAAATAAGAAAAGCATTTATATCTGAAAAAGGTAATAAAATTTTATCATTTGATTATTCACAAATTGAACTTCGTATTTTAGCCCATGTTGCTAACATTAAAGTTTTACTAGATGCATTTTCTAATGATGAAGATATCCATAGTATTACAGCTACCGATGTCTTTCATTTAAACAAGGATAAGGTAACCAAAGAACTAAGACGAAAAGCAAAAATAATAAATTTTGGAATTATTTATGGAATTTCTCCATACGGGTTAGCATTACAATTAGAAATATCGAATACAGAAGCTAAAAATTATATGGATCAATATTTTTTAAAATATCCTGGAATAAAAGATTATATGGATGAAACTATTAATCAATGTAGAGGTAAAGGTTTTATCAAAACTCCGTTTGGTAGAAGAATTTTTATTCCGTTAATAAATGATAAGATAGTTACAAGAAGAAACTTTGCTGAACGATCTGCTATTAATGCTCCAATACAAGGAGGTGCTGCCGATTTAATAAAAAACTCTATGTTTGAAGTTTTCAATTATCTAAAAAAGGAAAAACTAAAAACTAAGCTTTTATTACAAATTCATGATGAACTAATTTTTGAAAGCCCTGAGAATGAGATAGATAAATTACAAAAGGAAATTCCAAAGTTAATGTCCGAGTCACACAAAAAAATGATTGACTTGAATGTTCCAATCAAAGTTGATTTTGGAATGGGTGATACATGGGATGATGCTCATTAAACTTTTGATGCCAGATTATGAAGACTTACAAATACACCACGAAGTTTCTTTGCATCGTTAAGTTGCTTTTCAAAGAAGAATCTTGTTAGATTCTTCCCTTTTCTTAAATCAAATCCATCAGGGTCAATACCGACAATTTTCCAATTTTTTGTTTTGTTTTTGAGAATTTTTGTTGAATACAAATCTATTGACTCCTTGTGATGAGAGTTCATATGTTCCATTACATCATATTCCATTTCTTTAAAATTTTTAAAGTCTTTACATATCAAATCATTTTTATTGAACCATTTTACGTGAGCAAACCCACCAATTAAATGTGCTGATTTAATCTTGAGAATATAAAAATTCATATCATTGAAATTAGAGTATAAATTTGCTGCAGGGTGGCGTGAGAGAAATCTTTTTTTATGATCTAAATTTTTTGTAACTTTAGCTTCTCCTATCAAGGTAATTCTTGGTCTTGACATTGGATCCTCATAGTTACCAAACTGTTTTTTAAACTTAGGAAAAAATTGATAAACCTTTTCTTCCTCACAAACCATCAAAGAAATCAGATTATTGCTTTTTATATTTGTGGTATGTTCAGAAAGATCAGACAATAAAAGGATTGGAGACAAATCATAGTCATAAGCAACCAGTGTAAAAGTTGAGTATGGAAACTTATTCTTTAAATTAATTTTTTTGTTAGAAAAGAGTGTTGGATTAAATTCTGTTGATAAATAGCCTTTTGAACAGGATCTTATTAACTGTCTTGTAGTGTAATTTATATTCATGCTATTATATTAGTATATATATATAAATATAATTAAAATGAGAAATTTCAAATATCTTTTATATTTACTGATTTGTTTTTTTGTCTTATTAAACGACCCTATTTCTGCAAAGGTAGTTTTTCATGGAGGCTATGCATTTGAAACATTTAAGGGACAAAAAGTGGCGGCAGCTTACGTATCAATATTTAATCAATCTGACAATGACGTTGTAATTGAAAAAATCACGTCAAATATTAGTGATGTAGCTGAGATTCACGATACTATTTTAGAAGGTGAAATTATGAGGATGAAGAAAGTAGAATCACTCAATATTCCTGCAAGAAGTGAATTTTATTTCCAACCTGGAAGCACACATATTATGCTAATGGGTCTAAATCAGGAGCTAAAAGATGGAAAAACATTTAATTTAAATTTTGTATTTAAGAATCAGGAAAAAGTGAATGTAAAAATTATGGTCTTAAATAACAAACTCAGAGAAAATTTATTGGATAGGAAATGAATATAAAAAGACTCCATGCTACTAGTGTTGCAATAGAGGATAATGGAGTGGCTATATTTGGAGATTCTGGCTCGGGGAAATCAGATCTTGCACTAAGACTTATTGATTCTGGAGCCACCTTAATTTCTGATGATATTACAGTTTTTAGTAAATCAGAAAACAACATACATTTATTTGGTGTTGAAAATACCAAAGGCCTTCTTGAAGTTAGGGAATTAGGAATAATAACTGTACCTTATATAGAGGGAATAAGTCTGAAATTAGTTATTAAACTTACAGATAAAGAAATAGAGAGGATTCCAAAAAAAAATCAAACAAATTTATTAGGTTTAAAATTCCCTAAGCTTGAAATCAATGGAAAAAATTCCTCTTCTGTTGTCAAGGTAAAAGTAAAGTTGAATGAGATTAATGAGTAAAAACAAAGTAATAATCATTACAGGTTTATCGGGTGCGGGAAGAAGTACAGCTTTAAAAATTCTTGAGGATATAGGATACGAAGCAATTGATAATCTTCCCACTTCTTTAATTGTAAATATATTGGACTCAAATATAAAAAGAATATAGCGGTAGGTATTGACATAAGAAGTCGAGGTTTTAGTGCTAAAAAGATTGCAGATCTTATAACTTTAAAGAAAAAGGAACTTGATGTTTCAATTGTTTTTTTTGACTGTGATAATTTAAATTTAATAAATAGGTTTAAGGAAAATAGAAGATCTCATCCACTTAAACTTGATCTTCCAATGGATGACATAATCGATAGAGAACGTTTGTGGTTAGAACCATTAAAGAAAGTTAATGATATATATATAGATACTTCTGGATTTTCAGTAAATCAATTAAAAAACAAATAGATGGATTATTTAGCAAGGATTCTAAAACCAAGCTTAGTATAAGAATAATTTCTTTTGGTTATAAATATGGATTACCAAGAGAAGCAGATATTGTTTTTGACATGAGATTTATAAAGAATCCTTTTTATATTAAAGAATTATCAAAACTAAATGGAGAAAATAAGAAGGTGGTAGATTTTATAAATAAACAAAAAAATTTTAATTTTTTTTTTGAGACCATAGAAAAGTTTTTTGATAAAATTTTAATAGGATTTAGGGATGAAGGGAAAAATTATATAACTGTTGCCTTTGGATGTACAGGGGGAGTGCACAGGTCGGTTGTTTCAGCTATACACCTTTATTCTTTACTAAAAAAATATAATAAGTTTGAGATGTACCTAGATCATAGAGATATAAAAAGATGATTGGAATTGTTATAGTAAGTCACTCTAATATAGCTAAAGAATTTATAGGAGTTATAGAACATATTGTAGGAAAGCAGGAAAGAGTTTATGCTGTTTCAATTTTTCCTCAAGATAATATGGAACATAAAAGAAACGAAATTTTGGATAGTGTTAAACGTGCACAATCTGGTAAAGGTGTAATTGTACTTACAGATATGTTTGGAGGAACTCCATCTAATCTTGCATTGTCAGTAATGGAAGATGAGAAGATTGAAGTTGTAGCAGGTGTGAACTTACCAATGCTAATTAAAATGATGTCTTTAAGAAAAAAATTTCCAATAAAAGATGTTATTAAAAAGTCACAAGAAGCAGGTAGAAAATATATTAATGTTGCCTCTGCTTTTTTGAGGATAAAAAAATTGCAAGAAAAAGGCTAGAGAAAAAAATTCTTATAACTAACAAACTGGGTCTACACGCAAGAGCAGCGGCAAAATTTGTAAGCCTAACTTCAAAGTGCGAGTCAAGATTTGTTGTGAAAAAAGGAAAAAATATTGTTAGTGGATCTTCTTTGTTAGGATTGATGACCCTCGCAGCATCAAAAGGAACTGAAATTAAAGTACAGTGTATTGGGAATAATGCAGAAGAGGATCTTGAAAAATTAATTGATTTAATAACAAATAATTTTGGTGAAGAAAAACCCCTATCAGAGAATATTAGAAAAGAAAAGATCATTAAAGGTATTGGTGTTTCATTCGGGTATGCAATTGGTAATTGTGTTTTAAAAAAAACATTAAATTTATCTCATTCCGAATACAATATTTCGATATCGAATGTTAAAAATGAATTGATAAGATTAGATAAAGCAGTAAAAAAGACAATCCTAGATTTTAAAAAAATAATTAATAAAATTCAATCCACCAAAAATGATGTCTATGAAGAAATGAAATTAGTTTTAGAGGCCAATATCTATTTATTAAGCTCGTCATCTTTTATTAAAGATGCAAAGAAAAGAATAAGTAATGACCTTATCAATGCTGAGTTTGCTATCAACGAGGAGTTAAATAAGCAATCTAAAATTTTTTATAAAATTAAAGACGATTATCTCAAAGATAGATTCGATGATGTTAGAGATGTCTGTAAAAGAATATTAGATAACTTACAAAAAAAGAATTTTTCAAGTAAAGTTAAAGCTAATCAGATCTTGGTAGCTAATGAGCTTGGTCCTGCAGATCTTTTCTCTGAGTCAAAAAATAAATATATTGGCCTTGTAAGTGGTTTAGGTGGACCTGAGGGACATTTTGCTATTGTCGCAAGGTCATTATCAATACCTACAATTGTAGGAGTAAAGAATGTAGTAAAGAAACTAAAAAACAATGATGAACTTATTATCGATGGTGAAAAAGGAATTTTAATTACAAATCCAACACAAGAAACCCGATTATTTTATTTAAAAAAGATTGAAGAAAAGAAAAATCAAGAAAAAAAACTAAATTCATTTGTTAACATAAGTCCGAAAACATCAGATGGAAAAAAAATAAGCATAGAAGCAAATGTTGACAATGAAGATGAGGTAAAAGAATCAATGAAGAAGGGTATCAATGGTATAGGACTTTATAGAAGTGAATATCTGTTTATGAATAAAAAAAGAATGCCTTCAGAACAGGAGCAGTTTGTTTCAATTAGAAATGCTCTAAAATATCTCAAGGGTAATCCATTAACAATAAGAACACTTGATGTTGGAAATGATAAAAAAGTTCCATCAATTGAAAAATTTTTATCAAAGTCACCAAACCCAGCACTTGGACTTAGAGCGATAAGGTTAACTCTGGCTTATCCAAAGATTTTCAAAAAGCAACTAGCGGCTATTTTAAGAGCAAGTAACTATGGAAACATAAGAATTATGCTTCCTATGGTTTCCAATGTAACTGAATTAAATCAAACTAAAAGGATAATTGATGAAGTAGTGTATGATCTAAAGAAAAAAAAAATTATAATTAAAGTTCCTCCTGTGGGCGTGCTAATTGAAACACCTGCTGCAGCTCTAATCTCAGACTCATTAGCAAAAAACTGTGACTTTTTTGCAATAGGAACAAATGATCTTACTATGTATACTTTAGCAACAGATAGAGGAGATGAAGAGGTCGCTAATATTTATGACCCCACTCATCCTTCGGTTCTTAAGTTAATTCAGTTGACAGTTAATTCAGCAAAAAATAACAATATCCCAGTAAGTATTTGTGGTGAAATGGCTGGTGATACTTTATTTACTATGTTATTGGTAGGCTTGAACATAAATTCGTTATCGATGGGAATTTCTAGCATTTTAAAAATTAAACAATTCTTGAGTTACTTGAGCTTTATTGAAGCAAAAAAAATTTCAGATGAAATTTTAAATGATGATGATAATGTGTTCATAAAAAATAAATTAGAAAAATATAGAAATTATGTAATGAATAATTTCAGTAAGGAGAAAAATGGGTGATTTTAAAGTAAAAGATATTGAGTTGGCTTCTTGGGGTAGAAAAGAAATTGAAATAGCTGAGACAGAAATGCCGGGTCTGATGCAACTCAGAGAGGAATATAAAGATTCAAAGCCATTATCAGGTGCAAGGATAGCAGGATGCCTTCATATGACAATTCAAACAGCAGTCTTAATTGAAACGCTGATTGACTTAGGAGCCTCAGTTAGGTGGAGTTCTTGTAATATTTATTCTACACAGGATCAAGCAGCAGCGGCAATTGCAAAGGAAAATATTCCTATCTTTGCATGGAAAGGTGAAACAGAGGAGGAGTTTTGGTGGTGTATTGAAAAAACAATTGATGGTCCTGATGGGTGGAAACCAAATATGATTCTTGATGATGGAGGAGATTTAACAAAACTAATTCACGAAAAATATCCAGAATATTTGAATGAGATAAAGGGGCTATCAGAGGAAACTACAACAGGTGTGCTAAGGCTAATAGAGATGGAAAAAGACGGAAGTTTGAAAGTTCCAGCGATAAATGTTAATGACTCGGTGACAAAATCAAAATTTGATAATAAATATGGTTGTAGAGAAAGTCTAGTTGATGGAATAAGAAGAGCAACTGATGTAATGATGGCAGGTAAAGTTGCCATTGTAGCAGGATATGGTGATGTAGGAAAAGGATCAGCTGAAAGTTTAAGGAACGCGGGATGTAGAGTATTAGTAACTGAAATTGATCCAATCTGTGCACTTCAAGCTGCTATGGACGGTTATGAAGTGACTACTATGGATAATGCCTGTAAAAAAGCAGATATTTTTGTTACAGCAACAGGAAATGTTGATGTAATTACTTTAGACCACATGAGGGAAATGAAAGATAGAAGTATAGTCTGTAATATTGGTCACTTTGATTCAGAAATTCAGGTTGAGGCATTGAAAAATAATAAATGGAGCAATGTAAAACCCCAAGTTGATGAAATAGAGTTTCCAGATGGTAAGAAAATTATTCTGTTAGCAGAAGGAAGGCTCGTTAATTTAGGCTGTGCAACTGGACATCCCAGCTTTGTAATGTCAGCTTCTTTTTCTAATCAAGTATTAGCTCAAATTGAGTTATGGAAAAACCACAAAAATTATAAAAATAAAGTTTATGTACTTCCAAAAAAACTTGATGAAAAAGTTGCAAGTATTCATCTAGATAAAATAGGTGCAATGCTTACCAAACTATCAAGCAAACAAAGTAAATATATTAATGTACCTGTTGAAGGCCCTTATAAATCAGACGAGTATAGATATTAGTTTGAAGTATTAATACCTTTGGTTGTTGAATATTCGAAATGAAGAGGTTTGTCAGGAAATATTAGATTATAGCAATGGTGAGAGGCTGCAGCCGCTTCCGCGAAACCAGTCAAAATTAGTTTTAGTTTCCCAGGATAATTACAAATATCACCTATCCCATAAATTCCCTTTTTGGATGTTTGACAACTAGTTTGATCAACCCTTAAGATTTTTTTTTCTATTTCCAACCCCCATTCCGAAATCGGGCCTAATTTAGTTGATAGACCGAAAAAGGGTAAAAAGTAATCAACTTCAAGCTTTTTTGTTTCATTACTAAGATTTTTTACAGTTAAAGTTTCTATTTTACCATCTCGACCTTGAATTGAATCAATTTGATAGGGGATTATCATTTCAATATTTTTTTCATTACTTAACTTTTTAATTTTTCGACACTGTTTGGAGCAGCTCTTAATTTTTCCCTCCTGTGAATAAAGTAAATTTTTTTTGTTATGTTAGATAATTCTATCGCCCAATCAACTGCTGAATCTCCCCCACCAGCTATGGCTATTGTTTTTCCAACGAAAGTATTTTTTTTATCAACATTATAAAGAACAGAAGTATTCTCAAACTCTTCAATATTTTCAAGCGGTGGTTTATTAGGTCCAAAAGCACCGTTTCCCGCTGCAATAAAAATACATTTTGAGGAAACTTTATTTCCACTAGATGTTTCTGAAATAAAGTTATTATTTTGATGGTTTACTTGATCAACTCTTTGATTTAATAAAAACTCAGAATTAAATGGTTTGATCTGATTCTTTAAATTCTCTACCAGTTCATTTCCAGTTGTGACTGGGTGGGCAGGTATATCATATATAGGTTTTTCTGGATAAAGTTCCGAGCATTGTCCACCAGCTTTTGGCAAACAGTCAACAACGCATGATTTTATTCCAAGTTGTCCTAATTGAAATACTGAGAATAATCCCACCGGACCTGCTCCAATTATAAGTACGTCAGTATTAATTTGTTTCATAATAATATTTTTATATAACAATATTTATATTAGAATAATAAAGCAAAATGAAAGAGCATTCTAAATTTTTTTTAAATTCACTCGATGATACAGAAAAGCTTGCCAAAAAAATTAGTAAAATTATTAATAATAATGTTTGTATATGTTTGATTGGAAAGTTGGGTATTGGAAAAACCACCCTTGTAAAATTTATTCTTAAGAATTATCTTGGTATAGAAAATAAATGTTAATAGTCCAACATTTTCATTGGTTAACCTTTATGACATAAATAATTTAAGAATCTGGCATTATGACTTATATAGATTAAAAAATAAGTCAGAGATTTATAATTTAGATATAGAGTTAGCTTTAAGGGATTGTACAATAATTGAATGGCCTGAAATTATTGAGGATATATTACCAAATGATAGGATAAACATTTATTTCGATGAGATAAATAAAACAAAAATAGAAATATCGATTCGTTCAAACAAAAAACTAAAATTATGAAAAATGAGATTATTCATACAATAGAAAATATTCTTAAAATGAAAAGAGTCTTTTATGACGATATTAAATTCTTAGCAGGAGATGCATCAAATAGAAAGTATTTCATTATTAAATCGCAAAATACAGATCGTGTATTGATGTATGATGATAATCCAGAAAGTTTAGAAAAATTCGTTAAAATTTCTAATTTATTATCAGATAAAGTAACTGTTCCAAAAATTTTTTTAAATCTTAAAGAAAATAATATATTAATAATTGAAAATTTTGGAAGAAAAAAATTTAGTAATATAGTTAATAAAACTAATCAAAATTCTTTATATTTACTGGCAACAGACGCACTAATTCATGTTCATAAACAAAAATTTAATTTTAATTTGGACTATTATGATGAGAATAAATTTACAAATGAATCAAATTTATTCTTTGAATGGTTCTTGCAAGAAGAGAGTTCTTTAAAAGATAAATCAAAACAAGACTTTAACAATGAATTTAAGTCATTTATTAATCTACTTGAGAATATTCCAAAAGTATTTATCCACCGAGATTATCATGTTGACAATTTATTTTTTATTGAAAATAAGGATAAACATCTTAGTTGTGGTTGGATAGATTATCAAGATGCTTTAGTAGGTCCGTGCGTATATGACTTAGTATCATTGACGCAGGATGCAAGAATTGATGTTGATAATAAATTAGAGAGAAAAATCATCAATTATTATTTGAAGTCATTTAGTAATATTGACCCAACTGAATTTGAAATATGTTATAAAGTAATCGCCATACAAAGACATTTAAAAGTACTTGGAATTTTTAAAAGGTTAGCGGTTAGAGATAATAAAAAAAATTATTTAGTTCATATACCAAGAGTAATTAAAATGTTGAAAAAAATTTAAGTAGTAGAGAGTTTAGAAAAATATTTAAAATACTTATACCATTTTTAGATTATGATTAAACAAGCAATGATATTCGCTGCAGGTATGGGTAAAAGAATGTTACCTTTAACAGAAACCACTCCTAAGCCATTAGTAAAAATTAACCAAGATAGCTTACTAATTAATAATGTAAAAAAGCTCATTAAAAAAAATTTTGACTCAATAGTAATAAATACTTTTCATTTCCCAGAGAAGATAATTGATGAATTAAAGGATTTTAAGAATTATGTGAATATTGTTGTTGAGGAGGTTAGGTTGGAAACAGGAGGTGGTTTGTTGAACTGTCTAAAAAAAAAATACCTAAGCTGGGAATCTCCAATATTATTGTTAAATAGTGATGTATATTGGATAGATAATTTCTATAACTCAATAGAATTAATATCAGAAAACTGGAACTCGAAATTTATGGATCTAATGTTATGTATGAAAAATAAAAAAGATTTATTTGGATACAACGGAAATGGAGATTTTGAATTATTTAAAAATAAAACCAAGTATAAAAAACTAATATTTTCTAACAATCCGAATTTAGTTTTTACTGGTTTACAAATCATTAACCCAAATATTTTAAAAGAAAAAAAAGAAAAAATTTTTTCATTAAAAGAGGTTATTATGGAAAGTATACAAAAAGGTAAGGCTTACGGAATAATTGATAGAAATCCGTGGTTTCATATTGGAACAGTTAAAGACTTAGAGAGTATTAGGAAATTATCAGTATGAAAAATTTTATAGCGTATGATTTTGAAACTACAGGAAGGGACGCAAGGTTTGATCAAGTTTTACAAGCTGGCTTTATCATATTCGATCAAAATTTTAATGAATTAAAAAAATTAAATATCAAATCTAGACTAAATCCTGACATTGTGCCCTCAATTAACGCACTTAAAGTAAATAGGCTGAATATATCTGATATTTTATCAGAGAGGGACTCTTATTATGAAATGACTTTAAATATTCATAAACTTCTATCTGAATTTAAGAATTCATATTTTGTTGGGTTTAATTCAATTAACTTTGATGAGGAGTTCTTTAGACAAATTTTATGGGAACATTTTTTATTTCCTAACTTAACAAATACGAATGGTAATTTAAGGCTTGATATTCTTAACTTTGCAACAATGGTCCATGCTTTTAGAAATAATTCTATTAATGTAAATAAAAATGATAGTTGAAAAATAATCTTTAAGTTAGAAAATCTGGCTAAATCAATCGAATTTAATATTGAGAACGCACACGAGGCAATAGCTGATGTAGAAGTTACAATGAAGCTAATGAAAATGTTAATTGATAGAGATTCAGACTTATTTATTGATTTTACTAAAAATTCATCTTCAAAAGAAGTTGAACATAGAATAATGAATGAGAAGATTTTTACATTACATAATTACTTATTTAATTCACATAGAGTTTACCTAGTTAAGCATTTAATTAAACACCCTATATATAAATCTCAGTTAATTGGTTTTGATTTGAAGTATGACCCCTCAGAGCTAGTTAAATATGATCATAATTCCCTTTATGAAATATATAAAAATAAAAGTTTTTTTAGAAAGATTAAGATTAATAAGCAACCAACTGTCCTTGATAAAAAATATGCAAGATCAATGGAACCATACTCAGAATTTACAGAAGAGGAAATAGAATTAAAAAATCAGCAACTAAATAATGAGCAATTTCTTGAAAACTTAGATATTGTTTTAAAACGAGAATCCGAAGAATATATAGAAAATAAAAGTCAAGAGATACCATATGAAGAAGAAACTATTTATTCTAAGAATTTAAATTACAAAGATTCATTCATAATGAAAGATTTCCATAATGAGAACTGGGATAAAAAATGGATATTTGCAGAGAAATTCTTGGACCCTAGATTAAGATTTTTTGCAGCAAGACATATTTTTAGAAACCAACCAACAGAGCTTCCTAGAAAAGTATTTTCTTTATTACATAAAAAAATTTCAGAAAGACTTCTATCATTAGAAAGTAAAAATTTCACAACAATACCTGCTGCTATGGAGGAAGTAGATACATTATCTTTTAAAATAGAGGATGAGGAAGAAAATTTTAAGATGGAGGAACAGATTTATCAATATAATATTTACATTAATTTTCTAAATGATTATTATAGTGATTCTAATCCAAAACCCATCTTATTTAATGAATCATTATCAAAAAGGTTATTTGGTTAGTTTGAAAGGAGAAAAATTAGTGACAGTTATAAATATAAATGAAAATAATTTTGAGGAAGAAGTAGTTAAGTCTTCACTTCCGTGTTTAGTTGATTTTTGGGCGGAATGGTGCGGTCCATGCAAGAATTTGGCACCAATATTAGAGGAAATATCTAATGAATTAAAAGAGCAAGTAAAAATTGGAAAAATAAATATTGACGATAACCAAGAATTGGCAGCTAAATTTTCAATAAGAAGTATACCCACTATGATATTATTTAAAAATGGTGATTCCATTGACACTAAAGTTGGACTACCTCCAAAAAAGGAATTATTAGATTGGATTGAAACAAAAATCTAATTTTATTTTATTTTGTAGCCGTCCGCTCTTAGAATTTCACCTGAAAGATATAATGAACCACAAACAAGTATTTTTCCTTTCGAGTATTTTTTTTTGGTAAAAATTATTGCCTCATCAATATTCAAACAGCATTTAATATCAAAGTTTGGCTTAAAATTATCAACTACAAGATTTTTTATTTCATATGGCATTATACATTGATGATCATTTATAGGTAATACTATTAGTAAAGAAATATTGTGAATTAATTTATTCAAGAATTTTATTGGATCTTTACCATTAATCATTCCAATAATAAGAATAATCTTTTTTTCGTCCCAACTATTGACTACTTTTGATAACATTTCTGCAGCATCTAGATTATGCCCACCATCTAGCCAAATATCAAAAGCTTTACCAGCAATTTTTGATAATCTTCCATTTAATTTTTGCATTCTGGCTGGCCAATTAGTCTTTAATACTCCAGAATTTATTGACTCTCTGGTAATATTAAAGTCATTAATTGATAATATAGTAGAGATTGCAGTAGAGGCATTGTCAATTTGATGATCACCGAATAGAGATGGAAAACTAAATTCGCAGACTTTTTCTTTAAAACTCATTAAGAATCTTTTTTTTTATAATCTTTCTTCAGAACTTTCCAATCTTTTCCTTCTTCGTAAGATGCTATCTTTATATTCTTTAGATAATTTCTTGTTAGGTATTTGACATAACTTTTTTGTTTTGAGATTACTACTCTTTCAGAGTTTTTAATAATCCCTAATTTTTCTCTAGCTATCAGACTTATTTTAGATCCAAGAAAATTCATATGGTCCATTGAAATAGGAGTGATTACGCTACATATTTTTTTTTCAATAATATTTGTAGCATCAAATCTACCACCCAGACCCAGTTTCAAGAATTAACAAATCAGAATTTACCCTGCTAAATGCTAAAAATGCTGCTGCAGTTGTAATTTCAAAAAAGTAATTTCTTCTCCATTATTATAAAACTCACATTCTTCCAATAGTATATTTAAATAATCATTACTAATTAGTTTTGAGTTAATTCTGATTCGTTCATTAAACTTAATTATATGTGGAGAGGTGTAACATTGAACATTGAGTCTAGAATTTTCGTATATAAATCTTAAAAACGAAGTGACCGACCCTTTACCATTAGTGCCCGCTACATGGATAGTTGGTGGCAGTCTTAAGTGTGGATTATTAAGTTTGGCCAGTAACCTTTTTAGTCTTGTTAATGATAAGTCAATCTTTTTTGGATGAAGAAGTTCAAGCCTCCTTAAAATTTTTTTTGATTTTTCCATTTATGGATTTAAAAATTCTAAAATACTGATGATTTTCTTCTTTAGGTCTTTTCTATGGATTACAAAATCAACCATACCTTTTTCTAAAAGATACTCTGATTTTTGAAAATTTTGAGGAAGTTTTTCTTTGATAGTTTCTTCTATCACTCTTGATCCTGCAAACCCAATTGTAGCATTTTTCTCAGCTAAAATTAAATCACCTAGCATTGCAAATGAGGCTGAAACTCCACCTGTTGTTGGGTCAGTTAGAATTGATAAAAACGGTTGATTTGTTTTACAATATGAATTTACTGCTATCACAGTTCTGGGCATTTGCATTAAAGATAAAATACCCTCTTGCATTCTTGCACCACCAGATGAACTGAAAATAATTAAAGGAAGCTTATTTTTTTTTGCATAATTGCATGCTGTAACTATTGCTTCACCTGCTGCCATACCCATTGAACCTCCCATAAAGTTAAAATCAAAAATAGCTACGGTTACTTTAGTTTTATTTAATGTCCCAGTGGCAACTACAACAGAATCTTCAAGTTCAGTATTTTTTTTTGCTTTTTTAAGTCTATCAACATACTTTTTACTATCTTTAAACTTTAAAGGGTCACTTTTTATTTTAGGTGTTTCAATAATCATAAAATTATTTCCAAAAAAACTCTCAAGCCTATCTTTAGCATTAATTCTAAAGTGATGGTCACAGTGTTTGCAAACATATAACGCTACTTTTAACTCCCGTTTTAAAATCATTTGAGAGCATTTAGGGCAAGTTTCCCATAGATTGTCTGGTACTTCTTTTTTACCTACAAATGATTGTAGTTTAGGTTTGACAAAATTAGTTATCCAGTTCATTTCTTATCTTTACTAAATTTAATTAAAAATCTTCAATTTGTTTTGATATTTTTGATTTACTATGTTCTTTATAACTCTCAATTATTTTAATAATTGCCGATCCAATTACACATCCATCTGAAATCTTATTCAAAGCTGCTGCTTGTTTGTAGTTATCTATTCCAAAGCCTACGACTACTGGTAAATTAGTATTAGCTCTTATACTTCTAACCGCTTTTTTAACCTCCAAAATAGATGGTTTTTTAGTGCCAGTAATTCCTGTTATTGAAACATAATACAAAAACCACTAGTGAATTTCAAAATTTTTCTTAATCTTTTTTTATCTGTTGTTGGCGTTATTAATCTAATATTATGAACACCATATTTTTTAGTATAAATATTTATTAATTCATTTTCTTCAGGAGGAAGATCAACGACAATTATGCCATCTATTCCAATTTTTTTGCAGGAACTAAAAAATTTTTCTAAACCAAACTGAAAAATTGGATTAAAATACCCCATTAATACAATAGGAGTTTTTGAATTTACTCTTCTAAATTTATTTATAATTTTTAAGGTTTTTGATAAGTTTGATCCAGCAGAAATTGCTCTACTACTAGACTTTTTGAATTGTTGGTCCATCAGCCATTGGGTCAGAGAAAGGAATGCCGACTTCTATTATATCAACTCCATACTTGGGCAAATCGCAAAGAATTTGTTCAGATTTTTCCATATTAGGGTCACCTGCCGTAATGAATGACACTAATGCCTTATCACCATTTGCTTTAAGTTTCTCAAAAGTTTTTTCGATTCTATTTATCATTATATTTATAATTTAACACCAAGTTTGTCAGAGATTGCAAATATATCTTTATCCCCCTACCGCACATATTCATTATTATAATATCTTTCTTTGTGAATTTTTTAGAATTTTTAATAAGATATGCTAAAGCATGAGATGGCTCTAATGCAGGAATAATACCCTCAAGTTTTGAACATAATTTGAAAGCACCTAAAGCTTCTTTATCAGTTGCACTTACATATTTTACTCTTCCAATTTCTTTTAGCCAGGAGTGCTCAGGACCGATTCCAGGATAGTCAAGACCGGCTGATATAGAGTGTGCATCATTAATCTGTCCATTGGAATCTTGTAATAAATAAGTATAATTTCCATGAAGAAAACCAGGTTTACCTTTTGCAAGAGATGCTGCATGTTTTTTGAGTTTACACCTTCTCCTCCAGCTTCAACACCTATAATTTTAACATCATAGTCATTTAAAAATGAGTAAAATAATCCCAAGAGCATTTGATCCTCCACCAATACATGCAACAAGATAATTGGGTAATCTTCTTTCATACTTTAATATTTGTTTTTTTGCTTCATCTCCAATTACTGATTGAAAATCTCTCACCATCATTGGGTAAGGATGTGGCCCTGCTGCTGTTCCAATAACATAAAAAGTATCTTTGACGTTTGAAACCCAATCACGTAGCGCTTCATTCATTGCATCCTTCAATGTTGCTCTTCCTGATTTTACTGGTTGAATTTGTGCACCTAGTAGTTTCATTTTAAACACGTTTGGTGCCTGTCTTTTTATATCAACCTCTCCCATATAAATAACACATTTAAGATTGAACAATGCACATACTGTTGCAGTTGCTTAATCCATGCTGTCCAGCACCAGTCTCAGCAACAATTCTTTGTTTTCCCATCTGCATAGCAAGTAAAATTTGTCCTACACAATTATTAATTTTATGGGCTCCAGTATGATTAAGTTCATCTCTTTTAAAATATAATTTGGCTCCATTAAGTTTACTAGATAATCTTTCAGCAAGATAAAGAGGACTTGGTCGCCCAATATAATTTTCAAAATAATATTTGAGTTTAGATTTGAATTTTTTGGAATTTTTAGCTTTTTTGTATTCCTCTTCGACTGTCAGTAACAAAGGCATTAATGTTTCGGCAACAAATCTTCCACCAAATTTCCCAAACCTTCCATTTTTATCCGGAAATATTTTATAATTAATATTTTTATCTTTTTTCATAATTCTCTAACATACTTTATAAAGTCTCTAATTTTTTTCACATTTTATTCCTCTTTTTTTTCAACTCCAGAGGATATATCTACAATATCTGGTTTTATGGTTTCCAGAGCCTCCTTAATATTATTTATATTTAATCCTCCTGCTACCATCCATTTTTTTGAAATCTTATAAAGTTCTTTAATAATTTCCAGTCAAAACTTTTCCAGTTCCACCAAACTGAGTATTAGTTTTTGTATCAAATAAAATCATATCACAAAAATTTTTAAATTCCTCAGAAATCTTTACATCCTGAATAGTTCTTACAGGAATTGCTTTTATTATTTTTCTATTTGTGAGTGTTTTAAGATTTTTGATAAACTCAATATCTTCATCGCCATGAAGCTGTATCATATCTAGTCCTAAATCAAATGTAATTGTTTTTATTAAATTAATTTTCGCATTTACAAATAAACCAACCTTTTTTTGATCTTTACTCAAATATGGAATAATCCTCTTTACAATATCTGGTTCAACAAATCTTGGAGATTCCCTACAAAAAACAAATCCAATGTAGTTAGCACCTTCAGAAGCAATAGCAGACTCCTTATTATTAATTCCGCAAATTTTAATTTCTACTTTCAAGACTTTCTCTTATATTTCTTAGGATTTCTTCTATACTTTTTATTGGATTAGGTGAGGTTGTAATTGGTCGGCCAATAACAAGCAGTGATGAACCATTTACAACTGCTTGTCCGGGTGAAGAAACCCTTTTTTGATCGTTTTTTTTATTTTCATTTAATCTAATGCCTGGAGTAACATATATCAGACTATTCCCAAATTTTTTTTAAGCTTAGTCAACTCCAGAGGCGATGAAACTATTCCATCAATTCCTGATTTAAAACCAAGGTTTGTAAGGTTCTCAACAAATTTAGATTCTGGTATTTCTAATCCACATGCTTTTAGATCATTTCTATCTAAACTTGTTAACATAGTAACACCTATAATTTTAGTATCTTCTTTGATATCACACACTTGTTTGATCATTTCAGATCCACCAGTTAAATGAATGGTTAACAAGTGGGGTCGAATTTTTAAAATATTTTCAGTTGTGTTTTTTACAGTATTTGAATATCATGTAATTTGAGATCCAAAAAAATTGGGATACCAAAATTTTTAATTTTTAAAACACCCTCAATACCATATTTTACAAAGAACTCCAAACCTATTTTCACTCCCCCAACATGCTTAAATATTTTATCTGTAAAGTTTAAAGTTTGATTTAGGTCACTAAAATCCAGCGCACAGTAAACATAATTTTTTAGTTTCATGATTAATTATAAAACTTTTCTAAGATAAAAAAATAAAAAACCTAGAAGGAAACCAATAAATATTAACAAAAATATCAATATGTACATTGGGAGTTCCACAACATATGGTAGAGGAAAAAAATTTATTTTAACAATTAGTTTATTGCTTATTGAAAATAGTGAGCAAAAAATAATTAGAAAGCATAGAAGAAGAAAGCTTAATATTTTTCTTATTCTATCTCTCATTGAGTTTCTTTTTTAGATTTTTTCCAGGATTATAATGAACAAAAGCTTTCTTTTTAATATCTATTTCTTTACCTGTTGAAGGGTTTCTTCCTTTCCTAGCATCTCTTATTTTTGTTGTAAAAGTACCAAAATCTCTTAATTCAATCCTTTTACCTTGGGAAAGTTTTAGTGTAAAAAAGTGAAGAATCTTTTCTACTGTTCGTTCAACTTCACTTTTTGGTAGATATTCAAATCTTTTTTCTAGTAATTTTAGTATTTCTGATTTTTTCATAATTTAGGATCCCAAATAGCTAAAAAACCATTGTGTATGTTGTTTTTCAGAAAATTAAAATTTTCATTAAATAATTTCATATTAATTAATTTCTCATATTGAGTTTCTTTGGAAAAGTCAATTATATCAATATCTGGAGGGACTTTTGCTTTTTCTTTTAACCAATTGATGGCATCATTTTTAGAACCTATGAAATCTATTAAATTCAATTCTTTCGCTTGTTTTCCTGTAAATATTCTCCCCATCAGAAATGATTCTGAGTGTTTCATTGTCAATATCTCTGTTTTCAGATAAAATGTTTATAAATTCTAATTGCATAGATTTAATTATATTATTCAGGTATTCAGAATCTTTTTCACTAACACCCTCCAATGGGTTAGGTGTTGCTTTAAGGTCACCGCTTTTTATTACAATTGGATTAATACCAATTTTTTTCAGCAGTTCGGTAATCTCAGCAGTTTGGAGAATGACACCAACAGATCCAGTAATAGTTCCTATGTTACTGAATATTTTTTGTGAGCCCAAAGATACTAGGTATCCTCCTGATGTAGCCATTTCTCTCATATAAGTAACTACTGGAATTTTTTTACTTATCTCATTGATTTTATCATAAAGTTCTTTACTACTTACGAACGTGCCACCTGGACTGTTAATACTCACTAGCAAGGCCTTTGCATTTGGGGATTTATTTATATTTTCAAGGTCATTTAAAGTATCTACAGGATCATTTATAATGCCTTCTATAGATATTGTTGCAATAAAATCTTTACTTTTAGAGTTGAAAAGAAGAAAAGAGGAAATGAGTATTACCGAAATTAATGTTACTGCAAAACGTTTAATAATTAAACTTCTCTTAGATAAATACTTTTTCTAGTATATCATTTCTTTTCATCTTTATCTTTGGTGCTATTAGTTTTTCCTTCTTCTAGAGCTGCACCGATTATATCTCCAATACTTGCACCTGATGAAGACGAACCGTATTCTTTTAAAGCTTCTTTTTCCTCTTCAATTTCTAAGTCTTTAATTGATAATTCGTAAATACCCTCTTTTTTGTTTTTTCTTAAAACCTTAGCATCAATTTTTTCACCTTCGGCGAATCTAGAGGTATTTTGCTCAGTTTTAATTTTTGCCAAGTTTGATTTCTTTATAAAACCTTTTTCGTTTTCATCAAACTTAACAAACATTTTTTCAACTTCTATTTTTTCAATTATACTTGTTACAGTTTTATTTATAAACTTATCTGACTTACCTTTGTTTTCTGATAATTGTTTGATTCCCAAAGAAACCCTTTCTTTGTTTACATCGATTTCTAAAATTTTAAATTTAACGTTATCCCCAACATTATATTTTTTTATTTCGTTTTCACCGCTGTCTTCCCAACTAAGATCAGAAAGATGAATTAGGCCATCTAATTCATCAGTTAATTCGACAAATAATCCAAAATCAGTAATGTTCTTGATTTTTCCTTCAACTGTATCACCTGACTTTCTGCCTTTAGCAAAATCTTTCCACGGGTTTTCAGTACATTGCTTAAGTCCTAAACTTATTCTTCTTTTTGAATTATCTACTTCTAGTATTAAAACTTCAACTTCCTGACCAACTTCTAAAATGCTGTTAGGATTAACATTTTTATTAACCCAACTCATCTCAGATGTATGTATTAAACCCTCTACTCCTTTAGACAGTTCCATAAACGCGCCATAATCTGCTATGCTAGTTATTTTAGATTTAATTTTCTTCCCTACTTTGTATTTTTCCTCGACATTATGCCAAGGGTCGTCTGATAATTGTTTTATACCTAAACTAATTCTGTTATTTTCTGTGTCATATTTTGTTACCATTACCTCAATTTCTTGACCAATTTGAAACATTTCAGATGGGTGATTAACTCTTTCCCATGATAGATCGGTTACATGAACAAGTCCGTCTAAACCACCTAAATCAACAAAGACTCCATAGTCAGTAATATTTTTTACATTCCCTTTGAGTTTGTCACCCTCGGAAATATCTGATAACAATTTGGATCTATCAGCTTTTCGAGATTCTTCGAGGAGTGCTCGTCTTGATACAACAATATTACCTCTAAGTTTGTCCATCTTGAGGATAACCATAGGCTGGGATTTGTTTAATAGCGGTGAGATGTCCTTGATAGGTTTAAGATCAACTTGACTTCCTGGAAGAAACGCAACGGCACCATTGATATCTACAGCAAAACCACCTTTTACTCTTCCAGTAATTACTCCCATGATCTCTTGTTTTTTATCTTGCATCTTTTCAAGTTGTGACCAAGATTCCTCTTTTCTTGCCCTTTCCCTACTTAGTAAAGCTTCCCCTTCTTTATTCTCTAGCTTTTCTAAATAAACATCGAATTCATCACCTATTTTTACATTGTGATCCTCACCAGGTGAATGAAACTCCTTTAAGGGGATCCTACCTTCTGATTTTAATCCTACATCAACTACTACGGTGTCATTAACTATTGAAAGCACGGTTCCTTTAATAATCTCACCTTCTTTATACCTGAAATCAGGAAAGACTCGACTCCAACATTTCACTAAAATTTTCTACCAATACTTAATCCTTATATAAATTAGTAAATAACCTTTACAAAATTTTGATGATATATGCAATTATTTAATGAAATCTGTATTTTTTTTTAATATGTTAACTGCATACTTTAAAACCTCATCAATATCTAAATTTGAGAATCAATAGAAAATGCAGTCTTTGTTTTAAGTAGTGGGGAGCTTTTTCTTAATTTATCTTGTTTGTCCCTTTCAATTATATTTTTAAGTATTTTAGGATAATCTGATAATTCTAGACGTAATTCTTTTAATCTTCTTTTTGCCCTTATTACAGGATTGGCATCAATATAAAACTTGATTTCTGCATTTGGAAAGACCACCGACCCAATGTCACGCCCATCGATTACAGATCCCAAACCATTTGGAGGAGAGTTGCCAAAATCTCTTTGAAATTTGAGAAGAAATTTCCTAACTTTTGGATCTCTAGAAATTTTTGATGTTTCCTTTGAGATTTTTTCTGATCTTAAAATTGATAGATCTTTGTTATCACAAAGCCATGAAGTAATATTCACATTGTTTAAGTCAACTTTTCTTTTTAGCATTTCTAATGCGCAAATTCTATAAAGAATACCAGTGTCTAGGTGATCAAATTTAATTAAATTAGCAAGTTTTTTTGCTAAAGTCCCTTTGCCTGAACCAGCTGTACCGTCAATTGCTATTACAGGTTTAAGATTCTTAAATGAATTTGATTTTTGCACCCAGTCCCTCAAAGGTTTCCTTAAAGTTTGGAAATGAAGTATTTATCATAGACATATCGTCAATTTCAACTGAACCATTTGAAGCCATTCCAAATACTAACGAAGACATTGCTATTCTGTGATCATCGAATGTTTTATTTTAGCATTGCAATTATAGTTTTCACTACCTTCAATTTCTATATGACTATCTCCCATTTTAATTTTTACACCTAATAATTTTAAAGTCTCATACATTACTTTGAGTCTATTACTTTCTTTAACTTTAAGTTCGCCTAGACCCTTAAAAACCGAGGTTCCAGATGCAAAGGATGCTGCTATAAAAACTATTGGATATTCATCAATCATTCGTGGACTAATTTTTCCAGTAAAACTTACTCCTTTTAAATTAGAATGAAATACTTCTAAATCACCAATCTCTTCATCGTTTAATTTTCTTTTGTTTTTAATATTAATTTTAGCATTCATTTTCTTTAAATACATCAATTAAGCCGATTCTGTAATAGTTCAACCCTACATCTTTTAACGTTATTTTGCTTTTAGAAATAATTAAGCCAGCCACAATCAAAAATGCAGCTGAACTAAAATCACCAGGAATATAAATATCTCTAGATTCAAGGAAATTTGGAGACTCCAATGATATTTTTTCACCTTTTTTATTTATTTTAGCACCAAGATATTTAAGCATAATCTCGGTATGATCCCTTGAGCCAATTTTTTCTAATATTGTTGTTTTTCCAGCTGCACCCAATGATGCTAAAAGGATTGCGCTTTTTACCTGGGCTGACCCAGAAATCAGTTTATGATTGCACAGCAAAGTGAAGTTATTATTTTTTTTTATTTTTATGGGCAGAAACCCGTTGTTATGCTTCATAACGAGATTCATTTTTTCTAATGGTTTAATAATCCGTAACATAGGCCTTGATGATAAAGAACTATCCCCTGATAAAGTTGCATTCAAATTACTAGATGACAAAAGTCCAGTTAATAGTCTAACCCCAGTTCCAGAGTTACCAAAGTACAACTCGGTTCTTGGTTCTTCATAATGACCTCCATTTCCGTGAACGATATAATATTTTTTTTTTTTCTCTATTTTGATTCCAAGTTTTCTTATTACTTCAAGGGTATTCAATACATCGTCCGACTCAAGCAAATTGAATATTTTACACTCCCCGATGCAATACGATGCAAGTATAAGAGCTCTAATGGATATAGATTTATCTGATGGTACACTTAAATTACCTTCAAGGCATTTACTTTTATAAGATTTAAGGGTAAAAGAGTATTTCATTTATAAATTAATGTTAATTTATTTGTATTCTTATTGAAAGATTATTATGGAAAATTCTGAAAAGGCGCGAAGAGAAAATGTACAAAGTGTGGCACATTGTTTTTGACTTTGGAAAGTTTCCCTTAACATGCCCTAACTGTGGTGCAGAGCTAAATTCACTATTAACAAACATATCAAAAAGAGGAAGGCCTCTAAAAGTGCTCAACCAGAAGTTGTTTCTAAAGAAAAGAGTTTAGAGATTGAGGACATTAACGTAGATGAACAATCCGATGATCAGGATAATGATGATGATGTTTCTTCAGTTGATGATATTGTTGAAATTGAAAGAGATGAAGAATAAATCCCAAACACTTTAGATATGTTGAACATTAATGTTTGCTTGATTTAAATGAACATCATTTTATTATAACAACTATGAAATACTTACTAGTTTTTGCTGTTATGCTTCTGTCTAGTTGTGGCACTATAGGTGGAGCGATATCAGGTGCAGGCGATGATATAAAAAAAGTCGGTGATTTAATAAAGTCTGAATAAAAAAGGGGCTGTAGCTCAGTTGGGAGAGCGTCTGGATGGCATTCAGAAGGTCGTCGGTTCGATCCCGTCCAGCTCCACCAAAAATTAAATTAAACTAATTAGCTTTCTGAAAAAAATTAATAGAAAAACTTGTTGACTAAAAATCTGATTCTTATATTAATAAAATTGAACGCTTGTTATCAAGGTCGAACAAATTGCTCTATTGAGGATTTATGAACAGAATGTCAATATTTAATAGCCCATTTCTACTTGGATTTGACCAATTCGAGAGAACAATAGACAGAATATCTAAACTCTCATCCGATAGCTATCCCCCATATAACATCGAACAAATCTCACAAAATAGTTTGAGAATAACAGTTGCAGTTGCCGGCTTCAAAAAAGATGAACTTGATGTTAGTTTGGAAGGAAATCAACTTCAAATCAGAGGTAATAAAAAGATGATGAAAGGGAAAAAATATTCATACATAGAGGTATAGCAACAAGGCAGTTTCAAAGAAATTTTGTATTAGCTGAAGGAATTGAAGTAAATGAAGCATCAATGGATGACGGTCTCTTATTCGTTGATCTAACACAACCAATTAATAATGATCAGTCGGTAAAGATTGAGATAAAAGATACAAAAAGGAAAAAAAAAGCAAATTTAATTAGTCTGGGTAATGAACATACTAGAACTTGACAAAATGAAAAATGAAGATTTTTAGAATTTGGTAATTCATCTTTAGCATTTGTTAAAAAAGAAAATCATGAGAATGATAGTGTTGAAACAGATATTTTTCTGTGTATTGTGCGGATGGCACATTACTAGCAGCATTTGAAAGTGAAGAATCAGCTATTGCTGCCATAATTCAATCTGGTCTAGAATACGCTAATCTTCATTAAAACTTAGATAAAAATTCAAATATTGTCGCTTCATCATCCAGTTTTCTTAACTTAGCGAGCGCATCCTTTTTTTTAAAAACCTTGAAATTGATGACAGTATGAGTAAGTGCTCTGACTCAGAATTCTCAGGAGCAATAATTGAGAAAATAATATCAACATCTTTTCCATCAGGCGACGAAAAATCTATAGCTTTTACTAGTTTGAGAAAAATTACTGTGGTACTTTTAACAGATTCTATTTTAGCATGTGGTATCGCTACGCCATTTCCTACACCTGTAGAACCAAGCCTTTCACGCTCATTTAATTTTTCATTAATTAAGTTGGTTTCATTAGAATCCTCTTTAATTAGAATCCTCGAAATTTTTTTAAAAAGATTTTTCTTACTATCTGTATCAACTGCGTTGTAGATATTTTTTGAAATAAAATCAACTAATTTCATTTTTCGGATCTAACCAACCAATGTTACCATCTGACCTTCTAAATAGAATATTTAATCTTTTAGTTTTAATGTTTTTAAAAAAATATGCATTTTGATCGTTAAGATTCATAAGCATCATAGCTTCACTAACTGATAGAACTTTTATAATTTCCTCTGATTCAGAAATTATTACTGGCTCTTCTTCTTCTTTTATTTTTGATTTTTCTGTATCTTTCAGGACATAATTATTTATTTCAATATTTCTTAAATCTTTTTTTGACCTGTGATCTACTAATTTACGATGATACCTTCTTAATCTTTTTTTTAATTTGTCATTAGCAATGTTAAATGCACCATACGCATCATTACTCAAAGCATTTCCTTTAATAAAAATAGATGAATCAATATGCATATTAATTTCACATTTAAAATTAAATTTATCCTTAGAGAACAAAACATCTGCGGATATAAAATCTGAAAAATACTTTTTTAAAGTGTTAGAAACATTATCTTTAGCATACATTGTTAAAGACTTTCCAACCTTAGTCTGCTTTCCAGATATCTGTATTTTTTCTTTATCTTTCAAAAATCATTACCTAAATAAAATGTCCTAACATTTTTATTTTTAATTATTTGATCAGGTTTTCCTTGAAATAAAACTTTGCCCTCAAAAATTATATAGGCTCTATCAACGATTTCTAACGTACTTTTTACATTATGATCTGTGATTAAGACTCCTATATTTCTTCTTTTAAGATTTTGAATTAAATTTTTAACATCTTTGATAGCTATTGGGTCTATTCCAGCAAGGGGTTCTTCCAATAATATAAAGCTTGGGTTTGATGCTAAACATCTAGCTATTTCTAATCTTCTTCGTTCCCCACCTGATAAAGATAAAGAATTCGCATGTCTAATATGCTCAATGCCAAATTCAGATAATAGTTTTTCAAGTGTCTTATTTTTTTCTTCATTAGTTTTTTTTGTTTTTTCAAGAATTGCCAATATATTTTGTTCAACGTTCATCCCTCTAAAAATAGATGATTCTTGAGGAAGATAGCCAAGACCCAGTTTGGAACGCCGATACATTGGAAGTTCAGAAATATTATCATTATTTATTATTATTGATCCACTATCAGATTTTATTAAGCCCATCACTATATAAAAAAGAGAGGTTTTTCCAGCACCATTGGGTCCCAGAAGAGCTACTGACTCTCCTCTATTAAGGTTAAGGGAAACATTATCTAATATTTTTTTTTTACTGTAGGATTTTGTTATATTCTTTACTTCTAATCCTTTATTATTTACTGCTACGAACGGCATATCTATTTGACTTATATTAATTTTTTGTCTCCTTTTCAATTAATGCTCTTACCTTACTTTCATTTGGACCTTTTTTAGGTGCAGGAAGAATCTTACTTATTCCACTTTTTAAATCAACCTCAGCATACTCTCCTGTTAAGAAACTATCTCCTCTTTGAAGTCTAACATTTCCAAATAATTTACAAATTTCAGTAATATTATTATAGATACCTTTATCGCTAAATGCTACTTCATTATTTGATCTAATTGAAACATTATTAAAACCTATTATTTTTTTTACTGTAATTTTTTTATTTATTTCATGTAAATTCCAAACTAGTCTATCAGCTTTAACAATGAATTCATTTTCTTTCTGTGCTTCAGCCCCTCCTGTTGCTACAGCAACACCCTTGGACCTCCAATATTCCATCTTATTATTTGATCTTAAAATATTTTTTTGTGAAGTTAATCTGAGTCTAGAACCATTAACTTTAAAATAATCTTTTTTTACGTTATATTCTGCAAAATTACCCCCAATAATTTTCATTTTTTTGTCCTGAATAACTACGTTTCTTTTTGCTATGACATTTTTTATGTCCATTGAGGAATCCTTAGTTTCATTATAATAAGCTTCTATTCTGTCAGATTTCAATGAAAGGCTACCTGATACTGCTTGTGCATTTCCAAGTGCAACATACTTTTTACTATTTTTATGCCACTCGATTCCGTTATCAGCATAAATTTCAATTGGTTCATCTGTACTTGAAGTTGATTTGAATTGTTGAGAAATACAAGTGTTGTATTTAATTGATAAACAAACAAAAACAATCAGATATATTTTATTAATTTTCATTTTCGAGAAGTAGTTTAGTTTTTCCTGTAAAGATTATTTTATTTTCTTTATTTAATATCTTGATTCCCTGAGAATCTATCTTTGAGTTATTTCTGTAACCACTTACTGCTTTTTCTCCAAAAAGAACTTGCTCCTTAAAATCAAAGAGAACCTCTGTAGTAGAAAATTTTAAATCTAAATTATTATTAAATTTAACATCCCCATTAATTTTCAATTCTTGAATATTCTTGTCGTATATACCATTATTGCCACTAAGAAAATATTTATCGTTATCAATTAAAATCTCACCAACGGGATTTTCTAAATAAAAAGTATTAGACTCTTCTTTAAACCTTGTTGCTTTACTTGCTGTAACTTTGAAAGGTTGTTCTTTTTTATTAAGTCCCATAAAAATAGGTTTTACCAAAACTTGGTTGATTGCCCCATCAATTTTTTCACTATAAGAAAATTTCTCACCAACTACTTTTATCTGATTTTGCCTGTTATTTATAATAATCAATACAAGCATAAGAATTGAAATTGCAAGGAAAATAAATTTTATAGTCTTAATAAATTTTGAATATGTCATGTACTTTTCAATTTAAGTATTTCGTGCATATGTATTATACCGATAGGTTTATTTTTTTGTGTTACAAATATATTTGTAATAGACTTTTCGTTCATAAGATTTAGAGCCTCTGACACTAATGTTTCTGGTTTTAATGTTAAAGGATTAGCAGTCATTATTTGTTCAACTTTTTTTTCTAATAATCCTTTTGTCATATGTCTTCGTAAATCACCGTCGGTAATTATACCTAATAATTTTTTATTATCAGCAGAAATAACTCCTACGCATCCAAACCCTTTCGAAGACATTTCTAAAATAGCATTACCAACTATATTTCCAACTTTTATGATTGGAAGTGATTTACTAGTCTTCATTATTTCGCTAACAGATAAAAGAGTTTGTCCTAACTTTCCACCAGGATGAAGTGCATGAAAATCTGATTTTGTAAATCCTCTTTTTGTTAAAAGAGTAACTGCTAGTGCATCGCCCAATGCCAAAGTGCAAGTTGTCGAACTTGTTGGAGCAAGCTCTAGCGGACAAGCTTCTACATTTTTAGGAATCATAAGTACAATATTTGCATTTTTTGCAAGTGTACTGGACTTTTCACTAGTTATCGAAATGATAGGAATCTTTGATTTTTTACAATGGAGTATAATATTAGTTAGTTCAGATGTCTCACCAGAATTTGAAATTAAAATAGTTGAATCTCCTTTTTTTATTATACCAAGATCTCCATGATTAGCTTCTGTTGGATGCAGAAATACTGATGGGGAACCAATAGATGAAAAGGTTGACGAGATTTTTGTTGCAATATGACCACTTTTCCCGAGGCCAGAAATTATTATTTTCCCTTTAGTTTTATATAACACTTCAATAGCTTTAGTGAAATCTCTTGAAATTGATCTTTTTAATAGATCTAGTGCATTTATTTCAGCACTTATTACTTTTTTTCCTATATTTATTTCCACTTTAATTTTCCTATTTTTCAATGTGAAAATATATCTGTATCATTCCATCCCCGCTAAATCAAGTCTCACTCTACTTGGAAGAAAGTCAAAAGTTTTTTGTAATAATTCTTTTCTATCTTCTCTGCCTATCATTTCCTCAAGCTTTTTCTTTAATCTAAAAAGGTAGATTACATCATGAGAGGCATATTTTAGCTGATCTTTTGATAGTTCTTTAGCTGACCAATCTGATGATTGAGAAGATTTGTTTAAATCTACATTAAGCATTTCTTTACATAACTCTTTCAGTCCGTGTTTATCAGTATAAGTTCTAACAAGTTTAGATGCTATTTTAGTACAAAATATATTTTTTATTTCAACACCTAAAAACTTCTTTATCATTGCAAGATCAAACCTTGCATAATGAAAAATTTTTTTAATATTTTCATTACTTAATAAATTAACTAAATTTGTTGGTTTAATTTTTTCAGATAGAGAATCTCGACTAAATTTCACAAAGTGACATTCATTTTCTGAAAAAGCAATTTGAAGTAAACATAATCTATCTCTCACAAGACTTAGTCCTGTTGTCTCGCTATCAACTGAAATTATATTAGGTGCAGAAACACTTTCTGGAATATCATTTTCGTGGAGGTTAATCGTGGTTTGACCTATTGTAAAAGTTTTCATTTTTGATAATTTTTAAATATGATATTAATACCTTAATATAAAGATAAATAGCAAAAAAAAAAAAAATGAATGAAGCTTTAAATGGGAAAAAAATTTTAATTTTTGGAGGAAGTGGTTTTATAGGATCCCACCTTGTAAAGAACTTGTGTACTCACTCATGTCAGATAGAGGTTGTTACTCGTAAACTAAATTATAAAAGCTCCTTATTTCTAGGAAACGAACCAGGACAAATAAAATATAGACATATCAAAGATTTTAAACAGGATTCGATAGATAACATGGTTTCTGGTTCTGATGTTGTAATAAATTTGATTGGTATATTATACGAGAAAAAAAAAAGTACATTTGATTTTATTCACTCAAAGATTCCTATGATGATTGCAAAAGCCTGTAAGAAAAAACAAATTAGATATTTTCTTCACATGTCAGCATTAAATGTAAATAAAATTAAAGACTCTAAGTATGCATTATCAAAAATGGAGGGAGAGAAACTTGCGAGAGAGTATTTTAAAGATACAACCGTTGTTAGGCCAGGGGTAGTTTTTGGAAAGGGCGATAACTTTATCAATTTTTTCTATAACCTTTCAAAGTATAGTCCAGTTCTTCCTCTTATTGGAACACCAGAAATTATGAAGAAAAAAAAATTTATTCTAAATATCGATTTTACAAAGAGAGTCAAATTCCAACCCATTTATGTTAGTGATCTTGTAAATTTTATTATAGTTAAATGTTTATCAAAATCTAATACTTTTGAGCTAGCTGGTCCAAAGGTCTGTTCATTTGAAGAAATATTCGATATAATTTTAAATTCAAAAAAAAAAAAAAGATTTTATTTTCCAGTACCATTTTTATGGCAACAAGTCTTGCTTTTATCTTAGAGATATTCCCCAACCCGCTTCTTACAAGAGATCAAATTAAATTATTGAAAAAAGATAATATTTCCAATCAAGGTCTTCAGACTCTTAAGAAAGAAATAAAGAATCCAACTTCAATTGAATCTGTAATTGACACTTACATATAGAAATAACCTAGTATGGCTAGTCCAAATAATATTCTATAAATTGCGAATATTGCAAATGAGAAATTTTGGATCCACTTTATAAATAAGAACAAAAAGATTAATGAGAATATAAAGCTCAGTGTTAAAACTGTTAGAGCAATTAAATTTGAGAAGGTTCCTAATTGAATCAGACTATTATTTTCAATTATTAAATAGGTAACAGCTCCTAATATTACAGGAATACTTAAATAGTTTGAATATTCAACAGCAAATTCCCTTCTAAATCCCAATAAACGCATGGATGTAATTATTGAACCTGAACGACTTACACCAGGGATTAGTGCCAAACATTGAGATAAGCCGATAAGCAAAGAGAGTTTAAAATTTAAGCCATCTAGATTTTTGATTCTTAAACAGAATTTGTCAAAAACATAGATAAGAATGCCAAAAATAATACTTGTTAAAGAGATTATTATTATCAATAATTCGCTATCATAGTCGAAAAATTTTGCAAAAAAGTATCCTATTATTACTATCGGTATAGAGGCTAAAACAATATTTAATAATAGAAATGATTTTTATCAAGGTCAGGCCTTACTATCATGTTAATTGAAAATATCAATGAGTGACAGTTTTTCTGTAGTAAAAATTAACTGCAAATAAAGATCCCATGTGGGCAATAATATTCATTTCCAAAATTGAAATTTGTGAAGATTGACTAACATCAAATACATCATTGAAAAATATCAAATGACCCTGTGAACTAATAGGAAGAAATTCGGTAAGACCTTGAATTAAAGCAAATGAAAAAACATAAATCAATTTGAAACTATCCCTTTACGTCATATTAAAACATTAAAATAATTTCAAAAAGAGTAGAAAAATTTTTAACCAGTTATAATATAACATTTGAACCAATCATTGCACTAACTAAATAATTGTTTTTGATAATAGTCAAGACTCTGATAAATTCATATAATGAATATTAAAAACTTTGATCTCAATCTTCTTTTGGTGTTTAGAACTGTTTTTGAAGAGAAAAATGTAACTAAAGCAAGTAAAAAGCTTGGAATAACTCAACCAGCAATGAGTAATGCTTTAAATAGATTAAGGTATTTAGTTAAAGATGAATTATTTATTAGAGGTCCTAGAGGAATGAGACCAACTCAAAGAGCCATGGATCTTTCCTTGCCAATAACAAATGCTCTGAATAATTTGGAATTAGCTTTATCTTCTTTAAATTTTACTCCAGAAACAACTAAAAAATTATATAGAATATCAATAACAGACGATGTTGCACCATTAATTTTACCAAACTTAATAAATTTTCTTGAAAAAAAATCACCTTACTCATCATTGAGAATTAGATCAGAACAGGGAAATGAAGCATTAAAATTATTAGATAGTAATGAACTAGATTTTGCAGTTGGAAGATTTGAAATTATACCAAGTAGATTTGGCTCTATAGATTTATTTACAGAAAAATATGTATGTATAATGAGAAAAGACCATCCTCTTGCTAACGATGAAAAATTATCAATTGAACAATATTTATCAGCAAAACATCTGAGAGTGGCACCGTCAAATGCGCCCGCCGCGCCAATTGATAGATCTCTAAGTCAACTTAATCTTGAAAGAGAAATTTTTGTTAGAATTGATCTTTTAACTCTAGCACCATCGATACTAGAGAGTGCTGATCTAATTTTAACTTTACCATCAAAAACAGCACAAAGAATGGCTAATAATTATGGTTTTGTGATTTCGGAACTTCCAATAGAGCTTGGAAAAAGACAAACAAAGCTTCTTTGGCATAAAGAATTGACTAATCATCCGACTTTTGAGTGGATAAAAAAACAGATAAAACCTGATTAAAATGCGATTAATTTTTTTTGGTTCAGGATATTGTTCTACTTTTATTATTCCCTTAGTTGGTAATGATCTTGAAGTAATTTGCACGCACAAAAATAAAATTAAAGTTCAAGCTTTTGATAAGAATATTCAAATAAAAAGAATGCTCTTTGATGAGTTCTTTGATAATTCTCCTGAACTTTTAAATACCTCCAGTATTATTATCAATTCGATTCCTCCAATTAATGAAAGGGATATTCTAGCAGAAAAGTTGAAAGGAATTGTTAAAAAAAAATTCAATTAAATGGTATGGATACCTTTCTTCCACTAGTGTTTATGGTGATCAAGGTGGAAAATGGGTAACAGAAGATACAATGCCAAAACCACAAACTAAAAGGGGAATAGCTAGATTAAAAGCAGAAAAACAGAATATGAGTTTATTGAAGGAATACAATTTGCCTGTACATATTTTTAGATTGCCTGGTATTTATGGCCCTGGTCGTTCTATTTGTGAAAAAATTAAAAAAAACCAATTTATAATCAAAAAAGAAGATCACTATTTTTCAAGGGTGCACGTCAAGGATATTGCATATGCAATACAAGCCAGTATTGATAACCCTACACCAGGAGAGATTTTTAATTTAACTGATGATCTTCCAGAAAGAAACGATTTAGTTGCTGATTATGCTGCGAAATTAATGAATATCAAGTTAGAAAAAATTGGTATAACTGATAAACGGGTTGGACAAAAAGTCTTAGACTTTTATAAAGATAATAAAAAAGTAAGTAACACAAAAATAAAAAATACTTTATCATGGAGTCCTAAATTTAAAAACTATAAACTTGGTATAAGTGAAATTCTGAAACGATCTAATGAGTAAAGTTCTACAAATAGTACCATCGCTAAATTCTATAAATGGTGGTGTTGAAAGAGGTACTCTTGACGTTGCTAAGGAACTAATAGAACAAGGTTTTGAGTCTGAGATAATTTCATCTGGGGGTATTATGGCGGAAAAATATAAATATAAAGGAGTAAGTCATAGTGAATTAGAGATTAATAAAAAAGGCTTTATAAAATTTCTAAGGGTAAGAAGGAAATTTGAAAAAATGTTAAATAAAATCAAGCCTGATATTGTTCACATTAGAAGTCGGTGGCCAGCATTCTGTTTCAACCAAATTGTAAAAAAAAAAAAAATTCCTTTAGTTACCACTTATCATGGAACTTATAGTGGAAATGATTATTTTTTAAAAAAAAACTATAACAGAATGATGACAGGTGGAGACAAAATCATAACAATATCCAGTTTTATAGATAAACATGTGAGACACCATTTTCCGGAGGTAAAGAATAGACTTTGTCAAATAGATAGAGGCATCGATTTAAACTATTTTGATATAAATGCTGTTACACAAACAAGAAAAGAAATATTTCTTAACTCGTTTTCAATATCAGAAAAACTCACATTATATTACTTCCTGCAAGAATTAGTATGTGGAAAGGTCATTTTGTGGCAGTGGATGCAGCTAAGGAATTAAAAGAAAAGCACCCAGAACTCAATTTTGTTTTTTTATTTGTAGGTGGAAACAATAAGATTAAATTTTTTGAAAGATTAAAAAAAAGAATTAAAAAAAATAGAGTTGAGGAAAATATTATTTTTGCAGGAAATATCTCTGATATGCCTGCTATTTATTCAATTGCTGACGTAGTACTCTCGACATCAATCGAACCAGAAGCATTTGGACGTATTTCAGCTGAGGGATGCTCGATGTGCAAACCAGTTATTAGCTCGAATCATGGAGGATCAAAAGATATAATTGAAAATGAAAAAACAGGTTGGTTGGTTGAGCCAGGTAATCCTGTTAAATTATCTGAAAAAATAATTGAAGTTATAAAAATGCCTGAGAGAAAAAAAGACCAAATAGGGAAGAGTGCTAGAGAAAGAGTGAAAAAAAAGTTTTCGTTAGATCTAATGTTGAGTAAAACTATAAATTTATATGAGGAATTAGTTGCAAGAAGAGAAAATATTAATTATTAAATTTGGCGGTCTAGGTGACATAATACTATCACTCGATGCGATTTTCTCAATATATTGTCACCATAAAAACAATAAAATTGTTTTATTAACAGAAAAACCTTTTAAGTCAATTTTTACTAAAACTGGTTTTTTTGAAGAGGTATTAATTATTAAAAGAAGTTTATTTTATTTATTTGACATAAAACAAATAAGAAAAAAAACCATGTCTTATGACTTTTCTCATGTTTACGATCTTCAAACATCAAGAAGATCATCATACTATCTAAAATATTTTTTTAAAAGAGGTTCAATTACTAATGGATAGGAAAGTATGCAAAATTAAATCATCTTAATCCAAGAAGAAACTTTATGCATACAATTGATCGTCAAAAAGAGCAGATGGAATTAAGTAATATAAAATTTTCATTGATGGATAACTACGATTGGCTGTGCGATAAAAATATTGATATTCCTACCTCTAAATTTGCTTTGATAGTACCTGGGGGGTCAAAAAGTAGACCCTATAAAAGAATACCAAAGCTTCTATACGAAAAAATCATTAAGTTTCTTCTTAAAAAGAAAATAAAACCTATTTTAATAGGCTCTTTAGATGATAAAAAAATTTGCTCGCAATTGTCTTTGATATCAAAAGAAATTTTAAATTTATGTACATTAACATCTATAAGTCAGATTTTTTTTTTAGCAAAACACAGTTCTTTTTCAGTTGGAAATGATACAGGCCCTATGCATATTATTGCGAGAGCAAATAAAAAAACAGTTGTTTTTTTTACTAAATTTTCTGACCCTAAACTTTGCAAACCAACTGGAAAGGATGTTGAAATATTAAAATACCCTAGCAATAAGAGTGATTTTTTTTTTACAATAAAAAAATCCTTACAAAAGTTTATATGATTTTATTGATTGTTGACATAGACTTTCAATTATTTTAATTAGAAAAGATGCTTAAAATTTCATTCCCTGATGGAAGAACTCAAACATTCAAAAAAGAACTAAATGGTTTTGAAATAGCCGAAAGTATTTCTAAATCTCTTTCAAAAAAAGCAGTTGCGATGAAAGTCGATGGAATTTTAATGGATTTATGTGATTCAATAAAATCAGATTCAACAGTAGAGATAATTACATTAGATTCAAATGATGGTCTTGAAATAATGAGACACACTGTTGCAGCTCAAGTTTTAGCAAAAGCAATAAAAAATCTTTACCCGAATTCAAAGCTTGCAATTGGACCAACTATTCAAGATGGATTTTATTACGATGTTTTGTTTGAGGAAAAAATTTCTATTGATCAATTCCCTTTAATTGAGAATGAAATGAATAAAATTATTCAAAAAGGAGAAAAAATTATTAAGTCTCTTAAAAAAAAAGACGAAGTTTTAGAAATTTTTAAAAGTAAGAATGAAAACTATAAAGTTCAAATAATTGAAAATTCTGATCAGGAGGATAATTTTCAAATTTATCAACAGGGGGATACAGATTTTGTAGATTTATGTAGAGGACCTCATCTGCATGACTTAAAAAAAGTTGGAGCTTTCAAACTTACTAAACTAGCAGGCGCATACTGGCGCGGGGATTCAAAGAATGAAATGTTGCAAAGAATTTATGGAACAGCTTGGTTAGATAAGAATCAACTTGATTCATACCTTGGAAGAATTGCAGAAGCCGAAAAAAGAGACCACAGAAAAATTGGAAAAGCCTTGGATTTATTCCATTTTCAAGAAGACGCACCTGGCGCGGTATTTTGGCATCCTAGGGGCTGGATGATTTTTAAAACTTTAGTTGAATATATGCGTGCTAAACAACAAAAAGCAAACTATCTTGAGATTAATACACCTACTGTGATGGACAGATCTCTCTGGGAAAAATCAGGTCATTGGGAAAAATTTCATGAAAATATGTATACTACTGAAACAGAAGATGAAAGAATATTCGCACTTAAACCTATGAATTGTCCAGGTGGAGTTCAGGTGTTTAACTCCCAGATCCGAAGCTATAAAGAATTACCCCTAAGAGTAGCAGAATTTGGTAAAGTTTTTAGATATGAACCTTCTGGGGCTTTGCATGGTCTAATGAGGGTAAGAGAATTTACACAAGATGATGCACATATATATTGCTTGCGCGAACAGATGCAAAACGAGTGTATTGATATTATCAAACTTACATTAGATATTTATAAGGATTTTGGTTTTGATAAAATAAAAATTAAATTTTCTGATAGGCCTAAAAAAAGAATTGGTAACGACGAAGTTTGGGATTTTTTGGAAAAAGCACTCTTAGAATCAATGGAAAAACTTAATTTAAAGTATGAAGTAAATCAAGGGGAGGGTGCTTTTTATGGACCAAAGATAGAATTTGTTCTCATAGATGCACTTTCAAGGGAATGGCAATGCGGTACAATACAAGTTGATTTAAATTTACCTCCGAGACTTGAGGCTAGTTTTATAGATTCCAATGGAGAGAAACAATTTCCAGTAATGATTCATAGAGCTTTCTTCGGATCTTTGGAGCGGTTTATTGGTATTCTCATAGAAAATAATTCTGGAAAACTTCCTGTATGGCTTTCACCAATACAGGTTGGCATAGCTAATATAAATGATCAGTGTACAGAATATTGTAATTCTACTGTGAGAAAATTGGAAAAATTTAACATAAGATGTGAGTTTGACAACAGACAAGAAAAATTAAACTATAAAATTAGAGAGTTTTCATTACAAAAGATCCCGTTTATAGCGGTGGTCGGAGCAAAGGAAATTGCCAATAATACTTTGAATATAAGGGAGTTAGGAAGTGAAAATCAGTACACTATTGAAATAGATGAATTTATAAAAAAAATAAAAAATTCTTGCAGCATACCATAAATTATGAATATGTTGATCATCTAATAGTTATGGATATTTTAAAGAAAAGGTAATAAATTTATGCAGCATCTAAAACATGAATAAAAATAGATTCAATTCATCAAGGCAGGGTCCTGCTATTAATGACAGAATAAATGCAAAATCAGTAAGAGTAATTTCAGAAAAAGGCGAAATGGTGGGAGTCCTAGAAACAAGAGAAGCTATTAAAATGGCTTTTGATCAAGGTCTTGATCTAGTTCAAGTTTCACCCAACGCATCTCCACCAGTTTGTAAAATAATTGATTATGGAAAATACAAATATCAATTACAAAAAAAACAAGCAGAAGCTAAGAAAAAACAAAAAACTTTTGAGGTTAAAGAGGTAAAAATAAGGCCTGGAATAGAAGATCATGATTATGAAGTTAAATTAAAATCTATTCAAAGGTTTTTAAATGAAGGGGATAAAGTAAAAATTACTTTGAGATTTAAGGGGAGAGAGATGGCCTATCATCAACGTGGTATGGACGTTTTGAAAAAGCTTGAGAGTGAGATAGAATCGTTAGCAAAGATTGAGCAAGTTCCAACGCTAGAGGGGAAGCAAATGATAATGGTGGTTGCCCCCAGGTAGTTAATTCAAAACGATCTTGATTTAGATAAAAAAAACTATATAAATATAAAAAAAATTTGGAATTCAAATGCCTAAAATTAAAACAAAAAGTGGAACAAAAAAGAGGTTTAAAGTTACTTCAACTGGAAAAGTTATGATGTTTGCTAGCGGTAAAAGGCATAATCTCACAAAAAGAACGAAAAAAATGAAGAGGTCAGCAAAAGGTCCAACAGTTATGGCAAAATCAGACTCTATAATAGTAAAGAAATATATCAATATGAAGTTGAGGTAATCCAAATGTCAAGAGTTAAAGCAGGAACAACTACTAGGTTTAGGCATAAAAAGATATTAAAAAGAGCTAAAGGCTACTTCGGTAGAAGAAAAAATACTTTTAAAGTTGCAAATCAAGCTGTGGAGAAGGCTGGCCAGTATGCTTATAGAGATAGAAAGGTTAAAAAAAGACAATTTAGAAGTCTATGGATTCAAAGAATAAATGCGGGCTGTAGGTTAAATGGTATAAAGTATTCAACATTCATAAATGGTCTAAAAAAGGTTAATCTTAATTTTAATAGGAAAGTGTTAGCTGACCTTGCTGCTTTAGAGCCAGAATCTTTTAAAGAAATTGTAAATAAAGTCAAGGCAGCTTAAATTAATAAAATATGAGTAACTCAGAACAACTAATTCAATCAGTGTTGGATGAAGTTGCAGCTTGCCAAAAACTAACAGATCTTGAAAATATAAGAGTAAGGTACCTCGGCAAGACAGGTTTAGTAACACAAGCACTTAAAAACCTTTCAAATCTCTCAATTGAAGAAAAGAAAATTCAAGGTAAGGCTCTTAATAATATTAAGTTAAAAATAATCGAATCAATAGAAACAAAAAAAGAGGAACTAGAGACAAATGAGTTGGATATTAAATTATCTAAAGAATTTGTAGATTGTACTTTACCAATCAGAAACAACAGCCCATCTGAAGCTAAAATTCATCCAATTACACAGACTATCAACGAGATTGTTTCAATACTTGGAGAGATGGGTCTTAGATATGAAGAAGGTCCAGATGTGGAAGATGATTTTAATAATTTTACAGCATTAAACATACCAAAATATCATCCAGCAAGACAAATGCATGATACGTTCTATTTGAAAAAAAATTATGGTGGAGAAAAATTAGTATTGAGAACACACACATCACCGGTACAAATAAGAACATTACAAAAGTCTAATTTACCAATTAAAATTTTTGCCCCAGGTAGAACTTACAGATGTGATTCAGATATGACTCATACCCCCATGTTTCATCAAGTTGAAGGTTTAGTAGTTGATAAAAATATCAAATTTTCTAACCTAAAATGGTTTGTTGAGGAATTTTGCAAAAACTTTCTTTAAACAAGATGAATTGAAATTAAGGTTCAGACCATCATACTTTCCTTTTACGGAACCATCAGCAGAGGTTGATATAAATTGTGAGGTTAAATCTGGTAAGATTATACTTGGAAAAGGCACAAAATGGCTAGAGATTTTAGGTTGTGGTATGGTTCATCCAAACGTTTTTAAATATTGTAAGTTGAATAATGATAATTTTACAGGATTTGCTTTTGGTATGGGTATAGAAAGACTGGCTATGCTTAAATATGGAATGCCAGACTTAAGAGATTTTTTTGAAGGAGATATTAATTGGCTTCAACATTACGGTTTTTCTCCATTTGATACATCAGATTTAAGTTGGCGTTAAGATGAAGTTTACAGTTGGATGGCTAAAAGACTATTTAGATTTTGATTGTTCACTTGCTCAATTATCTCACAACCTTACAAGCATTGGACTAGAGGTAGAGAATATAAAAAGTCCAATTACAGATCCAGATAAGTTTATAGTCTGTGAGGTAACAGATGTAGAAAAACACCCAAATGCAGACAAACTAAAAATTTGTAATGTTTCAGATGGAAAAGATAATTATACGATTGTATGTGGAGCTCAAAATGTAAAAAATGGTTTGATTACTGTTTTAGCAAAAGAAGGTGCGATAATATATAATCTGAAAGAAAATGCATTTAAAATCTCTAAGAGTAAAATCAGAGGAATTGAATCTAATGGAATGCTATGTTCAGAGGAAGAATTGGGTATCGAAGAGAAGTCAACTGGTATTGTAGAGTTAAATGATACTTATGAGGTGGGAAAAAGTTTTTCCGACTATGTAAGTGATGAAGATATTGAAATTGAGATTGCCATTACACCTAATAGAGTTGATTGTGCAGGCGTATATGGAATTGCAAGAGACCTATGTGCATCTGGATTAGGAAGATTAAAGGAATTAAAAGTTGAAAATATTAATTCTTCTCGAAAGTCAATCATTAAAATTGTTAACAAATTAAAAGATAAAGATTGTCCACAATTTTTTTTGAGAGAAATTAAAAATGTTTCTAACACAGAATCTCCAGATTGGATGTTAAAAAGATTTAGGATGACTGACATAAAGATTATCTCATGTTTAGTTGATGTAACAAACTATATAAATTTTGACATGTGTAGACCATTACATGTTTTTGATGCAGATAAAATCGAGGGTAATATTATTATAAGACATTCAAAAAAGGGTGAGAAATTTCTAGGATTAGATGATCAAGAATACATACTTGATGATAACATGATTGTGATATGTGATGAAAATAAGATTATAAGTTTAGCGGGTATACTTGGAGGAAAGAATTCTTGTTGTGATCATGAAACAAAAAATATTCTTATAGAGTCCGCTTATTTTTTACCAGATTCAATTTCTTCAACTGGAAGAAAGTTAAATATTCAGAGTGATGCGAGATATAGATTTGAACGAGGAATTGACCCGGAATCAACAAAGAATGGAATTAATTTAGCATCAAAAATGATTACTGAGCTTTGTGGCGGTGAGTTATGTGAAATTATTAATGATAACACCTCAATTAAACAAGAAAAATCTATAGAAATTTCTTCAGATTTTATAAATCAAATTCTAGGAACCAATCTAAATAATGAAGTTATTAAAGAGAAGTTACTGAAGATAGGATGCTTAATTGAAAATAAAAATTCAAACTTCTTGGTTACCCCTCCAAGCTGGAGACAAGATATTTCTATTAAGGAGGATTTAGTTGAGGAAGTTGCAAGATTACATGGGTATGACTCTATTGAAAACGAACCAATGAATATTAAAAAAAGACTGAACAACATAGCGAATATCAACCAAAAGAGTAAAAAAAAAATTAAGGAAATACTTGTCAGTAGAAATATTAATGAGATTATTAATTGGTCATTTGTTAAATAAAGAATGGGAAAGTATTTTTGGTAATAAAGATCCTATTGAAATTGAAAATCCTATAAGTTCAGAGCAATCAGTTCTTAAGGTCAACTTTAGTTGGAGGTTTGTTATCTGTAGTAAAAAAATAATAATAAAGGTAAGCAAACTGTTTCTATTTTTGAGTTTGGACCTGTTTTCAGGCAAGATAAAAAAATTTTACAAAGAGATCATATTGTAGTTATGAGGTCAGGTATGATGACCGAAAAAAGTTGGGTAGAGAAAGATAGAGAGTTTGATGTTTTTGATGTAAAGGAAGATTTAATAGAAGTTTTAAAAGTTTTAGATTTTGAAGAGAGATCCATAAAATTTACTAATGAGGAAAATAAATATTATCATCCAGGTAAAAGTTGTATTGTGGAATATGGAAATAAGTTAGTCGGAAGTTTTGGAGAAGTTCATCCTTCCGTCAAGACAAAGTTTGGAATTAAAAATAATGTATGTATGTTTGAACTTAATTTTTCTAGTCTTAAGTAATCTTTTAAAAAATAAAAACTGATTCTAAAAAAGAATTTTTGAAGTTATTATATCAATCTTCAGTTAGAGACTTTTCCTTTTATATTGATAAAAAACTATCATGTGGAGATGTTGTTGATCATATATATTCTGTTGATTCACAATTAATTAAAAGGGTAAAAATTTTTGATAATTATGATCATGAACCTTCTAGAAGTGCAATAGGTGTAGAGGTTGTTATACAATCCAATGAGAAAACTTTAAGTGAAAAAGAAATAAATAATTTAAGTGATAAAATAATAAAAACGGTTGAAGAAAAATTCAACGCAAAATTGAGGTAGAATGTCAATTAAGAATATTCGAAATTTTTCGATTATAGCTCATATAGATCATGGAAAATCAACTTTAGCAGATAGAATAATTCAAAAATGTGGAGGACTTTCTGAAAGAGAGATGAAAGAACAAGTTCTAGATTCTATGGATATTGAAAGAGAGCGTGGGATAACTATCAAAGCCCAAACAGTTTATTTAAATTATAAATCAAAAAAAAATTCAACTTATAACTTTAACCTTATGGATACCCCTGGACATGTTGATTTTTCATATGAGGTAAGCAGATGCTTAGCATCATGTGAGGGATCTTTATTAGTTGTAGATTCATCTCAGGGTGTTGAGGCACAAACGCTTGCTAACGTTTATCAGGCTATTGAATATGACCATGAAATAATACCTGTTTTAAATAAAATTGATCTACCAGCGTCTGATTCAGAGAAAGTAAAAAAACAAATTGAAGATGTCATAGGAATTGATACTAAGAACTCGATACTTGTATCTGCAAAAACCGGTGAGGGAATTGATGAGCTTTTAGAAGCAATAGTCGAAAGATTACCGGAACCAAATTCCTTAGATGAAATGACTTTAGTAGGTATGCTCATTGATAGTTGGTATGATCCTTATCTTGGTGTAATAATTCTCGTTAGAATAAAGTCAGGTATTTTAACAAAAGGAATGAAAATAAAAATGTTAGGTACAAATGCCACCTACACTGTTGAAAAATGTGGTTTTTTTACACCAAAAATTCAATACTCTGAAAAACTTTCTCAAGGACAGATTGGATTTATAACAGCAGGAATAAAACATGTAAGCGACTGTAAGGTTGGTGATACAATAACTGATGAGAAACTTCCTGCTAAAATTGCGCTAAAAGGCTTTAAGCCAAGCATACCTGTAGTTTTTTGTGGTTTATACCCGGTTGAAGCAGACGATTACGATTTACTTAAAGATAGTTTACAAAAATTAGCATTAAACGATGCAAGTTTTACTTATGAGACGGAAACGTCTGCAGCCTTAGGTCTGGGTTTTAGATGCGGATTCCTTGGATTACTACACCTTGAAATAATTCAGGAGAGACTAAGTAGAGAGTTTAATTTGAATTTAATTACAACCTCACCATCAGTAGTTTACAAAGTCGAAAAGACAAATGGTGAGCTTTTAAGTATTCATAACCCATCTGAACTTCCTGATATTTCAAAAATATCTAAAATTTTTGAGCCTATTATTAAGGCAACAATACTGTTACCTGATGAATATTTAGGATCTGTAATACAGCTTTGCACTGATAGAAGGGGAGTCCAAAAAGATCTAACTTATGTTGGAAAAAGAGCAATGATAGTTTACTTTTTACCGCTTGCAGAAGTTGTTTTTGATTTTTATGATCGCCTTAAATCTATGACAAGTGGATACGCAAGTTTTGATTATGAGTTTGAGGAATATAAAGAAGATAAACTCGTAAAAGTTCAAGTTTTAGTTAATTCAGAGCCTGTTGATGCTTTATCTTTTATGTGTCATGTTGAAAAAGCCCCGTTAAGAGGGAAAGTTTTATTGTGAAAAATTGAAAGATCTTATTCCAAGACAACAATTTAAAATACCTATCCAAGCATCCATAGGGGGTAAAATAATAGCAAGAGAAACCATAAGCAGCTTTAGAAAAGATGTAACAGCTAAATTATATGGAGGAGACGTTACTAGAAAAAATAAATTACTAGATAAACAAAAAAAAGGTAAAAAAAGAATGAGGCAGTTTGGTAAAGTTGAAATACCACAATCTGCGTTTATAAATGTTTTGAAGACATCTTTAGATTAATTTTATGGAGAGGTGGCCGAGTGGCTGAAGGCGCACGCTTGGAACGCGTGTATACGGGATTTTTTGTTTCGAGGGTTCGAATCCCTCTCTCTCCGCCAATTATTTAATTGATGTTCTATAAAAAAAAGGTGTATAAAATAACTCATGACAACTATAAATCTGAGAAGATAATCTTTCTTTAAAATTTTTTATGGAACATTTAATTAACAATTTATTTAACGAAACAGATGGAAATCTAAGAGGGTTTATATTTGGATTTGTTCACGTAAGTATAATGCTGGTTGGATACTATACAGGTTTTAGTATAAATAGATTTTTAAAGATATTATCAAAAGGTCATATAGCTGGAATCCTCGGAGCTGCTATGTCTCACATAATAGCTGATTTTGTGGCTAGTTACCTCGACCCTCATTTAAGAACCATGATAATAGGCATTGTAGTTGGAGGAATAATTCCATTATTATTCATTCCTATTTTTGAGAGATTCATTGTTAAGAGTAAAAATCACATTGTAACTGGGGATCACGAGGACATAAAAAAAAAAGATCTAGATTCTCATTGAACAAAATTATTAAGTATTGTTAAATGATAAAGTTAAATGCAACCAACAGGCTCTTTTAAATATAGAAAACTTAAAAACTGCAAATGCTTTAAGATAAGAAAGGCATCACGGTTGGTTACCCAAATTTATGATAAAAAACTACAACCTTTAGATCTTAAAATAACTCAGTTTTCGATATTATCATTTATTGCGACTAGTGGTGAAAAAAATCTTATCAAGTTAGCTGACGAACTTTACATGGACAGAACCACACTTACTAGAGGATTAGAAATATTACAGAAAAAAAAATATGTTAAAAATTTGAGTAGTCAAGACACTAGAAAAAGAATCGTAAGTCTAACTAAAGATGGCTTAGATATTCTTGATAAAGCTATTCCACTGTGGATGGAGGCTGAAGAGGAAATATTTGAAGAATCCAAAAAACATAATTTTTCAATACTTTAAATCATGTGCCGCAAAAAGTATTAGCTACTTCCTCTGAAGGACTTGGTGGTAGCTCAAAATATTTACTATCTTTCTGCTTTGTATAAGGTTTTTCAGTCAATTTAAGTATCTTTTCTAACATGTTATCTCCTTTTCCCTTAACTAATTCATTAATCACCTTTTCTATAATATGGTTTCTGGGGATATAGATAGGGTTAATTTTTTTCATGGATTTAGATATATTTTGTATATCTTTTTTTTCTTTATACAGTCTAGTTTTCCAGGAATTAAACCATTTTTTAGAAGCTATACTATCCTTAAATTCAAAATTAGAAAAAGAAAAGTCCTTATCATTATCAAAAATTAAACTTCTGAAGGCTTTTGTATAATCAAGACTCTCTTCTTTAATTAAATTTAAAAATTCACTTATTATTTTATAATCATCTTTAAACTTTGAAGAAAAACCAAATTTTTCTCTCATTTTATCTAACCATTTTCCCTCAAATATTCTTGGAAAATCTTTTAATACATCTACGGCAATATTTCTTGCAATATCTGAGTCTTTATCGAGGATAGGAATTAAACTTTCAGCAAATTTTGAAAGATTCCAAAACATTATTTTTCCTTGATTTATATATGAATATCTTCCCTGATGATCAATGTAGCTATAGACTTTGTTTGGGTCGTAGTAGTCCATAAAAGCACAAGGCCCATAATCAATTGTCTCGCCAGATATCGAGGTATTATCTGTGTTCATAACTCCGTGAATGAAGCCAACTGCCATCCATTTGGCAACCAAATCAGCATTAATAGATTGAACCTTTATTAAAAGTTGTTGGTATTTATTTTTTGTTCTTTTTATTGACGGAAAGTGTCTGTTGATCGTGTAATCTGCAAGAAGTTTTAAAGAATCTATATCTTTTCTGTAATTAAAGTATTCAAACGTTCCGATTCTAATGTGACTTGAAGCAACCCTACTCAGCACTCCACACGGAAAAGATTTTTCTCTTTGTATAAAGTCATCACTTTTAATTATTGAAAGAGAGCGAGTTGTAGGAATTCCCAAATGATACATGGCCTCACTTACAATATATTCTCTTATTACTGGACCTAATGGTGCCCTGCCGTCTCCACTTCTAGAAAACTTAGTTATGCCTGCACCTTTTAATTGTACATCAAATCTTTTTTTTTTAGGTGTCAAAACTTCTCCAAGTAGTATTGCTCGTCCATCGCCAAGGCTAGGAACAAAATTGCCAAATTGATGACCAGCATACGCCATAGCAATTGGCTCAGCTCCCTTAGGTAATTTGTTGCCAGAAAGAATATCATTTATGGAAATATGACCTGAATCTTCAATTCTTAAACCTAAAGATTTAGCCAAATTTAAATTAAGTTTTAGAAGTTTAGGGTTTTTAACTTTTTGGGGTTTAATTCTTTGAAAGAAATGGTCAGGGAGATTTACATAAGTATTTGAAAAATTGAGAAAAGGTGTTTTCAATTTAATGTGCCTATTAGAGAAATAGTTAAGCCTAAAGTAAATCCAAATACTCCCCCCCAAACTACTAGCCAGCCTAGGTGCTTATGAATTATATTTTTTATTATAACTTTAACATCTTGAGGGCTAAGTTCTTCTAACCTAATGTTGATTAGTTTATCTATTTTATCAATGAGTTTGTCATCAATATTTTTTTCTTTAGTTAAATTATTTTCAATGAAATCACTAAATATTTCTTTGATTTTTAATATTAATGGCTCTTTTAACGGCTCTAGAGCTTTTTTTCCTCCCACCATTTTTAGCATTGAACCAAGTGAAGACTCTTCAATTGATTCAATAAATTTATCAAAAATCTTATCATAGTTTATCTCTTCCAGAATTTTATTTTTATCAATAAGATCATCTTTAAAAAGGTTATCAAATGAATTTTTCTTAAAAAACTCCTCAATAATTAGGTTTTTAATACCAAGTTTAAAATCTTCGAATCTTCTTACAATAATACCCGATCCATATAATAAGGGAATTTTTTCAAAAAGCATGTGAACAGCCAACCAATTTGTTATAGACCCAGATAGAGCAAAAGACCTGCTGTCAGAATTTCTTCTGAATAATAAGGAGAAAAGATCCCAATAATAGTTATAATGAGTGCTGATAAATTTGTTGCAATACTTTTGTTCATGAAATTATTTCTTATTTTTTAAAAAGATACGAATTTTAAGTCTATCCATCGTAAGGTAAAGATGAATGGTGCAAATTGATTTTTAACTGATTGTTTACCATTATAAATCCAAAAGTATATTCAACCTTTAGTAGATTTTTTTCAGTATCATCAAAAAAATAGTTACCCATTGCTAAAATACTTCCATTGTAATCAACTATTTTATAGTTTTCAAATTTAATTGATTGCCAATCTTTAATTGCGAAACCAGTATCCTCTTCACATACTTTATTTTGCCCTAAGAAATAGGATTCAAATTCCTCTTTTTTTGATCGAAATTGTGCTTTTTTAGCTAAAGTGGGTTTAAATAAAATATCGCAATGGTCAAAGGCGTATATATTGTGAAGTAACTCAGAAACTAGATCACTTATATCAGATTTATTTTTGTACTTTTTCCCAATCTCTAAAACAATCGAAGCCCATTTTTGTTGTGTATCCTCTACAAGATTCTCAATATTTATGTCTGACATTTTTCCTCACAATCCAAGATTAATTTTTTAAAATATTACATTTAATGCTAAATCCGAAATTGGATTTTTCATTTAACTATGATAGGTATTATTATATGAATTTTTTTTTTTCAATTTTTCTTTGATTAGTTCGTTAGCAAATTCTATGAATCTTTTTGACCAAGATATCAAAAATTCTTCTGTTTTTTTTCAGAAATGGGAATATATAAGTGATAAGGTAATGGGTGGTATCTCAGAGGGAAAAGCTGAAATTATAAATGGTGAAGACTTATTTTTAAGATTATCTGGTAATGTTAGTACTGAAAATAATGGTGGTTTTATCCAAGTGAGGTCTACCAAGGAAATCTCGTCTAATAACTTTTCAGGTATCAAGTTGAAAGTTCGAGGGAACCCAAGTTATTATTATGTTCATGTGAGAACAAATTCACTTTTATTCCCATGGCAGTATTATTCAGGTGAGTTTTCAGTGGACAACAACTGGAGTTATGTAGAGATCTATTTTAAAGACTTTAAAAAATCTAATTTCTATCAATCCTCTACCTTTTCTTCTTCAGAAATTAAGAGTATAGGTTTTGTAGCCTTTGGGAAAGATTTTGAGGCTAAGCTTGATATTATGGAAGCCGAATTGTTTTAGGTATGTCTGAAAAAAAAAATAATGTTCCAAAGACTAAAGTTAAAAATCCTGAACCTAATGGTTTTAGTACAAACGAATGGGTTATTTGGGCAGCATGGGCGGATAGGATTACATTTGAAGAAATATTTGAGAAGTCGGGTAAACGCGAATCTGAGGTAATTAAATTAATGAGAAGAAGCCTTAAGCCTTCATCGTTTAGATTGTGGAGAAAAAGAGTTCATACAAAGTCAATAAAAAATCGCAAGAAGTTCGAAGAAGAGAGAAAAAGAATTAAAAGAGGCTCATCAGTTTTGTTTGATTAGTTCTTCAGCAGTAGCCTTGGTTTCTGCAACTTCTTTTCCTGTAAGGTGAAATAGGCCTGTGAGATTTCTAATTAGTCCAGACTCATAATCATCAATTACACCGTCGGAGAGAATGACTTTCCACAAATACACAAAAATATTTAATATTTCATCTTTAGTAAAATTTTCTTTTATATCTTTTGTTAAAGAATAAAGTTCAATACTATCTTGTGAAGTTTCTAGAGCTTTATCAAAAATTGAATTGGTTAGCTCCTCATCGAAATGAAGTTTGTTAGAGACTATTTTTTTTATTTTAGTAATTTCCTCATCAGCAAATTCATCATCAGACTTTGCCGCCTCAACCAACAACGTTGCGATCATAATACCTTTTTCTTCATCACTAGCAGATTCAATATGACCTTTATTTTCTTTTAAACTTTTAAATATATTTAGCACAATTAAGATATAGTGTAACAGATTAAAACTGTCAATTTACAACTTACATATTTATAGTTGACAAATTGTGGAAAAGTTTTATTTTTAAAATGGGCAATTGTAATAGGAAGGGATATTCATGAAATCAATTATTAATAAAATAAATAAAAGAAAATTATATATTCATGGAATAAATATATCAATCGCATCTTTTTTAGTGCTATCTACATCACATGCACTTTCACAAGACAAAACATATATGGTACCAGATGTTAATATTATTTCTGTAACTCCTGTTCAAGGATCCGGACTTAATATAGACAGAGTTCCCGGTAAAGTTCAAAGTATAAATAGAGAAGTGATTGGGAAAAAAAAGAATTTCTCCATAACAGAGACGCTTAACAGAGAAGCCTCAGGTATTTCTCTTTCAATTTAAATAGTTCTCCAATGCAAAACGATATAAATTTTAGAGGTTATGTAAGTGGACCTCTTTAGGAACAGCACAGTCAATAGCAGTGTACCAAAATGGTATGCGAGTAAATGAATCGTTTGGTGAAGTAGTCCAGTGGGACTTAGTGCCTGATTTTGCAATAAATAACATGCAAATCTTTACTGGTGGTGATCCAATTTTCGGCCAAAACGCCATTGGTGGAGCCATAACAATGGAAATGAAAAATGGATTTAATTTTGAGGGAGCTAACTTAACCACATCAGGTGGAAGTTATGGACGTACAAATGAAATTTTGAATACGGAAAACAATTCGATAATGTTGGAATTTATCTTGGTGCTAACTTCAATTACGATAACGGTTGGAGAGATCATTCTGAATCATACCTCAACACAGTTTATGGTGATGTAAGATTTAGACCAAATGATGATACAGAACTGTTTGTAAATTTTGGGCAAGCATACACTGATTTAAGAGGTAATGGGGCTGTTCCATTGACACTTATGGATATGGAAGGAAGAGATGCTGTATATACTTACCCAGATAATACACATAATAAAAATTACTATGCTAACTTTGGTGGTAACCATTTTGTAAATGATCAATTATCCATTCAGGGAAACATTTACTATCGTCATATGGAAAGAAGAAATTATAATGGTGACGAGTTTGAGGCAGGAGATTGTGGTGCACATAATCGACTATACAGAGGTAATGCAGATGGCATTCTTTGTTCAGAACTTAGAAGTAACTGGAGGTTCAGATGAACAATATTTAGACGTATCTGGAAATACAATTAATTATGAAATTAGGTTTAGAACGTGATGATGATGAAAATGAGATTGAAGATATAGGTGCAATTAACAGATCAAATACTAAACAAAATCAGATGGGTTTAAACTTCCAGTCAACTTATGATTCTGATCTTTTTGAAAAAAATAACACGCTTATCACTGGTATGACTTATGAATATTCACATAATAGCTTTGCATCGTCAACGGAATTAGGAATAATTCAAAGTGATAGAGGTGTACAAGGAACAGGAGTTCTACTTAGTCAAGATGAAGAAGGTGAAAATATTTTTATAACAAATCTAGAAGGCTACAACACATAATCTTGCCTTGTACGCAAGTAATACAATAGACGTAGATGATGTTACTTCAGTAAATCTATCTGGTAGATGGAACTGGGCATCACTCAAGATGGATGATCAATATGGAACTGCACTTGATGGTCATCACTTTTTTAATGAATTTAACCCTGGAGTAGGTTTCACGAGGAAATTTGGAGATATTGCGGTGTATGCATCTTATAAAGAATCAAGTCGTAATCCTTCTGTTGCGGAACTGGGTTGTGCCGACCCAGATCAACCTTGTAGACTCCCAAATTCATTTCAAGCGGATCCACCATTAGACATGGTTAAAAATAGAAACATAGAGATGGGAGCAAGAGGCATTAAATCATACAACTTATTTGGTATGAATCATAATATTAATTGGAATGCCTCTGCATATGCTGGTCGAAACTTTAATGATATCATTTTTATTGGTGGTAATAGAGTGGGTACAGGATACTTTAGAAAATGTAGGTAATACTCAAAGAATGGGTACTGAGCTTGGATTAAACGGAAAACTTGGTAATAAATGGTCATGGTATGGAAATTATTCTTATGTTCGAGCTTCATTTGAGACAAGTCAAAATATATCAAGTCGCAGGTCATTCATCTAATCCTTCGATGCTGATGGTTCAGGTGCAATGTTGCTGGGGATAATGCCGCAACGATCAAGACGCTTGTGAATCTGCAGAAGGGTTATCAAATTGCTGTTGGTCCTGAGATGCAATCCCTGGTCTTTCACCTCATGTTTCAAGAATTGGTATTGGTTATTCTCCCAACAGAAAATTTTTAGTATGTTTGTAGACACGGAGTATAACTCTAACCAATTTTATAGAGGAGACGAAAATAACTCACAAGGTCAAAAAGTACCTGGATACTTCTTATTGAATGCATCTGCAGAATTTAAGTTTCCATTAAAGGCAAACTCACCGTTTAGTACAGTATTTTTCCTAGACGGTAGAAACTTGTTGGATACTAACTTTGAAACTGGTGGTATAGTTGCTGAAAACGAAGTAGAAGGAACTGGCGGAAGTGGAACATTTGTTACACCAGGCCAACCATTATCCATTATGGGTGGAATGCATATACGTTGGTAATAGTAAATATGAAGTATAGTTAGGAGAAATTTTATTTAATTTCTCCCCCTTCCTATCTTTATTACCCGAGAATTTATTTCGGGCAATAAAACTTTGACATGTTGTAAATTTTATCTAACTTGATATCCATGAATATAATACTTAATTTAATTTTAACTTTAAAAAAAAGGAGAAAAATGATGAATAAATTAGGACTTAATGCAGCAACACTTACATTACTATCAACAGGTTGGGTTTCGCTAATGATAAGCGGATTTAGATGATATCAAACTTGTACGACATAGTTAAGGTAGAACAGTGTTTAGATCAAGCTTATGATACAGTTCCTGGACATGCTAGAAAGCTAGAATTTAAGATAGAAGGAGATGATCCTTTTTATGAATTTGATATAGAATCTAGTAAGGATGGCTTTATTTATAATGTAGAATGCAACGCAGAAGAGGGTTACATCACAGAAATTGAAAAGGAAGTTGATCAAAACAATCCATTATTCAAAAGTGAAGCTAAAATTACTATCGATCAAGCTCGAGTAAAAGTTCTTTCAATCCATCCAGGAAAAATCATGAATGAAGAAAGAGAAATAGGTATGGATGGTTCGTTTACCTACGAATTTGACGTACAAACTAATGCAGGCTATGAAGTAAAAATAGACGTCGATGCTAAATCTGGAGAGATAGAAGAAGCAAGCTTCGAACTTTATGAAATTGGTATGGAAAAAGAGTAAGCTTGTTAAAACTTACTTAAGAATTAAATCCATTAACTTTTATTTAGATTAGTTTTTTGAGTTATAGTGAGCTAACGATTTAATCGAAAGCTCACTATAATAAATTTAGTATGGTCTTTCTAATGCAACCATATCGAATAAATCTGCATTGAGCCACAAATGGCATGCAACTGACGCTGCATAACCTAACAATATTGCCCAAGACCATCTTAGATGCGCAAAGAAAGTGTAAACCCCCCTTGCTTGACCCATTAAAGCTACACCTGCAGCAGAACCAATGGATAATAGTGAACCACCTACACCAGCTGTAAGCGTTATTAATAACCATTGTCCCATATCCATGGAAGGATGTGCTGTTAGTACTGCATAGACTATTGGTATATTATCAATAATAGCTGACAAAAACCCAACGAGTATGTTTGCATAAGTGGCACCTAAAGTAACATACATATCGTCAGATATTAATTTCAAATATCCAACAGCTGCTAATCCACCCACACAAACTAAAATACCGTAAAAGAATAATAAAGTATCCCATTCAGCTTTACCTGTGAGTTCAAAAATATCGAATTTATTTTTTCCAGGGTATCTTGTTTTAAGAAAATAACCGTAAGTACCCAGCATTCCTAAACCAAACATCATACCAAAGACTGGGGGCATATGTAAAACTTGATGTCCTGCTACAGTGATTGATATTGTAAGAATACCTAATATAGCAATCACATTACCACCGGGTTGAACAATAACCTTTTTTCCATCTCCTTTTGGTACCTCGTTAGGAATTGCAAAGTAAATTATTGCAGCAGGAATTACGTAATTAACAACTGATGGTAAGAAAATATTAAAGAAATCAAAAAATGATACAAAGCCTCGTTGCCACACCATCAGTGTAGTGATATCACCAAACGGCGAGAATGCCCCACCAGCGTTTGCAGATACGACAATATTTATCAAGCCGGGAACGATAAATGCTTTGTTACCTCTTCCAGCAACCGTTACAACTGTTCCTAAAATTAGTGCAGTAGTTAAATTATCAGCAATAGGGGATAAAAAGAATGCAATAACACCAGTGATCACAAAAATCTTTTTATAACTAAAATTATTATTTGAGAGCCAAGAGCAAAGTGCATCAAACATTTTTCTTTCGGTTAATGCATTAACATATGTCATCGCTACGAAAAGAAAGAAAAATAATTCTGCAAATTCGAGTATAAGATGTTTGAACTTTCCTTCTGCCCAATGAGCCGACAGGCTCGGGTCTGAACTTGCATAAAACGCAATCATAGCCCATATAGCTGTTGCAGCCAATATTACAGGTTTTGACTTTCTGAAGTGGGTAAATTCTTCTGCCATTACAAATCCGTAAGCAATAACAAAAAGTAAAAGACAAGCAATTCCAATTGGACTGCTAATCATATCTAAAGTCGCCGGACCATCGCTACTAGCTGCGAACACCAAACTTGGTGAAACTAAAGCTACCAAAAGGATTGGTAATTTTGAAAGTATTTTAGTGAAAAAGTTCATAAACCCACCTGTAAAATTGATATTTAAATATAAATCTTTATTTGTTATATAACATTATGAATTCAAAAAAAAGTAATAATAGCAAAAATAAAAATGAACTTTCTGTTTATTTAAATCTAAAATTTGTTCCATCGAATTTACGAAAATTTTGTAAAGACTTTAAACAAAACCAGTTAGATGAAAAAAGCTTTTTAAAGAAATCAAATGAGATCAATGTATTTTTAACGAACTTTGATTTAGACAAACTACAGATGAATTTTTTTTTATTACTTGTTGGAAAGAGACTCTATAACTTCTGTGATAAGGGAAATTATAATTTAAAGATTTATGGGGGTGACGAACTTCAAAAAATCTAATATTATTCTTGGGTGGGAATTGGAAAAATATAAATTCCAAAAATTTAAAACAGTAACGACAAAGGAAATTACTAAATCCCTTACTTTGATACCTAAAGATATTAAGAATAAAAAAGAGGCATACTTTTTTATTAGAGATTTGATAAATTCTCCTGCTAATATTCTTGGTCCTAATGAAATATATCATGCTGCCAAAGAACATTTAAATGATGACTATGTATGTAAAAAATAACTGGAAAAAATTGGAAAAACATTCCCGTTAATTTCTGTTGTTGGGGCTGGTGCTAGTAAGAAAAATCAACCAATATTTGCCTCATTTATCTCTAAAAAAAAGAATAAGAGAAAATTTTTATTATCGGTAAAGGTGTTTCATTTGATACTGGCGGCCTTAATTTAAAAACTGGTATTGGAATGTCTTTGATGAAAAAGGATATGGGAGGTGCTGCTAATGCAATTGGTTTAGCAAAACTTATCAGTAGAAAAAATTTAAATGTTGAAGTTAATTTATTACTTTGTTTGGTAGAAAATTCTGTATCAGATAATGCAATGCGACCATCTGATATCTATAAATCCAGAAGTGGTAAATTTATTGAAGTTAGTGATACCGATGCCGAAGGTAGGTTGATTATGGCTGATGCATTGTCTTATGCTTCTGAAAAAGCTCCTGATCTAATCATTGATCTAGCCACATTAACTGGTGCATCTAGAGTAGCAATGGGCCTAGAGGTTCCAAGTTTTTTTTCTAATAATATAATTTTATCAAATCTTTTAAATAAAGCGTCTTCAGAAACCGGTGATCCTGTATGGCAATTACCACTCTGGCAAAATTACAATAATCAAATACTCTCTAATCATGCTGACTATAAAAATATTGGAGACAGTGGTTTTGGAGGAGCTATTACTGCAGCACTATTTTTAGAAAAATTTATCAAGAAAAAGATTCCTTGGATTCATATTGATCTTATGGGATGGACTCGTCCAAATAAATATTCAAAATATGAGGGTGGCGAGGCAATGGGAATTATTGCCTTGTCAAAGCTAATAGATTATATGTTTAAATAAAAGCGGACTGTATTAATTTTTTTGTATAACTTTCTTTTGGCTTCAAAAAGATTTCTTTAACCGACCCCTCTTCTATAACTTGACCATGTCGCATAACAACGATTTGGTCAGATAAAGCTTTAACAATTTTTAGATCATGACTTATAAAGATGTATGTGAGTGTTAAATCTTTTTGTAACTGTAGTAGTAAGTCAACAATTTGTTTTTGCACTGTCATGTCCAGAGCACTTGTAGGCTCATCTAGGATTATAATTTCAGGTTCTAAAATCAATGCGCGAGCTATTGCTATTCTTTGCCTTTGTCCTCCAGAAAATTCATGAGGATACCTATTTAGCATAGATTTTTCTAATCCCACCTTCTCTAAAATTTGTAAGATAAGATTAGACACTTCATTTTTTTTTAAAGTCTTTTTTATGCACTTCAAGCCCTTCACCAATTATTCTCTCAATAGTGAGCCTTGGGCTCAAAGAGGCAAAAGGATCCTGAAAAATTATTTGTATATTTTTTCTAAAGCTTCTAAAGGAAGTATCATTTAATTTTGAAATATTATAATTTTTATAAAATATATCACCTTCAGATTTTATTAATTTTAACATAGCCAGTGCAAGTGAACTCTTACCAGAACCACTTTCACCAACTACACCTAATGTAGTACCTTTGGCTAATTGTATATTTAAATTTTTAACTGCATGAAAAAATTTATTTTTTCTATTAAAAAAAGAATTACTATTTAATTGGTAACGAATGTTAAGATTGTTTGTTTTCAAAATTATCTTGGAACTTTTAGACTTAAACTTTTTTTCATTCGGGTTGGAATTTATTAATTTAAGTGTGTAAGGATGCTTTGGTTTTTTAAACAAGTTTTTTGTTTCTCCTTGCTCAACAATTTGACCGTTCTTCATAACACAAACTCTATCAGATATCTTTTTTACAATTGACAAGTCGTGTGTTATTAAAAGAAGAGACATTTGAAATTTCTTCCTCAGGCTATCCAACAAATCTAGAATCTGTTTTTGTATTGTTACATCTAAGGCTGTAGTTGGCTCATCAGCTATTAATAATTTAGGATTATTTGCAATAGCCATTGCGATCATTACTCTTTGCCTTTGTCCTCCAGATAATTGATGAGGAAAATGATCTAACCGCTCCTCAGCATTCTCAATCCCTACCTCTCTGAGAAGTTCGACTATTCTTTCTTCTTTTTTATTCAAATTGAATAAACATTCTCCTATTTGTTTTTTTATTGTATGGAGTGGATTAAGTGAAGTCATTGGCTCTTGAAAAATCATTGAAATACCTTCACCTCTGATTTTTGTTAGTTTTTGTTCGGATAAAGTCAATAGGTTTTCATCTTCAAATTTAATGTGGCCAGATATAAGAGTATTTTTACTCTCCTTAAGTAGTCTCATCATTGACATAGCAGTAACTGATTTTCCGGAACCACTTTCACCAACGATCGAAAAACATTCCCCTTCATTAATGAAAAAATTACTTTTTTGTACAGCTCTGACTAATTCATTATTTTGAGTAAAACTCACTGAAAGATCCTTTATTTCAATCACTTTTTTCATTACTAAGATACCTTTCTAGGGTCGAATGCATCTCGGACGGCTTCTCCAACAAAAACAAGTAAACTGAGTTGTAGGGAAAGTGTTATGAAAGCAGATATACCTAACCAAGGGGCTTGTAGATTAGCTTTTCCTTGTGAAACCATTTCGCCTAGTGAAGGTGAGCCAGGAGGCAACCCAAATCCTAAAAAATCTAATGATGTTAACGTTGCTATAGAGCCAGACAAGATGAATGGCATAAGTGTTAAAGTTGCAACCATAGCATTAGGTAAAACATGTCTATACATAATTTGTAAATTACCAACGCCTAGAGCCTTAGCAGCTTTTACATATTCAAAATTTCTAGCTCTTAGAAATTCTGCTCTTACAACACCTTCAAGTGACATCCAACTAAATAAAAGCATAATAAATAAAAGAACCCAAAAACTTGGTTCAATGAAACTTGAAATAATTATTAATAAGTACAACACTGGTAAACCTGACCATATTTCAATAAAACGTTGCCCATACAAATCAACTACGCCACCATAAAAACCTTGTAAGCCACCTATCACAATTCCAATAAAACTTGAAAGAAAGGTTAAAATTAAACCAAAAAAAACAGAAATTCTAAATCCATATATTAATCTTGCTAAAACATCTCTACCTTGATCATCGGTACCTAATAAATTTTCAAAAGTTGGACTTGATGGTGATGGAACTTTAAGGTCATAATTTATAGTGTCATAAGAGTACTCAATTAAGGGCATAACAAAAAAACCATTATTATTTATTAACTTTTGAACAAAAGGATCTTTGTAATCAGATTCAGTTTCAAATTCACCACCAAAAAAGTCTCAGGAATTTTTTCAATTACGGGAAAGTAAAATTTATTATCAAAAACTACCAAAATTGGTTTGTCATTTGCTATAAATTCGGCAAAAATTGTAATTACAAACAAAAAAACGAAAATTATAGCAGAATAAAACCCCTTTTATTTGATCTAAAGTTTTCAATTCTTCTCTGTGATAGAGGACTTAAATTCATTTTTAATTCCCTCTAGCTTCAAAGTCAATTCGTGGGTCAATCATTACGTAAGTCAAGTCACTAATTAGTTTTATTGTAAGACCAAGAAGTGTAAAAATGTATAAACTACCAAATACAACTGGATAATCTCTTCCTAGAGCAGCTTCAAATCCTAAGAGTCCAAGACCATCCAAAGAAAAAATCACTTCAATTAATAATGATGAAGTGAATAAAATATTGATAAATGCTGATGGAAATCCTGAAACTACAATGAGCATTGCATTTCTAAACACATGACCATACAAAACTTTTTTTTCACTCACTCCTTTAGCTCTAGCTGTGACTACATATTGTTTATTGATCTCATCAAGAAATGAATTTTTAGTTAACATTGTTAGACTTGCAAACCCACCAATTACCATTGCAAGTACGGGAAGTGTGAGATGCCAAAAATAATCAATAATTTTATTAAAAAAAGATAAATTTTCCCAGTCATCAGAAACAAGCCCTCTTAGTGGAAAGATATCTAAGTAACTTCCACCAGCAAAAATAACGATCAAAAAAATTGCAAATAAAAAACCTGGTATAGCATACCCGATGATTATTAGTGAGGACGTAAATATATCAAAGTCGGACCCATCTCTAACAGCTTTTTTTATACCTAGAGGGATTGATATCAAATAAACAATAAGCGTTGTCCATAATCCAAGAGATATTGATACAGGTAGCTTTTCAATTATCAAATCAATAACTGATTTATCTTTATAAAAACTTTCACCAAAATCAAAGACTAAATAATTCTTTAACATACTAATGAATCTCTCTAAAGGGGGTTTATCAAAACCATATTGTTTCTCTAGTTCTTTAATTAGATCAGGGTCAATTCCTTGAGATCCCCTATATTTTGAATCTTGGGAGGTATTGCTTAACTGAGTGGATTGAGAACTTTGTGCTTGTTCACCGCCCGAGGAAGTAAACCTTGATGTTACTGAGACATCATTACCTTTAATCTGTGCTATAGCTTTTTCTACTGGACCTCCAGGAGCAGCCTGAATTATTATAAAATTAACAGCAAGGATCCCTAGAAGGGTAGGGATTATAAGGATTAACCTTTTGAAGATGTAATTTAACATTATTTATTTTTCCTAATTCTCCATAATATAACAAATGGGAAAATAAGAATAAGATAATACATAAAACTTAGATTTAATTTTTTTCATTATCACTTTCTTTTTCTATATTACCAATTTTCATTTCTTTGTCCCTATCAAACCACCAGAAATCAAATCCGAGATCATATTTTGGACTGGTACTTGGTCTTGAAAATTTATTCCAATAAGCAACTCTGTAATGTCCAATATGGAATTGAGGAATAAGGTAGTAATTAAATAATAAAATTCTATCTAGAACTCTGGTATAATTAATAAGTTCCTGCCTCTTTTTTGAACTTATTAAATCCTCAATAATCTCATCAATTACTGGATTTTTCACCCCAACAATATTTGCACTACCTGGTTGATCGGCAGACAAAGATCCCCAATAATTTCTTTGCTCATTTCCTGGAGAAATAATTGACCCATAGTTTGTTACAACCATATCAAAGTCAAACTCTTCCAATCTTTTTTGGTATTGTGAATCATCTTGAACTGTTCTAATCCTCATTATAATTCCTAATTTTTTTAAATTCCTCTTCATAGGCAAAACAATTCTCTCAAATAGTTGAGATCTGAGGAGAATTTCAAACTCAAATATTTGACCTGTTTTTTGGTTTGTTAGTAAATCATTCTTAATAACCCACCCTTCCTGTTTTAAAATTCTTCTAGCTATTCTGAGGTTGTTTCTTAAACTATTCCCCTCTATCTCTGTATTTGGAGGACTATAAACTGTATTAAATACTTCATTAGGTATGCTACCTTTATACTTATTTAATATTTTCAACTCTGCTTTACTTGGAAGTTTTTGAGATGATAATTCGGAATTATCAAAAAAACTTTTAGTTCTTGTGTAGGCATTATAAAATAAATTACGATTTGACCACTCGAAATCAAAAGCATAAGTTAATGCCTTTCTTACATTTCTGTTTTCAAAGATAGGTTTTCTTGATATTGAATGCGAACCCTTGCATCCCACTTGGCCTAAAGTATTTTATTTCCTCTGTAATAACTTGTTCCCTTTCTACTGCTTTAAATTTATAAGCAGTTGCCCAGTTTTTTGAGGAGTTTTCAATTTTAAAGTCATATGCTCCAGATTTAAAAGCTTCTATAGCTACTGTTTCATCTCTATAATAGTCTGTATGAATAGTATCAAAGTTATATCGACCAATATTGACATTGATATTTTTACCCCAGTAATTAGGATTTTTTATAAGGGTAATGCTTCTTCCTGGTTTTACATTTTCTATTAGGTATGGACCACTTCCAAGCGGTGGCTCTAAGGTTGTTTGGCTGAAATTTTTGCCATCCCAGTAATCTTTGGAGAATATAGGTAATTGATAACCTATTATAAGTGGTAGTTCTGGGTTTGGTTCTCCTTTAAAAATAAATTTTACCTCATTACTGCTAATCTTTTCTACAAAATCCACTTGCTTATAATAGCTTTTATATGCAGGGTGACCTTTAGAAATAAGGGTATTGAATGAGAAAACAACATCTTCTGGTTTAATTTTAGAGCCATCTGAAAATCTTGCTTCCTTTCTAATTTTGAATTTGACCCACGAGCGATCTTCGGGAACTTTTATACCCTCGGCAATGAGTCCATATTGACTAAAAGGTTCATCAAATGAAGATTTCATTAATGTTTCAAAAAGGTAAGTTGTCTGCCAAGCTGCCACTCCTTTCAGAATATAAGGGTTAAGATTATCAAAAGTTCCAATACTCGATAATTTAATTTGTCCCCCTTTAAAAGCATCCGCATCAGCATAATCAAATTTTTTAAAACCTTCTTTATACTTGAGGTCTCCATGCATTGCTATACCGTGAGAGTAATCACTTCCTAATAAGCTAGAGTAGTTTAAAAAAATAAACTTAAAAATTAATAGAATTAGTATCTTCATTTTAAAAATTTTATAATTTTTTTATGGTGATTCATACTCATTGATGCAATGATTTTCCCTTTAGATTTGACACTTAAATCTTTTCCCTCCCAGTCAGTAATATTACCACCAAGTTCTCTGATAAGTGGAATTTGCGCCATATAGTCCCAGGGTTTAAGATTTGCCTCAATAATGAGATCTATTTTTCCAAGAAGTAAAAGACCATATGCATAGCAATCTGCTCCGAAAATTGGAAAACGTGTATCATTATAAATTTTAACAATCTTTTTTTGGTCATTTTTATTGAACATAAATGGTGAAGTAGACGAAATAATAGAGTCTTTAATCATTTTTTTACTTTTAATTTTACTACATCTTTTTTTGTTAAAATAAACTCCAATGTTTTTACCTCCATACCATCTATGATTTAAAATCGGGATATCGATTACACCAATAATTGGTTTATTATTTTTTAAGCAAGATATTAATGTTCCAAATAAAGGTTTCCCAGAAATGAAACTATGTGTTCCATCGAGAGGGTCGATTACCCAAATATATTCTGACTTAAGGTTTTCTGAACCATATTCTTCTCCAATAACTCCATGATTTGGAAATTTTTTACTTAGGTTTTTTCTAAATAGAAGTTCTATTTCTTGATCAACATCAGTTACAAATGATCCATCTATTTTTTTTTTAACGTTAAAGTTATTAAGGTATCTTGTCTTAAGTATTTTTTTACTTTTGTTCGCAAAAGAATTAGCGAAATGAAGCAGTTCATTTACTTCATGAGACATTTATTTTAAAGATTCTAAATAAGAAATAAGATTAACTCTGTCTGAGTTTTTTTTCAATCCTTTGTAAATCATTTTTGTTCCTTTGACATAGTCTTTTGGATTTTCTAAGAAGTAGAAAAGTGTTTCTCTATTCCAGTCCTTTTTAAAATTAACAAGTGCATCTGAATATTTGTAATCACTTATTGCAGCAGCTTTTCGTCCTACAACTCCCCATAGAGGAGGGCCAATTTTAACTTTTAGATTTACACTAAAGTCATGACAAGCCGAGCATTGTTTTGAAATTTTTTCTCCCTTTTTTACATCAAAATTTACAAACAAAGAGTCAAGATCCAATTTTTCTGCAACTTCAACCTCTTCATTAACATCTTCAGCAAGATCAGGATCAGTATCGTCTACTTCCGCAAATATCTTCGAACCTTTTCCCTCTTCTTCATGATAAAAGATCTCATCAAACACCTTGAAAGATTGGAATAATAACAGAATTGATATAATAGATAAAAAGTATTTATTCATAATTTTTATTTTTTATTATAATACTATTATAAAATAGATACATTGTGATCAATAAAATAAAAAAAAATCATAAAATAATTATAATTATTCCTGCAAGGCTTAAGTCCTCAAGACTATCAAAAAAATTGTTAAGAACAATTCATGGAAAACCAATGGTTCAAAGAGTTGCCGAGCGTGCAAAAAATTTAGGTTTCAAAGATGTAATAGTTGCAACTGATAGTAATGAAATATTTAATTTATGTAAACAAACAAAAATTAGAGTAATTATGAGTTTAAAAAAACATGAAAGTGGAACAGATAGAGTTTATGAAGCTTATGAGCTTCAAAAAAAGAAATTATGATATCATTATTAATCTTCAAGGAGATCTACCTCTATTTGATAGGAACTTATTAGATGGACTAATAAAACTTTTCGATGATGATAAAGTACAAATAGGCACAGCTGTTTGTAATTTAGAAAATGATGAAGTTGAAGATGAAAATATTGTTAAGGCGAAAGTTTTACTAGAAAATAATATTGGATATGTAAAAGACTTTAAAAGAAAGATTTCATCTAAATTAAATTATTATCATCACATTGGTGTTTACGCATTCAGACCAAAAGTATTAAAAAAATTCATTAATTTAAATCAATCCAAAAATGAAGTTCAAAGAAAACTTGAACAACTAAGAGCAATGGATAATAATTTAAAAATAAAAACAGTCAAAGTAGATTATAACCCCCCAAGTGTGGATACAATTAATGATTTAAGGAAAATAAGATTGATTTTAAAGAAAAATAAACTTTAATCTGTTGAAATATGAAAACAAAAAAAATTTCCTTTCAAGGACTTAAAGGTGCTTATTCAGATTTAGCATGTAATAAATTTTATAAAGAATACGAACCATTTCCTTGCACCACCTTCGAGCAAGCACTTGATGCGGTAAAGAATAATAATGCATTTTTAGCAATGATTCCTGTTGAAAATAACATAGCTGGTCGCGTTGCAGATATGCATGTTTTACTTCAAAGTTTAAAATTAAAAATTATAGCAGAGCATTATCTAAAGATTGAACATAATCTTATGATTAAAAAGAATAATAGGTTTAAAAATATCAGATTTGCATACAGTCATGTGCATGCCCTATCACAGTGCAAAAAAAAATTAGAGGAATTTAAACTAAAGCCAATGACACATTTAGATACTGCAGGTGCAGCAAAATTTATATCAGAAAGTAATGATGAAAAGAATGCCGCGATTGCTTCTAGTTTGGCAGCTAAGATTTATAATTTAAAAATAATTAAAAAAAATATTGAGGACGATAAAAATAATATTACAAGATTTTTAGTTTTCTCGAAGAAAAGTGTTGAGGTGAATTTAAAAAAAAAAATAATTACCACTATTATTTTTGATACAAAGAATAAACCTGCATCTTTATACAGAGCATTGGGGGATTTGCAGAAAATAATATTAATCTAACAAGGTTAGAAAGTTTTTTTGTGAATAAAGAGGTCAAACAATTTTCATTTTTAATCGATGTAGAATCACATCCAACAAATAAATCTTTTTTGAAGGCTATGAATGCGCTTAAGAAAATTGCTTATAAAATTAAAATTCTAGGTTTTTATGAAGCCTCATCCTTTAGAAAATAATATTTTAATTTATTCAGTAAAATGTTAATTTGAATTGGGAGTTGAATTTAGGCAATGATCTCGCCAACCCGGTCAGGTCTGAAAAGAAGCAGCCGTAACGATTTTCATTGGGTTGAACTTCAGCTCCTTTTTAGATAAAATTTATGGAAAATAAAAGTTACAAAGTACTTGCAAGAAAGTATAGACCGCAAAAGTTGTCAGAAATAATTGGTCAGGAGGAAACCTGTAAAATAATAAGAGGTTCAATAAAGCTAAATAGACTTCCTCATGCGTTTCTTTTTTCAGGAACAAGAGGTGTTGGTAAAACTACAATAGCAAGAATAATATCGAAAATAGTTAATTGTGAGAAAATTGATCTTTCGAATCCTGAACCTTGCGGTGAATGTACAAGTTGTATTTCAATTACAAAAGAAAAAAATATGGATGTTGTTGAAATTGATGCTGCTAGTAGAACAGGGGTAGCTGGATGTTAGAGAAATAATTGAGAATATAAGCTATAAAGCAGTTGAAGTAAAAAAGAAAATTTATATTATTGATGAGGTTCATATGCTCTCTAAAGCAGCATTTAATGCATTGCTTAAAACTTTAGAAGAGCCGCCAGAAGACATAATATTTATTTTTGCTACTACAGAAACTGACAAAATACCAGTCACTATCATGTCTCGATGTCAAAAGTTTGAGCTAAGAAGAATAGATAGTTCTAGAATGTCTGATTTCTTAATTGAAGTTTCAAAAAAGGAAGATTTTGAATTAGGTGAAGAATCAGCATTATTAATTTCTCAAGCATCAGAAGGATCTGTTAGAGATGCACTATCTATTTTGGACAATGTTTTATCAAGAGGAACTCCAATTTTATTGGATACAGTTAAAGAGGTTTTGGGCCTATCAGATAATAACTTAGTAATTGATTTGTTTGAATATTTATGTGAAGGAAATATAAACAAAGCTTTGCTGAAGTTTGAAGAAATCTACACAAAAGGAGCATCATTAGACATATTAGCTAAAATGCTCATGAATATTTGTTTCCATACAATTAAGTTAAAAAGTGGACTTGAAAAGCAAAGTTTTATTTTTGATTCAAATGTTTTAGAAAGAGTTGAGGTAATTTCAAACAAATATCAGATTGTTTTCTTACAAGATTCTGGGAACTATTACAAAAATATGTTACTGAAATACAAAGTTCTTTTGATGAAAAACAGTGTTTTGAAATGACTATAATGAGATTATGTTACGTTTCATTATTACCAACTCCATTTGAAGTTTTACAAGAAAACTCAAAAAAAGAATACAATAGCACTAATAATCAGATAATTAATAAGAAAGAGTCTCAAAAACAAAAAACCAATTACAAAGACTTTGAAAATATTGATAATTTAGCAAGAAATCTTAACTTTCAATCAGATAAAAGTTCATCTCAGGATATTATAAGTTTTGATAGTCAAATTAAAAAATTTAAAACTTTAACAAATTTAATCGAGTCCGAATCAGAAATGCAGACGGCATATCATTTAAGAAATAGTTTTAAATTAAACTCACTAGCAGAAATTAATTCAGAAAAAAAAATTGGAGAAATAGAATTAGAAAGTATTAATAAAAAAATTGATAGTAAAAATATTCTTTGGAATGCAACTAAAATTATTGAAAAGAAGACAGGGCAAAGATGGATTTTCTCATTATCAAGTAAAAAAGGTAAAAAATCCATAAGTGAATATGACAAGGAAAAGGATATTGAAGTTATTAATGAAATAAAAAAAAATGAAATAATAAAAAAATTCTTGAAATCATTCCATCTTCTGAAATAGTTTCAGTAAAGAAACTAAACAAAAACAATTAAAGCGAGGTATATGATGAATAATATGTCACAGATTATGAAGCAAGCAAAGGCTATGCAAGATAAAATGACAGAAATGCAAAAAAAGATAGAAGAGCAAGAAGTTGAAGGCTCCTCTGGTGGAGGGGTTATTAAAGTATTAGTAAATGGTAAAAATGAAATAAAAAGTTTAAAAATTGATCCAACTTTGATTAATGCGGAAGAGGTAGAAGTTCTTGAGGATTTATTAATTGCTGCAATTAATGATGCAAATAAAAAATTAAAAGAAAGCGCTGCAAATCAGATGAGTTCACTTTCTGATGGGATGGGACTTCCTCCAGGTATGAAGTTACCATTTTAAAATGACCTCATCTTCATTAAATGATCTGATAGACTTATTTTCAAAATTACCTAGCCTAGGTCCTAGATCCGCGCGAAGAGCAGTCCTATATCTACTTAAAAGAAAGACACTTATCCCAAAATTAGTCAATTCTTTAGAAGAAGTACAGGCAAACACAAAATTTTGCAGTATTTGTGCAAATCTTGATATCATTGATCCATGTACTATTTGTAGAAATGAAAAAGAAAGAAAGATAAAATTTGTGTAATTGAAGACATATCTGACTTATGGGCGATTGAAAAAAGTAATGCTTTTAATGGACAATACCATATTTTAGGAGGTGTTCTTTCTGCGATCGATGGAATAGGTCCAGAAGAACTAAATATCGTCTCGTTATTTGATCGAATAAAAAATGGACTAGTTAAAGAAATTATATTAGCAACTAATGCAACGGTAGAAGGACAAATAACAGCTCAGTATATTGCCGACCATTGTGATGATTCAAAAATTTTAATTACGCGTCTTGCTCAAGGAATGCCCATGGGTTCAGAACTAGAAATTCTTGATTACAACACTCTATCTACAGCCTTTAAATCCAGATCTAAATTAGATACTAGTCTTTAGTTTCGTTAAGTAACATTTTTTCTTTTTTGTTGCTTATTTTTTTTGTTGTGATTAAAACCTCATTAAGATCATTCTGTGCACTTGTGAAATGTGAATCTAATTTTTTAATTCTTTCCTCAAGTCTTATAATTTCTTTACCAAGCTCTTTTAAATTTTGAAAAATAATATTTGAATTTTGATTTATTTTTTGATCTTTTAGTAAACTTTCAATTGAATTTAAAACAATCCAAAGAGTAGTTGGTGAAATTAAGAAAATTTTACTATCATAAAATGTTTGGGTAATTTCAGGAAACAAATTAAAAATTTCAACATAGATTTGCTCACTCGGAATAAAAATTAAAGCTATCTCAGCAGTTTCACCTGGTATTATGTATTTTTTTTTTACATCAAGTACGTGATTAGAAATATCTAATTTAAAAGACTTCGATAATTTTACTTTTTCTTCCTTATTATTAGCTTTAACCATCTTATCATAACTTTCTTTTGGAAATTTAGAGTCTATACACAAATTATTTAAACTTCCTGATATTTTAATCATACAGTCAACACGTGAATTATTAGATAAGGTTTTTTGAAAGTCATAATACTCCTTAGGTAATGTATCTTTAATAAGGTTCTCGAGAAGTATCTCTCCAAACCGTCCTCTTTTACTTGTATTTGATAAAATATTTTTAAGATCAACAACATTCTCAGTTAAGTGATTAATATTTTGTTGTGCTCTATCAATCAGAGAAATTCTTTCCTGAATTTGAAATAGATTATTTTTATTTTCCGAAGAAGACTTATCAAACTTAGTATCAATTTTTTCAAAATTTTTTTCAATTAATGAATGTATTGAGCTCTCAAGATTCTCTTGTTTCTCCATTAAAACTTTAATTCTCTCTTTTGTATTAGAGTTGGAAAAAAAAAATTGAATAAATAACAATACTATGACTATAGTTGAGAATAAAAATATGATAACTAAATTTAGATCCATAATAATACTATGACAGTTTTAAGAATTTTAACAATACCAGATCCTAGACTTAAACATAAGTCCATTGAAGTAGAAAATTTTGACTCAGATTTACACGAAATTGTTAAGAATATGTATGATACACTTTATGCATCTGGAAATGGGATAGGTTTGGCCGCTCCTCAAGTTGGAATAAAAAAAAGAATTATAGTAATTGACTTAAAAGAAGGTGGAAAATCTGACCCAATTACTTTTGTAAATCCAGAAGTAATAAAATTGTCTGAAGAAAAATTTATAAACGAAGAAGGTTGTTTATCTGTACCCGAGTATTATGCAGAGGTTGAACGATCAAAAGAAGTTGAAGTAAAATGGTTTGACGAAAATGGAAAAAGAAAAAAAAAAATAATTAAAGGATTGCTTTCAATTTGTATCCAGCATGAAATAGATCATCTCAACGGAACTTTATTTATTGATCATCTGTCAAAATTGAAAAGAAAACTTGTATTTGAAAAACTAAAAAAAATTAAGAAAAAAAATGAGAGACAATCAAAAAATTAAGATTGGTTTCTTTGGCACTCCTGAATTTTCGTTAACTTTTCTTAAATATCTATTTGAGAAAAGATTCAATATAAATTTTGTAGTTTCTCAACCTCCTGCCAGATCAGGAAGAGGGAAAAAAAAAAATAAGTCTGCGGTACAACAATGGGCCGAAAAAAAAGGAATTAAAACTTTTACTCCTGAAATAACAAGCGATTGTATTTTTAAAAAGGAAATTTTGAGTACAAAAGTAGATTTTATTGTTGTAGTAGCATATGGAAAGATTATTCCAGATGATATTATTTATTTACCTAAGTATTATACAATTAATATACATGCATCATTATTACCTAGGTGGAGAGGTGCTGCTCCAGTGCATCGTGCAATATTATCTGGTGACTCTGAAACTGGTGTTTCAATAATGAAGGTTGAAAAAAAACTTGACTCTGGACCAGTATTTACAAAAAGTAGAATAAAAATTGGAGAAAATGATTCAACGGAAATAATTTTCAAACAGATAATTTCTAAAGGTAAACCTTTATTGCTACAAACACTAAATGATGTAGTAGATGGCAAATATAAATTGGAAGAACAAGATCAAAAAAAAGTAACATATGCAAATAAAATAGAAAAGAATGAGTCTAAGATAGATTGGAATAAGAGTGCTTCAGAAATACTATTAAAAGTCAGAGCATTTTATCCAGCTCCTGGTGCGTGGACATTTTTAGATAATGGAAAAAGAGTAAGGATTTTGATAGCCAAAGTTTTTCCTAAATCAGAGGATTACAATAATAAAGAGCAGAATTTTAGTCTTTTAGAAGATGATCTAATTATAAAATGTGGAAAAAGGTTACTTAGCAATTAGGTTATTGCAAGTTGAGGGAAAAATTCCCGTTGAGGCAAAAGAATTTGTTAATGGTTATAAGACAAGTTATTTTTTAAATGATTAAAAGAATTAAATTAATTATAGAATATGATGGATCAGATTATGTTGGTTGGCAGAATCAGAAAAATGGTAAATCCATTCAAGGAGAAATAGAAAAAGCTTTATTAGAACTTTTTAATAAAAAAATAAATTTAAATGGAGCAGGTAGAACAGATTCCGGTGTACATGCTAGAGGTCAAGTGGCTCATTTTGATATTGATGAAAAAAATATCGATATAAAAAAACTTCATAAATCTATAAATTATATTCTAAGTAAAAATAAGAACAGAATTACGATATTAAAATCTTCATTTGAAAAAAATAACTTTCATTCAAGATTTTCAGTTAGAAAAAAAAAATATATTTATAAAATACTTAATAGATCAACAAACTCTTATTTGTACGAAAAAAAAGTATGGTTTATTCCAATAAAACTAGATCTCGAAAAAATGAAAAAAGCATCTTCTTTTCTAGTTGGAAAATTTGATTTTAACGCTTTTAGATCAAGCCACTGCCAAGCGCCACAATCTGTAAGATCTGTTGAAAAAATAATAATAAACAAAAGTAAAGAGTTTATTGATTTAAATTTTGCAGGTAAATCATTTTTACATAACCAAGTTAGAATTATGGTAGGGACATTGGTTAGTGTTGGCAGAGGGAAAATAGAGGTCGATAAGGTAAAAGAAATTTTAGATTCTAGAGATAGAACTAAGGCTGGACCAACTGCACCACCTGATGGATTATATTTAGAGAAAATTATTTATTAGAAAAACTTATCACTAAAGATATTTTCTAAAAAATTTAAATAGATATTATTTAAATCCTTTATATCTTTAATCGCTACATTTTCGTTTATTTGATGCATAGTCTCACCTATAAGTCCAAATTCAATAACTGGACAAATTTTTGAAATAAATCGTGCGTCTGAAGTTCCTCCTGTTGTACTTAATTCTGGTGTAATTTTTCTAACTTTTTTTATTGAATTTACAACTGCTTTAGTGAGTTTTTCTGAAAAATTAAAAAACGATTCACCAGAGACTTTTACCTCCAGATTATAATCCTCCCCTGTTTTATTTAATCTGTCATGTAATAATTTTATTAAATCTTTCGAATTAAAGTTATCGTTAAACCTTACATTAAATTTAATATAGGCTTTATTAGGAATCAAATTTGTCACCATATTATCTACATCAATTGATGTGATTACAAGATTACTTGGCTGGAACGCTTTACTTCCTTTATCAAGTGGTAATATGAGTTGATTACATATTTTGATAACTCCATCAATAGGGTTTTTAGCAGAATCTGGGTATGCTACATGACCCTGTTTGCCATTTACGGTAATAACTCCATTTAAGCTTCCTCTACGACCTATTTTTACCATTTCACCAAGTCTTAATGGGTTGGTAGGTTCACCAACTATACAAAAATCTAGTTTTATTTTGTTTTTTTCAAGCCACTCTACAACCTTTTTGGTTCCAAAGAAAGCCTCACCCTCTTCGTCAGCAGTAAGTAAAAACGAAATTGACCCATTAAATTTAAAATCTTTATTTTTTAAAAAATTTATCACCGCGCAAACGTAAGCAGCAATAGCACTTTTCATATCTGCTGTACCTCTACCATATATTCTTCCGTTCCTCTCAACGGCAGTGAATGGATCTGAATCCCAACTGTCTTCGTCACCTGGTGGAACTACGTCTGTATGTCCAGCAAAACAAACATTTGGTCCATCACCCCCTTTAAAAACTGCATATAAGTTCATAACTTTTTGTTCACCAAATTCTAGTAAGTGACATTCAAAATTATGACTTTTTAATAATTGATCAAGGTATTCGAGTGAGCCCTCACTCGATGGGGAAATACTCTTGAATTTTATTAATTCTTCTGTAAGTTTAATTGTATCCATTAAGATCTCAATAAATCGTTGATTGACGTTTTTGATCGAGTTTTCTCATCAACTTGCTTCACAATCACCGCACAATAAAGCCCTGGCCCGTCCTCTCCTTTTTGATTTTTTTTACCTGGCAGGGAACCTGGAACAACAACAGAATAAGGAGGAACTTCTCCAAAGATTATCTCGCCAGTTTCTCTATTAACTATCTTTGTTGATGCTCCGATGTAAACACCCATAGACAAAACACTTCCTTCTCTGACAATGACGCCCTCCGCAACTTCAGAGCGAGCTCCAATAAAACAATTATCTTCAATAATAACAGGATTTGCCTGAATTGGTTCAAGAACACCCCCAATTCCAGCCCCACCAGATAAATGTACATTCTTCCCAATTTGAGCACATGATCCAACAGTTGCCCACGTATCAATCATAGTGCCAGAATCAACATAAGCACCAAGGTTTACAAATGAAGGCATTAAAACAACATTTTCAGCAATATGTGCCGAATATCTTACGATTGCACCAGGTACTGATCTAAAACCTCTCTTTGTCCACTCATCTTCAACCCAGCCTGAGGTTTTGAGGTCAACTTTATCGTACCATGAATACTGACCACCTCGAGAGTTTGATATTCCACTAGAAAACATAGAACTATCTCTGACCTTAAATGATAGTAAAATTGCTTTTTTAAGCCATTCATTTATTTTCCAATTATTTTCCTCTTTCTGAGCTATTCTTTCCTCGCCTATATCTAGGAGATTTAAAACCTCAAAAATAAAATCTCTTGTAGATTTATTTGTAAAGTTTTCAGTTTCCTGATTTTCCCATAAATCTTCAATCTTAGTTTTTAAATCGTTTTTCATATTTTCCTCAATTTATTCCCTTTTTAAAAAGTCTAAAGCTGATATTAACGTATTAAAACTATAATTTACATACGATTTTTTTAAAGCTCTTTTATTATGGTCAATTAGAAATGTTGTAATTCCAAAATCATAAGCATTTTTCAGATTAATCTCTATATCTTCGAAATAAACTGTCTCACGTGGATTTAAATTATAAAAATTTATCAAACTTTCTAACGACTCCTTGTTGGGTTTAGGTATGAGACTACTTTTTTTAATATCAAAAATATCATCAAATAAATCCAATATATTTAGCTTATTTAGAACATTCTCAGCATGTTTCAAATCACCATTAGTATAAATTATTTTTTTCCCTCCCAACTGTGAAATAGACTTTTTTAAATCTTTAGATTCCGTTAAATTCTTAAGATCTACTTTATGAACATAGTCTAAAAATTCGTCTGCATTTACATTATGATTTTTAATTAAACCAGATAACGTAGTCCCAAATTCTTTATAATAAAGTTTTTGAATTTTAAATGCCTCACTTTCAGAAATTTTTAGTAATTTCGAAATATATTTTTTCATCCTATTGTCAATTTCGTCAAATATTTTAGTATTGGGAGAATAAATAGTGTTATCTAAGTCAAATAACCAAAACTTTTTATCAGAAAAAATATCTTTAAACATTATCTAGTAATTAATGTTCCTACACCGTGTTCAGTAAACATTTCAAGTAAAATAGCATTTGGTAATTTACCATTTAAAATTACAGCAGCGTTAACACCCTTTTTACAGCTTCAATACAAGTTTCAACTTTTGGGATCATTCCATCTGAAATAGTTCCATTTTTAATAAGTTTTTTTGCTTCTTGAACTGTAATTTGTGTGAGTAGATTCCCTTTCTTATCAATAACTCCGTCAACATCTGTTAACATTATTAATCTTTCTGAAGAAATTGAAGACGCAATAGCCCCAGACATTGTGTCGGCATTTATATTAAATGTTTTAAAATCCTTATCATAACCAATTGGTGATATCACAGGGATAAAATCTGAATCTAAACACCAATTTAAAAATCCATTATTTATTTTTTTTGGAAAGCCTACAAAACCTAAATCTAAATGTTTATTAATCTCACCTACTTTGTTTTTTAATTTAATTTTTTTTGTTTCCACTAAAAGTGCATCCTTACCGGACAAGCCAACTGCTTGGCCACCTTCTTTATTAATTTCCATAACTAACTCTTTATTTATTGAACCAGATAAGACCATTTCTACTACTGACATTGTTTCTTGATCAGTAATTCTCAAACCATTTATAAAAGAACTTTTTACTTTTAATCTATCAAGCATGACTTTAATCCTTGGACCTCCTCCATGAACTACCACAGGGTTGATTCCAACTTGCTTAAGTAAAACAATATTTTTGAAAAGCTTGAAGACAATTCTTTTTCACCCATCGCAGCACCACCAAATTTTACAGTGATACTTTTTCCATTATATTTTTGCATATATGGAAGTGCTTGTGAAAGTGTTGAGGCTTCATTAACCCACTCTTCAATTTTAGTTTTAGAAATTTTGACCATTATTTTTCTACTGATTTAAAGAGAAACTTTCTTAATAAAAATATATCATTACTATTTTTAATACTAGTATTAAAAAATCTTTTCTGAAAATTATCATTAATTAAATTATTATTTTGTAGTAGATTTTTTTTCTCTTCCTGTTTTTTTAGCTTATCAATTTTTGTAAATATAATTATAAGTTTACTACCTAAAATTTTATCTAGTTGATAGAATATTTTTTATCAATTTCCATCATTCCATGTCTTGCATCAATCAATAAAAAAATGAATTTTATTACCTTTCTTTGAGATAAATAATTTTCAATTAATCTATCTATCTTAAATTCGTTAAACTTTGGTATCTTAGAGAATCCGTATCCGGGAAAGTCAACAATCCTTATTTTTTTTTCGAATTCAAAAAAAACTAATGATCTTGTTCTTCCTGGGGTTTTGGAAGTTTTAGCAATTTTTGACTTGGTGATTGAGTTAATAAGTGAGGACTTACCAACATTTGATCGTCCCCAGAAAACAAATTCAGGCAAACTCTCTTTTGGCAAATTTATCGATTCAAAAACTTCCTTTAGAAACTTTAGGTTCTCATTCATGACCTTTGGTTTATACTTTGCTTTGATTGTTTTCTTAGCAAAATATATTGTTGGGCAATTGAAAGAATATTATTTACTGTCCAATACACAACCATACCTGACGGAAACGTTGCTAACAAAAATGTAAATATAAATGGTAGCATCATAAATATTTTTGCCTGTAATGGATCTGGAGGGGGTGGATTTATTTTTTGTTGTAAAAACATTGTAACACCCATTAATATTGGCCAAATACCAATTGTTAGGAATGCAGGAGTATCCCAGGGTATTAACCCAAATAAATTAAAAAGGCTTGTTGGGTCTGGTGCTGACAAATCTTGAATCCACCCAAAGAAAGGTGCGTGTCTCATCTCAATTGATACGAACAAAACTTTATATAGAGCAAAGAAAATTGGGATTTGGATTAAAATAGGCAAACAACCAGCTGCGGGATTAATTTTTTCTCTTTGTACATCGCAAACATTTCTTGATTCATACGTTGTCTATCGTCCTTATATCTTTCTCGTATTCTTTGTATTTCTGGAGTAATCATTCGCATAGAATTCATCGATTTAAAAGATTTATTAGCTAGAGGAAAAAGTACAATTCTGATACAAATTGTTAGAATTATGATTCCAACACCAAAATTACCGACAAGGGAAGAGAGAAAATGTAGGGCGTAAAATAAAGGCTTAGTAAGAAAATAGAACCAACCAAAATCAACTGAAAGATCTAGTTTGTTAATCCCAATCTTTTTTATATATTGATCAATTAGCGGAACTTCCTTAGCACCAGCAAAAATATATGATTTGGTTTTTAGGGACTCTCCACTTCTTAAAGTTTTTATATTTTCATTTATAAAATCAATTTGTACAGAGTTATTCCTATTTTTTAAATTCTTAAACCTAGCTTTAAAAGTCTCATTAGTTTCAGGAAAAATTGTAACCTGCCAATAATGATCAGTATAGCCAATCCAGCCATTTTTGGTGGTTTCAACGATTTCATTATTTTCTTCGATCTCATCATATGATACTTCTTTAAGAGTGTCGTTGAATACTCCAAGTGGACCTTCATGAAGAATAAAAAACTTATTTTCAGGTCTATAATTTAACCTTCTTAGGTACGAGAAATTTGTAAGTTTAATTGTTTCCGGCGATTTATTTTGAACTTTATCTACAACTGAAATTAAAAAGTTTTCATCAATTTCGATCGTTCTAAAAAAAGTTAAACCCTCACTATTATCCCATTCTAATTCAATCTTCTCATTTTCACTGTAGCTTTTTTTTAGTGATTTCCACTTAGAATCTTTATTAGGTAATTTGATTGATTTATCTGGCGAGGCCCAACCAATTCTCAAAAAATATGGTGAGAGTGAACTTACCGGGTTAAGAATTTTTATTTTGTTTTCTTTATTTATAGTCTCAAAATAATCTTTTAATGATAAATCATCCATCGTAGCACCAATCAAATTTATCGTTCCAGAAAGTCTTTTAGAGTTGAAAGTGATTCTTTCCTCTAATAATTTATCATCTTTCTTTACTTTGTTTTCTACTTGAGGGTTAATAGAAGGTAAGTTATCATCTTCTCCCGAATCTACTCTTTGATTCATTTGAGTTTGTTCAATACTATTTTCCTGAAATTTTTTCTTTTCTGGTTTGAAAAAAAAATCAAATCCAACTAATATCACAACTGATAGGACTACAGCTATTAATAAATTTTTTTGATTATCCATTTGCTAATTAAATATACTTATACTGAATATAAATTGATATTAAATAAATTAAATTTTTAAAGTAGTTAATGTATCTACTAAATCTCTTTCGAGCAAGTGATAAGAACTTTTTTCAGCTCCTTTTTTGGGGATAACTTCAAACAAGATTCCTTTTGGTATTAGATTAATATTACTTCTAATAATTGATCTAACTATTCTTTTTAAATAATTCCTTGTAACAGCTTTACCAACTTTTTTGGAGACAGTTATACCTAAAAATTTTGGGAATTTGGTATATGTTGGAAATTTATTATAAAAAATTTAGATTTTTTAGAACTACCGTTTTTTCTAACTGATATAAATTCTACTCTTTTTTTTAATTTAAGGATCGGTCTAGGCAGAAAGCTTCTTTCTACCTTTTTGACGCCTATTTGAAAGAACTTTTTTTCCTCCGTTTGTAGACATTCTAGATCTGAAGCCATGACGATTCTTTCTTACTTTATTACTGGGTTGAAATGTTCTTTTCATAAAATACCTCTACACTGTTATATCAAAAGAAATTTAATTGTAAAATACAATTTATCTAACACTGCCATCTCTTCTATGATCTGCAAAACCATAAATTTTTTTTTTCTTTTTAACTATGATTGCAATACCACTTGTCAAGCTTCTTACTTTTGAGTCTAGTTTTACCTTAGTTTTTAAACTATTATCCTCCAAGAAAACTAATCCGTTAATTTTTATGTAATTTGGAGATTTAATTGAGACTTCCAACGTTTTATTCAAATAAAAGTAATCAATTAGTACTCTAGAAACATAGGATATTATAGCTTTACCACCAGGCGACCCTATGGACATTAAAAATTTATTATCTTGATCAAAAATTATTAAAGGTGACATTGAGCTAAGAGGTTTTTTTCCTCCTTGAACCCGATTTTTTATTAGCTTTTTATTCTTATTAATTGATTTAAATGAAAAGTCAGTCAGTTGGTTATTTAAAAAGAACCCGTTAACAAACAATCTTGAGCCAAAAGTGCTTTCAATACTAGATGTAACAGATACAACATTATTAAACTTATCTACAACTGAGAAATGAGATGTTGAATTGAGAATTTCTTCAGCTAAAAAAGATTTTTTTTTTGCTTTATACTTGAAAAACCCTTCTATTAAAAAATCAATATCTGTAAGCTTTTCTATATTAACCCTAACAAATGTATCATCAGCTAAAAATTCCTCCCTCAAATAATAAACGTAATCCAATATATTTAAAATATCGGATAGTTCTATTTCCTTATTCTTTTTGATATAGTCTATAATTTTTAAAACTTGGACGATACAAATTGTACCCGATGAAGGCAAATTTGGCCCACAAATCTTGATTTTATTAGGAAGAAGAAAACATAAAGCATCTTTTTTTTGTATAGAATAATTTTTAAGATCTCTTTCAGATAAGGAATTATTATTTTTATATTCACTTACTTTTTTAGTAATGTCACTGGCAATTGAACCTTCATAAAAATCCTGTAGTCTTTTGAAATTTTCTTAAGGGTTTTTGAATATTCATGATTAAAAATCTTTTTTTTGGATTGTTGGCAACTCCATTAAATAATAAATTTTTATTAACATTAAATAAGAACTTATCCTTACTTAAAGCATTTAAAAGTCTAGGTGGTGGATGAAAACCTTTTTCCGCTAGATCAATAACTGGCATTATTATATCCTTCCATTCTAATATACCGAAGTCACTATGAAATTTGAAGATTGCTTCTAACGTTCCAGGTACACCAACTGATTGCCCTCCTATCGCAGCATCAAAGAATTTTTTTAGATCCGTCATTTTTTAAAAAAATATTTTGGTTAATATTTTGAGGTGCTTTTTCTCTCCCATCATAAAGAAACACTTTTCTTTTTGTATCATCATAATATGTTATGAAAGTTCCTCCGCCAATTCCAGAGGACTGTGGTTCAACTAAACCCAGAGTTAACTGAATAGCCACAGTTGCATCTGCAACATTACCACCCTTATCTAAAATCTGCTCACCAATTTTACTCGCATAATCATTCGCAGTTACGATAATCTGAGTTTCAGAACTCTTTCTCTTAGACGGACCATAATTAAAATTTGATTGCTTCTCAGGTTCAATATAATTTTCTATTTGATTAGCTAAAACTAAGTTATTTTTTAAAATTATAAAAAGAAAAAGCAAAATTAGTGAAAATAAATTTTTTATTTTTTTTATCATAACCAAAGTATAGTTTAATATGAATTGTAATGAACTAAAAATAATGAAGAAAATAAGAATTAAAGATTTAAAAGAAAAGAAAAGATTAGTTTGTCTTACAGCCTATACAGCACCAGTGGCAGAGTTAATCGATAAATTTACGGATATAATTTTAGTTGGCGACTCCCTCGGACCAGTTCTTTATGGATATAAAACAACTCGGGAAGTTAGTTTAGATATGATAATTAATCATGCAAAGGCAGTTGTGAAGAAATCTAAGACTTCATTTGTGGTAGTTGATATGCCTTATGGTACATATGAACATTCTAAGTCTGTAGCTCTAAGAAATGCAAAGAAAATTATTAAAAATTCAGGAGCAGATGCAGTGAAGTTAGAGGGTGGGTATAAAATACATAAAACAATACATCATTTAACAAAAAATAAAATCAAAGTTATGGGTCATCTTGGTATGCTTCCTCAATCCATTAAAGGTAAACCAACAGTATATGGAAAAAAAAAATTGAAAAATACAAATTATTGAAGATTTAAAGTTAATACAAAAAGCAGGAGTTTTTGCTATTGTCATTGAATGTACTTTGGAATCGTTAGTTAAGAAGTTAATTGAAATAAAAACAGTTCCATTAATTGGAATAGGTGCCTCTAAAGATTGTGAGGGACAAATTTTAGTAACAGAGGATATTCTTGGAATAACAAAATTTAGATCAAGATTCTTAAAAAATATATGAATTTCGATAGCAATGCAAAAAACGCAATTTCTAAGTTTTCTAAAGACGTAAAGAATTATAAATACCCTACAAAAAAACATTGTTATAAATGAAAACTTTAATACTAAGGAGTATGGCTGAAGTAGAGAAGGCCATGGAATTAAGTGGTTCAAGAAAGATAAACTTTATACCGACGATGGGTAATCTTCATGATGGTCATTTTGCACTAATCAGGGAGGCAAAAAAAAATAGAAATATAAATCTTGTTAGTATTTATGTTAACCCACTTCAATTTAATGATATAAAAGATCTTGATAACTATCCTCGATCACTTGATAAGGATTTAAAAAATCTTACTGAGCTCGGAGTTAGTATGGTTTATTTACCAGAAAAAGCCTTTAACTTAAATAATACCTCTACAATACATTTAGGCGAGATTGTTAATAAACTATGCGGGAAGATTAGAAAAGGTCATTTTGAAGGGGTTGCGACAATAATTCTTAAGTTTTTATTAATCATAAAGCCTGAACAAATATATTTAGGGAGAAAGATTTTCAGCAGATCTTAGTTATTAAAAAAATCATAAAAGACTTTAATTTTGATGTAAAAGTTAAAACAATTCCTACCATTCGAGGACCAAGTGGAATCGCACTATCGTCTAGAAATCAGCGAATTAAAAATATAAATAATTTAAAAAAAATATACGACTGTCTCTGCAAGATAAAAATAAAAATTGATGAAGATAATTTTTAGATGAAAGACTTAGAGTATTTTAAAGATGACTTAATTAAATCTGGTATATGTAAAGTAAATTATCTGGAAATATTAAGGGAATCTGATCTTGCTGAGCTAACTTCGATACCTAATAAATGCAGGATTTTTATTTCCTGCAACATTAATGGTGTAAATGTGATTGATAACTTGGGATTAACTAAAAAAGTTTCTTTTAAAGAAGGTGGAAAATTAATGACTAGTTCTTAAGGTAGATGTGAACTTCTTCTGCCTGAGCTGACGTACTTGTTGATGATGTGATGGAAACTCTTTCCGTTGGAACACCCATTTCTACAATTTTTGAAAAAACTTCAGATGCTCTATCTCTTGCATTCTCAGCATAAGTTGGTCCACTAGTTGGACTGACTGCTACAACTTCGAATGCTGCTGAAGGGATTTGCTCTAGGGCGTTAGATATAGATTCAAATAAAGCAGTTGAGTAATCGAAACTAGTATCGTCAAACTTTATAACTAAAATAGCATTATCATAGTTTAATGGAGCAACTTTGAGTTTTTTTAGCTTTGTTGTTGATGTTTGATCTTCACTACTATCAACTATTACTTGATGTACTTTCCATTGTTGGGGGAGTTGATACTCTTTGACCGAACTTTCCAACTTCAATATCTCTAGACAAATCTTTCATATATTGCCTTTCATCATTTAAAATTTGAATTTCTCTTGAAATTTTATCATCTAATTCCGTCATTAATCTTTCATAGAGTACTGATGTTCTTTGAACATCGTCTCTTAGTACTTTGAGTTGATTGTGATCTTCATCAATTGCACCAGAGATAAAAAAACTTGAGTCGATAGCATTTTTTAAATGAACAATAAGTGCTGCGTCGGCAGTCACTCTATTATTAACAATTTGTAAGTTGTTAACGTTATTTTGTATATCCTCAAGAGCTCTTTGTGCGTCATTCCATTGACCAACTAACACAGGATTCCCTGGGGTTGTACCAATTTGAAGTCTAGATCTTATCGCACTAGATAGACCTTGATAAACTGAAGTTTGCTCATCAACAAGATCCTTAAATCTCAAAAAATCGTTGTTATGAGATGACACAGCATTTTGAATACTTGATAGATCACCTCTGAACTGAGTTATTTTGCCTCCAACAAATGTGCCTGTGGGACCGGTATCTGTAGCTTGAGGCTGAGGGACAGGTGGAGCATATTGAGAAGGAGGTATTTCTTGATTATTTTGAGCTACAACAGCATCTTCAACAGAAGCAGGAACTTCTTCAAGAGCTGGTGGAGCTACAACCTCTTCATCTGATAAAGAGGGAAAAACGGCTTCTTGCACGCTTGAACAAGAATGAGTAATAAATATAAGTAAAATAAGTAGGATTTTTGATTTTGACATGTTTATATATAATTAATTGTTAACAATTTACAAATTAATATTACAAATACCAAAAATTATATATGCATGTAAACAAAAAAAAATTATCTGCTCATAATGAGTGTGCAAATAGTTAGTATAATATTTTAACAGACTATAATATTGTTATAAGTGCCCGTAGCTCAATTGGATAGAGCATCTGACTACGAATCAGAAGGTTGGGAGTTCGACTCTCTCCGGGCACGCCAAAAAAAAAACACAACTTATTGACATTATTTTTACTTTCATTACTATATGTTGTGTTAAGAGAGGAATTAAAATGTCAACAATAACGCAAGCCAATGTATTAAAACTAGATTCCAAAGAAGGACAACCTTCTAAAAATCATTCTTTAAAAAAGTTAATTATTAACTATTCAAGGGATAAAAATCTTACAGATTTTGGCAAATCAACATTAGTAGATAGGTATCTTTTGCCTGGCGAAAAATTTCAAGATATGTTTATGCGTGTTGCACGAAACTTCTCAGATGATGATGACCACGCTCAAAGAATTTATGACTATATTTCAAAACTTTGGTTTATGCCAGCAACCCCGGTATTGTCAAATGGAGGCGCATCTAGGGGGCTTCCAATATCATGTTTTTTGAATACAGTTCAAGATAGTCTAGATGGCATACTATCCACATGGAGTGAGAATGTCTGGCTTGCATCAAATGGAGGTGGAATTGGCACATATTGGGGTCAAGTTAGATCAATTGGAGAAACGGTAAAAAAATCTGGACAAACATCAGGTATAATTCCTTTTGTAAGAGTTATGGATTCATTGACCTTAGCTATTTCACAAGGTTCGCTGAGAAGAGGTTCAGCTGCGTGTTATTTAGATGTTCATCATCCAGAAATAGAAGAATTTTTAGAAATAAGAAAACCATCAGGTGATTTTAATAGAAAAAGCCTTAACCTTCATCACGGAATTAATATTACCGACGAATTCATGGAATGTGTCAAACATAACAAAGAGTTTAGCCTTAGAAGTCCAAAAACTAAGGAAACATTGAGAAAAATAAACGCCAGAGAATTGTGGCAAAAAATTTTAGAGACAAGAATGCAAACAGGAGAGCCGTATCTTGTTTTCGTAGACACAGTTAATAAAAATATGGCAAAGCACCAGAGAGAATTAGGTTTAAAGGTAAAGACATCCAACTTGTGTAGCGAGATCATGTTACATACTGGAGAGGATCAATTTGGAAAAGACAGAACTGCTGTTTGTTGTTTGTCTTCCGTAAATTTAGAAAAATGGGATGAATGGAAAGATGACAATCAATTTATTGAAGATATAATGAGGTTTCTTGACAATGTTCTTGATGATTTCATTCAGAGGGCTCCGGAGTCTATGAGCAATGCAGTTTATTCTGCAAAAATGGAAAGATCTGTGGGCTTAGGAGCAATGGGCTTTCACAGTTTTCTTCAAAAAAAAGGAATCCCATTTGAAAGTGCATTGGCAAAAAGTTGGAATATAAAATTTTTCAAACACATAAAAAAAGAAGCTGACAAAGCATCCTTAGTCTTAGCAATGGAAAAAGGTGAGTGTCCTGATGCAAAACAGGTAGGAGTAAAATCTCGCTTTAGTCATAAATTAGCTATCGCTCCAACTGCGTCTATAAGCATTATATGCGGAGGAACAAGCGCGTGTATTGAGCCTATACCAGCAAATATATATACCCATAAGACTCTTTCAGGATCATTTACGGTAAAAATAAATATTTAGAAGAGTTACTAGAAAGCAAAGGATTAAATAATGAGAAAACCTGGCAAAGTATCCTAGAAAATGATGGCTCAGTGAGTCATTTAAAAAATCTAAGTGAAAATGAAAAGTCGATTTTTAAAACTGCTTTTGAGATTGATCAGCGGTGGATTGTGGAAATGGCTTCTGATAGAACGCCTTATATATGCCAGAGTCAATCCATTAACTTGTACTTATCAGCAGATATTGATAAATGGGATTTGATGATGCTCCATTGGAAAGCCTGGGAGCTTGGGGTAAAGAGTCTTTACTACTGTAGATCAAAATCTATTCAAAGGGCAAGTTATGCTGGAGTGGAAGGGGATAATACTAGCCAATGGCCATCGAAGAAAATTGGAAGTGAACCTACAAACTATGAGGAATGTCTTTCCTGTCAATAAACTTAGAGAGAAAAATTATGGATAGTTTTAGAAATAACATAAAAAAAATTAAATAAACCCTTAGGCCTATTAGAATCTTCTCATTCCTATAAACCATTTAGATATCCTTGGGCATATGACTTTTGGAAACGCCAACAACAAGTTCATTGGATGCCAGAAGAAGTGCCCTTGGGAGAAGACTGTAAAGATTGGGTTATAAAATTAAATGATGGTGAAAGAAACTTATTAACTCAAATTTTCAGATTTTTTACTCAATCAGATGTTGAAGTAAATGATAATTACATGGAAAATTATTCTAGAGTTTTCAAACCTACAGAAGTAAAAATGATGCTTGCTGCTTTTTCTAATATAGAAACTGTTCACATAGCTGCTTATGCACTATTACTAGAGACCATAGGAATGCCAGATACAGAATTCTCAGCTTTTTTAAAGTATAAAGAGATGGCTGATAAACATGACTATATGCAGAAATTTAACGTTGATTCTAATCATGATATCGCCAAGACTCTTGCCATGTTTGGTGGTTTTACTGAGGGGTTGCAACTTTTTGCAAGTTTCGCAATGTTACTAAATTTTCCTAGGCATAATAAAATGAGGGGAATGGGCCAAATAATTACATGGTCAGTTCGAGATGAATCTCTACATTGTGAGGGTATAGTAAAATTATTCCATGAATTTGTTAAAGAAACAAAATGTATGAACAAAAAACTAGAAGAAGAGATAATGGAATGTTGCAAAAAAGTTGTATCATTAGAGGATAATTTTATTGATTTAGCTTTTGAAATGGGTCCTGTGGAAGGTATGGAGCCATCTGATATAAAAAATTATATACGTTACATCGCAGATTGGAGATTAAGACAACTTAACCTTCCAATTCTTTTTAATGTTAAAGAGCATCCACTACCATGGTTAACAGAAATTTTAAATGGTGTAGAGCACGCAAATTTCTTTGAAGCCAGAGCAACAGAATATTCTAAAGTTGCAACATCCGGAAAATGGGATGGGAAAGAAGGAGTTTGGTCATTGTTTGATAATAAGATAAAAAGTTTTAATCAGTAAAATTAATTATTTTTTTCTATATATAAAGATTGTGATGGAAAAGCAAATGAGCAGTTACTCTTTTCTACAATGACTTTTATTTGCAAAGCAAGTATATTTTTAATATTTATAAACTCATTGTAATCTTTGGTATTTGAAAAACATCTAACCATTATATTTATAGAACTATCAGCAAATTCTGAAACTTTTACAATTATAGGCGTTGCTTTAGAAACAAAAAAATTAACTTTATCTTTTAAAATGAACTTCTCAATTTCTGAACATATTTTTTTTAATTGAGCATTAGTAGTTTTATATTCTAATCCAATAATCCAATCAATTCTTCTGTGTGTTATTTCTGTTATATTTGTGACAGGTTTTTCTGCAAATTGAGAGTTTGGAATGAAACATAACGATTTATCAAATTTCCTAATAGTAGTTGATCTGAAGCCAATACGCTCAACAGAACCCTCTGCAAGACCATCTATAGATATAACATCACCCTTTTTAAACCTCTTTTCAACTAAAACTAAAATGCCTGAAATTAAATTTTTAAATAAATCTTGGGCCCCTAATGCAATAGCAACTCCAAATAATCCTAAACCTGCTATTATAGGTGCGACTTTAATACCCCAAAGCTCTAAAACGGCAGAAAAACCAAGAACTATTAATATAAATTTTATTGCCGCAACAAACCACTCTATAAGATCTTTAGAAAGTACTTGGTTTATTCCTTTCAATTTAAATATTAGTGGTTCTATGACTTGATTGAGAATCCAAAAAAAGAATATGGTAAAAAGTGACAAATTTATATTTTCGAGAAATCCTTCTACTTTCCCTTTGGGATCAAGAAGGCTTGTGGCTGCAAAAAAACCTAATATTAAAATTAGAAAACCAAGAGGTTTATCAACAGACTGGGAAATATTATCTGAAAAACTTTATTATTAATCAAAATTTAATATTCTTAATTAAAATTTTTTTATAAAATTTTTAAGATCAATATTGTAAAAATAATTATAAGAGCGATTAGAAACTTTGATAAACTCGTCTCGAAAATTCTTATTTGCAACAAATTATTTATATTATTTGATAAATTTTGAGTATCTAACATTTATTTAAATACCTATGTAAAATATTCTTAGAAAATTCATAATCAAATCCATTCTGAACTAATGATCTTATTAATTTATCAAAAATCTGACTATTTGTTAATTCACTGTTTTTATATTTTGATAATTTAATTTTTTTTTCTATAAATCTTTTTACTAAAGATTCCTTTAAAGAGTTATTACTATCTAAGCTTTTAAGTTCTTTACTAATTAATTCTTCATGAAATTTATTTTTAACTAAATAACTTTTTACCTTTTTTAATGAATATCCTTTCATGAGGTAGTTTTGGATCTTATTTTTTATAATTAATTCTTCGTTAAACACTCCAATTTTATTATAATGATCTATTATATCATCAATTTGATTAACAAAATTTTCATAATCCTCTGCTGGTATTTTTTTTTTAAAAAAATCTTTTTTGAGTTTTTGTTTTAATATATCCTCAAATTTTCTTTTTGTAACTGAATATTTAGACAAATAAAAATCAGAATATTTTTTTATATAATTGAAAAATCTCATGCTTAAGTAAAATTTATATGAATTAAGAATATTTTAAAATGTATAATATTAAAATTTTAAGGGATTTAATTGGGTTGGCTTTTATACTTTATATTTAAAAGAAAAAAAGATTTCTGAATGTTTTTGCTCAAACAATTATTGCTCCTGCAGTAACTACACTTCTTTTTTATTTAATCTTTAGTTTGTCTATAGAAAGAACTTACTTAGATACTGAAAAATTTAGTTTCTCGGAATTTCTTGCACCGGGGTTAATTTGTATGGCTATTATGCAGAATGCTTTTGCCAATACCTCTTCTTCTATATTAATTTCAAAGGTACAAGGAAATATTGTTGATGTTCTTATGCCTCCAATGGCTGAGTATGAATTAACATTTTCTTATATGTTAGGTGGAATTACCAGAGGTCTTTTAGTAGGTTTTTTGTCGGTTTATTTATATTCATGGCTGTTGATTTTAAAATTTTTAATTTTTTTATTGTTTTATATTTTGCTATCTTTTCATCAAGTTTATTGTCAATGTTTGGAATTTTATGTGGAATTTGGGCAAAAAAGTTTGACCATATGGCCGCAGTCACCAATTTCTTTATTATTCCGTTGACTTTTTATCAGGGACTTTTATACAATTGAAAGACTACCTGAATTTTGGCAATTCTTAGCCAATTGGAATCCTTTTTTATATTATAGATGGGTTCAGATATGGATTTTTAGGAATAAGAGATAGTAATGTAATAGTTGGATTTTTTCTCCTAGGCTTGAGCAACATTTTTTCTTGATATTAACAATTAGAATATTTAAAAAAGGTTATTGCCTAAAGGGTTAAGTCAATGAGTGTCTTAAAAGTTTACAATCCAATAGATTTAGAAATAGACCATGGGGATGGAGTATACGTTTACTCTGAGGATGGTACACGATATTTAGATTTTACAAGTGGTATAGGAGTTCTAAGTCTTGGTTACAGTCATCCTGCGTTAGTTGCCGCTTTAAAAGATCAAGCAGAAAAAATATGGCATTGTTCAAACTTATTTAAAATTAATAAACAGAAAATAGTTGCAGAAAAAATTGCGAAAAATTCATTTGCAGATTCCATTTTTTTTTGTAATTCAGGTGCAGAAGCAACAGAAACAAGTATAAAAGTCGCTAGAAAATTCCATCATGATCTCGGTTTTAAAAATAAAAATAAAATTATAACGTTCCAAGGTGCATTTCATGGAAGAACACTTGCTTCCCTTTATGCAGCAAATAATGAGTCTCATATAAAGGGTTTCGGTCCAAAAGTTGATGGTTTTATAAATGTTCCATTTGCAGATCATGAAGCTTTACATAAAGTTATTGATGACTCGGTAGCAGCTATAATGGTTGAAACTATTCTGGGCGAGGGGGGTATTAAGGTTATACCTAAAGAATGTTTGGTAGGTTTACGTAAAATTTGCGATGAAAGAAAAATTCTTTTAATTCTAGATGAAGTGCAATGCGGCATTGGAAGAACAGGAAAATTTTTCGCTTTTGAGTGGTCAAAAATTGAGCCAGACATAGTTCCAATCATAAAAGGTATTGGGGGTGGATTTCCTCTAGGTGCTTGCCTTCTCAATAAAAAAGTATCAAAATGTATGACGGTTGGCACACATGGATCCACTTTCGGAGGAAATCCACTAGCTATGTCTGTTGCAAATGTGGTTCTTGACCATATCCTAAAGAAGGATTTTCTAGAGCATGTTCAGAGAGTGGGGGATTATTTAAAAAAAGGATTGGAAGAGGAAGTGTTAAAATCATTCCCCAGTTTAATTGAAGAAGTTAGAGGAAAAGGTTTGATGTTAGGAATTAAACCGAAAATAAACAATGAAATTATTATAGAGCAAATGCGAAAGGAGAAAATACTTACAGTAAAAGCATCAGATAATATAATTAGACTTTTACCTCCCTTAATACTCCAAAATTCACACGTTGATGAAGCAATTGAAAAAATAAAAAAAGCACTATCAAAAATATAAATTATTAACAAAATGAAACATTTTTTAAACATAGATGAAATAAGTACAAAAGAGATATTTAAGATTGTTAAAACTAGCCATAAGCTAAAAAAGAATTATGGTAAGAAATACCTAAAAAAGAAAAAAATTCTTGGAATGATTTTTGAAAAACCATCAACAAGAACTAGGGTATCTTTTGAAGTTGGTATAAAGCAAATGGGTGGTGATGTCGTAGTGCTGGATCAAAACGATAGTCAATTGGGCAGGGGTGAATCCTTAAAAGACACAGTTAAGGTTCTATCAAGATATGTAGATGTGATTATGTATAGAGGTAAGGAGGAAAAAAAATTATATGAAATCAGTAAAGTTTCTTCAGTTCCAATAATTAATGGCTTAACAGACAAAAGCCACCCATGTCAAATTTTAGCAGACGTTATGACTCTGGAAGAAAAATTCTCAGATATTAATAAATTAAATGTGTGTTGGGTTGGTGATGGAAATAATGTTTGTAATTCTTGGATTCATTTAACCAAACATTATAACTTTAATTTGGCAATTTCATGTCCTGAGGGATGCTTTCCTCATGAAAAAATTTTGAAACAGTTTTCTAATGAGAAATTAAGAATATTTTCAAACCCAAATGAAGCAGTAAAAGGTGCTGATGTAATCATTACAGACACATGGGTATCTATGGGGATGAATCAAAATTTGAATAGATTAAAAAAATTTAAAGATTTTCAACTTAATAGTAAATTAGTCAACAAAACTGAAAAAGATTCATTTATTCTTCACTGTTTACCTGCTCATAGGGGAGAGGAAATTACTAATGAAATAATAGATGGAAAAAACTCACTAGTTTGGGATGAAGCAGAAAATAGATTATATACTCACCAGTCAATTTTAATATGGTGTTTAGATTTATAATATATTTATTATCTTTTCCAAAGCTGTGGAGAAAGTAAGATTAAGATAGGAAACAATTCAAGCCTACCCACTAGCATACCCAAACACATAAAAAGTTTTGTTACATCAGAAATTCCTGCATAATTTCCACTTGGTCCAATAGTCTCGTTAAGTCCGGGACCTACATTTGCTAAAGTGGCTGCTGCACCTGATAGAGCGGTTAAAATATCTTGACCATCGAATGCAATCAGTAAAGATAAAAATCCAAAGATAAAAATATATAAAAAGAAATATCCTGTTACAGAATTTAGAACTTCTTCACTAATTTCTCTTGAATTATAACTTGGTAAAAATACACCCCTAGGTTGAATTATTTTATTTATTAAAGTTAAAGACGACTTAATAAGAATCTGAATTCTAAAAATTTTCAGGCCGCAACTTGATGAGCCGGAACATCCTCCCGTAAGCATTAGAAACAAGAATAGAAGCGTAGTAAAAGACCCCATATACTAAAGTCATAAGTACTAAATCCACTACCTGTTGAAATTGAAATAGTTGCAAATGCAGATATTCTTAAAGCTTGAAGAAAGTCGACTTCATAGTATCTCTTAAGCCAGAAAGAGACTATAATTGTAGAAATAAAAATTAAAAGTAGAAAAAATTGTACTTGTGAACTATTCATTAAGTCAGAAAATTTGCCCTTCATTGCTTGAAATAAATATATGAATGGAATAGATGCCACTACCATAAATATCATTACAACTATCTCAGTGTAAAGAGAATCAAAAAATCCTATTGACATATCCTTTGTTGAAAACCCTCCAGTTGCTAATATTGTCATCCCATGTGCAATACTATCAAACAAAGTCATTCCAGTAAGAAATAATGATAATGAACAAAGAATTGTTAATAAAATATAAACCACACCAATTCCTGCTGCTATTGTTTTGGTTCTTGGTAAAACCTTTTCCTCTTTGGAACTAAATTCTGATTGAAAAAGTTGCATTCCTCCAATCTTTAAAATTGGGAATAGAGCTATAGCAATTACAATTATACCTATACCACCAAGCCACTGAAGCATAGCTCTCCAAATAAGTATAGATTTTGATGTATTATCTAAATCATTGATAACAGTCGCACCAGTTGTTGTGAGTCCAGACATAGATTCAAAAAATGAATCTGTAAAATTTAAATTTGTGGTTCCCAGATAAAAAGGTATAGAGCTTATTAAAGTAAGTAATACCCAAGAAATTAATGTAAGCAAAAATGCAGATAAAATATCAACATCATGATCTTTTTTTTTAAAAACGAATGAGACATTTAAGCCAGTAAAAAGACAAATGATTGAAATTACAAAGAAAACAACCCAATCTGTTCCTTGTGAGTAATAATCAATTACTCCAGGAATAAAAGAATAAATTGAGAAAAAAACTAGTAAGTTTCCAATTACAAATAAAGAAGACTTCAATTTTGACATTATTATTAATTAAGAGTTTTATTTCTGTCTGGTATATCTAAAGAAAAAGGTGGAATATTGACTTCAAACTCCTCGCCCTCAAAGTTTTGCATTAAATAACTTCCATGCATCATACCTGAAGTTGTTTTAAGAGGTGTCCCACTAGTATATTCAAATTCTTCACCTGGCTCGAGAACAGGGTTGCTCTCCTACAACACCTTTTCCCCTTTACTTCTCTGTAGCTTCCATTTGAATCGAAAATTTTCCAATGTCGACTTATCAGTTTGACAGTCTGTTCGCTATTATTTTTAATTATTACTTTATAAGCCCATAGGTAAGAGTCTTCGAAAGGGTCTGAATGTTCTTCAAGGTAAGTAGGTTCAACATTGATCAATATTTTTTTTTTCATTTTTTTCCTCTAAAAACTCTGTTAAACGAATTATCAATATCTTTGATGAGATCACTCGTATCTTCAAGCCCTACTGATAGTCTAATCAAATTTTTTGTAATACGTAAACTTCTTTTTTCTTTTTCGTTCAATCTATGATGGGTTGTGGTGTAGGGATGAGTAATTAATGATTTGTTATCCCCTAGATTATTGGATATTTTTATTAATTTTAAATTATCTAAGAGATCAAATGCTTTTTTTTTATGTAAACTAGATTTACAATTTATAGTAAAAGATAAAATAGTTCCTCCAGCTAACATTTGTGATTTTGCTAAGTTATAAGATTTATTTTTTTTGTATAATAAGGATAGAATAATATCCGGATACGAATTCCTGCTTTGCTAAATAATTAATGATTTCTTTTGGTACTGTTCACTTGATAACTCATTCTTAAGTCAAGAGTCTCGAGCCCTTTTAGTAAAACCCAAGCATTAAATGGACTTAAAGATGGCCCAGTATTTCTAATAAAAGGTTGGATATATTTATCACAAAACTTATTATTACTTAAAATTGCACCTCCAACTACTCTTCCATGACCATCAATGTGTTTTGTAGCTGAATACATAACGACATCAGCACCCATTTCAATTGGTTTTGAAGAATGGGAGTAGCAAAACCGTCATCAACAACAACTAGAGCACCAGACCTACGAGACATTTCTGAAACTTTTTTTATATCTATTATTTCAAGGCATGGGTTTGATGGGGTTTCAAAAAAAACTAGTTTTGTTTTTTTTTTTAAGAGCTTTTTCCCAAAGGTTAAGGTCTTGACCATCGATTAACACAACCTCAATTCCAAAATTTGGAAGTATATTTGTTAATATGTAGTGACAGCTTCCGAAGAGAGCTCTGGCAGCAACGACTCTATCTCCTTTTTTTAGGTATGACATTAAAATAGTAAATAGGGCAGACATTCCAGAGGATGTAGCCCAACACTTTTCAGCCCCTTCTATTGATGCTAGCCTTTCCTCAAAGACATTAACAGTAGGATTCCCATATCTTGAGTATATAAATCTTTTCTTTTTGTCTTGGAATGCATGTTCTGCCTCTTTAGCATTTTTATATACAAAACCTGAGGTCATAAAAATTGGTTCGCTTGTTTCAGAAAATAAAGATCTATTGATCCCTTCATGAACTAATCTTGTGTTTTTTTTTCTTTTCATTAGAATTAATTTTTAATTAATAACTTATATTATTTTACATGATGAACATAAAGAATTTTTAGTGGTTTGTATTTTTTTGCATTTACATTTATTAATCAGGGACTGATTCTAGAGAACTTTCAATTCAACAGTTAGAAGAAAGAAAAAAGCTGATTTAGAAAGAGCTGAAAAAAGAAAAAAAAGAGGAAAAAAAACTTTTCAAAAGAAATTACACTTACAACAAAAATCACTTTTGTATCAATGGAAAGAAAAACACCGCCAGTTTTATCAAATCTTGATCCAATTTTAACTGATGAAGGTTTTTACGGTGTTAAGCTTGCTATTGAAGATAACCTTACAACAGGAAGATTTGTTGGTCATGATTATAAAGCTAGCTTTCATCAAATTAGCTTAAAATGAAAAACTCAATGTAGAGTTTGAGAAACTAATAGATAAGGGTCATAATATTTTTATAGTAAATTTTACTGAAGATGAAATTTTATCTCTTAAAAATTAAAAGACTTTGATAATATTTTGATTTTTAATGTTAGGTCTAAATCCGACAGATTACGAAACGACGAGTGTGCAAAAAATATCTATCATATTCCACCTAGCTACTCCATGTTGTCGGATGCTTTAACTCAATACTTAGTGAAAAAAAAATGGACTAAATGGTTTTTAGTTACTGGACCAGACCAAAATGATAGGAATTACTCAAATGCACTAAAAGAGTCAGCCAAAAATTTAATATAAAAATTAAAGAAGAAAAGGTTTGGGATTTTACATCAGATTTAAGAAGAACTGCTGGGAAAGAGGTTCCAATTTTTACTAAAGGCTCAAGGTATGACGTTTTGGTAGTTGCGGATGAAAAAGGGGAGTTTGGAGAGTACCTTGCCTACAGAACTTGGGATCCAAGACCTATTGCAGGTTCTCAAGGTCTTAAACCGAATTCATGGCATAGAACACATGAACAGTGGGGTGCTACACAAATGCAGAATAGATTTAGACGAGAAAGTGGGAGGTGGATGACTGAAATTGACTATCACGCGTGGACTGCTGTAAGAAGTATAGGTGAAGCAGTTACAAGAATTCAAAAAAATGGTGTTGAAGATATTATTGATTATCTTAGTGGTTCAAGTTTTGGTTTGGGAGCCTATAAGGGTGTGAAGGTTTCCTATAGATCATGGAATGGTCAGCTGAGACAACCGATCTTGTTGGCAGCTCCAAGGTCAATGGTATCAGTTTCTCCGCAGGATGGTTATATCCATCCATTTAGCGAATTAGATACCCTTGGTAAGGATAAACCTGAATCCACTTGTAAATTTTAGAATATTCAATAAATTATACTAATGATTAAAATTATATCACTACTTGTTTCAGTTTTGTTTTCTTCTACTGCTGATGCAAGCAAAGCATACATAACCAATGAAAAAGATAACACTTTAAGTGTTATAGATATTAACAAAAGAAAAGTTATTAAAACTGTAGAAATTGGACAAAGGCCTCGAGGAATAACAATAACTAAAGATGGGAAGTTAGTGTTAATTTGTGCTTCAGATGATGATAGAGTTGAGGTAAGAGATGCTGAAACTTTAAAATTAAAATATCATCTACCATCTGGGCCAGATCCCGAGTTATTTGTTTTGTCGCCGGATGATAGCATACTTTATATTGCGAACGAAGATGATGCTATGGTGACAGTAGTAGATATGAATGAAAAAATGATTATAGATGACATACCTGTTGGTGTTGAGCCCGAGGGTATGGGTTTAATTAGCAATGGTTCAGTTTTAGTTAATACATCCGAAACTACTAATATGGCCCATTTTATTGATACTGAAACTTTAGATATCGTTGAAAATGTTTTAGTTGATGCAAGACCTAGAGTTGCAATGTTTACTCCAGATGATGGTGAGGTTTGGGTTTCATCTGAGATAGGTGGAACAGTTAAAGTCATAAATCCTAGTTCAAAAGAAGTTACACACACCATAGGTTTTGAAATACCAGGTGTTAACGAGGAAAGTATCCAACCAGTTGGCGTAAGGCATACAAAAGATGGTAAATATACATTTGTTGCATTAGGCCCTGCAAATAGAATTGCTGTAATAGATCAGAAATCAAAGGAAGTAATTAAATATTTATTGGTAGGACAAAGAGTATGGCAGCTAGCTTTTAGTAATGATCAAAAAACATTACTTTCAACGAATGGGGTAAGTAATGATGTTTCTTTTATTAATGTCGATAAGCTCAAAGTTGAAAAGTCTGTGAAGGTTGGTCGTTTCCCTTGGGGTGTGGTTGTTAGCCCTTAAATATTCTAAACATGCAAATCCCTGCTTTGTCCATAAAAAATGTATCTCACAATTTTGGAGATTTCAAAGCATTAGATAAAGTTAGTTTAGAAATTAAACCAGGTGACTTCACCGTTCTTTTAGGATTAAATGGTGCTGGCAAAACTACCCTTTACTCTTTAATTACTCGTTTGTATAACAATAACTCGGGATCAAACGAGATTTATGGACATAATGTTAGATCACAATCTGTAAACGCTTTGAAACATATTGGAGTTGTATTTCAACAGCCAACTCTTGATTTAGATTTAAGTGTAAGAGAAAATTTAAATTATCATTCATCACTTCATGGGATTAGTAAATTAGATGCAAAGAAAAAAATAGATAAAGAAATTACTCGCATTAATCTGGATGACCAGCTAAAAAAAAAAAGTGAGATCACTCTCCGGTGGTCAAAGAAGAAGAGTTGAGATAGCAAGGGCTCTTATACATGAACCTAAATTACTTTTACTGGATGAGCCAACAGTTGGTCTTGATATAGGATCAAGACAACTTATTCTTAATCATGTTAAAACCCTTTGTAAAAAAAATAAGTTAGCTGTTCTTTGGGCAACTCATCTTATAGATGAAATAGATAAGGGTGAAAAAGTTGTTATTATAAATAAAGGAAAAGTTTTAGACTCTGGTGATGTTGAAAAAATAGTGAAGAAAACAAAGACTAAAAATATAAGAGAAGCATTCAATAAACTAGTAGGATTTAAAACATGAGTTTTATTATTTATCATAAGATGCTTTAATGGTATTGTCTTAAGAGAGGCTCTAAGATTTATTCATCAGAAAGAAAGATTTTTTTCAGCTTTAGTTAGGCCATTGGTATGGCTTGGTATTTTTGCAGCAGGCTTTAGATCAGTTTTGGGAGTTTCGATTATTCCTCCATATGAAACATATATTCCATACGAAGTCTACATTGCACCAGGTCTTATCGCGATGATACAGTTATTTAATGGAATGCAAAGTTCACTTTCAATGGTTTATGATAGAGAAATGGGGAGTATGAAAACTATGTTAGTTAGCCCAATTCCGAGATGGTTTCTTTTAGTATCAAAGCTCTTAGCAGGTGTTTTTGTCTCTATTTTACAAGTCTACGCATTTTTAATAATTGCTTCACTTTGGGATATAATTCCTCCAGTTTCAGGTTATATAACAATTTTACCAGCACTAATTATTTCTGGATTAATGCTTGGCTCCCTTGGGATGTTTTTGTCATCGGCTATTAAACAACTTGAGAACTTTGCTGGCGTAATGAATTTTGTAATTTTCCCAATGTTTTTTGCTTCCTCCGCACTGTATCCGTTATGGAAAATTGAAGAGACAAGTGAATGGTTATATTATGTATGCTTTTATAATCCATTTACTTATGCAGTTGAGACAATAAGATTTTCGTTATACTCGCAAATTAATGTTGAGTATTCCATTGGGATTATTATATTTACTTTTATATTTTTGTTTTTATCTATATTGGGATATGATCCGGGTAGAGGAAATTTACAAAAGAAGGGGGGTAAATGATTTTTCTAAGAGGAATTTTGTTGTTTTCAATTCTCATCGTTTCAACTAATGTAATGGGAAAAGGAGATCTTGCTATTAGAGCCAAAAAACTTGAGCTGAAATTAGGTTCTGAAAAAAGCGATTATGACATGTCTCAGAAAATTTTTGAAATGGAAACAGGTAAAGCTTACAGACTTGAAATCTCAAGTATGGGGTTCAAAGAGTATGAAATAGAGGCTGAAGATTTCTTCAGAAACATCTGGGTAAGAGGAATTGAAGTTGAAGGTATAGAGATAGACACACCAGTAATTAATGAAATTGAACTTGAAAGAGAAGGAGAAATTGAGATTAAATTTGTTCCTATCCGTCCAGGTGATTACGAGTTTGAGATAGAGGGGCTTCAGTCCAAAGGTATGAAAGGTGTATTTAAAGTTAGATAATTAATGAAAGGTAATTTTATGTTTAATAAGTTTTTTAGTTTTTTTCTTTTTTCTTTTTTCTTGTTCTTTGTGTCGAATGTTCATTCTGCTTCGAAAGATAAACCACCCAAGAAATGGCCATGCGATCAAGTCTATAACCCACAGCTTAATCTATCAACAATATGGCAAGGTCCATCAATTGAGAGCGCATTAAAAGATTGGTGGAAGCATGATGATGTAATAGAATACGTAAATACATTGTCAGACCCAACATTAAATGAAGAAGTTGGTAAACAGCTAATCAATGAATTTGCAAAAAATATACTTATGCGGGTTTTATTAAAAAGGCAGAACAAAAAGAAAAGTTAATCTTCTTATTTGCAGGACTTTACCAGAAAGCAAAAGATAGAAGATCTAGACAGTATAAGGGTATAATTAAATTTGTTGAAAGACAGGAAGATCTTAGAAAGGCTATTGGATCATCTTCGAAGTTGATTAGAAAGTATAGAAAAGAAAAATTAGATCAAAAAAGTAATAAGTATAAAGATGCAGCTTCTCAACTCGAATGGAATACCAAAGTATTTGATCAAAGGACAAAACTAACAGAATATATATGTGAAGAACCTGTATTTAATATGCAAAGACTGGGCTATCAATCAAGAGAAATCCTTTCATTCATAAAGTAAGAAATAAAGTAAATCAATTCTTAAAAAATGAATTTTAAATGAATATTACTATCAGTTTACTTTAAGATTATTTTTAGTATAAACGATGCTAGCTCATAGTGAGCTAAAGTCTAATCTATAACAAGGAGTTAATTATGGCTTGGACAAAACCAATGATTTCTGAGATCTCTGTAGGTCTTGAAATCAATTCTTACGCTTGCGCTGAGAAGTAATTCTTAGCATAAGCTAAAGCCCCTTAAGTCAAATTTGCCTTAAGGGGCATTTTTTTGGGGTTAAAATATGTTGAAGGTATTAGTTCTTGGTTCAGCTGCAGGAGGAGGTTCACCTCAATGGAACTGTAATAGTGATGTAAGTATGGCTGTCAGGGATAAAGAAGCTGGGACATCACCGAGAACACAATCCTCTATTGCTGTTACTGCAAATGGAAGTGACTGGTTTCCTGTTTAATGCATCACCTGATTTAGGGTCCCAAATTCTTAATAATAAACAAATGCATCCAGATAAAAAATTTCCAAGGCATAGCCCTCTAAGTGGTGTTGTTTTAACTAATGGTGATGTAGATCATGTTGCAGGACTTTTAACTCTTAGAGAAAGGCAGGATCTATCAGTTTATGCTCACCCTAGAGTTCATTCTGTTCTCAAGGAAAATTCAATATTTAATGTTTTAAATCCAGATTACGTTGACAGAAGAGAACTTCCAATGAATAAAAGTTTCGAACTTTTAAAAAAAAATGGTGAGGGATCTGATTTAATAGTTGAAGCTTTTGAAGTTCCAGGAAAAATTGCTCTATGGTTAGAAGACGAATCTAAAGGAGAAAATTTTGGAACTCAGGAAGGTGATACTATTGGATTAAAAATTTCTTCTAAAAAGGATAATAAGTTTTTTTTCTATATTCCAGCATGCGCAAAGATGACGGATGAACTTTCAGAGCGAATAAAAATGCGAAATGATACTTTTTTGATGGAACATTATGGAAAAACGATGAAATGGCTTCAAAAAATGTAGGAGAGAAAACTGGTCAAAGAATGGGACATATGAACAACTCCGGTCCAGAGGGTTCCATGGAAGCTTTAAAAGATTTAAAAATTAATAAAAAGATTTATATACATATTAATACAACAAACCCAATTTTACTTCCTTCCTCTGATGAACGAAAAATTGTTGAGGAAAACGGATGGCAAGTAAGTTATGATGGAATGGAGATTACCTTATGAATAACGCGGCAATGAAAATACAAAATGAGACTCAACCAATGACTCATGCAGAGTTTGAACAAAAACTTAGGAAACATAGGTAAAGAAAGATATCATGATAACTGTAAATTTCATCACCTATTGCACAATGGAATGCTTAATAAAGGTCAGGTTCAAGCATGGGCGCTAAACAGATATTATTATCAGATTAATATATCAATTAAAGATTCAGCCTTGATGTCAAGAATTAAAGATCCAGACCTAAGAAGAGTCTGGATCAAAAGAATTTTAGATCATGATGGAAGAAAAGATGATGAGGGAGGAATTGAGAGATGGTACAAGCTTACGGATGGATTAGATTTAGAGAGAAGTTATGTAAAATCAACAGATGGCATCCTTCCCGCCACTCGTTTTGCTGTTGACTCATATGTAAACTATGTGAAAAATAATTCTTTGCTCGAAGGAATTACATCCTCGCTTACTGAGCTTTTTGCTCCTAAAATTCATAAAGAAAGAATAGTTGGTATGCTTGAAAATTATGATTTTATAAATGATAATACTATGGCTTATTTTAAAAAGCGTGTTGATCAAGCAACCGATGACGCTGATTTTGTTTTAAACTATGCAATAAAAAATGCTAAAACACGTACAGAACAGGAAGCTGTATGTGAAGCTTTGAAATTTAAAACTGATGTGTTGTGGGTTCAACAAGACGCACTTTATCATGCATATATAAATGGGCATGTCCCGCCAGGTGCTTTCATGCCAGAGGATTTTAATGACAGATATATTGAAGATAAATGAGAGTATTGTTCCAAAGTTTCCTAAACATGTTAGATTTAGGTTTAATAAACCAAGAAAAGAGTGGGTTATTCTCGCTCCCGAGAGACTGGTCAAGATGGATCCAATTGCAGTTGAGATCCTTCAACTTGTCGATGGAGAAAAAACTGTGAAAATTATAGCAAGCGAGTTAAGTAAAGAATTTAATGCCCCACGTGAAACAATCCTTGCTGATGTCATAGAAATGTTGCAAGATTTATCTGATAAAGGATTTATAGAAGAAAATGGATGATGTGAAAATTAAAAAAAAGCCTCTGAGCATGGGATTCAACCTCCTCTTGCGCTGTTAGCTGAACTATCTCATAGATGTCCTTTACAATGTCCTTACTGCTCAAATCCTGTTCAACTTGAGAAAAAAACTGGAGAACTTACTACTGAAGAATGGAAATCTGTAATAGACCAAGCAGTTGAAATAGGTATGCATCAAATCCATTTGTCAGGGGGTGAACCTACAGTTAGGCATGATCTAGAAGATATAGTAGAGCATTGCACTAAGAAAGGTTTATACACAAACCTAATTACATCAGGGGTACTTCTTAATCCAGATAGATTAAAAAAGCTCGAAGAACTTGGCTTAGAACACGTTCAACTATCATTTCAAGATACTGAGAGTGAAAATGCAGACAGAATTGGTGGTTTTAAAGGTGGTCACGAGAAAAAACTAGAGGTTGCAAAGTGGGTGAGAGATGTTGATTTGCCTCTAACTTGTAATTGTGTTGTTCATCGACAGAATATTGATAATTTAGAAAATTTTATCCAGATGGCACTTGACCTTGATGCAGAAAGAGTTGAAATTGCTCAAGTTCAGTATTATGGATGGGCACTTAAAAATAGAGCGGCTTTTATTCCTACTCCAGAACAGCTTGATCATGCAACTGAAATAGTTGAAAAGGCAAGAGTAGACTTAAAAGGTAAACTTGTTATAGATTATGTTATTCCAGACTATTATGCTAAACATCCTAAAAACTGTATGGGTGGTTGGGGAAGAAGATTCCTCAATATGAATCCTAAAGGCGATGTATTGCCATGTCATGCTGCTGAAACAATACCACATCTGAAATTCGATAATGTAAGAGAAAAAAGTCTTAAATGGATATGGGAAAACTCTGAAGCATTTAATATATACAGAGGTACAGATTGGATGCCAGACCCTTGTAAAACCTGTGATAGAAAAGAAATAGACTGGGGTGGATGCAGGTGTCAAGCAATGGCATTAACTGGAGATGCGAAAAATACAGACCCAGCATGTTCTTTGTCACCATTGCATCAAGAAATTTTTTCTATGGCTGCTGATGAAGCAAAAAGACCACCCCCTGAATTTATTTATAGAAGATATGGAGTTCGATTCAATTCACCTACCTAACTGGTGCTCTACCCTTAATCAAAGCATCAGTTGTAGATTCCTCCGCCTTTTTTCTTTTGCCAGGCCTTAAACTTAGTATCGGAATGTTATGTTTGGCTAAAATCTTATCAATCTCTTTCTGATTGGCTTTTATAAATCTATTCAGTTTTTTTTTCCAATCTGTTTCACCATCTCTAACACCCATTGTTGTGTAATAGTCCATTCTTCCCCAACCTTGATCTGTAGTTTCTAATGGGATGTAAACGAATTTACTTTTATCGAACCCTTTTTTGTGAAGATAATGACTGGCTATTGGTCCTGACATAAAAACAATATCTGTTAATCCGTCAATGAGATCATCGATCATGGTTTCTCCAATAACTGCTTTTCTAGGATCAAAAGTCAAATTGTATGGTCTTACACGTCCCATTAAGTTATATCTTTGAAGAACAAATGTAGGGGGAGTTCCCGCTTGAACACCAATGCTTAAGTCTGCTAGTTGAGGGTGATTGGGTCTATCGACTTCAATTCCATTGTCCTTTAAATAAAACATTCCGTAGGACCATCTCATGTATGGGACTGTGTTGAGCACTAGGTCATTACTGGCTGTGATTCCAATAATAATATCACATTTTTTTTTGTTTAAAGTGTTTCTTACGTAACCAATGACCTGTGGAAAAAATTCATAAACAACAGGTATTCCTAGTTCTTTACCAAGAAGGTTAGCAATATCATTTTCATAACCTTGTTTACTTTCGTTGGAAAAAGGGAGGTTAGACGGGTCAGCACAAACTCTAAGATTTTCAGTGTCCACTGCTTCTATTGCACTTTCTCTGGCTAATGTAAGAGAGCTATATATAAGAAATGAGAATGTGAAAATGAATTTTAGCATCGATAAAGAGAGGATAGCCGTTAAGGCTATCCGATCACTTTTTATTCTTCTTTAAATTTTGGTAGCTTAGGAAGTCTAACGCCTCTTCTGATTTTTCCATCAGCACGAGCCTTAACGTATCTAAACATGTCCTCAATATGAGGAGCAACATTACTATTCTCACCGAATGCTGGCATAACGTTACCTTTTTGAGCACCTTGCTCAACCCCTCTACCATTAATAATTACATCAAAGAATGCATCCCAGGTCATACCTTCTTGAACTGAGGTCATCAATGAAGGTGCGTATGTACTTCCCATTGCATCTGGACCATGGCATACATGACACTCAGCGTGATATGCTCTCCAACCTTTATATGTTGCGAAATCCATCCATCCATATTTCATCTCAACTAGGCTGTCGTCACCTCTACATTTCTCGAGTTCTTCATCTGAAACCATATCGACCGCTTTTCCTTGACATTCGATTTGGATTAGATTTAAAGGAGTGCCATCTGCTTTTAATCTGTCACCCTTACCATAAACAACTTTGTATGTCGGATTTCCGTCATCATCGTATTGTGGTTCAATTGCCTCAGGAGTAGGTATGGCTTTGGCGCTAAAATTTGCTGTCAAAAATGCAGCTAAAATTAAGTAGTTAAATTTAAATTTCATAGTTTTCAAGTCCTGTTAATCATTTAAAAAATATATATTATTTATATTGTAAATTATACCTAAAACTCAACAAATTTGTTTAATTTTTTTTAAAAAAAAAGGCCCGAACAAAATGTCCGGGCCTTCTTAAAGCTTAAACTATTCTTACGCTACTACGGTAGAGCGAAGACAGTTAAAACACCACCAAGTGCAGTGTGGTTACTTAGTGCAGAGTATGCACCAACAGCACCTAAACCTGCAGTTGGATCAGTTAGACCAGCAGCTAGACCAATTCCGGCCCATCCACCAACACCTGATAGGATACCAACATATTGCTTACCTTTGTGAGTGTAAGACATGAAGTTACCGATAATACCAGAAGGTGTTTTGAACGAGAATAGTTCTTTACCAGTTTTACTTTCAACAGCTTTAGCATAACCTTCTAATGTACCATAGAAAGTGATTCCGCCAGCTGTAGCCATAGCACCACTCCATACAGAGAATGGCTCAGGGTTTGACCATACGATCTTACCTTTGTCAGCATCCCATGCAATGAAGTTACCTAGGTGAGTTCCGCCTGGAGCTGGGTACATTGATAATGTAGCACCAACATAAGCGTTACCAGCTACGTAGTCTACCTTGAACGGCTCATAGTCCATACAAACGTGGTTTGTTGGTACCATGAATAGTCCAGACATTCTATCGTAAGCAGCAGGCTGTTGGTCTTTAGTACCTAGAGCCGCTGGGCAGATGTTAGTAGTGTTAACATCTTCACCTTGGTGTGCAGTTGAATATCTGTCAACAACTTGTGGACGACCAGTTTTCATGTCAACGTGAGTAGCCCAGTTAACAGCAGGATCATACTTTTCAGCAACTAAAAGCTCACCAGAAGCTCTATCCATTGTGTAAGCAAATCCGTTTCTGTCGAAGTGTACAAGTGCTTGACGGTTTTTACCTTTTACTTTCATGTCAACAAGAATCATCTCGTTAACACCGTCGTAATCCCACTCATCATATGGAGTCATTTGATATAACCATTTAGCCATACCATTGTCAGGGTTACGAGCGTTAATAGTCATAGACCATTTGTTGTCACCAGGACGAACAACTGGGTTCCATGTAGATGGGTTACCTGTACCGTAGTACAAAGTATTTAATTTAGAGTCATAACCGTAGAAACCCCAAATTGATCCACCACCAATTTTCCATGCATCACCAGGCCAAGTTTTCAGTGAAGAATCCTTACCGATTGGTTTTAACATAGAAGTAGTTTTGTTTGGATCTACAAGCATGTCCTTATCTGGACCCATGCTGTATGCTCTCCAAAGTCTTTTACCGCTTTTGATGTCATAACTTGTCCAGTTACATCTAACACCAAATTCAGCACCAGAACAACCAACACCTACAGTATCTTTGATAATGAAAGGTTGACCTGAACCAGTTGATGCAGAAACACCATATTTACCAGTACCAGCGTGTAGATTTGTTGTAATCCACTTCTCTTTACCAGTTTTGGCGTCTAATGCAATTACTGAAGTATCAGCAGCGTGTAGAACGATAGTTCCATTTGGATGATAGTTAACACCACGGTTTACGTTATCACAACACATAACTGAGATAACTCTGTCCATAGTTTCACCACCAGGATACTTACCACCTTTTACAGGGTTGTATTTCCAAATGATTCTTTGGTTATCATTAAGATCTAAAGCGTACACAATATTTGGGATAGCTGTATGTACATACATAGTATCACCAATTACTAGTGGACCACCTTCGTGACCTCTTAAAACACCAGTAGAAAAAGTCCAAGCGACTTTTAAGCTACCAACGTTACTTTTGTTGATTTGATCTAACTCAGAGTAACGGTGCCCAGCATAATCACCAGACTGTTGTACCCATTGGTTAGGATCTTTCATCATTTTTTCTAGCTTAGAGTTAGCACTTACAGCGAATGGAAGAGCTAAAGCAGCAGAAGCAATGACGCTTTTTTTCAAAATACTCATAAAGTATTTCTCCTATTTTACGGTTAGTATTATGAGCTTCTTTCGAAGCTCGATTTAATGTGAAAACCAAAGTCGTAACAGGATGTTACTTTATTTGATTTCCTCCCATAGTCATATTATAAATGAATTACTGTTATTCAAGCAAAAAATATGAATATAACATGAATAGAATTTCAATAAAATCGAGAATTCCTATTTATTCAATAAAATCAATTATTTAAATAAGATAATCACCCAGAAAAAAGTTGTGGATAAGTGAAAAAAAAATAAAGATGAACTTTAGATGAACAAAATACTTGAATTTGTTCAGATTTAAAAAAAAGAAAGTTAAATCAATAACTTACAGTGATAAAAAAACACAATAAATTTTCTGTAAAAATATTAAACTAGATAAAATTTAAAAAATTGATATATTTTATATTATGAATACGTTTCTTAAGATTTTTTGTATATTAATAATTTATGGATTTTCTGATTTTGTTCATTCCAAAGATAAAGCTCCTGTGCCTGTTACTTGGAATGAAAACCTAAAAGAGCTTCTTTACGACAATGACGTTATTAATGACGGCTCCAAAATTATGGAATTGACAAGTCCCTACAGGGCACTCGATGATGCAATTGTTCCGATTACGATATCATTTAAAATAGACCAAGACGGGAAGAATATATAAGAAATTTGACGTTAATAGTTGACGAAAACCCCTCTCCTTTAGTTTCAAAGTTTAAATTCACAAAAAGTCTGGAAATGCAAGTTTAACTACAAGAGTTAGAATTGATAAATACACATATGTAATTGCAATAGCTGAAACAAACATAAACAATAAATTTATGGTTGCAAATTTTGTTAAAGCTGCAGGTGGTTGTTCTGCACCCAGTCTTGGTGATATGGATGCAATTATGGCCAGATTGGGGAAAATGAAAATGAAGTTTATCAAAACAAATAAGAAAAACGAATTGAATGTTGCACAGTTTGTTGTTAGTCACCCAAATTTTTCTGGACTTCAGTTCAATCAATTAACTAGAGCTGAAATACCAGCTCACTTTGTTAATTATTTAAAAGTAGAGCAAGACAATCAAATAATATTTGAAGCCATACCTGATATTTCGTTATCTGAAGATCCATCATTTATTTTTAATTACACGAACAGTGGTGGACCTTTAAATGTGTATGTTGAAGATAGTGAAGGACAAAAGTTTAAAAAACAATTCCCTCTATCTGAAGTTCTTACAAAAAATTAGAAACATTCTAATTCTGATGCAGCTTGTGCACGGTATAATTTATCCATACGCTCTTTTGACAAACCAACACTTTTATATGCTTCTTCCCTTGGACTTGCACCGTACTGTAGTCTAGCAATAGCCTCAGCTTGAGCATACTCTTTGTAAGTCATTCTTTTAGCAATTTCATCGATAGCACACGAACATTTTGCCATAAAGTCCCTATTAGAAGCATTTGAACTCATACAGGCAAATACAAATTCTGACCTTGCTAATGTTGGAAAGTCACTAGAATTAGTTTTCATACTTGTAAGCACAATTGTCGATAACAAAAAAATTAAAAATATTCTCATGATTGATTATCTTCCTTTCTTTTTTTATATTTTTCACGAAGTTCTTTATTAGTTCTTATACCTTGAAACTCTAGAACTTCTTTTACCATATCATCAGGATTTTCAAGGTCTTTAATAAAAGTTTCTATTTTAAAAATTTTACCAGGGATCTCGTCAGACATTATTAAATTAAATTTTTTAGTTTTGTATCTAGATACTCTGTTTTTCAGTTTTGTTTTTGTAAAAGGTTGAAAAGAAATTTGATACGCAGGAAGTTTTTGATTATTAAATTCAATTTCTGTTTCTTCAATTTGAGTGGCCGCAATGGTATGTCTTATTCTACTTCTAAAGAAAAGAGCATTACCACCTGTTAGTCTTTGCATATCTCTACAGTCCCTTTCAAAAAAAAGCATAAAAACTGGATTCCCTTTTGCTCAATTTGGGGAGGAAACCTTACTTTATTTCTACCTTTTAAATACCTAAATGTAATATGTTTGGTATCATCATCATCAACTTTTACAATGTTGAGAACAACATTTCCTACAAAATTATCTTCTCGGGTAGACTTTTTTTCAAACTTATAATAAAGCCTTGATGGCTCATTGATTGAGCCAAGATGCTCATTAATAAATAATGCAATATTCGCCGAAGACATTTCCTTAATAAGTTCTTTTTTAAATTCTTCAGTTCCCCATTTAATTCTCTTTTCCTCAGCATCAATAGCCTTGGAAAAATCTTCATCAGATTCATTAGAGTATACAGGCGCTACTAGGGTAAAGAATACCACACAAATTGAGAGAAATTTTACAAACTTTAAAAAATTCATTTTTTTTAATTTAATCATTGGTGTATATTAATTATCTATTATATATGATTTTTCAACAATGAAATTATTTTATGGTTAAAAAATATAAAAATATATCAGTAATTTCCACTGGCTCCTGGGTTCCTGAGAGCTTGGATAACAAAACTGTTGATCAAAATATAATGTAATAATTAAAAATTTAATAATTGATGCATCAATAGGTATACATGAACATGAAAAAGTTAAAAAACAAAGAGTGTCGATTTCTTTATCTATCGAAGTAGTTGATAATATCTCTTTAGTTGATCATAAGATAGAAAACTTTCTATCTTATGAAAATGTAATCAATAACATTAAACTTATTATCAATAAGGGGCATATTGATTTGGTTGAAACCTTATCATATGAAATTCTTTCAAATATTTTTTCCGATAGTAGAGCATCAAAAGTTTGGTTAAAAATTGAAAAGCTTGACGTTTTTGCAGATGCACAAAGTGTTGGTCTTGAAATTATCAAAACAAGAAAAAATTTTATTGAAAGAAGTAACTCTCAAAATATAAAAAAAACTCAAAAATAAATAAACAGATTTCATGTGGGTCTTAAAGATAGGAGGTAGTTGGATTACTAATCCAAAATTAACAACTCTTATAGGAAGACTAGAAAAAAAAAAAAAAGGAAAGATAATAATTGTTGCAGGGGGGGGCTGTTTTGCTGATTCAGTTAGGTTTGCTTTTAAAAAAACTAAGATGTCTGAAAAGCTTGCAAATACTTTAGCTTTAAAGTCAACCGAAATATTTTGTAGTTACTTAAAAAATATTAACAAGAAACTCTACTTAACAACTGATAAACGTTTTAAAGAAAATTCATTAAATGTATGGTTACCCTCAGTAATTCTAAGTAACGAAAAATCGTTTAAAAAAAATTGGAATTCCACATCTGATTCGGTAGCTGCATGGTTGAGTGATAACATTAAAGCAGACGGACTAGTTTTTATAAAATCATTAAAAAATTTGAGAAAATAAATAAATTAGCAGATTTACAAAAAAAATATAATAGACAAAAATACTTCAACCTATCTTAAATCTTTCAAAGGGGAAATAAAAATTACTGGACTTGATATACTTAAAATTTTAGAAAAAAATAATAATTGGGAATCATGTGTTAAAGATTTAGGTGAGATAAAATTATGAATGATTTAAACAATCAAAGATGGGCTTGGGTTTTAACTGGTTCTGGCCACTTTTTTAATGAAAGTATAGATCTGATAAACTCTTTGGAAAATCTTGACCTATTTGTATCTAAAGCTGCTGATGAAGTTCTATCTATGTATAAACAAACGGGAAAGCTGTCGACAAATGTCAAAATTTATAAAGATAATTCTTCAAGCTCTGTGACCGTTGGAAGATTTTACAAAAACTATTATCATACTTTAGTTATGGCACCAACATCAAGTAATACAGTGGCAAAGTGTGTTTATGGTATTTCAGATACACTTGCCACAAATATTTTTGCACAATCAGGAAAATGTAGAGTGGAATGTATTTATTTTCCTTGTGATACTGCCCCAGAACTTGAAACTCTGTCTCCTAAGGGATTTGTAAAAGTTTTTCCAAGAAAAATTGACTTGCAAAATGTTAAGAATTTAAAAAAATTTGAAAGAACAACAGTTGTAATGAGTTTTAACGAGTTGAAGAAAGAAGTTATAAAGAGAGAAAAATGGCTGAAAAAATCCTCTTCATAACAGGCAAATTAGCTGAGAGACAACTCAAAAGAATACTAAAATCTATGAAACCTGATTTTAGTTTTAAAATAAATCAAATTGGTGTTAACGTTGCCGCTTTGATGTCAGAAAATATAATAATGAGAAGGTTAAATAAACCAAAAGATATTGACAAAATAATAGTACCTGGAAAGTTTAGAGGAAATTTAAAAAAACTTAGCAAATACTTTGATATACCGGTTGAAAGAGGACCAGATGACATCACAGATCTACCTGATTATTTTGGTATGAAATCTGCTGAAAAAGAATTAACTGATTATGAATGTGATATCTTTGCCGAAATTGTGGATGCTGCATTACTTCCACCAAGAAAAATTTTAAAGATTGCAAAAGATTACATAAGTCAAGGTGCAAACGTAATTGATTTAGGATGTATGCCTGATACGAAATTTGAGCACCTAGAGGAGGTTATAAAGGCACTTAAAAAATTAAATATTAAGGTATCTATTGATTCAGCCAATGAACAAGAATTAGTAAGAGGTGCTATGGCTGGTGTCGATTATGTTTTGAGTATTAATGAAAAAAATATGCACATAATGAATAATATTAGAACGTCAGTTCCTATTTTGATACCCTCTACCCAAGGTGATTTAAAATCCTTAGAGAGAATTATTAAAATTTTTATAAGAAATAAAAAAGATTTTTACGCTGATCCTATTTTGGATCCAATTCACTATGGTTTTTCTGAGTCATTGATTAGGTATGTAAACTTAAGAAAAAAATTTCCCTTGATTAAAATGTTTATGGGAACTGGAAATTTAACTGAATTAACTGATAGTGATTCATCAGGTGTTAATGCTATACTGATGGGACTTGTATCGGAATTATCAATAAATGCAGTTTTAGTTGTTCAAGTAAGTGGTCATTGTAGGAACTCTATCAGGGAAACAGATATCGCAAGAAAGATAATGTATTTTTCGAAAATTAATAAGAGATTACCATTTAGAATTAATGAGGGTTTGATGACAACTTCTATTAGAAAGCCAACGAGGAAATCTAAAAAAGAGATTAATGAGATTAAAAATTTAATAAAAGATAAAAACTTTAGAATTTTTCTTTCTGATAAAGGAATTAATGTTTTAAACTCTGATACTAAAATTGAAGGAACGGATCCATTTGATTTTTATAATGCTTTAAAAGTAGAGAATGATGCAAGTCATTCTTTTTATCTTGGTGTTGAGTTAGCAAGAGCACAAATAGCTTATCAACTAGGTAAAAATTATGATCAAGATAATGAATTAGAGTGGGGAATAGCTTATAGACAAGTTAAAAATTTAAATGTTCGTCCAAAACTTAAATCAACACAAAAAAAATGATAATTGAGACTATAATTTCGACAGTTAATTCCAAGGGACAGGTAAATTTTGCACCATTTGGAATAAAAAAAAATAATAACTTTATTTATATATCTCCTTACATCCCCTCAAGGACTCTTGAAAATCTTAATTTAAACAAGTGTGCAGTTATAAATTATACGGATGATGTAAGATACTTTGTTGATTGCTTGGTTGGAGAAAAAAATTTTAAAAAGCTTAAATCTTTCAACATTAATGGGTTTTATCTACAAGGCTGTCTTTCACATGAAGAAGTAAGAGTAGTCTCAATAAAAAATGATAAAATTAGACCAACTTTTAAATGTGAAATTTTAGGAGAATATAATCATAAAAAATTTTTAGGGTTTAATAGAGCAAAAGCTTCAATTCTTGAAGCATGTATTTTAGCGTCAAGACTAAAAATTCTTGATGAAAAAAAGATTAGAAATGAATTAGATTATTTACATATATCAGTAAAAAACTGGAAGTTATAAAGAATTAAGAAGTTGGAAAAAATTAACAAGTTTATTGAGGATTATTTTGAAAATAAAAAAAGAAAATAGCCCCCAACTTTTAATTAGTTTTAGGGATATTAAGGAAATATCAGATAAGAATTTTAAATATTTTGATATATGTGATTTAAAAGATCCTGAAAAAGGTTCAATCGGAGCTTGGGAAGAAAAAAATATATTAGAGGTTATCAAACTCTCTAAACAAAGGGTTAAAGTTTCAGCTACAATTGGAGATATATTTTCTGTTGAGGTATAATTAAGAAACTTCAACAATTTGATAATTTAGGATTAGATTATATCAAATTTGGTATTAACACCAAGAATGTTTTAGAACTCAAAGATTTAATTTATAGAATAGGTAAATTTACATTCAGAACTAATTTAGTTTTAGTTGTTTTTGTCGACAAAAATAGTACTTTAAAAATTGTTGAGGAAAATCTAGAAATTTTTTATCAAAATAATATCAGATTTTTAATACTTGATACTTATAAAAAAAATAATCAAAATTTAACTTCATTTTATAATACTTTTAAAATTAAAGATTTTATAAATAAATGTTCTGTAAAAAAAATTAATGTCGGTCTTGCTGGGCGTTTGCAACCTAATCATATAACTAAACTAAAATTATTAAATCCTTATGTTATTGGATTTCGTTCAGCGATTTGTAGTGATCAAAATAGAAAATTTCTATCTGAAAAAAAAACTTATATTTTTATCAAATCAGTTTTTTTCAAATAAAAGTAATGCTATTGAAAGTGCAGGCGCATGATAAGAAGCTTTTTTTATATTGTTTTGATCCTAACAATTCAAATAAGAAAAATTGTATTATTAAATTTTCTATTTAAATAGTTCATTAAAATTTCTTGTCCTATACCGCTTAAGATAATTTGACATTTACTGGAAATTTTGTATTTTTTTCTTAAAAAATCTATATTATTTTTAATTTCATTAAGTTGAGAATAACAAAGTTCATTACATATTTTGAGGATTAATTCTTTTTTAGAATTATTGTAATCAAATCCAAAGTTTCTGGCGATTCTAATCATAGAGCTTCTAATAGATTTACTGGATGCATCTGCAGTTTTGTCAATATCAACATCTTTTTTTAAAAGTTTTGCTACGCGGTAGACATCCGCCATATCTGAAAAGATCTCAGGGATTAAGTTATAATATTTCTTTTTAAACTTAATTTTTTTTTTTATTCCAAATAGGGGTGTTCTTATTATCCCTTTATAAATAAGTTCATTATTATTTATTCTTTCAAAATCACTAAATCCTTTATTTCTTAGTTTAAAGTTTTTAATACATAAAAAATCAGTTGTAGTTGATCCAAAATCAATAATTATAGAATCTTTAATTTTATTTTCGCATAATTTTCCGATCGCATGCCAATTCATGGACATCAAGTTTTCCATTTTAAACTTAGAACTAAAAAGTAATGATTTATTTGAGTAAAAAAGTTTTTTTGACTTCAACAAATTACAAGCCTTAATGATATATTTTGCTCCTATCTTTCTATTTGGAAAATTATCACATAGCTCTGCACTCATTGTGATACCATAAGTTAATTTGTTATTATTAACCTCATTATTAATTTGGTTTAATTTATCTAATAAAATCTTTTTATCATTCCAGATCTGATAAGATTCATATTTGGTATATGAAATGTTTTTGAATTTATCTATTCCAACACATTTAAGATGTGCTCCTCCAATATCAATTCCTATATATTTGGTATTTTCTTTTTCATGGAAAGATAATTTTCTTTAGTCTTTAAAAGCTTTGGTTCTTCTAAAATTAAATTTTTAGTTAAGTAAAGATTTGTAATCTGATGTAGTCGTCCTTTTTCCATAACATTCTAAAATACCATTATAAGAGCTTGTAAATCTAGGATTTATTTCTAACACATGCCACTTTTTATTTTGTTTTATAATATCCACACCAATTAAACCAAAAAAACCTTCGGTTACATTACAAATTTTTTGAGCTAAGGATTTTATTTCCGACCTTTCATTTTCAAGGCCTCCCACAATTATTCCTTTTTGAATAATGTTATCATCAACAATTTTTACTATTTGTTTATTGCAAGAAATTAAAACAAACTTTTTATTTTTACATAACATTGAGAAGCTACCTTTATACCAGTCATATAATCTTGAATAATTTCAGTCTTTCTAAAACTATATTTTCTTGAGATTCTTACTGCTAATGAGCCAGCACCATAAATTGGTTTTATAACAAACTTTCCTTTGAACTTTTTTAGCTTTGCCTATGTGATTAATACAATTTTTTTAAAAATTGAATTGTTCTTTCTTTTGAAGAAAAGGTTTCATTAATTTTTATATCAGAGTGTCTAAGTGGTAAAAATTTTGAAATTTTTTTTTGAAAATTTGATGAAATATTCATGATTTCAGGAGCTACAAAAACTACATTCTTTTTTGGTAAATTTTTTAAAATAGAGACAACAGAATTATTTTTATTGGTATAGATTTTAAATAACCTTTTATGATTTAAGATATCCAACTTAGAATTTTGAATAAAAAATACTTTATTTACATTTTTATTTAACAAGAAACTCTTGATAATATTTTCAATTAAATAAATTGCTTCTAAGAATATTTTTTTATTTTCTAAGGTGATATTAGATTTTGATGTAAAGTATTCTAAAATAATTATGTCATTCATATATATTAATTAATGAAATTAATCTTAGCAATTGATATCAGAAAAGAAAAAGTTGTAAAAGCCTATGCTGGATTTAAGATTAAATTATAAAAAATTTTATTAAATAATAATGACTTTTCCTGTCCACTATTTCTAATAAATACTGTTATCAAAAATTTAAAATTAATACTATTTACATTGCTGATCTAGATGCATTGTCTATGTTAAAGGATAATAAAAATTAATAAAGAAGATCCTTTTTTCATTCCCTAACATAAATTTTTTACTCGATGCTGGTTTTAATTATCCTATTGTAATTTACAATTATAATAAATATTTAGAAAATCATAAGTTAAAGAATTATAGCTTTGTTTTAGGAACTGAAAGTATAAAAATTATAGAATAAAGGATTTATTACAAAAAAAAATTTTTTTTTTCAATAGATTTTAATGGATCAGAGAACAAATGGATTGATAAGTTTTTTCAAGAGAAAACAAAGTTAAACTTAATTTTTATGTTTGTAAAAAAACTGGTGGTAGAGGTATTAACTATAGTGTTTTAAAAAAGTTTAAAAATCTAGTTTATCAAAATAACTGTTTTTTAGCTGGTGGTGTAAAAATAAAAGAGATATCAAAAAACTTCGATATTTTGGATTCAAAGGAGTTTTAGTGTCTAACATGATACACAAAGAATTAGTGGGAGCAAATAATTCACTCCCAATAATTTAGCTAATTACCCTTTGAAAAATGAGAACAACCTTGAAAGCCATCCGCCACCTTTAGCATTTTCTGATGGCTTCATGTTGGATGAACTTCACTTAGCTGCAAAAGGGTGCTCTGCTGAATCTTTTTGGGAAACAACTTCACTTGTTTTTGGTTCCCCAGAAACAGCTCTTTCTATAGCTTCTTTTGTTGCTGTGTAGTTGTATTCTTGGATTTTTTTATCATCTTCAGCTAGCCAATGTATGAAAACACCAACTGATATGAATAAATTATCAGCTTCTGCTTCAGGAATTGTTCCTTCGGCTACACAATCCATTACAGCTTTTGCAACTCCATGTTGTGCTGGGCCAAACATTTGAACAGCTTGCTTTGCTCCCTTAATTGTGACCTAATTGAACATACAAGTAGCAGGCTTTGTCATCAAATTTGGTGCAACTACAGCTAAAAGAGCTGTAAATCCATCCTTATTGTTGGTTAAAGCATTTGCAAAGGCTGTTTCAGCTGGGGTTCCTCTTGGACCAATAATAAGGTCAATATGAGCAACTTCATTACCGTCACCAACAAGTGATTCGCCAACAAGCATTTTTGTGATTTTTGCCATTTTTTCCTCCAATTTTAAAAAATGATTATAATTGAACTTTGAATATATCTTTTATTTTATCTATTAGCAAGGTAGTAACTGTTAAATCCGCACATGTTCCTGGGTTACAATTAGAATTCTTTAAGTAAGCATCCAATAAACCTATTTGATAACTAAAATCTTTGTAAGGATTTCTGAGAATTTTAGACTTAACATTCTAAACATTTTCATTACTGCATTAGCTTTACAAGAACCAAATTTTCTTAACAGATGACTATCGAGGGATTTAGACGCATATTCTAAATAAAGCATCTGAATCGCTTTTTCTCTAGATAATTTTTTTTTAAGCTATAAAAAAATGGTAATCCAAAATCGAAAATTTCTGAGTAGTTGTCAACATAACACTTAGATATTCTGTCCCATGGGGATGAAATTAACATTATTTCAAGAATTTTTCTTTCTTCTTGTTTTTTCTCAAGTACATTTGAGATACCTTTATATTTTTTAAGCCCACTTGGGTTAGCATACTTGATTGCATCAATGATTAAATTACTTTCAAGGACTCCGGTATTCTTAATCACTTTTCTTAGTTCTTTTCTAAGGTTAACAGGCTTGTTTAAAAACGCTTTCATTAACGGAGCGCATAACAATATAATTCCTAAATTATAATTTGAGTTAATTGAATCAATACATTTTTTAGTTGAATAAAAGATCATTTCTCCGAGAGAAAGATTTTTTTTTACTAAAAATTTTGCTGAAATTTTTGAAACAAGTAAAAACTTCTCAGAATACATTCCCATAATTTTTGAATTTAAACTATGATTTCCTGGTTTATTTACTTTTAGTTCTTCTAAACATGATTCCAGATATATTGTTTTTAGTTGGTCTGACATTTTTTAAAATTTTTAATGATTTTTATAAAATCTTGGTACTAATTTCTCCGATAAATCCTTTTTATAAAGTTTATTAATATTCTTCCATGATGGAATACTGTTAATTTCAAGAACAAAGTTTTTTTTTTTAATAATCTTTATATCTATACCACCATAACCTAATTTAAAAATCCTAGATATTTTTTCGCTAAGTTTTATAATTTCACTACTAATTTTAACTCTATGATAAGAGGCCCCTTGGTAAACATTTGTTAAAAAACTCTCTGATGTTCGTTCCATTGAAGCAATCACTTTATGATTACTCACAAGGACTCTTAAGTCAGAAAACTTTTGATCTCTAATTTCACCTACGAAATTTTGCAAATAAAAGACATTACCTGAACTTTTCATCTCACTTAGATTTGTATTTTTTTTAACTAATATTATACCCTTACCTTGTGAACCAAAGATGGGCTTTAAAAGTGAATCCTTTTTAATAATTTTTTTTTTTTTTTCACCAATCCAAATATGAGTATCCGGAGTGAGTATTCTATTTATTTTTAACAACCCAGAAGTTCTAACTTTATCAACAGTTTTTTCTATTGTTATTGCAGAGTTATGAACATAAATATTCAGCTCGTTCAATAGGTGTAAGTAAGTGAGTTTTGTAGTAATTTCTTCTAAGGATTGTCCATTTAAAAATCGAACCCATACAGCGTCAAGTTTATGAATATTTTTATTGAAAAAAATTTTTATTTTCACTAAAATTAAGTTTTATATCTTTGAAATTCAATCTTGTTACATTACATTTATTTTTTTTAAGAAAAAATTCAATTTTTTCGGTATGCCAATCATGTACATCAGATATTATTGCAGTCTGATACATAGTTAGGATTCAAAAGAACTTTTGATAATTTCTTTATTAATATTTCCTGAATTATATACTTTTCCAGATTCCTTAGAATTTATAATTACTCTGGCTGGGCTAAATAGAGATCCATCAATCTTATAAAAATCTTGATTATATTCCTCGAATATTTTTTTAAAAGTTTTCCCATAATCTTTTGAGTTTGAACTTGGAAGGTCTTTTGCCAATTCAACTAGATCATTCTCCGGTCCGTTGATTACTAATTGTACATTACCACCATAAATAATCGAGTCATTAGTCCGACCCATTGCAGAAACAAAATTCTTTCCCAGTGGAGGTAGTGGTGCTGTTCCGAAGCCACTTTCTATTCTTTCAAGAGGAAATCCTAGTTCGTGTATTTTATGAATGGCTACCTCAAGAACTCTTGCTACTACCTGAATATTTCCTGCAACTGAAGTTGTAGGTGTTAAAATAAAAACTAAATTTTTAGATTTTATTTTACAATCCTCTGACACTTTTGTACTATTTCTTTTGGAGGCTCTTTGTCAACTTCCAGTATAGTTACTGTTTCTTCACAATTATCGGAATATTTTAAAACATTAAAAATTTCTTCCTTTTGAGCGATTGATCTCACTGGTCCAGATCCTAGAGAAAAAATCACCTGAACTCAAGCTCCAGCCTGCATATTGCGATCCCAGACAAGCTAATACAGGATGAGCTGAGTGAATACTTATCTGCATAATTGTCGAATCATCAAAAAAGTTTGAAGGGGTAATTGAAACTCTACCAAGGCCTCCGAGACAAACTTCAGATATTAATAGGCCAGCTTCAATTGATCCTGGAGTATTAATACCAGCATCAATTATTGTACAATCTAAAGCACCTGTTTTAACTTTTAACTGAAGTTTATCCGAGTTCTTAATGAGATTTTTTACTATGTTAAATGATATTTGATTTATACTTATCTTCATACAATAAATCTTTAAGAAACTTATACGTTATTTTTTTTAATTTTTCTTCTAAATTTTCATTTTTTGAAAAACTAAAGTGTTCTTTAAACAAATAGGAGAACCTTTTCTAAGGTGATCATTTTTATCCGGAAGTTCAGAATATTTGTTAGAATTTTCTAAGTAAATTAAAAAACTTCTATTACAATTTTTATAAATAAAATTCTTTGGACTATAAATAATTACTGTTCCAAGATTTGGAATCTTTTTATTTAATTTTGAATCAATTTCAAATAATTTTTTTCCATATATTTTGGATAACAATTTAAATGCTAAACCAGGTCTTGGGTTAATTTCTATTAGATAAACCTTTTCATCACTATCGATAACTGTGTCAATACTGTTAAGGCCATTTAACGAATAAAATTTTGAAATTTTTTCGGTAATAGATAGCATTTTTCTTTTAATTTTTTCTTTCAAACTTATCGTAGTTATTCCGCTAATGATAAACGGCCTAGATTCTTTTTGCAAAAAATGTTGTTTACAAAAACAAAGGATCTTGATTTTAGTTTTTTCCACTAAAAATTGGACAGATATATGTTGACCAATAATAATCTTTTGAAAATAAATATCTTTTGTTAAATTTTCTTTATTGAAATTTGACCAAACTTTTTGTCCACCAAATGAACTGTGGGATTTGATAAGCCATCCATTATTTGGCTTAGCTTTTAATTTCCAATCTGGATGGTTGATTTTATTTTTAGCCATCATATGGAAAAATTTTTTACTCTTTATATCATGAATAATTGAAGGTTTATTTCCACGATTTAAACGATTTCCAATCAATTTATTATTTTGAATTTCCTCAATAAATCCTGAACCGATCAAAATTTCCATTTTCTGAAAAGGGTCTATTTCATCTATAATATTTTTTATTTTTTGGTAGCAATTATCTTTTATTATATAATTTTTTTTACAGTATTTATGGATTAGAGAGGAATTATATTTATGAATTGCATAAACATCGTAATTCATTGTGAAAAAATAAAAACTTAAATCCTCACATGCAGAAGATATCAATATTATTTCTTTATTTTTTGTTATATTTCTAATATTTCTCTAGCTGTTTTTAGAGCTTCATCAAAATTAAGATATAATGGCTTCTCTGTTGAGCACATTTTCTCAAACATTTTATATTGAGTTTTCACTTTAACATCTCCTGATGTCAGTGGACCAATTGAAAGACCGCCACAATCATGTTTTTGGTTATCATCCTTGATACCTACACCTTCAAGTCCTGCTGGAGGTACAGCATTAACATCTGCCAGAACCAAAGTATTTTTAGCTAGTACTAAGCTGTTGTTTACTTAGTACTTGGGTTCCAGCCCTTGCAGCGCAAAAAATTATATCTGCTTCAGGAAGAAATGATGAATTCATTTCGTCGGAAGAACCATCACCCGGTTTAATATCAACACTAAATCTAGATTTATACTCCTCAGCTTTTTTTTGAACATTTTTAATACCATCGTAACCTATTATAGTACAATCCGCGCCATTCTGTGCACACATAATTGCTGAAATACCTCCAACTATACCCTTACCTCCATAGATCATTATTTTTTTTTTATTGAGGTCAGTTTGAAACTTGTCTTTTAAAGTCTTTTCTGTACATGCAACCATTGCAGCTGCAGTAGTGAATGATCCAGCGGGATCCGGAAAAACTGATATTTCAAAAGGAGGAACCATTGACTTTTTTGCAACATCCATCATGTCTAAAGCCAATGAGGCATCTTTACCACAAATAAAAACACCAGTTTTTTTGGCATTATTGACTGATCTAGAAAATATCGCATCTTGAACTAGACCCTTAACATCTGTTAGGTTCACGCTTGTGTAGGGTATTACGACATCGTAGCCAGCATCACAAGCCATATTTACATCAAAGGGGCTTACATTTTCTTGTGGACTAATCATATGTAAAATATTTTTTTTGCTCATAAATTATCCTTAGTTAAAAAATTCCCTTTATTTCTTCCATTTACTTTAACGAGATTAACCCCAATTAATTTTTTTAAAGTAATATATTTTTCTATTGAATTTAACAACTGATTTCTTTTTTTTGAATTCTCACAAAAAATAAATCCAGTAGGTCCCCATGATGATTGACCGAAACCCGTAATTTTTTTATTTCTTATACAATCAAATATATAACTAATATTTTTACTTGAAAATTTTTTTGAGTTTTTATAAAAAATTTCTGACATATTGCTCTGAATTAATTGAATTCCTTCTGCAAAACTTTTGAAGTCCTTTTCCATAATACCTGGTAAGGTTTTTAGAAATAAAGTTGAATAGTTATAGTTAAACTTCGATCTATATCTCTTATTAACTTCCTTAAACTTATTTATTTCATTTTCACCAAATATATTTTTGCCTTTTAAATCAAATAATAAAATAATCTTCCAGTCTTGAGGCCATTTTATATTCATTAATTTCAAAGGTAGATTATTGGTCCCTTTTTTTTTTCAATATCTATTGTAAACCCACCTTGTTTGAAAGATTGAACACCTATACCTGAACGATTACCCCTGTTTAAAAATAAAGCAATCTCATCAATAGATATATTAAGGTTATTAAATTTAGAAATTAAATACCCGATTGTTAAGGAAAACTGTGTTCCAGATCCAAGACCGACATGCGAAGGAATAATTTTTTTATATTAATCTTACAAAAATTTACATTATATTTTTTTGAACTTTAAAAAGATTTCTAGTGTTTTTTTTTTAAGGTTTTTATGTTCTGTAACAATACTTAGGTTTTTTGATTTAGATATATGTACTTCAAAACTAAAGTTTGAAACTGTTAGACCTATACTTCCAAAAAAACGTGGAAGAGTTTGATCTAACTCTAAAAACCTAAATGTATTCTTGCAGGAAAAATAATTTCATAAATTCTTTCTTTATTTTTTACATTAATATACTTTTAAGTAATAATTAGGAATATTTTTATTCAAAAGTAAAAAATTAACACATTAGCAAAGGTATTAATAATGAACGATAAGTCGATAAATATTTTCACCGACCAAGAAGTTAAAGATTATATTAATAATAAATTAGATGGATGGTCATACGATGGTAAATGGATTAGAAAAACTTTTAAAACTCATAGTTGGAAGTCAACACTAATGGTTGTTAATTCGATTGGACATTTAGCAGAAGCAGCTTGGCATCATCCAGATCTTCAAATATCATATGCATTTGTTGAAGTTAAATTAATGAATCATGCAAAAAAGGTATAACTCAGCTTGATTTTGATTTAGCAAAAAAAATTGACGATTTTATATTATGGAATCCAAAAAATGATGAATCATCATTGGAAGGAACTCCTTCTGACCCAAGGTTTGCTTACATTAAATATGAAAAAAAATGATGAATGAGATTGATCAGTTATTTATATTTGGAGAAATTATTAATCCAAGGAAGATGAAAGATTTTAATTCTGATGCCTCACCTCTTATTAAAGGAAAAAAGGCAACATTAGATGAGGCTATTAAATTAATAAAAAAAAAAATTCAAAAAAAAGAAGTGCATTTCTCTAATTTAAGCTGTGATTTAAAGACTATCGACAAAGTTATAGAGGTTTCTGAAAAAAAGAGATTTTCTATTAATCATTCAAACCAAAACGAAATCAATAATTTTTATCTGCCTTTCCAAAAATTTGGGGGTTCTATTGTTTCTCTAAATGAATTAAAAATAGAGCAGATTTATTAATTATTGTTGGTGATATTGAAGAAGATACTTTCAAAACCTTTTTGGATTTTTTACGATGGGATAAAAGGGAAATCTCTAATAAAATTTTTTATGTAGCTTCTAAAGGTAAAAACAATTTTTCAAATACAATAATTGCTAAAGATATTTTTAGTTTTATAAATGGTATTAATAAAATTAATTATGGAAATATTGGAGAAATCAGTAAAAGAATATCTCGATCAAACTATCCAGTTTTCATTCTATCAAGTTCAAATACACTCTTAACAAATGAAATGGTCATGAGAAGATTACAAAGTTTAAATCAAGGAAATAAAAACATAAAGATCTCACGAATTTGTGGGTTAAATAACTCGGCTGGTTTTGTTAACTCATGTGTAGTAAAATCAGGTTTTCCCGGTCCATTAAATTTTACTGATTGGGGAATAAACTACGAACCTTATGAATTAGAATTATCAAAAGTCAAAAAAAGAAAAGAGGTTCAATTTTCAATTTCAAATTTCTCTAAAAAATCTTTTGATCATAAGTTTGAGATTAATATCTCAATAGGCAATCCAAGTTTCGATGATAGGAGAGTAAGCGATATATTTATACCAACAAAAACACCTGGGATTGACACAGACGGTCTTGTTTTAAGATCAGATGGAAGTAAAGTAATTAAGTTACCAAAAAAATTTAAAAGTAACTACTTAGAAAGTTCTGAGCTAGTCGAGAAAATTTTTAGTTAAATGCGTAATAAGATAAAAATAGAAAACACATTTGCCGAAGCTTTTCCTATGAAAGCGTCAAGACTTATTATTACAGCTTACAACAAAAAGTGGGCAAGAGAAGCTGCAAAATCATTCTGTGGTTTTGCAACATCAGTAATAGCTTGTGGATGCGAAGCTGGAGTCGAACAAGAATTGAAATCTGATGACACGCCTGATAGAAGACCAGGGGTATCTGTATTGATTTTCTCAATGTCATCAACTGAACTTCAGAAGCAGGTTTTAAATAGAACCGGTCAATGTATTATGACAACTCCTACAACATCTGTTTTTTCAGGAAACTATAGCGATGACAAAATAAATTTAGGACAGTCTCTTAGATATTTCGGCGATGGTTTTCAAATATCGAAAGTTATAGGTGGGAGAAGATATTGGAGAATTCCAGTTATGGATGGAGAATTCCTTTGTGAAGAATTTGCTTATAAGTCAAAGGCAATAGGAGGGGGAAATTTTTTAATTTTGGGGAATGATATCGATAATGTACTCAAAGCTGCAGAGGCAGCGGTACTCGAAATGAATAAATTAAAAAATATAATTCTACCTTTTCCAGGGGGTGTCGTTAGATCTGGCTCAAAGGTAGGTTCAAAGTACAAAAGTTTAGTTGCTTCAACAAATTCAGAATATTGTCCACCTCTCAAAGGGATTGTTAAATCTAAAATAAATAAAGGAGTTAATTGTGTGCTTGAAATTGTAATTGATGGCTTAAAATTTCATGATATCTCAAACGCAATGAAGATTGGGATAAAAACAATTATTAAAAGAAAGATCCCAGGCATAACAGAAATTTCAGCTGGTAATTATGGTGGTAAACTTGGTCCACACCTTTTTTACTTAAAAGAAATACTAAAATGAATAAAATTTTTCTTGAGACTAAAATAGTGTTGAAGGTAGTTTGAATCTTAAAAATTTGAGTCAAGTAAATAATTCAGATTTTAATATAAATGAATTAAAAAAAATTAAGGTTTTATACAAAAATAAAGAGAAAAACTTAAGTGAAATATTTAAAATTAAAATTGAAAAAAACAAACAAAATTTCAACGAGATTTTTTTAAAAAAAACCAACTCTAATTTTGAATATATAGGGTATAAATGGAGTAATGATACCCTTCATGTAAATTCTGATATTGGTTCATATGTAGCAACAAAAATGGAGAGTGGTAATATAATTGTTTCAGGTTCTGTAGAAAATTATGCAGGCGCTGAGATGAAGGGAGGATTTTTATTAATAAAAAAGAATGCGGGAAAATTTCCTTGCCTCCAGTCTACCAGGCAAAAAGATGGGAATGAATGGAGGTGAAGTGTTTATTTTAGGAAATGTTACAGATTATTTATGTTACGAAATGAGAAGAGGGTTAGTTTTTGTTGGAGGTAAATCTGGAGATTATTCATGTAATAATTTAATTGCTGGGACAGTTATAATTGGAAGAATTTCTGGAAGAAATTTTGGTAGTTCTATCAAGAGAGGAACGATAATAGTTTTATCAAAAATTAAACTTGAATCTCATTTTTCTGAAACCTCAAATTCTTCAAATTCATTTTTAAAATTAATAGAAAACTATATTCAAACAATATTGAAAAAAAGAATTTTTAAATCCAAGCATATTTTTTTACGAAGCCTCGGGGATGCTAGAGTTGAAGGGAAAGGTGAGATATTCTCTTTAAAACCCTAATTTTTATTAATTAAACTAATTAGGGAGGTTATACCACCATTATTTAAGGTTTCGTTGAACTCTGACTTTTTTGTGGCAATTTCGCTAATTGAACCATTTAACAAAACATCAAAAATCAACCATTTATTATGGTTTTTTATCAGCATGTAATTAATTTTTAATTTTTCTTTTTCACTGAACTTAAATATCGTGTAAGCTAATCTATAATTCTCTCCTATCTTATCAATATCTTTATATTCATAATTAAAATCTTTTCTATCTCTAAATCTGTTTATATAATTTGATGAAATATATAATGTAAATTTTTCAATAAACTTTGCTTTATCATTTGCCTGGGATTCAGACCAGAATTTCCCAAGTATTATTTTTGACATTTTTTTTATATCGTAAGTACTTGAAACAATCTCATCAACGTAATTTATATTATTTTTATCAATCTTTTTTTCACTAATTTCTTTAATTGTTGTGTGAAGTTTATCGAGAGTATCAATAATTTCTTGGTTTGAAGAAAAAACTAATCCTGGGAAAAGAAAAAAAAAATAAACAAAAATTGATTTTAAATTTAAATTGAATAAACATTTACCCATATAAATTTATAACCTAAAAAAAAAATCAAATATATCAAAATGTCCAAAAAAATCTTAATAACAGGCGCAAATGGATTCTTAGGGTCTGCAATAACTAAACTAGCCATAAAAAAAGGATATAAAGTAAGTGTATTGATTCGAAATAACTCGAATTTAGATAATCTTACAAAGTTTCAATCTAAAATAAATTTTTTTTATGGTGATTTAAGAAATAAAAGTGATTTGTACGAGCCTGTAAAAGAGTCGGACATCATTTTTCATGTTGCTGCAGATTATAGACTCTGGTCTCGAAAACCCAGTGAGATCTATGATACAAATGTTCATGGTACAGAAAATTTAGCTCTTTCAGTATTAAAATTTAAAAAAAAACTTGTGTATACTTCAAGTGTTGCCGCATTAGGGTTTGATAAACACGAGGGTAACGAAACCACTAGAGTTAAATTTGGTCAAATGGTAGGGGATTATAAAAAATCTAAGTATCTAGCTGAAAAAATTATTGAAAAGTTAGCTAAAAAAGATCTTAAGGTCATCACCCTGAATCCATCAACTCCAATTGGTCCTGGTGATATAAAACCAACACCAACCGGAAAAATAATTTTAGATGTTTTAAAAAGAAAAATGCCGGCTTATGTGGATACAGGATTGAATTTTGTACATGTAGAAGATGTAGCTGAAGGTCATTTCTTAGCACTAAAAAAGGCAAAATTGGAGAAAAATACATATTGGGTGGAGAAAATCTTAATTTTAAAGACTTTTTAGATCTGGTATCAGAAACTGGAAATGTTCCGAAGGTAAATTTTAAAATAAACTTTAAATATCTCATACCAATAGCATTCATAAATGAATTTTTATGTAAATTTTTTATATCAAGGACTCCAAGCTTGACTATTGATAGTTTGAAAATGTCTTCAAAAAAAATGTTTTTTTCCTCCGCTAAAGCAAAAAAGAAACTTGGGTATAGACCTCGTCCTGTTAAAAGTGCTATAAAAGATGCAGTGAATTGGATGAATATTTATTTTAAATAAAAATAAAGAACAATATGACAAAAGATAATAAATCATTGAAAATAATACTCGCTCAACCTAGGGGTTTTGTGCAGGTGTTGAAAGAGCAATCGAGATTGTGGAGAAGGCACTTCAAATTTATGGACCACCAGTCTATGTTAGACATGAAATAGTTCATAATAAAAGGGTGGTTAATAATCTTAGTTCTAAAGGAGCAATATTTGTTAAGGAGTTGGACCAGATTCCCGAGGGAGCTGTAACTGTTTTTAGTGCTCATGGTGTAGCACAAAGAGTTGAAGATACCGCTAAATTTAGGAATCTTCCAGTTTTGGATGCAACATGTCCTCTAGTTGCAAAAGTACATAAAGAAGGACAAAGATACTCTAAGGATGGTTTTGAGGTTATTTTAATTGGGCATGAGGGACACCCTGAAGTAGAAGGGACAATGGGAAGAATTTCAGGTCCAGTCTACTTAGTATCTAATACAAATGATGTAAAAAAACTTAAAGTCAAAAACCCAAATAAATTATCCTATGTAAGTCAGACAACACTATCTGTAGACGATACAAGAGATATTATTAAAGCACTACAGGATAGGTTTCCAAACATAATTGGTCCAGATGTAAAAGATATTTGCTATGCAACACAAAATAGACAATCAGCTGTTAGAGACTTAGTGAAAAATGTTGATCTTGTTTTAGTTGTTGGAGCTAGAAATAGTTCAAACTCAAATAGATTAAAAGATATAGGTTCAGAATCAGGGGTTAATACATATTTGATTGAAACAGCAGATGATATGCTAACTGATTGGTTTTCTAATGTTGAATCTGTTGGCATAACATCAGGAGCATCCACCCCAGATGAATTAGTTAAAGAAGTTATAGATAAAATTTCAACTTTTAGAGAGATTGAGATTGAGAAGCAAAAAGGTAAAGAGGAAAATGTTGTATTTAAGCTTCCTAAAGAGTTAGTTAATTATCACATGGTGAGTTAAATTTATGGGAATTCCTTTAATTCAGCAAATAAGAGTAGGCTCTTATATACTTAAACAGAAAATATTAGGAAGATCAAAATATCCTCTTGTTTTAATGTTAGAGCCACTTTTCAGATGTAATTTAGCTTGTGCAGGATGTGGAAAAATTGACTATCCTAAAGAAATTTTAAATCAAAGACTCTCTACTCAGGAATGTATAGATTCCGTTGAGGAATGTGGTGCGCCTATAGTCTCTATTCCAGGGGGTGAACCCCTGATTCATAAAGAAATGCCTGATATTGTCAGAGAGTTAGTTAAAAGAAAAAAGTTTGTTTATCTTTGTACTAATGCAGTTTTGATGGAAAAAAAACTTTCTGAATATAAACCAAGTCCATATTTTACATGGTCGGTTCATTTAGACGGCATGAAAAAGGAACATGATAAAGCCGTTTGTCAAGAAGGAGTCTTTGATAGATGCGTATCTGCTATAAAAAAAGCAAAAGAGTTGGGCTTTAGGTGTAATGTGAATTGCACAATTTTTGATAATGTGAATGAAGATGGACTTAAAAATTTTCTGAATTATGTTACTGACGAACTTAAAGTTGATGGTATAACAATCTCTCCCGGTTTTGCTTATGAAAGAGCTCCAGATCAGGAACATTTTATTAAGAGATCAAATACTAAAAATTTTTTTAGAAATGTTTTTAAATCAAAAAACTTCAAAAATTGGGACTTCAGTCATTCTGGTCTTTATCTTGACTTCTTAGCAGGAAATCAGTCTTATAAGTGTACTCCTTGGGGAAACCCTACAAGAAATGTTTTTGGATGGCAAAAACCTTGTTACCTCCTTGGTGAGGGATACGCAAAATCATTTAATGAACTTATGGTAGAAACTGACATGGGATAAATATGGTACTGGAAATTACGATAAGTGTTCAGATTGTATGGCCCATTGTGGTTATGAAGCTTCAGCAGTAGAGGATGTTTTTTCTAGCCCCCTCAAGGCTATATCAGTTGCTCTTAAAGGTCCAAAAACAAAAGGTGCTATGGCAAAGGAGATTGACATAAGTAAATCGAGAGACCCAGATTTTTTTCATGATACACACGTAAGTGAAATGATGAAAAAACTTCAAGCTGATAAAAAAGGTGAAGCAAACGAATCGCCCATTCCATCTGCTGGCGCAGCTATCAATCCTGAGAGTAATTTAGGAAAAAAAATAAAGAAATCTAAACCTTAGAGTTTAAATAATTTGTTTGGTCACCTAAATTTAGGTCACCTGAAATTAAAAATAATATTTCAAATTCCACAAAATAAATTAACAAAAAGTTTTTTTAAATAAATATCTTAATCTTCTTTTACAAAAAAAATATTTTTTTCCCATATTAATTAATCCTATTGATAATTTTGGATTTTTAAAAATAGTAATTAAAAATCCTTACTTAAGACAAATTCACCATCATCATTGAGGAAATTTTGAAAAATAGATGGTATTTCAAAAGATAAATCGTCGTAAACAATTTTGATTGAATAGAAGTTTTTTTTTTTTTTTTAAGTTCTTTGAGTAAGTAAAATGCCTCCATATCCACTAAAGAAACATTTGAATATTTTTTTTTTAAATCAGTTTTTTCTTTTAAGTTTTTAACTCTCAAAGTTGTTATTAAGTCGAGCTCTTTGAGATTAAGTTTTTCAATTTTCTTTACAATGCTATTTGTATTACTAGTAATACATCTTAGTTTTTTTCCATTTTCATCCATAATATTTTTAATCTTAATTATGTCCCCAGATTTTACGGAAGAATCAATTGCTCCACAGTAGCCAATATTTATTACGGTATCAATTTCGGACAAATTAATTTTTTTGAGATTTGTTAATGCCTTTTTTGCAAAACCATAGGTTCTCTCAAAATTTTTTGCTGGTGAAAAAGTATCATATTCTCTTTTGAGACCAAATATAACTAGTAATTTTTGAGAGTTAGACACCATGAACAGGTTTGATTGAATTTTTTGAAATTTGATTTTTTATTTTAGATAAAGCGAGTAATGGAAAGTATTTAGCATATCCATGGTACTTAAGGTAAAAAACTCTAGGGAACCCAACAGCTGTATAATATTTTTCCTCAAAGTTATGGTCGTTTTTAACCAAGTAGTTTACTCCTTTATAGAAATGTTCACATTCAATTTCCCCTGCAGCATGTAAAGCCATTAGTGCCCAAGAGGTTTGAGAGGGGGTGCTTTTTTTAGAAAAACTTTCATAATCTTTATAATAAGACTTTCCGTCTTCTCCCCAGCCACCATCATCATGTTGCATATCCTTTAAATACTTAACAGCTTTAGAAAATATTTCTTTTTATTTTTAAATTCAATTAAATTCAGGGCTGATAGAACTGACCAAGTTCCATATAAATAGTTTGTACCCCATCTTCCATACCAACTTCCATCCTTTTCTTGTTCATTTAATAAATACTTGACCGCTTTATTTATATATTCGTTTTCATTTGTATCTCCTAGTTGAAGAAGAAAACTTAAGCATCTAGCTGAAACATCTGCAGTTGGTGGGTCTAATAAAGCACCATGGTCAGCAAAAGGTATGTAATTGAGATAGTTCCTTGTATTATTAATATCAAATGCTCCCCAACCACCGTTTTTTGATTGCATTCCTATTATCCATTTTTTAGTCCTAGAAATACATTGTTTAACATCACTTCTATTTTTTGTTTATTATATCTGTCAAGGAACATTCCAACTAATGCCGTATCATCAACGTCAGGATAATAAGCATTATTATATTGAAAAGCCCAACCTGATGGAGCAAAATTTTTTTCCTCTGCCCAATCTCCTTTAATTTTAATTTCCTTTTTTAAAAACCAGTTTGCAATGTCATCTGAAGGAATGTTATTTTCAAGATTAACCAACCCCATCCACCCAGTATCCCATACTGGAGAAACACAGGGCTGGCAGTATGCTGAATTTTTTTTCTCTATTACTAGATTATCAATTGATTTTCTTATAGTTAAAATTTGATTTTTATATTTATTCTCATCAATTGTTTTGAATGCAATTAGCGCATTAACCATTGCTGGAAATATTCCTCCTAAACCATCTTTACCGTTTAGTCTTGGTAGCAACCAATTTATGATATCTTTTTTTGACTCCTCTTTCATACTTTTTGGTAAAAGTGGAAATAATAATCTACATAGCGTTTCAAGAAATAAAATAAAACTGACCAAAATCTCTGGCCTAAAGATTTATCTGACTTAACCTTTATTATTTCATTTGTGAAAAGTTCATCTATATCAATGGCATTAGGGTTTGATGCGATAGGCTTTTCATGCATAATTATTAGAAGTGGTATTAACACTGTTCTTGACCAATAAGAAATCTTGTAAATATGAAAAGGAAACCATTTTGGGAACTTTATTATTTCAATAGGCATGAAAGGGACCGATCTCCATGGGATTTGATTAAAAAGTGCCAAAGAAATTTTTGTGAAAACATTTACAGAATTAGCCCCACCTTTTTCAATAATACACTTTTTTGCCTTGCTCAGAACTGGAGACCTTTCATTCATACCTGATAGTTTTAAGGCATAATAGGCCTTTACTGAGGCGCTCAAATCAGTTTCACCATTATAAAAAAAGAGGCCATCCACCATCTTTATTTTGTTTGCTAATAATGTATTTAGTTATTTTTTTCTAACCTTTAGATCTATTTTACCTAAGAAGTGCATTAATAAAATATATTCAGAAGGAATAGTAACATCAGCTTCTAACTCATAAACAAAGCAGCCATCTTTTTCTTTAAAAGCTTTTTGATTTTGAAGTAATTTTTTTATTTTAAATTTTTCAGAGTCTATAAGAGATTTTAATTTATCCATGATTTTTTCTAGCTTATCTTAAAAATTCAACGGCTTTTTTTCCAGACATAATTGAGCCCTCAATAGTACATGGTAAATTGTTTTGTGTCCAATCACCTGAAATAATAAGATTTTTTGGTAAATTATCAATTTTTTTAATTTTTTCGAAATTTTCTGGTGATTGAATAAAAGTTGCAGTTTTTTCTTTTATAATTCTGTAGAAAGGCATTTTTATTTTTTTATTTATTAAAATACAAATTTCTTCCCATATTTCTTTGGCAATAAATTCAGAAGGAACATTATCAAATATATTTGCATTACTTACTGTTACTGATAGATAATTAGTTTTAATAAATAACCATTGTGACTTAGAGTTAATCATTCCAACAATTTGATTATTAAAATAAGATCTTACAGTATTAGTTATTTTGAAGTGTATATTTAGAATAGAATTAAATTTTTCAGGATAATTATTTTTAGGAAAAATTTTACTAAAACTGTTAAGTGGGAGTGCACTAATAACAATATCTTTTTCTTTAATGTCAATTTCTGAATCATTAAAATTTAATCTTATAATATGATTATTTTTAATAACTACACTTTTCAACCTTTTTCTGAAATTAACATTATTTAACTTTTTTATATATTCTATTGCAGGTTGAATAACAGTCTCATTCCAATTATTTAATGGTTGATAGATATAACATTTATTTTTTCCAGAAAAAATAGTTTGCTTAAGAACATTTAATAAAATTTTTGCTTTTGCATCCGCTGTTGATGTATTCATAACTGCAAGAGTAAATGGTTCCCAAAATAATTTCTTTAAATTAAAAGATTTTGTAAGACTTTCAACAGAATCTGAATTTCCGACAAATAAAATTTTTAATATAGATAAATACTCTAACATTGTAATACCGGGAATCCTTTTATTTTTATTAAAGATTAAATCAAATAAGGATAAACTAATCTCCCAGCTTTTATTATTTAATTTATCGAAGAAAATACAAATTTGGTTCAAAAGTTTTAATTTTATCTGTGGTTTGAATAAGTTTGCACAAATCATAGAAATTTTTATTTGCTGAAAATACAAGATGATTACCATTATCTATTTCAATTTTAAGATTATTATCAAAAAATGATCTACACCTTCCACCAGCAGTATTAGTTGATTCAAAAAGTTCAACGTTTAGACCTTTTTTTGTTGCCCAACAACCTGCAGATAGTCCAGATAAGCCAGATCCAATTATGTATACTTTACTTTTGATGAACTTTCCTTACATAAAAATTATAAAAAATTGAGATTTTATCCCAGATTGATAATTTTATTCTTTTGTTAATATTAATATGTTTCTTAAACATTTTTTTGTGAATCTTTTTATAAAATAATTTCATGATTTCTGATGCTATAATCTTTTTTTTATCAAGACTCTTTGATTCGATTAATGACTTTTGGAAGTAAGTCTCAGCCTCCATTAGTATATCTTGAAAAATCTTTTGCAAATAAGGATTATTTTTAATTTTTTTAAGATTTTTTTCTATCTGGTACCTCTGTAGATATTTTTCAGAAATATAACATCTACCTCTATCAATATCCTCATGAAAATCCCTAACTATATTTGTTAGTTGAAAGGCTCTTCCTAGGAAAAAAGCGTAATTTTTTGCAGATTTTGATAAACCAAAAATTTTAATAGACAAATAACCTACGGCAACTGCAACTCTATCGCAGTAGAGATTTAATTTCTTTTGACTAGGAAAAACAATATTAGAATTTGAATCCATTCTCATTCCTTCAATGATTGATAAAAAATCTTTTTTTTCAAGATTAAATTCTTTAATTGAAAAAAGTAGTTCTCTTTCAACTGAATTTTTTGTGATTTGCTTGAGGAAAAGATTTTTAATACTCAGCTCCCATTCTTTTAGAAGCTTTTCTCTTTTAATTTTATTTTTTATATCATCCGCAATATCATCGACTATTCTACAAAATGCGTAGACTGCAAACATAGCTCTTGCTTGTTTGTTAGGTAATATTTTCATTCCCCAATAAAAAGAGCTAGCAGAATTTTTTACAATTTTTTCAACTTCAAATTGATCACCTTTCACCATTTTAGAAGATTAATCTATGCTCTTTCTAATGAAATTTTAGCTGGTGAGGCAATCCCCAATGCATTTAGTACTGTATTAACAATATTATTTGAGTCTATGCCACACTCAATATTTTGTTCTTCTGGTTTTCCATGATTTATAAATTTATCTGGAAAGAAAATTGGTCTGAATTTTAAACCATTGTCGAGCAACCCTTGCTTTGCTAAAAAGCTCATTACTTGAGCTGAAAACCCTCCGATAGAACCATCCTCTACAGTTACAAGAATTTCATGATTTTTTGCTAAGATTTTAAAAAGATTTTCATCAAGTGGTTTTATAAATCTTGAGTCTACAACAGTTGTTGACAAACCATATGAACCCAATAATTCTGAAGCTTTTAATGAGTTCTGAACAGTCGTTCCAATAGCCAGAATACAGACTTTACTACCTTCTTTAATTACATTTGCTTTTTCAATATCCCATATAATTGGCATTGTCTTTAAGCTTAATACCAACCCCTTCACCTCTAGGATATCTAAATGCTGATGGTTGATTATTAATTTCCATAGAAGTTGCTACGCAATCACAAAGTTCATCTTCATTACTTGGAGCCATCAAAATAAAATTAGGTAATGTTGATAGATAAGTTATATCAAACGATCCAGCGTGAGTAGCTCCATCAGCTCCAACTTGACCGGCCCTGTCGATTGCAAATCTAACTGGTAATGATTGAATTGCAACATCGTGCACAACTTGATCATAAGCTCTTTGGAGAAAGGTTGAATATATTGCTGCATATGGCTTTAGTCCTCTAGCTGCCATTCCAGCTGCAAATGTTACCGCATGCTGTTCAGCAATACCTACATCAAATGTTCTTTGAGGAAATTCCTTTTGAAAAAGATCCAGACCAGTACCAGAAGGCATAGCAGCTGTTACAGCTACAATATTTTTATCTTTTTTTGCATGCTTAATTAGTGAGTTCGCAAAAACTTTAGTGTAACTTGGTACTTTTGAAGATGATTTTACTTGTTCACCAGTGACAACATTAAATTTTCCGACTCCATGGTATTTATCTTCTGATTTTTCTGCAGGCTCATATCCGTAACCTTTTTTTGTTACTACATGAAGAAAAACTGGACCATCCCATTCTGCACTTTCTAAATTTCTGAGAACAGGTAATAGATGGTCTAAATTATGGCCATCAATTGGACCAACGTAAAAGAACCCCAATTCTTCAAACAAAGTACCTCCAGTGACCATTCCTCTCATATATTCATCTGCTTTAGCAGCAATATTCTGAAAACTTTTTGGAAATTTTTTAGCCATATTCTTTGCTAGACTTCGTGCTGATTGAAAGGTTTTACCAGATAATAGTCTTGACAGATAAGCACTCATTGCTCCAACTGGAGGTGCAATTGACATGTCATTATCATTTAGTATTACTATGAGCTTTGATTTCATTGAGCCCGCATTATTCATGGCTTCATATGCCATTCCAGCACTTATAGCACCATCACCAATCACACAAACAACATTATGATCTTCTTTTTTTAAATCTCTAGCAACTGCCATTCCTAATCCAGCGGATATTGACGTTGATGAATGTGCGGCACCAAATGGGTCAAACTCACTCTCAGATCGTTTTGTGAACCCATAAAGACCGCCTGGTTGTCTTATAGTTCTTATCTTATCTCTTCTACCTGTTAAAACTTTATGAGGATAACATTGATGTCCAACGTCCCAAATAAGTTTATCCTTTGGAGTATTAAAAACGCTGTGTAAAGCAACTGTTAGCTCGACAACACCAAGGCCAGCGCCAAGATGACCACCAGTAACTGAAACAGCACTGACAACCTCATTTCTTAGTTCAACACAAAGTTTTTAAGATCTTCATCAGAGAATTTTTTAAGATCTTTTGGGTATTTAACTTTATCTAATAATTCAGTAGTTGGTTCCATATAGATTTCATTTAAATGATAATATCTTAATTAATTTAACACTATTCCTTTTATAAAACAAACAATCAAATCAATACGTGATAATTTAATTTTTTTTAACAATGGATCATCTTTTTTTAACAAAAAACATAATCTTTGTGCAATATTTAAAATTATAAATGTTTCTTTTCTTAGGCGCCAGTCTTTAATTAAATTAAGTCCGATTTCAATTTGACTAAGTAATCTTTCCGTTTTTGAAATTAAATCATTTTTTAAGAAAATAAAATCAATTGGAGCTTTATCTGCCTTTAAAACGCTAATATTTAAAGAGTATTTTTGAAAATAATCTAATGGAATGTAAACTCTATCATGTTTCAAATAGTCATCTTTACAATCTTGGATATGATTTATAATTTGTAAAGCGGTGCATAGATTATCAGAACTCCTAAAAATTTTTTTTTCATTTTCAAATGAATAATTATTATTTTCATAAGTCAAATATATAAAAAAACGTCCAACTGGATTGGCAGAATACCTACAATAAGAAACTAAATCAGCCCAATTCTTATATCTCTTTTTGTAGCATCTAGTGTAAAAGCCTTTAAAAGTTCCCTAGAGTAGCTTTTAGATTTTGGGAATTTTTCATAAAGGTTAATAATTTTATCTAAAAAATCTATGTTACTTTTTTTGAATTTTTATAGATTTATCAAAAAATTTTAGAATTTTTAATTTTTAAAAGAAGTTAAATTTTCACTATCGGCAATATCATCGGAGATTCTTGCAAATGAGTAAAATACTCTTATTATTTCTCTTACATCTTTTTAATAAGTGCAGAAGCTACTGGAAAGTTCTCGTCCTTGAAGTTTTTACCAGATAAGTAGCTAAATATTTCATTTTGGGTGATTTTATTAATAATTCCTCCCTTTCCATTTATTTCCTTTTTTTGAATAATAATTTATAGCAGAGGAACATGTCATTATAATATACAGGGATGAAAATAAAGGAATAAAAGCTAAATACTTTTGATCTACCTTATAAAATTTCATAGTTGGAATAAAAACAATTGTCATTAGAAATATTGTTAACAAGTTAATTATTATTAAATTTTTTTCTAAGTCAAAAAAAGAAATTGTCAAAATAATGTATGGCGTTAAATAAACTAAAAACATTCCTAAACAACAAATTAGTAAGATTATAATAGAAAAATTTAGTTGCTCAAATGCAGTTCTTGAAACCATTTTCCATACGTCATTCAAATTTTGGTAGGTTCTCCTACTTGCTACCAAATTAGTTAGACCTAGCCAAATTGCACCTTTTTTTTTCAAGAATTTAGCAATATTACAATCATCAATGACTTTATTTTTAATGCTTTCATACCAGTTTTTTTGTTTAAAAATCTGAGATTTACATAAAATAAACCCACCAGCAGCAGCTGAGACCGAATCTTTTGGGTCGTTTACTCTTTGAAAGGGAAATAATTTTTGAAAGAAGAAAATAAAAGGAGGAATTAACAATTTTTCCCAAAAATATTTAGAATTTAATTTTGCCATTAGGGAAAACATCACTAAATTTTTATCTTCTAAAAATTAATGGACTTTGTAACTACTCCCTTATCTAAGTGGATGTCTGAATCAATAAATAGATAATAATCAAAATTTTTTTTTTAGCTTCATCAACTCCTTTGTTTTAGTGCCCAAACTTTTCCAACCCAACCTAGTGGAAGTTTTTTACCATTTAAAATTTTTAAATTTTTATAATTTTTTTTAAAATTTTCTAAAACCTGCTGAGTGTTATCAGTACTATCATTTACAACTATGGTATGAAGTGTCGTAATATTTTGTTTTTTAATCGATTGCAGGGTTTCTTTAATATATTACTCTTCATTTCTTGCTTGTATAATTTCTCAAATATTTTTATTATAAACTTTTGTTTTAATAATATTGTCCTCAAAAATTTTGAATTTGACCAAAAAAATTTATCTGTAATTAAATTTTTCCTTCCATGAAAAAGACAAGATAAATCCAGGAGTTTAGACTTAAAAAGAAATTAAATATAAAAAAGACATAATAATTAAAACTAGCTGTAGTTAAGAAAATATAACAGTTGTAAAATTACAACAATTTTTTTTTTAATTTAATTTTATTGATATTTAAGGAAAAAATTAAATATATTATATATTTTGTATAATATTTATGCAAAAAAATAAAATGATTAAAAATTAATCAACTTAAGGAAGGATTTTAAATGAAAAAAATTTTTAATTGCCACAGTATTGGCCACTCCCTTAGTATTCTCTGGTGCTAAGAGTTACGAATTTCCTGAAAAGTTACCCTATGGTGATATTTCAGCGAATATAGGATATTATTCGCAATATGTTTGGAGAGGTGAGCAACAGAAAACGCAGGTCAGTCCGCAGTCCAAGGTGGACTTGATTATGGTGTAACTTTACTAGACACTTATGTAGATTTTTATGCTGGCTTTTGGGGATCAAACGTATCTGGGGGTACTAACACCTTATCAGGTAATGAATTAGATTATTATGGTGGATTAACTGGAGCTGTTCCTGGTTTAGAAGACTATTTGGCTTGGGACGGTGGAATCTTGTATTATGATTATCCTGGTATGACAGATGAAAACACCGCTAATGGAGCTCGTAATGTTGATTTTGTTGAATACTATGGATCACTTAGCGCTACAATTCCAACGCCAGTTACTGATCTTGGCCTGTCTTATTACTATGGTTTCTCACCATCAGGTTGGCAGCAAGACAATTATGACTATCAAAATGTAAGCTTGGAATTTGGTGTTCCAGGAACACCATTTACTTTAGCTGGAGGTGCTGGTTTCACAGGATCTGAAATGGAAGGTGGAAACTCATACACAGATTACATTGCTTCAATTTCAACTAGTGCATTTGGTTTAGACTTAGGTCTATCTTATTACTACAATTGATGGTTACGGTGCTGATGTTGAAAGTGATCAAATAATCTTTTCTATAGGAAAAAGTTTTTAATCAATAATATATCTTTGGGAGTTTGACAAAATTCCCAAAGATAAATTTTTAGCTAAAATTGCTAAAAGAAGACTCAATACAATCAACGATCCTAATTGATGCATTACACCAAGAGTGATAGGAACATATAGTTTTAAAATAATAATTCCTAAAAGATATTGCAAAATTACTACGAAGAATAGAATTTTGATAATCTTTTTACAACTTTATTTGGATTAACTCTTAATAAATATACACTTGTAATTAATATTATAATAAGAGTTGCTGATGCTAAAACTCTGTGAAAAATTGAATAAACCCTATATCATTAAATAAAAATTCCACACTATTTGATTGGTTTTCATGTAACACAGGAGGTAAAATAGTCTCGCCCATAAGTGGAAAATTATTATATGCCCAACCAGCTTTTTGTGCCCGCTACAAAAGCTCCAGATACTATAGTTACAAAAAATTAATATGACACATGCATAAATTAAAATATTACTAAATTTAATTGAATCGTTATTAGTTGAAACATAGATATTCTTTTTTAATGTAATTTTTAATGATAAATAAAAAAGTAGCATTGAATAAATAAGAAAAGCGATGAAAAGATGTGCAGAAAGCCTAAAGTGACTTACATCGGGGTTTTCTGTTAAAACCACTTTTCACCATATACCACCCCCATAAATGCTTGAGAAGCTCCCAAAAAGAGTAAGATAGAGAAAAATACTTTTTCAGAAGATGTAAATTTATTAGTTAGCCAAAAATAAATAAGTGGTAGGGTATATGTTAATCCAATTAATCTTCCCCAAATTCTATGAAAGTACTCCCAGAAAAATATTTTTTTGAACTCATTAATTGTCATATCATAATTTTTGAATAAAAATTCTGGAGAGAGTTTATATTTATCAAAAGTTTCAATCCAATCATTTGTTGTTAACGGGGGGATAATGCCACCAACTAATGACCATTCTGTCATTGAGAGCCCTGAATCAGTTAACCTTGTAATTCCACCAATTGAGACCATTAAGAATATCAATATAAGTTGAGACTAATCCAATAAACTTTTGTTTATGATATAGAATACTTATCATAAATATTTAATAGGAAATTATTTGTAAATTTAAAAATACATAAATTTAGTGTATAATATTCTTTTTTTACATATTTTATTGACAAATAATATGTATATGTCAAAGATAAATAAAATATTTAATTATTATGAAAACCCAGGTCGTATCTGATATTGAAGTTCTAAACAATAGTTTTTTAACGAGTAATCCAAAGCTTATCCTTGAACATTCAATTAATAATTTGTTTAAAAATAAAATTGTATATGTTTGCTCTTTTGGAACAGAGTCTGCAATTATATTAGATTTAATTTCAAAAATTGATAAAAGTTTACCTATTATTATGTTGAACACCCATTTTTTATTTGAAGAGACAATAAGATATAAAAATGAACTATTAAAATTATTAGGACTTAAAAACTATCGTGAGGTATTTCCTGACGAAAAAACGCTTAATAAATACGATGCTAATGATAATTTATGGAGAAGAGACGTAGATCAGTGCTGTAATTTAAGAAAAGTAATTCCATTAGAAAAAGCATTAAATAATTTTGATTCCTGGATATCTGGGAGAAAATCTTATCATCTCGGAAATAGACAAAAGCTAAAAGCTTTTGAACTTATAAATAATAAAGTTGTTGTAAATCCTCTTTTTAATAGTTCTAAAGCATTTATTGAGGACTATTTTTACTCAAATAATCTCCCAAGACATCCTTTATTTGAACAAGGCTATTTATCCATTGGATGTAAACACTGCACACAAAAAACTAAAAATATCGAGGATCCTAGGCATGGGAGATGGTCCGATAAGAATAAAACAGAATGTGGTATTCATCTTGATAGGAGAAAAAGTTGATGGATGAGCATCTTAAGAAATTAGAGAATGAAAGTATCTATATATTTAGACAAGCTTTTCGATCAATCAAAAATATTGCCATGTTGTGGTCACTTGGTAAAGACTCAAATGTAATGATGTGGCTTGCATTCAAAGCTTTTTAGGTAAATTGCCATTCCCAGTTGTTCACGTAGATACAAAAAAAAATTTAAAGAAATGTATGAGTTCAGAGATATTTACGAAAAGAAATGGAATCTCAATCTCATTAAAGGAAAATGCCCTCCTATTAATAAAATTGATCCTTCACTTCCTCCAGCTGCTCGTTCAGCTGCAAGAAAAACCGAAGGTCTAAAAAATATTTTAGATCAATATAAATTTAAAGGAATTATAGCTGGTATTAGAAGAGATGAACAAGGGACTAGAGCAAAAGAGAGAATTTTTAGTCCTAGAGATGAGTCGGGTAAATGGGATGTCAAGAATCAGCCCCCAGAATTTTGGGATCAATCCAATTTTAATTATCCAGATTCTGTTCATATAAGAATTCATCCTTTATTGGGATGGACAGAAATTGATATATGGAAATATATTAAGGAACAAAAAATACCAATAGTTGACTTATATTTTTCAAAGAATGGGAAAAGATATAGATCTTTGGGTGATCAAGATATTACATTTCCAGTAGATAGTAATGCAAGTAATGTAGATGAAATTATAGAAGAATTAAAAATTACTAAAATCTCTGAAAGATCTGGAAGGGCTATGGATCACGAACAAGAAGATGTTTTTGAAAAACTAAGAACAAAAGGATATATGTAAAATGGACTATTCTTATACACCCAGAGTGGTAACTGTGGGTCATGTAGACCATGGTAAATCTTCATTCATTGGTAGACTGATGTATGAATTGGGCCAAGTTGCAGAGGAAAAATTTCAAGAATTAAAAAGTGTAAGCGCCAAAAGAGGTGTAGAGTTTGAATTTGCTTTCCTTCTTGATGCACTTCAAGATGAAAGAAATCAAGGAATAACTATAGATACCACCCAAATTTTTTTTAAAACAGAAAAACGTAATTATGTTTTTATTGATGCTCCAGGTCATAAAGAGTTTATAAAGAATATGATCACTGGCGCATCTTCTGCAGATATTGCATTTTTAATTGTTGATGTAGCTGAAGGTATAAAGGAACAGACAAAAAAACATGCCTATTTGCTAAAAATTTTAGGATTTGAAAGAGTAATAGTTTTATATAATAAAATTGATAAAATTAAATATTCTCAAGGGAAGTTTACTAAGGTCAAAAAAGAGCTAACAACATATCTATCAAAACTTGAAGTGGAAGTTCACTCATCAATTCCAATATCTGCAAAAAATGGAGATAATATTTCAAAAAATAGTGAGAAAACAGATTGGTATTCAGGAGATACTGTAATTGATGTTTTAGATAGATTTACTATCAAAAATAATGATCATAAAAATGAATTAAGATTTCCTGTTCAGGATATATATAAAGTTGGTGATAAAAGAATAATTGTAGGTAGAGTAGAAAGTGGGGAAATCACGAATGAAGATACACTTTTATTTTTACCCACAAATCAGGTTGTTAAAGTCAAAAGTTTGGAAAGTTGGCCAAAATCTAAAAAAAAATATAATCAAGGCGAATGTGTTGGTATTACTCTAGACGAACAAATCTTTGTTGACGTTGGAAATATAGCATCAAGACCAGATACACCGCCAAAGTTAATGAATAGGTTTGAAGCAAATGTTTTTTGGCTTAGTCAAAACAAACTTAAATTAAATAAAAAATATGATCTAAAAATTAATACAGGTCAGTATCAAGTAAATATAAATGAAATAAAAAAAATTATTGATACAAATAATCTTCAACCAAAGAAAAATTTTAATGTAACGAAAAATGATATTTGTGAATTAGTTTTTCATTCATCTCAATTAATACCAATGGATAATTATTCACACATAAAGTCTACCGGGAGATTTTGTTTATTGGATGAAAACGAAATAATTGCTGGGGGAATATTAAATCTAAAAATTATCCTGATCAAAAGGAGGTTTTAAGTGAATCCAAGAAAAATATTATTCCCTGAAGAGTTTTATGTAAGTGAAATTGATAGGTCGGTTATGCTTAAGCATAGACCTGGGATAATTTGGCTCACAGGTTTGTCTGGTTCTGGAAAAAGTACAATTGCAAAGGGTGTTGAGAAAAAAACTTTTTCTGAACATTTTAATGTTTTTAGTTTGGATGGAGATAACGTAAGGTTGGGTTTAAATAAGGACTTATCATTTTCACCAGAAGACAGAACTGAAAATATTAGAAGAACAGCAGAGGTTGCTAAGTTATTTTCGCAAGCTGGTTTTATTGTGATTGTTTCTTTAATTTCTCCTTATAGAAGTGAAAGAAGAAAAGCTAGAGATATAAGACCTGAAATCTTTAAGTTGATTTATACTAAGGCTTCGTTAGATGTTTGTAAAAAAGAGATGTTAAAGGTTTATATGCCAAAGCAAAATCTGGGAAATAAAAAGTTTTACAGGAGTATCTTCACCATACGAGGAACCAGAAAAGCCAGATTTAGTTATCGATACAGCAAAAGAAAGAGTTAATGAAAGTATTGAAAAATTATATAATTTTATAAAAAAGGAATTTTCTTTTTCTTAAAAAAGACTATTGACAAAGAAAAATAAATTTATAAATTAGCACTCAAACGCTGTGAGTGCTAACAAGGTTCACGACCGTTAATTGAATTGTCTAACTTAAAAAGGAGATTCGTTATGAAATTCAAACCACTACATGATAGAGTCGTAGTTAAACGACTCGAAAGCGATGAAAAGACCGCTGGAGGAATTATAATCCCAGACACAGCCAAGGAAAAACCAAGCGAAGGCGAAGTTGTTGCCGTTGGTCCAGGTGAAGTTACTGAGGATGGAAAGCTCAAAGCAATGAATGTAAAGCCTGGTGACAAGATCTTATTTGGAAAATGGTCTGGTACAGAGGTTAAACTTGATGGTTCAGATTTATTAATCATGAAAGAATCTGACATCATGGGAATAATAGAATAAATAAATTAAGGAGAAAAAATGTCAGCTAAAAGTATATCATTTGGATCTGATGCTCGCGATCGTATGATTGCAGGTGTAGATACATTAGCAAATGCAGTTAAAGTAACATTAGGACCTAAAGGTAGAAATGTTATTCTGGATAAATCGTTTGGCGCACCAAGAGTTACTAAGGATGGTGTTTCGGTTGCAAAAGAAATAGAACTTAAAGATAAATTTGAGAACATGGGCGCTCAGATGGTTAAAGAGGTTGCAAATAAAAGCTCTGATTCAGCTGGTGATGGAACAACTACTGCCACAGTTTTAGCGCAGGCAATTGTTAGGCAAGGAGCAAAGGCAGTTGCTGCCGGTATGAACCCTATGGATTTGAAAAGGGGTATTGACCTTGCGGTAGAAAACGTTCTGGAAGATCTGAAAAAAAGAGCAAAAAAACTTGGCTCATCTTCTGAGATTGCTCAGGTCGGGACGATTTCTGCAAATGGTGAAGAAGAAATAGGAAAAAAAATCTCTGAAGCTATGGATAAAGTTGGAAGAGATGGAGTTATTACTGTCGAAGAATCAAAAACTCGAGACACAACTCTTGAAACAACAGAAGGTATGCAGTTTGATAGAGGATATCTATCTCCTTATTTCATAACCGATGCTGAAAAAATGATTTGCGAGTTTGAAGATCCTTTCATTTTGTTAAATGAAGGTAAGCTGTCAAATTTACAGGATCTTGTACCTCTTCTAGAATCTGTTGTAAAATCAGGTAAGCCATTATTAATAATTGCTGAAGATGTAGAGGGAGAAGCCCTTGCAACCTTAGTTGTAAATAAATTAAGAGGTGGTTTAAAAGTAGCTGCTGTAAAAGCTCCAGGTTTTGGAGACAGAAGAAAATCTATGCTTGAAGACTTAGCTGTTTTAACTGGTGGTCAAGTAATTAGCGAAGAGCTAGGTATAAAATTAGAAAATGTAACTATAAACGACTTAGGCTCTTGTAAGAAAGTCAGAATTGATAAAGAAGATACAACTATCGTTGGTGGTTCTGGGCAATCTTCAGACGTTCAAGCTAGATGTGAACAAATTAAAACACAAATAGATTCAACTACTTCTGATTATGACAAAGAAAAACTTCAAGAAAGGTTGGCTAAGTTATCTGGTGGAGTAGCTGTTATAAATGTTGGTGGTTCTACTGAAGTTGAAGTTAAGGAAAGAAAAGATAGAGTTGACGATGCTTTAGCTGCAACACGAGCAGCAGTAGAGGAAGGCATTGTACCTGGAGGAGGTACGGCCTTATTATATTCGATCAAATCTATTAAAGACTTAAAAGGTCACAATTCAGACCAAAGCGCAGGAGTAGACATTATTCGCAAGGCATTAGAAGCACCAGCTAGGCAAATATCAGAGAATGCTGGTGTTGAGGGATCCATCGTAATTGGGAAACTTCTGGAGCAGAGCGATGTTAATCATGGTTTTGATGCTCAGTCTGAAAAATATACAGACTTAGTAAAAGCAGGAATTATTGACCCTGTTAAAGTTGTTAGAACAGCTCTTGAAAATGCTTCCTCAATTGCAAGTCTTCTTCTTACAACTGAAGCTATGGTTGCCGAGTTACCTGAGCCAAAAGAATCAGCAATGCCTCCAATGCCGCCAGGAGGTGGAATGGGTGGAATGGGAGGAATGGGTGGAATGGATTTTTAACCCCACCTTTAACTTAAATTTTACCTAATGATATAATTGTAAGCCCTTGGCAAAAATTCCAAGGGCTTATCATCTGATTAACAAAACCAACTTAAATACTATTATAACATCTTCTTTAAATAGCTAATCTACTTTTAAGGTGTATTCTAAAACGGTTGATATTTTTCTTCCGATTCCATTTCTAGAACTTTAAGCCATAAATCTTTATTATCTTTTTCAATTTCAACGGAATCAAAACCACATCTCAATAAAAAACTATATTGGTCTGGAAGAATATGACCTGAGGCTCTAATCTGATTTTTGAAGGATTTTTTTTTCCTTAGATTTTTAGCTAATGAAAAGGGTCTCCCGTCCTTAAACGTCAGAAAATTAATTTGAATAATCTTTAAAGATTCTAAGTCCTCGAATGATGGATCAAAATTTTGATCAGAGTCAACAAAAATACCGATGTTCTCAAATTTAATTATATCTTCTCTAAAAGTATTCCATATGTCTAAATTAAAAATAGAGTTATTAGAAATTTCTTTTTTATCTTTTGGTATAGTTTTTATTACACGATAAATACATTTTTCCTCAACACCTTTTTAAGTATTATCATATACACCTTCTTTAAAAGGAGTTATTCCTATTCTTCTGTATACCTTTAAAAAATCTTCATTTTCATTTTTTCTATTTTCTTTATATACAATAAGTATTTTTTCGATTGCTTGCATTAATTTATCCTCTTGAAATGATGGTCCAAGAATTTCTCCAATAGAGGCATTTTCATCAGCAGAACCACCTAATGTAAGCTGGTAAGACTCCCGACCATTTCTTTCAAGTCCAAGAATTCCTATGTTTCCAACATGGTGATGACCACACGCATTTATGCATCCGGATATCTTAATTTTTAAATTTCCTATATCATTTTGCTTATTAAAATGTTTATATTTTTCACTAATTTTATTCGATATTGGTATAGACCTTGCTGTGGCAAGAGCACAGTAGTCCATACCAGGACAACAAATTGTATCTGAGATAAAGCCTAGATTTGGAGTTGCCAAACCTGATTTTTTCAGTTGTTCCCAAACCTCCAATAATTTACTATTTTCTATGTGAGGAAGTACTAAATTTTGTTCATGAGTTACTCGTATTTCACTAAATGAGAATTCTTGTGAAATAGCAGCAATTTTTCTCATTTGATCTGAAGTTGCATCGCCGGGTGGTTTTCCGTTTTGCTTAAGTGAAATTAATACGATTGAAAAACCTTTTATCTTATGCTTCACAACATTTCTCATTAACCAGTTATTAAAGTCTATATCCTGTGGAAATGAAACCGATCTTTGTTTAATTTTAAGATTCGGTAACTTGAAAAATTCTTTTGTTTGATCTATAAATTTATTATCTAGATCAAGTCTTTTATCCTTAAATTTTAGGAAATTAAATTCAACGAGTTCTTTGAACTTATCAATACCTAGCTCATGTACTAAAATCTTTATTCTAGCCTTATATATATTGTCTCTTCTCCCTAGTTCATTGTAAGTTGATAAAATAGCTTCTAGGTAATTTAGTAAATCTTTTTGTTTAACAAAATTGTTTATTTGTTTTGCAACATAAGGACTTCTACCTTGACCACCACCCACAAAAACCTCAAACCCTATATCATTTTTTGTTTGACTATTTTTAATCAATATCATGAAATTTTATAGCTGCTCTATCAACACTACTTCCAGTAACAGCAATTTTGAATTTTCTTGGAAGGAATGAAAATTCTGGATGAAATGTAGACCATTTCCTTATTATTTCGCACCATGGTCTCGGATCTTCAACCTCATCGTCACATATACCAGCAAAGTGATCTGATGAAATATTTCTTATACAATTACCAGACGTTTGAATGGCATGCATTTCAACTTCAGACTAAATCCGAAAGAATTTGCGGTACATCAGTTAACTTTGGCCAATTAAATTGAATGTTTTGCCTTGTAGTAAAGTGTCCGTAACCTTTATCATACTTATCTGCAATATCTGCTAACTTATACATTTGCTTGGATGATAATTCACCGTATGGTATGGCAACCCTAAGCATGTAGGCATGAAGTTGGAGATATAAACCGTTCATTAATCTTAATGGTTTAAATTCCTCTTCTGTGAGATCACCATTTAATCTTCTTTCAACCTGAAATCTGAATTGTTCGACTCTTTTCTTAACTATTCTTTTATCTTTATCAGAGTATTTATACATGTTAGATTTCTATAGTTATTCCATTAATCCTAATTTTATCTCTTAAGTTTAAAACATCTCCATTTTCATCAATTTCGATAAAAGTCGGAGAAATAATAATGCAGTTGTCTTCATAACTTTTGCATTTACCTTCGTAAAATTCAATTTCGTTTCTTGGGATTTTAATCGCTTCATCAAATTCGGATGTCCAGCCATTTTTTCCATAAAATAACATACCACCCTCTTTTAAATCATTGGCTGATAAGAAAAAAAAATCACCCTTAAGTTTTTTGGCCATAATATTCTAAAATTTATTAATAAACTAAAATATTTGTAAATAAAATACAAGAAAAAAATGTTTAATTTATTATTATACTATAAAAAATTGTACTATTATTTTTTTTCTTGATGGTACTTCTAAGTTTACTTATTTAATATAATTATGATAGATATAAAATCAAACCTCTGGCCATTCGTAGAGGCAAAAAAAATTTTAAAGCGGTTTAATAACCTAGAAAAAGAATATTGTATTTTTCAGACAGGGTATGGACCATCTGGCTTGCCACATATTGGAACATTCGGTGAGGTATTAAGAACCTCAATGGTGATTAAAGCTTTCAAGAAACTTACAGACAAAAAGGTTAAGCTATTCGTTTTTTCAGATGATATGGATGGTTTAAGAAAAGTTCCAAAAAATATCCCAAATCAAAATTTGATTAGTCAGCATCTCGAAAAACCTTTATCTTCAATACCTGATCCATTCCAAGAATTTGAGAGCTTTTCAGAACATAATAATAATAAACTCATTAATTTTTTAGAAAAGTTTAACTTTGATTTTGAATTTAAATCTGCAACTCAGCATTATAAGGATGGAGTTTTTAACGAAGGGCTCGAGTCAGTTCTACTAAATTATGAAAAGATATTAAATATTATTTTACCGACGTTAGGAAAAGAAAGGAGAGAAACTTATTCCCCTTTTTTACCAATATGTGAGCAAACTGGCAAAGTACTGCAAGTCAAGATTGAAGAAATTAATAAAAAATCAAACACATTAATTTACAAGCACCCAGAATCAAATAAAAAGGTCGAAACGTCAATTTTTGACGGGCATTGTAAACTTCAATGGAAAGTAGATTGGGCAATGAGGTGGTATGTCTTAGGAATTGATTATGAGATGAATGGAAAAGATTTGATAGAGTCGTTTCAATTATCAAATAAAATAAATAGAATAATTGGGGGGAGACCTCCAAATAATTTTACATATGAATTATTTTTAGACCAAAATGGAGAAAAAATCTCAAAATCAATTGGTAATGGCATCTCTGTAGATGATTGGCTAGAGTTCTCACCAAGACAAAGCCTTGAGCTTTTTATGTTTCAAAACCCCACCAGAGCGAAAAGATTATACTTTGATGTAATTCCAAAGATGACAGATGATTTTTTAAAATATAATAAAGAATATAAAATAATGAGCGAAGATAAAAAGATGGAATCTCCATTATGGTTTGTAAACAACGAAACTAATCAGAATGTTTTAGATAATCTTTCCTTCTCGCTCATTTTAAATCTTGCAAGCGTATGTAACGCTGAAACATCGGATATTTTATGGGGATTTATAGAAAATTACTACGGAAAGGTAGATAAGGAAAAGTACCCTTATCTTGAAAAACTATTACAGTTTGGCGTTGAGTATTATAATAAATTTGTTCTACCTGAAAAAAAATATAGAGAACCTAATGAAAAAGAAATATTAGGGTTTAAACAATTGATAAATTCGCTTAAAGAGGTTGAAGATGACATTAAAGCTGAGGATATTCAAACTATAATTTATGATATTGGTATGTCTCTAAAGTTTGAACCATTAAAGGAATGGTTCACTGCATTTTATCAAGTCATACTTGGACAGGACCAAGGGCCTAGGTTGGGTTCATTTATAAAGTTCTATGGGGTAAAGAAAACTATAAGTTTAGTCAAGGAAAAATTAGGTGAAAATTGATAATCCATATGTTTACAGAGTTTTTTCTAAGGTTGAATTTGAAAGCTTTAAAAAAAAAAAAATCTTCAGTGGTAACGAGCTAGACCTTAATTCTGGCTTCATTCATCTGTCTAAAAAAGAACAACTGAAAGAGACATTATCAAAATATTTTAAAAATGATAAGGATTTAGTTATAGCAGAATTTAAAACTAAAAATTTGACTGACTATTTAAAGTGGGAAGTTTCGAGAAATAATAAAGTTTTCCCGCATTTTTATAATAATTTAGAATTTACTTGGCTTAATAAGATTTATAAAAAGGCAGATATATGATCTACGATATAATCTCAAAATTAACAACCCCACTATCACCAGAACTTTTACATAAATCTTTTATATATTTACTCAAATTAGGAATTATAAAAAAAAAAAAAAAATTTTCTAATCTCCAAACCAAACTTTTAAATAAAACTATAAATAATCCTTTAGGAATTGCTGCTGGTTTTGATAAAAATGCAGAAGCTGTCGAGGGTTGCTTTGAATTAGGTTTTGGTTTTATTGAGGTTGGTACTGTGACCCCAATGCTACAATTTGGGAACCCTAAACCAAGAGTATTTAGGATTCCCGAGTATAACGCAATTATTCAGAGATTAGGATTTAATAATCTCGGAGTAGAAAATCTCATAGATAATCTAAAAAAGATTGATGTATCGAAAAAAGGATTACTTGGAATAAATATTGGAAGAAATAAAAACTCTCCAGATTTGATTAGTGACTATTTGAATTTATACGAGATTGTAAAAAATTATGCTGATTATATAACTATAAATATTTCTTCACCTAACACACCTAATCTTCGTGACCTAGAAAATAAGAATCAAATTGGAAAGTTAATAATGAAATTATCTAAATTAAAAAAGAAAATAAATACATTTATTAAACTCTCACCAGAAATTTCTGACGAAAACCTTGAGTATATATGTAATCTAGCAATGAAGGAGGAATTTATTTCAGGTATAGTCCTTACAAACACAACGGTTAGAAGAGAAATGTTATATAAAAAACCTATTAGTAATCCATGGAAGATAGATGAAATAGGAGGTTTATCGGGTCCTCCTTTAAAGAATTTAACGAATAATATTATTAAAAAGGCATATGAAATTTGTCAGGGTAAGATACAAATTATTGGAGTAGGTGGAATTTCAAATGGTAAAGATGCCTTTGAAAAAATTTCTCTGGGAGCGAATGCTTTGCAATTATACACCTCTCTCGTTTATAAAGGACCAAATGTTGTTAATGAAATTTTGGAGGATCTGAGTAAAAAAATTAAAGAGAAGGGACTTAAAAATGTAAATGATTTAGTTGGAAAGAATATTAGTTATGAATAATTCAATTAAGCTTAAAAACTTTTCAGAGATATATGAAAATTATGATGTTTTCTTCATAGATTTATGGGGTGTAGTCCATAATGGAGAAAAAATATTTAACGGAATTTATAAAGTATTAGATGAAATTAAATTGTTAAACAAAAAGGTTTTTTTTATGACTAATGCTCCTAGAAGAAGTAAAGTAATTGAGAAACAACTTTCATTATTTGGTTTGAGCAGAGATCTTTATGAATGTGTAATATCGTCCGGAGAAATTACATGGCAATCCTTGAAAAAAAAAAGTTATAAATTTTGTTATATTATTGGTCCAGAAAGAGATCATCACCTCATCGAAGGTTTAGATTATGAAGTAAGTAAAGACTACGAGAATGTTGAAATTATAATTAATACTGGTCCCTGGGGTTTTGAAGATAAGCTTGAAAATTATAAACCAATTCTTGAAGGTCTTGTAAAGTCAAAACCTTTAATGATATGCTCAAATCCAGATAAGATTGTTGTTAGAGGAGACAGATTTGTTATATGTGCAGGACTTTTAGCACAATATTATGAATCAATTGGAGGAGATGTAAACTATTACGGAAAACCTTATAATGAAATCTATAACTATTGTTATGAAAAAATTTCACAAATAATTAAGAGAAAAATTTTAGTAATTGGTGATTCTCTTGATAACGATATAAAGGGTGCTAATAATCAAAATTTAGATTCATTGCTTGTTACTGATGGAATTCACAGAGATGTTAATAGTGAAAAGGGTATTGATAAAGCAAAATTAAATGATTTAATAAAAAAAAAAAATAACCCCTACTTACTACATCAGGGATTTAATTTTTTAAAGGGATAAAGCTTTGACAAACAATAATTATAAAGAGTGGAAAAAAATAGCAGAAAAAGAGCTTAAAGAAAAAGATATCAATGAATTATATTGGGATACTCCTGAAGGAATTAGAGTCAAACCACTCTATACTGAGGAAGACTTAAAAGAGTTAGAGCACGAAATTGGTTTTCCCGGATTACCACCATACACAAGGGGTCCGCGTGCTACAATGTATTCGAATAGGCCATGGACGATTAGACAATATGCTGGTTTTTCAACTGCTGAAGAATCAAATAAATTTTATAAAGAAGGTTTAAGAAATGGAGTTACTGGATTATCTGTTGCCTTTGATTTGGCAACCCATAGGGGTTACGATTCCGACCATCCAAGAGTTGTTGCGGATGTAGGTAATGCAGGAGTTGCAATTGATTCGATTGAGGATATGAATACTCTTTTTCTCGACATTCCACTTGATAAGATGAGCGTTTCGATGACAATGAATGGCGCAGTTATTCCTGTCCTTGCTTGTTTTATTGCTTGTGGTGAAGAACAAGGTGTAGATAAAAGTAAACTCACCGGTACGATTCAAAATGATATTCTAAAAGAATTTATGGTAAGAAATACTTTTATTTTTCCACCTGAACCAAGTATGAGAATTGTTGCAGATATTATAGAATTTACTTCAAAAGAGATGCCCAAATTTAACTCTATATCAATTAGTGGTTACCATATGCAAGAGGCTGGAGCAAATCAGGTTCAAGAATTAGCCTATACTCTTGCTGATGGGAAGGAGTATGTAAAAAGCTGCACTTCAAAGAGGTTTAGATATAGATGACTTTGCGCCCAGACTTTCATTTTTTTTGGTCTATTGGAATGAATTTTTTTATGGAAATAGCTAAAATGAGAGCAGCAAGATTTATGTGGGCAAAGATTATTGAAGAATTTAAACCAAAAAACCCAAAAAGTCTTGCTTTGAGAACACACTGTCAGACATCTGGTGTTTCACTTATGGAACAAGATGCATACAACAATATTGTTAGCACAACTATTGAGGCAATGGCTGCTGTAATGGGAGGGACTCAGTCTCTACACACGAATAGTTTTGATGAAGCTTTAGCTTTACCAACTACATTTTCGGCTAGAATTGCCAGAAATACTCAACTTATTCTTGCTGAAGAATCAGGAATTAATAAGGTAATTGATCCAATGGCAGGTTCATTTTATGTAGAATCTTTGACTTCAGATATAATCAAAAAAGCTCGTGCATTAATCAAGGAGGTTGACGATGTTGGAGGAATGGTTAAAGCAATTGAAATGGGATTACCAAAAATGAGAATCGAAGAAAGTTCAGCAAAAAGACAAGCAAGAGTTGATTCAATGGAGGAAACAATCGTTGGCGTTAATAAATATAAACCAACTGAGAAGCAAGAGATCAATGTTTTATCTATAGATAATGAGAAAGTTAGAGTAAAGCAGATTAAGAGACTTAAAGATATTAAAGATTCTAGAGATATTAACGAAGTAAATAATCTCTTAAAAAAAGTTACTGAAGCATCTAGATCATCAGAATTAAATTTACTAGAGGTTTGTGTTGAGGCAGCAAAAAGAGATGTACCGTCGGCGAAATGACTGAAGCAATGGAGAAAGTTTTGGTAGGCACACTTTATCATCTAAAACAATTTCAGGTGTTTATGGCAAGGCCATAAAACATACCGAAAAAATTAATAAGATAGATGCTGAGATAGAAAAGTTTATTGAAAATAAAGGTAGAAGGCCAAGAATGCTTGTTGTAAAAATGGGTCAAGATGGTCACGATAGGGGGGCAAAGTTAATAGCTACTGCCTTTTCAGATCTCGGTTTTGATGTGGATGTCGGTCCATTATTTCAAACTCCTGAAGAAGCAGCTATGCAGGCGATTGACAACGATGTTCATATAATTGGAGTTTCAACATTAGCAGCAGGTCACAAGACTCTTGTTCCATTATTAATGAAATCACTTAAAAATAATAAAGCCTCAAACATAAAGGTCATTTGTGGAGGAGTAATCCCCCCTCAAGACTACGACGCACTTTATGAGCTTGGTGTTTCGAAGGTCTTTGGACCAGGAACAAATATACAAGAAGCAGCAATTGAAATCATAAATATTATATGATATATTAACCATTCTGGTTAAAATGTATTTAAAGAGTTTTCTAAAATTATTTAATATTTCTAATAAAAATTTTGCCAAACAAGTTCGTGTATCTGCAGTTTCTCTTTCTAGATATAAAATTGGTGAGAGAATTCCAGAAAAAAGATAATAAATAAAATCTTCCACCAAACAAATGGTTTAGTTGATGCTAATGATTTTTTTATCGATAAAAAAAATAATGAGGATTTATCTAATTCTGATATCCAAGAAATAGATTCAATTCTTTTTAACTTAAGAAAAGGTTCTAGACCACATTTAGCAAAAGCTATAACTTTGGTTGAGTCACTATTAGAAAAAGATAAGTTGCGAGCAAACCTTCTTTTATCAAAACTAAAAGAGAATGACAGAGTCAATTAGAATTGGTATTACTGGTGTTCCTGGTGTAGGAAAGTCCACAATAATTGAAGCTTTGGGCTCATTTTTAATTTCAAGTGGAAATAAAGTTGCAGTTCTTGCTATTGATCCATCATCCAAACAGTCAGGTGGTTCTATTCTAGGTGATAAAACTCGAATGGAGAAACTATCCGTTAATAAAAATGCTTATATAAGACCCTCGCCTAATCAAGGTCATCTTGGAGGAGTTGCAAAAAAAACATTTCAATCTATAAGATGTTTGGAAGAATTTGGTTTTAATATAATTTTTATTGAAACAATGGGTGTTGGTCAGGCAGAAACCTCAGTTTATGATATGGTTGATATTTTTTAGTACTTCTCCTTCCATCAGGAGGAGATGAGCTTCAGGGAATAAAAAGGTATAATAGAACTAGCAGATTTGATTGTTGTTAACAAGGCTGATGGTGGATTAATAAAGCAGGCTGAATTGACAAAAAATGAATATACAAATGCTTCTCAAATGACTTCAGACTCAAGAATTGATTTAAAGCCTAATATACTTACTTGTTCGGCAATTGAGAATAAAGGTATCAAAGAAATATGGAATTATATATTGAAATTTATTAAGTCTTCAAAAGATAAAAAGATGTTTTATCAAATTAGGAGTGACCAAAGACTTAAGAATTTATGGGCTGATGTTGACTTAAATATTTCGGAATATATAAATAAAAATTTCAAAACGAAGCAATATATTAAAGATCTTATAAATAAAATAGAAAAAAATGAAGTTTCACTAACCGAAGGTTCAAAAATTATTTATGAATATTTGACAAAAAAAAAGTTTGATTAATTAAATATTTTATTTATAAGTTTATTATGGTTAAAAGATGCAGCATTACAAATAAAAAGCCTATGTCTGGAAACAACGTCAGTCATGCAATTAATAAAACAAAAAGGAGATTTTTACCCAATCTTCAAAATGTTTCATTTTTCTCTGAAATATTAGGTAAAAAAGTAAGGCTCAAAGTTTCTTCAAAAGGAATTAAAACAGTAGAGAAGAAAGGTGGTATTGATAATTACGTGATTACGTCTAAAAGTTCTTTGCTTGCACCTGAAATCGTTAAGTTAAAAAAATTAATAGTGTCAAGAAAAGATAATAAAGATTAATTTATTACCTTAGGTTTTTAGCTAGATTTTCAATTATTATATCTCCTAGCTTATCTGGACTGTCTATTGTAAATGCCTTTTTATAGTACCTCGATACATCGTGACCTATACCGATTGCTACTAATTTAATCTTTCCTTCTTGCTCAATTTCTGTAACAACTTCCTTTAAATGATTTTCAAGAATATTTGGATTATTTACAGACAATGTTGAATCATCAACAGGAGCACCATCGGAAATGACAATCAAAATTTTTTTTTTTTCATTTCTTCTTTTTAATCTATTGGATGCCCAAATAAGTGCCTCTCCGTCAATATTTTCTTTTAACAAACCTTCTTTTAGGATAAGACCAATATTTTTTTTTGCTACACTCCATGAAGCATCAGCATCTTTATAAATTATATGAAGAAGATCATTTAATCTGCCTGGCTTATTGGGTCTATCAATACTCTCCCATTTCTTTTTAGACTTTCCTCCCTTCCACTCATTAGTTGTAAAGCCAAGAATTTCAACGTTAACATTACATTTTTCAAGAGTATGTGTAAGAATTTCTGATGTTAATGCTGATGTGATAATTGGCTTACCTCTCATAGAGCCAGAATTATCCATTAAAAGTGAAACAATCGTATTTTTTTCGATATTTTTCTTTTCTAATTTATATATTGAAGAATTATTATTATTAGCAATAAACGCTGCAAATCTTGACCCATCAAAGCTTCCTTCATCTTGACTAAACTCCCACGCGGTTGAATCAAAGGCTAAAAGTAATTTTTTTAATTTTTTTGCAAGCTCATTTATGAGTTTTGTATAATCTTTACATTCCTCATCAAATTTCTTTCTCAAATCATTTAATTCATTAGATTTCACTAATCTTTCTGCATTCTTTGCTATATCAAACTCTCTTGTAAAGATTTTATATTTATTTAAAACTTCAATTTTATTATTTTCATTAGGTTGATTAGAATTTTCTTGGTTTTGTGATTCTTTAGTTTTTTTTTTTCTTTCCTTATTTAAAGGAACCTTTTTCTTTTCTTTAGTAAGAGATTTAGATTTTTGTGTAGTATTTTTAGAAATATTATTCTGATTTTCTTCTTTTATTTCCTCTTGCTGAAATAAATTAGAAATTTTTTAGCTATTTCATAAAATTTATTTTCTCAAGATTATTTTTTAATAATTTAATTTTATTATTGTTAATCATTGGAAACTTTTTAAAAAAATTTAAATTTTTATTTTCTTTAGATTGAAATTTAAGAAGAAAAAACTCAAAGAAAAGCTCCTCATTATTTTTTGAATCTTTATGAATTTGATTTTTAATTTCATTAAATATTTTCTCAACATTTATTTTACATCCAGCAAACTTTGAAAAACCAATACTTAAGGATCTAGCCTCCAACAAAAGCTTATAAAATCTTTTTGATAGTTTAGTATCAGGTATATTCTGAACAAATAATCTTTCATCGATATATCTTATTTTCAGAGAAAAAAAGTCATACCATCCTTTTTCAAAAATTGTTTTGTTTTCAAATTTTAGGGATTCATCAAGAAATTTATTTTCAGAATTTGAAATTATATCTTTGTCTTTTATTACAAGTTTGATCTTATTTTTTGAAATTATTTTTGCCGTGTTTTCATTCTCATAAAAAGTCACATTATATCTCTTTCCCAAAACATCTTTGATAAAGCTCTATTATAATTTTTTTATCATTCGATTCACATTTATTTAAAAAAGTTAATTTAAATGCTTTTTCGAGATTACCAAATATTATAAAATTTTCCGCCCATAATATGCAAGTTCTTGGAGACATTGTTACTGATAAATCTGAGGAACTAAAGGCTTGTCTAATTAAATTTGCAAGTCTAATCATACTTGGTAGCTTGTTAGCTAATTTACCTTTATTTTTCCCAATTTTGCCTTCAATTATTTTTTTCTCTACACTTGGTTCAATGAAGTTGAGACTAGAAAAAATATTCCATCTATCTAATTGTCCCTGATTAAGATTTTGTGTTCCACTATATAGACCAGTATTGTCTCCTAGCCCTAGTGTATTGCAAGTCCCAAATATTCTAAAGTATGGGTGAGGTGTAATAACTTTGTTTTGATCAAGCAATGTAAGTTTACCCTCAGCTTCTAGTATTCTTTGGATAACAAACATTACATCAGGTCTTCCAGCATCGTACTCATCCAGAACTAGTGCAATTGGGTTTTGGATTGCCCATGGAAGAAGACCTTCTTTGAAGGTTGTAACTTGTTTATTATCCTTTAGTACAATTGAATCTTTTCCTAATAAATCAAATCTACTGATATGTCCATCAAGATTAATTCTTAAACAAGGCCAATTTAATCTCGATGCTACTTGTTCAATATGTGAAGACTTTCCAGTTCCATGTAAACCTTGAATAAGAACTTTTTTATTAAATTTAAATCCTACAAGTATAGAGGTTGTAGTCTCTTCATCAAAAATATAATTTTTATCTATAGTTGGGACTAAATCAGTTTTATCTTTAAATCCTGGTACCTTCATCTTTTTTTTTCATCCCAAAAGTTAAAGATGAATCTATGGTAATGTCAGGTGATAAATTTTTTATATCTTTTGAGTCTACTTGCATTTATTATTCTTAAGGAAATTGAAAAGTAATTTATAGGCATTATTAATTTTCTTAATTATTTTTTCTTTATTTTTAATATTATTTTTAACGTCAGGGTGGAATTTTTTTACTAATTGTTTATATCTTTTCTTAAGGTCATTTTCATTAAAATCATTGTCCAACTTCATTAACCTAAGAGAACTTTCAACATCAGCATTAAATATTAATTTATTAACTTTTTCAAACTTTTTCTTTTTTCACTAAATTTAAGTTTCTCTTTATCCGCAAAATAGTTGAATTCAAATTTGATTTTAGATCTCATCCCATCAGAAAAAGGAAAAGTTGGTTTACCTTCAAAAAATCATTCTTTTGAAAATTATAGATTTCAGCCTGAGATTTTCCTGCAAAGAAATTCCACCTTTTATTATAAAGTTTTATATGCTTTAAACAGAAAAAATATTTCTCTCTATTATTAGGTGACTTCGGAGCAATAAAGCTTCCTTCTTCATTACAACCTTTTTCATCACATTGTTTAGTTGAATAGTTTGTACTTTCAAAAAATTTTTTAGCAGGTTTGTTTTTCATTATTTATTCTGTATCTTATTACTAAAGTTATGAATGAATCAACAATCTTCAAGAAACTTAGTGATTATTTTTCTCCCACACATTTAGAAGTAATAAATGAATCCCATAAACACAAAGGTCATTCACAGAGTCCAAATAGCGGGAACTCTCACTTTTTAATTATTATCACTAGTGAAAAGCTTCAGGGTATGAGCAGGTTAGCTGGCCAAAAAGAAATTTATAAGGTCTTGGAAAAAGAAATGAAAAATCAAATCCACGCACTTCAAATAAAAATAATTTATTAAGAGCCGTATCCAGTTCCAAACATAAATTCTTGATGCTGTTTCAATGAATCTTGGAGTTGATTATTTGCAAAGTCATAGAGATCACGCATAGATAGAATGCCAATTATTTTTTTATCTTTTGTTACAGGTAGATGTCTAAATCCTTTTTTTCATAACTTTAATAGCATCAAGTGTTGTTTTATTTGGAGAAATTGTATCTACATTCTTTGTCATTATTTTTTCTACAGAAGTTTTCTTAGGATCAAGACCCTTAGGTATTACTCTGAATGCTAGATCACGTTCAGTAACAATACCTACTAGCGTTCCATCTTTTGTTTTTGAATCACAAACCAGAAGTGCCCCACAGCGATTTTTAAGCATCATAACTGCAGCTTCGTAGGATGATGATGAATTATTAATTAGAACTAGCCTTTGATTTATTAAGACCTTATCTAGTAAGTCCTGAATTTGCATTTCTATACTCCCCTTTATTATAATAATACTTTTTTGGAGTTTTGAAAATTATTTTTTTTTTGTGATTTTTATTACCATTAACTGATTATTTTTTTTTGATAATATTTCAAATCTCAGACCAAAAAATGAAAATACCTGACCTTTTTTGGGAATTATTCGACTTTCATATAAAACTAGTCCCGCTATTGTAGAAGCCTCATTAAGTGGGAGATTAATATTTAGCTCCTTGTTCAAGTCTCTTATATTTACTGTACCTTTAACCAAATAGCTAATTTTGGAAAGTTTTTTAATACCTTTAACTTCTTTTGAAACCTTTAGCACATCAATTTCATCATCTATATCCCCAACAATTTCCTCAATTATATCTTCCAAAGTAATAATTCCCAAAAATTCTCCGTATTCGTCCACAACTATAGAAAAATGCTCTTTTCTTTTTTTAAATTCCATAAGTTGAATATCTAATTTAGTTGACTCTGGTATAAACCACGGTTTTTGACAATATGAGGAAACATTAAAACTTTTTGGATCCGTTAGTTTTAGACCGATTAATTTTCTTACATGAAGTACTCCTATAATATTTTCTGGGTTCTTTTCCCATATTGGTATTCTTGAATGTGGAGAATCTTTTAGTTGAAGTAAAAGTTCATCAAGGCTAGATGTTGAAGGAAGACTAAATATATCCTTTCTTGGGACCATAATCGATCCAACAGTTATATCATCTAAGTCAAGAATTGATTTCAGCATATCTTTTTCATCTCCAGTTGAAGGATGTTCACCATGCAAATCAATTGCCCCTCTTAATTCCTCTTCTCTATTTTCTGATAATTCATCTTTATTAATTGTTTTGTAATCAATACCAAAAATTTTTAAAATAAGAGTCACTAAGATATTTAAAAACTTTGTTAGTGGGTATAATATAATAATTATAATTCTCATAAATGGTGCAATTTTTAATGCAAACTTATCAGAGTTTGATAAAGCAATTGTTTTTGGAATAAGTTCTCCAAAAATAAGTATCATTAAGGTCATTATAATTGTGGCGTAAACGATTCCTTCATCGTTCGTGATTTCAATCAAAATTTTGGTCGCAATTGCAGATGCTAAGACATTAACAAGATTATTTGCAAAAAGGATAGTGCCTATAAGTATCTCTTTATCTTTAAATATTTTTGTGAATAATTTAGCTTTTTTATCACCTGATTTTGCTAATTCATGCATTCTTGGTTTGGATGCTGAAGTAAGAGATGTTTCAGAACCAGAAAAAAATCCTGAAATAATTATCAGACCAATAATTGTTCCTATTAAAATTGATAGTGAATATTCCATAATTTAAAATTTTTCTTTTTTCAAAAAGTCTAAAAGAACCTTTTCTTCATTCAGTTTGTACACCTTTACTTTTCCAATATCACTAAGGAGTATAAATCTTATTTTTTTCTTTTTAACTTTTTTATCAAATTTAAGGTGTTTAAGAAATAAATTAGGTGAAATAGTTATATTGTAGTCACTTAGTTTATAAGAAATATTTAATTTATCTAGATGGTTTGTATAATCATATAATTTTTTTTTTTACAAAATCCCAAAAATATAGAGAATTTTATTGCAATATACATTCCCACAAATATAGATTCACCGTGATTTAGTTTACTGGAGAATCCTGTAATTGACTCTAAAGCATGTCCAAATGTATGTCCAAAGTTAAGAATTTCCCTAAGATTTTTTTCCTTCTCATCTTTTGAAACTATCAAAGATTTTATCCTACAACTTTCTCTAATAGCTTCTGCACAAGCATTACTGTTAAGATTGAGAATTTTTTTACTATTATTTTCTAACCAAGTAAAAAATGCTTTATTTTTGATAAATGAATATTTTAAAATTTCAGCATAGCATGAAATAATATCTCTTTTGGGTAATTTTTTTAAAAAGTAAAGGGAAATTATTACTATTTTTGGTTGGTAAAAGCTACCAATTAAATTTTTACCATATATTGAGTTAATCGCTGTTTTTCCACCAACTGAACTATCAACCTGAGATAGTAGTGTTGTAGGTATTTGAATGAAATCAATTCCTCTTAGGGTTAAGCTTGCAGCCAAACCTACCAAGTCACCCATAACACCCCCACCAATACAAATCAATAAAGCTTTTCTGTCAACTTTTTTACTAAGAATTTTATTCATTAAATATTCTAAATATTTAAAGCTTTTTGTTTTTTCTCCCGATGGAAGAATAATTTTTTCGCTTTGGAGTTCATCACAAAACTTGTCGATTTCGTTATTAAAAATATTATTTATAGTTTTGTCAGTGATCACAATAATTTTTGAGAACTTTTCAATTTTGGAGAATATTTTTTTAATTTTAAATGGAAAATTTTTATCTATTATAATTTTATAAGAATTTTTACCGAGTTTAACAGTTAGATTTGATATTGATTTCATAACATTAAATTTTCTCAATAATACTTAAAACAACATCTTCAACACTTAGGTTATCTACTGAAATTATATGATGTGCCATGTTATAATTTTTAATTCTTTTTTCATATAATTTTTTATATTTTCCCTTAAATTTCCTTTATTAAGTAAAGGTCTATTACTAAAATTTTTTTCAACCTTTCTACAAGAGTTTCTAGTGAAGAGTTTAGAAAAAAAGTTTTAGATTTTTCGATAATTATATCACGTATTTCATTATTACTAAAAATACCACCTCCTGCAGATATTACTAGTTTCTTATTTTTTGTTAAAACATCTTTTACTATTCTTCTTTCTATTTTTCTAAACTCATTTTCTCCATAAATTGTAAAGAATTCAGTTATACGAATTTTTGTTTGTTCTTCAAATTCTTGATCTATGTCTAAGAATTTTCTATGAATCTTTTTTGATAGCACTCTTCCAACAGTAGTTTTACCAACACCTGCCATACCTAAAAGTACAATATTTTTTGATGATTCATTCATATAAACTTAATTTAATATTAATATTTAGTTTATTTGAAATGTTTTTTTTTTTATTATAGAAATTAATTAAAGTAAATAAATGGATAAATTAATTTTAAAGATTCTTATTTCAGTAAGTATTGTTTTTACAATTTTCCTTATTTATTTAGGAACTACAGATTTTATGGTTAGTCCAAAAATTGTTGAGAGCGAGTATATTCTTGAAAAGTAAAATAGTTTTATTTTTAGTTATTACCTTTATTGCTTTTAATTCAAGAGCACAACAAATCAGAATTTATTGAGGATTATTCAAAAAAACAAATCAAACACAATTTTTTAAATTTAGTCTTTACGATAAAGATACTGAAAATCAATGGAAGAATATTTTTATTGACAAAGATTATGATCAGATTTCTCTATTTCTTGATAACTTACCAGTCAATAATAAAAATAAAGTTTTTCAGGAAATAATTTTCCAGATTTTAACTTCTAGTAAGATATTCCCTAAAAATAGAATTTCAGATAAGCAGTATAGCTTTATCTTTAATAAAATTGTAGACAAATTGTTCATAACTGGAAGATTCAACGAAATTGAGTTTCTTTATTCTAAGTACCCAAAACTTTCCAACACAAGCTTTGTATTGCAGAAAATGATTGAAGGTAATTTATTGAGAAACCGCCACACAGAAGCTTGTAAGATTCTGGAAAAAAACTTTGATGAGAATTTACTCAACCTAGGTAAGATAATGATTATGTGTAATATAATAAATAGTAAGTTTGATGAGGCTAAACTTGGACTTCAATTACTAAAAGAGCAAAATAATCCCGGTGACTTATTTTTTATTGAATTAGCTTTTTCATTGATGAGTGAAGAAAATAAACTTGATTCAAAAGGTCTCAAGAAAACCCTTGATAATCTTAAAGAATTAAATCCTGTAATAATATCATCATTACAGTTTGCAGATATATCACCTAATTTTGAACAAATAGAAAAATTTAGTATTAGTGGACTTCTATCAATATTATCAAACCCTTCAGTTGAAAGAGAATTAAAGATTTACTGTTCTGAAATTTTATTAAAAATTGGAAGAATTGATGCTGAAACTCTTTCAAATGCTTATCAACTATCTAGATTTAAACCATCAGAAGTAGAAAGGGCCAATAAAATATATAAGACACTTGCGCCCAACAGAGCAAGACCTTTACTTTTTCAAGCAATTTTAAGAGATAAAAACCTGAAACTAGATTTCAATAAAATTATTTCATTAATAAAAGTTTCTCAGAGTGATAATCTTATTAAAGAAATCTCCAAACTAATTGATATAACTGACGATTTAAAGATTCATGTTAAGTCAAATGAAGAAGCTTATATACTTTCTAAACTATTCCAATCAAGAGGACTTTATTTTGATGCTAAAGACGTCCTTTCAAAAAATTATAGGAAACCTGAAAGTGATTACAGAAAAATGGCAATTGAATTATCTGAGGCTATACAGAAATCTGATACAAGTTTTACAGAGTCGAAAATGATTTAGATTTAGTTAAATCAATTGAAAACCAAGAATCTCTATATTTAAAAAAAATAATCATGATAATTTCTCTTTATTTAAATCTTAATCAAGAGGAAATCGAGAAATTACAGGAAATTTCAATATCAAAGGAATTAAAATTGTCTGGAGATGATTTTAAGAATTTGCTATTGGCTCAAAAACTTTCCACTAATAAAGATTATTTTAACTCAATATCTTTGATGTTTAAGATTGTAGGTGAGGAGGATTTTGAAAATTTAAATATCATAAAAACCTATACATTACTTACTATTTTAAAAATTTAGGACTTGAGAACGAATTTAGAAGTTTGTCTGAAAGGGTGTTATTGTGATTTATCATATATCTAGTTTATTGGATAAATATCTAGAATTTATCATAGCAAATAAAAATTTATCCAAAAATACTTACCTTGGGTATAAAAACGACATATCAGAATATATAAAATTTACAAACGTTAAATCAAGATCTGATCTAAATGAAGTAGACTTGAAATCTTATATAAAATATTTGGCAAAAAATTTTTCAAAGAAAACTCATTGTAGAAAACTTTCATCTGTTAAAAATTTTTACAAATATCTTTTTGAGAAAAAAACAGTTGTTTCAAATATTTTTTCAGATATTGAGTTTCCAAAGTCCTCCAAATCAATTCCTAAGATTTTGGAAAAAAATGAAATTTTAAAAATTATTGAGAAAAGTCATGAAAATAAATCCTTCAAGGGACAAAGACTTACTCTTATGATAGAGCTACTTTATGCAACTGGTGTAAGAGTATCAGAAATGGTCAGTCTTAAATTAGGTGATATAAATGAAGACCATTCACAAATTATAATTAATACAAAAGGTAATAAAGAAAGAGTAATTCCAATAATAAGCTCTGTTAAGTGCCGACTTAATAATTATCTAAATGAGTTGAAAACTAACTTTAAAAAAAAAAAAGGACCAATTTTTATTTTTCCTTCTAATTCAAAACAAGGTCACATTACAAGAAATAGATTTTTTCAACTTTTACAAAACCTTGCGATAAGTGTCGGCATTGAAAAAGATAGAGTTTCGCCCCACGTATTAAGACATTCTTTTGCAACTCATTTACTAGAAAAAGGTGTGGACCTTAGACTAATTCAAGAGTCTTTAGGTCATAAAGATATTTCAACAACCGAGATTTATACCCACCTTGACGGAAAGCGCTTGAAGAATGTATTAGAAAATAAACATTCTTTAAAAAAAGATATTGATAAATTAATTAAAATTTAGGTTGTGTTTGTAAGTTAAATTATATAAAAAATATTTTTGTTATAAATCATTAAAAGAGGAATAAAATGAGTTTTAAAATAGTCGATCAAGCCCAACCACGTCTTAATAGAAGTGAACTTGCTGTACCAGGTAGCAATCCTTCTTTATTTGAAAAAGCCGCTAAAAGTAATGTTGATGTAATTTTTCTTGATCTTGAGGATGCAGTTGCGCCTGATGAAAAAGAACAAGCAAGAAAAAATATCATTGAAGCTTTAAATGATATTGATTGGAATAATAAAACTATGTCTGTTAGAATAAATGGTTTGGATACACACTTTATGTATAGAGATGTTGTTGATTTGATTGAAAAGGCTCCTAATAAGCTTGATTTGATAATGATACCAAAAGTAGGGACAATCTCTGATGTTTACGCTGTTGATATGCTATGTACTCAAGTTGAAGATGCAATGAGTGTAACAAAGAGGATTGGATTTGAATTAATTATTGAAACAGCATTGGGGATGCAGAATGTCAACGAAATTGCTTCTTACGAGAGAAGACTGGAGTCGTTACACTTTGGTGTTGCAGACTATGCAGCTTCTACGAAAGCAAAAACTACTGTTATTGGTGGCCCAAACCCTAATTATCATGTTCTTACTGATATTGACGGTGATAACCCAAGAGAGAAGCATTGGGGAGATATGTGGCATCACGCAGTATCAAAAATGGTTATCGCTGCTAGAGCCAATGGCTTAAGGCCAATAGACGGTCCTTTCGGAGATTTTAATGACCCTGACGGTTATAAAGCTCAGGCTAATAGATCGGCAACATTAGGTTGTGAAGGTAAATGGGCTATACATCCAAGTCAAATTGATCTTGCTAACGAAGTAATGAGCCCATCTGATAAAGAAGTGAATCAAGCAAAAAGGATTCTTGAGGCTATGGAGATTGCTAAAAAAGAAGGAAAAGGTGCAGTTTCTTTAGATGGCAGATTGATAGACATAGCTTCAATAAGACAAGCAGAGGTTCTTGTTCAAAAAGCGAAATTAATTGAGGGTAGATAACTCAGAAAAATCAAATGCAAAATTTTCTAGACTTTGAAAAACCTCTTTTAGATATAAAGTCAAAGATTGAAGAACTTAGACATCTAAAGGATACTAGCGAAAATATTGCGAATGAACTATCTAATCTTCAGGATAAATATGATAAGGTTCTTAGCGATCTTTATGAAAATCTTACACCTATTCAAAAGGTTAAGGTTTGTCGCCATCAGGATAGACCAAAGTTTTCTCAGATAATAGATCAAATTTTTGATAAGTTTGAAATTATATCTGGTGATAGACTTTTTTCTGAGGATCGCTCAATCAAAGGTGGATTTGGAAGATTAGATAATAAAAATTATTTAATAATTGGTAATGACAAAGGAAACGACATTGATACTCGAGTAAAAAACAATTTTGGTATGGCAAAACCTGAGGGTTATAGAAAAGCGCAAAGGCTTTATAATCTTGCAAATAAATTTAATCTTCCAGTTGTTACATTTGTTGATACGCCAGGAGCACATCCAGGGGTTGATGCTGAGGATAGAGGACAGTCTGAGGCAATTGCTAGCTCAATTCGTTGTTCTATAAATGTTAGATCACCAATTTTCTCTTTTATAATTGGTGAAGGTGGATCTGGTGGAGCTGTAGCCTTAGCAACTGGGAATAAAGTAACAATGCTTGAACATGCAATATATTCTGTAATCTCACCAGAGGGTTGCGCTTCAATATTATGGCGTTCTGCTAATGAGTCTGAAAAAGCAGCAGACTCACTAAAATTGACTGCACAAGATCTTCTGGATCTTGGTGTAATTGATGAAATTATTAAAGAACCTATTGGTGGTGCGCATAGAAATATAGAATCAACCTGTTCAGCAATAAAAGAAAGATTGATAAGCTATACTCAAGAATTTGAGGGAAAGTCTTCAGAAAGTATTATTTCTCAAAGAGAACAAAAATATCTATCTATTGGAAAAGAATTCTTAATAAGTTAGTTGGTAACTTTACCGCAACACCGTTTATATTTTTTTCCAGTACTTGGACACCTTGCATTTCGAGATATTTTTTTTAACAAAGATTTTCCTTTTCATTATCTTTATTTTCAATACTTTGTGATTCATTTTCAGGTACATCAGTTTTGATCTCAACAAAGCTAATGATTTTAGTTACATTTTGTCTGATTTGTTTCATCATATTTTCAAACATTAAAAACGCTTCTTGTTTATATTCGTTTAATGGATCTTTTTGACCATATGCCCTCAAAGATATTCCTTGTCGTAAATGATCTAATGATAAAAGGTGATCCTTCCAACTTTTATCGATAACTTGTAAAAGAATTGATTTTTGTGCATAAATGAAAATTTGTTCTGAGTATTTAGTTTTTTTGATATTGATATTATGATCTGACAATTTTATAAGTTCGTCTTTGATATCATTAATTTCAAAACTTTCTTTACCTATGACCTTTTCTAAATCAACCTCGATATTTAACTCATTTTTAGCTATTTCTATAAGAAGCTTTTTTTTGTTTGCATCTAACATGTTAACATCTGGCACTTCTTCAGATAGAAAGTCCTCAATAAAACTATCTCTCATATCTAAAATTAAATTATCGATTTCAACTTCATTAATGATCTCCTTTCTTTGATCGTAAATAATTTTTCTTTGTTCGTTCATTACGTCATCAAATTTAAGTAAGCTTTTTCTAATTTCAAAATTTCTTGCTTCAACTTTCTTCTGAGCTCGCTCCAAAGCCTTAGTTATCCAAGGGTGTTGAATGCTTTCCCCTTCAGATAATCCCAATGTTTTCAAGACGGAGTCGAGTTTATCAGAACCAAATATTCTCATTAAATCATCTTCCAAGGAAAGAAAAAATTTTGATTCACCAGGGTCACCTTGTCTTCCAGACCGTCCACGAAGTTGGTTATCGATTCTTCTAGATTCATGCCTTTCAGTCCCTATTATGTATAATCCTCCTGAATCTTTAGATAGTTTCTTTTCAGAATCAAAAGATTTGAGTGTTTCTTGACCACCCAATTTAATATCTGTTCCTCTCCCTGCCATATTAGTGGCTATAGTAACTTGACCTGGTCTACCTGCGTTAGCTACTATCTCAGCTTCCTTCATGTGATTTTTAGCATTTAGAACTTCGTGCTTGATACCTTTTTTATTTAATATTTTTGATAACTCCTCAGATTTTTCTATCGAAACCGTTCCGACTAAACATGGTTGTTTTTTTTTCTGACAATTTAATATTAGCTCAACAATAGCCTCATATTTCTCTATCAGTGTCCTATATATTTCATCTTCATGATCTTTCCTAATCATTGACATATTAGTTGGTATTTCAACTACTTCTAATTTGTAGATATCAAAAAACTCATCAGCCTCAGTTTTAGCTGTTCCGGTCATACCTGATAATTTTTTATATAATCTAAAGTAATTTTGATAAGTGACAGAGGCAAGAGTTTGATTTTCAACCTGTATTTGAAGGTTTTCTTTAGCCTCAATAGCTTGATGAAGTCCGTCAGAAAAACGTCTACCTTCCATTGCCCTTCCTGTAAACTCGTCAACAATTAATACTTGTCCATCTTGAACTAAATAATCCTTATCTTTTTCAAAAATATATCTAGCTTTTAATGACTGATTGGTATGATGAAGTAACGTAACATTATTTATATCGTAAAGACTTCCTTCAGATAGTAACTTATTACTTCTAAATATTTCCTCAAGTTTTTCTACAAAATCATCTTTGAGAACCACAGTTTTTGATTTCTCATCTTTTTCATAATCAGTGGGATTAAGTTTTGAAATTATTTTATCTACTACATTATAAAGATCAGAAGAAGTTTCTGCAGCACCAGATATAACAAGGGGCGTCCTAGCTTCATCAATTAAAATTGAATCAACCTCATCAACAATTGCAAAATCAAATTTACTTTGAACGAGCTGCTCCTTTGAAAATTTCATATTATCTCTTAAAAATCAAAACCAAATTCGTTGTTAGTTCCATAAGTTATGTCACATTCATAGGCTAGTTTTCTATCATTGTCGGTCATATTATTAGATATGAATCCAGTTGAGAGCCCTAATTTATTATAAACTTGACCCATCCATTCACTATCTCTTTTTGCTAGATAATCGTTAACAGTTACAATGTGAACTGAACTTCCATTTAACGAGTTTAAATATGCTGCCAAGGTAGATACAAGAGTTTTACCTTCACCAGTTTTCATCTCAGAAATCATACCACCATTTAAAACCATGCCACCTATAAGTTGCACATCATAATGTCTTTGCCCTAACGATCTTTTTGCAGCCTCTCTACATTAGCAAAAAGCTTCAGGAAGTATTTCATCTAATGAGCATCCTTTTCAACTTTAACTTTGAATTCATTTGTTTTATCTAATTTTCTCATCAGAGAGTTTAGAAAAAGTTTTTTCTAAACTATTAATTTTTTCTACAGTTGGAAAAAATTTTTTAAAACTCTATCATTAGATGATCCAAATATTTTTTTGCAAAATAGTTTAACATTATATTTTTATAATAATTTTGATGATAAATATATATTAATTTTATATTTGTATGTTTTATGAAAAATAAATCCCCTCTAGCACCAAAAAAATAAAAACCTTAATTTATTTGAAGGCATAAGTGTTTCTTCAACCTCACTGTGGGTTAAAAAAATAAAAAACTTGACCTAGTTCTTATAAAACTAGAAGAACCAGGATCTATATTAGGAAGTTTTACAAAATCAAAAACACCAGGAGAACCAATAATTTGGAATAAGTCTATAATAAAAAAAAAAAAAGTCTCAGCAATTCTAATAAATTCAGGGAATGCAAATGTATTTACAGGACCTGCAGGAAAAAAAGCTATTCTCGATATAATAAATACACTGTCATTTAATTTGGGTGTTCCTAAAAATGAAATTTTCCTTGCATCTACAGGGGTAATTGGTGAGCCACTTGACTCAGAAAAAATAATTAGCAAAAATACCATTGTTGATTAAATCACAAAAAAATGAAAGATTAGCATGGACTAGAGCTGCTGATGCAATAAAAACAACTGACACTTATGCGAAATATCATTCAGAAATAGTTTCAAGTAAGGATTCCTTATTTATAAATGGAATAGCGAAGGGATCGGGAATGATTCAACCAAACATGGCTACGATGCTAAGTTTCATTTTTACGAATACTGAGATTTTAAATAAAAAAGTAGAATTAGGATTCAAAGAAATTATCAATAAAACATTTAATTCTATTTCTGTTGATGGAGATACTTCGACCAGTGATATGGTATTACTCTTTTCAGTGAATAACAAAAAACTAGTTACAAAATCAAAAGAAATACAAAAAAATTTCTTGAAAAACTTGAGTTGTTGATGACAACTTTATCACATTTAATAGTAAAAGATGGCGAAGGTGCTTCAAAATTTATTACTGTTGAGGTGGTAGAAGCTAAAAATGATGAAGATGCCAGAAAAGTAGCAAGATCTATAATTAATTCTCCTCTTATAAAAACTGCTATGGCAGGTTCAGATTCAAATTGGGGTAGAATAATAATGGCTATAGGAAAAACAGATGCTCAAATATTTCCTGAAAAAATATCTTTGAGTTTTGGAGAATACTTGATTTTAGATAAAGGAAATAAATTTATTTCAAAAAATGTCTCAAAAATTAATAAATACTTAAAAAAAAGTGAAATAAAAATTAATATTTCACTTGGTCTTGGTAAAGGGAAATTCTAAGATGTGGACGTGTGATTTAACAAAAGATTATATATCAATAAATGCAGATTATCGAAGCTAAATACCAGGATGTAGTAGCGTGCATTCTTATAAAAAAAAATAAAATTTTAATATCAACTCGCCCTTACCCAAAAATATTCCATGGTTACTATGAATTTCCTGGTGGAAAAGTATCGCCGGGTGAGTTTTTATTAGAATCTCTTTTTAGAGAAATAAAGGAGGAGTTAGACTTAGAAATAGTTTTACAGAAAGTAATCTTTTTAACTAACTATTCAATCAAAAATAGAAAAATTAATTTATACTTTTTTACTTGCACTTCATGGAATGGAAAAATCATTTCTAAAGAAGGTCAAAAATTTAAATGGGTAAAGTTACCTGAACTGAAAAAATATAATTTATTGAGATCGAATCAAAAATTATTGAAATTTATTTTCAGCTCAAGATATTTATTTCCAGCATGTTATTGAAACTACATCGCAAGTAGAAATAATTTTTTATCTATACTGTAGTTTTCAAAATAAGTTTCTTCAAGAGTTTTAAAATAGTTTTTAGTTTTCAAACCTTTGCTAACCATTTCAAATACTGTATTTTCTCCTACTCCTTTAATATCAATTAATAAATCATTTAATTTCTCATAAAATACCTGGTAATTTATTACCTCAGAGACTACTTCTTTGAAGCCAACCTTGCCCATTAAATCTACAATGTTAACCATATTTACTCCAGGTGACATTCTTACGTATGCACCATTAAAAAGTTTGTTATCTGTAATTAATAGTGAATTTCTTAGTTCATTAAGTGTTTCACTTCCAAAAAATTACATATAAACAAGCCATCTTTATTTAACAATGTAAAGATTTTTTGAAGATGATCGTTTATATTATTTAGATTGTTTAATGAGAAATTATGGATTATTAGGTCAAAACTCTCTTCTTTATATTCTAAATTTTCAAAATGGCTGTAAACTTTAGTGATATTTTTGTGATTTTGAATCTTTTACAAAAAAATATTAAACTGCGATTGAAATACAATTGTCTTTGATTGAAATTTCAATATTTTATCTAAGATTTCATTAAAATCAGAAGTTAATAATAATATATTTTCAAAATCATTCTTAATTTCATTTACTTTGATAAAAAAATGTTCAGCAAATTTTTTAAATATAAAATTATGTTTTTTCCAGTTTTCGTAACTTGAATTTTTATATTGAATTAACTTTTTTGTGTTAAATGTTATATTAATCATATCTAATGAAAAAAATTTTAATATATTCTTCACTCATTTGTCCATATTGTATAGCCGCAAAAAAAATATTTGAAAATCAAAAATTAAAATATACTGAGATTCTCATTGATAATAATCCCAAAGAAAAGAAAAAAATGATTAGCTTGTCAGGTGGGAGAGTTACTGTTCCACAAATTTTTTTTGATGATGATCATATTGGTGGATATGACGATCTCACAAGATTAATTGAAAATAAAGACTTAATTGGAATGTTAGAAGATGAAAAAAATTGATGTAGCTTGTTTTCAACTATGTAGTTCCGAAAGTGTGGAAAAAAATATAGCTACAATTGACAGAATGTTTGACTCAATTGAGAAAAAATTAGACTTAGTATGTCTACCTGAATGTACTGCAATATTTACAGAGTCAAAAAAAAAATTAAATGCTTACTCTAATAATTGGCATGAAAAATTTGTGAATTTTATAAAAGATAGGGCTAAAAAAAATAAAACAGATGTTTTAATTGGGTCTATACCCTACAAGAAAAAAAATCTTAAGTTTCTTAATCGTTCAATTATAGTTGATTCTAAAGGTACAGAAGTATCTTATTATGACAAGATTAATCTATTTAACGTAAAATTAAGTTCAAAAGAAAAATATCTTGAATCAAAAAACTATGATTCAGGAAGAGAAATAAAAGTGGCAAAGCTTTCTTACGGAAATTTAGGTTTGTCTATATGTTATGATATTAGATTTCCAATTCTTTACAGAAAGTTAGTAAAAAAAGGAGCAGATTTTATTTCCATACCTGCAGCTTTCACCCATACGACTGGCCTTGCACATTGGCACTCACTTATTAGAGCAAGAGCAATAGAAAATGGTTGCTTTATATTTGCTCCCGCGCAAGTTGGTCTTCATGAGAATGGAAGAAGAACATATGGTCATTCAATGATTGTTGATCCTTGGGGAAAGGTTATTTCAAGTGCAACTAATAAGAAAGGAATAATTTATGCAAGTGTGGATCAAACTTTAGTAAAAAAATCAAGAGAAAGAATTCCGTCAATGACTTCTTTTCTTTAAAATGGCAGATTGAACCCTGTATTCAATATTATAGTCTTGGAAAAATTTTATCATACGATATCTTGATTTTGAAAGTTCAAATTTTCTAAGTTTGTAACCTCTATTTTTTCTAGAATCTTCTTCCATAAAGTTTTCAATAAATATTAAACCATTGTAATTTAATATACTATCCAACGATCTTAAAGATTTTTCTATTGGTATATTTTATCAATAAAATAAGATCATATTTTTTTGATAATATTTTTTAATACGAAATCTATTTTTAGGGTTTTCTAGATCAAGTATAAATACTTTTTGATTATTAAAATATTTTTGTTTTAGAATTTCTTTATCTTTATCTATTAAATCTACTTGCCATCCATTTTTAGAAAGTACTGAAGAATATTCTGATTCCCCACAACCAAGATTTAGTGCTTTACCTTTTCTACTTTTTATTAAAGCTTAAAAGATCTTGGTGAAAAATAATTTTTCTCACTTTAGCCTTGCAGAAAAAATATAGTTTACACTTTGACTATTTATAAATTTCAATTGTTGAACAGAGGATTATAAAATAATCCTTTAAATCTTGTATGACTAAAATCTTCAATAATTAAGTTTCTTTTAAGATAACTTGGTTTTATAAATTTTTTCCATTCATGAGTACCCTTGGGGACTAAATTTAATACATTCTCAGCCAAAAATATAGCAGTTATGTAAGATGTAAGAGTCTTATTGATTGTAGATCCAACAAACAAGCCATTCTTCTTTAATTTTCTTTTTATATCTTGTAAAACTATCGATACATCATCGACGTGTTCCAGTACTTCCATACAGGTAATAATATCGAATTTTTCTTCACTATTTATACTTACTAAGTTTGTATTCAGATACCTTATTTTTAGGTTTTGAGATTTTGCATGAATTTTAGCAGAATGGATGGCTTTTTTGTTAGTATCTATCCCAGTAACATTGGCACCTAGTCTTGCTAAAGGTTCACAGAAGATTCCACCTCCACAACCAACATCAAGGATTTTGAGATTTTTAAGTGTTTTATTAGAATAGGAGTTAATCGCTTCAATAAGAAACTTTACTCTAATCAAGTTAAAGGAATGTAATGCTTTAAAGGCACCATTTTCAACCCACCACTCATCTGAGTTAGCGTCAAAAATAAGATCGTTAACATTTGACTCTGTTATTTGCTTGCTTTTCATTTTAATCTATTTAGAACTGTAATAACTTATAGCTAATAAATAACTATTTGGTCAACTATGTCAATTAAAGTAATGAAATTTGGTGGAACATCTATTGGTGACATTAAAAGAATAGAGCATGTCACAAAAATTATTTCAAAAAGAATAAAAGCTGGTGATAAAAAAATCCTCATGGTTGTATCAGCGATGAGCGGTGTTACAAATAAGTTAGTTAAGGAATATGTAGACATTGAAAATAATATTTATAACCCAGAATATGACAGTATCATATCCACAGGGAGAGCAGTATTCTTCTGCATTGATTTCAACTTTTCTAAACAAGAATATGATCACTTCAAGGTCACTTTTAGGATGGCAAATTCCTATCCATACAGATAAAAGTTATGGAAAAGCTAGAATTTTAAATATTAGTTCAACTTACATTAAAAATTTATTTAAAAAATATAAAGTTTTGGTGGTTTCAGGTTTTCAGGGTATTTCTGAAGATAATCGTATTACAACTTTGGGAAGGGGTGGATCTGATACAACTGCAGTTGCTCTTTCAGTAGCACTTGGTTTAAAAAATTGTGAAATTTTTACAGATGTAGATGGAATTTTTACATCTGATCCAAGAATAGTTTTATCAGCAAAAAAAATAGATTTTATTACTTATGAGGAGATTCTAGAGTTAGCATCCCTTGGTTCTAAGGTCCTTCATCCAAGATCAGTTGAATTAGCCATGAAATATGGTATTAAAATTCATGTAAGAAGTTCATTTAATAAAACAAAGGGAACAATTGTTTTGAAAGAAGAAAAAAAATTAGAGAAAGAGGTCGTTACTGGTTTAACATCCTCTGAAAATGAGGCAAAAATTACACTTAAAAGGCATTCCAGATAAACCAGGTGTTGCAGCTACGATATTTGGATTACTTGCAAAGCATAAGATTAATGTTGATATGATAGTTCAAAATATCACAGATGATGGTCGTTATGCTATCTTTACTTTCACTTTTCCTAAATAAGATCAGAAAAAAGCGGTAAATGAGCTCAAGATATCAAAAATAAAATTTGATAAAATTCATGCAGATAATAATATTTGTAAAGTTTCTATAGTTGGAGTTGGAATGAAGAGTAATGTTGGTGTTGCAGAAAAAATGTTTGAAACACTTGCAAAAAAGAATATAAATATTCAAGTGATATCTACTTCTGAAATTAAGATAAGCGTTCTTATAGATTTAAAAAAAAAGAATTCGGCTTTAAGAGCTCTTCATTCTGCATACAAACTTGATGATTAATGAGTAATAAAATTCTTTTAAATCTTTTTAAAAAGGGCAGCGAATTTCTTGAAACAAAGTATCCAATTATGGGTGGTGCGATGACTTGGCTGTCAGAAAGGAGCTTAGTTTCAGCAGTATCAAATGCAGGTGGTTTTGGTGTAATTGCTGCTGGCTCAATGTCAAAGATAGATCTAGAAACAGAAATTGACGAGACACGAAAAAGGACTTCAAAACCATTCGGTGTTAATTTAATTCTTCTTCATCCAGACATAGATAAATTAATTGATTCATGTGTTTTGAAAAAAGTGAATGCTGTTGTGTTTGCAGGTGGGTTTCCAAAGAAAAGTCAAATTCTAAAACTTAAATCAGCTAAGATTAAAACTTTGTGTTTTGCCACTTCGAATAATATTGCGCAGAAAATGATTTCTAATGGTGTGGATGCATTGATACTGGAAGGAAATGAGGCTGGAGGGCATATCGGACCTGTTTCCATAAATGTTTTAGTTCAAGAAATTCTACCTAACGTAACTTCAGTGCCTGTTTTTGTGGCTGGTGGCATAGGAAGAGGAGAGCTACTTTTAAAATTTTTGGAGCTTGGTGCTGCAGGTTGTCAAATTGGAACAAGATTAGTTTGTTCTCACGAGTCAATTGCTCACGAGAAATTTAAAGAGATTTTCATTAAATCTGAAGCTAGAAATTGTAAAATATCAGTAAAACTAGATAATAGATTGCCCGTTATTCCAGTTAGAGCAATTGAAAATAATGCAACTCAATTATTCATTGAGGAACAAAAAAAAGTTATAAACCAATTAGATAATAAAAAAGTTACATTAGGTGAAGCACAGTTAAAAATAGAGCATTTTTGGGCTGGTTCTTTGAGAAAAGCAGTAATTAATGGTGATATTGAAAATGGATCGCTTATGGCTGGGCAAAGTGTTAGTTTGGTAAAAAAAAAACAAAAAGTAAAAGAGATCTTTGAAGAAATTTTAAATCAGGCCGAGAAGCAACTCTTTATTGAGAGGAAATCTAAAAATGAGTGAATTGCGAATTATTTTAAAATATAGACCAGAAGAAAAGAAAAAAATCTTTATTACTATTGGCGAGATATTATCGAAATCTAGAAAATCATCAAGAAAAAAGTTAGAAGGTATCGCTAAAAAACTTAATTTTAGCCCAGAAATGCTAAAGGATATTGAGGAAGGTAATGTTTCAAAGTTTCCTCAAACGATTCATATTACTGGATTTTTGCGTGCATTTGCTGAAAAGGTTGGTTGTGATATTTCTTTGGAACTAGAGCAATTAATACAACAAGAAAGCTCTATAATGAAAAATAGAAAAAGTTTTGATCTACCCAATAAGTTATCATTTTTATTATTAGTTTTTTTCTAATTTTCTTAATTTCTTTAATCTTTTTTTTGAGCACACCAAGAGGATGTAAAGAGGTACTTAAAACGAAAACTTCAGAAATTTCAAAAACTCAAAATAAAATTGAAACAATAATCGTTAACAAAGAACTTGAGAATATAGAAGCTACAATTAATACAGCTGAAGTTCCATTAAGTGAAAATTTTTTGAAATTATCTTTTAGAGGAAACCTGGATAGAAATTCTTGATAAGAATAAAAATCTTTTGACAAATGGACTTTATAAAATTGGTGAGTCATTAAAGTTTGAATTCAAAAATGAGGATAGTGATTTTTTTATTAAATCTGGTAATTTAGGAGGTTTTCAAATATTTTATAATGAAGAGTTTTTTGCTCCCTTTGGTTTATCTGGGCAGGTTTCTAAAGGGTTCTTTTGAAAGAAAAAATTAATACTGTTAAAAATGTTAGGGTTTTGAAAAATGAGTATTAGACCGTGGAGAGATATTCAAAGAAAGAAAACAAGAAAAATAAAAGTTGGAGATATTTATGTTGGAGGAGATGCACCAATTTCAGTTCAATCTATGACCAATACTTTAACTACTGATGAGGTTGCTACTACAAATCAAATTTTGGCACTTGAAAATGCAGGCGCTGACCTTGTAAGAGTCTCTTGTCCAGACGAAGAATCTACTAAATCCTTAAAAAAAATAATAAAAAATGTTAATGTCCCTATTATTGCAGATATTCATTTTCATTATAAAAGAGCTTTAGAATCTGCTGATGCAGGAGCTGCATGTCTCAGAATTAATCCTGGTAATATAGGTAAAGTTGAAAGAGTTAAAGAGGTAATCAAAGCAGCAAAAGAAAATAACTGTGCAATAAGAATAGGTGTAAATGCTGGAAGCTTAGAAAGAGATTTACTTGAAAAATATGGTGAACCATGTCCCGATGCTATAGTAGAATCAGCACTAAATCATATAAAAATTTTGGAGGATAATGATTTTTATAACTTTAAAATTAGTTGTAAGGCCTCTGATGTTTTTTTAGCTGTTGCTGCATACTATGGTATATCAGATGCTTGTGATTATCCTTTACATTTAGGTATCACTGAGGCAGGGGGATTGATGACAGGAACTATCAAGTCATCAATTGGGATGGGCTCTCTTTTATGGGCAGGTCTTGGGGATACAATCAGAGTTTCATTATCAGCAGACCCAGTTGAAGAAATTAAAGTTGGTTTTAATATATTAAAATCTTTAAATCTCAGACACAGAGGAGTAAATGTAATTTCTTGTCCCTCATGTGCAAGGCAAGAGTTTAATGTTATAGAAAATGTGGAAGAGTTAGAAAGAAGACTTGAACATATTTCCACACCAATGACACTTTCTGTTATAGGTTGTGTGGTTAACGGTCCTGGTGAGGCAAGAGAAACAGATATTGGTTTAACTGGTGGTAAAAGTGGACACCAAATTTATTTAAACGGAGAAAAACACCACGTCTTAAGAGATAAAAGTATGATTGATCATCTAGTTGATCTTTGTGAAAAGAAACAAAAAGAATTATTAAAAAAAAAAGTCTAGAGTTTTGCAAAAAATTAATTCAGTAAAGGGTATGAAAGATTTGTTTGGTGAGGAATTGATCAAGCATCAATATTTAAGCCAAATTTTTAGGAAACTATGTACATTCTATAATTATGAGGAGATAGCAACTCCATTAGTGGAGCATATCCAGATTTTTAATAGATCATTAGGCGAAACATCCGATATTGTTTCTAAGGAAATGTATAACTTTTAAGGATCAAGGTGATGATCATTTAGTTTTGAGACCAGAAGGTACAGCGGCAGTAGCTAGAGCATATATTTCTAATAATTTTCAGCAAAAATTGGTAAATAAATATTTTTATATAGGATCAATGTTTAGAAGAGAAAGACCACAATCTGGTAGACTTAGGCAATTCAATCAGTTCGGAGTGGAATTTTTCGGAAATAGAAATATTTTGTCTGACTTAGAAGTAATATTACTTGCCGATAATTTTCTTAACAAAATTGGTATAAGAAAAAAATTAAGACTTGAGATAAATTCTCTTGGAAATAAGGAAAGTAGGGAAAAATATATTGAATCATTAAAAGAATTTTTAAATAAAAAAAAAAGTCATCTATCAGAAGAAAGTTTAGGGAGGTTAGAAAAAAACCTCTAAGAATTCTAGACTCTAAAAATTCAGAAGATTTGGAAATTGTGAAAGAATGTCCAAAAATTAATTCATTTTTTGATAAAGAATCTTTAGACTTTTTTGATGGAATAACTAAGGGACTAAAACAACTTGGAATAAAGTTTGAACTTAATTCAAACTTAGTAAGAGGACTAGATTATTATAATCATACAGCTTTTGAGTACAAAACGTTCGAAGAGAAAAGTCAAAATACAATTTTAGCAGGAGGAAGATATGACAGCCTAATTAATATGTTAGGAGGAAATAACTCGACAGGTGTTGGCTGGGCAGCGGGCATTGAAAGAATAGTTTTAAACTTAGTTTTAAAAAATAAAGAAAAATTTAGGATAAGTATTTTTTCTAATTCTCCAGAATTTAATTTTGAAGTTTTAAACTTAATTAAAAGTTTAAAACCAAAAGATAACCTTCAAATAAATTTTCTAAACTCTGGTAATTTTAAAAAAAAACTTTCAAAAGCAAGTAAACTTAAGTCTTTTGCTTGTATTATTCTTGCAGAGAATGAATGGAAAGAAAAAAAAAGCTAATCTGGAAAGATTTAATTATAATTCACAAGAGACATTTAGTTTAGATATGATTGAGGAATTTTTGAACAATAAACTAGATAAAAAATGAATTCCAAACAAAATTATTTTTCTTCAAAGCCAAAACAAATTACTCAAGCAGCTATAAATGTATCTGGAAGAGTTTTTGGAAATTTGGAGAATGTAAGTATTGTTACTATAAATAATTCGGATATTGCACAGGCAATATTTAATAATTTTAAAAAAAAAAATAAAAAATCAAGTCAAATTAAAAACTCAGACAAAATTCTTTGATGCTGTCAATAAAAATAATTCTCTTAATAAGTAATTAAAGAAATAAAAGATTATGACATTTTAATTTTTGGATTCTCAGGAAATTTTAGAATTTTAGATAAAAATACAATTTCTAGTTTACTTAAAATAAGAAAACAAAAACCTTTGATAATTATAGATTGCGGAATTCCTGGGAATGTTGATACAAAAGCAAGAACTATTACCAATTGCTTTTTATTTGATTTAAATGATCTTGAGCAAATTTATTCTCAAGATCTTGAGTATTTTATAGCTAATCAGAGCCAAATCGATAATCACAATGATTTGGAAATTGTTTTACAAGATTTTTATAATTTTTTAGATTTTAATTCTTTTCAAAAAGCAATCTTTGGAAAAAAAATTAGAAAATTTTTGGATACTAATGATTTTAAATTATATGATACAATTAAGACTTTTCTGAGAATATTTAAATAAATGGATGAAAATAAATTAAATAGTATAGTTTCAAATTTTTTAGAAATAGAGAAAAAATTAAGTAACTTGAGCGAAAAAGATTTTTCAGATTATGCAAAGCTTTCTAAAGAATATTCTAACTTAAAACCATTGGTAGAAAAAATAAAAGAGTATAAAAAATTAAATCAAGAATTAATAGGTGTCGATGAAATAATAGATTCCAATGATGAAGATCTTAAAAAAGAGGCATTAGAGGAAAAAAGTATTCTTAACGAAAAAATAATATCTATCAATGAAGAATTAAAGTTCATGTTAATTCCCAAAGATGAATCTGATGAAAAAAATGCGATTATAGAAATTAGAGCTGGAACTGGTGGAGAAGAGGCAGCACTTTTGCCTCTGATTTGTTAAGAATGTATACAAAATATTCTGAAATTAAATCATGGAATACTGAAATCATGGATTTAAGTGAAACAGATCATGATGGAGTCAAAGAGGTGATATTGAAGATATCAGGTAATAATGTTTTTGGAGATTTAAAATTTGAGTCGGGAACGCACAGAGTTCAACGAGTTCCACTTACAGAGTCTGGAGGAAGGATTCACACCTCAGCTGCAACTGTTGCAGTATTACCCGAGGCATCTGATGTTGACGTTGAAATAGTAGAAAAAGATTTGAGAATTGATATATTTCGTTCTAGTGGTCCAGGAGGACAATCAGTTAACACAACAGATAGTGCAGTAAGGATAACTCATATACCTTCTGGAATTGTAGCACAATGTCAAGACGAAAAATCTCAACATAAGAATAAAGCAAAAGCTTTGACGGTTTTAAGGTCAAGAATATTTGAAAATGAAAGATTAAAAAAAGAAAGTGAGAGAGCACTTGAAAGAAAGTCTCAAGTAGGAAGTGGGGATAGATCGGAGAGAATCAGAACCTATAACTTTCCACAGGGTAGAGTAACTGATCATAGAATATCATTAACACTTTATAAGCTTGAGCAAATTTTAAATGGTGAAGCTCTATATGAGATCATGTCAGCATTGAAAACAGATGACAACATGAAAAAACTATCTTTGGAGGAATAATGAAACCTACCATAGAAAGTTTAATGAAGCAGAGCTCTAAGCTTCTTAAAGTTTACGGAATTGAAAGACCAAGGCATGAATCTATACTCATATTTAAGGAGATATTAAAAAAGAGTTATGTGGATATTTTATCTAATAGTGATCTAAAAATACCAATTACTGAAACAAATAAAATTTTAGAAAACTTATTCAAAAGATTAAAAGGCAAACCATTATCTAAAATATCTGGGGTAAAAGAATTTTATTCAAGACAATTTTTAACTTCAGAGTATACATTAGATCCTAGGCCAGATACAGAATTAATAATTGACGTTGTGAAAAATTTATCAAAAAATTTCAAGAAAAAAAAAATAAATATTTTAGATGTTGGAACTGGCTCAGCCTGTATAATTATAACAATAACTCTTGAATTAATGTCTAAATTAATTATCAGCTCAACGGGTTTGGATATTTCCAAAAAAGCACTCTTGGTTGCTAAAAAAAATTTAATCAAGTTTAATTTAAATAAAAAGATTAATCTGATACAAAGTAACTGGTTTGAAAAATTAGATGATAAATTTGATTTAATTGTTTCTAATCCTCCTTATATTAAAAAAATGATCTTAAGAAATTAAGTAAAGAAGTACTATTTGATCCTTTGATTTCTTTGGAAGGAGGAAAAACTGGACTTCAGGAGTTATTTTAAAATAGCAAAAATAGTTCACAAATATTTAAAAAAGGATGGTTTTGTAATATTAGAAATTGGGATTGGTCAATTGAAACAAGTGGATAACATTTTTTTAAACCAGGGTTTTAGAAGAATTTTAAAAGAAAAAGATTTACAAGGTATTGACAGAGTTGTAGTCTATCAATATAAAGTACGAAATATATAGTATAATCTATTCTAACTCTGTAAAATATTAACTCATCGCTAATTGTAAAATTGATTGATAAAAAAAAAATTCGCAAAAAAAGACCAAGATTTAGTAGTAAAAGAACAAATGGATCATTAAGACCATTCAACGATAAAAATTCTAACGTCCCAAGAACCAGGGTTGGAATATCTAAAGCTCTTGAAAAATACACTGGCCTCGCAGAAGATGCTTTCTCAAATGGTGACAGAATTGTTGCTGAAGGCTATTATCAATATGCTGAGCATTATCAAAGACTTTTAAATGAAGTTCCACCAGAACAACGGTTCACAAGAAAAAACGAATAAAAAACGAATTAAATAAAAAATCTGATATTAACTTAGTTTTGCAAAAACCTAGTAGAACAGAGCGAGCTTATAATGCAAAACAAGATAGACAACAAAAGAATGAGAATTCAGAAATAAAAAAGAAAAATTTTTCAGATCAAAATGAGGAATTATCCGCAGACGAGAACTCTAAAAATGTTACAAGTGATGGTATAGAGGCTCTTAAAACCTTATGAGATCTAAATTAATCAACTCTTGCGGTTTCCGACTCCTGAAGTTTTGCCGATAGAAACCTTTCTCTTGTTAAAGATACGTTAGCATAAAAATTCGGTCTATCATCATCTTCAATATTAGCGCTTGATTGCAATTTTAATTTCATTGGATTTATAGTTCTATTTTTATGTTTAACTTCGTAATGTAGGTGTGGACCAGTGCTTCTTCCAGAATTTCCTACATAACCGATTACATCACCTTGTTTTACTATTCTTCCTTTTTTAATACCCTTTGCAAATTTGTACATATGAGCATATCTCGTTTTAAAATTATTAAGATGTTTGATTTCAATAAATCTCCCAAAAGATCCATTTCTTCCTGCAAAGGTAATTCTCCCATCCCCCGCTGCCATTATGGGCGTTCCTCTCTTAGCCGCAAAATCAACTCCTCTGTGCATCTTACTATAACCCAAAATAGGATGTTTTCTTACACCAAACTTAGAGGTTAGTCTTGCACCTTGAACAGGGGTTCTCATAAGATGTTTTCTAATACTTTTACCGTTTGCATCAAAATAATCTATTTTA
>JAYQTO010000024.1:0-40000 GCA_038147415.1 Alphaproteobacteria bacterium | reverse complement strand
TGAATACGTTCCCGGGCCTTGTACACACCGCCCGTCACACCATGGAAGTTGGTTTTACCCAAAGACGACAAGCTAACCGCAAGGAAGCAGTCGGCCACGGTAAGGTCAGCGACTGGGGTGAAGTCGTAACAAGGTAGCCGTACCGGAAGGTGTGGCTGGATCACCTCCTTTCTAAGAGAATTCTAGAATACGTTCTAGAATCTAGAATATTATGTTCACCACCTTCACATTCCTTTATTGAAGTTTCCAAAAGGGCTAGTAGCTCAGTTGGTTAGAGCACACGCTTGATAAGCGTGGGGTCGGAGGTTCAAGTCCTCCCTGGCCCACCATTGAAGGGGGCGTAGCTCAGTTGGGAGAGCGGTAGCTTTGCAAGCTATAGGTCGTCGGTTCGATCCCGTCCGCCTCCACCAACATAGCCAAATGGGTGTTTTTTGAAATGTGAATAATTATTAAGTATTGAAAAATTTAATTTTCTTCTTTTTTATATTTTGTATAAAAAAAGTTTGAGAGTTCAATAAAGTATGAAAAGGGCGTTTAGTGGATGCCTTGGCATTGAGAGGCGATGAAGGACGTAGCACGCTGCGATAAGCTTCGGGGAGTTGCGAGCAAACTTTAATCCGAAGATTTCCGAATGGGGAAACCCGACTCTTTAGAGTCATTGCATTATGAATTAATAGTAATGTAAAGCAAACCTAGTGAACTGAAACATCTTAGTAGCTAGAGGAAAGGACATCAACCGAGACTCCGTTAGTAGTGGCGAGCGAACGCGGAACAGGCCAGTATAGTAATTGTCATAACCAGAATTAGTTGGAAAGCTAAGCCATAGTAGGTGATAGCCCTGTATGGGTAAAAGCAATTATTATCTTGAGTAGGGCGGGACACGTGAAATCTTGTCTGAACATGGGGGGACCACCCTCCAAGCCTAAGTACTCCTCAGTGACCGATAGTGAACAAGTACCGTGAGGGAAAGGTGAAAAGCACCCCAAGTAGGGGAATGAAATAGTATCTGAAACTGAACGCCTACAATCAGTAGGAGCCTCTTTAGAGGTGACTGCGTACCTTTTGTATAATGGGTCAGAGACTTAATCTTATGTGCAAGCTTAAGCCGTTAGGTGTAGGCGTAGCGAAAGCGAGTTTTAAAAGAGCGATTAGTTCATAGGATTAGACCCGAAACCGAGTGATCTAGCTATGGGCAGGTTGAAGGCACGGTAATACGTGCTGGAGGACCGAACCCACGTATGTTGAAAAATGCGGGGATGACCTGTGGCTAGGGGTGAAAGGCCAAGCAAACTCGGAAATAGCTGGTTCTCCGCGAAAACTATTTAGGTAGTGCGTTGCGATGAGGTTGCCGGGGGTAGAGCACTGGATAGAGAATGGGGGAGCGATCCTTACTGACTCTAACCAAACTCCGAATACCGGTTAACTATGCGCAGCAGACAGACTATGGGTGCTAAGGTCCATAGTCGAAAGGGAAACAGCCCAGACCACCAGTTAAGGTCCCCAAGTTATGGTTAAGTGGGAAAGGGAGTAGAAAGTCCAATACAACCAGGAGGTTGGCTTAGAAGCAGCCATTCCTTTAAAGAAAGCGTAACAGCTCACTGGTCTAATTAAGTCTTTCCGCACCGAAGATGTAACGGGGCTAAAACCATACACCGAAACTGTGGACACTCTTTTGAGTGTGGTAGCGGAGCGTTCCGTAAGCCGTTGAAGTTGTGTTGTAAAGCATGATGGAGGTATCGGAAGCGAGAATTCTGACATGAGTAGCGATTAATAGTGCGAGAAACACTATCGCCGTATATCCAAGGGTTCCTGCGCAAGGTTATTCCACGCAGGGTAAGCCGGCCCCTAAGGCGAGGGCGAAAGCCGTAGCCGATGGGAACCAGATTAATAATTCTGGGCCTGCTAGTAGTGACGAATGTTGAATGTTGTAATTTCTTATTGGATTGAGATTGCAGCTAAGATGTTCCAGGAAATAGCTCTAGCATATAGACCGTACCCCAAACCGACACAGGTGGATAAGTAGAGCATACTAAGGCGTTTGAGAGAACGATGTTGAAGGAACTCGGCAAATTACTCTCGTAACTTCGGGATAAGAGAGCCTTAATTGTGGGCAACCATTTTTAAGGGGCACAAACTAGGGGGTAGCGACTGTTTACTAAAAACACAGGGCTCTGCAAAGTCTTCAAGACGAAGTATAGGGTCTGACGCCTGCCCGGTGCCGGAAGGTTAAAGTGATGTGTGCAAGCATTGATCTGAAGCCCCGGTAAACGGCGGCCGTAACTATAACGGTCCTAAGGTAGCGAAATTCCTTGTCGGGTAAGTTCCGACCCGCATGAATGGCGTAACGACTTCCCCACTGTCTCCAACATTGACTCAGCGAAATTGAACTCTCCGTGAAGATGCGGAGTACCCGTGGTTAGACGGAAAGACCCCGTGCACCTTTACTATAGCTTCGTAGTGGTATTAGTAAATTGTTGTGTAGGATAGGTGGGAGACTTTGAAGCAGAAGCGTCAGCTTTTGTGGAGTCGTCCTTGAAATACCACCCTACAATTTATTGATATCTAACCAAATCCCATGAACCTGGAACTGGGACCCTGCGTGGTGGGTAGTTTGACTGGGGCGGTCGCCTCCTAAAGAGTAACGGAGGCGCGCGATGGTAGGCTCAAATCGGTCGGAAATCGGTTGTAGAGTGCAATGGCATAAGCCTGCCTGACTGCGAGACTGACAAGTCGAGCAGAGACGAAAGTCGGTCATAGTGATCCGGTGGTTCTGAGTGGAAGGGCCATCGCTCAACGGATAAAAGGTACGCCGGGGATAACAGGCTGATACTGCCCAAGAGTCCATATCGACGGCAGTGTTTGGCACCTCGATGTCGGCTCATCACATCCTGGGGCTGGAGCAGGTCCCAAGGGTATGGCTGTTCGCCATTTAAAGTGGTACGTGAGCTGGGTTTAGAACGTCGTGAGACAGTTCGGTCCCTATCTGCCATGGGTGTTGGATACTTGAGAGGAGCTGTCCCTAGTACGAGAGGACCGGGATGGACGTACCTCTGGTGTACCGGTTGTGACGCCAGTCGCATCGCCGGGTAGCTAAGTACGGACGGGATAACCGCTGAAAGCATCTAAGCGGGAAGCCTCCCTCAAAACTAGGTATCCCTTGAGAGTCGTGGAAGATTACCACGTTGATAGGCTAGGTGTAGAAGTATGGTGACATATGAAGCTAACTAGTACTAATAACTCGAATGAACTTTATTGAATATTCTCAAACTTTTTTTATACATACTTAATTATTATTACTGTGATTTTATGGTCCGGTGGTTATGGCGAGGGGAGAACACCCGATTCCATTCCGAACTCGGCCGTGAAACTCTGCAGCGCCGATGGTACTTTGTCTTAAGGCACGGGAGAGTAGGTCGTTGCCGGGCCTTAAAAACACAGAATGCTATCAACGCGGGGTGGAGCAGCCTGGTAGCTCGTTTTGAAAATGGACTGCTGGCATTTTAATTTAATGATAAAGTTTCATTTCCTTAGTAAACCATGGTACAATGGGATAATGATATTCTATTGTTTACCAATGTAGTAGTATTTTAAACAAAACCCTTTAGATATTCATACAAACAAGAGGGGGAAGAATATTTTAAAACTTAAAAATTAATTCAAAAAATTTAAATAAAAATTATTTTTATCTCTGATGTTGAATTCAAACTCATATGGTTCAAAAAAATTCACCTTCTGACAAAGATAAAAATGACAAAAAGGAAAACACCTAATTTGTATTTTATATAAAAGCATTTGATTAAATTTTAAAAAATTGCTTTAGTAATAATGCCATAAATCATATAATTTTTAATATAGATAAGTAAAAAAGGCCCAGCCATTGATTTAGATTTACCAAAAAAAAAAAAAAGATTTACCCCTATCTGGATTTTAAGAAAAAATGATATTTTTTGAAAAAATATGTCATTACATAGTGGAGATATCAAAGAAATTTTTGTCAGAATTTATTAAAAAACCTAAAAATTTTTTACCTAGAAAAAATTTTGAGTGTCAAAGCATCTTAAAGTTCAAATATCCTAATAATTAATTTTTAGAACTTCAAATAAAATCAAAAACAAATAGTAAATACTTAAAAGATAAAATAACCAGTTGGGAAAACTAGTAAGAATCTTTTTGATTAATATTGATCAACTTAACTTATCAAAATTTTTTAAAATAACTATCGAGGGCAATTTTAAGCTATTGATTTTATTGAAGGTCCCTTTTTCCTCAGGAAATCATTAAAGACATGATAAAAAAATTTGGACGTATTATTAACATTTTCTAAGAGTTTGGAAACAAGATCAGCAACAAGAAAGTTCTCACTCTACATGTTTGGCTGTGTGTGATTTGTTGGAGTCTAAAATTAGCAAAACTTGAACCTATGAGTAACCTCATTGATTTCTTGGATTAATTTTAATAACTGTCAAAAAGACAAATTTGATCCCAAGTAATCTGGTTATTGAACTAGAGAAAGGAAGAATTTATTTCTTCTGGCCGATTTTAAGTGACCAAAGATCCTCTTGGTTACTGATTCCAATGACTTTTCCATGTGTGGAAGGATGTTTTTCTAGTTTTGGCATGAAATACCATTTCTTACCTGCCAATCTTTGCTCTAATTATTAATTTTATTTTTCATAATTCTGAGTTATGATTTTATATTCTTTTTGAAATTTGTTTAAGACTTTAACTGCAGAGATTGATAAAATTTCAGTTTTATTTCTTTTGATTGTACTATTAAAATCTCTCTTTTTTACATACTTTTGGAAGTTTTGATCTTTAGATTTCAAAAGGCTTACACCAAATAAACTAATTTTAGATCTATTTAAATAATTTCTTTTTTATTTTTAAAATATTATTTTAATTTATCAATTTTTTTGGCTAAACATTTATAATTATTTTTCAATTATTTTGTTTTAATAAATTGATGGAAATCTTTGTTTCATATTTAAATTGTTCTAAGATATAATCAATTTTTCTTTTTAAAATTTTTCAGCCAGTGGCCAGTCAGTTTTATTAAAAGTTTATCCCAAACAGGTTTATTTTTTTGTTTATATTTTTTTTTCTCCTCTTGGTAAATTATGATCAAAATCATCATTAACCGTTTTTCTTTCACCCTAAATAATGAGTCTATGAAATTATTTTAAATCCATTTCAAAATTAAATCTTAGACATGTTAATTGTTTTTAAACTCTCAGCAAATAAATTGCTATTAAAAAAAAAATAAAATCAATTCTTTTATAATTTGCAACTGACCAAAATAGTTTCATTATTTAAGTTTATAGAAATGTATACCTAAACCATATTTGTCTGGAACTGGATATATTAATTTACTGAAAGGTTTTTTTGCTTTCATAATAGTTACCCTTAATTGTTTAATTTATAATACACTTATTCATACCTTATTTTTTTGGTATCTTTATACCCGTAAATTCTTTATGGCATTAATTATAATACTTGCCCTTATACTTTTTTATTTTCATCATTATTTGAAAACAAATCAATATGATCCTCTTAAAATCTGCAGTTAACTCACTTTGGGCATGATATTCTTAAGGATTCAATATCGTTTTGAAGGCTTAGAGCAAAATTCATTTCTGACTCGCCATTCCTGTGGGAATCTGGATAGTAAGGCGCCTATTACATTTCTTGAAATTAGGCTCTAAAAGATGATTTACTTGGCGTTAATCAATTTAGTACTTAACTCCGGGCTTCCAGATGTGCATTCTTTTAATTTACGTAATACATTTATTTGTTTTCCTCAGACGTGAAGCGACTATAAGCTTGCCTGCATTTGGAGTGATTTATTTTTTTGTCCTAAGATATCTATACATTTTCTGCTTTCCAAGACACATAGTGTAGCTTTCGAGCGTCGACGGATGATAATAGTCACCCTGCATGAATAACCCGCCGTTTCTTGAGCTATTTCCTAAAAAAAGACTTTGATTTTCTTTTTCTAAAGTTGGCAGCAACATTTCTTTTTTCTTGTCAGTAAAGGACCTGAGCAATTGATAAGCCAATAACACCCGCTCCAATAACAGCAATCTCTATATATCTATAAAGTTTCATTATTTTATATCAAGAAGATCCATTGGCATCGGTAAACAACTCATCTTCTACTTCTATCTTAAAGTCAAAACCTAAGTCAACGAACTTCTTTGCTAGAGTCACCATATGACGGTTGATTCACATCTTTATTTTTTACGAACTTCAATTTTTACAGCTTTTTTAATTTGATGATATTCGATTATAACTCTCAATGGTTGAATTCTCTGAAACTATATTATAGATTTTGGGAGTTGAAATGAATATACCCTTAGTATAAATGAAGCACGCTCTGTCGCATCGTCAATACCTAGGTAAGGTCTTTACTTAGATCGTCACGTCAGTTTTCCAGGTACAGTGATTTCTTGATCGAAGTGTTTCACTGCTAGCAGAACTTATTTTATGGCTATTGCAGGTGAAATCTCTATTGCCGCCAGATACATTCGCAAAAATTGGTCCACAATCTTAGTACGAACGAGTCTAAGGTTATTTTTTAACAATAAAAGCCCTCTTCCAACAGCCATATCTCTGGCATATGGACTTCTGGGAGCTTAAGAAAATCTTTTCTAAAAGGATTCATCACCGTATCACTTTGACTTTCCCATAAACGCTCAGTGCTTGAGGGATAATATAAACCTTTTAATAATTTTTTTGACGAAAATTAACCATTCTTTTGGTATTTGATAAATTATTTTCTAGATGTTCTTTTAAGCTTTAAGGCTATTAGAAGCATCGGTGAGAGCCGAGAGATGAATAAAATAATCGTAATCCATCAGGAGTCTTGTAGTCAAAACAACCTAAGTTACTTTCAAACTTTAATTTTTTCTTGGAATTAATGTTGAAAAGCAGCAGTATCTTGAAGAGTTTAGATTATCAACAATTAATATTTTTCTAACAATTTTTGTTTTACTTAAAAACCGAAAGAAGGAATCTGTGTGTCCTAAACCTCCAGTTGTAGCAATACTTCATATTTTTATTAAGAAGATATTCTTCTCCTTATAAATCAATTGAACTGAACCATATTTCTAAAATCTTTTTAGGTTATTAAAAATATCAGTTTGAGAGATAAATTTTATTAGCATTGTGAACTATTATTCAATGTTATATCCTTGATTCTAATATTATTCAAAGGGAAATTTTAACTCTTCTCTCAAGCATCAATGGGTCTAAGTCTATCTCCTATTAATGAAGTGGACTCTATGGACTTCGTTTCCATAATTTTCCTCAATGAAGTAGTCTTCCTGCGAGTGCGGAAAAAAACTTGTGAAACTCGTTCGCTAAGAACATTCCATCATAAGTTCAACTATGCTGATGGTTTATTTTTAATTAAGCCATAGATAAACATATTATTTTTTCTCTCTAGCAGCCATTTATTTTTAGATCTAAAAGTTTGTGGCAAATCACAATTCATTTGAGGAGTAATTTAAGTTCTTATAACATAGTTGAGATATTTTTTCATAATCTGCAGTCATATGATGGAAGAGTTGCAATAATATCTTTCTTATTTAAAAAAACATCCACTTGTTTTTCAATAAATTTTTCATCAAAAAAATCGTCTTGGCATGCCCAACAAAAATATTCTCAACCCCAGATTTCTGCAGAATTTTTGCAAAATTGTCCCCAGGAACCTAAATTATTTTTATTGAAGTTGATTGGTACAAATTTTAAATTTGTCATGCATTTTTACATAGATAAAAGCTGTTGTCTGTCGAGTTAGCTCGTCAATGCTAACAAGTCATCTCAAGATTTAGGATGAGATTGTCTCACTAGATACTAGGCAGAGATTCTTCGAGAAATTTCTCACCTTGAAAGGTTGGAACACCTAAGCCATTACTAGCGGATAGAAAAGCTTTTGATCATTGATCTATTTTATTTTGTTTGTTTCGCAAAATATCTTTACAATGCTACTTATATCAATTAATTTAAATATCAAAAATAAATATTCATTGCTGGTGGTTTTGGTTTTATCTCAGCATTAAGTTTTATTAAAAATTAGTTAAAGTTTTAAATGTGAATAAGCTGGATATGCCTCAGTTTAGCTAGACTTAGCAGATATCCAATCCTAATTCTGGTTTTAAAAAGTAAATTTATGTAATAAAAAGTATTGAGATGTTGCCAAATCAGTTTAGCCAGTTGCAGTACTTTGCTGCGGAATCATGTAGATGTTCTATTGATAAATTTAGTGACATTAATTATTTATAATTGGAACATTCAATCTGTCCTCTTCAGTTACAAAACTTAAAAATAAACCATCATATATCAGATGAAGTTTATGAAATACTACAAGATTGCAAAAGCAGACGGGTATAATCCAAGTTCACCATGCTCAATCTGACATCAACTCAGATCTTCAGTGAATGTGGAATGAAACTTTTGATCTTAAAGGCATTGTATTCAACAAATAATTATGGATTTATCAGTTTCCCGAAAAGTTTATACCTGTAATCGTTGTGCTTTACTGGAAAAATACCTACCATACGGTGATGGTATTCCACATAAGAGATTGGATACACGTCAGGATAATGTTGAAGCTATCTTTGAGCTAATAAATAAAAAAGTATAAATTAATAAATGTTGACACAACAAAAAAGAATAATTTATGGATTATAAATAAAATGTAAATTTTAGAAAAATTGCTTGGGTGAAATAAACCATTTGTGCAAGCATAAAAGATGGACCTAGTGTGACAGGAGATATTCGTATTAACACAAGTAAAATAGAAAAAGAAATGGGTTGGTCACCAAGTTGTCAGAATGTGAAGAAGTTTAAATCAACTGTTAGAGTGGTATTATTACAATCAAAGTCAAGATGGAAAAGGCTTGGAGAAGTAGTGAGAAAGGTAATTTTGTGGGTGGTAGAACAAGTTAAATGAGTACAGCAGACTATCTAAATAAACATTAATCCGTTATTCAATAAACCTCACATTTTATCCATATACTTTGCAATATATAGGTATAAAGATCATTAGTTATTATGGAAATCTAATGAAGAAGATTTTTTGAAAAACTTTGGAGTGATGGTTCTGACTGGAATATAAAAATATCATTTATTGAACAGAAAAGCCAGGAAATTGTGATCTGTTTGTATACTGTGAAACTTTTTAAATGGGAGGATTTTTATCTTGGTGATAACGTATTTCTCAGTTATCGATTAAAGGATGATTGATCTTAAAATGCAGAATGTTTAAAGGTGGTGTACTTTATTTTTCGTATCGTCAAAGACCCTAACGTTTATGGTGTACTTAAAAAAGAATCTGTTTAGCAAGGATCATTGAAAAACCAAAAATTTATATCAAGATTTAGCAATTGGAATTATGTTGTAATTGAACTAATGAAAAGCCAAATACTTTTCTCATGAGGAGAACAGGAGAGTAACAGATCTTGTGTATTCTCTTACAGGAAATGCTGAGATCAAATATTTTAGCAGAAGTATACATGGTTTTGATGTAGGTTCATTTGATTCATTGACAGCTTCTGAAATCTTATAAGAATAGTTAGTCAAGGCAGAATATTGGTTTTGGTTATCCTGGGAGGTAGCTTACAATCTTAAATATCATTTCTAAAGGCTGAAATTTAATCCTAAAGAGTAGAAATTCTGAATACGGTGATTATCTAACAAGGATTATTGTGAATAAAGTTGATATCAATAAAATTGGTGTCAAATTTGCATGATGATATTCCGTCTTTCAGTGATGAAAGGGAACGTTTTGAGAGCTTTAGGAAAAATAAGCTATAATAAAGTTTAAGCAAGATAGTGTTTCATTTCAAAACGGAAAATGTGAAGTTTATTATCAAAAAAAAAAACTCAAACTCATTTAGTCACTATAATCAAGGGATGTGTTTTTGACATTGAACGAAGTTAGAAGACGCTCCAAAACTTTTGAAAGTTTGCTTCTATTAAACTATCTTGCCAGTAAATTAGACAAATATTTCTTCCCTTGTATGGATGTGCCCATGGATTCAAGTCATAGTAAAGAGCAGTGCCATGTAGCTAACTGATTACCACTCAAAGGTGATGAGGTATAGATGGAATGATCATATTTAGACATTGACTGACCAAATAAGAAACCTATTATCTCATCTGGGATGAAAATCTAAAATTTTTCAATGATATTGAAATAAAACTCTATTTAATATTCTTAACTGCGGAATTTAGCAATAATACGACTTTTTATTATTATTAATTTTAGGAAATGCCAATGGCTAATGCATTTCAGAAAAAGTTAATAATAACTCACAATTCACCTTCAAGCTACAAACAGGTTTTTTACTTAATAAATGTTTTACTCATTACAATTAATTGGTCAACCTCTACCTGAAAAGATGTTTCATCAAGACTATGCCTTTAGCACTCGTTCTTCAATGTTTATGATAAAACATTTTCAAAATTTGTAAAATGATTAAACTAATTTTATTAACGTGATCCTGATGATAATGTTTTAGAAATTGGGATGTCAATGATGGTGTGATGCTTGAGCAGTTTAAAATATGGTAATAAATGTTGAGTTAGACATCTGCTAATGTAGCAGGAAAATCAAAAGAAATTGGTTTGGAAATTATAAACGATTTTTTCGGAAGAACTTTCACACCTAAATATGAAAAACATTCTAGTATTTTTAAAGTAATCTACGCCTCTAATGTCCCATACTGCCATCTGCCTGATCTCAGCTTGACTTATGTAAAGCTATAGTAAAGATTCTAAAAGGGCAATTTTATATTTGAAGACCTACTTAGCTTCAATAATAAAAATTATTTGATTAGATCTATGACGAGCATGTTTCTTCACCATGCATTAATAGCCTTTTTGAAAGGTATAATCTTGAAATTTTTGATTCAGAGGAGATTTGGACGCATGGTGGATCAGGATATTTTGTTTCTTTTAAAGGTAAATATTCGCAAACAGAAGATTTAGAAATTCTTTGATGGAAATCAAACAAACTTGATCATGAAACATATTTTTAATTTTGGTAAATTATAGAAAAATTAAGTTTTAATATAAATCAGATATGTGAACTTAAAAAATAAAAGAATAGAAATAGTTGGCTAGGTGCAACATCAAAAGTACAACATACATAAATTACTGATATTGCTAAATATATTGATTTTTATATCAGATACATCCCATACAAAAATCAATAAATTCCTCCACTATCAATATCCTAATGGTTGATCTTATTCTTTGCTAAGGAAAGTAATCGTATTTACAATTTGTTCAACACCTGGAGTATATGATTAAATTTTTTAAAAGAAACAGAGTATTTAGATAATGGAAATTAGGATAGTCTACATTCGAGTAAAATAATTAGTAAGAAGAATTGAATGATTTATGTTGCAAACCCACAAGTCTATTTTCTTAAAAGTAAACTAGAAGTTAAAAAGTTGTTTGAAAATCTTTTAGACTCTGGATCTTACATTCAACCGGGGAAGAGGTAAAGAAGTTTGCAGAAAATAATTTTGCCTAAATGTCCGTAATGTAAACCATGGTTGTTTGACTGTTGGAAATGCAGCTGATGCAATGAAATTTGTTTGAGGAGACATTAAAATTAAAAAAAGGAGATAAAGTTTTAACTGTGTCCCCTTACAAGCAGTTGCAACAATTTCAAAGCAATTGTTTCTGCAGGTCTAACTCCAAAATTTTTAGATGTTTCTAGCGTTGATTTCAATATGGATATTAACCAATTAGAAAAAAAAATTACTAAGGATGTCGCCAGTAATCGTTATCGTACATCTGTATGGTCAGACGAGTGATATGAGTAAAATAAAAAAATAGCAAAAGAAAATTCACTTTTCCTAATTGAAGGTTGTCTACAGGCACATGGGCGAATGTACCTAAAAATAAAATAGTAGGGAGGATTTGGGGACATCGGCATATTCAGTTTCTATCCAACAAAGAATTTAGTAACCCTTGGTGATGCTGGTTTAATAACAACTAACAGTAAAAAGCTTTGCGAAAAAGTATTTAAACTTAGAGAGTGAAGGGATTCTGGAATAATGATAGGGAAAGTGAAATACATGGAAAAAACTCTAGAATGGATGAAATTCACGCTGCTTTCATCTTAAATATTCAATTAAAAAGTTGGATGAAAATAACGATAAGAGAAAGAAAAATTGCAGAATATTATGATAAAAACTTTTAAGGACTTAAATATGATTACTCCCTTTAAAAATACTTTTAGTAAGCATGTTTACCATCAATATGTAGTTCAACTTGAAAATGAGATGAATTGATGAATTTTTTTAAAAAAAAAATCAATCATCTGGAATACATTATAAAAAACCCTCTCATGAAATGATGGCATATAAAAATACTGTAATTATGCGTTACCCGTAACAGAGTATGTTAAAAATAAAATTCTTAGTTTACCTGTTCACTCAGGCTAAAAAAAAGATGCCGAATTAGTTGTAAAATTTGTAAAGAAATTTTTGAGAATAATAAATGACAAAGAGTTTAAAAATATTGAAATGGCTGGCCCATGGTTTTCGAGCTTGAAAAATATAGTCAACGAAGCTCTTGAAAATGGTTGGTATGGAAAAATGCGTACAAATTTTGTCACTTGTTTGAAGACGCGTTTACTAAATATTGTAAAAGAAAATTTACATTAATGACAACAATTGTACATCTGCAATACATTTAGGACTTGCAGCAAAAAAATATCAGAAAAGATGAAGTTATAGTTCCCGGAATGTACGTGGATTGATCATGTGCTGGTGTAATATATCAAAGATCAAAAATTGTTTTTGCTGATATAGAAAAATCAAATTGGTGTTTAAGTGCTAAGACGATTGAACCAAAGATTACAGAAAAACAAAAGCTGTTATTGTTGTAAATTTATATGGTAATATGGCTGAATGGGATGAAATAAAAGTTAGCTGATAAGTATAACTTAATTATTTTGAAGATGCGGCAGAGTCAATTGGCTCAACATATAAAAATATTCCTTCAGGAAAATTTGGGGATGCATCATTTTTCAGTTTTCATAGAACTAAAACTCTTTGTACCGGTGAGGAGGAATGCTAGTAACAGATGATAAAAAATTATTTGAAAGAGCAAAATTTCTTAGAGATCATGGTAGACAACCTGGATCATACTTTACTGAAGAGTTGTATACAAATATATGCCTTTTAATGTTCAGGCAGCATTAGGCGGTTATGGACAATAGAAAGAGTAATGAATTAGTAGATAAAAAAGACAAATTTTGTATTTCTATAAAAAATATCTTAAAGACTTAGACGATATTCAACTAAACTATGAGAATAATTATATTAAAATAGTGCATGAGTGTTCTACACTAGTTCTAGGAAAATCCTATAAGATAAAATTTGATGAAATAAAAATGAAATTAGAAAAAATTTACCAGTCAGAACTTTTTTCTTTCCACTAAGTAGTTTGCCAGCATTTAAATTAAAAATCAAAATATAAGTTATTAAATCAAAATGCTTACAATATTTCAAAAAAGGAATAAATTTACCATCGGCGCTTAATATTGAAGAAGAAGATGTAAAATAATACTGTAAAAACCTAATTGATATTTTGTATTAGAAATAATAATGATTAGTGAGCTTATTAATTTTAATTTTATTGAGAAGGCGAGGATTAATGTTTATGAGGATTTTCCAAAGGACTTTCAATTAAAAAAGAGTCTTCACTGTAAATGGAAAAATGGTGAAGTAAGAGTGTGGTCATGCTCATAAAGAATGTACTCAGATTCTAATTTGCACTCAGGAGAAGTTATTGAAATAAATAAAAAGAAAAAGTTGTTCTATCTGTTCCATCCTTGGTTTAATAATCCCATTAATTTGGTCTTCACAAAGATATTCCACAGACAAAAGTATTTTAATGGTTTTATGTGATTACAAATATGATGAAAAAGATTATATTAGGAATTATTCAGAGTATTTACGAATTATTGATAAAAATGAAAATTTTTTAATTTTAAATTTAAACCCCAAACTTTATTTCATAATTAATTATTTTTACTGTGATTTTATGGTCCAGTGGTTATGGCGAGGGGGAGAACACCTGATACCATTCCGAACTCAGTCGTGAAAACCCTCATGCCGATGGTACTTTGTCTTAAGGCACGGGAGAGTAGGTCGTTGCCGGGCCTTAAAATCACAGCAAGGCTTTGACGCGGGGTGGAGCAGCCTGGTAGCTCGTCAGGCTCATAACCTGAAGGTCGCAGGTTCAAATCCTGCCCCCGCAACTAACTTACCTCTTCTTAAATAACCACCAGTTAACGTTGTCTTGAGAAGAGTTACACGTTTCAAAAAAACCATAATCAATGAGTTTAAGTTCAGGATATCTATCAAGGAATGCCAGCCATAATCTCTTTTAAATAACAATTCTTTTTTCCCCTATATTCAACTTTCATTGTTAGGAGAGAAATACTCAATAGTTAAAATATATTTTTACTGACTCTATAAATTCATCAATACATTTCTTGAGCTTCTGTTGTTTGGTATATGAATCAAAACAACAGATGTAAAATCAAAAGAGTTTTTAAATGGAATATCATCTGCAAATGCTTCAACAATGTTATCATTAACAATTCCGTCTTTATTTTTATAGATTCTCTTGCTGGGATTGTTAGGTTCAATCCAAAAACACTCCATCCAAATACGTTTTGCATTGCTAATAAATTTCTTCCTGATTACAACCTACCTCTAAAACTCTATTTATTTTATCAGTGCTAACCTTTTTAAAAATATCATTAAAAATTTTTCGCAGTCTTTGATTTCTTTTCAGTGACAAATATTTCTTTTTACAATAATCGCCGCCGAATTTCCCAAGCCAAGTTTTTTCTTGAATATTATTTTTTCATTTTTCCTATAGTTGCTTTTTTGTTTTATCATGAATTGATAAAAATATATGTGTGGATTTTGTTCATATAAAGTGATTATGTCTTTGTAACAGAAGTTATCTCTAAGCTGAGAATAAAGCTTTTTTGCAAGTTTGTAATCCTCAGTATCAGACAACGAGACGTAAGTTTTTAAAGTTTTTCTTTTGGTTTAAAACTAATGATTTAAAAACTTTTTTCATTTTTCCATATGTAGGCGTAACATGTTCTTTTTCAAATTTTGTTAATTTAACTTTTTTAGTTTTTCTAAAATTTTTAATGCTAAATATTTCAGTTTCAAACCCAAGTGGGTAACCATACTTTTCACAAAAACGAGCATAGTCAAGTTTTTTTAAGAGAAAATTTTTAAGTAGTTTTGAGTGAGACCTCATAATCAATAAAAGGACAATCTGAGGTTATTCTTATAATTGTTTTGATATTATTTGATCTTGCAGCAAAAGAGTTCTTTCAAATACATTGTGCTCACTCCCTTCGTAAATAAAAATAGGAAAGAAATTTTACTTTTATATTTTCAATTTCTTTTAAGAATAGAAGATTTGTTATTTTTAGGAATTGCAACTACAATTTAGTAAGTTTTTTGATTTGACTAACTCTTTTAAAACGTGAAACAATACTGTTTTCTTATTTAAATTAAGCAAAACTTTTCTTGGAAGTCTTGTTGAATCTAATCTTGCTTGTATAATTGCACCTATGCTCATGAAAAATTTCTTTAAAAGTCTTAATATATTTTTAAATTTACTTTAAATCAGATCCAATTCTTGACTTATCAAATCTTTTATTTTCATTGAAGATATTTCTTCAAATTTAACACCATTTTAACAAGCTTTAAAAGCAACATTGATACCTAAATTATTTTTTTAAAATCATTTAAATATTTTATACAAGTTTTCAATTTTGTATATTTTTAAACCACAAAAATATCAGATATTCCATACTTACTTGTCTGTATAAAACTTAAATAATCTTTCAGAGAACCTTAATATTTTTTCTTTTTCCAATTAATAAATCTTAAATCATCTTTTAAAAAAAATTTTTAACATCTTTCTAAATCTAAATTATTGTGCTTGCCCATCATTCATCAAATGTACAAATAATATCATAATTTTTTTACTAAATCTTTTACTCTGTTAAAATGCCTGATCATAACCCAAATTACTTTGTGTGTGAAAATAAATTAATTTTCATTTTTTTTATAATTTTTTCAGAATTATCAGTAGAATTATCATTAACTATTAATATTTTATAGTTTTTAACTTGTAAAATTATATCTCTGATAGTTTTCTTCATTATAACAAGGGATAATTATCAAATATTTGATTTCAATTATTCCTAAATCCTTATATTTAATTGGATTATTTTTTTTAATATTAAATTTAGCTTTTTTATTTAATATTTTGATTTCCCTGTAGCTGAAAATGAAGAATCTAAATGGGGTCTTAAACAAACTATATCTTCAGAATTAATTTTCTTGTCCCTTTGAGATATTATTTTTGGCATAAATACTCTTCTTTGAATTGAAACAGTATCTTTTTCATTGTTTCAACCTTTTTAAACCATCACCTATACAAAAATCTATTTCATCATGCTGATCTGATAATTTTTTATCAAATTAATTGTATCTGATTTTTATTTTTAACTTTTCAATCATTTCTGATTTTTCCACCATTGCTTTCCAAGTTTGAGGTCTTCATTGAGAAAGGATGATCTGGTCTCTTATCATTGTTATTTAATGTAAAATGTTTTTCAATAACTTTACAATTAAACAAACCAACTGCTATCAAAAACAGTTAGTGATCCTAAGTGTGATCAGATAAACCTAGTATCGTTTCAGGAAAATTTTCACTAAATGTTTTTAAGACTTGTAAATTTATACATTTAAGTCTTTCTTAGTGGTTTGAAATCTCACCATTAGCTGTATAATTGGTATTACATTGCATTAAAACTATTTTATTTTTTTAAAAAGATAAAGCTTTTTTTAACTTCATTAAAAATTGGAGGCTCCAGTAGCCATAATCACATATATGGAAATAATTCAGCAATCAATTTAAGATGACTGTGCCAAGTAATTTCTCCTGATCCTATTTTCATAATATCAGTGTAGTCTCTTATTTTTTTGTAAAGTTAAATCATAAGATGCAGTAAAGTATTCAATTTTTTTTTTTATTGCATTCTTCTTTAATCTTCTATCCAGTCAAGGGGTAACTCAGCAGATTATAAGTTTTAAAAACTGATTTATTCCATTTTTTTGATGTGATAAATTTTTTCCAATTTCTTTAAAACCAAATCTGAAACAATTCGAATCAGCCTTGAAAGTTTGAAACTTTGCTGCATTTGCACCGCTTTCTGCTGCAGCATGAATTAAATCTTAGCCTTTGATAGACTTCCATCATGGTTAGCTGCAATATCCGCAATAAAGTATTTAGCATTAAGTGGATCATCAAAAGATCTTTAAGTTTTCTCATAACTTTAAAATTTCCTTCTCAACAGTTGGTAGTTAAAATTTAATTATATCAGAAATCTTTAATATTGAGAGAAGTATTTTTTGGTTACAGCTCGATTTTTGAAAAAAATCTGAATTAATTATTTCATAATTAGAGTTAGAAAAATTTAAATGTTTTGCAATTTTTAACGCAAAATCTGCTTTTGAGATTCCATTTGAAGACCCAATATTAAATATTCTTGATCCTATTATTTATAATAAACTTTCTAATATAACTGTTAAAGTTTTCATATGTAAGAAAGTGAGAAAAATAAATCATTGAACAAAAAAAATTTTTTTCTTTTGTTTAAATGATTTTATAAAATAATCACTTAGACTTTGTCTTTTTGCTGAGAATATCCAAAAAATTTGTTCTCAATATCAAAGATTTTTTATTTAACATTTTTTCTCCACTTAATTTGCTTTTTCCATAAACGTTAATAGGCTTTGTTTAGTTTTTCATTGTAGTTACCTTTATGCCTGGATAAACTTGATCTGTTGAAATATGAATGAAATATCCATTAAAATCTTGAAAATTTTCTGGTATTTTTAGAATTAATCAAAAAGGCCTCTTTTGTTTATTTCACAATAGTCAACATCAGTTAAACCAATAAAATTTAGAATTACATCAGGGTTTATAAATTTGAAGAAGTTTTTTACACTATCTTTGATAACAAATCAAAATTATTATTACTTCTTAAAAAATTTAAAAAATATTAAACCTTTATTGAATTTTACAGTCTCACAAAAAAGAACCAAGCATTCCAGATGCCCCAAGAACTAATAGTTTAGTGGTCATAAATGGAAGATTTTAAAAATTTTTAATTCACTTTACAGATAGCCACTTAGAATTATTTGAACTACTATAAGAAAAGAATCTGCAACCTTTTTCCACCTTGTATTTTAACTTAATTTTTGCCAAAATAATCGGGGTGGAATAATTATAAATGAATTGTCAAATTCATATGTATTTCTTTGATTCATCTTGGGGAATCATTAATTCGTTAGTTTTCTTCTCTGGTCTTATGCCTGTGATTTTTTTTTTATTTTTTTCTAATATTGCATCAGCAATATCAATAATTTTAATTGATGGAATTTTAGGAATAAAAATTTCTCCACCATGCATTTTTATCAAGACTTTGAATTACGAAATCTACTGCCTTGATCAAGAGTAATAAAAATCTAGTCATTCTAACATCTGTAATTGGGAAACTTTTTTTTCTTTCGCTAGCTTATTGAATATTTGAACAACACTTCCTCTTGAACCAATCACATTTCCATACCTTACCACTGAAAAAGATGTTTTTCTAATAATTGTTAAGTTGTTAGCTGCAATTAATAATTTATCAGAGCACAATTTTGTTGCTCCATATAAATTGATTGGGTTAACTGCCTTATCAGTAGATAAAGCAATTACTTTTAACACCGCAATCAATTGCTGCATTAATTATATTTTTCAGCACCATTATTAGTTTTATACATTCAATAGGATTATATTCAGATGAAAACAACTTGTTTGAGTGCAGCCGCATGAATGATTGATAATCAATGTTATTAAAAGCTCTTTTTAATCTGTTTAAATCTCTTACATCCCCTATAAAATATCTTAGTTTTTTATCATTTATTTCTTTGCTCATATCATACTGTTTGAGTTCATCCTTTGAATAGATAACTAATTTTTTAGTGGTAATTTAAGAGCCTCTTTCAACAAATTTTCTTCCAAATGAGCCAGTTCCACCAGTAACGAGAATTGATTTATTTTCAAAAAATTTTTTCATTTTTATTTATTTTAGTTATTGTTTTTTTAAACATTCCAATTAACTTTTATACTACCACTTACTTGAGCAACTATAATCAATAACATTATTATTTAAATAAAATTTTTTTTTTTTTTTTTACAAATCCAATTATTTTCACCAAAAGGAAAATAATAGTTTGGTAACTTTTTGATAAAGCAAAGTGAAGAGCTGATGTTTTAATCTTATCAAAAATAAAAGATCATAATTTTTTAAAGATTTTTCAATTTTTTTATTAATTTGTTTGGAAATTTTTTATCATTAAATTTTAGATTTGAAAATAAAAAGATTCTGGATGAGGTTTAAAAGTAACTTCATTACCCCAATTCAGTAATTTTTTAATTATTTTAAAGTGAAACTCATATAAAAAATAATCACTTAAAAAATTTGGTTATCCCATCTTATTTGATTGAAATATATTTGTTAGATAAAGAATTTTTATTTGACTAGGCCATTAATTAAAATTTTTAAATTAAAGTATTAGGATAATTTTTTTAAGATCTTTCTACTGTTTTATTAATAGTATGACTTGTAATATATTTATCACATTCCTGTAATTTGAGACAAAAAGGTTCCTTCTAATACCATTTGATGATACTTCATTAGAATGATTAAAACTTATTACTTCACCACCATTGTCTCTTATAGATTTATTTAATAATGACAACCAAAGATTTTTACCTGATAATCTTAAAAATCGTTTAGGCATTTCTTTCGGAATAAAGTTTTGGTAACGATAGTTCAAAAAATCAAGTTTTTGATTAAATTAATCATATAATGAAGAAAATTTTTTTATTTGTATATCAAAACGTTCAAACTTTTCTTTTGAATAAGTTTAGAAATCCTTTTCATAAGTGTTAGATTTAAGAAAAAAAATTTGAGAATTTTTTTCGTTTTTTGTGTACCAATAATAAAAGGTAAATAAAAACCTCATGTTTTTTTGATTATATATCTATCAACTCATTGCACTTTGTTGATGTGATCGTAAAATTATTTAAATTAAATCGATTACAATAAGGCTTTTATGGATAAATTTTTTTCAAAAATTTTTTGTGATAAACCATAAAATAAACTGTTACAAAAAGTTTTAAAAAATAATTTTTCTTTTTAAATTTAAATCAAAAAATCTTATCAGGAAATTTTAACTTTATTATTATATAAATATCTTATTATTCTGATTTCTTAACTGAATATAACTTTTTCTTTTTTTTTTTAATTCATTCATCAAGCAATACTTAATTCAAAAATCAAAATTAATTCAGACATAATGTAATGATATGATAAATATAAAAGAGATGATTTCTTTTCATTTTGGAGGATTGAGTATAATTTTTTACCCAATGTGTCTCTAAAATTTAGTAACTTTATTGAATGTATTAGGCCAGTAAGTTTTTTTTAAATGATTAGTTTTAATATTTTCAATTAATTATAGTGATTGAAATTTTTCAGGCATTTTTCTAATTTTTGTTAAAAATAGATTATAGAAATATATATGTTATCTTAATATTATTATTTTATATTAATTTTTAATCTATTTCTCCATGATTTCAATTTGTTTTGCATCAGTAACTTCAAAAAATTATCTTGATGAAACTATAGGACTTATATACAATTTGGAAAATTATACCTAAGTAAACATATTGTGATATGTGCTCTTGATCAAATATCTGAAAAAAGATTAATAAAAATTAAGGATGATGTTCTTATTGTTACGCCAAAAAAATTATGGGGTACTAATAATTGAGAAAATGTCTTATAGAATGTCTTTTGCAGAGAGAGCGTACGCAAGTAAATCTGCTTTAGCCCAATATATAATAAATAAGATATCAACCTCGGTTCTCATTCTTGATTCTGATCTTTATTTTTAACTAAAATAGATGATGTTCTTCTAAAATTTCAAAATTTGATATTACTTTATTTTCATCTATGCATCCCTTAGAAAGTTGAAAAAAACAAAAATGTTGGAATCTTTCAGCTTTGACTAGTAGGGTTTTCTTCAACTGGATTGGAGGCGCTAAATTGGTGGAAAAATCTGTTTTGAAAAGACGAGGGTAAATATATTTGAAGGAATTTACAATGAACAAAAAGTATTTTAGATTATATGATTGAAGCTTTAACACAGAGATAATTAGAGATTTTGAGTAAATTTATCTGCAATACAACTTTCAAAAAGAAAATTATCTATAAAAAAGCATATGGATGGAAAATAAAAAATACAAATATCAAGGTAAGAGTATTTCATAATAGCAGAGTTACAAATCATGAAATATATAATAGAAAAAAAGAATTTATAAAAAAAGCTTATAAAAAATATTTCAATGAAGAATTTGTAAAAATAAAAGCTTGATGTCAACATTGTCTAAAACTTTTTCACTAAATGTATTGTTCTTTTTATTGGAATTTTTTTTAGTTAGAACATTAAATTTTTTGATTGATATAAAAAGAATAATAAATGCTATAATTGATAATAATATTAAATTTATACTTAGATAATAATGTTAGAAGCCAAAAACGATTTTCATTTCTATGTATTTGACACTTAAATCCATAATTAGTTTCCAGTTAAGAGTTTTGATTAACGGTGTTTTAAGAGGACATTTTTCTTAAAAAGTAATATAAATAATTATTTAAAAATAAAAAAAACCTAAACTTCATCTAGGTTCAAGTAATAATTTGAATGGTTTTAATTTCAAATTTTAGGTAAAAATCCAATAAATATTTTCAAGAAAACTCCCTTTGAAATAATTCTTTGATACTATATTTTCTTCTCATTTAATTGAACATTTACATTTAAAATGAAATTATAAATTTTTACTTGAATCAAAAAGAATATTGAAAAAAGGGGGTATCCAGATAATTGCCACTCCTTCAATACAAAAATATATACAAATATTATCTTTTCAAATAATTATCAAAATAAAAATATTATTTGAGAAAGGTAAAAATTTTTAAAATAAAAGATTTTTCTGGTTCATACAATATTAACGTTATTATGAGAGCTTATGGTCATAGATTTGTTTTTGACTACATTTTTAGAAATAATAAATAAAAAAGTTTCTTATTCAAAAGTTCAGGAAATAAATGTAAGTCAAATTAGTGAAAACGAAATAAGAAATTATTTAAAAAGGCCACCAAGATGGAAATTAGAATCAAAAATATTTATGTTAACAAAAAGTAGATTAAAATTTAAAATCTGAGCCATAAACTCACTGGTATCAGCCATTGTAAATATATTTGTTATGAAAATAATATTCAAACAATAATATGATTAGGTAATTGTTATAATTTTTACAAATAAAATAATAAAGTTTTTTAAATTTAATCTTAAATAAAGATATATATAAAAGCACCGGTAAAAAGAATTTAGTATCTAAAAAATTACATTCTCAAAAAATCTTGATTTAAAAAAATTTCTCTCAGATCATCAGTTTCCAAAAATAAATAATAACCATTTAAGATAAAATAAAAGAAAATGGCTAATAAGATTTGATATGGTTTAATAATGCTCCGGAAAAAATCTTTTTTAAAAAAAACAACAGTTCAAGAAAAGATGTGAATATGACCAAGCCTACGTATGGACTGAAATATTGATTTTTATTCTAAGGTGTTAAAAAATATGTACTTAACTTGTTTGGATGGTTTGACTTTTTCCTAATAACTTCAAAACTAGTGTAAAATTATTTATTTTCAACTAACGTAGCTGGACAGAAATTCTGCTGAATAAGTTAGATTCAGAGGAAGTCTTTATGCTCTGAGATTACATGAATTTTAAATCAAAAATATTAAGATTTTAAATTATTGGTTTAATGTTTTTCATACTAAAATTTTTTACAATAATTTTTTTAATTTTTATAAGTGGAATTTTAGAGGGTTTCTCAATAATTCCTCTATTGCCTCCACATGAAGCATTATCTAATAATAATTTAACTGATAGGTGGATTGTTTCATCTAGTGAATTTAAAACTCTAGTTTTTCAGTACTAAACTTATAGGTATAAATTTTCCAGTTAATTCTCTACTGTTTTTATTAATAAGCTTTCAATTCCCCTTAGAAGTATTTTTTTGCACTGCTCTCAACTGCTTCTTGCTAAGTCAACACAAGAGATTGCTGATAAGATAAGACAGGAAATTTCAAAAAAATGTATTTATTCTAATTGGTTATTTTTACTTCACTTAGCTCAGGCTCTATAACTCAGTTTGATGGTCTCAAGACGTACCAAGAGTTACGAATATATATAAAAGCTATTGTACAATGTTAAATCAAACTATTAATATAATAGTTTATTTTAGTGTAGCAGTTTCTATTTCTTTAAAAGCAAGTTTTTTAGTACTTATCTTTGGTTTGGTCTCTGACTCTGATTTTAAGATTTTTTCTTCTAAAAGCAGTGCCAATATTGAAATAGAAGTTTACAAAATCTGAAGGGAATATCTAAATTCTTTAACTGAATTTTTCAACTCTTTTAAAATTAAGAAAATGATGGAAAAACTAAATTTTTAGAAAAATGGTTTTGCTAATAAAATTAGTAAATACAAAGAAGAATTTATTACATCAGAATTATTACAATGTAGGTATATCTTTTTCCTAAGTGTGCATGATAATAACTCTTTTAGGCTCGATTATTTTTATTCTTATAAATATGAGAAATCAGAATTTTCCGAAATTATTGTTTTTCTAATAATCATTGTTAGAGCTGTGGAGCGTTACGCAACTTACAAAGAAATTTTTATGCAAACTTTTGCTAATTTTAATGCTGTTGAAGAAATAAAAGTTTTTAGATTTTCCCATTCATGATACATACAAGACTCTGTGGAAACAGAAGGAAAAAATTGTTCCTAGTGAAATAAAGTTTAGTAATGTTGTATTTCTCCTATAAAAATCTCCTCTGCTAACTTCCATCAACATTAAAATACCAAAGAATAAATTGGTCGCTATCATAGGAAACATCAGGAATTGGAAAATCCAATTATTTTTGATTTATTAGCTGGACTGATAAAGCCCTGAATCGAGAAATTCTTTTGATAAGAACCCCATTCAACTTTTGAAACCTTAGTTATTTTAGGTCAAACTTAAGTTATGCGTCCTCAAGATAATCTTCTCCAATAAATAATACATTAAAACACAATGTTATTTTCAGATGAAAAATTAGTTGAATCAAAATACCAAAAATAATTACAGACTTAAAATTAGATGACATATCTTCTGATGTTTTTTAGGTGAAAAGGAGTTAAATTATCAACAGGTCAAAGGCAAAGAATTTTAATTGCAAAAGAGCTTTTTACAGGAATTGAAAATTTTAATTCTGATGAGCCAACATCAAATTTAGATAAAAAACGTCTGAATTTATTCTAAAAACTTTAAAATCAGAAGTAAAAAATAGAGTAATATTGATAATTTCAATAATAATGACATACTCCATTTGTGCAGATATTGTTTATCAAATAAAGAATGATAAATCAATTAAAATTAAATAATTGGAGAACTAAGGATTGGAAAGACAATCACTAAAACTAGTTGTTGGAAAAACTTTCGACTAATTCAAATCCTTTTTATTGCTGAAATAGGGAATGAATCATCTTGAAAATTTGATTTATGTAGAAAAATGATTGATGAGGCAAAAATGTGCAGGAGACAAAATGCCGTTAACCCTAAAAAGGAATAATAAAAATTATTTACAAAAAAAAAATTTAATGAAATTTATAATGAGAATTCCTTTGAAAACGTATGGAATCCATAGAGAAAAACTTGAGTTTCGATAAAAGGGAGTATATTGAATTAGAAAATATTCAGAGTCTTTGGTTTGAATCTTTTTGCAACACCATTTGATATAGATAGTGTAGATTTTTACACCATGAAATTTAAAATACCATTATTTAAAATTAGCCTCAAGTGATCTTAACAATTTTTATTGATTAAAAGAATTTTAAGTTATAAAACCAATGATACTATCAACTGGGGTTTTCTTCAATAAAAGATGTAACATAGGACCCATAAATATATAGAAAAAACTATTAATTCTCACTTTTACAATGTACAGCTTCTTATCCTTGTAAGACAAAAAGACTTAAATTTAAACGCAATAACTACTTTCAAAAAAAGTTCAGTAAAATTCTTGTTGTGTTTATCATCCTATCATAACTGGTATTGCTATGGGAAAATATTGCATATTTACTCGGTGCAAGAGTTTTTGAGAAACATTTTACAACTGATAGGTCTATGAAAGGAACAGACCAATCTTTTTCTTTAGTTGGGACTGGCTTAAAAAAGATGATTCTGAGATATTAAAAGTTAGTATAGCCATGGGTTCAAAGACTAAAACCAACTAGAATGTGAAAAGATACCAATGAAAAAAATGGCAAAAAGTATCGTTTTTGCTAGGAATGTTAAAAAAGGAGAAAAGTTAAGTTTAACGGATGTTTGTGTAAGGTGTTCTGCAGACGAGTATTTCCCTCATGGGAAACTGAATCTCTTAAAGTAAGAAAAGTAAAAAAAGATTGTATGTTTGAAGATGTTGTTACGTGGGAAGTTTTAGGAATGAAAAGAAAAAATTGGAAATATTCAAAAAAAAATCAATGGGAAAAAGATTATGGGGTAAGGAAATTTTAATTGGGTTAGTATCTAAAAAATATAGTATTAAGAAGTTAATAATGAAAGCTGGATTTAAAGGAGGTTTACAATATCATGAGAAAAAAGACGAAATGTGGGCATCTACTTTCGGGAAACTCTCTTATTAGATACGATGACGGAAGTGGTTCTTGAATAATAAAATTCTTAAGGCAGAGATTGTTTCATTTACCGCCAGGTTTTATTCATCAAGAGGGAGGCTTCAACAGATTGTGAAATTATTGAAATATCTACCCTGCATTTTAATGACAGAGTTAGGTTGAAAAATATATGGAATTAAAAATGAAGCAAGGACTTCCAACAACAAATTATTCGAAACATTGAAAAATAATTTACAAACTTAAACTTAATGAAAAAATATCCTAATTTTACCACATGCACAGAGGTTGAGCTTTTTTTACAAAGTAGAAAGCATCAAAAAAATAAGGTCTTTTTTTAAAGGAATGAAAACTAGATTCTTTCTCACAAGATGAAGAAATATTTTTCTTCCGGTATTTATTATCTTTAAAAATAAAAAATAAAACAAAGCTCAACAATTAAGACTGAAATAAATAAATTAGAAAAAAAAATCTAAGAACTCTTTTACTACAGAATGATCTCAAATGAGAGAGATTTAGGGACGTTTTATGCTTCACAAAATTATATCTCCTTTTTCTAATAAATTTTCTTTTAATCATTCAGAAAATATAATACTTAATGCATACATTGTAGTCATGAATGTTATTGAAAACTTAAAATTAATTTAGTTATTAGTGGAATCAATACACCACTTTATCATCATCTTTTTATTTGATTTCTAGCAAAAAAATTGATTTTTATTTCTTAATAGACGATCAAAAATTCTAAAGGTAAATTCTTTTGGACAGATCGGTACTGAAATGTATCCGTGATAAAAAAAGAATTAAACTCCATGATAAAAAAAGAAAACCAACTACCTTCTCAAAGTAATTATCTCAAAAAGTCTAGGATTAAACAACATACGGTAGAATATGTGCGACAGAACTCGCTAAACAATGAAGATTTTTGTAGAAGAATAATTTATTACTTTTATTTCAAATTTGCAAACAAAAATTTTATATTTTTTCAATTAATTTGACAAAAATTTCCTCACTTTTTTGTAATAGATTTTTTTTGCATTAAGAGTCTTTTCTTAAAATTTAAAGAACAGAAAAATATTTTTAAATTTAGAGTTGGATTTATATTCTGACAATATATGGCATTTCATTTACCTCTTCTACAAAGAACCTGAATTAGCATTAAACCTATCATTCATCTGAAACTCTTAAATCAACTTGATCTGATAAAAATAATAAGCCTTTCATTCTACCTGGGTTATGAACTTTGTAAAAGAACACAGAATTTCATAGTGGTAGAAGACCTCTCTATATTTTTTAAATCAATTGAAAAACTTGGAAATGTAAGATTAATTGAATCCTTTTGATTGAAACAATTTAAATATATTAAAAACAGCAGATCTAGTAATTTCTGACAATGGTACAAGTGGCTGGGAGGCCGTTACTACTTAAATAAACCTATAGTTAACTTGAAGTGATCTCATTTTCCGCGATATATTGCTCAAATTCTAAAGTAAAAAGCTTTCTGAAACTTGAGAGAAAGCCGCATGATTAATATTTACTAGTAAACAAAAATATCAAAATAAAAATGATTACAAAATTAGCCCTATTTATTGATTTGTGAAAAATAAATCTACTTTTACGAAAACACGAAATGAGTCATAAAAATCTGATGAATGTATTATTAAAAAAAGAATAGATATAAACATCCATAATTACTCTGATAATATTCATTATTACAGAGAAAATATATAAAAATAAGACTAAAAAAATTTAATTTTAAAAAGTTATAATTTTAAAATATAAAATGAAGGTTTAAAATATGATTGAGACTAGAAAGATAAAGGGTGTAGTCAGTAGTAATCACACCATTAGACAAGATTGTACTATAGATAATCAGGATTTACAAAATCTAATTATTCTTTTGAAGATAAAAATGAGTATTTCTAAAAGTTTGAGTTTTATAAAAATTTTAAGGAAATAATAATTAATCGTCCATTTATTTATAAAATGAAAAAAATAATACCTAAAGTTTTATGTGTGATACCAGCAAAAAAGAGTTCAAGAAGATTAAAAAAAAAAAATAAAAAAATTATTAACGGTCATCCTATGATTGCATGGACAATTAATGAGGCAAAAAAACAAAAAAAATTTCAGATTTAATTGTAAGTACTGATTGTGAGAAAAATAATGAAAATTGCAAAGAATATGGTGCATCTACTCCGTTCAAAAGACCAAGCAGATTATCAAAAGTCAAATATTGATAATTATGCAGTAATTGATCATTCACTGAATTTTATGGAAAACACTAAATATTAAATATGATATTATAATTCTTTTACAGCCAACTAGTCCAGTAAGAGATTTCAAACACATAAACGAGACAATTTTGAAACTTTGAACTCAAGATTAAATACTGCCGCGAGTGTAAAGGTCCTTTTAAAAAGACCAATAAAAAAAAAATTAAAGATAATAAATTGATACCATGGTGTAGTCATTCAAAATCTAATCCTGAAGAATTTTATTTGTAAATGCTTCTATATATGCCATCAAAAGAGATTATTTTGTAAAACAAAAAAACTTACTTCACTTGAAGAAATACCAATAAAAATGAATAAATTTATTCTATAGATGTTGATGAAATTTCAGATTTTATTGTTGCAGAAAATTATTTAAAGTATCTTAATAAAGGAATAAAAATGATAGAAACTAGAATGATTAAAGGAGTAGTTCCAGTGGTAGTTACTCCTTGAAGAATGGTTCAGTGGATAATAATGGCTTACAAAATCTTATATTTTTTTTTAAACAAAAAACAGATTAGGTGGATTTTGGTGTTTGGGAACAGGTAGTGAAGATATGAACCTAACATTTAACAAAAGGGTGGAAATTGCAAAAATAATCTCTATCGAGAATGAACTGCCACAATAATAGGAGCTAGTTTTTTTGCCTTGAAGATACTTTTGAATTTTATAGATGCCACAAAAGAGTTTAAATTTGATGCATACCATATTATGCCTTATCACCCAAAAATTAAGTCTAGAGATGCTTCAACAATATTATAAATTGATAGCTGATTATTCGCATAAACCAATATGGCTATACACAAGTGCAATTGGTGTCAATACATACCACCAGTATTTGTGAAGGAATTAATGAATCATCCAAATATTGCTGGTATTAAATTTTTCATCATAATACAGTCGACCAACTAAAAAGTTTTAAATTTTAAAAATGAGCAAATTTCGAGTTATGACTGCCGTTGCTAATCAATCGGTTTTGCCTCTTTAGCAATGGGTAGTAATTGTGCACATCAAGTTTGGCTAGTGCTTTACGAACCCTTAATTAATATTTATAATTTATTTCTAGAAGGTAAATATGACTCTGCTCGAGAACATCAATTAAATCTTATTAAATTTACTAACTCATTACAAATCAATTAAAAGATAATTTTAGGAGGTGCAGAAGAAAAAATATATTTTAGAAAAAGAAAAATTTGTAAACCTTTATGACTAATTATAGATGTCTTAATGATAATGAAAAAATTGTTGTAGATAGGGCACTTGAAGTTGCGATTATCTTGGGTTTATAAATAATTCCTGATCCAAATAAATCCTATCAAAGAAAATTTTTGAATTTATTTGAATAGATTCAAACCATCTGAAGAAAGTCAGTCTAGACTTGCGGAATATTTGACTCCTATTGTAGAAATGAAAAACCAAATTTGGAAACATATTATTTCATTGTCCTGGAGGAGAACTGTTGGAAGAAGCAAAACACTTTTTTAAAAGAAAGTCAACTATTGAATAGATAGATAAGATGCAAAAGGATTTTTTGGGATATTGGAGCTAATGTTGGGGTTTACTCACTTTATGCTTCATTGAAGGGAATGAATATTTTTCATATGAGGCATCCCCTTTTAATTTTTATATTAGTAAAGAATAAACATTTAAATAATTTAAAATTTAATGCTTGCTGTTAGATTTGGAAAATGAAATAAAAATTCAGGCACAGTGATAATTTTACTAGGTTTTAATGAGAAAAACATATATTTTAATGTTTAAATGATTTTTTTAAAAGATTGGCATTCCTTAATATATAATGAATCTAAAATTTATACTCCCGAAAAGGTTAATAAAGAAGTTTTTATAAAAATTGCAAAAGAGTTTTTAGACAAAAAAAATATCTGGTATCTTTTAAGAAGATTTTACCTTCGTGCAATTTTAATAGAAACAAAAAATAAAGATTTTGCCTCTTAGATCACTGCAAATCAGTTTCATTATTTTATGATAAAAAAAATTTTAAAATTTCAAACAAAGTTGAAAGAATTCAAAATTCAAAAAAATTTACAAATAGAAAAAAATTTTAGTTTTGAGCTTCTGAAATCAGGATATATGAGTAGTAATAGAACAATTTTTTTAAATGTTAAACAATTACGAGCTGGAGAAGCTTTAGTTTATAATAAAAAATCTAATCGTTTAATAACAAAAAAATATTTTAATTATTTACGATTCAAAAATACCAAACAAAAATAGATCTAATAAAGATACATGAAAAAATTCTTAATGAAGAATTCTTACGAATAATAAAAAAATAAAGATAAATTAATCCTAGTTCCTTTGAGCAGTGGCCTTGACTCAAGACTTATTATATCTAAATTGGCAGAACTTGGTCATAAAGAATAATAGCTTTTTCTTATGGTCAAAGGTTCATTTGAAGTTAAGATCACAAAAAAGTTTGTAAAATTTTATCTATTAAATGGATATATGTTAACCAAACCTCAAAAGATTATAAAAATTATTTTGATTCAAAAAAGATTAAGAAGTTTTGGAAATTTTGTGATTTTTACTCAACTCTTCCAAATAATCAAGATTTGTTAGCAATTGACTATTTAAAATCTAAAAAAATAATTGATAGAAATAGCATTATCATTAATGGTCAAACTGGTGATTTTATTACTGGTGGTCATATTCCTAAAAGTTTAATTGGTAATAAAATAAAAAAAGATATTTTGTTTAAAGAAATAATAAAAAAACACTACAGTTTGTTAAATTTGAATCAAAAAATAAAATTAATCTTAAAAATATCATAAATAAAATTTTTAATAATATTGATAAAAAACAACAGAATTGATTACTCTATATATGAATATTGGGAATATGAGGAAAGACAATCAAAATTTATTATAGGTGGACAAGAGTTTATGAGTTTTATGATTTACAGTGGGAACTCCTTTTGGAGTTATTCGTATGTAAATTTTGGAAGAATGTTCCATATAAATTTAAAATCAATCAAAACCTTTATAAAACCTATCTAGAAAAATATGATTATAAAGGACTGTTTACTTCAATTAAGATCAAAAATCAGGGTGGAGTTTATTCCACAGGTTTTGGAGTTAAACCTGTATCTATTTTTTTGTAAATATATTTTGGGAAATAAAATTCAAAGATTTTCTCTCATTTTGCAAAATATTTTGATAGATTTTCTTACTACTATTCAGCTTATGGAATAAGAGAATTTTAAAGTATTACAAAAATTAAGAAACCAAACTCATTATTTGTAATAAAATGGGTTAAGCTAATAAATGAGGGAATTTAAATGAGGTTATTATTTCTTCTTAGTGAATTTAGTGGTTTTAGAAATGATTATAAAAAAAAAAGTTTGAAACCAACAGGTGTTCAACAATTTATAAATTATTAAAATATTAACAAAAATTTTTTTAAAGGTTATCATTTTATCTAAAAAAATCAGGTTCTATTAATGTTAAAGGGTTAAATAATAATATTACCTTTATTAAAAAGTTTGGATTAATCAAACCGATCAAATTCTTTAAATATAATAAAATTTATAATGTAATTAAAAAAATAAGATTGATATATTATATGTAGATAGATCAAACTTGATTTATGCTTCTATATTTTCAAGAATCTTTAAAATTAAGGTTATTTTAAAGGATTATGGGTATATATCCTGATATGTTGGAACTAAAAAGAAGAAATGTAAGTTCATATTTACAAGATTTTTATCTTAGTCCATTTAGTTATATAATTTGTACAGAAGATGGTTCACCAGGAAGTTGGTGGTTAAAAAATCATTTAAAAAAATATAAGGCATATTTTACTTTTGGGAGGAGTATGATGACTCTCAGGTTAAAAAAATAAAAAGAAAAGTTTTAATTTACTCTCAATGTCCTTTTATTAGGTAGACTAGAAAAAATGGAAAGGTTGTTCTGAATTTTTGGATGCAGCTTTAAAACTTTTAAAATATGATGAAAATAAATTTTCTTTTACTATTGTTGGAAAAGGAACCTTAGAAAAAAGTCATTAATCAAATAAGGTCTAGCAAATATGAGAATAAATTTTCATTATTTAAAATATTGAGAACAAAAATTTATCAATTTATATAATTGTTCTAATGTATATGTTTCTTTAAATAAATTGGGGAGTTTAAGTAATTCAAATATTGAGGCACTAAGCTTTGAAAATGTTGTATTTTTCTTAAAAGTGATAGTTTAAGTAGAGTTGATTTGTCAACAGATAAAATAATACCTAAAGACTGTATAATTCGAGTTTCTAGGAAAAATACTGTCGAGGACTTAGTAAAAAAAATTATTAGATTTTATGGAAACCCAAAGTATTTTAAATTATGAAAAAAATAAATTCTTTTTTAAAAATCAATTCTTATCGTGGAATGACAGAATTAGGTTGAAGAAAAAATAATTGAAGAGGTTTTTAAAAGTTGAATAAGGTTTTATTTATTATTTCTGATTTTGAAGGTGGAGGAACTCAAAGGGTGGTATCATTACTTTCTAATTATCTTAGTAAAAATGGTTATAAAATAAAAATATGTGTTATAAATGAATCAGAGATTAAATATAATCTTACGAAGAAAGTAAAAAAATAGAATTGAACGTAAACAAAAAAATTTTTTGACTTTATTTTAAAATTTACAGAGATTTTTCTTATTAAAAAAAAACTTTCAAAACTCATAAAGATTTTATTTTAGTTTCATTTCTGAATACTACAAATATTTTATGTTTGTTGAGTTCTTTTGGTATTAATTCAAAATTATAATTAATGAGAAAATGATATATTTAACCAAAATTAAATTTTCATGGAAAATTCTTAAATTTTTAACATATAGTTTGCCAAAACAAATTACGACTAACAATAAGTAATCTTGAATTCTTAAAATTAAAATATGGAAATAAAGCACATTACCTTCCTAATCCAGTAATGATTAATAAATTTAAAAATAAAAAGAAAAATAATTTTATCAGTTGGTAGTTTGCATGATCAAAAAATTATTTTCAACTGTTAAGATGCTTTAAACTTTTCTCATTAAAAAATGAATATTGGACTTACAATATTCTTGGTGAAGGAGAACTTAGAGAAGAAATAAAAAAATATATAAAATCTTTAGGATTACAAAAAAAAGTAAAAGTTTTTAATTTTACAGATCCTTATCCATTTTACAAAAAGGCTTCAATCCTTATTCATGGAGCAAAATATGAAGGAACTCCCAATGTTTTACTCGAGGCCATGTCACTCAGACTTCCAATAATTTCAAGTGATTATGATGGAAGTTCAGATATAATAAAAATAATTACAATGGAATAATTTATAAAATTAAATCTGATAAAGATTTATTAGAAAAAATGCAATATTTAGCTTCCTCAAAAACTTAATAAAAAATTAACTGATAATGGATTTTATTATGTGAAAAAATATGATTTATCAGAAGTATCGAAGCAATGGATCAAACTTTTTAATAAAACCGAAAGATTAATTAAATGATTAAAATTAATATTTTAACAAAAGGTTTTGTAACAGCAAACAGTTTTAGTTTTCTGGCCCTCTTATAAAATTTAAGAAAATTTTCAATGATATGGAGTTAAAATAAACTATTTTTTGATGCCAATGAAAATTTTATGATTGTGATTATCTGATTTTTGATAGTAAATTTTTTAAATATTCATGGGGGAAAAAAAAAACTTCCAGACAAAGCGTTTTTTTAAATTCAAAAAAACAAATAGATTTTTTTTGTGACCTTTCTGATAGCTCAAGTTTTATCATTTCCGGGAAGCTCTTGAATTAAGCTGATGTTTATTTGAAAAATCAAATTTTAAAAAATAAAACATTTTATTTAAAAACTTTTATGGAAGGAAGAATTTTCAGACTACTATAATAAAAATTTTGAATAACAATTTTTAGACCTGAGCAATTTAAAATTCCGAGATAAAAACTTAAAAAATTAAAGTTTCATGGAACTCATGTTTTCAAATTACTCTTTTTTGAAGTTATTGGATGAAAACTCTTCACTATACAAACAACTCTTTTTTTTTGAGATATCCCAAAATAAAAATAAACTTTAAGCAAAAAACAAAGAAGATTAGTTGTAGAATGAATCTTGAATATTCTAAAAAATCAATTAGCTTTCAAAGAAAAAAAGTAAAAGAATTACTAAAATCTAAATATTCTTTTGATAAGATTTCAAGGGATTAAATATTTCTGAATTAAGTTCTTCTAAAGTTGTAATTTCGCCATTTGGGTAGTGAAATAAATTTAAAAGATTTTGAAGCGTTTTTATATGGTTGTATTTTATTAAAACCTTGCGTTAAACATCTCGAAACATGGCCAAACTTATTCATCGAAAAACGAAACTTATGTGAGTTTAAGTGGGATTTTACAGACTTAATATTCAAATTAGATAACATTTTAGATAATTATAATTTTTATCAAGGATTTGCCGAAAATGCTAAGATTTTATACGAAAAATTCTTCATTGTGAAGATTTCAGTGAATTATTTTGTAAAAGATTCTTAAAATTATTAAACTAATATGTGTGGATTTATAGTAATTATAAAAAAGAAAAACCTTTTCTAAGAAATTAATAAAATCGTGGAAAAAAAAATTTTCATCGTGGACCGATTCAGGTGGGTATTTAACAGAAGAAAATGTTACGCTCATTTTTCGAAGATTATCAATTATAGATCTAAGTAAATTCTCAAATCAACCAATGCGTTTATCTAAACAAAAATCTCTCTAGTATTTAATGGGGAGATATATAATTATTTAGATCTGAAAAAGAGTTACTTTTAAAGGGTTATGTATTCAAAGTAAGGGTGACGCTGAGTCATTCTTAACGGTTATTTAGAATGGGGAGAGAAGATATCAAATAAACTTCAAGGAATGTTTACTTTTGCAATTTTTAAGATTTGAATAAAAGACGTGTTTTTATTTCAAAGAGATCAAATGGGTATTAAACCACTCTATGATGCAGAGTAGTGATATAATATATATTGGAAGTGAGATAAAACCATTAAAAGAAATAGTAAATTTGGAGGTGGATAAAGAATCTCTTAAAGAGATCGTTTTATTTAGATATGCTAGTGGAAAATCTACGGGTTATAAAAATGTTTATAAAATATTAGCCGGTCATAATTATTTTATTGATATTGATAAACATGAGATAAAGAAAAAAAAATACTTCAATATTTTTTCATCTTTTGAAGATAATTTTAATAAAAATTTTCTAAATATTACAAAATGCTCTGTTTAATTCATTTATAAAACATACTCAAAGTGATGTAGGTTTCGCAATTCCAATTATCAGGTGGACTGGACTCAAGCTTATTAGTTGCATATTTACAAAAAAATATGGTAATAAAATTAGTACATACAGCAAAGATTAGATAATACTGAACTTGATGAAAAGCAGTTTATAAGATACGTTAATAAAAAATATCCAACATCCCATCAGGATATTTTTTTTGACTCAAAAAAATTTGCAGATAATTTTGAAAAAACTATAGAAAGTCTTGAAGGTCCAACGACACATTTTTTGGGTGTGTACTTTTATATGAGTTATGCAGAAATATATCACTAAAACATAAAGCTGTATTAACAGGGGAAGGTGCTGACGAAATTTTTGGAGGATATTCGAGATATAATGAAATTAGTAAAGTTATTAAATTGACGAAATTAGCAAACTTAATTCCCAAAAGTTTTATGGAAAAGATTCCCAGGTTAAAGTTTTAGAAATTATAGAAAAAAATCCATTTTTACTTATTACATTTAGAATCTTTGATTCATTACGTGAAATTTTCAATGATTTTGATTTCGAAGACCTTTATAGCAAAAAATTCTTTAATAAAATAAAACATCCTCATGATAAAATAGCAGCCTATGATCAAAGTGTTTATCTCGAGTCCTTGCTTTATAAGACAAGATAAAATTTCTATGGCACATGACAGTCTAAGTTCCATATGTAGATACTAAGCTTTTGAAGTTTGTTAATTCTATTCATACAACCAAAGATACAGAAAAAACATTACAAAAATACTTTAAAACAAATATCAAAAATTTTTTCTGAAGATTTTATATATAGAAGAAAAATGGTCTTAACTTACCAATTCAAACTGGCTAAAGATAGAAATGGTTTTGGTAGATTTGTTGATTACTTTGAACAGCCTGATTGTAAAATAATAGATTTTGTGATAAAAAAAAAATTAAAAATTTAACCAATGATTTTATTCTAAAAATAAATTATACCTGGGAAAGGTTTTAGCTAATTAATATTGAGTTTGGTTAAGGTCAGTATCTAATAATAATTAGAAGAAAGAAGATTAAATTATGTGCGGTATTACTGGTTTTACTTATCTAAAAAACTCATAGCAATGATTTTTTATAAAACAAATTAAAAAATGAATAATCTTCTTATTCATGGGGCCTGATTCAGGGTATTTGGTGTGATGAGGAAAGAATAAAATATATTTAGGACATAGGCGATTATCATCATAGACTTATCCTCTAGAGCAAACCAACCAATGAAGTCATAATGGAAGATATGTAATTATTTATTTTTTAATGGCGAGATTTATAATTTTAAAATTAAAAGTTATTAAAAGATAAAAATAAATTTTAGAGATAATTCACGCTTACTAGAGTTTTACTTGAGCTCTAGAATTTTTTGGTCTAAGTAAAGCTCTTTCGCTTGTAAACGGAATGTTTTCTTTTTCTTTATGGGATATTGAAAAAAAAAGCTCTGTGATTGACAGTTGATAGATTTGGGAAAAAACCGTTATATTGGACGGATCAAGGTAATGATATATTGTTTGCATCAGAATTAAAATCTATTGTTTCATTTTACAATTTTTCCAAAAAACTTAATTATAATGCTTTAAGTGCTTTCCTTAAGTATTCATACATAAAAGCCCCGCTTACTATCTATGAAAATACGTATAAAATTGAACCAGGTACTTTTTAAAGATTGATTCAAAAAAGTTTCTAAGCATGTTTTATTGGTCTATAAGTTCCAAATCCAAAGATTCTCAATTTTTAGAGCTATCTCAAGATGAATTAGAAAAAACATTGTCAAATTTAATTGATGATTCTGTTTGTTCTCGAATGATTAGTGATATGCCTCTGGGTATTGTAATGTTATCAGGGAATAGATGGCTCATTGGTCGCTGCAGTTTGCTCAAGAAGTTTTCAAAAAAAAATAGATACCTTTTCTATTTCTTTTCTAGAAAGGTTTTGATGAATCTAAATATACAAAAAAATTGCTCAAAATTATCATGTTCACATAACATTTAATATTGATGATTATTACTTAAAGATTTGATCAGAAAAAAATTCCCTACCATTATGATGAACCTTTTTGGAGATTCTTATGCAAATACCTTCATTGATAATAGCAAAATTCAAAAAAGTTACAGTTGCTCTAACTGGTGATGGAGGGATGAGATATTTGGAGGATATTCTAGATATATATGGGAGAAAAATTTCAAAAATTATGTATAAATATACACCACTCAATCTCAGAAGGAGTTCATCAAAGTAATTTTAAAAATACCAAGCAATAAATTAAATTTACTTAATAGATTATTTCCAATTGATTTCTTTCCATCACAGTTTGGTGACAGATTAAGGTTGGAAAAATAATAAATTCTGAATCTAATTTTGATATCCCTATCCTTAACTTGTACTACAAAGTGACAAAAATTTTTTAATAAATAAAACAAACTTTGAATTTGATAAATCAAATTTCCTCTAAATCTTGACATTAGCGGTATGCAAAAAAAATGGATATAACTAGTTATCTTCCAGGAGATATTTTAGTTAAAATTGATCGACTGGCATGGCTTATGGTTTAGAATTAAGGTCTCCTCTTTAGACTACAGGACTCTTTGAGTTTTCAAACTAAGTTCTTGGATAAAAAGATAAAATAAGAAGCAATAGAGGAAAGTATATACTTAGAAAAATACTATCCAAATATATACCAAATAAACTAATAGACAGGCCTAGAAATGGGTTCTTGCCATTCCTTTAGCCACCTTTCTTAGAACTAATTTAGAGAAATGGATGTTAGATGTTCTCAATAAAAAAATTGAAAAACAAGGAATTTTAGATTCTAAATTAGTTTTAAATACAATTACAAAACATATGAACTCAGGGTCAAACCACCATTATGAAATTTGGAATCTATTAATGTTTCAGACTTGGTATGATAAATGGGATGGAATGACAAAAAAATAATTCTTAATTTAAAGTTATATTTTTCTAATTTATAATTTCTTTTGTAAAGATTTATATGACTTTCCTACCATTTTATTGAGACTAAATTTCTTTGAATCCTCTCTTGATTTTATGGAGTTTTTTTAAGTAATTTTTATCAGACAAAAAAGTCTTCATAGCTTTAAGTAGTTGTTCTTTATTATCACCTCTATTAAGAAACCATTTTTAATATTTGTAATTTCTGAGTTCCCTCCGACTCTTGTAGCTATTGTTGGTATTCCTAAACTATAAATTCTAATTAAACTATTAGAAAGGCCTCTCTTCCAATGAAGAACTAATTCCAACATTAGTAATATTTTAAAAAATTGTAATATCTCTTCTGTTCTCATTTCTAAAAGTGAAATAATCTGGAAGTTTTTTCTTTGATTAAGTTTTGGATAAATCTTATAGTCACTTGTTCCTGATCCTAAAACATGACTTTAAGTCTCTTTTTACCAATATTTTTCAGTGGCACCTACAGCTTCAATTACTAGTTTATGATTTTGTAGGAGTGTTAGGTTTGCTAAAACTAAAAAATGAAACTATTTTTTTCAATACCTAATTTTTTAAAATTATTAATTGAGTCTTTCTTTTTATTTTTTGGGTTAATAAAACCATTATAAATTACTTTAACTTTATTTTTAGGAGCACCCTCTTTAATTATATTCCTTTTTGACTGCTTCAGCATTCGCAATTATTAGTTTAACCTTTTGGTGAAGAAAATAATTCGATTCTTTTAACTGGAAAAAACTTAAATTTTTTGATAGTTATTTTAATGATCTTCTGCTCATTAAAATATTTTTATGATTAATTAAAAACCAATTAAACCACCCACTAAATATGCAAATGGTAAAAACAATGAATTATCTGAGGCTTAGTTTTTCTTATTCTTAAATAGTTTACTAAAAAATTTAAAAAATGTTTTAAAATTGATTTAAACTTAAATTTAGGAAAAAACTCTAATAGAATCATCTAAGTCTTTAAATAAATCACCTTTTGATTAGTAAGCAGTAAAGATCAATTCTAAATTTTTTTATCCAATGAATTAATAAGATTAACAGAAGTTGTTTTTCTGTACCACCAAGTGCGAGTGAACCAATAAAAAGATATATAGAATTTTGTGGTTAATATATTTTTAATTTTACTTGAGATTTTAACATTTTTTTATTTAAAAAATAGTTTTGGAGAGGTTCTGTACTGATTCATACCAAATTATTTCTAAAAGATAATCCTGTTTTCTAGTCTTTATAATTTAAATAGAAATATTTAATTACCGTGAAGAAATATAAAATTTTTAAATAATTAAAGCATAATTCTGTTTCTCTATTGCTTGACATGTTTAAATTTAATTATGTAATTATTCAAGTTCTTTGTACTATAAGTAATAAAAGGAAGTAGTATGCAAAAACTTAAAGTGCAGTTATAGGTTGTGGACACTGGGGTAAGAACCTTGTTAAAATTTTCTGAATTAGGTGTTCTCAAATATGTTTGTGATTCAAACCCTGTGAATGCGCAAATGAAATTGCAAAAAAGTATAA
>JAYQTO010000023.1:0-14351 GCA_038147415.1 Alphaproteobacteria bacterium | reverse complement strand
CCCCATAGTTCAGTTTCTGCTTTTGCAGAAAATGTACCAAATATAGAAGTGGCAAATATCAAACTAAGAAATAATCTTAACATAAATTTCCTCCATCATTAATTTTTTTATAAACTTACTTTAGACTTTGGAGAAATAAAAGCAAATTAATTTAAATGATAATTATATATAAATTTAAATTTTATATTTAAAAATTAATAGTATTTATCAAAAAAACCTTGTTTATTTATTAGAAGAATAACCAAGACTATTAGATAATATAAGTGATTTATTTTGAGTAATTTTGTCGCTTCTTTTACACTTAAATCATTTTTAGTAAGATTTATTTTATGTAAATAGGGAATAGTCATTGCGGCAATTGCATGATTAGTATGATCAAAAATTGGAGCACAAATATTAGTTACACCATCTATCTGTAAACTTTTTACTACCTCACATTTATTTTTATAATTTCATGAATAATCTTTGTTGAAAATTTTTTTCTAATGAATGTATTTCTTTTGATTTAGCAATTTTCTTATCTTCATATTGAAGAAAAAGCTTCCTTCTCTGCAGTCTTCGTTTTCTCTCCTCACCTGTTTGAAAAGCTAAAATTACTCTACCAGAAGAAGTAGCTAGCAAATCAAAAGTAGAGCCGGCTGGCACTGAATAATTTGTTTTTGAAGGGCTATCTACTTGACCGATAATTAATAATTTACCAGCATAATAAATTGATAAGTGCAAAGATTGATTTACAAGTTGAGCAATCTCTCGCATTACTGGAATTGATTTTTGCATTAAGTTTTTTATGGGTTGATGTCTTGATGATATCTGAAGTAATTTATATGTTAATTGATATCTTTCAGTCTGTTGATCTAATTCAATATAGTTGCGGTAAACTAAAATATTAAGCATTCTATAAATTTCATTTACTGTTCTTTTAAGTTTTTTTGCAATTTCAGCCTGACTTAATCCAGAATTAGAGTCTGATAAAAGCTCTAAAATATCTAAACCTTTTTCTAAGGCTGGTGCACTATAATTTTTTTTTCCTTTAACCATTAGTTATATTCAACTAATGTTCCTGGTATACTATTAGATTTTAAACATGCGTATACAAGAGCCATAGTTTCATAAGCGTTATCTGTTGAATGTAATAATTCATTATCTTCTCCAGCAGCGTATCTTTGTAAGCTAGACATTGTTCCTATAAAAGCATCTGGAAACCATGTTCCAACATTTTTAACTTTTGTCCACTCAACGCCGTTTGTACTAATTTCAATTTCTTCTGGCTCTCCTTTTGGATAATTTAATAATAGTCCAAATTTAATATATGCAGCACCTTTAAGACCTTCAACTCTTGCATAAGCATGCGAGTGTCTCATACCATGTATATCTGTATCATGAGTATGATTAATTGAGAGACAGCATCTAATGTCTTTTTCATACTCAAGAATAATACTAGAACGAGCATCTGATAATTTTGGAACAGTTGGATGTTTGACTGATTTACAATGAGCGCTCTTTGGATTTCCAAGAACTGATCGTATCCAATCCAAGTAGTGAATAGAATGAAGAGGAACTTCAACATTCTCAAGTGTTTCTAAAAAAGGCCACAAATGCCATGGTGTTTTTACGCTAAGGCTGATTTCTAACTCAGTAATATCTCCAATCATGCCTTTACTTATTGCATCACGTAAGGCAATCATCATAGGACTGTATTTGAGTTGCAAATTAACACATGCAATTATTTTTTTTTCTTTAATTTTATCCCTTATAGATTTTGCATCTTGCATACTATTGCCCATCGGTTTTTGATGCTGACAAATAGATCCTTCAGGTATTTTATTTACAACATCAATAAGTGCTTGTGGGGGTACTGCAATGTCAAAAACTACATCTTTTTCAGAAAAAGCTTCTTCTTCAGATGAATATATTTTTTCTATATCATAATCTTTAGCACACTTTTCTGCTTTATCTCTTTGTGGATCGTAGATACCAGCTACTTTAAAGCCTGCTTTTTTGTAAGCTGGCAAATGTGCATCACTAACTATTCCTCCAGCACCTATAATTACAATTTTTTTTGGATCACTGGGTAATTCAATTGTTGTTTTGAGATTTGCTATATCCTGCTTTGTATACATTTTTAATTATCTTAAATAACTTTATATACAAAATCAAACTTTATATTTGAAATAGCTAATACATTTTGTTTATATTAATTCTAAAAAAAAATTTAAATAACTTATGAAAGGAAAAAAATGAGTACTCAAAGATTTGCAATGGCAGTGAGGCTTAAGGATGAAAAACGAGAATATTATATTCAAAACCACGCTAATGTTTGGCCAGAAGTTTTGGAAGAGCTAAAAAAAATCAATGTAAAAAATTATAGTATCTATCTCAAAGAAGATTTTATGTTTGGGTATTTAGAATATGATGGTGCTGATTTTAATAGAGATATGGAAACTATGCAAAAAATACCTATTGTTGATAAATGGACAAAATTAATGATTGATTGCTTTAATCCTTTTCCAAATAACGAAGATAATAATTCTTGGGTAATGATGGATGAAATATTTCATTTGGACTAATTTTATATTTAAATGTTTTTTATTTATCTAAATAAACAAAATACATAAATGTTTGATTTTGATATTTTAGACTCTAAAACTTTACTAGGCGAGAGTGGTTTTTACTTACATAAAACTAATGAAATTGTTTTTTAGATCTCATTGATAAGTCAATAATTTTTTATTCAATAGATAATAAAATTTTAAATAAAGAAAATTTGAAACTTAAAAAACCTTTGGGTAATGTTTATCCTATAGATGATGATAATTTCATAATTAGTTCTTATGAAGGGATGCACATTTACAATCGAAAAAAAAAATTTCTTAAATATTTTAACGATGTAAGAAAAATAAATGAATTAATTAATATATCATATAATGATGGAACGATTTCAAAAATAAACTCTGGATAGGCTTGAGCCATATAAAAGAGAGTAAAAACATAGGTTATTTTGGATATCTGCAAGACAAAAAGTTTGTTACAATTGACAAAGGCTTCAAAGTATCAAATGGTCCTGCTATTGATGAGAGCAAAGTTACTCTTTATTTTTCAGACTCTTTAAACTCTAGCATCTATGAATATAGTTTGAAAAACTTTAAGAAAAAAACTTTTATTAAAATTTACAAAAATCAGGGTTTTCAGATGGAATTACTTTAGACAATAAAAATGGTTTGTGGGTTGCGCATTGGGGTGGTGCACAAGTCTCAAGAGTAAATTTAAAAACAAAAAAAATTGACTATACAATTAAATTGCCAGCACTTAATGTGACTAGTGTCACATTTGTAGGAAAAAAACTAAATCATTTATTTATAACAACTGCTAAAATTGAAACTAATAAAACTCAGTTAAAAACTTATAAACATTCAGGTTCATCATTTATTATTAAAACGAAATATACAGGTTTAAAAATTCCATACTACAAGTTAAGATAGATTATGTCCCTAATTCAACTAGAAAATAAATATTTATTTTTAGAAATTTGTCCTGAAATGGGGGCATCAATAACAAGATTTTTAGATAAAAAATTGAATCAAGATATATTTAGGCCTTTCCCAAATAGAAAAAGAATAAGAAATAAAAATTGTTATTTTTCTGGATATTTTTTGACAGTACCATACTTTGGAGCAATTCATAAAAATACATTTTTGTATAAAGATAAATATATTAATCTTCCAAGAACTCATCCTTTAGAACCAGACACTATCCACGGTGAAGGTTGGGTTAACAAATGGAAAATTGAAAAAAAATCAAAAGCTTCAATAGATGTATTATTCACTCACAATGGCAAAAGTAGCTTTCCTCATAAATACCAAGTTTATCAAAAATTTAGTCTTTCTAAAAAATCATTGAAAATATCTGCAAAACTTATCAACTTAGACAAGATGTCATTTCAATGTGGAATAGGTTTTCATCCTTGGTTTAATATATCTGATAAATCAAAGATTTTTTCCAATAGTTTTAGTTATATAGATAAAATCAAAAACAAATATAAAGAAAAAAAACTAACAAAAAAAAATTCATTAGATTTGAATAAGTTTAAAATAGACTCTACATTCTTAAATTGGAATGGAAAATCTAAGTTAGTAATAAGTGATGACATAAAGATAGAAATTATTAATAGGAAAAATATTAATAATTTACATGTTTATTCTCCTCCAAAAGAAAATTTTTTTTGTATTGAGCCAGTGACAAATATTGGTGATTCTTTTAGGATTGCAAAAAATTCCAATCAATATACTGGTCTAAAAAAAATTGAAAAAAATAAAAAATTTGAAGCTTCAGTTGAATTTAGATTAATTAATTAGGCAACTTGATATTTTTTAATTGCATCTCTGTTTAATTCGATACCTAAACCAGGTTTTGATGGGGGTAAAATTTTTCCATCAACAAAATCAAAACCTTCGCTTGCTAATTCTTTTCTCAAAATTTCTACACAAAGCTGAGGTGGGAGATATTCTATAAATGCACAGTTAGCTGTATTAAATGCAAAATTTGCTGTTGCCGATATTGAAACAGAAGTTTTCCAGCAATGTGGTACTATAATGCGGTTATGATCTTGAGAAAATTGAGCTATTTTTTTTGCTTCAGTTAATCCACCACATCTTCCAACATCAGGTTGCGCAACATCAACTTTACCATTCAAAATTAAATCTTCAAATTCATAGCGTGTACTTAACCATTCTCCAGCAGCTATCTTCATTGGTGCTTCATCGTGCATTCTTGCATAACTTTTAATGTCATCAGTCCAAACTGGTGTTTCTAAAAAATAAATATTAAATTCTGCCCAATCTTTTACTGTTCTTAGAGCTTCTTCAGCGTCTTTCCATCGATACTGAACATCGATCATTAGCTCAATATCAGGCCCTAAAGCTTTTCTTACCGCGGCAACTACTTCAGTTGTTTTATCATCATTTTCATTAAGTCCACTATGAGCATAAGGTCCATTTAATGTAACTTCTGATTTAACTGCTTTGAATCCTAAGCTTTTAGCTTTTTCTGCCCAAGCAACTAAAGAGTCTCGATACTCTTCAAAAGAATGTCCTACTGGCTGAAGAGAAGCATAAGGAATAACAAATTCTTGTTTTTTACCGCCCAGTAATTCATAAACTGGTTTGTTAAGAGCCTTGCCTTTTATATCCCAAAGCGCCATATCAACTGCACTCATGGCATTTACACCAGCACCTCTTCTTCCAGTCATTGCTGTTCCTACATAAATTTTCTCCCACAGCAAATCAATATCAAGAGGGTCTGAGCCAATAAGGATTTCTTTAACACACTGATCCATGGTGTGGGTTCCAGGTGACTCAATAAATGCTTTAGCAACCCATGGGCTTGTATCACACTCACCATACCCCTCAATACCCTCATCCGTTTTAATAATAACAAGACATGTATCTTGGGCTGATGAGGTCAAGCTAGGATCATAATTATCCGCTAGTAAAACATAAGTCTCAACGTCTATAATTTTCATGCTTTTATTAATATTATAAATTATATTATAAGTATATATTTTTAAATAAAATAACCGTGAAAAATTTTTATCAAAAAAATCAATTAACACCCTATTATAAATGTTAGTGGGTTTATGACAAAAATTGGAGCCTCAATAACTAACTCAGAATCTATAAAAGCTGCAAACGAAATTTTTATAAATTTTGTAAACATAGATGAGCTTCAATCTAAAGCCTCTAAAAGAATATCTAAGCTCTTTAAATGTGAAGCAGCAGTAATAACGGCATCTGCTGCTGCCGGTTTAACAGAGAGTGTTGCCAGTATGATGACTGGAAACAATATTGATAAAGTTTACCAGCTTCCAAACACTAAAAAAATGAAAAATAAAGTACTAATACAAAGAGGTCATCTTACAAATTATGGAGCGGAGGTTAGACAAGGAATAGAGCTTTCAGGAGCAAGTATTTTATCCTGTGGTCAAAAAAATTCATGCTCATTAGAAGCACTGCAAAATACAATATTAAAACACAAAAAAAATATTTGTTGTGCTATGTATGTTGTATCGCATCATTGCTCTAATTATGAAGCAGTAGAAATTTCAAAATTTATTAAATTATGTAAAAAAAATAATATACCCTCAATTATTGATGCAGCCTCAGAAGAATATATGGGGCTATTTTTCAAACTTAAAGCAGATGTTGCAATTTTTAGTGCACATAAATTCATGGGATCTCTGACAGCTGGCATTCTTGCTGGTAAAAAAAAATATATTAAAAATATATATCTTCAAAACTTAGGTATTGGTAGAGGTATGAAAGTTGGTAAAGAAGCAATTTTTTCAGCAATTATAGGCGTAGAGCATTGGTACAAGAGGAATTGGAAAAAAGAAATTGATAATCAAAATAAAATAATAAAATTCTGGCTTAATTTTCTTAAAAAAGAAAAATTTAATGGGATTACTTATGAAGTTGTCGCTGATCCAACAGGTAATAAGATTAATAGGTTACGACTATATGTAAATCCTAAAAAATCAAATTATTCAATTCAATCATTATCTTATTACTTAGAAAAAAATAAACCTGCAATTTTTGTACGTGACGATTTAATTCATTTAGGTCACTTTGAATTGGATACATGTAATTTAAAAAAAGGGCAGGAAAAAATAGTGATGAATGAATTAAAAAGAATCATCTCTAAACTTGTCTCTGGTAAGATTAAAAATAATTTATCTCAAAGTGAATATGCAAGCAAATCAAAAAAAGAATGGTTATCTTGGTTAAATTAATTCTACTATAGCTTCAATCTCAACAGGTATATTATTTGGCAAAACGTAAACACCCATTGCACTTCTTGCATGCGTGCCTTTCTCTTCGCCAAAATATTCAACAAGAAGATCAGAGCAGCCATTAATAACTTTTGGCTGCGATAAGAAATCTTCAGTGCAATTAACTAATCCTAAAATTTTTACGACTTTATGAACTTTTTCAAAACCTATATCATTCTTTATAACTGATAATATTGTGACACCAACTCTTCTTGCTGTGTCGTAAGCTTCCTCAAGACTTAAATCTTGCCCAACTTTTCCTGTTATAAGCTTACCACTATCATCAAAAGCTCCTTGTCCAGAAATATAAGCGTATTTTCCTGAGATTCTTACATTAGCAAAATTACCAATTGGCTTAGGGGTGTCTATAAATTGTATACTCATAATTACACTAAATATTTTTTAAGATTATCTTCATTAAGCTCAATACCTAAACCGGGCAGTTCAGGTAAATAAATCTTACCATCATTAACTGGTAATTCATTAATTACTAAGTCTTTTCGTAATTGAGACTCAGCAAGTTCAGAAGGTAAAAATTCTATATATGGACATGAGGTTGTTGTAGCTGATAAATGTGCAGATGCAGCAATTCCTATGGCAGATTTCCAACAATGCGGAACTACCAAGACACCTTTATCCTCTGCAAAATCACAAACTCTCTTAGCTTCTGTTAACCCTCCAATTCTGCCTACATCAGGTTGAATAACATCTACATTACCTCTAATAATTGTTTCAAAACACTCATATCTAGTTTGTAACATTTCACCAGTTGCAGTTCTAGTTTGAACAGATTGCGATAATTTATTTAAACCATCAAGGTCTTCAATTGGCAAAGGTGTTTCGATAAAAAATAAATTTTCTTTTCACACATGTCCAAAGCTCTTTTTGCACTTTTCCAATCTTGCCATGCATACGCAACATCTGCCATAAGGGTCATTTCATCTCCAACTGCTTCCCGACAAAGCCTAACCATTTTTGCAAATTCTCTATCATCATCAATTTGCAAATTATTATGAGAGTATGGACCTTTAATACAGATTTCTAACTTTGCTGCTTTAAATCCTAATTTCTTCGCAGCTTTTGTTTTTTCTACAAGACTTTTTGAATATTCCTCTAAAGTATGCCCTTCAGGTAAGAGTGAAGCATATGGAGTAACAAAACTTTTTTTAGAACCACCAAGAATTTTCCATACCGGTTGATTATAAATTTTTCCACATAAATCCCAAAGAGCGATATCAATTGCTCCAATTGCACATATGCCTAAACCTCTTCTTGAAGTCATAAGTGTTTTTTCATTCATTTCATGCCAAAGACCTTCAACATTTCTTGGATCTTTTCCAACAAGAATATCACTGAATCCTCTTGCCATTGCATGAGTTCCAGGGGACTCAATTGTAGCTTTAACACCCCATGGATTGGTATCTGTTTCTCCAATACCAAAGAGTCCACTATCAGTATGAATTTTAACAACCAGATTATCTTGAGCAGAGCTACAAGCATCTGAGTCAAAATCAGGAATTAATAAAGAGAAAGTTTCAATTTTTGTTATTTTCATTTTTTAAAAAATCTTATTTAAATTAGTTATATTTATTTATGGAAATTGGGGGCTATTAAGCCCCCATAGAAATATTAGTTAGAAGCTTTGACTTCGTTCCAAACTCTGTTACGCCATTCAAAGTCTTCTGCAGGTTGCAACCAATTTAGTCTGCCTGCATAATCCAATCCTGGAGACTCATGTGTAACTGTTCCATAACCATATCTCTCATTCATTACTTCCTGAGTAGTTTTTTCTATGAAAAAGTTTGCCCATGCATGTGCTAATTCTTCATCAGCACCTGATGTCATAGCCCATGTGTCTAGCCACCCTATTCCACCTTCTTTTGGAATAATATATTTAACATTGTGACCCATATCTCTTAGAGCAACTTCTTGGAATTCACCCATTGAAAACATTAGAGAAATACCTCCGCTGTCCCAAATTTGATTTCCTTCATCAAAGCCAGCAAAATATGTTACCACTAATTTCTTTTGATCAATTAGAGTTTGTTTTACTTGCTCCATTTCTGCTTCAGAGAGACTGTATGGATTATCCATACCTAAATAAATAGCAGTGTTAACAATGTTGTTATTTGTATCATCTAATACAATCATCTTCCCTGCATTTGCTGGATCGTGCATAACTGACCAAGAGTCAACACCACCTTCACCAAATTCATCTACATCATAGATCAAGCCAAGAGAACCCCATGCAATAGGAACACCGTAAAAGCCTCCATCAATTTCAACTTCTTTAACATCTTGGAATGCTGACATTAAGTTTCCAAAATTACTAAGTTGACCTTTATCATAAGGTTTTAGCAATCCAGCTCCATGGTATCGTGGAAATAAACTTGTATCGATAGAAATCAGATCAAAGTCTTCTCCTTTACTAGCTTGAGTTAAAGCAAATAATTCGTCAACACTTCCAACATATTTAACTTTAACTTTTGCATCATACTTAGCTTCAAATTCATCTATCCATTCTTGCTCTGCATATCCTTCAAAGCAACCAAGACTAAGTTCTCTTGCTGCATGAGAAGAAAATGCAAACGAAAAAATAAAGATAAAAGATAAAAAAGAATAAATTAATTTTCTCATTTTTCCTCCATTATTTAAATAATGATTAATACTAACCAGCAAAGCACAAATGTGTCAAATGCTGATTTGGTTAGTAAAACTCTATTTTATATATAAAATTCTATTATTTCTCCCATTCTCATAAAGAAAATTTGACTTTTAATTAAATTATTGCAACATTATAAAATAATAAAAATTTGATTGGGTACATGAGTGAAATTTTAGAATTAAAAAATATTTCAAAATATTATGGAAAAACTAAGGTTTTAGAAAACATAAATCTCAAAATAGAAAATAATGAGTTTTTTACTATTCTAGGTTCAAGTGGATCAGGAAAGTCTACAATAATTAGGATGATAGGAGGCTTTGTAAAGCCATCTGCAGGTGAAATAATATTTGAAAATAAGATAATTAATGAACAACCAATATTTGAAAGACCTTTTAATACTGTCTTTCAAGACTATGCCCTATTTCAAATATGAACGTTTTCAATAATGTTGGTTTTGGGCTTAAAATAAAAAATATTGATCAAACAACAATTAAAAAAAAGGTAGATGAAGTTTTAACTGTTGTGGGGCTAGAAAATTTATCAAATAGAATGCCTCAAGAGTTATCTGGTGGACAACAACAAAGAGTTGCGTTGGCAAGAGCAATAATTTGTGAACCAAAAGTTATATTACTTGATGAACCTCTTGGAGCTCTTGATGCAGAACTTAGGAAACAAATGCAATTATTCTTGAAAGAAATTCAAAAGAAAATTAAAATTTCATTTATCTTTATTACTCACGATCAAGAAGAGGCTATATTTTTATCAGATAGAATTGCAGTTTTAAATAATCATAAATTTGAACAAATTGGATCACCAAAAGATTTGTATTATTTTCCGAAGACTACTTATATGGCAAAATTCTTCGGAGAATGTAATTTAATTGAATGTAAAATATTAGAGCAAGATAAAGAAAAAATAGTTGTCGAGTCAGACTTTGGTAAATTTTCAATATTTAAAAATACTAATTTAACTATAGGTGACTCATTTAGCTTTGGGGTTAGGCCTGAAGAAATACAAATAGTAAATAGTAAAAATACTAATAGTTTAGAATTAATAATTAGAGATATAGAGTTTAAGGGATCAACATCAAATATTAATGCCAAAAGCAGTTTTGAGTGATAAGATTCTTAAAATTCAAAATATTTCTTCAAATGTCTCTCAATCATTTAAGGAAGTTGATCCTATACAGGTAGAGCTGAATACCTCAGGTGGTACTATTTTCTAAAATGAAACTAATTTATAGCTATTTTAATACCTCAATTTGGACAGTTATAAGTTTCTTACTTGTTATTTTTCTTATACTAATTCCTCTTGCATCGTTTTTATCCTATTCTTTTTTTACGGTTGATGGAACTGATATAATTCATGAATTTAGTTTATTTAATTTCACAGAATTCTTTGTAGATGAAATTTATATAAACACCCTCGTTAGAACAATCTTTTTAGCTCTTGTAGTTATGTTGGCATGCATCCTGCTGGGTTATCCGGTTGCTTATTTTTTGGCAAGGTATGCTGGAAAGTATAAATATGCGATACTCCTAATGCTAATTATTCCTTTATTTATGAGCTACATTATTAAAATTTATATGATGAGATCAATTTTAGGTTTTTCTGGCTTAATTAACAAAGTTTTAAAAATGCTTGGTATTATTGAAAAACCTCTTGAATTTTTTTTGTGGAATCAAAATGCAGTTATCATTACATTAGTAGTCATACTCCTGCCTTTAATTATTATTCCAACATTTACTTCATTAGAAAAAATACCTCGAAACATTATCGAAGCATCTTTTGATTTAGGTTGCAAACCATTTCAAGCATTTAGATATGTAATATTTCCTATCGGATTGCCTGGGCTAGTTGTGGGCAGCGTGTTTGTTTTTATTTTAGCATTAGGTGACTTTGTTACTCCACAACTTGTCGGTGGCACTTCAGGGTTTACATATGGAAAAATAATATATTCAAATTTTGGTATGGCCTTTAATTGGCCTTTTGGTGCTGCACTTGCAAGTGTACTATTGTTTATTTCAGTAATTATCATTCTACTAACAAACTATTTAACTGGTAAATCAAAATCATGACTAGATCTGAAAATTTTACAAAATATTTAATGGCTATTCTTACTGGTTTAATAGTTGCAGCACTTTACGCTCCAATATTTTTAACAATTTTTTATTCTTTCTATAAGTCTAGAAAAGGAAAGGTTGATTGGAATTCATTTTCTTACGAGCCTTATACAAAACTTATTTTTGAAAAACAAATCCTTGAGTCATTGATGAATTCTATTTATGTTGGTGTTGTCACTGTAATATGTTCAGTGGTTATTGGATTTTACTTTGCTAATTATTATCATACAAGCAAAAGTAAAATGAAAGAGTTTCTTCAATTTATAATTTTTTACCGTTTTTATTACCGCCAATAATCACAGGTTTATCACTTTTAATTTTCTTTAGAGAAATTAATCTTCCAAGATCACTAAACACTGTAGTTATTGGACATACAATATTTGTTCTTGCCATTGTGTTCAAAATTATACTTAATAAACTAGAGACCCTTAAGCCTTCGTTGATGGAGTCAGCCTATGATTTGGGTGCAAGTAAGTTTCAAGCATTCTGGTATGTATTACTTCCAAACATTAAACTATCATTAATCATAGCTGGGCTTCTTGCTTTCACAATATCTCTTGATGAAACACTTATAACTTTGTTCTTGATAGGGAATGATACTACTTGGCCTATAAAACTTTGGGCTAAAATGAGAGTTGGTTTTTCCAAACAGGTCAATGCCTCTGTAACATTAATTTTGATTTTAACCTCTTTACTTGTATTATTAATTGCTAGTATAATTTCTAAATCAGAAAAAAAGATTATGTATTAATATTATGGATAAAAGATTAAAAGACAAAAAAGCAATTGTCACAGGGGGCTCAAGAGGAATTGGTGAAGGGATAGTCAAACGACTATATGATGAGGGTTGTCATGTTATTATTGCAGATATAAGAAAAGAATTAGCTGAAAATCTAATTAGCAGCCTGAATAAAGATCAAATAAGTTTTTTTCAAACAGATCTGGCAAAAGAAGAAGATATTAAAAAACTAATTGAATTTACAAATAATAATTGGGGAAGTCTTGATTTCTTGATTAACAATGCAGGAATTGAGGATGGTTTTGCATTAGCTGATCAAACATATGAAGCTTATAGAAAAACAATGAAAATTAATATGGATGCCCCTTTTTTATGCTCAAAATATGCATTACCTCTTTTGGAAAAATCTAAAACTCCAAGAATTGTAATGATTACTTCTATACAAGGAGTTAGAGGGTACAAAGGCAATATATCCTATAACTCAGCAAAAGGTGGTTTGATAAATATGGCAAGAGGTCTTGCAGTCGAGCTAGCAGAAAAAAATATTTTAGTAAAGTCTGTAGCTCCTGGATTTATTAATACCCCTTTGTCTGTAATGAAAGATGGTAATCTAGAATGGGATACTGATTGGTTTAAAGATGTTTATTTGAAATATGAAAAACTACCTATGGGAAGATATGGTAATCCCGATGATGTCGCTGGAGCTGTATATTTTTTCTGCTCTGAAGATAGTAAATATGTAACCGGTCAAACTTTATTAGTTGATGGTGGGGTATCATCCACTTTTTAAAAAAAACCTTTATCTTAAGATTATTTATTCCAGATATGACAATGGGTGCCCTAAAAACGAATTAATATTCTACAATTCAGTATTGTAAATTTTTTGTGCATTTGCATTCGCAATTGCTTCAGCTTCGCTATCTGATAATTTTGACAAAATATTTCTAGTAACAGATATCCATTCTTGAATTCCTTTTCCAAGGTTTACAACAGGCCAGTCACTTCCCCAAACCATCCGGTTTGGTCCAAAAGTCTGAAGCACGTGATCCACGTATGGTTGAATAGTTTCCTGTGATGAAGTACCAGGAGCACAATAAGCCATTAAACCTGATAATTTACAATACACATTAGGAAGTTCTGCTAATTTTTTTATGTCTTTACCCCACTGATCTATTTCTCCAGCTGCAATAGATGGTACACCACAATGATTTAAAACTAAATTTACTTCTTGGCAATCCTTAGCAAAATCATAAGCAATTGATAGTTGTGTTGGTAAATAACATATATCGAAAGGTTTCCCTGCTTTACCAATTTTTTTTACATTATCTCTAAAGGTTTGTGTTTGAGAAGTCTCATCAGGCATAACATGTAAAATTCGCCTATAGCCAGATACATTCATTTGTAATGTTTCATTAAACCAAGCATCAAAGCTATCATCCTCTGGTCTAATTGAAACAATAAGACCTTTAATTCCATTATTTGGATTATCGGATAATTTTTGAACATATTTTGCTTCATTTTGATAATCAGGATCATCAACTCCTGTCTCCATAAAAAGAGTGCCTCCGATGCCAAGGCCTTCAGTAAGTTTTAAATAATTCTCAACTGTAAAATTGTCAGTAGCTAGTGGGGGGATGTCTTTTGCCCAACTATAATTTGCGACATCTCGATAAACTAGATGTTGATGTGTATCCAATAATTTGATCATAAATTATATTAACATAATTAGTTAAAGTGTAAAGAATATGTATAATAACAAGCTTTTAATTTATAAATACTTTTAATATGAAAATACTTTTAACAGGCGGTGCGGGCTACATTGGCAGTCATGTTTTGCTATCAATTTTAGAAAAAAATTACAAGGTCGTAGTTGTTGATGATTTATCTACTGGAAATATAAATTTAATTCCTGATGGTATTAAACATATTAAGTGTAACATTAACGAAAAGGACAAGATATCGAATATTATTCAATCAGAAAAATTTGATATTCTTTTGCAT
>JAYQTO010000022.1:0-6652 GCA_038147415.1 Alphaproteobacteria bacterium | reverse complement strand
TTTATGAAAAGTTTTTTAAAAGGTAAGTGAAGCAACAGTTAATTCTATAAAATATTTATCCAGCCCAACTGCTTGGGGAGAAACATATCAGCAAGGAAAAGAGTATTTTCCACATCTAAAAACTTTGGTTATGGATGATATAGATGTTCAAAAAATTTCTGAATTCGTAACAAAGAATCGTAAAGAGCAGCAGGTATATAAAATTATTACAATAGTAGCTTTAATTAATGGAGCAATTGCTTTTGTTCCTGGTCAAATGGGAATTGGTGTTGTTGTATGTAGAGCATTAGAAGCCTATATGGCTTATGAAATATCAAAGACTGTAGGTCTAAAAGTTGAATTAAAAAATTTTCCTAAGTTAATTATAGCGACAGGCATAGTTACCGTATCTGTTTTCTGGTTAATGAAACTTTTTTTAAGTTTCTTTTTTTCTTTAACAGGAGGACTTTTTGTTCCAGCAGAAATATTGGCTACGAATTTCCTCGGTGTTTTCTTTTGGCTTGCATTTGAAGAGATAAGTAAGTTCGATGAAATTAAAAATATATCTATGCTTAAATCTATGGAAGTGAGCGGGAAGGCAGTTAAACATAGTTATGAGTTAATCAAAGCTCAAATGAAAGTTATTGGTAACATTGGTTCTCAAATTAAAAAACTTTCAAAAAGTATTTGGTATTTTATCAATTTCAAAAGAAGCCATGAACAAATTATCAAAGGTGATTTATTTTTTGCATTATGCTTAGCAAGACTATTAGAAAATAAAGAAGAAGCTTTTAATGGTTTCTTTGGTTCTAAATATTTAGATGCATGGAGAATGTCTTATACTAAAGCATTAGGCCCTGATGCTTCATTTCAAGACATAGCTAAGTTTGTTCAATCTCATGACGCTAGTCAAATGGAAGGATTACAAAAGCCAGGTTTTGGAAGGTTATTTGAGATTTTAGAAGAGTGGCATGAGAATAATGATAGTGATGAATATACATCTGAAATATTTAATTCACCAAATCATCCCATGGCAGATATTACTAAAACTAATGTTCTAGATGGAAAATCTTTTGCAATTCAATTAAAGGCTTCTGAAAACAAAGATTACATTGAGTCTGCTTTAAGAAAATACCCTGATACACCAATTATAGTTCCAAAGGGAGTTGCTGAAAAAGTTAATCATCCTTTAGTTATGGATGGTAATTATAGTTTAGATAAACTTAATGAAATTAACGATGAAAACTTTGAAAAGATTTTAGATATCCATCACGGAGAGTACCTAGCAAAAGGTGGTGTTGAAGCGGGACTGCTTATATTAGCAGTTAATATTATGCCTTTTGTTTATGCTAAGCATAAAAAGCAAATTACTAATGAACAGTTTAGTAAAGCTTTAAAAAAATTCATTCCTAATATAACAGCGAGAACAATACATAGAATAACACTATTAAGCTTGGTAGGCCCTTTATATGCTTTCTTTTTAATATCTAAAGCACTTGGAAAAGTTTTATTAAAAGATATTGATGAAGAAGAGGAAGAGAAAACAAAAGACAATACTAATTTTGAAAATATGAGTAGGAGAGAATTCTTCTTATTTTTTAAACCCAAATTAACTTAAAACTATGGAAGCTTGGATACTTATTGATATAATTTTAATAGCTATAGTTATTCTTTAAAAGTTCCAGACCATTTTCTATAAATTATTTCATCTTTTGAACTTAATTTATAACAATACATAGAATAAATATCAGCATCAGATTTTTCTAAAGTTTTTAAAACTTGAGATTCTATACTCACTCCATAAACAATGTTATCCGCAATTACTTTCAATTCTTTGTCATAGTAGTTAAAAGGGCCTTTTTGATTTAACAATCCCAACAATCTTCTATTTGGACTGGCATAGGATTCAAGACTCTGAGCTGGAATAGACCAGCTATTAGACATTTCATTATCTATAATATTTTTGCAGGTTTCTTTTAATGGTTTTAAGGCTTTTCCTGCTCTAATTGAAATATTAATAATAACTTTTCCTTTATCTTCATTAAAGAAAACAGTATTTGAAACTTCATAATCATCTGTTTTCCCAACTACACCCCAGAATTTTTTTGGATTATTTTTTTTTTCAAAAGCGCTAACTAAAAATCCACTACCATCAGGATAGATTTTTTTTATATCTTTAGCAGCTTCATCAGCTAAGTCTTTAATTTGTGTTAAATAATAATCAAATTTAGTAAATGGTTTATTCCAATAATTGTTTGATTTTATATCAGTGGAATTATTGCTTACCATATCTTCACCTTCAAGGACTGTTTGTACTTGGTCATCAACAGTAAAAGGAAAAGTAAGTTGTTCAGATGAAAAAGAATTCTTAAATAGAATAAAATTAATTAACAAGATTAAAAAAATTTTTTTCATATTTAGTAAGTTGTAACACAAAATTCATTTAAACCCATTTTTTCATAGCTAATTGTATATTTTCTCTAAATGCATCTGGTGGTTCACATGTGTTACCATCACTGATTAGTTCTATAATTTCACCTGAATAATTTATTTTACTATTAAACCAGAAAGCACCCATTGGTTCAAAATAAGATTTTTGTCCTTCAACTAAAATATAATCTTTATTAAATTTCAAACCACCATTTGGGAGAGGCGTAAATTTTTTTTCTTTTATATTAAAAATATAATTTCTAACATGTGTTGTCATATGATTTTGAATTTGAATAACTTCATTGTTTATTAAAAACCCTTTAACGCCTTTATCGTTCATTCCTCGAATGTACCAATATTTATCCTTATAGATTATTATAACCTCATCACTAAAAACACATTGTTCCCCACATAACTGAGAATATAGCGAAGTTGTTGTTATATTTTCATAAGCAACACCATTATTAATTTTTTGGTTATTACGAATTATGACATTATCAAATGGAACGTTATTATCATTTGCCCATGATATAACTGGAAAGTTATTTAAATGATTTAAGAATTCTTTTTCTAAGCAATCTAATTTTAAATTTGACGATGAGAATATAGTTACTTCTTCTTTTAAAGAAAATTTTTGAATATCAGAATTACTACATTTTTTTAAGTACTCATTATAAAAATTGTTTTCCTCGTTTGCATAACTATTAATGTTGAATAGAAAGAATATTAAAATAATTTTGATAATTTTTTTCACAATTAAAACTCTAAATAATACTGATTATTCTTTATTTTTTTTAAACTAATGAAGTCTTTTCCATAACTACGCAAAGTATCTAATGTAATTCTTTGGTATCTTTCCAAATATCCTTCTCTCTCTAGTTTTCCTTTAATCAATTCTCCTAAAATCTCTCTATTATCCTTTGTAGTAATTGCTTTATAATTTGCAGAGGCAGTAATCATATTTAACTTATAAAACTTATCTTCATCTTTTACATAAGCTGTAAATTCTCCCTTTGGATAATCTTTAGTTCTTTCTTTTGACTCTGTTGTTATTTCTACTTCATACCAGGGTCTTGGAGCATATTTTCCTGTTGTGCTATTTTTTCTTCCTTTTTCAAAATATAGATTAAGTGAAGAGCGAGGCTGTTCATCTACTCTTAGTTTGATGTCAATTTTTGAAATTGGTTCAGTTTTAGGAAAAAGTTCTTTTCTAATTTCATAATTTTTTAGTTTATCTTTTGTTTTCTTTTTTCTTCTATTTTTAACAAAAAGTTCAACCTCATTTAAAGGAGCTGTAAATTCATTTCCGAAGTACAGATGATTAAGAAATTTATTTATTTCATTTTTTGTTTGTTTTTCATCAACAATCGATGTGCATTCTATGTTTCCAAAAAAACCACTATCTGAAAAATTTGAAGAGCCAACATAAATTTTTTCATCATTATTTTTTTTAAATTTGTAAATTTTTCCATGGAATTGTCTTAAAGAAATAAAAACTCCACTTTCATTATTAATCTTTTTTAAGTCTTCATTTAAATCTTCTAAAGCTTTTTTTTGTGAGTTGCTTACTCCTTCGTGATAAATCATACCAACGAGTAGGCGGAAGTATCCTTTTTTGGATATATTTAATAAATTATTTTTATATTTCTCAATAGCAGATACTCCAAAGTAACCACTAGCAATCTCAAGACTCTCATATTTGTTAATATCGTTTATGAATTGTTTTCCAAATGCTCCACCGAAATCTTTGTGGTTAGTATACATAACAATTATATTTTAATGTTAGGCTCAACAGATTGGTAGTTATTTTTTGCAAAGCAATTCAATATTGATTCAAATATAATTTTTGCTCCATTAACCGGAACTGCCATACCTATCTGTTTTCTTTGACTTTCTTTGCTTCCCTTAAAAATAAAATTATCTGGAAAAGTTTGAAGTCTTGCTCTTTCTCTATTTGTAAGTGCTCTATCTTCTAACCAATGATACATATGCGTTCCACCACCACCACTGCCTGTCACGGTATAAGCTGGTTTGTTAGGATGAAGCCTTTTATATATTTGACTTATCTTTGCGCCTTTAACGTTTAATGCCAGAGATTTTGGTAACTTTGCTGTAAATGCACTTTGTCCAGGTTTTATATGCTTTAGTCTTTCTATTACCTGTTTAGAGTTTTTTGTAAATACATGATTAGGGTCACCGTTTCTAAAAGGCTTAGACAAAACATCTTTAACAGTTACAGTTTTGTTATTAGGTTTTGGTACTTTAAAATAAAAATTATTTCCAAATTTTTTATTAAATCCAATAATAATTATTCTGTGTCTTGCTTGAGGAATTCCATATTCTTCAAATTTATATTTATGAATGGTTAGATTGTAACCATTACCAGAATTTCTTAATTCATTAATAATTTTTTTAAAGGCCTCACCTTCATTAGCACTAGACATTCCAGAAACATTTTCAGCCAAAAACCAATCAGGTTTGTATCTGTTCATAAGTTCTACACCATAAGAATAAAGGGGGCCAAATTTACCTTTTACACCTTTGTGTTCACCAACATTGCTAAAATCATTACACGGGAAACCATAAGCAAAGGCATTAAAATTTGGAAGTTTTATTTTTTTATTATCGACTAAAGAAAAAAATTTTTCTACTGGCGTACAATAAATATTTTTTTCTGACATGTTAAAACTGTATGTATCGCACGAGTCTTGGTCATAATCCGAAGCCCAAGCATGTTCTAAGGAAATATTTTTATTTTTAAACTTTTCATTAGCAAGTTTTGCACCTAATCCTAATCCCCCAGGGCCACTAAAAAACTCTCCTAATTTAAATATTTTTTTCATTACTATTATCTATCTATATCATAAATAAATAATTGGTAGAGCTGTATTAAGTTTAATTATTTATCAGACTGTTTCATCCCACAGTCCTTCTTCATATTTGATTTGATTTTTTTTTAACAATTGAATCAAACAATTTTTCTTTGATTGTTTTTCTTTTGGTTCTACATTTTTTAAATAGAATAATAGTTGCTCAAAGGTAATTCCTTTTAAGTCTTCTTTTTTGATGTATATGTAGTCATCAAATTCTGCAAACATTTTACTAGTTTTAGGAAGTGTTATGTCGGAGAATTTAATCATATCCCCATAATCAGTTAATGATGAATAGTATTTTGCGATTTGATTTTCTATTTCGTCAAATACATCATATTTCCAGCCTTTCGGCAGATTATAATTTTCCATAAATGTAATTGAGTTTTTTATTTTTTAAGAAGGTTAACAATTGAATATGTAATAGCTAAATGCGGTAAAATTATGATTAAAGTTAAATTTAATTACTATTTTTTTTTAAAAATTTGTGGTTAAATTTCTTTATAAATTCTACCTCTGTAACTTGTTTCTTATTTTTTTATTTCAAAAAAATAGATGTCTCCTCTTTCAAAACTATCATAATAAGAAACTAATAATCCAGGATAATAACTTTCTGGAAAAGTAGAGTTTGCAATAGGATTAAACTCTTCACCCTCACTCATTTTCATTTGAAATAATACTAAATCACCTTTATTCCCAACAAATATATTATCAAAACTATAAATATATTTATTATCTTTGCAGTTAGTTCTGAAAACAATAAATGAAAGGCTATCTACTCCATATTTTTGAATTTTTCTTCTTATGAAAGGATATTCAGTTGATAATCTTTCACAAACTTTGTCAAATATTTTCAAAATCTATCCAATTGTTAAAATATAAATAGTTTCACTAAATTCACTTTCTTTTATGCTCCATATTCCATTTAATTTTTCATAATCATATTCTTGTTGCCAATCGAGACTTCCATCTGAAAAACTTCCTTGTTCAAAGTTACCTAAGTCATCAACTATTTTACCTTTTCCATCAAATTGTCCATTCTTCCAGGTGCCTGGTATTTTGTCATTTCCATATTTTACCTGAAAAACAATTATTCCATTTTTCTGGTTCAATACTGTTGTTACAATTAGGTAGTTTTTTAGGATTTTCATCAGCAAACGATAAGTTTTAGAGCATTTAATTAAAAAATAAAAATTTTTTCTCATTTAAATAAACTAAAATAATTTAGCATAAAAATCTCTTAAGATTATTCGTATAGGCGCCTTTAGAAAATTATTCCCTAGGTTAAAATTTAAAAAAATTTAAGTGACACACTAGTGGCACAGTAAATAAATATTTTGATAGATTTTGTCTCAAAATTATGATTTTCTAAT
>JAYQTO010000021.1:0-4433 GCA_038147415.1 Alphaproteobacteria bacterium | reverse complement strand
AATATACTTGGTTTAGATTTGATGATTATTTCTCCATTGGTTTAATGGGTGTTGATAGCTTTTACAATCAATGGATTAATGGATTCATGAATCTGTATGAAGTCACAACAATAGATTTCAACCAGTACGACATTTTTTCGCCACCTTGGCTTGGCAATTTTTTGATGAATCAAATTATAAATATATTAGTTTGTTTCATCATTGTTTTAATTTATTTTTATTATTTAAGTTTTTAAAAATATTAAACCTTACAGACCAAAGAGCTTTCATTGGAGTCATTTTATTTGGTATCTTCGGGAGTGAAAGGTTTACTGAAATGCCGGTTGTCATGATTGGTGGAATAGGCCTTTGTACAACATTTTTACTATTATCATTAATTTACTATAACAAATATTTACATACAAAAAAAAGTTTTATCTTTTTAGTAATTTCAGTTTTATGTTACTCAGCCTATGTCTTCTCATATGAGTCATCAATTCCATTGCTACTTGTATTTCCTTTGTTTTTCTTATTAATTCAAAAGCAAAAGAGATAAAACTTTATTTAATGCAAAACATCTTTTACTTTATGCTGTTCCAGCTATTGCTTATTTAATAATTTTTTTTGTAACAATAAAGTCCGGTCAATCAAGCTACACAGGGCTCAAGTAAATTTAAACCATGTAGTTCCAAAAACAATTTCCTATCTTAATTTTTCATTTGTTCCAAATCTTAAATATTCATTTCAATTCATTTTTTTTCTTGTTCCAATTATCTTTTCTTATTATGTTGGCCTTCTTTTATTAAAAAATAATCATTCTAATAATACTGAAAGCATAAGTTATCGAACACTAACCTTTTCATTTATATTTTACTTACTTTCAATTTCCGTTTATGTAATTAACAATTGGCTAGAGCCAACTGCTGTAATGACTCACCACCTTTACCTATTTAATTTAACTGCATTAATTTTTACGCTACTGATTTTATTTGCTATAGCTGATTCGTTTAACTTGAAATATAGACTTTTGGCAAATAATATCCTCAGTTTTATTTTATTCCCTATTCTGTTTGTTGGAATGGCATCATATAATTTAGATCGTTATAAGAGTAAAAAAATTGAATATGAGCATAAGATATATTTAAAAAATTACATTCAATATCATATGGAGCAAGATGTCTCAATGCTTATTTTAAATATGCCACCGCATTCCTATGGTTTTTCTGATTTGTCTGCAGGAATGAATTTATGGGCTGATTTTAAAAACTATTATGTAACAGGTGACAAAATAATTGATATTAACAATGAGGACATTAGCTTCATGGGACCTATTAGTTATTATCCTCATATTAAGCGGTCAATTAAAACTAAAATTAATGATACAAATTTATTCGTAATTAAGAAAGGAAATGTTCAAACTGAAGACAGAATAATTAAAGTTGAAAATTACTTTGATGCAAGCATAAACCCATATTTAGATAAAGATGTGTTCCTAAATAAAAATATCTACCATGATATTTGTTTAGATATTAAAAAACTGATTGTGAAGAAAAAACAAAAAGTTTTTTTATTAAAAACGAAAAAAACAAAACGCTTACTCTAGAGGTTACTAACAAAATTGATTACATATACATAAATGACAAGAAAGTAAAAAGTATGAATGTCAAAAATAATAAAATTCAAATTCTGGATAAATTTAGTCAAAAATATCTACTTATTAACCTCTATAACCGTCAAGAAACTCTAAATAAAGCTTACTTTGAGTAAAAGTTTACTTCTTGTTGTCATCTGGGATATTAGGTAAAAATAAAATAGAGAAGTATATAAAGCTATCATTATAAAAACCGCAACTAAGATCAAAACCGGACTTTTATAAATCCAGGGAATAAAAAAACTTGGAGAAATCCATAAGCTTGTCAGAAACGGTAGTATCATTGCGTTTGATACCAATGGCCTCATATTTGTATGTTCAACCAAATAAAATAATTTAGTATGCAAATGATTTTTATCTGGTTGAAAAGGATGTTTATTTTTAAGGAACCTTCTAATGATTGAAAAAAGAACTTCAAAAGAAGGATAGAAAAGTAATAAAACAGCTCCCCAGGTTGGTAGCTCAGGATGTCTTGAATAAAAAATAATTGTCAGTCCACCAATTGTAAATCCTGAGAAATAAGCCCCTAAGTCGCCCATGAATATTTTTCCCCACGGGTAATTAAAAACAAAAAAAATAAGGTAAAAAGAAAAAAAGAAAAATATTAATGATAAAAAGTCAGTGTCAACTTCACGATTTGCCATAAATGCCAAAGCAGCAAGCGATGATAATGTAGTTGCAGCAACTAAGCCATTTACACCATCAATTAAATTCATACCATTCGTAACAATTGCCAAACAAAAAAAAAAATAATATCTGTAAAAAATAATTTTTAGATATAAATTCTAAAAATGGAGCATCAATTTTGGTAACTCTAAATCTGAAAGTTGAATCAAAAAATTAATGAAGAAATAAATATAAAAAAAAGTCTCAGCCCCGATGAAGTATTTTGTTTTATATCCTCATAAAGTGTAATTACAAATAATGGGCTAAATGAAATTAAAATAAACTTTAGATAATTAAAAAAAACGATTTCAGTTTCTATGAAAAAGTAAAACAAAATAGAAATTAAAATTGAAAAACCACCAAATCTTGAAATTTCTTGTTTATCATCATGAATTCTTTGAATGGCTGCATACATATTTCTTTTTTTAGAGAAAATAAAAAAAGTAATAGCAATAATACATAAAATAATGGAGATAAAATAGGTAGTGCTGAATATGTTTTTTAGAGCGAATGATGCATGTATAAGTGCAGAATAATCAATCATAATTTATAAGTTATTATTGTTAGAAAATAATTTTGCATATTTATCTTTTTCAGACAAGCATAAATTTTTTTTAAATGGCCAATCAATTTTTAAGTTAATATCTAATGGGTCGATTATCCTCTCATGCTCTTTTGAGTAATAATTATTTACTTTATAAATAACTTCAGAAGCATCAGAAAGTGCTTGAAAACCATGAGCAAAACCTTCAGGTATCCATAATAGCTTTTTATTTTTGCAGGACAAATATATAAAAACATGCTTTCCAAAATAAGGTGAATCCTTCCTTATGTCAACAGCAACATCATATATTTCTCCCCTCAAAACATGTACAAGTTTTGCTTGAGTAAAAGGTGCTTCTTGGTAGTGAAGACCCCTTAGAACACCATGTTTAGATTTCGAATAATTATCCTGCACAAATGCAATATCTTCACCTATCAATTTTTTAAATTTTTCTTGGTTGTAAATCTCAAAAAAAAAGCCTCGCTCATCTTCAAACAGCTCAGGCTCGATAACAACCACTTCTGGAATATTAAGAGAGGTGAACTTCATTGATCCCCACCAAAACAATCACGTGTAAACACTTTATCTTTAACGGCTTCTAAAACTTTATCATAACGATTGGCGAGGATTATATCTGACTCTAGTTTTAGCTCCTCAACACTTTTAACTAGCTTAGAATTGAAATAAAAATCCTCCTTAATCAAAGGTTCAAATATAATGACCTTAATGCCTTTTGCCTTAATTCTCTTTATGACTCCTTGCAAACTTGACTCACGGATGTTGTCAGAGCCTTGTTTCATAACAAGCCTGTAAACACCTAAACACTTAGGATTTCTTTTAATTATATAATCCGCAATAAAATCTTTTCTGGTGGTATTTGATTTAATAACACTTTCAATCAGCGTCTGCGGAATGTCTTGATAGTTTGCAAGTAACTGTTTAGTATCCTTGGGCAGACAATACCCCCCATAGCCAAACGATGGATTGTTATAGCCCTGTCAACCCTTGGGTCAAGACTGACCCCATCAATGATGTTTTTGGTATTAAGTTTATGCGATAGTGCGTAAGAGTCTAACTCATTAAAGAAGGCCACCCTCATAGCAAGATAGGTGTTAGCAAAGAGTTTGATAGCCTCAGCCTCAGTCGATGATACCTTTAAACAGGTTACATCGGATTTTTCTGCACCGTGTTTAAGAAGCGATATAAATTCATCAGCCGCAGGATGATTATCGCTGACGATAATTCGAGAGGGTTGAAGGTTATCCTTGAGCGCAAAACCTTCCCGTAAAAACTCAGGTGAAAAAAGAACTCGATCTGTACTGTATTTTTCATTGATTTTTTTGGTAAATCCAACGGGAGTGGTTGATTTAATGATAATAACCGAATTGGGCGATTTAGATAGGGCTATCTCGACGGTATGCTCAACCGAAGTGGTATCAAAATAATTTTTTTCTGGATCATAGTTAGTGGGGGTGGCTATGACGATAAAGTCAGCATCGGCTAAATAATTCTCATGAAATAACTGAAAGTCTAAATCAAGTGAGTGGTTCGTTAGATAATCTTGAATATCCTTATCTTCGATAGGTGATATCT
>JAYQTO010000020.1:0-13169 GCA_038147415.1 Alphaproteobacteria bacterium | reverse complement strand
CTTACTGATGTATTGCTATTATTTGATTCCCCTAAAAGCGGCTACTTGATTTTATAGGCCGGGGTCTGAATATACAGGTGCACAAATTTTCTTTGGAAATATTAGTGATCAATCAAAGTATGTTCAATTGATAAAAGAAGAAGACATAATAAAAAATAAAATTAAACCGAAAAGTTTAAATAATGCTATTAGAATATTTATTCTGGGTGTTGCCATGGGCAAAAACCAGGGTGAACAAAGATTAAAAAAATCGAGATCAATGTTAATTCATCCTTCAGTTAATGTTGAAAATCATCGTGAATGGAAGGGTTGGGTAGAAGGAATTTTAAAACAATATTTAGCTGCATATTCTTCTAAAGCAAAAAATTTAATGAATAGTTCAGAAAGAGTTCACATTACTTTTGATGAGATTGAGAAAGAATTTTTGTCTAGTTATGAAGAGTTAAAAGATACTGAGCCAAATTTACCAAAATATGATGATAAATTTATTATTAGTATTGCTCAAGTAATCAAATCATTAACAACTGAAGTAATCGAATTTAATGCTGATGATGGAGGAATTCCTTTTATAGATTGGGGTAATGATGGAGTTTATGCGCGTATCTTGGTTGGAGGTATTGGATTAGAAAGAGGTTATACGATTGATGGTCTGACGGTATCTTACATAGTGAGAGAAACAGGAACAGACGACACAGTATATCAAAGAGCTAGATTTTTTGGCTATCATAAAAAATATATTGGTTTAGTAAGGATGTATTTACCAAATTCCTTAATTCAGAATTTTAAACATCAGTATGAAAACGAAATAGTTCTTAGAGATAAAATATCTGATGTAATAAAAAAAGATGGAAATTTAAAACGAGATTTAAAAAGAGTTTTTCCATATTTTAGAAATCCAGCAAGAAACACAATAACTGATTATAATATAAAAAAATTCAGTAAGGGCGGTACTATTTTAGATGGCCAAGCACATCACCTTGATACTATTAGCATTGAGGAGAATAAAAAGATTTATGAAATGTTAATTAAATCAGGAAAATTAAAAAAATGTTCTGATATAACAAATCATCAGTATAAAAATGGGCTTAAAAATATAAGTGTAATTGATGGTCTTGATTTGAATGATTATGCTGACAAAATATTAAGCAAAATAAATTTCTATGACGATAACGCCAATGATTTTGATATTTTCTTTGAAAGAATTGAATGGAGAAAGAGTCTAAAAAAATCTGATTTAGAACTGGCCATTATGATAATGAATGATGACGAAGATCAGAATTACAGACATGTTGATCGGGGAGATTTTCTATCTGAACAGAGCAGAATACCTATAGAATCTGGAGCCAATAAAAATAGGCCTGGACACGCATATCTGCATTATGAATTTTTAACCAAACCAGAGTCAACGCCTTGGTTACCTACAAAGTCAAAAGACTCACCTTTTGGTTCACCTGCCGGAGGTACAATTTTAAAAAAATCAGAAAAAGTAGTTACTCTTCAACTTTATAAGTTTAATATTGGTTAAATGATGATAAATACAAACCAATAAAAATAATGGATTTGAGTAAAAAATATACCTTATTTTAGATTATATATTCCTACAAAATTAGGAAGTGCATTTTTAGTTTCTGATAATTAAATTTTTTAATTTGTTTCTTTATACTTTTTGCTATTATTTTTACTAAAAGTGGTGGGACAGCATTTCCAACAAGTTTCCATTGGTCATTAAAAGCGCCTTCTAAATGATGATCATCAGGAAAAGTTTGAATTCTTTTTATTTCTGATATTTTTAGAAATCTATTTTTCCAGTGAAAAGGACCCATATTATTTGAAAAACTTGCTTGAATAGTCCAAGACGGTTTTTTTGGTGAAAGTTTTAAAAGAAATGACCAATATCTTGATCTCCATTTAAATAATGGTTTTTTATGACCACGCTCTTTAGTAAAAATAAATAGTTTTCTCCAGGAGGAATAAGTTTTAATAAATCACTATGTTTTGCTCCTGGGACAGTTAAATTATCATTTTTTGAAGTGAAATCTAAATCACCGATTGCCTCTTTGCAATTTACCCAAGGTTTTAAAAAAAGGTCCTCTTGTACATCAGGATTACAATGAGTTTCTTTTGGAAATTCAAAATGACCATATTTTTTTGGAAGCCTATACAAATAAATCTTTGCCTGATTTGAGGAACACCATAGTTTGCTGAATTAATTACTTTGTAAGATATGTTGTAACCAAGTTTTTTCCGATTGTTCTTTAAGATAATTAAAAGCAGCAAGATGAGGTTTAAAGACAAAACCATTAACATTTTCAAAAAAAAAACATTTTGGTTTTATAATTTTGATAGCATCGAAATAAGAGATTAAAGTGAATGAGTTTTCATCTTCAAGTGCTCTTTTTTTATTTTTTAAATAAAATCTTGATTTTGAATATGGTGGGCAAGGAGGGCCACCAACAACACAGTCAAAATTAAATTTTTTTTTTAATATTTTGAAATCAATATTTCGTATGTCATCACAGATGACCTCATCTGAAATTTTGTTTGTTTTTAAAGTTTCGCATGCAATATTCCAATTATCTGTGGCAATAATAGTTTTAAAACCAGCATTTTTAAAACCAATATCAATCCCACCTGCACCTGAAAATAAGCTTAAAACTTTCATTAATTTAAAATATTATGATAACTCTAGTTAACATGATTTATAAAGTTATAAAGTACTCTTTTGAACAAAAGTTTATCAATCATTCTATAGAAAAAATTCCACTAGAGCCTAAATTATTAAAACTTAGATTTGAAAATAAAAAGTTTGTTATATATTTTTATGAAATAGAAGACACCAGAAAAGGTAGAACTAATAAAAGTGAAAGAACAATTCAAATCTCACCTCGTTTAAAACAAATACTTCTTTCATATTCAGCAGAAGAATATGAAATTATTTTATTAGGATACGATTATAAAACAAAAACATTTACAGTTTGGTCTTATAAAAATTTAAGAGTTCAAACGATGCAAAGTCTTTATACAAGAGCGGAAATACTAAATAACGCTAGGGCCAAAGGTTATGATTTTTATAAATATATCAAGAGAGACCCTTTTGATAGAAATTTTAGAGAAACAACCTGGTCTATAAGTTTTAACATGTTTTTGCTACCAGTAATTTTAAAAAATTTTGATATTGTATTTACTAAAAAAATATTTGACGAAATTGAAAAAAAAATAAAACATTTTAATAATGCATTTGATTTAGATGAATTAATAATGTGCCTTGATATTTATGCTAAGCATGGAAACGTTTTAAGTCCAAATGACCCTGAAATTATTGAAGTTAGTAATTTATGTAAGCAAAAAGCAAAGCTTATTGAATTTTTCCCATTTGAAAAATTTTATCATGATAAGTCAGCAAAAAAATTTAGAAATCCAACTGGAATATCAATGAAGATACAAAACTTTGTTACAAATGATCCCTTAAAAAAAGTAAAAGGTTTATCAAGAGGTGGTCAAGGTCAACAAATTGTTTGGGATATGTTCAGTCATGGGCAAAAGCTAAATGTAAAAAGCTTTCAGAATATTCCAACTTAATAAAAAGAAAAATTGAAACTGGAGACGTATATAAATTAGTTAATAGTGATTTTATTTTTGAAATTGCTGATGAAGATAGTTTTTCAACAAATGAAAAAATAGGAGTTTTTTTTGATTATGATTTTAATAAAGAACTTAATGATAGAAAAGTAAATTTAGAAAATATTAATGATTATTTAGTTCAACACGTTGCAATTGATAGAGCCAATCAAATACATGAAACAATCTTAAAAAAATTATCTAAAAATTTACATGATAAAAATCTAATTTATAAATCTACTAAACATATTGATTTATATTCCGAGTTCAAAGATCATGGGAAATTATTTGAGGCAAAATCTTTTAATGAGACAAATCTCAAGAATCAGTTAAGGCATGGAATTTTACAACTGAAAGAATATTATTTTCTTTATTCCAATTATGGTGAAAAAATTAAGAAAAAGACAGATCTTTTTTTAATTTTAAATTCTAACCCAAAAAAGTATTTGGAAGATAAATATCTTAATTTTATTAAAAGTGAAAATATTTGCTTATGTTGGTTTGAAAATAACAAAGTTTGTACTTTTGATAATATTTGGGAAAAAGATATTGATTGGTTAAATTAAATTATCTCAGTAAGAACTTTGACATTGCTTTTCCATTAGTGGTGGAACGGCATTTCCAATTTGTTTTTGAATAGATCTTCGACTTCCAAAGAATTTGTAGTTTTTGGGAAATGTTTGAATAGCTGCTATTTCTGGAACCCTTAGTCTTCTATTAGTCCAATGAAAGGGACCTACCCATGGACCAGGTTGAGCTGCAATTGTCCAAGAAGGTAAATCTGGCTTTAATTTTAATAAGAAATTCCAAAATCTAGTATTTTTTATAAATTTAGAATCTTTTACATTACAAATTGATAAATAATTTTTTCCAGGTGGAACTTTTTTAAGTTCTTTGTAATAGGTTCCATGATTTGTAATTTCCGAATCTTCCTTGTAAGTCGAGTCTGCAAAATCTTTAATATGATTTTCTACACTTTCATATGGTTTTAAATTATCATTAAACAAACTTGGTTTTTCAGGATCGTAATGTGTTTGCTGAGGTTCTTCTATTTGAAATTTTTTTTTGTTTCCGATAAAAAAATTCTTTTTTTTTTTTGTGGAACACCATAATCTAAAGCATTCGCTTTTATAATCTTTAAATGATAATTTAATTTTTTTGATTGATTAATAATATATTCAATAGCTTTTTTGTTAGTTGGATGAAGAATGCTTTCAACATTCTCTAATAAAAAACCTTCAGGCCCTAAGTTTTTGACAAAATCAAAATAGTTTTCGATACAATTTCTTGGATCTTTAGTTGATTGTCTATTTTCATTTTTAACCCAATAGCCATTTTTTGAAAAAGGTTGGCAAGGCGGTCCACCAATAATTATGATTTTTTTATTTCCTAAATGTTGTTCTAAATTTTTGGGTTTTAAATTTTTAATATCTTCATGTAAAATTTTAGTATTTTTAAATTGATTATTTAATTTCAAGGTTTCGATTGAGTCTGCATCAAAATCTATTGATATTCTTACATTTATTTTGGCAAGTTGACTTCCAAATGTCTAGGCCGCCACCCACTAAAAAGACTAATTGCTTCTATTTTTGAATTATTCATAAAGAATCACTAATGTTTATTTATAGCAGAAAATTATAAATTTTCTTCTTTTGTTCTCCTGACAAAAAATTCAAATTTTGTTATTATAGTAAAAAGTTCATAGTTCTTTCTAACTATGCGAGGTCATTCGTAGACACTCCTTACAAATAAAAACGAGCACTAAACGATAGAAATAAATTTCCAGTTTGGAGATGACGTTTTCTATTTATTTTAACGTTTGGTTTGCTTGGTCGTTTAGCAAGTTCCAGACAAAACTAAGGAGTAATCTATGCAGCAAATGAAACAACCAATCGATCAAGTAATAAAGCAGTGTGCTTCATTACTTCATCAACAATTAAACAAATCGAGAGCTAAGTTCGCTACAGGTGGTAGCGTTGGTTCGTTAATGGATAACGGTAGGATTGATACGCCTATTAAGCCTTTAACGATGAAACCGATGCAAGTCATGCAGCAGATGCGTACTATGCTTGCAGATGGAGGATTAATCGATGATGAATCACAGATTCGTTATTTGATTTCAGTTCTGGAAGGAGGACATCTAAATCCTTTGGAGCAACAATTATTGCTAGAGCTTTATGAAGATTTGAAAAAATTAGGAGGTAAGAACAATGGCTAAAATAACTTCTTTAAAGCAAGTAGAAGCAAATAAACAAAATGCACAAAAGAGTACTGGTCCTAAATCGTTTTGGGGTAAGCACCAGGCAAGTGGCAATGCTTTAACGCATGGACTGCACGCGAATAAGCATTTGATTATTGGTGAACAGGTAGAAGAGTTTGAGCAATATAAATCTAGTATGCTTGCCATGCTCGATCCTGTTAATGCAATCCAGGAAGAAACTGCTTTGCAGATTATTTCTGCTGGCTGGAGATTAAGGCGCTATACCAATGTGGAAGCTGGCTTATTTGATAATGAGCAAATAGATGCTCATCAATTTTTAGATAGGTCTCTGGCGAGCAAGCTCAATACCGAAGAGTATAAAGGGTTGGTCAATCAATCGTACCTTCCGAATGAGTTACAAGGTAAGGCATTTACGAGAAATTGCATTCATGAAAATGGCTTTCTTAAATTAAGCACCATCGAGCAACGTTTATTAACTAGATATTATAAACTGTTAGATCTTTATGAAGCGATGAAGCAGGAGGTTGTTTATGAAGAAGAATAAAAAACCTCAGTGCGAAACGAACCCATTTAAGGAGGTAAAACCTAAGTTTGATGAGAGAAAATACATCAAATGGGTTGATCCTTTTACCCCAATAAATAGAGGAAAATTAGGTTCTTCTCAATCTTGGAGGTTAGTAAAACCTAAGAGATATTATGATTAAGAATCAATGGTGACATCATAACTGCGAACTGGTGGAGGAGTTTTGCTTTTTCCAATTATTTTAATTTCTTCACCAGTTTCTCCGCTATGAGCATAGGTCCAATAGAATGTTTCTTTCGTGGTTCTATCAGTGATTTTTTCAATCCTAATTTCAATTTGATCAAATGTATGTTTCATAAAAAAAATATATTGACTTTTGATTTTGCTTAATATACTATGTTTTTATTCAGTTTAACCTTTTTATGTACGGCTGATTTCTTAAAAAAAATTTCCTTACATAACAGTTTAAGCTTAAGCAAAACCTTGTAATGTTATGCTGTGTGATACTGTTATACAATTCCTTTCTGACTCATGCAGTCATAACATTACAGGTTGCTACAACTGGAGAAATGTATGACTAAGAAAAAAATATCACTGGAAATATCTACTCATCAAGATGGGTTTTCTTTTCAAATAAACACCAAGAATCATGGAATGACCGAGCAAAATTATAACGATTGTTATGGAATTGCTCGCGGATTTATTCAATTAGCTCAAGAAAATCCCAAATTAGTTTTTGAGGCAGGAGAAAAAGCAATGAAAGAAGATAGCCGTTTCACTGATCAACCGGTAACAACTAGCACCGTGAACTAATGAGATTACAAGGAGTTATGAAGAGAAAAATAACGAAAATGAAGTTGATTTATGTAACATATTTAACAAAATTTATTTTATTTATTACAGATCAAGTGATTAAGATCTTAAATAAATTAAAAGCCCAAGTTGCGAAATATCCAAGTTTATGCAAGGTAAAGACAGATAGAAGAGCGCTTAAATGGGCAAAAATTTAATCCCTGGTTTGGAAAAGATGATTATTTGACCGAAAAGGCGTTTTTATTTCACAATATTTTAATTTCTTCAGGAGTAAAATCTACTAGCAAAAAATATTATAATGAAATTGATAGGTGGATGTATTTGCATTTCAAGGATGATTTAAAAAAGTATTATTCTATGGGAAATTAAAATGAAAAAATTTGTTAATACATTAAAAGAGCTTTCAGTAAAAGTGTATGACGGTATCGGAACTTATGAAGAACGATATATCCAAACTGCTTTAGGAATAGAATTTAGAAAAAATGAATTTGAATTTTTACGAGAATTTAATATTGAAGTTTTTTACGAAAACTTTCCTTTGGCTTTAAATGAATTAGATTTTTTAGTATTTGCTAATAAGAAATTAGATCTAAAAGAGCACGTTATAATAGAAGTAAAAGTATCATCCAAAATTAGTGATGAAAATAGGCAGCAATTACGTAACTATTTAAAATCACTCCATTAAATAATAGCGAATACTTAAAAAAAATTAATACTGGAATTATTATTAATTTTAAGAAAACAGAAAAATCAAAGGATGGAGTATTTGAAGATATTAGATGATGAAAAATCTCAATTGAGGTTTGGGAAATAACGAAGGAAAAAGAATTTAAACAAATAATTATTTAATCGTAAATGACTAAAAAATTAAAGATCCATATCCAATTACTGATGTCTATCATGTAACAAGTTCATTGATAGATGCGGCAACAGTGGTTGTTACAGACTTATGTGAAAATTTATCAAATTGCATTGATACTTACGATGAGGATATTTTAAAAAGTTTAAAAAAGATAAATACGAAGAAATACAATTCTATTTCAGTCGGAAATGGAGCAGATGGCATTTATCCTATTTGGGTAGGTGTTGATAAAAATAATAAAGTTAGAAAAATTTTCGCTAGTGTGAATAGTGCAAACTATGATTACGACAGAGAAAAAGTTAGAAAATTAGTTTCATGGAGCTGGCATAAGTCTGATCTAAATGATCAATTTTTTTCAAGTTCTAATAAAACAGCAAAAAGAAAAAAGCTTTTTGCAATGGAAATTAAATCAGGAGCCATAGCTATTGCAGATCATGGAGGAAACTTTCAATTTGAACATCATGAACATATTACTGAATCTTTGGATGATAAATATTTTAAAATAAAAATATTTATCAAAATAATTATCCAATAGGATTATTTATATTTAAATATGGTCACAAAGAATTATCTGAAAGTTCATCATTTAAAAACTCAAAAATTCATGATGAAAAAATTGTAAGCATCAGTGATTATAAAAAATACAAATATGTAGAATTTTTAAGTACCTTGCTAGATGAAAGTTGTTATCCAACAAAATATATTTTTGAAAAATATTTAATTGAAGGTAAGGATTATGAAGGCAAAATAACAATTAAAATTAGCAATGAAAAAATATCAGCTAATTATTTAGCAGATAGATTGCCTAAAGCACTACAAATTTTAAAAAAACAAAACCGAATTTTATTTGGAAAACATTTTAAAGAAGTACATGAAATTAGAAAAACTCAATTTGAAAATTTTATTTATGGAATAATAAAAGATATTGAGCCTCAAGAATTAAGCCTTGCCACTTTTGGTAAAAAATTTAACAAGCAAACAATTGAACGCAGCAAACTCTTTGTTGAAACTCCAGGTCTTCCTAATATTCAAGGTACATTTTATGATGGATATAAATTAAAATCAGAACCATCGCTTACAGAGTCTTCAACCATACCAGTTAAAAACGGTAAGTATCCTTGTTATATCCACACTTATCATGAAAAAGATGAAGAAATTGATTATGAGTGGGAAAATGTTCATGTCGTTATAGAGGGTTTAGAAGATTGCTATTTGAACAGAAATGCTAAAGGTCAATTATTTTTTGATAAAAAATTTAGAGAGAGCCTTTTAATTGATAAACATATTAAACAAAAATCTAAGAAAGTTTCAATTGATAAAATATGCTTAAGGGATTCATCTAAACTTGATCAGATTAAAAAGTTAAACTTTGTAGAAGAACTGAATTACATGGTTTTAACTCTATCAAAGATTGGAGTGGTTTATCTAAATTAAAAAATTAAAAACTAAAACTTTTATTTGTGATGTTGACCTTTCAACATCCGATAATTTTTTAAGAACTTATACTCTCTAAACAATCTTGAGGAACTAGTTATTGATGATTGTTCAAGAATTGCAATACCTAATAAGTTAAAATTTCCAAAAAATCTTTATCTAAAAAAATTAAAATCTTATCAGATTGATTTTAGAAGTGATTGGAAAAAAAGTGAGCATAAAAATTTTCCAGGACATAAAGGTTATGGAAATGAAAATGTATGGTTTATAAAACATGATTTGCGAAATATTTTTCAATTTCCAAATTTTGAAAAATTTAAATCTTTAGAAAAATTATCCTTATATAATTTTTTTGACGAAGAAGATAAAGAGGGTATCTTATTTAATTATGAATATGATTTTGAAGACCAATTTGTAAAAATTAACAAACTATGTAGAAATTCTAATATTAAAGATATTTGGGTTTATGGTTATAATTTTAATCAAGCAAATGAATTAGCAGGAACAAAGTTTTTGGATTTATTTGTAAATTTAATTGATAAACCAAATCTTAAAATAAATGGCTTAAACAAAAGTACACTTTTAAAAATTTATGATGCACCTATTTCTTCAAGTTCTATAAAAATAAATAAATTAATTTTACTAAATACAATTGATGAAATGCACAGCAAAAATATATTTGAACAGCAAAACAATACTTTAACCTTAAATTATTTTGCTATTCTTAATGATAAAAAGAAAAAATTATTAGATGATGCATTCAATCTGCCAATAGAAGAATTAGAAATAGATAATACGTTTCAATTTTTTACCAGTGATTTTGAATATGGAGATACAATGGATCCTGTAATCAATTGTTTAGAAAATAATAAAAATATAAAAACAATTATCTTTAAGTTAAGTGAAAATGATGGAAGCGAGAAACATGAAGTTTTCAAGGGTCCTTGGAGATATTATGAAAGCACTAGATTAAAGAGATTTATTGTAGATTTATTAAATAATTTTCCACAACTTAACATCATTATTCGTCACAATTCATTTAAAGAAGTTGTGAAAGACCCTAAAAAACTTAGTGTTTATTTAGAAATCTTTGAATTGCATAGACTATTAGATGAAAATCCAAGCACCAAAAATAAATTTGAAATAGATGGTTTTAGCAAAAGTGAGATCAGAAAAATTATAGATAGATATTTTTTAGAAGTCGCAGATACTATAGTGGTTATCGAGGATAATGTTGGATGGAACGATTCAAGTGCAGTAAGAGATATTGAGTTAATAGATAGGTCTGACAATTTTGATCGCGATGATAGTGAATTTCATATAAATCTTGGATTAAAAAAAATCAAAGTAAGTAATGAAGGAGAGGAGCCGCTTAGCAAAGAAGGCAAGTTTCTTTATCGCATGCGCCGTGCAGATAAGTTTCGTTCTTATGGTAATGAGAAATTTTAACATTTTCTTAATCAAAGAATCGAGGGAAGAGATGCTGATCAAGCAATCATCTTTGTTAAACAAAAATATTTAGATAAAGTTAAAACTACAATATTTAAGAATATTAAACACTATTTCTATTTTTGTGAAACCACATACTCTTATGACGAAAATGATAATATTCAATTTAACAAGTTTTGGAAAGACAATGATTATTTTTATTTTCCAAGTTCAGTAAAATTTAATAAACTTGAAACTTTAAATATTTGTGGTGGCAGAAATATTCAACTTAATAATTTATTTAAAGATATTGATAGCTCGCATTTAAAACAACTTGTCATCACAGACTGTATTATTAAAGAAAGAAAATTCCCTAGTTTTCCAAATCTTGAAAATTTAGTAATCGAAGATAAATTTTCTAGTAAAGCTGAATCTTTTACAAAATTTTCAAATCTTCCAAATTTAAAAAATTTATTATTGTTAAATTTATATGATCGTGATGATGCTACAGGTAGATGGATGACAACAGAATTTGATTTTAAAGATATTTATAAATTATCAAAACTAGAATATTTGAGAATGAACTTAGTTAATCCACAATATTTAGAAGATTTAAAATATCTAAAAAACTTACAAGAACTTGATCTTTCATTTCATTGTATAACCAAGTATGATAAAGCCGATGATGGATTTTTTAATGAAAATTTAGTAGACAAAGATTTTAAATTTTTAAATCATCTAAATAAATTAAAAAAACTTGAATTAACCTTACCAGTTTATCACTCCAATGTTAAAGGACCTTTAGCTTTGTCCTATGTAAACAGAAAATTAGAAGAGTTATCTTTAAGACTTCGCTATGAAGATCAGGATATAAAATACGGAAATGAAACTATTAAGTATATAACTAAACATTTTCAAAATTTAAAATTACTTGACTTAGGTATGGGACGAAATGATTCTTTTGAAACAGATGACAAAACAAAAATGGTTTACCTGAAAAAAACGGGTGAAAAATGGAAGTTAGGAGCATTAGGTCCAAGACCTTTTATATTAGACCTCAATCAATTTACGTCTCTAAAAAAGCTGGAAAGAATTGGTTTTATTCAGTTTTGGAGTGACGAAATGGGCTTCAAGGTAATTAATCCGGTAAGTATTACTAAATTAAAAAACATTACAAATATTCATATTAGTGAGGAAAAATTCTCATCAAAAGATTTAATTGCAATAAGAAAGATCACTGAAGTGCCACGAGATAAGTTTCTTGAGGAATGTAAGAAAAAGGACAAGTCTATAATTAATGAATACAGGTTATCTGACAAAGATAAGAAAAAATATGACTCACTGGATAGAGCCATAAGCTTTGGGGGATATATTGAATCAAAATGGTCGGGGAAAAGTATTGAGGAAATTTTAAAACAAAGAAAGGTGAAGATAAAAAATGTTAACTAATATTCTAATTGTTGTTTGTGCTCTAATTATTTTAATTGCCTTATATTTTTTTACAAAACCAAAAAGTAATAATCAAGAAAATGAAACTAAAGTTAAAGTTGAGCTCTCCAGTCAATTTGAAAGTACACTAGAAAATATTAAAAGTTTTGTTGCAGATTCTACAAAAAAAACAGAAGAGAATTGGAGCATGTTTAAAAACTTTGATGCCATGATGAACAACCGTCAAGAAAGAGGTTCGTTTCATCAAAAAGAAATGGAAGATATTTTAAGGGATCGATTGCCAAGTAAGTTTTTAGAGTTTCAAAAAGGTCTGCCTAATGGAAAAAATAGTTGATGGCTTAGTTAATTTTGAAGAGGATAATTTAAGATTTTGTATCGACTCGAAATCTATTTTTGAAAGTTTTGATGCTTTAAGAAATGCACAAACTAGACCTGACATTTTAAAAGCGGAAAAAGCTTTTAGTGATGATGTAGTTAAAAAAAATGCAAAAAAAATATCTGAAGATTATATTATTCCAGGTTATACAACAGATTACGCCTTAATGTTTATAAGATCTGAAAATGTTTTTTCAGCTATTCACAATGTTCAAAGCACAGATATTGTTGGAGATTGTTTAAAATTAAAAGTCATACCTGTTTCTCCTACCTATCTTTGGGCATTGGTAAATAATTTAAAAGAGTTTTTAAAAGATAAAAATTATGTAGAACGAGCTAAAGAAATTAAAAAAAATATATCTTTTATCAAAGAAGATATTCTTAAATGGACTAATGCTGTAACAGAAGTGCAAACAAAATTCAGAAAAAGTTGGTAAAGATTTTAG
>JAYQTO010000019.1:0-4574 GCA_038147415.1 Alphaproteobacteria bacterium | reverse complement strand
CCCACGATAAAACCAAATAAAGTTGTGATTAAAAGAGCAGCAAACACTGGCCAGATGCCTACACCAAATGTTCCTATAAAATTAATGCTAATAACAGCAAAAGAATATCCTGCTAATCCAAAAAAAGCAGTTTGACCAAAACTCAGGACTCCACCCATCCCCCATATCAATGCGAGCCCCAAAGAAATAAAAGTCCAACACATAAAATATGAAATATTATTGAGATAATAACTATCAATAAAAAAAGGAAATAATGAAAGTATTAGGAAAGTAATTGCAGGTAGTTTATTTTTTTTAATAATATTTAACATTTTATTTTTGTTTAGTTATTAAACCACTAAATCCTTTTGGCAAAAATCTAATGATTAAAATAACTGCAAAAAGCAATGCAATTATTCCAATCGTAGCTTTATAGAAAAAAGTAACTGATGTTTGTACTATGCTAAGGAAAGAGGCAGCAGGTATTAACCCTATAAATGGACTAGCTCCTGCAGTTACCACTGTAATAAATGCACTGACGATAAAAGCTTGGCCAATACTTGGAACTATCGTCATTGTTGGTGCATATAGTGCTCCAGTAATGCCAGCTAATCCAGCACCAATAGCAAATGTTGTAGAATAAACGTTGCTAATATTAACTCCCATTGCAGATGCTGTTTCAGGTTTTTCAATTGTAGCTCTTGCTTCTAAAGTACCGAAGCTAGTTTTCATAAACAAAATGTATAATAAACCTAACAAAGAAAAAGAAAAAATATTAAAAATACTCTATATTCTGAGTAAGAATAATCCCCTAATTTAAAATTTCCCATAGGTGTTTGAAGTCCCTCAAAAGATGGTCCGAAAATAACTAAAAAGGATTGTGATACAATTAAACTTATTCCCCAAGTCGCTACTACGGAATCAAGCGGTCTACCATACAAATATCTTATAATCAGCTTTTCTAAAACTAATCCAAAAATAATAGTTATTAAAACTCCAGCTGACATTGCTATAGGTAAAGGTAGGTTAAAAATCTTCCCAGATACTACTGTCCCATAAGCACCAACCTTAATAAATTCACCATGAGCTAAATTTATAATTTTTCATCATGCCAAAAATTACTGCTAAACCGATTGCTGAAAGTAAGAGAAACGCAAGAGCGTCTCCAAATTGATACACGATGTTAAAAAGCATTATCATAATTTTTGTAAATCTAACTAAACTCTATTAATAACTTAGCGATAATCAAATATCGCTAAGTTATTTTTAATTTAAACTACTTTTTAGGTGGTTTACTTGGAGTGTACTGAGAATAATCTGCTTTTTCAGGCAAATTACATCCAGCTTGTCCTAACCAATAAGGTTGAATATTTTCCCATATCTTAGGTATGGAAACTTTATGACCCTTACCAACTTCAACTAAGAAAATAGTATGACTTCCGTGATGGCTTTTTGGGTCAATAGTAACAACACCTGATGGTCCATCGAAAGATATTCCAGTTTCTAACGCAGCAATAACTTTAGCTTTATCAGTTGAGCCTGCTTTTTCAACAGCCTTAGCGTAAAGATTAATAGCATTGTAAGCGTTAGCAGCTTCCATATTTACGTATGGTTCATTAGGATATTCAGCTTTAAATCTCGCGATAAAGTCTTTGCTTTTTTCGTGAAATGGACCAGATTTAATTACGTCATGTACTTCTTCAATGTAATTAACTGTTACGTACATATTCTCTAGTGCTGGGGGAGCAAATCTTTTATGCTCATACGCTTGACCAACGTTTATCGAAGTAGCCATTGGAATGCCTAAACCTGCTGAAGCTTGTTGTTCATAGAATGATGCTTGTTTGCACCAACTAATAAAGTCATCAACACGTCTGGTTTAGCTGATTGAATTTTTTGAATTGTTTTGGCTAAATTGAGAAACATCTAGAGGAATAAATTCTTCTCCTACCATTGTTCCACCGTTTTCCTTAACAATTTGTCTTACCCACTCAGCTGATATCTGACCAAAATTGTAGTCTGCAGCAATCGTGTAGACTTTTTTTCCATATTTCTCCATCATCCATGGAACTAAAGTACTAAACTGCTGTTCAGGTACTGCGCCAGTTACGAAAACATTCTTATCGCAAACTCCCCCCTCATATTGATTGTTATAAAAATAAAGCATTTTTGCTTTGTCCATAATTGGTCTTATTGCTTCTCTAGATGCGCTTGAGAAGGCACCAAAAACGACATCAACTTTATCTTTATCGATCAATCTTCTAGCAAACTCTTGGAAACGAGTGTTGTCAGATTGAGTATCGTATCTTACGATTTCAAGTTTTTTTCCAAGCACTCCGCCCTTAGCATTTATTTCTTTAACTGCTAGTTCGTAAGCAATTATTTTGGAACAACAGCAATTGCAAAATTTCCAGTTTCATCTTCCAAGATACCTAGCTTAATCGTTTCTGCAGACCAGGCATTTGAAAATAATAAAAATAAAAATGATGTAATTAGAATTGATATTTTTCATCATAATTTTCCTTTTGTTAATTAGTAATTTAAATACTAATTAAGTATAATTGAATAAATATTTTTATACTAACAAGTGCAGAATCTTAATAATTAATATGAAAATTTTACATATTGATCATCTAGATCCTAAGATGTTAAAAATTTAAAATACACTTTAAAATTGAATCATAATTAAGCTGTTAATTAGTAAAAGTTATTAAACTATGAATTATTCAAAAATAAATAATGAAAGAACAACTGAAATATAAAGTAGCAGCAGTTCAGTATGAACCTAGCCAATTTAATAAAAAATTAAATATAGATTCTCTATTAATGTTATCAGAACAAGCCGCCAAGGAAGGGGCAAAGCTTATAGTAACTCCTGAAATGGGAACTACAGGTTATTGTTGGTTGGATAGAAAGGAAGTCGAACCTATGTTGAAGCAATACCTGGGCATACAACAGATAAATTTCTTGAAATAACAAAAAAATATAATTGCTACATTGTTGTAGGAATGCCAGAAATAGATCAAGAGACTAATTTATTTTATAACTCTGCTGTTCTAATTGGTCCAAAAGGAATTGTTGGAAAACACCGAAAAAGTCACTCATATATTGCTGAACCTAAGTGGTCTGCCCCTGGTCAAGAACACATAGTATTTGAAACTGAAATAGGAAAAATTGGAATTTTGATATGTATGGATATACATTTTATTGAGACAGCCAGGCTAATTGCATTACAAGAAGCAGATATAATAGTTCATATTAGTAATTGGCTTGGAGAACGTACTCCTGGATCTTATTGGATTAGCCGGGCATTTGAAAATAGTTGCTATTTAATTGAAGGAAATAGATGGGGACTAGAAAGAACTGTTCAATTTAGTGGTGGTAGTTGTGTAATCAATCCCGATGGATCTATCGCAGCTGTAATTGATAAAGGGGATGGTGTTGCTTATGCAAATATTGATCTTACTTGGCCAAGAGAAAGAAAAGTATTAGGAGAAAATATTTTTAATGATAGGCGGCCTGAAATGTACATGAACCTTCCAACTCATCCTTACTTTTGGAACCCGCTAGAATTTTTGGTTTATATAATTTAAACCCGCTTCCAAAGGGCAAGAAGTCAAAAGTTTCAATCGCTCAAATAACAACAACAAACAAAATAAAAGATAATTTAACTAAAATGCTAATTTATTTAAATTTAGCTAAAGAAGCAAAAAGTGAAATTGTAGTTTTTCCAGAATTGTGCCTAACAGGACATCTAAATGGCGGTGCTGTATCGTTGAAAAAAGAATCTGAAGAAATAAGTACTTTAACTAATTTTGCAAATCATAATAACATGTACATTTACTTTGGATTTGCGCAAGAAGAAGATGGACAACTTTTTAATTCTGCAGCCTTATTAGGTCCCGAGGGCATGTTGGGCATTTATAAAAAAGTTCACCTAAATAAAGAAGATAAAAAATGGGCCAATGAAGGTAATGAATGGAAGTTTTTTGATACTAAAATTGGAAGAATTGGAATAATTATAGGTTACGATGCAATTTTTCCAGAATCTGCAAGATGTCTAGGTTTACAAGGATGTGATATTGTCTTATGTGCCGCAGCACAAAAGGGTATTTTTTTTCATGGTCATAAGGGAAGTGAAATAAGACAAAACTATCCAATACCAATGGGAGCTGATCCTAATCATTGGAATCATTTTAGGATGAGAGGTGGGGAAAATAACGTTTATTTTTTATACTCTAATATCTATGACAAAAAAAATAATTTTTTAGGCAAAAGTGGAATTTTTGGTCCAGATCCTTTTAAATTTCCAAGAGAAGAAAGTTTAATTAATAATGATGAGGATATAACGCATCTTGTGATAGATACATCAAATCTGGATACTAATTATCCTACTAACGTGGTTCGAGATAAGTTTATGATGTCAATGAGACAGCCCCAACATTATATACCTTTAATTAAACACCATCAAAAAAGGTAATTTTAAAATACTTGGTTTTTCTAAATTTACTTTTGCAGTTATATTATATCAATATTTTTAATGAATTAATTTATTTAGGTTTTTAATAGTATGCCTATGGAAACAAATTGATCTC
>JAYQTO010000018.1:0-139688 GCA_038147415.1 Alphaproteobacteria bacterium | reverse complement strand
CTAAGGCATTGCCTGAACACTCTTGACCATGATTTACAGTGTCTCGTACATGACCTGGGATTCTTTCAAAACTGGCCCTGGGGGTAGGTTCAACTAAATATTGTTGGTGGAGGAAAACTAGGGATTGTAAAACGTGACTCTTCCAGCGGATATGCCATGATAATTCGGTCCTTTTCAATCATATTTGCCGCCTCGGGTGCGGTGATATCGCTACTGCTGATGACCGGATTTCTCTGACGGCCTGATAACTCTTACGAACAATTTCCAGGCTGACCACCCTTCAAACCCCCGTGGTCGTACGGCCAGGAAACAAAATGGCGGCGACACTGCATCCCGAGGGCACGGGCGAGATCGGGGCGAAGCGTGAACTTTACCGTCCCATCCCAGGCCGCATCTTTGGTGGACTGACTTGGTGAATTTTAAATTTTTGTAAAGATTAAAAACTTAATTATATAAATCTTTACCACAGTTTCTTACCCAGGGATGAATTTGAAGTATCTCCTAAACAGTTAAAAAACCATTTATGGCTAGTTTTTACAAAACTCAAAGAATAAAATATAAAATTTTGGTAGATGAACAAAATAAACCTATTGGTGATAAATGGAGCTTTGACAATGAAAATAGAAAAAAAATGCCAAAGAATATTGATATTCCCAAGAAGTTTACTTTTTATGAAACACAACATACAAAAGACTTAAAAATATAATTGATGAATTATTTAAAAATCCAGGAAATGTTGAAGATTTTTGGATTGGTACAAGAAGAGAAGATTCACAAAATTTTTTTCAATATTTTCTAAAATTTAAATTTAACTTATTTGGTGATTATGAAGATGCAGTTGATCAAAGAGATAATATTTTATTTCATTCAAGTTAAGTCCATTTATCAATGTTAAGTTTAATAACTCCATCAGAGATATTATCAAAACTTAGGGGAATTAAAAAAGTGGGTTAATCTAAATTCTTATGAAGGTTATGTAAGACAAATTATTGGATGGCGAGAATTTATAAGAGGGGTTTATAGAGAGTATAGTGATGAATTTGAAGAAAAAATTTTTTCAATCACAAAAGAAAATGAAAAATACTTGAACCATGGAACAACTGGTATACCTCCTCTTGATCATTCTATTAAAATGCAATTAAATATGGCTGGACTCACCATATTGAGAGACTGATGATATTGAGCAATATAATGAATCTTGCAGGCATTCATCCAAAAAATATTTATAAATGGTTTATGGAAATGTTTATAGATTCTTCGGAATGGGTTATGGTCCCAAATGTTTATGGGATGGGTTTATTTAGTGACGGAGGAATTTTTGCAACAAAACCATATATTTGTGGATCAGCATATTTTCTAAAAATGATGGATTTTAAAAAAGGTGAATGGTGCGATATTATGGATGGACTATATTGGAATTTTATTCACAGAAATAGAGATTTTTTTCTAAAAAACCCAAGATTATCAATGATGGTGTGGATTTTAGATAAAATGAAGGATGATAGGAAAAGAGAATTTTTGATAGCGCAAAAAATTTATTGATGAAAATACAATATCTTAATGGTACATAAAAAAAAAATTAGAGTCTAAAATTTTTGTATAGTTTGCAAGAAGGAAATTTTTGGAGGAAAAATGGGAAAGAGACTGGGGAATGTGAAGTATTGTTCTAAAAGTTGTTCAACTAAATCTACTTAAGTTTGGTATATCTTAAATATGGTTTAACGGAGGTGAAAGAATCAAACATTTTCTTTGCTTCGTTATCTGATACGGCAGGAATAATAATTACCTCGTCACCTTTTTTCCAATTTACTGGAGTAGCAACCTTAGTTTTTGATGTTAATTGAATTGAATCTAAAACTCTTAGAATTTCATCAAAATTTCTTCCAGTTGTCATTGGGTAGGTTAGCATCATTCTTATTTTTTTTTCAGGGTCAATTAAAAAAACTGATCTCACAGTTGCATTTGTTATTGCAGTTCTATTGGTATTGGCAACTTCATCTGAAGGTAGCATATTAAATGCCTTTGCTACTTTCAAGTTTGAATCAGATATTAGAGGATAGTCAAGTTTGGTATTAGCAACATCTTCTATATCCTTCTTCCAAGAAAGATGGTCCTCTACTGAGTCAATACTTAATCCCAAAATCTTACAATCTCTTTTTTTAAATTCTTCTTGAATTTTTGCCATATAACCAAGTTCAGTTGTACAAACTGGTGTGAAATCTTTTGGATGCGAAAAAAGTACTGCCCATGAATTATTGATAAATTCATAGAAATTAATATTACCATGAGTTGATTCAGCCTCAAAATCAGGGGCAGTATCATTTATTCTAAGCATTTAAATATAATAAATAAAAATTCTATAAAAAACACTAACTTTTTGTTAGAAAATTAAAAAATATAAAATATCCCAATTGATAAAATTAAAACTCCAACTACTTTCTGAATAGTTATTTTTCTTTAAAAATTATATATCCAAAAATTACTGCACATACTTGTCCAATTGTTCTTTTAATTGATTCCATAATTGGAACATAATTTTCAAGAATTGAGTAAAATTGAAGGATAGTTGCGGTAGTCCCAATTAGTAATGTAATTATAATTAAACTAGTTGATCTTAAGGGGAAATTCAAAGTTTTAATTTCTTTAATTGAAATTGATATTAGAGCTAATAGCATTCCAAGTGACTGAATTAATCCGTGATAGTTTATAGGTGTATATTTTAGACAAATTTTATCAATGACAGGAGTTATACTCCAGAAAATTGATACTAAGATCATTAATTTTGCACCCTTATTTTCTTTTATAATCATAAAACTTTTAAAAAATGAATTTAGAGTTAATTCATTTGTATACAAAGTCAATGTTCCCAACACTATACTTAATATTCCAAAATATTGAGTAATTAAGAGTTTTTCATTCAAAAATAATAACGAAAATAAAGAACTAAATAGAGGCGTGAGTGAGAGTAGGGGTATTGTTAAACTTAAATCTGAATGATGAATTGATTTTAAAAAAAAAATAGCTGAAATTACACTTATGACAATAAGAATAATCCTGGTAAAACATAATTATATGAGAAGTAAAAATTTTTTTCATACAAAGTCCATAAGAAAAAAATTATAACCTTGTACTATCATAAAAAAGAAAGCAAGATTTTTAGGGTGTAAATATTTAAGAGATAACTTTCTAGTAATATCAAAAAAGCCCAGAATAGACCATTAAATATGCAAATAAGTAAACCCATGAAATCAAAATTATTAATTTTTATTTTTGTTCAAGTTTATAATTTTGTATTACAGTCTAGTCTTTAAACTTGGAGGAAAATATCAGATATTTCAATAGCCTCAAAAAATTTTGAAGAAGAAGTGTTTTATGTTTTCTTAATTTTTTTGGATAAAATATTTAAGTCTAAAAAGTGAAGAAGCTTTGAAAGCTTACATTATTTGTTTAGATAAATTTATAGTTCTAGAACATTAAAACCTCTAATCAAATAATGACTACATTCCAGGTAGTCTCATCAAACTTGCTCCAACAGAGTCAAGTTCTTCTGTCATTTGAATCATTTTTACGTGCATTTCAAATTTTCGTTGTTGGTCTATAGTGTTAACCATTTCTTCAACAGCATTTACATTACTTTTTTCAAGTGTGCCAGCTACTAACTTTCCCTGATTATTAGGAACTATTTCAGCAAGACTAATTTGTCCATTTTCATCGGGTTCTGTTTGTAATCTTATGTGACCATCTAATGTTTTTTTTAGTTGATCATCTTCACCAGGAACAAAAGTAGCAATTAAACCCGCGTTAATTGGCAAAGCGTCTGGTTCAGCCCCTGTTGGTTCAATAATAATTTCACCATTGGGTGATATATCAATTCTTCTAAATGCTGGAAGAACAATTGGTTGAAGTCCATCGTCTAATATTCTATTTCCTGCACCATCAAGCAATTCTCCAGTTTCACTAGTTTGTAAATCACCCCTTCTTGACAAAGCAGGTTTTCCACCATCTCTTGGTTCTATTAAGAAATATCCATTTCCGTCAAGTGCTATGTCTAAAGGGTTTCCCGTAGTTTCCATTGAACCCTGTTGGGTTGAAAAACCACCTACGTTTCTTTCTGAAACAATTCTAGGTTCCACACCATTTTGTCTATTCAGGTAAATTGAACCAAAGTCAGTAACAATATCTAGACGATAACCAGGTGTGCTAAGGTTAGATAAATTATGAGAAGTAGCAGTTTGATTTTCCATCAACATTTTCAAGCTGTTTAAAGCTGTTTGTGCCATTCTATCCATAATTTATCTCCTAATAAATTTTATAAATTACATTCTAATATTAACAATTGCTTGAGTTGTTGCAGCAGTTGTTTCAATTGATTTTGCATTTGCCTGAAAGTTTCTTTGTGCTGTAATTAAATTTACAAGCTCTTCAGTAATATCAACATTTGATCTTTCAAGTGAACCTGATAGAACTGTACCAAAACCTTCTGCACCTGCTTCACCAACTGTTGCAGTTCCTGATACAGCAGTTTCAACATAAGTTGCATTACCAATCTGTTTTAAACCGTTTTGGTTGTTGAAGTTTGCTAAAACAATTTTACCTAAAGGATTGTTTTGTCCATTTGTATAGTTTGCTCTAACGGTTCCTGATGCATCAATTTCAAGTCCATCTAATCGTCCAGATGTAAAACCATCCTGATTAACAGTTGATACAAAGAAAGGTTGTGCAAGCTGTGTGGACTTAGTGAAATCGATATCAAGATCGATACTAAAGCCAGCTTCTTGTTTCTCGTAATGAACTCCTTGTTTAGGACTTACAATACTACCTGATTTATCGAATGTTAATTCACCCTCATCAATGTATAATGGAAAATATCCATCTACTAGGTTTGCTGGTGGCGTTGTTACTTTATTACCATCAGCATCTACGAAAAGATTAAGTCCCTCTGCATTAGTTGCTTGTATAAGATTATAAATTTGAGGAACTGAACCAACACCTAAATCAACGTTATCTAATCCAAACTTTGAGGCTCCTCTAACTTTGATTGTAGATTCTCTTCCAGTAGTACCATTCGTAAATGTAAAATTGTTGGTTGCAGAATTATATTTTACTGTAATACCACCACCCACAGTACCGGATTCATCTTCAATTTGGTTGATTCTTTCTTGAAGGGCCTCTGCAAGTGTTGTTCCTACATAAAAACCTTGAGGTATTTCAATTACCCCAGCCACACCATTAACTGATACGTTGAAAATATTTTCATTTCCTTGATTTGTTAATCTAAAAACTTGAGTAAGATCTTCCGTGGCTGATGCTCCAATTGCTTGAGCAGGTTGCGCTGCCAACCCTTTTGCATCAGTTGTAATAGCATTAGTTTTAGTTACACCAATTCCTAAAAAATTATTATCTCCTGAGAAATAATCTGTACTATCAGTTACTGATCCATCAGTAGTAGATAGTAAATATCTTCCGACAACGATACTTGAAGCAGTTTGTGCTTCAGTAACACCGATTGCACCATTAGCTGCAATTGTTTCACCAGTAGTGCCACTACTAAATTCAAAAGATTTTAATTCACTATTATAACCAACTTTAACTCCAAATCGTTTATCGTTAAGTTGAATTTCAGCACCATCAGCAACAAATGTTCTTGCAGAGAATTTTTCTCCACCTCTAATTAATGTTTCAGTAGTGTCATCTGCTGTTGGAATACCTAAATTATTTTCTGATGTTGCAGTTGTTGAACCAAAATTTTAAAACTATTAAAGTTACTATTTGTTCCTGTACCAATTAAGTTTCTATCAACTTCAAACTGAAGTCTTTGGTTTAACACATCATAACTAACCTCTATTGGAGGATCTTTTTCATCAACCCAATGGGTTGCTGGTATTGTCTGGTCGTCATCAGATCCATCACCATTTAAATATTGATCTCTCGTGCCAGCATTTGTATTTTCACCTAATCCTGTTAACTCGTAGGTATCTAGGGTTGTACCTCCTGAAGTTTCTGTATCGGTAAGTGTAAATACTTCTGCAAGATCATCAATAATATTCTTTGATTCCTCTGTAAGCATATCAGCATTGGTATAATCATGTTTAGTAGCACTTCCAATTTCTCTAATTACAATTTTAGAGCTACTAAAATTAACAGGTGCACCTGCATAAACATTTTGTGCCCCTTCAAAAAAAGCTTCTACTGCTGTTGATTGCTCTGAATATATATTGGCTTGATCATTTGCATCTGCAACTGATAAGCTAAAATCAGAATCTGGAAAGTTTAACCCAGCAGTACTAGCCTCAACATAATAATAAGTATTACCACCTACAGTTTCAGAACCAGTTGTTGTAACAGTAAACTCACGTCCATTTACAAAATCAGAATTAGCATTTTGTGTTGTATCAGAATAAAACTTACCAACAAATCTTACTTTTTCATTAGCAGTTAATGCAGGGTCAGTTGTTCCAAAATAAAATCTTACTGTATTTTCAGACTGATCATATTCAACTGCTGTTGTACTTGCATTATCACCTAAAGCATCCATTTCATCATAAACATGAAGTTCTGGACTTTTTCCATAATAAGAATAAGTAAGATGTCTTTGAGTTGCTAATCCGTTTTTGCTGTTAGATTTGCTGCTGTATTTGAAGCCGCACCACTAACCATCATCTGCAGTGTGATGATTGAATGTAAAAGCTTGACTTTGATCTAGTATAGTTCAATTGATTTGCCAGATGCTCTATAAAATAAACTATCACCAACACCAAGTGCAGTTGCACTATTAACTGCATCAGTTGATGGTGTAACAGCATACTCATTTAAAGCTGCATTAAGACGAGCCTGTGTATGCGCTAAAAATTGTTCTCTAGTGAAGTCAGGAGAAGCACCAGTAAGTGTAATTCCCTCTAAATCAGAAACATAAGAATCACTTAACAGGTCAACTGAAACTGGTGTCGTTAAACCTGTAGATGTACCATCAGCATTTAATTTTAGTAAATCAATTGTTAATGTATCATCAACATTTTGAACGATTTGAATTTTTTTATCATCACCATAAGCAGCATTAATTGCTCTTTGAATTTCAGATGATAATTGAGCAGCATTATAAGAACCTGGTCTTATGTCAATATTGACTGGTTGGTCACTATTATCAACATTAATAGTCATAAAATTTGTACCCCAATAAATACTGAGGATGTATCACCACTTTCTCTAGTTGAATTAAATTTCATTGGATCTGTAACAATAGTTACAGTTTTGTCACCCTCTTCACCAAAATCAAAATGCACTAGATTCACCTGTTACTTTTGCTGGTGTAGAATCAATTAAGTGTTTGTAAATCATCTAATTTATAGAGTGCTGAACCTTTTCCTTCTAAGAAATAGTTATCATCAGGAACAGATGTAGTCTGTTGACCAAAACGATCAATAAAAATTGGTTGTTGAGTATCTGTTACTGAACGAACTAAATCTGGATCAATTACTGTATCATTTAATAACTAATCTTGTTTCAAACTTATTTGTAGGATCAGCAGCAGATGCTGCTTGTGTTCTTATAAAAAAAATTGTTGCAATTGTTGGGTTACCTAAATCATCAAAAATTGTGATTGAAGTTGAATTATTATAAGTAGTTGGATCATTAGGATCAAACACATAACCATTTTCAAATTGTGGTTTATCAGTAATAACCTCACTTGTTGCAGAAACGTTTACTCCTAACTCAATTGAAGTTGTCGCCTTTGGTGTTCCTGATGTTACTGGTAATTGAAGTGGAACTGCACTAACTAAATCTTTTGCTGTAACAGAGCCATCCTCATTCACTGGAAAAGTAAGCAAATACTGTCCAGATGAATCTGTAACATATCTATCATTATTTACGTTGAAAGAACCATTCCTTGTATAAACTGTTTGACCAGAAGTTAACGATGGTTTTAAGGAGAAAAACCCTTGTCCTGAAATCGCAACATCTAACACGTTTAGTGATGAAGTAATGTTACCTTGTGTGAACTGCTGTTTTACACTTTTTAGAATTGTACCAGAACCGATTGAAGATGAAGCATTTTGTAATGGAGAAGTAGCAAAAATATCACCAAATTCAGCTCTTGATCTTTTAAAACCAGTCGTGTTAACGTTTGCAATATTGTTTGAAGTTGCCGAAATATCTGACTGCGCTCCATTAAGTCCTGTTAGTGCTGTGTAAAATGACATTTTTTATTTCTCCTTTAAGTTTTTATTGTTAGTTTTAATTTTCATTACCTTCAAGTCCATTTAGAATGTCACTTAAAGATCGTTCTGGTTTTCTTACAATATCCGCAGCTTTAATTTTTATGGCGTCGTTTGCAGAAATCTCTCCATAATCTTTAGTTTCCAAAACTATATCCTCACTATCTTTTGGAGCAGAAGCAGCAATGACTTTATTGTACACCGATGTACTTATTCCATCACTTGCTTGACCGTTCCCTGCATAGGCTTGAATCGTAAGTTTTGTCTTATTTTCTTTGATCTCATCTGGAATATCAGTCCAACTGAAACCAACTAAACCTCTATCATTTGAACCAAGGTTCATCGTGTGAACAATTTCACCACTTGAATTTGTAAAAGTTAAACCCACATCGTTTGAGTAACTAGGTAAATCAACAACTCCGTGAATCTCACCATTATCATCAGGACTTACAACCTTTCCAGGTACAAGAACTGAATGTCCCAAAAATTGTGCAGCTGTAGCCACACGATTAGGTTCAAGTTTTGATCCTAAATTAGTTAAGTTACTATTTATTTCAGTAATACCTGTTACCGTTGAAAATTGTGCCATCTGTGCAATAAAGTCTCCGTTATCCATTGGAGCAAACGGATCTTGATTTTGAAGTTGAGTGGTCATGAGGTTTAAAAAATCTTCTTGGCCTAATGTATTTTTATTACCTTCTTTTTTTACATCCTCTTGCGTTCTTACTCCAAGTTTATTTAGAATATTATTTAAAGATTGTTCTGATGTTTTTGAAATATCTGCCATTTTTTACCCCTTTATTTTCCTAAACTTGCAGTCTTAAGCATTAGTGCTTTAATTGTTGAAATTACTTCTACATTATTTTGATAATGTCTTGATGCCTCCAACATATCCACGTATTCTTCTTCAATGTTTACAGGTGCCCTATATATAAAACCATTCTCATCAGCCATTGGGTGACCAGGTTTATATTCTTTTATCGGATCTATATCCATTTTTTGAACAGTTACTGCATCAACAGTAGAAATTCCTTTTTTTCTAATTAGATCAAAATATTTTGTTTCAAATACTGGTTTTACAGGTTTGTAAGCATCATTAGGATTGGATGCAATATTATCTGCGTTAGCTAAATTACTAGCCGTAGCATTAAGTCTTACTAGCTGAGCTCCCATTGCTCTTTGTGCTATGTGATAAATATTTTTAATATCCATTATTCACCTCTTATTGCCCCAAGTAATCCTCTAATTTTTGAATTAATAAAATCTAAAGTTGTTTGATATCTAATCGAGTTTTCAGCAAATTCCATCTGTTCAACTGCAAGTTCAACAGTATTTCCATCAACAGAAGGGTTAATTGACTGTCGGTATTGAACTTTGCCTGGTAAATACTTAGTAGTTAATGCTATATGAGCATCACTTGATGTTTTTAGAGGACCGTTGTTTAATGATCTTGCTAATTCCACCTCAAAGTCAACATCTCTTGCTTTAAAATTTGGTGTAGAAGCATTGGCAATATTAGAGGCAAGAATCTCATTCTTTTTGTTTCTAATGTTTAATGCATTGCTGTACACATCAAATTGTTGTTTAATACTATTATTCATATTTTTTTTCGCTTTTGGTTTGGAATTTGCAAATTGAATGCCAAAAGAAAGGTTGTTAATTTTATGAATGAAAAAAATGAGTTAAACACAAACTTAGATCCTGAAGTTGAAAAAATAAGAGACCAAATAATTTCAAAAATAGGAGATAAACCTTTAGATGAAGTAAATCAAATCATCAAAAATTGCTAATGGAAAATATGGATGAAACTATGAGACTTGCTGCACTGGCGGCAAGAGTAAAGATTATTAGAGGGAAAATTTCCTTATTATATGATAATAAAATTGAAATTAATAAACCAAAACCCTGCTAAACAAAAGTCAGATGAAAAAACAAATATTAAAGAAGAGAAATGGGTTAGAATAAAGATGCTTGAATCTGGTGAGGTCAATGGCAAACAAATAGATAAGGATGTAATACTTGATGTTAAAGAAGAAGATTCAAAAATTCTTATCAATGCCAAAAAAGCAGAAATAGTTGTTGAAAAACCTGAGCAAGCTGATAAACCTGATTTGACGAAAAAAGCAGATGTTGACCCTGAAAAAAAGAAAGTGTAAAAACTGAAAACAAAGAGGAGGCTAAAGAAAGTAAATCTGATAAAAATACTAATGAGGCAGAACAAAATATTGAGGATACAAATAAAAAAGATCTTTTAGATAAGCATGCAAAGAAAGAAAAAAGATAAAAAATTGAAAATAAAATAGAAGACTCTAAATCTAAATCTGAGAAAGAATGGAAGACAGCTAAACAAGCTGCACCGCCTTCTGAAGAAACAAACCAATAGAAGAGCTAAAGCTGAAGATAAACCGGCTGAACAAGCTGCACCGCCTTCTGAGAGCAAACCAATGGAAGAAGCTAAAGGTGAAGATAAACCGGCTGAACAAGCTGCACCTTCTTCTGAGAGCAAACCAGTAGAAGAGGCTAAAGGTGAAGATAAACCGGCTGAACAAGCTGCACCGCCTTCTGAGAGCAAACCAATGGAAGAGGCTAAAGCTGAAGATAAACCGGCTGAACAAGCTGCACCGCCTTCTGAGAGCAAACCAGTAGAAGAAAATAATGCTAAAAACTAAGATCGAAATAAAAACTAATTAAGAAAAATTTTCGCTAAAGATTATTCTATAATTATTAAATTAATATCTAGATGGAGGAGCATTTGATAAAAAAATAAAAATACTTTTAATAATATTTTGTATAATAATTTTATCTGGATGCGAAGATCTTTTCTGAGGTTTAAATATGAGACCTACGAATGTCAAACCAAATCGTGTAAATTTAAATAAAATTTTTATTAAAAATTATGATCAAGGGGATGAAGCAGATGTTGAAATAGGTGATTATTTGTATAAGTTTAAAATTACTTATATAAGTGATCAAAAAATGTACTTAGTTCAAGAAGCAGAAGATTTTGTTATTAAAATATACAGAAAAACCAACAAAATAGAGGCAAGGGTAGATAATTTAATTCTCAATGTTCAGTGTGCTAAAGAAATATTTAAAATGTAACTAACCTTTTCCATGATATTTAATAATAGGCTCAACTTCCTCAGTAGACAAGTTGGTAGCTTCTGATATTTCAGATATAGATTTACCTTGATTTGCCATTTGAATAGCTAACGTAATTTTAGATTCTCCACTTGAAGAGTCAGCTAATCTTGCAATTTCTAGATCGATTTTTTCTAATGAGTACTTATAATCCTGAATAGCCTTTTTTTGATCTGAAAAAAGCAGTTCAAATGCTCTAAATTCTTCAATTAAGTCCTTAATCGCTCTTTCAAGCATGAATATTCTTTGAAGGTTTTGCTTATTTTTTTTATTATCAATTAAATATGCAATTAAAACTAAACTTATTATAATTACGGTAAATATAAGAAAAAAATTGAAAATTGTTCCTGAGGGATCATTTTTTATCAAATTATTAAAATAATTCATTATTGTATGTTATTATTTTATATAATTTATCTCAACTTTAATTAATTTTTCTATCTTTAAGATATTTCATGAAATCTTCAAAGGTCTTGCTTTTCTTTGTTCTTGATTTTGGTCTAGATTTTTGATTACTTCACCTAACAAATCAACTTTTTGCTTTAAATCTTTATCATCTTTGAGTATTTATTTTCTGTAATTAAACCCTTTAGATCTTTAATTAAAAGTTCAACCTTTTCTTCTAATTTAATTAACATCCTCTGTTTTGTTAGCTTTTTGTAGCTCTTTAAGAGCTGAAATAAGTAATTCAAGACTTTGTTTCATTAAATGAAACTTATTTTATTTCTTTATGCGCTTGTAGTAGAGCATCAGCTAGTTTATCTAAATCAAGCGGATATGTTCCGTTAGCTATTGCAGCTTTAATTCTTGAAACAGCTGTTTTATCAATAGGTGGTTCACTTGCCATTTTTTTAACCTTTTCTTTAGAAATGAACTGCGATACCTTTCCATTATTAGACTCAAAGTCTGTGGTTGGATTACTAACTTTTTAACCTTGGCATCTGAAACTTTATTAGTTACAGACTCACCGGTAACCTTGTTATTATTAAGGTCTGTTCCTAGGTTTTTGGTTTTAATTTGGTCAATCATTTTATAATCCTTTTATTTATTAACGACATTAGGTAGAAATTGTTTAGTGTTAAATACAACATTTTTTTATTTTTTGCATAAACTTGTAATATCTTACCACTTTTTATGTTTTTAACAATCAATCTATCCATAAAATTAGCACTTTCCATAGCAATTCCAGATTCTCTTATGGTTATATTGCCTTTATTGTTGATTATTGTAACTACAGTATCCTTTTCTATTAACCAATCATTTTGTAAGTCATTATATTGTAGTGAAATATTTTTATTCATATTTCTTTTAAGCTTTTTGCCAACAATATCTAAATGATTTGTGATGTAGACACTTTGACCAACTAATTTTTTATTAACCTCAGTTAAATGTTCTTTTGTTAAGATTGTCCCATTTTTTAGGTTTTTTTTTAAAGCGTAGGTTTTAACAGTTTTTTTTCTTTTATCTGTGACTTCTCTTTCTTTTTTATTTCTTAAGATTATTTGCCATGGATTTTTATCTACACACTTAATTTTAATCAAATTATAGTTACCAGATATATCGTTTATAATCATTTTAGATTTATCACAAAAGGGATACTTTAGTTCGTCCAAAATCTTTACATTTGATGATTGATTTTGTTCTTCAAGCCAACTATTGACAATACTTTTTAGTTCTATTCCACTTATAGTATTTGAAAGTAAATTATTTGTACTTAAAAAACTTAAAGTAAAAGTAAGTAAAATTATTTTTAAAATTATTTTCATATATTATGGACTAAAAAAATAAATGTGTTCACGTCTTGAACTTTGAGTTGAACTGAAGTTTTCTGAATTTTTAACTAAATTCATTATGTGATTAATTGAAGGTATAACTAAGGTTTTCCCTGCAAACATATAGTGGGGATTTTTTCTTACAAAAGCATGTTTGTTCATCTCAATTAATGAAACCTCAACTATTCTCATATTCAGTCCACTATTACCATAATACTTTTTAAGTATATCACTAAGCGATTCCCCACTTTTAATCTTATGTTTCACACTATAAGCTTGATTTTTAACAAAAATATTATCTTTATTTAATTTGCTACTGCTATTATGACCTTGATTATAATCTAGTACTACAAAAGGTTCATTGGATTTGGCTGGGTCTATCAAAGTTGTAAAGATTGATAAAATTATTATAAAAATTCTTAGTTTCATTTCACATTCCTATTTTAAAAATTTAATGAATTTTCCATCAATAGTATCATTTTTATTACTAGGGTTAAGTGGTTCAATCTCAGAAAAATCATCATTTGTATTTTTTACTGTTACTACAATCCAGTCATTCATATTCATATCATTTCCATTTGGTGAAATTATTCCAACTTTTCCTTTTTTTAAACCTTGGTTAGCACCTAAAGAAACAATTATCTTATTATCAACTTTTCTAGCTAATGCTTCAAGTGGATGACATTTTAATTGGTCCATTATTCTATATTGTACTTTAGATAAACTTTTATCTACTAATACTTTGATTTTATCGTAAGGCTTTTTGTAGAAAGCATCAATATGATTATAGCCTGTTTGTTGTCCTAAAAGAAGAGAGAATTGATATTCTAAACTACTTATCAATTTAAAATTTCTATTTTCATAAATATCTAAAGTTAAATTTACTAATAACTCTTTCGAGAATCTTCCAATTTTTCCATTTATACTATCAATCAGGATTGTTGGGTGAACTGCAAATTCACCATCTTTTACCGAGACACTCTTGCCTTCAACTATGTTGTCATAATTTAAATCTGATGATTTAATAGTAAGACTCTTTGGATTAAAAAAAACATTAGATTTATCTTTTAATCTTATGAATTCAATTTTTTGTAAACTTTGCTTAATATTATGTGATATTGCCTTAGGTAATTTATGAGTCCACGGATCTAATTTACTTGAAACTGTAAAGTGTGGAGATAAATATGAAACATTAACATAAGGTCTTTCATTACAACTTGATGTTGAATTAATATTAACTAAATAGGCTTTAATTTTAACTGAATAATGTGTTTTATCAGCATTCTCATCTATTATTACAAAGTCAGTAATGGTCGATGCAGGTCTAACCAAAAGATTTTCATTTAGTCGTGTTAAACTATCTACATTTGAATATCCATCAATTTTTGCTCCACCCCTCAGGCTTGCTAGGTAAAGTGCATCATCTAATGCCCTCTTTTTTTGCTAGCTTTTTATCTCCATCTATAATTACTGCACGTCCTTCAGTTACTATCTCTTTAACATCATATTCACTTGCAAGAGTGTAAGTTGATAAAAGAAGAATAAATAAAACACTAGAAAAGAAAAGAACTAGATCTTTAAGTACTACGTCAAATGTATTATATTCAATTTTCTTTAACATAAATTCTATAATGTTTGAGCACTTCTAAATAAATATGCAACCATATCTTGATCGATCTCAAGAACTGTTTCATAAGTGTCGGAACCTGTTGGATTAATTCTGACAGTCCTAGCTCCTCTAATTACACCAGAAACAACACCACGAAAAGTATCATTTTGTACCATTAGATCAATAACAGTAGTATTACTATCAACTTTAAGACCATGAATTTGTTCAGCTAAATCTCTCATTGCTGACATACGCGCAGATCTAATTGCCATCAACCTTTTTTGCTCAACGCTTTGACCAGGTTGACTTGATACCACTGCATAACCGGTAGCAGTTAGGGTTGGAAAATTAATAGAAGCTCCGTCCAGAAGGTCTCTTGTTTTATTAAGTTGACTAGTTGGAGCTGAATAATCAAATTCATCTGTTGTTTGATTTACTTGCTTATTTGCTAAATTTCCTCTCATATTGTCTAGAAAATTTGAAGAGCATGATTGTATAAACAATGCAGTAAAAATTATTAAAATATATTTCATATTTACCTCAATAAAAGTTGTTTGAACAATTTCTGCATAAATTATGCCAAAAAAAAATTAAATAACTGAATTACCTGTTATAGGTGGCATATTCCTTGCATCTACATAACATATGAATTTAAAAAAAAGAAAAAGCGAGTTTTCCGAGGGTTTTAAAAGTCATTTTTTTGACAATTTTTATAATTTTAAGGGTTTTTTATGGATCTAGTGCTAAAATCATTCCAATCACAAAGCTTAATAAGTTTTGTAAGAACATTTAGTATACCAATTGGGATAATGGTCCTTGTGGCTATGATGGTAATTCCATTAAGTCCCTGGATGCTAGATATTTTATTCACCACTAATATTTTAGTTTCATTACTGGTATTGATGGTTGCTTTACAAACTTTCAAGCCTCTTGATTTTTCTAGTTTTCCAACTGTATTACTGTTTGCTACGGTTTTAAGGTTAGGATTAAATGTCGCCTCAACAAGAGTGATATTAGGATCTGGACATAATGGAACAGATTCAGCAGGTAGTATAATTGAAGCTTTTGGTGCGTTTGTTATGTCAGGTAGCTATGCAGTAGGTTTATTTGTTTTTACAATACTAGTCATCATTAACCTAATAGTTATAACTAAAGGAGCCGGAAGAGTATCTGAAGTAGCGGCTAGATTTACTTTAGACGCAATGCCTGGGAAACAAATGGCAATTGATGCTGATTTAAACGCAGGTGTAATTTCTAGTGAAGACGCTAAAGAAAGAAGAGCAGAAATAGCAAAAGAGGGTGAATTTTATGGTGCAATGGATGGTGCTGCAAAATTTGTGAAAGGTGATGCCATAGCTGGTATTTTGATACTAGTGATTAATATAATAGGTGGTTTAGTTATAGGAACTACTCAACATGATCTTTCTTTGTCTGATTCTGCGGAATCATATATACTACTAACGGTTGGGGATGGATTAGTCGCACAAATTCCTTCATTGCTTTTAGCAATGGCAACAGCAACAATTGTAACTAGAATATCTTCAGATAAGGACGATCTTGCTGGACAAATCTCTACCCAGATGGGCTTGTCAAAAGCGTGGGTGCCAGTTTCAGCAGTTCTATTATTATTTGGTCTAGTTCCAGGTATGCCCAATACATTATTTATAGCAGGATCAATATTTTCTGGAATAATGGCATGGTTTACTTCAAAAAATAAAGAAATCGATCTAAAAGATAAAGAGTTAGAAAATGAAGAACAAGATGATTCTGATGCAATTGGAAAAATTGATATTGATGACGTATCTGATAACGCATCTATATCACTTGATTTAGGTTATGGTTTAATTTCTATGGTGGATTCAAACGATAAAAGTCAGCTGGTCCACTAATATCAAAAATTACTGGTATCAGAAAACAAGTTTCTAAGGATTTAGGTTTTATTATACCTAATGTCAGAGTAAAAGACGATTTATCACTGGATTCAAACTCATATAGAATTAGAGTTGGTCATACTATTGTTGCACAAGATAAAGTTTATGCTGATAGAAAACTTGCAATGCCGAGTGAAGAAACGCAGTTAAAGATCCAAGGAATACAAGTTAAGGACCCAACCTTTGGTTTGGAATCATTTTGGATCGAGCAACATTTAGTTTCAAAAGCTGAAGCCAACCACTATATGATAATAGAACCAGAAGCGGTAATAGCTACTCATCTTAACAATGTTCTTCTTAGGTATTCAGGAGATTTAATTAGTCAGGATGATGTTCAATCGCTTTTGGATAATCTAAGCAAATCTAATCCTCAACTTATTCAATCAGTTGTTCCAAAATTAGTACCACTTCACCATTTAACAATTATCCTTAGAAACCTTCTTGCCGAGAGGGTTCCAATAAATGACTTAAAAAAAATCTTAGAGGCATTAACTAATCTTTCAGAAAAAAAACTTAGTCCTGAAGAATTATCTGAGGCTGTAAGGCCAGCAATATCATCTTTATTAATTCAAAAGATTTCTAATATTAATGAGTCATTGAATGTTGTTACTTTCAACCCAGAATTTGAACAGATGCTTATTGCGATGTCAAAGAAAAGTGGTTCTGAAGGAATTTTAATTGATCCAGAACTCGCTAAACAAATGATAAACTCGCTTATTGAGGTTGGGGAAAAGTTTTCAATGGATGGTCAACCGTTGGTAATAGTAACTTCGCCGATAATAAGAAAAGATATAGCTATTTTACTTCGTCAACATATAGAAGATTTAGTTGTACTCTCTTTTACAGAATTACCGGAAAATAAAAAGGTAAAAGTTGTATCTACTATTGGGGAAAAAATAAATAACAATTCACAAAAGGAGAAATCTAATGAAAACACAACTGTTTAAAGCAAAAGATATGAAATCAGCTATAAACCTTGTTAATGATCAATTCGGAGAGAGTGCTGTAATTCTATCGACTCAGAAAAAAAAATGGAATAGTTGAAGTTGAGGCATCTAATAGTGATGATGTCATCCATAAACACAAAGAAAAACTAAAAGAGAAAGAGAGTTTTTCTAAAGTTTTCATGAAGGAAATAAAAAACGAGAATGACAATATTTCATTTATTGATAAAGAAAATAAAAAATTTCGTCAATAAACAAAGAGATGATGTTTACGAAAAAATTAAAAATGAGATTACATCTTTGAGGGATGATTTGAGTAGAATGGTTCTTACAGATCAGACAGGAATATCTGACGAACTGTCCTATCTTACACCAATCAAACTTAGACAAGAAAAATTTCTGCCTGAAATAATCAATCAACTAAGCTATTCATTCATTGGAAAAAACTCTGAAGATGGAAGAATCTCTTTTTTTAGAGAATTATCTAGAAAACTTTCTTCAGATGATATTTCAAGAATGGTAAACGCTAGAAATATATTTATATTTGGAAATTCTGGTTCAGGAAAGTCTACTTTATCAGCAAAAATTGCTTCATTTTTATCTGATAAAAAATCTACTAAAGAAATTAATTTCATTGATGTATCAGGTTCTGGCACAACGCATTCAGATGTTTTACGATCTTACAGTAGAGTTTTGGGATTCCCAATAAAAGATCACAAATATTTTGATTTCAATGAAAGCCAAACTACCGAAAGCTCAAAAATAAATATTTTTGATTTTTCTGGAGACCTAAATTTTAGTCTACAAAAAATTAAAGAGATAAAAAATTCGTTTCCGTCTTTTCAATTTTGTTCTATATTAGCATTACCAAGTGGATCAAATTCAGAAATGATAAAAGGACTTTGTAATAGTATTTCTGATGTAAGACCAATGGTTGCAATTACTAAGCTTGATGAATGCTGGGTAGGTGCAGAGGAGTTTTCTTCTCTTGCTTTGAATAAAGCGAGAATTGGTTTGGTAACAGGAACTAAAGTAATAATTAACTCTGTTATTGAAGCTAACGAAAACTCTTTAACAAAATATATGAAAGAGAATTTCAAAGGTGTCTGATTCGATAGCAATTACTAGTGGAAAAGGAGGAGTTGGTAAAACGACTTTCGCTGTAAATTTATGTATAGCATTTAAAAAATTTCTAAAGAAGTCTTTTTGTTAGATACTGACTTAGGAATGGCCAACTCTCACGTTTTATTAGGAGATAACCCAACTTATACTTTGGCTGATGTTTTATCAGGAAGCAAAAATGTCTCAGAAGTGATATACAAAAATAAATATGGAGTTAATTTGATTTCAGGAGGTACTGCTTCTAATAATGTTTTAAATATAGAAAATAAATCCAGGTACTCAATTCTTAATGGAATAGAAAACCATTTATTAAAATTTAACAGTTTGAAACTAATCGTAGATATAGCTGCTGGTGCAGATGATAATGCACTTATTTTTTCTATGGCCTGTGATAGGGTGGTTGTAGTAATTGTTGGTGAACCTACAAGTTTTATAGATTCTTATGCATTGATTAAAGCTTTGTTCGCGAAATCATCATTCAAGAATTATTGTATAGCAGTTAATCAAGTTGATGACGACAAGCATGGAAAAGAATTATTTAAAAAATTCCAATCAATCACCTCTAAGTTTTTAGATGTCAATTTACATTACGTAGGATCTATCAAAAATTCGAAAAAAATATCAAAGTCAATAATTGATAGAGAACCAATTACAATAAGTGAACCCAAATCGGAAATATCACAGAACTTTATAAAAATTGCTAAAAATATAACAGAAACCCCCACTAATGAATGGGGAGGTCTTACCTTTCTTTCTCAAAAGAAAAGAGCATAAAAAAATGAATAACCCATATTCACAAAACTCTGAAATACCAATTGAAAAGTTAATTGAAGGTAATCTTGATGTTGTAAAAAAAATTGCCTGGCAGATTCACGGGAGAGTCCATAATGTTATTGAAATTGAGGATTTAATCCAACAGGGAATGGAGGGTCTTGTTCATGCAGCACAAAAATACTCTCCAAGAGAAAATGTTACATTTCCTCAATATGCTCAATTAAGAATTAGAGGAAGTATAATTGATTATCTCAGAAAAAACTCTAATTTATGTAGAACAACAATAAAAAAAAAACAAGATTTTGAAAAAGTTAAGATGCAGCTTGAACAAAGTCTTGGAAGGGTCCCATCACAAGACGAAATAGTTCAATCACTTGGTATTTCATTTGATGAATATGATTATTGGCAAAAATCCTTTGAGGCAAACACAATACAAAGTCTTGATAGTGCTTATGATGAGTATTCACTTCTATTTGCAACAGTCGAGGAAAATCCTGAACAACAGTTAGAATCAAAAGAACTAAAGTCTCAAATTAAAGTTGCCCTTGAAACACTTAATCAAAGAGAAGCTTTGATTGCACAATTATATTATGTCGAAGAGCTTAACATATATGAGATTTCTGAAATTTTAGATATTAGTACAGGAAGAATATCGCAAATTAAAAAAAAAATTATCGAAAAATTGAGAAATGAAATCAAAAAATAATTGGAAGAAACTAAATAAAGTTATTCTAAGGGTTGATAATGTTGAATTGAGATTCGAGAAAAAATTATCAATAATACTAAACTGTGGGTTTGAAAATATTTCTAAGGGTAGATGTATTTTAAGTGTAAGCGCAAAAGATAAAAAAAAAAAAGATACCTTATTTGTCTTTACAGACAAGGCTTTGATGTCAGTTGAGGTTTTTTATAGCAATGAAGAAATAAGTCAAATAATTAAACTTCTTAATTTTAATAAATCATCCAAAAAACTCTTGTTACTCTAATGATTACAGATGAATCTAATGATCAATGAAAATAATTATTTATTTATAAAAGACAATATTGAAGTTGAAATTAGTGCTGTAGAGTGGAATATTCCATTAAGTTAATTATAAATTATCTTGCAGATAATTTTTTAGTTATATCTACATCAGTTTGCAGCATTTTAGAACAACCATTGAATGCTTGTTGAGTTCTTAACATGAGCACTATTTCATCTGTTATGTCAGTATTTGATTTTTCTAGAAATCCAGGTTCAATTTTTCCAATTGGCCCTTCTTTTGGTCTATTAAAAGTTGGTTCACCACTTTCACCTGTCTCCTCAAATCTAGCGTTACCAATATTTTGTAATCCGCTTTCGTTTGTAAAATCAGCTAATTCAAGTTGTCCAACAACTTCAAAATCATCTAAACCATATGTTACCATTATTGAGCCATCAGATTTAACTGAAATTTCTGATAATAAACTTTCACCATCCTCAGCTGCCTTGTTAAATGGAATTTTAATTGGAGTTTGCCCTTCTCCTAGTAGTGGAAGACCATCGGTATTTACAATATTGCCATCTCTATCAAGTTGAAATGAACCGTCTCTAGTAAATACGGGTTTAGTATTAGCCTCTTCTCTCCCTAAGGGTGCTCCTAATACAAAAAAACCTTCTCCCATTATTGCAAGGTCCAAGCTTCCATTAGTTTGTTGAAGAGAGCCTTGTGAAAAACTTTGTCTTGGCTTAATTGTTCTAACACCAATACCTTTTGCTTTTTCTGTTGTATTGTTGTGAATGGATCTATAGAAATCTTCAAATTGTGCTTCACTTCTTTTAAACCCATTAGTACCTGCATTTGCAATATTATTAGAAATTACAGCAAGGTCCTTATTAGAAGCATCTAAACCTGTTCTTATTATTGAAAACATAGAAGATGACAGCAATATTTATGCCATTTTTTTTATTGTTGCTAATACTATTACAATGTATATTAAATTGTCAGGGCGGATAGCTCAGCTGGGAGAGCAATTGCTCGACACGCAATAGGTCGCAGGTTCGATCCCTGTTCCGCCCACCAATGTGAAGGTTTTATGAAAAGAAGAAAATTTTTTGATGAGTCGCTAAAAAAAGTAACGATTGCAGGAGTTGGAGCTTCGACAATTTTTGCTCCAAATATCTTAAGAGCAAAAAAGAAAAAGTTTACTTGGGTAGCGGTATCTGCTTTTGATAAAGCTGGTATATTAGGTAGAGCATTTCAGAAACTTTGCGATGATATTACAAGAATATCATCTGGAAAATTAAATATTAGATTATTTCATGCTAATGAGTTAGTAAGTGCATTTGAATCATTTGATGTTGTTCAAAGTGGTACATGTCAAATGGGTTTTGGTTCTCCTTACTATTGGACTGGAAAATCTAAAGCTATTTCATTTTTGTCAGGAATTCCTTTTGGAATGAATTATCAAGAAATGAGCTCTTGGTTTTACAATGGAGATGGTATTAAATTGGCAGACTCTATTTATAAACAATTTAATTTAAAGTTTTTTCCTGCAGGAAATACAGGAAATCAGATGGGAGGCTGGTTTAATAAGAAAATAATTTCAACGAATGATTTTAAAGGCTTAAAATTTAGAATGCCTGGTCTAGGAGGTGAAGTATTAAAAAGCTTTGGGACTAACGTTGTACTATTACCTGGCCCAGATGTAGTGCCTGCTATATCGTCAGGTACAATTGACGGTACAGAATGGATAGGCCCTGCAGCAGATCTTGGTAAAGGTCTTCATAAGGTTTGTAAGTATTATTATTATCCTGGTTGGCACGAACCTGGAACCTGTTTAGAAGCATTTATAAATTTAAAAAACTGGAATCAATTAGATAATGACCTCAAAAGATTAGTGGAATCATGCTGTGCAAAGTCTAACTCAATGATTGCCTCAGAGTTTTTTGTTAGAAATAGCTTTGCAATAAAAAAATTAAGGGATGAATACAATGTTAATTTTAAAAAGTACTCTAAAGATCTTTTGAAAAAATTAAAAAATAAGTCTGATGAAGTAACAAGAAATTTAGCTGAACAGGATCCAGATGGGAAAAAAATATTAGAGAATATTCTTAAGTATAGAGAGATGTTTATGTTCTGGTCTGATTATTCAGAAAAAGCTTTCTGGAGTCAAGACTATAACTTTGATGGAAGCCAAGTAATTAAAAATGGAAATTGGAAAAGAATAAATAATAAAAATAATTGGATGATTATAAATGGGATAACTCCTAAATAAATATCTGTGGTTTTTACTAAGTCTTTGAAACCCCTTTCAAATAAAATAAGGCAAATCCAAAAGGAGGTGTTAGAAAACTTGTTTGAAGGTTTATAGCAAACATCAGTGCTAACCAAACTGGATCAAAGCCCATTGATATTAAAGAGGGACCAACTATTGGGACGATTACAAATACAATCTGAAAAAAATCTAGAAAAAGCCTAAAATAAAAATTGTAATCATAACTAGTAAAAACGCGTTAACCCGAGAACCTGGAATTTCAGTTAAAAAATTTTCAACTAAAATATCTCCACCAAAGCCTCTAAAAACAAGTGAGAAAAGTGATGCTCCTATTAATATAAAAAAAACCATAGAATTAATCTTCAGAGTTTGTAAACACACATCGGATAAAATAATTTTGTCTAACTTTTTTTTATGCTTAGCTATTAAAATTGAGCCAAGTGCACCCAAAGATGCTGATTCCGTGGGAGTCGCAATACCGAACAAAATTGAGCCTAAAACGGTAATTATCAAAAGTGTTGGAGGCATTATGATCGTAAGGATATCTTTGAGACTTTTTTTGTTTATAATTTTTTTTTTAGGAAGGTTACTTGGGAATAAAATTGAATAAAGAAATATCCAAATTCCATAAAACGTAACTAAAATTAAACCAGGAATAATAGCACCTGCAAACAAGTCCACGCTACTTACAGGATTTGGCGCTAAATCCCCTGAAATCTGTGAAGCCTGTTCATTTGCACCTTGAAATATATCTGCTAAGAGAACTAGAACAATTGATGGTGGTATTATTTGACCTAACGTACCGCTTGCACATATTATTCCAGCAGAAATGCTTTTGTTATATTTCCATTTTAACATCAAGGGTAAACTTAGTATACCCATTGTGACAACAGTAGCACCAACAATGCCTGTTGAGGCCGCCATTAAAACTCCAACAACTAAAACTGAGTAAGCCAATCCCCCTTTGACTTCACCCCATATTTTACTAATACTTTCAAGAAGCTCAGATGCTATGCCAGACCTTTCAAGCATTACTCCCATAAAAATAAATAATGGCACAGCAATTAACGTTTCATTGCTGATAATACCAAAAATTCTATTTGGTAATACATTTAGAAGTATAATTGGAAACAAATCCAGAATGTAGCCAATTAATCCAACTAGAATTGAACCCCCAGCTTATGTTAAAGCAACTGGATAACCAGCAATTAAAAGAACTGCTAATACAAAAATAATAAAAAGCAAAAAAATTCGTGACTAATTATTTCCATCTTTTTTCAGTAATGTAATTACAAATCTAAATATCTCTAAAATAAAAATTAATCCTAGAAAAAAAATGAAGAACTTTAGAATATATATATTAGGAAGACCACCTGTTTCTTTTGAATTTTCACTTAATAAGTAAGACCTTAAGAAATATTCAAAGCTACTAGAAGTCAAACAATAAGTGAAAGGTATACAAAATAAAAGATATCCAATGACGTTAATATTTTTTTTCATTTTTTTAGATAACCCCTTGTATAGTATATCAATTCTAACATGCTCATCTTTTTTAAGTGTATATCCAATTCCTAAAAGAATAAATAAAGAATGAACCCATATATACAAATCTTGAAGCCAAACAAATCCAACTGAAAACAAATAACGAAGAAAAACAGAAATAGATACTAATCCGATAAGTAAAATGATTAAGTAACTTGAAACTTTTCCAGACACTTCAATAACTGTATCTAAGGCATTTAGTATTTTATTTATCATTGTATAATAGTAATAATTTTTCTTTAATTGACAAATTCAAAGAATTATTTATTTTGATTCAAAAGAGGATAAGAATGAAAGTACTAAGATCTATAAAATCTGCAAAACTTAGACATAGAGACTGTAGAGTTGTCAAAAGAAAAGGCAGATTATATGTCATTAATAAAACTGATTCGAGATTCAAAGCAAGACAGGGTTAACTAATCTTAGCTATTCTGAGATTGTTGGTAGACCCAGACACTCCTATTGGTGCTCCAGCAGTTATGACAACATAGTCTCCTTTTTTTACAATCTTTTCAATTTTAGCTAGATAACAAGCGTTATCAATCATTCCAGAAAAACTTTTTGGTTCAAGGGCGTGGATCGAATGTACTCCCCATATAAGAGCAAGTTGTCTAGCTGTTAACCTATCTGGTGAAAGTCCAATAATTGGAACTGCGGGTCTTTCCCTGGCAGCTCGTTTTGCAGTTGCACCCGATCTTGTATATGTAAAAATAGCTTTAGCCTCTACTGTTTTTACCACTTGTGAAGCAGCAGAACTAATAGCATCAGAAGTTGTTTGTTGTAATTTTATTTTTTTACTATCAAGAATTTGTCGATATGACGGATCAAATTCAACACCTCTAATTATTCGATCCATAATTTTTACTGATTCTACAGGAAATTTTCCAGAAGCAGTTTCTGCAGAGAGCATAAGTGAATCAGCGGCATCAAAGACAGCAGTAGCAACATCGGATGCCTCAGCTCGAGTAGGTGAGGGAGCGTTTACCATTGAATCAAGCATTTGAGTAGCTACAACAACAGGTTTACCATGCTCTCTACTATGATCAACCAATCTTTTTTGAAGAATTGGAACTTCTTCAGGGGGCATTTCAACCCCTAAGTCACCTCTAGCGACCATTGCAGCGTCGCAATGAGATAGAATATCATCCATTCTCTTTATAGCTAAAGGTTTTTCAAATTTTGCCATTATAGAGGTTTGGTCTCCAATATATTTTTTTAAATCAATAAGATCTTTTGCTTTTTGTACAAATGATAGGGCGACGTAGTCTAAACTTAAATTTAAACAAAGTTCTAAATCTTTGATATCTTTTGGAGTAAGAGATGAGAGCTTGATAAAAGTATCAGGAATATTTACTCCTTTTTTATTTGATATTCTCCCTCCATTTATTACTACTGTTTGAATTTTATTAGAAAAAACTTTCTCAATGTTAAGAATTATTTTTCCATCATCAATTAATATTCTGGTATTTTTTTTTACAGATCTAAAGATTTCAGGATGAGGTAATAATACTCTTTTTTCATCTCCTAACTTATTTTCTAAATCTAAAGTAAATTTTTGATTATTTTTTAAGGTAACAAAAGATTTTCTAAAATTTCCAATCCTTAATTTTGGGCCTTGAAGGTCTCCTAAAATACCAATAGGTCTTCCTAATCTTTTTTCATATTGTCTAATATGAAAGACTCTTTTTCTATGATCTTCATGGTTTCCATGACTAAAATTTAATCTAAAGATATCTGCCCCTGCTTGAAAAAGAGAGTGAATTTTTAAAGGGGAGGAGGATGAGGGGCCCAATGTGGCAATGATTTTGTATTTCTATTTCTTAACATTATTTATTTTAACATACTATAATCAAAGATATTTTAATATAATTTATTTATAATGAAAAAGGTATGTTCTGTTAAGGACTCAAATTTTAATTCAAAAAACCATATAATTTTTATTTGTGATCATGCTACAAACAATATTGATAAAAAATATAGAAACCAATTCGTAAATACAAAGATTCTTGATAGTCATGTGGCGTATGACATCGGGGCTAAAAGTTTAACACTTAACTTAACAAAAAAACTTAAACAAAGTTGTATATACTCAAACTTCTCAAGATTATTGATCGATCCAAATAGAAAAAAAACCGATAAAGATTCCATTGTATCAAGTATATTTGGTGTCTCAATTCCTATAAATAATAAAATCGACAAAAAAGAAAAAGACTTAAGAGTTAAGAATTTTTACAATATTTATCATAATAAAATATGTAAACTTATTAATAATAAGCAAAAGAGATATGAAAAAATCTTCTTAGTTTCTATACATAGTTTTACGAAACAAAATCATACTTTTAATAGAGGAGTGGAAGTAGGTTTGTTATGGAATAAGAATATGAACCTACTTTTGTATATTCAAAAAAAATTATCAGATCATGGAACTCATTACGGTAGGAATTATCCATATTCTGGTTTTCATTATAATTATACTTTGGATAAACATTCTCAAAATGGATTAATTGATAATATAGCAATAGAAATTAGAAACGATTTGATTAATAATATAAAAGGCATTAATAAGTATACAAAGTTATTTTCAAAAATTTTTAAGGAATTAATCAATGGACGATAAAAATTTAAAATATAAGATTGAATCAGCGACACTTAGGCGTTTGATAAAGCACTTGCAAGAAAATACTGATTTACAAAATATTGATTTAATGAATCTTGCTGGTTTTTGCAGAAATTGTATTTCCAAATGGATGGTTGAAGAGGCAAAAAAAAATAATGTAGATCTTGATTATGAAAAAGTGAGATCTGATGTTTATGGCATGAGCTATGAAGATTGGAAGAAGAAATTTCAAAAACCAATAGAAAATAAATGAGAATATTAGTTACTGGATCTTCAGGGTTTATTGGTTTTCATACTAGTTTGTTATTACTAAAAAAAACATGAAGTTGTTGGTATTGATAACCTCAATGATTACTACGACTTAAATTTAAAAAAAAGTAGGCTAAAAATTCTTAGGAAATTTAACAATTTTAAATTTTTTAAAACGAATATTGAAAATAAAAATTTAATTAGAAAGTTTAAGGCTAATGACATAGACATCATAATAAATCTAGCAGCTCAAGCAGGAGTAAGACATTCTCTTAAAGATCCTTATTCCTATATTAATTCAAATATTTTAGGACATGTAAACATGTTGGAGTTAGCTAAAAAGACTAAGGTAAAGAAGTTTATATATGCAAGTTCATCTTCGGTTTATGGGGTAATAAAATACTTCCATTTTCAGTTAAACAAAGGGTTGATAGCCCTGTTTCAATTTATGCAGCGTCCAAAAGTCTGGGGAATTGATTTCTGAATCTTATGCACACTTATTTGGAATTCAATGTATAGGTTTAAGATTTTTTACAGTTTATGGCCCATGGGGGAGGCCAGATATGGCCACTTTTATTTTTACAAAAAGAATTATAGAGGGAAAAAAAATTGAAGTTTTTAATAAAGGAAAGATGAAAAGAGATTTTACATTTATTGATGATATCGTTGATGGAGTAATGGGTGCTGTAAATTTAAAAATGAAATTCAAGCATAGAATCTATAATTTAGGAAATAATAATCCAGAAGATCTATCGAACTTTATTAATTTAATTGAAGAAACTCTTGGAATTAGAGCTAAGAAAAAATTACTTCCTATTCAACCTGGCGATGTGAAGGAAACATTTGCAGAAATAAGTGAAAGCACAAAAGATTTAAACTTTATGCCTAAAGTAAATATAGAAGAAGGAATACCAAAATTTGTAGAGTGGTACAAATCTTACTACGGAATTTAGTTATATAATTGGTTAATTTCTTTCTTATAAAAACTGAAGATTTCTTTCTTTTTTAATTTTGAGGTTTGTGTCAGCATTCCATTCTCATATGTAAATGGTTCCTTTATCTCAAGAAATTTTCTAACTTTTTCAATACTATTTAATTTCTCATTAGTAATTTCTAATATTTTTTTAAATTTATTTTTTTTATATCTTTATTCAAAACTATTAAAGCAATAAGGTATGGTCTGTTATCTCCAAAAATAGCAACTTGTTCGATTTCTAAAAATTGACTAAGAATCCCCTCAATCTTTTGAACCGAAATATTATCACCTCCTGATGTGACAATTAAATCTTTTTTACGACCATTTATTATTATTCTTCCTAATTTTATCAAAAAAACCTAGATCACCTGTATGGAGCCAACCGTCAATTACAGTCTTTCTACTGAGGTTGTTACTTTTCCAATATCCTCTCATAACATTCCGACCTTTAACAAGGATTTCGCCATCTGTTGAAATTTTAACGTTTGTATTTTTTACTGGAAAACCAACTGTTTTAGGATCGTTGAAATTTATAAAATTGCAACTAATAAGAGGAGATGCTTCAGTTTGACCATAACCCTGTAACAATTTTAATCCAATTCCATTAAAAAAAGATCCTGTAACTGGATTTAATGCCGCACCACCTGATATTAAAATTTTAATTTTTCCACCAAAAATGTCTTTAACTTTTTTTTTAAATAAAATACGTATAAAAAACAAAATTAAATAATTTAAATTTGGGACCTATTAGAATCATCAAAGGATTCATTTTTTTTAATTATTAACTCTATCAATCTAAAGAAATAGCCCTTTGTTTTAAAAACTTTAAATTTTATTTTTTTATAAATATTTTCAAACAATCTTGGTACAGCTGAAAATATTGTAGGTTTTACCTCTTTGATCTCAATGAGAAGTTTATCTAGTGAAGAGCAAAAAAATATTTCTGCATTAATTAATAAAGGAAAAAACATACCAGCAACTCTTTCGTAAGAATGAGATAATGGAAGAAATGAAATAAATCTTTCATTACTAATTTTTAAGTCATTAAATATTTCTAATGCAGCTTCTAAATTGTGAATAATTGAGTCATGAGTTAAAATAACTCCTTTAGGATTATCACTTGTCCCAGATGTATAAATAATTGTTGAAACATCTGATCTTTTAACTTTTGGAACTTTCTTTAATAATCTTATTTGTATTTAAAAGTTTTTTGTATGATTCAAATTCATCATGATCATCAATTAAAATAATTTTTTTTTTTGGAAAAAATTTAAGTATTTTTTTGTTTGTTATCAGAGTTTTATAATTTTCAAAAATTATGAGTGTGGGATCACAATTTTTTATAATATAAATATTATCTTTAACATTGTTTGTTACAAATGATGGGACTGTTATCGCACCAATTGTCATTACTGCAAAGTCAATTTCGACCCACTCAATTCTGTTACTAGATATCAATAATACTCTATCATTTTTTTTAATACCTTTTTCCACAAACGATTGTGCTAATGTAAGAACATTTTTACTAATTTCACTGTAGTTTTTCCCAGTCCAACCTTCTTTATTTTTTTTAAATAAAAATTTTTTTGTAGGAAAATTTTTAGTATTCCTGAATAAAATTTCTGGTAAAGTATTGATATTTTCTAAATCATTTGAAATCATAATTAAAATACTTATAAAAGTAGAATACAAAATTTAACAGTAATTTAAAATTAAAATGACTAATTTACCAGTTTGGAATCTTAATGATTTTTATAGTGATATCAAATCCCCAAAAATAAAAAATGATTTGGACAGGATTAATAAGCTTTCAACGTCATTCAATAAAAATTTAAAAACAAACTAAATTCACTGAATAAAAGCTCTTTAGAAAATTCAATTAAAGAATACGAAAAAATTCAGGAAAAAATTCAATTCATTCATAGCTTTTCCTTTCTTACATATTGTACTCACCAGATTGTAACTGAGAAAGCAAAATTTTTTCAAGATATTGAGGAAAAATTAAATAAACTTCAAATAAATTTAATTTTTACTCAATTGAGATAAGTAATCTCTCTAATGAAAAACTAAACTACCTATCAAACACAAAATACGGTAGCTGGGTTAATAATCTTGTAAAAAATAAAAAATATCAAAAATCTGAGTCTGTTGAGAAAATTCTTATGCAAAAATCTATAACCAGCACAAGCTCTTGGATTAAATTCTTTGATCAGTTTATGGCACGATTAAAATTCAACTTTGATGGAAAGCAGTTAAATGAAAGTGAAATATTAGATTTGATGTCATCATCGAATAGCTCTACTCGAAAGAAATCAGCACTTAGTTTTGGAAAAACACTTAAAGAAAACTCTTTTTATTTAGGTTCAATCATGAATAATATTTCTAAAGACTTAGACATAGATAAAGATATTAGAGGGTTTAAATTTTCTGAGTCCTCAAGACACGTTTCCAATCAAATAGATAAGGCTGATGTTGACTCTCTAGTTAATACAGTCAAAATAAATTATAAATTAACTAGTCATAAATATTATAAATATAAGGCTAAATTTTTTAAAACTAAAAAACTTAATTTCTGGGATAGAAATGCACCATATCCAAAAACAGTTGAGAAAAAAATATCATGGAAAGAAGCTAGGGATATTGTTTTAAATTCATACTATGACTTTGATCCTCAAGCAGGTGATATCGCAAAAATGTTTTTTGATAAAAAGTGGATTCATGCCTCAGTAATAAAAGGTAAAATGTCTGGGGCTTTTTCCCATCCAACTGTACCTTCATGTCATCCATATATTCTTTTAAATTTTCAAGGAAAAACTAGAGATGTTATGACATTAGCACATGAGTTGGGTCATGGAATACATCAATATTTGGCAAATAAGAATGGACTTCTGATTTCAGATACACCTTTAACCTTAGCTGAAACTGCAAGTGTTTTTGGAGAAATGCTTACTTTTAAATTTTTACTAAAATCGTCTAGTAGTAAAACTGATAAAATATTTATGTTACGTTCAAAAATTGAAGATATGTTGAATACTGTTGTAAGACAAATTTCTTTTTTTGATTTTGAAAGAGAAGTCCATAATTTAAGAATTAATGGTGAGATTTCTGTAAAAGAAATAGGTAAAATTTGGATTAAATCTCAAAAGGAAAGTTTGGGAAACTATGTCAGATTAGATAATGATTATGAGTATTTTTGGTCTTACATTCCCACACTTCATTCATTCTCCTTTTTATGTTTATGCCTATGCGTTTGGCGATTGTTTAGTTAATACATTATACAGTAGATATGAAGGAAAATTCCCTAACTTTAATAAAAAATATTTTAAATTGTTACAGAGTGGCGGGTCTAAACATTATAAAGATTCTTTAAAAGATTTTGATTTAGATCCATCAAGAAAAGATTTTTGGGAGCTTGGAATTAATATTATAAAAAAATTTATAGATGAATTAGAAAAATTAAGTTAAGTTAACGCCTATGAAATTAGTTGTACCTAAGGAAATAACAATCGGTGAAAATAGAGTAGGGGTAACGCCAGACTCAGTTCCATCATTAAAAAGATGGGCTTTTGATGTTTTTATTGAAAGTGATGCAGGACTTGCTTCATCCTTTACAAATGAAGATTATAAAAAGGCTGGAGCAAAAATTTCTTCAAAGACTAATGATTTATACAAGGACGCTAAAGTGGTTGTGAAGATTCAAAGACATCAAAATTTAAATAAGATCAATGAATTTAAATACATAAAACAATGTAGTGTTCTTTCCTAAGTTTATGAGCAAAAGTTTAAATCAGAATTTTTAAATCTTAAAAAGTTAAATGTTAATGTTTTCGCGTTAGAAAAGATGCCAAGAATTTCGAGAGCACAAAGTATGGATGTGTTGTCCTCGCAAAGTAATTTATCTGGATATAAAGCTGTAATCGATGCCGCAAGTATGTTTAACAAAGCTTTTCCTCTAATGATGACATCTGCAGGTACAGTTGCACCAGCTAAAGTCCTTGTAATAGGTGCGGGTGTTGCTGGTTTACAGGCTATCGCAACTGCTAAAAGACTTGGTTCGGTTGTATCAGCTTTTGATGTAAGATCTGCAACAAAAGAGCAAGTTGAGAGTTTAGGTGCAAAATTTGTGAGTATAGAATCAAATGAATCTGGAGAGACTGCAGGTGGTTATGCTAAAGAAATGTCAAGTTCATATAAAAAAAAACAAGCTAAGTTGTTAGAAGATACCTTAAAAAAAATGGATATTGTAATTACCACAGCTTTAATTCCCGGTAAAAAGGCCCCAATATTAATAACTAAAAAAATGGTAGAGCAAATGAAAGTAGGAAGTATAATTATTGATTTAGCTTCAGAATTTGGTGGAAATTGTGAACTAACCAAACATAACGCAGAAGTATCACATAAATCAGTTAAAATTGTAGGTCCACTAAATCTTGCATCTACTGTCTCACAAGACTCTTCCAGACTCTTTTCTAAAAACGTGCTTAACTTTCTAATGAATTCATGCGAATCTGGAAAGTTTAAAAATTTTAATTTCAATGATGAACTGGTTAAAGATACTTGTATAATAAATAACTTAAAATAGGAATTTTATGGAAAATATAGACCCAATAATTAATTTACTAATGATTTTTATACTCGCATGCATAATAGGATATTATGTGATATGGGGTGTTACATCAGCCCTACATTCTCCATTAATGGCAGTTACAAACGCTATCTCGAGTGTTATAATTGTAGGTGCTATTATTGCAGCAGGTCCTGAAGAAATCAATTTTTCGTCCATGATGGGTTTTCTTAGCAATAGTTTTGGCTTCAGTTAATATTTTCGGTGGCTTTGTTGTTTCTCATAGGATGCTTTCAATGTTTAAGAAAAAGGATAAGAAAAAGAATAATGACTGAAAATTTTACTGCCATCTGTTATTTAATATCGGCTATATTTTTTTATATTAGCACTTAAGGGATTATCTCACCCTGAATCTGCAAGAAATGGTAACACAATGGGGATTATAGCTATGGTAATAGCTATAGTTACGACCCTTTTAATCCAAATGTATCTTCTTATAAATTAATAATTTTAGGTATAATCTTAGGGAGGTGGATTGGGAACGTATATAGCCTTAAAGATTGAAATGACTGCTTTACCACAACTTGTTGCTGCTTTTCATTCACTAGTTGGACTTGCAGCTGTGTTTGTTGCGGCTAGCGCTTTTAACTCGCCTGAAAGCTATGGTATAGTTGACGTCAATGGTGATATTTTTAAATCCAGTCTAGTTGAAATGTCCTTGGGTGTGGCAATAGGTGCTATCACTTTTACAGGTTCAATAATAGCTTTTTTTAAAATTACAAGGTTTAGTAAGCGGAGCACCAACTACATTTTTGCCCAACATTTTATTAATCTTTTAATATTAATATCTTTAGTTACACTCACTGTAATTTTTACATTAGAGTCCTCAGCTAACACTTTTGGCTAATTGTTGCCTTGTCACTTTTACTTGGTGTTTTGCTTATCATTCCCATTGGGGGTGCTGATATGCCTGTCGTTGTGTCAATGCTGAATTCTTATTCTGGATGGGCAGCCGCCGGTATAGGTTTTACTTTGTCGAACCATCTTTTAATTATTGTAGGGTCGCTTGTGGGTGCATCAGGTGCAATTCTAAGTTATATTATGTGTAAAGGAATGAATAGATCCTTTATTAGCGTTATTTTGGGAGGGTTTGGAGTTGAGGAAGGTGCTGCCGTAGACAAAAACCAGAATAAAACAGTTAAAACAGGAAGTGCTGACGACGCAGCCTTTATAATGTCAAATGCTAGTAATGTTATTATTGTTCCTGGTTATGGTATGGCTGTAGCACAAGCTCAACATGCCTTAAGAGAAATGTGTGATATATTAAAGAAAAATGATGTGACTGTTAAATACGCTATTCATCCAGTTGCAGGTAGAATGCCAGGTCATATGAATGTCTTGTTGGCAGAAGCAAATGTTCCCTACGACGAGGTTTTTGAGTTAGATGAAATTAACAGTGAATTTTCTAATACAGATGCAGTCTTTGTCATTGGTGCAAACGATATAACAAACCCTGCAGCTAAAACAGATAAATCGAGTCCAATATATGGTATGCCAATTTTAGATGTAGAAAATGCAGGAACAGTTCTTTTTGTTAAAAGGTCGATGGCATCGGGATATGCTGGGTGTAGATAATGAGTTATTTTTCAGGGATAACACTATGATGCTTTTCTCTGATGCGAAAAAAATGGTTGAGGATATTGTTAAGGGTATGAATTAGGCCTAGTAACCTTGAATTTCAATTTTTTTTCTTAATAATTTTTTATATCGTCTTGTACATTCGTTGAGAAGCCTTGCTTTCTTTTCTGAAGGCTTTTCATAAGATCTTCTTTGTTTCATTTCTTTGAAAATTCCTTCTCTTTGAAGCTTCTTTTTCATAGCTCTCATTGCTTTTTCAATATTGTTGTCTTTTACATGAACTCTAATTATTTTTAATCTCCGTAAATTATGAATTCCATTTATATAAAAAAATGTGATAATGTAAATGTTTTTTAATAATTATGCAAAAAAAATTGATAAAAAATCTCAAATTCTTTTTAGTCTTAGTAGATGAGCTTGTTGTCACAGCGAATTTTCGAACTGCTTTTGAAAACGCTGCAAAAAAATTAAAAATTAACTCTAAAGAAAAAGAAAAATTATTAAATAATAATTTTCCAAAAGGATACGAATCTTTAAATAAAGAGTTGAACTCCTTTATTAACTCAATGATAGATAAGTCAAAAAAACCTAATAATTTTAAAAAATTAAGATTAAATGAAAAAATTAAATATTTTGTAATTAAGAGATTAAAACTGACTCATGAAATTTTTGACTTAAAAGTTAGCTAAAATTAACCTAAAGTCCAAATCACTAAATAATTCCCTTAAAATTCTTTTTAATATTTCTGATGAAATTTGGTTCCTAGCAGGAGACAAGTCATTAGATTTCAATTTTTATTCTAAAAGATTTATATTAATGAATATTTATTTAAATTCGTTTTTGTACTCAATTTCACAAAAAAATATAGATTTAAATAGTCTTGAAAATTTTGTTGAGAAGCAAATTAAAGCTGTATTGACTTTTGGTAAATTAAAAAACAAATTTAAGAGTTTAGTTGGTCTAAAATAATATAGTGTCCCATTTTTCTTGAGTCTCTAATTTCTTTTTTATAATAATCATAGCATCTATATTTTTTTTTAAGTGACTCAATTTTCTTGTAATCATTACCTATTAAATTTATCATTCTACATTCTGCTATTGCTTGAGGAGAAGTAAGGTTGTTAAAGAAAATTGAATTAATTAAATTGTCATATTGACTTTCGTCACATGCGTCTATTGACCAATGCCCTGAGTTATGTGGTCTAGGAGCTAATTCATTTATTAGAATTTGATCATTTTTCAAAATAAACATTTCTATTGCTAAAACACCATTAAGTGAAATCTGATTTGCAATCTCAAATGATTTAGCAATAGCTTCTGACTTAATTTTTTTATTTATTTTAGCTGGATAAAATGACTCTCTGAGTATTGAATTTTTATGAATATTTTCAACTATTGGATAATTTACAGTATTTGAATTAGACTTAACGACAATTACAGAAATCTCTTTTTTAAAATCTACAATTTTTTCTAATATGAAGTTATTAAAATTAAATTCTTTAAAAATATCTAGATTATTCTTACTAATTTTATATTGACCCTTCCCGTCATATCCAAGCTCGTTGGATTTAAGTATGCAACTGTAGTTAAAATTTTTTGAAGCATATTTAAAATCTTCAAAATTTTTAGGTTGAGATATTCTGTAGTACTTATTCCATTAATTGAGTTTAAAAATTTTTTTCCTTTTAGTCTATTTTGAGCTATTTCAATTACTTTACTACATGGGAAAACTTTCTTCTTTTTTTCGATATAATGTATTATTGAAATAGGAACATTTTCTGTTTCAATAGTGAAATAATCTGCTGAATCTATAAATTCGTCTATATTATTTAGGTTTTTAAAATTTGAAATGAAATATGTATCACAAAAATTTTTTGCACTAAACTCTTCCGTCTCTGATAAAATTATACTTTTGATACCTTTTTTTTTTGGCAGCTATACATGTAAACATACCAAGTTGTCCACCTCCAATAATTCCCAATCTATTTTTTTTCATCTTTAGGAATTTTATTAATTGATTTGGTTTGTTTTTTTCTAAAAAGTTCGAGTTTTTTATTTATCTGAGGATATTTATTCGCTAGAATCGAAATGGAAGCTAAAGCAGCATTCTTTGCTCCAGCCTCACCTATTGCTAATGTAGGTAAAGGTATTCCAGCAGGCATTTGTACAATTGATAGTAGACTATCAATGCCCTTTAGCGACTTAGATTAAACAGGTACGCCCAGTACAGGGATAGTAGTTAAGGCAGCTATCATTCCCGGTAGATGTGCAGCTCCTCCTGCTCCAGCTATAACAACCTCAATTTTTCTTATTTTAAGATTATTTGCGTATTCATACAATCTATCCGGGGTTCTATGAGCTGAAACTATTTTTTTTTCATGATGAACCTTAAATTCATTGAGAATTAGTGCTGCATTAGAAAGGATTTTCCAGTCGGATTGGCTACCCATCACTATTGAAACAAGCAAATTTTTCTTCATTTTGTTATAGATAAATTAATTAAAACATATTATCATAAATTATGGAAAGAATGCTTGTTAACGAAAAAAAAAAAAAATCTTTAGTAACAAAACATTATAAAATTGATCAACAGATTAAAAAAAAAAGTAAAATTTTATGTTTAGATAGTTTAGAAATTAATACTCTAAAAAAGAGAAAGCTTTACATTAAAGATAAAATAGTACTTTTAAAATAATTAGTCTGTTTGCTCCGTTTGTTGTTTTGGTTGATACTTTTCAACTGCATCTTCAATTTCTGGCTTTGTGCATAGGCCAAGTTCGTATGGACTTTGTGCTCTTATGTTTTGCATATTCCAGTAACTTCTATCTCTAATGGACTGTACTGTTTTTTTTGTGGTGCCAATTAATTTGCAAACTTTTGAATCCGGTATTGATGGAAGATTTTTTACAAGCCAATATATTCCATTGGGTTTATCAGCTCTCTTAGATAACGGTGTATACCTTGCTCCTTTGGTTTTATTAACAGGTATTGGTATGTCAGATACTTTTATTTTTAAATTTTTTGATTCATCCTTTTCACAATTTTTTATTTCCTCATATGTTAGTTCACCATGTTCAATTGGGTTTCTTGGAAGAATCCCGCTAGAAACCTCATCATCAGCTATAGCTTGTATTTCTAACGTGTGAAGCTCTACAAACACTGAAATCTGTCTAAAAGAAAGTGTTGTATTTTCTATAAGCCAGCTTGCCGTGGCTTTAGGCATTAATGGTTTTCTCATTTTTTCCTTATATTTTTAAAATTACCTTACCAATATGTACGCCTTCATCAAGTCTTTTATGAGCTTTACTTGCTTCAGATAGAGAAAAGACTGAGTCAATATAACATTTTACCTGTCCAGTTTTGAAATATGGAAAAACAAATTTTGTTAACTCCTCAAGAATTTTATTTTTGAATGTGATGTCTCTAATTCTTAAAGTTGACCCTGAAATAGTAAGTCTTTTAAGCATTACTTTCATTAAATTAATTTCTGAACTTGAACCATTCTGAAAACCAATATTTATCAATCTTCCTTCATTAGCAAGAAGATTGATATTTTTATTAATATATTCGCCACCAATATAATCTAAAATAAGATCAACACCCTTGAAATTAATTTTTTTATTTCCTTATAAAAATCTTCTTCTTTATAGTTAAAAACATAATTAACTCCAATGCTTTGACAAAACTCTTTTTTAAAGTTGGACCCAACAGTAGTAAAAATTTTAGCTTTAAATAGCTTCAGAATCTCTATTGAAGCTAATCCTATACCACTTGTTCCCCCATGAATTAAAACAGAATTACCTTTTTTTAAATTCCCTCTTTGTACCAAATTAGACCAGGAGGTAAAGAAACATTCAGGAATAGAAGCTGCCATTTTGAGATCAAGTGATTCAGGTATCTTAAAAGTTGTTTCCTCATCTGCTATACAGTATTCAGCATATCCTCCACCATTAACTAGTGCAGCTACTTTATCTCCCTTTTTAAATTTTTTAACTTTTTGTCCAATTTCTTCGACTACTCCTGAAATTTCTAGTCCTAATATTTTTGAATGCCCTTCCGGTGCTGGATAGTTACCAAGTCGTTGAACTATATCTGGTCTATTTACCCCTGCAAATGATACTTTTATTAGAATTTGATTATTTTTTTTCAACAATGGTATTGGTAAGTCCACGAGTTCGAGGACATCTGCCTCGCCGGGATGGTCAAAATTTATTGCTTTCATTTTAGTTTATTTTTTGAAATTAATGTTTTGAAATCTTTTTTGGAATTTTGCAACCTGTCCGTCGGAATCAAGCATTTTTGAGTTTTCACCTGTCCACGCTGGGTGAGATAAAGGATCAATATCTAATTTTAGTATCTCTCCCTCTTTTCCGTAGGTAGATCTTGTTTGAAATTTCGATCCGTCTGTTAATTGAATTTCAATTTTATGGTATTTAGGATGTATTTCTTTTTTCATAACTAATTGACTGTTTTTATATAACTATTAAATTAATTTTGCAACAATAAAACATGATAAAAATGGCTGAATTCAAAATAGAAGCAAAAAAAATACTTGATGAATTATTTTCATTTGTAGAAAAAGAGTTTGAAAACTTTGATGTTGATTATGAAGACGAAAATTTAGTTATTCAGACATTTGATGAAAAGAGAACATTTATATTAAGTATTCATGAACCTTCATCTCAGATCTGGCTATCTTCCCCAATAACTGGAGCTCATCATTTTGAAAAAGATAAAAGTTCTCTTAATTGGATAAGTACAAGGGATAAAAATATTATTTTGCATAAATTATTACAATCTGAATTAAAAATAGTCGATGATTGAAAAACTAATTACTTTATTTAAAGTTAAAAGCTTAAAACAACTTGTAATCGTTTTTTAGTTTTTCAATTACTGGTTCCCTTTCTGTTGTTTTAGGTGAACCTATTATCAACTTCTTTTGAAGATGGTTTTAAAAATAATTTATATTTCTGGATAGTTAGAATTATTATTATATTCCCTTTGTATCAAATTTTGTTAATTATAGTTGGAACAGTCTTTTGAGAATTTAGATATTTTTGGAAAATTGAAAAGAAAATTTTAATGAGACTTAAGATTATTAAATCATCTAGTAGTTAATTTTATTTCAATTCTTCTATTTTTTCTATATGATTCCTCATTTTCTTCCTTACTAAGTGGATAGTTCTCACCAAATCCAGCTGCAACAAGTCTATGAGGAGGAATCCCTTGCTTGACAAAAAAGTTGACTATATTTATTGCTCTTGAGGTGGAAAGGTGCCAATTTGAATTGAATTTTTCATTATTTATTGGAATTTTATCAGTATGGCCATCAATTCTAAGAATCCAATCAATACTCTTAGGAATCTTTTGTGATATTTCTAATAAATCCTCAGCTACTTCTCTTAATTTATCTAAACTATTGATTTGTAGTTGATCAGAGCCAGATTCAAAAAATATTTCAGATGGAAATATAAATCTATCACCTGTAATTTTAATATCTTCCCTATCACCTAGTGATTCTTTGATTTTTTTGAAAAAAGATGATTGATATTTTTTAAGCTCTTGAACTTTATTTGCTAGAGCTTGATTGAGTTTTTCACCAAGATTTTTTATTTGAATTTTATTCTTTTGATCCTCTCTTTCTGCTTGAATAAGTAATGAGGAAAGTTCAGTAAGTTTGTCATTAAGAGTTTTAATATTTTGATTTAATCTTAATATTTCATTTTTATTAAATTTTAAATTATCACTTAAGGTTTCAACTTCTTGATTTTTTTTGAAGGTTATCAATTAAATCTCCTTTTTCAGAGACCAAAGAATCAATTTCTTTATTTTTCATTTTTACAAAATAATCAGATTCAGTTAAATCATTTTGTAACTTTTGCTTTTTCATTTTTTAGTGTTGAAAAATTATTTTTTAGACTTTTAAGTTCAGTTTCTTTTTTTTTTTGCTCTGATACCGCTTTTATTTCTAATAACAAACTACTAATCTTATTATCTAAAGATGATATTTCACCTCTTTTAATTTCAAGTTGATCATTAAAATAAATTTGTGTGATAGTAGAAATTAAAACAGTAAAAATAGTAACAATCAAAATTGTGCCAAGAATATCAACAAATCCAGGCCAAATATTTATTTCATAAAGTTGTCTTCTACTTTGTCTCACTGTTTTTTATTAACATTTGCTATAGTTTTAGAAAGAACTCTTATTTCTTCACTTATGTTTTTATTAAGTTCAATGTTTTCCGAGATAAGGTTATTAATTTCGGATATTGATTTTGCTAGAGATTCTTGATGAGTATTTTGTTTATCAATTACAGAAGTTGATTTTTTCAAATTCTCAGTGGTTACTTCTATAAGTGATTCAATATATGCAGGGGCTAAATTTTTTTTATCGTTTTGATCTAGATTAAGCAGTGAAAACTTTGTTCTTTCTGAAAGTTTTTCTTCTACTTCATTATAAAATCTATTTTGTGCTTGATTAGATTGTAAATCAAGAAAACCTAGTATTAATGAACCACTTAATCCAAAAAGTGACGAACTAAATGCTGTCCCCATTCCATTAAGTGGTTGTTCTAACCCTAATTTTAAAACTTTAAAAAGTTTTTGTGTATTTTCTGAAAAGTCCAAACTACTAACTGTATTTCCAACTGAATTTATTGTTTCTAATAAGCCCCAAAATGTTCCTAATAAACCCAGAAAAATACTTAGACCAATCATATACCTAGATATTTCTCTACTCTCAACTATTCTTCCCTCAAGACTTTCCATGATAACTTTCATAGAAGAGTTTGAAAATATAAGTTTGCCAGTATTTTCATTAATATATGTATCCAAATATTTTAGCAAACGTGGTGATCTTATACTTGTTTTAGTTCCACTTACATTCCTTAAGATATTGTTCAACCAACTTAATTCACCCTTAATTACAAAGAGTTGTCTTAGGATATATAATATTCCCTATTAAAATAACGAAGATTATTATTGAGTTAAGGGTTTGATTGGTTAAGAAAAAATTTAAAAGTTTGTCGTAGTGAAGGTTTAAAACAAAGATTATAAATGCCAAAAAAAACATTATTCTAAGTAAATATTTCCCAACAATCTTCATACTAGACCTCTATGAACTTTAATATTACTTCATTCTTCCATTGTTTTGTTATTTTTTCTTCATTTATTTCAATTATTATTCTATTATGGGAAATACCCTGATTAATCAAAAAGGCTCTTATATAAAGCGACCGTGATTTTGATATTTTCTTATATTTTTATAATCAGATGATTTCTTTTTTATTGATGTAGTAATTACAACCCTTATTTGTCTATCTTTGATAGCATTAGAAAATTCTTTAAGTTGTTTCTTTTGTTTAAAACCTAACTGTTCTACTAGATCTTCAAAATATAAAACTTCTCTAGAAAAGTTTATTTTTTGTTCTTTTAATTCAAGAATAGCTCTTGAATTGTTAAGCGCTTTATGTAACTCACTCTTTTTTTTATTAATTCCATTATTATTTAAATTTTCAGACCTTTTAATAAGCTTTTTTTTACTCTCATCATTTTTTAGATATTTATTTATAAATTTTTTATTAACATTTTTATCAAACTTTTCATCAAAGAAATCTTTTGAATCTATTTTATTCTCTTTTTCAATATGATTTTTATCTTTAAAATAAGAAAACTTTCTTTTGTTAATAGCTTCTTTTCTTTCTCTAATAATTTGCTGCTCAACTACTTTATTTTCAATATTATTGTTAATTGCTTCCCTATTTTTTTCTGTAACTCCATTAAGCGGGTTATTTTTTTTCTTTAAAAGATCAGATTTATTTAGAACCGTTACTTGTGTAAAATCATCCGGCATCTCACTTAAAAGCTTTTCTTTCTTTTTAAATATTAATAGCTCATCTGATTTTTTTTTGTTTTCTGTATCTTTAGTTTTAATTAGTGCCCTTTTTTTCTCAATTTTTTTCTCAATTTTTTGCTTATTTCTAAGTCTGTCCTCTGATGCTATTTTTTCTTTGATTTGGTTTTGTTTTACAATTTCATCAAATTTTTGTTTTTTTTCTAATTCTTTCTGTTTACGTACAAATTCATCCCTTTCCTTCCTTTTCTTTACAAACTCTTTTTTGGCTATTAAAAGTTTTTCAGTTTCTTTTTGTTTTTGCTGTGCCTTAAGCTTTAATTGATCTTTCTTTTCTTTTTCACTATCCGATAACTTCTTTAATTGCTCTATCTTTTCTTTTTTTTTTTCATTAATTTTTTGTTGTTCTCTAAGTCTTCTTTCCTCAACAAGTTTTTTTTTCTCCAATAATTTTTTTTTTTGCTCTAAAATTCTATCCCTTTCTTTTCTTATTCTTCTTTGTTCTTTAAGGCTCTCTTGTTCAGCTAATCTTTTTTTTTCTAGCTCCCTTTGTTTTTTTATTTTTAACTCTTTTTGTTTTATTTCCTCTGCCAGTCTTTTTTTTCTTTCTAACTGTTCTTTATTTTCAATTGTCACTATAGTTTTTTCTTTTTGTTTTTTAATTTCTAATTGTTTTTTGGCTTCTTTAATTTCATCTCTTTGTCTTTTTTTTTCTGCTTTATGAAATTTTTCAAGATTCTTAAGTCTTTTCTTTTCTGCTTTGATTCTTTTTTCCTCCTCTTTTTTCAATCTAGCCTTTTCAGCTTTTAACTCCTTTTGCTTTTGTTTTTTTCTAATTTACGTTTAATTCTAGTTCTTTTTGTTTTTAACTCCTCTTCTTTCTTTACGTTTAGCTTCTAGTTCTTTTGTTTACGTTCTTCCTCAGCTTTTCGTTTTGCTTCTAGTTCTTTTTGTTTACGTTCCTCTTCAGCTTTACGTTTAGCTTCTAGTTCTTTTTGTTTACGTTCTTCTTCAGCTTTACGTTTAGCTTCTAGTTCTTTTTGTTTGCGTTCTTCTTCAGCTTTTCGTTTAGCTTCTAGTTCCTTTTGTTTTCGATCTTCCTTAGCTTTACGTTTAGCTTCTAGTTCTTTTGTTTACGATCTTCTTCAGCTTTACGTTTAGCTTCTAATTCTTTTGTTTGCTTTTGCTTTACGTTTTGCTTCTAGTTCTTTTTGTTTACGTTCTTCTTCAGCTTTACGTTTTGCTTCTAGTTCCTTTTGTTTACGTTCTTCTTCAGCTTTACGTTTTGCTTCTAATTCTTTTTGTTTACGTTCTTCCTCAGCTTTACGTTTTGCTTCTAGTTCTTTTTGTTTACGCTTCTTCATCAGCTTTACGTTTTGCTTCTAATTCTTTTTGTTTACGTTCTTCTTCAGCTTTACGTTTTGCTTCTAGTTCTTTTTGTTTACGTTCTTCTTCAGCTTTACGTTTAGCTTCTAGTTCTTTTGTTTACGCTTCTTCTTCAGCTTTACGTTTTGCTTCTAGTTCTTTTGTTTACGTTCTTCTTCAGCTTTACGTTTAGCTTCTAGTTCTTTTTGTTTACGTTCTTCTTCAGCTTTACGTTTGGCTTCTAGTTCTTTTTGTTTACGTTCTTCTTCAGCTTTACGTTTTGCTTCTAGTTCTTTTTGTTTACGTTCTTCTTCTGCTTTACGTTTAGCTTCTAGCTTTTTGTTTACGTTCTTTTCAGCTTTTTGTTTTGCTTCTTTTTGTTTGCGTTCTTCTTCAGCTTTACGTTTTGCTTCTAAGTTCTTTTTGTTTACGTTCTTCTTCAGCTTTACGTTTTTCTTCTAGTTCTTTTTGTTTGCGTTCTTCTTCAGCTTTACGTTTTTCTTCTAGTTCTTTTTGTTTGCGTTCTTCTTCAGCTTTTCGTTTTAGCTTCTAGTTCTTTTTGTTTACGTTCTTCTTCAGCTTTACGTTTAGCTTCTAGTTCTTTTTGTTTACGTTCTTCCTCAGCTTTACGTTTAGCTTCTAGTTCTTTTTGTTTACGATCTTCCTCGGTTTTCCTTAAAGTTTCTAATTTTTTTCTCTCTCTTTCCTTTTCTAGCTTCCGTTTTGCTTCTAGTTCTTTTTGTTTTCTAAGAATTTCTGCTTCTTGTTTAATTTTAGTATCTTTTTTTTTATTCTCTTTTACTTTACGAATATCATCTAATTTTTGTTTATTTTTCTCAAGAACACTTTTCGGAGGAATTAATTTAATTTTTTTTTCTTTATCTTCTGTTGGAGGTGAAAGTAATCTTCCATTTCCAAAATTATCATCAATAATAATTTTATTTACTTTTGATTCTTGAGCGGCTGCTGATTGATAATTGAGAAGAATTAAATAAAAAACAAAAATTAACTGACATTTTATAAAAAACCCAATAAATCTCATATTATTTTTCTATCATCTCTTTTATTATCTTTCCAATATATTTATTACTAGCTAAATGTAAATTTTTTTATTACCTAATTTTTCTATAAAAAAACCACCAGTTTCCTTTAGAATAAAACTAAATATTTCCTTAATATTTTCACTTGAATCATAAAATACCAAGGCGTCAATTTTTCCTTCAGTTAATAAAGAGAATTCATAAAATAAAGAATGATTGACTCTTGAGTTAATTTCTTTTTTTTAGTGAGATTTGTAAATTCTCTAAAATTTTTAATTCCTCATTTACTGCATTATTATAATTAATACTGATCAACGAATCAGAAATTTTTTTTTCTGAAACCCTAAGTTTAAAATCATTTTTACTTCCACCAACGCCATTTCCAAAAAAATGCGTCATCGTTTGTGGGGTTATAAAATATACAATCAATTATTTTATTATTCTCTTTATATGCTATGATAATCATAAACTCTGGCAATACCTCGAGAGAAATTAATTTCACTATCTAATGGTAATATTAGCCAACATGTTTGTTGAGACTGTTCATAAATATTGAATATTTTTATATCTTTTTTAATTTTTAGGAGATTATCTTCGATATTTTGATTTAAATTTCTTAGTGATTTATCTACAAATCCTTGAAAATTTTTTATCGAACTTTGAAGTCTTTCAATTTCACTAAAATCTCTCAAAATATTTTTTCCCGCGCTACGGGTAAGTTTATATAAAATGTTCAGTAGTGGTGATAGATGAAACATAATTAGTCTTTTGCTTTTTCAACATATTCTAAATTTTCAGAATTAATTATAATTTTATCACCGACTTTTATATGTGGCGGAACTAGAAGTTTTATATTCTTAGTTGTTTCTGCATTTTTGAAAGAGGATGATGCAGTCTGACCTTTTACAACGGCATCTGCATTAAGAATTTCTACTTTAATATTTTTTGGGAGATTTATAGTTACAATTTCTTCGTCTACAGTTAATATTTTAACAATCATACCTTCCTCAAGTAATTCTATTTTACTGTCTCCAATTAATTCATTTTCACATATTATCTGTTCATAGTTTTGGTTATTCATAACAGTAGTGTTTTTTGAATCTTTGAATAAGAATGTTGCTTCAACTTCATTAACAGAAGCTTTTTCAACGGAATCGACTGTTCTCCATCTTTCATTATACTTGGTTCCATCTTGTATATCTTTCATCTCAACTTGGATAAATGCTCCTCCTTTTCCAGGTTTAATGATACTTGTATTTAAAACCTGTAAAAGTTTACTTTTGTGCCTAAGAATATTTCCAGAACGTATTAAATTCGCATCAATTTTCATAAACATCCTTCATAATTTTACTAAATAAAATTGCAGAACTCCTTGGCCCATTTTTATAGTCCCAAACACTGCTTACAACTGCAACATTATTTGGTCTCAGATAATTTAAATTTTGTATGTTATTATGGTTTATCCCACCAATAAGAGTAAAAGGCAATTTAATTCTTTTTTTATTTATAATTAAATTTTCTGGATTAATTGCTTCTTTTTTTTTAGTTGAAGATTTATAAACAGAACCAAATGCAACATAATCTGCACTTTGATTAAGTGCGGAGTTATAACTTGAGAAAGAATTATAACACGAAACTCCTACGATAAAATTTTTACCAAATTCTTCTTTAGCCTCTCGGCAAGTTTTATCTTTTTTACCAAGGTGAATACCATTAAATTTGAATTTTTTTGCAATTTCAAAATCGTTATTAACAATTAATTTAATTTTCTTTTTTCTACATATATGATTAAAGCTTTCGAAGTAATCCTTAATAAACATAATTCTTTGATCAAGTGTTTTATATTTAGGTCTAAATTGAAAGTACTCTACATCAAGTGTATCGGTTATAAAATCGAAGTTTTCAACAGAGAAGCTATCTTGTTTAAATGGAGGGGATATGAGGTAAAATTTCATAATGAAACAAATTCAAGCTTTTCTGTAAAATAAATATTTACACCTCGAATATCAGCTAAAGATTGAATTTTTTTTATTAACTCTTTATTTAGACTAGTACTTATTGATAAATTTTTAATATTCAAGTCCATAAGAATTATACTTAGTCCAACATTAGTAAATACGTCTGCTATATAAATCATTTTCTTTTTTTTAGAGATATATTGATTGAGAATTTTTGCTATTAATGGACCTTGAATAGCTAAAAATCTATAAGGATGAATTAAGTTTAAATTTTGATTTGGAAATTTTTCTTTTAAAATGTCTATTTGGTTTAGGTTATGTATTTGAAAAATTTTATTTTTATAAATTTTCATTTATTAGCTAAATAATCTTTTTTGCTACATCAATAAGTCTATTAGAAAAACCCCATTCATTATCATACCAAGACAGGACTCGACAAAATTTTTGGTTAAGAACCTTTATTTCCGAAAGATCAACAATTGAACTATGTGGATTTTGATTGAAATCTGGAGAAACTAGAGGTTCAGATGTTGTCTCTAAAACAGATTTTAAAATTCCTTTCTCAGCTTCCTTAAATATTTTTATTAATTCTTCCTCATTTGTTTCTCTTTTAGATAAAAATTTAAAATCTACAAGTGAAACGTTTGATGTAGGAACCCTTATAGCACTCCCATCGATTTTACCTTTAAGTTGAGGGAGCACCTCTCCAACAGCTCTTGCTGCACCAGTTGATGTTGGTATTATAGAGATAAGAGAGTTTCTTGCACGACGTAAATCCTTATGGATTGTGTCAATGGTATTTTGATCGCCGGTAACAGAATGAACAGTAGTCATATACCCAGATTCAAGTCCAACCGAGTTCTCGAGCAAATATGCAAGTGGAGCTAAACAGTTGGTAGTACATGATGCATTTGAAATTATTTTATGATCATCAATTAAATCGTTGTCATTTACACCGTAAACCACAGTAAAATCTGCATCTTTAGCAGGTGCTGAAATTAAAACTTTATTTGCCCCAGCTTCTAAATGTTTTTTAGCACCATTTCTATCGGTAAAAAAACCAGTTGATTCTATAACTAAATCAATGTCTAAATCCCTCCATGGTAATTTTGATGGATTGGGTTCTGAAAGGAATTTAATTTCTTGATTATCTATTGTAACAGTGCCTGAGTTGTTTTTAATTTCCTGTTTACATTTTCCGTGAACTGTATCGTATTTATATAGATGAATATTCGATTCTACATTTCCTAAATCATTAATAGCTGATATTTCAAAATCTTCTGTTTTCTTTTCAAAAAATGCTCTTAAGGTTAGTCTGCCAATTCTACCGAATCCGTTTATAGCTATTTTTTTTTTCATTTTTAAAATTTATTTAAATACTGTTTTAGAAATTGCATTATAATTGATATGAGTACAATATAGTTTAGAAAAATATTACTTCAATGACTAATTCAAAGATTAAAAAAATCCTTTCAAAAATAGAAGAGATAAAAAAAAAAGTCAATGCTAATGATCAAGTTGATAGTGAAAAAAAAAGAGAAGGAATTAAATACAAAAATATTAAAAGTACTGGAAAAAACACTCAAATATCTTGAGGAAAGATAAATGTCATTACTAGAAATTAAGATAAATGGGAAAGAATATAAAGTTGAGTGTAATCAAGGAGAGGAGGATCTCCTTAAAGAAGCAGTTAACCTAATTAATGAAAAAATAAATAAATCTGATGATTTAAAAAAACTTCAGGTATCAAATATGTTTATGATTATTGCTTTAACTCTTGCTAGTGAAATATTAGGATATAAAGATAAAACCATCGTCTCAGAAAACGAGCTAGATGAAATTTACAATGAATTAGAAAAACTTAAAAATATTATTAATAATGGATAAGTTAATTTTAAGAAAGAATCTTCTAATTAAAAGATCAAAGGTAAAAAATAGATCTCAAAAAGAATCTAATATATTTCAAAAACTTGAGACTATAATTAATAATAATAGTCTTGCAGTTGCTGGATATCTCTCAGTAAGGTCGGAAGTAAACTTAAGCTTATTTCTAAATTTTCTATTGAAGAAAAGTTTTTCAATTTGTTTGCCATATATAAAAAAACCAAAATGCAGTCTTTTTTTTAAAGAATTTACTCAAAAATCAAAGCTAGTTAGTGGCAAATTCAATATAAAGTATCCAGATACTGAAATATTATTAACTCCAAATATAATTCTTGTACCTCTAGTTGGTTTTGATTTATTTAAAAATAGAATAGGTTATGGTGGAGGATATTATGATAGGACAATTGAGTATTTAGAAAAAAAACATGAGGTTTTGAAGATCGGCATTGCATTTGATGAGCAAGAAATAATGAAAATTCCAAAAGAAAAATATGACAAAAAATTAGATATTATAGTAACACCAACTAGGTTAATAATATGAAAGTACTAATTTGTGGAGATGTTGTTGGTAAATCTGGAAGAATGGCATTGAACAAAAATATTCCTGAAATCTTACAAAAAGAGAAAATTGATTTTGTAGTAGTAAATGGGGAAAATGCTGCAGGTGGGTTTGGAATTACCAAAAAAATTTGTGAGGAATTTTATGAACTGGGTGTTGATGCAATTACTACAGGAAACCATGTTTGGGATCAAAGAGAGATAATACAGCACATAGAAAAAGATAAAAGACTTATTAGACCCTGCAACTTTGTAAGTAAAACTCCTGGAAGAGGTTATGGTGTATACCAATTAAAGAACGGAAGTAAAATTGTTGTTGTGAATGTTATGTGCAGACTTTTTATGGATTCTTTAGAAAATCCATTCTCAAATTTAGAAAAGATTGTTGATGAAGTAAACTTAATTTCAAATGATCATTTAATTATAGTAGATGTTCATGGTGAATCTACATCAGAAAAAATGGCGATAGCTCACTTTTTAGATGGCAAAGTAACTGCTGTTGTTGGAACACATACACATATTCCTACCTCTGATTTACAAATTTTGACCAATGGAACTTTTTATCAAACTGATTTAGGTATGTGTGGTGATTATGACTCTGTAATTGGAATGAAGAAGGAACTATCAATAAACAGATTCCTCTTCAAACATATAAAAACAAGGTTAGAACCAGCTGAAGGGATTGGAACTTTATCAGGAGTAATGTTAGAAATTGATTTAAAAACAAAAAAAGTGATAAACTTTAAACAAATTTTAAAAGATGGATTATTAGGTAAAGAAAATGGCAGGACATTCTAAATTTAAAAATATAATGCATAGAAAAGGAGCTCAAGATAAAAAAAGAGCTAAACTTTTTCGCGTTTAATTAGAGAGATATCTGTTGCTGCAAAATTAGCTGGAAATGACCCAGAGTCAAACCCTAGACTACGAACAGCTATTAACAACGCTTTATCTGCAAATATGTCAAAAGATAATATTGATAGAGCAATAAAAAAAAATACTTCAGATTCTAATGATGAGCAGATTCAAGAAATTCTTTATGAGGGGTTTGGTCCCAATGGAGTTGCAATCATAATAGAGTGTCTAACAGATAATAAAAATAGAAGTGCATCAGAGATAAGATCTACTTTTTCTAAACATAATGGTAATTTAGGTGTAAGTGGGTGCGTGAAGCATAATTTTGAGAAAGTTGGTGTAATTTCCTACTCAAAAGATATAGATAATTTTGACTCTTTTTTGATTATTGTGCGTCCATAGATGCAGATGATGTTTTAGAGGGTGTAAATTCTTTTGACGTATACACAAATATTGATTTGTTCAATGAAATAATATTAAAACTTGAAGAGAAATATAAACTAGCTAATTTTACAACAATGGAATGGAAACCTCTAAATACAATTGATGTTGAAAATGAAGATGGTGCTAGAGGATTAATGAAATTGTTAGAAAAACTTGAAGATTTAGATGATGTTCAAAACGTTTCAGCAAACTTTAATATTAGTGACTCTTTAATGGAAAAAGTTCTTGGAGAATAATTACTTAATTTTAGGAATTGATCCTGGCTTAAATTTTACTGGGTGGGGAATAGTAGAAAGTTTATCAAATAAAGAAAATCATATTTCCCATGGTGTAATAAAAACAACAAAAACTTTTTCTCTAGGAGAAAGATTAAACATCATTTATGAAAATCTAAATGAGATAATAGATAAGTATAATCCAAAAGAGATTTCAGTTGAAAAAATTTTTTCAAACTCCAATCCAGATTCTACAATGAAATTAGGAAAGGCGAGGGGGTTGTTTTTTTAGTTGCTGCAAGAAAAACTTAAAATAAGTGAATATTCCCCAAATACAATAAAAAAAAATCTTGTAGGTTACGGTCATGCAGATAAGAGGCAAATAAAAAAAATGATTGAGAGAATTTATCCTAATATTGAAATTGAAAATGAGGATTCAGCTGATGCCTTAGCTGTAGCTATTTGTCATTCAATGCAGGCTAAGTCGAAATTAAATGTTAAGGGTACCTAATTTTGATTGTTAAATTAAAAGGAAAAATTGATAATTATTCAGAGAACTTTATAGATCTTGATGTGAAAGATATCGTGTATAGGGTTTTGATGACTAATTCGAATGTTGAGTTTTTTAAAGAAATTACCGCTGAAGTAGAAATTTTCATTTATGAAATTATTAAGGAAGACTCAAGAACTTTTGTAGGTTTTAAAAACTTCCAAGAAAGAGAGGTTTTTAGCGAACTTTTATCAGTTCAGGGTGTGGGTAGTAAAATGGCTATCAATATAATGTCTAGTTTGGAATGTAACGAAATTATTGCTTCTATTAAAGCGGATGAAATTTCAAAACTTACTAAAGTTTCTGGAGTTGGACAAAAGCTTGCAAAGAGAATTAATAATGAATTAAAAGAAAAGTTACAAAAAAAGTTTGAATTATCAGATTTTAAAATTTCTGAAAAGGATCAAATGATAAAAAATGATTTAATTTCTTGTCTGGTTAATCTTGGTTATCCAGCTAAGATTTCAGAGTCAACTGCAATCGAAGTTATTTCAAAGAATGCTAAAAATGATCTTGAGAGTTTAATTCCTATTGCATTAAAAATGTTAACGCGCTCAAATTAATTTCAAATGAAACAAGATAGTAAAAAAAATAAATTGAATCCGAATGAAGTTAAAGAGGATAAAATAAATATTCTAAGACCAAAAAAATAGAGCATTTCATTGGACAAGATTTAATTAAATCTAATTTAAAAACTTTTATTGATTCATCTGTAAAAAGTAAAAAGAACCTTGATCATATAATATTATATGGTCCGCCTGGTCTTGGGAAAACAACCCTAGCAAATATTATTTCTTATGAAAAAAATGTTAATATTCATGCTACATCCGGACCTGCCTTCTCTAAAAAAGGTGATCTTGTAACCTTATTAAGTAATTTAGCAAAAGGGGATATATTATTTATTGATGAGATACATAGATTATCACCTGTTATTGAGGAAACATTATATCCAGCAATGGAGGATTTTAAATGTGATTATGTCATAGGATCAGGCCCTTCGGCAAGAGTAATGCAAATCTCTATAGAGAAGTTTACACTTATAGGTGCAACCACAAGATTAGGATTGATATCGAGGCCATTAAGAGATCGATTTGGAATTCCATTACAATTAGACTTCTATAACCCAGATGCATTAAAAAAAATTATCCAAAATAATTCTTTAAAATTTGGATATGATATTAGTGAAGAAGCCACATTAGAAATAGCTAAAAGATCAAGAGGGACGCCAAGAATAGCAATTAGATTATTGAAAAGGATTCTTGATTTTGCGATTGTAAAAGATATGCAGTTAATAGATCTGAAATTAGTTTCTGATTCTCTAGATTTAATGAGGATTGATAGTGCTGGTTTAGATGATATGGATAGAAAGTATTTAGGTTGTATAATTAATAATTACAGCGGAGGTCCAGTAGGAATAGACACCCTAAGTGCAGCACTACTTGAGCAAAGAGATATAATAGAAGATGTAATTGAACCATATTTAATGCAAAAAGGCTTTGTTCAAAGAACACCAAGAGGCAGAATAATAACTAAAAAAGGCACAGATCATTTGTAAATTACATGAATAATAAATTTGAATCGAACTATACAGTATTCTATGAAGATACGGATGCATCTGGTTTTACTTATCATACCACCTATTTAAAATTTTCTGAACGAGCTAGAAGTGAAATATTAAATAACTTTTTTCCAGAAACTATAGGTACTCTTAAGGATAATAGTTTTTTTTTTGTAGTTAAAGATATTTATGTAAATTTTATTAAACCTACTCATTTATTCGATAAATTAAAAGTTATAACTTCTTATCTTGATAATTCTTATACATCGTTAAAGCTCAACCATTTGATTACATTTGAAAATAATAGAGTTTGCGAAATAAATGTTAAATTAGTATGGATAAATGGAAGTTCTCAGAAACCAGTAAAAATTCCAAAAATATAATTTCTAGATTTAAACCATCTGAAATAGTATAACTTCAATTATGGATGATACTATAGAAAAAAAAATATTAGAAGAATCTCAAGATTTTTCTATTCTTTCCTTATTTCTTCAAGCAGATATAGTTGTCAAACTTGTAATAATAACTCTCTTGATTTCGTCAATTTGGAGTTGGACAATTATTTTTACAAAATATGCTTATTTTAAAAGTATAATGTTAGATACAAATGATTTTGAAGAGAGATTTTATTCGAGCGAAACATTAAGTAAATTATCTAAGTCTGTTGGGAACCAACCTGGTCACCCAATTGAGGCAGTTTTCTTTTCTGCAATGGTTTATTTTGAAAAAGTCAAAAGTGGTTTTAATAATAAAGACTTTGAGTTAAAAAAAAGTTTTTGTGACAATGTAAAAAAAGAGATGGAAATTGTAATCGATAAAGAGTTATTAGGTTTGCAAAAGGGCTTAAATTTTCTAGCATCAGTTGGATCAACTGCACCTTTTATTGGTCTTTTCGGAACCGTTTGGGGTATCATGAATAGTTTTACAGCAATTGGTATCTCCCAAAATACAAGTCTTGCAGTAGTAGCTCCAGGAATAGCCGAAGCATTATTTGCTACAGCTTTAGGGTTAGTTGCAGCAATTCCTGCAGTTTTGTTTTATAATAAACTAAACAATATGCTAGAAAATATTAATAATAAACTTGAAATCTTTTCTGATGAAATTTTAGTAATAATATCTAAAGAAATTTTTAGGTAGAGAGTTGAGAAAAAAAAATAGAAAAAAAGCAATTTCAGAGATAAACGTTACCCCGTTTGTTGATGTAATGCTAGTTCTCCTAATAATATTTATGGTAACCGCACCATTATTGACCTCAGGAATAAAAATTAATTTACCTGAAAGTTCATCTATTTTGAAAAATGAAAAAAAAGAGCCTGTAACAATTTCTTTAAACAAAAAAGGAGAAATTTTTATTAATAAAAAGGTATTTACTAGACAAAAGTTGATAACAAAATTAAAAGCGCTCGAAAAAGTAAATAAAAACCTAAAAATTTATGTTAAAGCTGATAAATCAATTAATTATGGAAAAGTCATGGATCTAATGACAGTAATAAATAATGCAGGTTTTAAAAAGGTTGCTCTAGTTACTAAATTAAAATAAATTCCTCATGGTAACAGGTCTCTTTAAATCTTCATTTTTACACTTAGCAATTGTTCTTATATTTTTGTATGGTGCTGAAATTTTCAAGAGAAACAAGAGGTTTGAAATAGTTGAGATACCTCTAGATATTGTTGAAATTTCTGAAAAGACAGTAACTAAAAAGAACAAACCAAAACCTCAACAAAAACCTCAAAAGGAACAATCTTTTTCTCCTCCTGAAGTTCTTTCAAGACCAAAAACATCAGAATTTTCTGAAAAAGAAAAAAAAGTTCCTGAAAATAAAAAACAGATTCAAGAAAAAAAAGTAAAGGAACTTAGCAAAGCAGAAAGTATTTTGAAATCAATTGAAAAAATTAAAGCCCAAACAAAAAATAATAATGAAGAAATCAAACAAAAGGATAAAGAAGTTACAAATGAAAAAGTTACTAACCTAGGTGAAAAACTAACAATATCTGAAAAAGATGCAATTAGAAGGCAATTTTATAGTTGTTGGATCGTTCCTGCAGGTGCTAAAAATATAAAAGATTACAAAGTTTCAATTAAACTTAGGTTGGATGCGAGCGGTGAGGTAACTAGTTCAAAATTAACTAACTCATTAAAGAATGCAGATCCATTTTACAGAACCCTTGCTGAGAGTGCTGTAAGAGCAGTTAATCATCCAGATTGTAAGAAACTTAAAGTACCTAAGAGGAAATATGAAACATGGAAAGAAATGATATTAGATTTTGATCCATCCCTTATGATAAATTAGATAAAAAATAAATTTTATTACGATGTTTATAAAAATTGTAGTAGGATCTGTTAATGAAAATTTTTGCTACTTTTTTTCTGGCCATTTTTTCTTTCTATCCTTTTTTTGCATTCTCAGAACTTAGAATAGATATTACTAAGGGAAATCTAGATCCAATCCCAATTGCAATATTAAAGTTCAATTCAAGTAAGCAAGAAGAAAAAGATTTATCAAAAATATCAATGAAGTAATAAAAATAATCTATCCAGATCAGGTTTATTCTCAGTTTTGCCTAGCAAGATTTTTTAAATAATAAAATTTCATTTAATAAAAAACCAGAGTTTGCTGATTGAAATTAACTACAGCTCAGGGCTTGGTTCATGGAAAATTAAGCCTTAATGGAAATAAATTATCAATTGAGTTTAGACTATGGGATATTTTTTCTCAAAAACAAATGATTGCCCAACAATTAGTAACTGAGAAGAATAATTGGAGAAGAATATCGCATGTGATTTCAGATATTATTTACCAAAGAATCACAGGTGAATCTGGTTATTTCGATAGTAGGATTGTTTATATTTCTGAGTCTGGTCCTAAAAGTGCAAGAAAAAAAAGATTAGCAATTATCGATCAAGATGGAGAAAATCATAAATTTTTGACTGATGGAAGTTATTTAGCACTGACGCCAAGATTTTCTCCCTGCTGCTCAAGAAATAGCATACTTATCTTATAACAATCAAACTCCAAGGATCTATTTACTAGATTTAGAGACAGGGAATCAAAAAATACTAGGAGATTTTCCTGGTATGACTTTTAGTCCAAGATATTCGCCTGATGGAAAAAAAATCATTATGAGTTTGGCTAAAAATGGAAATACAGACATTTACGAAATGGATTTAAAATCCCTTAAAATTAAAAGGTTAACTTTTTACGAGGGTATTGATACTGCACCTTCATATTCTCCAGATGGTGATTTTATAACATTTGAATCTGATAGGAGTGGCAGTCAAAAGATTTATGTAATGAATTTGAAAACTAAAAAATTAAAAGGATAAGCTTTGGTAAAGGTAGATATGCAACCCCAGTTTGGTCGCCAAGGGGTGATTTAATTGCTTTTACAAAATTATTAGGTGGAGAATTTTATATTGGGGTCATGTATACTGACGGAAAAGGAGAAAGAGTGGTCTATAAAACATATTTAGTCCAAGGCCCTTCATGGTCTCCAAACGGCCGAGTGATTGCTTTTTATAGCCAAGATAAACTTAACGGTGGAGTTATTACTAGGCCTAAGATTAAGCTTATAGATCTTACAGGAATTAATTTGAGACAGCTACTTACCCCCTGCAGATGCATCAGATCCCCATGGTCTGGGCTACTTCCCTGATGTGGGTAAATAAAATTCTATGTTGGCATTGACTTATCCACAAACAACCTGTAAATATATACTTAACAATAAGGATATGGTATGAAACTTAAATTTTTTGCAGTGTTAATGGTTGTTTTGGGTCTTTCCTCTTGCGGAGCAATGAACGACTTCAACGGTCTTTTTAGTGATAAAGAGGTGGCTGGAGCAGATTCATTATTTTCTGACAATACATTTAAAGATATTCCTACGCACGACTCCATAGATTGTTCTGGGTCATGTACTGTTAAAGTGTATAACAGATAGATCAGCCTTTATACTAAATCAAAAATAGCTTTATGATTGACTTCTCTTGATCTTAACTGTAAAAGAAGTTATTATATGAAATAAAATAAGGATAATTATTATGAAATACCACAAGTTATTACTAGCCTTCTCAACAGCAGTTTTCATCTCTGGTTGTGAAACTATGGGAGGGTCTTCGTCTTCATCTTCCTCACCATCATATGCATATGGCGATTCTAAACAAGCCGATTTTAAGCATATCTTCAAAATGAAATAGGGATAGAGTTTATTTTGAAACAAACAAACACAATATTTCATCAGCAGCTGCCTTTACACTCGAATCTCAAGCTAATTGGATTAAATCTACACCTGGTTTTCAGCTTATAGTTGAAGGTCACTGTGACGAAAGAGGAACAAGAGAATATAACCTTGCTCTTGGTGAAAGAAGAGCAAATGCGGTTAAAGAATTCTTAGTTTCTTTAGGAGTTGAACCTGGAAGAATAACAACAATTAGTTACGTAAAAGAAAGACCCGCAGCAGAAGGTAGTACCTCTGAAGCATGGTCTGAAAATAGAAGATCTGTCACAGTTATTAGTGGAAACTAATACTTATATATTTCATTGTAATTTTTTTAAGGGCTAGCTAATATCATTAGCCCTTTTTATTATGAATAAAATTTTAATTTTTTTAATCCTTACAATCTCATTAATTAATATACCATCTATTTCTCAGGATTTAGATATAGACGAATTGTTAGAAAAAATAGATAGATTAGAAAAGAATGTTTCAGATCTTCAGAAAGGTAAGTTTGATAAATTAGATAAATCATTGTCTAGTGGTTATATTTCAAGAAATGAGCAAAGACTTGATGATATTGAAACAAAAATAGAGCTAACTATGGTTTAATTGAAGAAATTGATAATAAAATAAAAGACCTTGAACAAAAACTTAATATACTAAATAAAGAATATCAGTCAAAAGTTTCAAATATTGATAAACAGATTAATAGTATCAAAAAAACAAAAAAAACAGTCTCAGAATTAGAACCTGATTCAATAAATAAAATTGATAGTTAAAGTAAATGAGTCTAATCTTACATGTAAAACAGAACGAAAATATTAATGAAACTGAAATAAAGAAAAAATATGAAAATGCTATTAAACTTCTATGGGCTAATAAATTTAATGAAGCTGAAGCTCATCTTTTAGAATTAAAAAAGATTAATCCTGAGGATTTAATGCCAAATATTCAGTATTGGTTAGGTGAAGTCTATTATGCAAATAAAAATTTTCAGCAAGCAATTATTGAATTTGGAGAAGGTTTTGCAAAATACCCAGATTCCATAAAAGGCCCAGATAACCTTCTAAAATTGGGTTTATCATTTTCAAATTTAAATAGAAAAAATGATGCATGTAATGCTTTTTTTGAACTAGAATTAAAATTTAAAAATGCAGCTAAAAATGTAATAGAAAGATCACAAAATGAGAGAAAAAAGTTAGACTGCCCAATTGAATAAATCATTGCTATGTAATATAACAAATTCTGAGTTTTCTAAATCATTTAGAGATGATTCAATTGTTTTTGAAAATAAAGCAACAATAGGAATTTGTGTTTCTGGAGGTCCAGACAGTTTGGCTCTTACAATTTTAATGAATAATTTGGTAAAGGAAAAAATTATTCATTAGTATGTTACATTTTAACCATAAACTAAGAAAATGCTCAGATAAAGAAGTAAAGTTAGTTGAAAGTTTAGCAAATAATCTTTGCATAAAGTTTAAATCTTTTAACTGGTTAGGTGAAAAGCCTAATAGTGCTGTGATGAAAACTGCTAGAGATATAAGGTACCAAACATTTTTTGAATTCTGTAAAAAAAACAATATTATTCATCTAATGACCGCACATCATTTAGATGACCTAATAGAAACATATTTTATGAGACTTCAAAGGAATTTTTCAACTATTGGTTTAAGTAGTATTCCAAAAAAATTTAATAACAAAAATTTAGTAATTTATAGACCATTATTAAGGTTCAAAAAGAAAAGATTAATTGCAACTTGTAAGTATTCTAATATTGATTGGATAATAGATAAATCTAACGAGGATACCAGATTTGAAAGAGTAAGAGTAAGAAACTATCTTCATAAAAATAAACAAATTAGTAAAAGATTAGAAAAAGATATAAAAGAACAAATTAATCAAAACAATAAATTAGAAAATCAAATTGGAAAATTTTTTTTAAGAAATTTAACAATACTTGAGTTTGGAGTTTTTGAATTGAATTACGAAAAATTTAAAATGATTAATATAAATTTAAAATTAGAAATTTTAAAAAAATTTTAGTTACTTGTTCAGGTAGAATTTACCCTCCACGTCTTAAATCTCTGAAAATTTTGATAAAGAAATTTTTAACTTGAACATAAAAATAATACACTTCATGGATGTATGATTAAAAAAATAAAAACAAATATTATTTTCTTTAAAGAATTTAAAAATATAAAAAAGAAACAGAGTGATATTTGTATCAATGCTGGAGAAAGCTTTCATTGGGACAATAGATTTAGAATTTATTCAAAAAAAAATTTTTGTAAGATTATAAACGATAATAAATGGTTATCTCTCAAAAGTAACTACCAAAAATTAAAAGATAATAAAGGTATGACATATGATGTTTTAAAAACCTTACCATTAATTAGATTAGAGAATGAGAAGATAATTCCTTTTTTGTTGCCAAAAGAATATTTAAAAAGAAAGGGAATAGAATTATATTTTGAAGCTTTAATACCATTATCAAAAAATAATTTTTAAATATTAATTGAGATTTATTAATGTATAATTATATATAATAAAATGAATAATAATTTGTTCAAAAATCTAGCAGTATGGTTGTTGATAGGGTTTCTAGTTTTCCTTGTTGTTGACTTTTACCAAGGTAGTAGTCCAAGTAAGCCTACCCAAGCGTTGTCTTACTCAAATTTTCTGACAGAAGTTAAAAACGGAAACGTAAGTAGAGTCGAAATCAGAGGCAACAACATCAAAGGTGAATTGAATAATGGATCGGTATTTACAACTTACTCACCAAATGATCAAGGTCTCATTTCTAGACTAGAAAAAAAGTAGTGTTGAAATAATTGCACTTCCTCTCGAAAACAACTCACCTGGATTATTAGATATTTTAATTTCTTGGTTCCCTATGTTACTTTTAATCGGCGTTTGGATATTCTTTATGAGGCAAATGCAGAGTGGAAGCGGCAGAGCTATGGGATTTGGAAGATCTAGAGCCAAGCTTCTTAATGAGAATAAAAATAAAGTTACCTTTAAAGATGTAGCAGGTATCGATGAGGCTAAAGCCGAACTGGAAGAAATAGTAGAGTTTTGAAAGGATCCATCAAAATTTCAAAGACTTGGTGGAAAAATACCTAAAGGGGCTTTGTTAGTAGGACCTCCTGGTACAGGGAAAACATTATTAGCTAGAGCAATTGCTGGAGAGGCTAATGTTCCCTTCTTCTCAATTTCTGGTTCAGATTTTGTAGAAATGTTTGTTGGAGTTGGTGCTAGTAGGGTAAGGGACATGTTTGAGCAAGGAAAAAAAAATGCACCTTGTATTATCTTTATAGACGAAATTGATGCTGTAGGTAGACATAGAGGTGCTGGCCTTGGGGGTGGAAATGATGAGAGAGAACAAACACTAAATCAGCTTTTAGTAGAAATGGATGGCTTTGATGCTACTGAAGGTGTTATCTTAATTGCTGCAACGAATAGGCCAGATGTTTTAGATCCAGCATTGCTAAGACCTGGTAGATTTGACAGACAAGTTGTAGTTCCAAACCCAGATCTAAACGGTAGAAATAAAATTTTGGTTGTTCATACAAAAAAGATTGCTTTAGCACCAGATGTAGATGTAAAGTAATTGCAAGAGGAACTCCTGGTTTTCAGGTGCAGACCTAGCAAACTCTAGCCAATGAAGCAGCTTTGCTAGCAGCAAGAAGAAATAAGAGATTGGTTACAATGCAAGATTTTGAAGATGCTAAAGATAAAGTTTTAATGGGTGCAGAAAGAAGATCTATGGTTATGACAGCTAAAGAAAAAGAACTTACAGCTTATCATGAGGCGGGACATGCATTAGTGGGAATTTATACTCCTGGAAACGACCCTCTTCATAAAGTTACAATTATCCCAAGGGGAAGAGCATTAGGAGTCACTATGAATTTACCTGAAAGAGATAAATATTCAGAAACCAAAACAGAAATGAAGGCTAAACTTGCTATGATGTTTGGTGGAAGAGAGTTGCTGAAGAGTTGATTTTTGGAAAAAGTAATATTACATCTGGCGCTTCTAATGATATACTTCAGGCAACCCAAAAAGCTCGGTCTATGGTAGTTGAATGGGGAATGAGCGAAAAGCTTGGACCTTTAAGATATTCAGAAAATGAAGAAGATGTTTTTTTGGGAAGGTCAGTAACACAAAGAAAGAGTATGTCTGATGAAACAGCTAAATTGATTGATCAAGAGATCAGAGGCTTTATTGATGAAGCTGAAGGACATGCAAGAAAAATACTTAAAAAGTATATTAAGCATCTACACTCTTTAGCTAAAGCACTTCTTGAATTTGAAACTCTTTCTGGTGATGATGTAAATGAACTCATTAAAAAAGGAAAAATAAAATCAAGTAAACTTGATGATATTGATTCTAATAACAAAAAAACGTCAATACCACTCGGGAAAAAAACAGATGTTAAGCGAAAAAAAAATATTGGCTTAAACCCTAAACCAGCAGCCCCTTAGTGTTTTCACTTGCTTCGTGTTGAAAATAAATATTATTTAAGACCCAATTGTTTTATTAACCATGACCATGGCTTAAATCTCTCAAAAAGGGATGAAGCAATAAAAGTTGGTGGAGTGTTCTTTTCATTTATTGAAGTAATTCAAAGGAATAAAAAAAAAATAATTAGACAGAATCTCCCTTTTAAAAAATTCTACAAACTAGCAAAAAAAAATATTTATTTAAAAAAATCTTTTTGAGAAACTTCTTATAAACGAGAAAGTTAATAAAAATAAAGTCTTTAAAAAAAATAATTATCTTATATTCGGTATCTTAAATTTAACACCAGATAGTTTTTCTGATGGTGGAGATTTTACTAAACATTCAAAATCTATCCAACATGCAAAATATATGTATGATAATGGTGCAAATTATATTGATGTTGGAGGTGAATCAACAAGACCTGGTGCTAAAAGAGTAAATTCAAGTGATGAAATTTTGAGAGTGATGCCATCTTTACAAGCATTGAAAAGTCTTAATATACCTATATCTCTTGATACAAGAAACTCCTCAACTATGGAGTTTGGGGCTTTATCAGGTGTTGAAATAATTAACGATGTTAGCGGTTTGGAAAATGATAAATTGAGCGTAGATATAATAAAAAAATATAAAAAAAATTTAATCATTATGCATATGCCTGGAAATCCAAATACTATGATGAAAAACAATAATTATCAAAATGTTGTTTTAGATGTATATGATTATCTTGAAAAGAAAATTAGTTTATGTGAAAGTAAAGGTATTGATAAATCAATGATCATTGTAGATCCTGGAATAGGTTTTGGAAAAGACCTAGAACAAAACTTAGAAATAATAAGAAACTTAGCACTCTTTCACACTCTTCAATGTCCAATAATGATTGGTTTATCCAGAAAAAGATTTATCTCTAGCATATCAAAAGCTGATGAACCAAAAAATAGACTTGGTGGAACTATTTCAGCCTCTCTTTTAGCTCTTCAACAAGGTATAAAAATTCATAGAGTGCACGATGTTCTAGAAATCAATCAGTCTATAAAAGTTTTTGAAAAAATTTTAAACCAATGAAAAAGAAATATTTTGGAACGGATGGAATAAGAGGAACCGCATATGAGTTTCCTATGAATTCTGATTTTTTGTACAATTTAGCTAGAGCAATAAAAAGTAACGATATAAGTATTAATAGAATACTTATTGGCATGGATACGAGAGAATCCTGTAAATATATTAAAAATAGCTTGGTTAATGGTTTTATTTCATGTGGAGTATCGTGTGATTGTATCGACATTGTTTCAACTCCTATTTTGTGTTTTTATACAAAGTCATCAAATTATGATTTAGGGATTATGATTTCTGCTTCTCATAACCCTTATGAAGATAACGGAGTAAAATTTTTTAAAAAAAATGGTGAAAAATTCAGTGATGAAGAGGAATTATCGGTAGAAGAAAAAATTATTACAAAACAAAATATAAAAATTGAAGATAAAATAATTAAAAATCCATTGAAAGATTTGTCAGAATATGAGGACTTTCTTTTGGGTAAATTAATTTTACCTAAGCACAGACTAAATAATAATATTGTAATGGATTGTGCTAACGGTTCATTATGGGACTTTGCGCCCAAGTTTTTTAAAAAATTAAATGTCAATTTAGTAACATATGGTTGCTCACCTAATGGGAATAATATTAATCAAGGTTGTGGTGCACTAGAACAAAGAAAATTATCTGAAATGACTTTGAAATATAATTCAGATCTTGGGGTATCTTTTGATGGTGATGCAGATAGGGTTATTATTTGTGACAATAAAGGTAATATAATTGATGGGGACTTCATTTTAGCAATAATAGCTTATAGTCTAAAGAAAAATGTAAATGAAAAAATTTCTATTGTAAGTACTAAAATGTCAAATTTTTCATTTTAGGGAATATATCAAAAATTTAAATATCAAACTATCCCTGTCGGATGTGGGAGATAGGTATGTTGTCGAAAAAATGAAAAAATCAAATTCATTTGTAGGAGGGGAACCTTCAGGCCACATTATATTTTCTGATAATAGTTATTGTGGTGATGGAATCTTAACTGCACTTTATGTTATAGGTATTTTAGAGAGAGAAAAAAAAAAATTATCAGATTTATGTGAATTATTATTTACTAAAACTCCTCAAAAGTTATTGAATTTCAAATTAACTGACAACTATAGAGAACTAATCTCTTCTTCAAAAATAGAGAAATTAATTAAGAGATATGAAAATAAAGGTTGTGAAATTATTCTAAGAAAATCTGGTACTGAAAATGTTTTAAGACTAATGATCCAATCTCATATAGAAAGTGATATTAATAATTTTATTAAATTGTTCTCAAATATAATAAATGAATAAAGTTAAAAAAAAGAAAAGATGTAAAGTAATTTTATCAGTAGCTGGCAGCGATAATACATCAGGTGCCGGAATTCAATGTGATATTAAAGTAGCAAGTGCTTTAAAGGTATATTGTGTAAATTGTATTACAACGGTAACGTCACAAGATTCTAATGGTGTAAAAAAGATATTTGAATTACCAAGAGAGTTGATTTTTTCACAAATTAAGACAATCTTAAATGAATTCAAAGTAGATGGCATAAAAATTGGACTGATTAGTAATGTCAAATCAGCTGAATCAATAGTAACACTATTCAAAAAAAAATTTATTAATATACCAATAGTTGTAGATCCTATTCGTAAATCGACAACAAATTCGCTATTAGTTACTAAATGTGACTATTTATTGATTAATAAAATTTTATCAAAACTTAAACCTATCTTTACCCCAAATTTAGCTGAGATTAAAACTCTTCTCAATTTGCCAAATATAGATAAGATTCCTAAAGAAAAATTAATCAAAATCTTTTATAATGAATATAAAGCAAATGTTGTATTAACTTCAGGGGATGAACCAAAGGGTGTATGCGAGGATTTTTTTTTAGACGAGAAGTTGAAAGTTAGGTCAGTAAAATCGAAAAAAATAAAAACAAAAAATTCTCACGGATCCGGTTGTACTTTTTCAACTGCACTATGTATTAATTTAGTAAACAATAAAAATCTTTACGATTCGGTTGTTTCGGCAAAAAAATTTACAGAAAAATCTTTAGTTCTAGCTCCAAAGTTAGATCTTAAATATGGTCCTGTTGGTCATCAGTTATTTTTTAAGTAAATATTACTACCAAGTTCCTTAAATTTTTTTGACATTTGTTTTTTACCTTCTTCTGCAGAATCTCTTATTTCTTGGGATATTTTCATCGAACAAAATTTTGGTCCACACATTGAACAGAAATGAGCTACCTTTGCACCCTCTGAAGGAAGAGTTTGATCATGAAAATCTTCTGCAGTTTCAGGATCAAGTGACAAGTTAAATTGATCTCTCCATCTAAACTCAAACCTTGCTTTTGATAGAAGGTAATCTCTATGATAAGCCCCTTTATTTCCCCTAGCTAAGTCAGCTGCATGTGCAGCGATTTTGTATGTTACCACACCAACCTTAACGTCTTCTTTATCTGGCAAACCAAGGTGTTCTTTTGGTGTAACATAACACAACATAGATGTTCCATACCATCCAATCATAGCTGCGCCTATGGCGCTCGTAATATGATCATATCCAGGAGCAATATCAGTAGTTAAAGGTCCTAAAGTGTAAAATGGTGAACTATTACATAATTTTTCTTCTAAGTCCATATTCTCTTTTATCTTATGCATTGGAACATGGCCTGGACCCTCAATCATAACTTGAACATTATTATCTGAGGCTATTTTTGATAGCTCTCCAAGTGTTTCTAACTCAGAAAATTGAGATTTATCATTTGCATCGTGTATAGAACCAGGCCTCAGTCCATCTCCTAATGAAAAAGCTACATCATAAGTTTTCATTATTTCACAGATTTCTTCAAAATGTGTATATAAGAAGTTTTCTTTATGATGGGCTAGACACCATTTAGCGATGATTGATCCACCTCTGGAAACTATACCTGTTAATCTTTCAGCAGTTAGCGGAATATAACTTAACTTTACACCTGCATGTATTGTGAAGTAATCTACTCCTTGTTCTGCTTGCTCAATTAATGTTTCTTTAAAAATATCCCACGTAAGATTTTCTGCTACGCCATTAACTTTTTCTAAAGCCTGATAAATTGGAACAGTTCCAACTGGGACTGGACAGTTTCTAATAATCCATTCTCTGATTTCATGTATATTTTTTCCTGTTGAAAGGTCCATAATTGTGTCGCTACCCCACCGAATAGCCCAAATAAGCTTTTCAACTTCATCCGATACGCTGGATAACACGGATGAGTTTCCACTCTTTGCATTAACTTTAACAAGAAAATTTTTACCTATGATCATTGGTTCAGATTCAGGGTGGTTTACATTATTTGGAATAATAGCTAGTCCTTTAGCAACCTGATCTCTAACAAATTCTGCAGTCACTAAATCCTCTTCTTTTAAATTTTTACCTAATAAACTCTCTCTATTCTCATTTTCTCTAATTGCACAATATTCCATTTCAGGAGTTATAATATTATTTCGAGCATAGTACATTTGAGTAATTTCTTTATTACTTTTTCTTTTAAGAACTTTTTTACTTACATTAGGAAATGTTTTAACTTTTGAATTATTTAGATCAAGATATTTTAATTCTGTCTTTTCACACTCAAGTGTATCATTTCTTCTATTAATCCAGTTTTCTCTAATTTTTGGAAGTCCTTTGTCGTAATTATGTTTATAACTTGGATCTGAATAAAAGCCAGAAGTATCGTAAACAGTAAAACTTTTGAATTCCTTGTCTTCAAGAGATATTTTTCTCATTCCAATTTTAATGTCTTTGAATAATTTTCCTTTTACATACACTTTCTCTGATTTAGGAAAGTTTTTATATGAAGGAATATTCTCAGATTTTTTTAATGATTTTTTTTCAACTTTTTTTAACATATGTTATAATATAGTAACTTTTACACTTTATTATAATGCATATAAATGTGTAATAAAATTACTTTCCAAAAAAATGTTTGAATTACAACAGGACACCTTTATATACGCTAGCATACTCATAGTAATATCAAGTATGGTTTTTTATGCTATAGAAAGTTTCTCTATTGTGTTTAAATCTGTAATAATACTGGCTTTTCTTCTCGTTTTCTTCTCTGTATTCCCTTATTTAGATTCAGAAGGTTTGAACTTGCTTCCTCCTCAAGTTATTTTAAGTGGTTTTAGTAATACATCATTAATTACAGTAATTTCATTGTTAATTCTTGGACAGGCTGTAGTTCAAACTAGAGTTTTAGATAATTATATCTCTAATTTAATCAATTTATTTCCAAATAATCCTAAAATTGTAATTTTCTTAAGTCTATTTTTTGTCTTAATTTTAAGTGCGTTTATCAATAATACACCAGTGGTAATAATTTTTATTCCGATTTTGCAGGGAATAATTAGGGATACAGACAATTCTTTAAGCAAATTTTTAATGCCTTTAAGTTTTGTTGCTATTCTTGGAGGAATGACTACTCTAATAGGTTCAAGTACAAATCTACTTGTATCAAACTCACTTCAAACCTACACAAATATAAAATTAAATTTTTTTGAATTTTCTTTCCCTGGTATGATTATAGCTCTATTTGGCTTTATATTTTTATTTTTATTCTCCAGTTTCTTTCTGAAAGATAGATCACCTATAGCTAATGAACTAATTGATAACTCAAAAAATAACTTTATTAGTCAAATAAGTATAAATGAAGACTCTAAACTTATTGGTCAAACTACAAAAGATGGAAAGTTCTTAGGGTTGGAAAAAATTAAAATACTAATGATCCAACGTGGAGAACATGCCGAGCATGGACCATTTGATAGTTTGGTAATCGAAAAGGGTGATATTTTAGTAATTTCATCAACTAGAGAACAATTAATTGAAGTTTTAAATAAAAAACATTGCTATAATTTCTTATGATTCAGTCAACAGCCTAGATGATGATAAAAAGATAAAATTATATCTGAAGCAATGGTCACCCCATCTTCAAGTTTAATAGGAAATACTGTAGAAAATGTGAGCTTCAGATATAGATATAATTGCATTGTTATTGGTCTGCAAAGAAGATCAAAGATTATAACTAAGAACTTTGGTGAGCTTCCATTGGAACCTGGTGATACTCTTCTTATCCAAGGAAGTAAAGATGCTTTAAAAAACCTAAGAACTAAAAGTGACTTGTTACCTCTTGAATGGGCTACATCCGAGATATTTGATAAAGAATTAGCAAATAAATCTTTATTAGTATTTTTAGGTGTTATTTCAATTGGGGCATTTGAAATCTTGCCTTTAGTTGTAGCAGCACTTTTAGGCGTTGCATCAATTATGTTTTTAAGGTTCTTTCCTTGAGGCAGATATTGAGAAGTGTAGATAATGGATTGCTACTTTTAATTGTTACTTCTTTAGCTTTGGGAAAAATAATACAGGAAACTGGTACTGCTCAATTTTTATCTGAACTTCTTTTAGACGTATTACAAGACTCCTCAAATATGACTATAATAATGAGTTTTTATATTTTTGTTTCAATAACTACAAACTTTATTTCAAATAATGCTTGCGCTGTTTTATTCACACCTATTGCAATAGATATAGCAGATAAACTCAACATTGATCCAAAAGTAATGGCAATTGCATTGATTTTTGCCGTAAATACATCCTTTCTGACACCTTTAGCTTATCAGACAAACTTACTTGTTATGGGACCAGGTCATTATAAATTTGTAGATTATATTAAACTTGGACTCCCGTTATCATTTATTTGTTGGGTTGTATTTTATTTATCTTTTCCAATCATATTTAGCATATGAAGATTCCAAATTTAATAATGCCAGATAACCCAAACTTTTCATGTGGGCCAACCAGAAAACCGGATATCTGGGAGGTTAAGAATTTAAATCAGCAATTTTTAGGCAGATATCATAGATCCGATGATGTGAGAGAGTACGTTGAAAGTATTATTTTGAGAATAAAAAAAATACTTAATATCCCTGACCAGTATGAATTAATTATAACACCTGGCTCAACAACAGGAGCAATGGAAGCAGTAATTTGGTCATTTTTAGGTGAAAATGAAATTACAACCATAGTTTATGATTATTGGGCAGTTCTTTGGGTTAACGATTTAAAAAAATTAAAATTAAAAATTGATTTAAGATACTCATTAGACGGAAAGATTCCATCTCTAAAAAATATACCAAAGAAAAATGATGTATTATTTGTATGGACAGGAACCTCAACTGGAATGAGTGTAAATAATTGTGACTTTATTAAAGATAGACAAGAGGGGTTAGTTATTAGTGACATTACGTCTGGGGTCTTTATCTATGATATTCCATGGAGAAAACTCGATGCATCAGTATTTTCATGGCAAAAGGCACTTGGTGGAGAATCACAGCACGGAATGGTAGTTTTAAGTCCCAAGGCAAAAAAAAGATTAAAAAAAAAAAAATCAATACCAAAAGTTTTAGATTTAGCTAGGCATGATTTCCTAATTAACACACCTTCTCTATTATCATTTGCAGACTTAGAAATATGTCTTGATGCATATCAGAAACGTGGTTCTCTTGAAGGTAATAAAAATATTTGCGAAGAAAATAAGAAAATAATTGATGATTGGTTGAAAAATAATGCTTATTTAAAAAATTCTCAAAAGATAATAGTTATGACGCAATGACACCATCATTTTTAATTCCAAATAAAAAAATTAATTTAGAAAAAATACACACTTTTTGAAAAATAAATCAAATCGCCTACGACATAAGAAATTATAAAAAGAGCTCCGCATGGTATAAGAATATGGACTGGCCCAACTATAAAAAAAAAAAGATTTGATTGCTTTAACAAATTGGCTAGATTGGTCTTTTAAAAATATTAATTATATATAAAATTGTGAAGAATCAATTACTACCAGAGGGGTTTAGAGACTAGTCTGCCAGATTTGGCTCTTGAAGAATACAGAATCAATGATTGTTTTTTAAAAATAACAAAAAAATCTGGCTTCTCATATGTAAATCCTCCATTAATAGAGTTTGAGAGCTCTTTATTCTTTTTAAGTAAAGAAAAACAAAAAGCGAATGCTTTAGAGTCTTAGATCCACTATCTCAAAAGATTATGGCAATAAGGTCGGATATAACCTCACAAATAGCAAGAATTTCATGTGGCTCATTGTTTCATAGTAAGAGACCACTAAAATTATGTTATTCAGGTGAAGTTTTAAAAGTTAAGAATAATAATTTGAGTATGTCAAGGCAATCCAGACAAATTGGTGCAGAGGTAATTGGAATCAAAACAGACCTTATTTTAGTTGACGTTATTAAGCTAATAGTAAAAATATTGGATCAATTAAATTTTAAAAATTTTATTTTAAACCTTTCTATGCCTAATCTTACTAAAGCATTTGTAGAAGATTTTCAATTAAACACAGACGAATATGAAAAACTAGTTAATAGCTTTAAGAATAAAAACCTTGATCTTATAAAGCTACTACCCCTAGAAATTTTTGAAATTTCAAATTTTTTTCTTTCAACAATAGGTAATATTGATACTAATTTATCAAAGTTACAGATGTATAAATTTAAGAAAAAGATTAAAGAAGAAGTAAAAATGTTTGTTAAGTCAGTTAAAATGGTTAAAAAAGAATTTTCTGAGATTAAGATATTTATTGACCCCTTAGAGGTTGATGAAATAGATTATCATGATAGCATATCATTCAAAGTTTATTCAAACGAATATAAAGAGCTTTTTAACGGGGGATTCTACTTTGTAAATAATGAAAAATGTATTGGATTCTCAGGGCTGCTAGAATGCTTAAGAACATAACCCTAAATCAATAAAAGTTGTCTAAATAATGAAAAATCAAAAAAAATTATAATGGGAAACGTAACTGTAATTGGTGCTCAATGGGGCGATGAAGGTAAAGGTAAAATAGTTGACTGGCTATCTAGTAAAGCTGATATAGTGATAAGATTTCAAGGTGGAAATAACGCTGGACATACCATTGTTGTTAATAAAAAAAAAATAGCTTTAAGCCTTCTACCGTCGGGAATAATAAGAAAAAATAAAAAATCTGTAATTGGTAATGGAGTTGTTGTAAACCCATTAGCTTTGATAGAAGAAATTCAAAAATTAAAAAAAACAGGAATCGAAATATCTAAAAAAAATTTACTCATATCAGAAAATGCGTGTTTAATTTTTAGTTTTCATAAAGAAATAGATAAGATTAGAGAAAGTCAAAAAGGAAAAAATAAAATTGGTACAACAGGAAGAGGAATTGGCCCAGCTTATGAGGATAAAGTCGGAAGAAGAGCAGTAAGATTTTGTGATTTAAACGATAAAGATGTTCTAAATTACAAAATAAAAAATCTAGTTTCTTTTCACAATGTTGTTCTAAAAGGGCTAGGTTCAAAGTTATTAGATGAGAATCAAGTCGAAAAAGAAATTGATCTTTATAGAACTAAAATATTAAAGTTCGTTGGAAGAGTTTCACCCAGTTATTAATGATGCTAGGGTTAATAGAAAAAAATTCTATTCGAAGGCGCACAAGGGTTGTTGCTTGATATTGACCATGGAACATATCCATATGTTACATCTTCAAATACTTTACCAAGCGCTGCATCAACTGGTTCAGGGGTTTCAGTTAAAAATTTAGGATTTATCCTTGGTATAGTAAAGGCATATAATAGGTGGGTAGGTAGCGGACCTTTTCCTTCTGAGTTACAAAATGCAATTGGTTCAAAATTAGGAAAAATTGGTAATGAATTTGGAACAGTAACAGGTAGACAAAGACGATGTGGTTGGTTTGATGCTATAATAGCAAAGCATTCTGTTGAATGTTTCAGGTATGGATGGAATAGCTCTAACAAAACTTGATGTTTTAGATAGCTTTTAAAGAAATAAAAATATGTATAGGCTATAAAATTAAAGGAAAAAATTAGATTATTTTCCTTGTTCAGAATCTATCAAAAAAACTTGAACCAATATATGAAGACTCATAAGGGTTGGTTGGAAAGCACTCAAGGTGCTAAAACTTGGTCTGAGCTACCAGCATTAGCTATTAAGTATGTTAGACGGATTGAAGAGCTACTTGGAGTTCAAGTGTTTCTTTATTGTCAACTAGCCCAAAAGAGAAGACACCATCCTTGTTAATGATCCATTTATTGATTAAAATTCTTATTTTTATAATTTATATTTTTGACTACTTTACGAATTTTCTCGAAGGCCCTGACCTCAACTTGTCTAACTCTTTCTCTAGATATGCCAAAAGATTTACTTAATTCATCAAGTGTTAGAGGATCATCAACTAATCTTCTTTGGGTAAGGATTCTTCTTTCTCTTTCATCTAGATTTTTAAGGCTGACCATTTGAGCATTTCTTTACGTTTGAATAACTCATCTTTATTAATAAATATATTTTCATGATTTTCTTTTTCATCAGGTAATCCATTTATCCATTCTTCATTATTATCTAATGAATAAGGGTTATTAAGAGAATGATCATGTCCTGCAATTCTTCTATTCATATCAACAACCTCATTTTCCGACACACTTAATCTTTCTGCAATTTCTGTCACCATTTCTGGTGGAAGATCTCCATCATCTAATGCTTTTAGTTTGCCTTTGAGTGATCTTAAATTGAAAAATAGTTTTTTTGTGCTGCTGTTGTTCCAATTTTTACAAGTGACCAGGAGTGTAAAATATATTCTTGGATTGATGCTCTAATCCACCACATAGCATAAGTTGAAAGTCTAAATCCCTTTTTTGGATCAAATCTTTCTAAAGATTGAATTAATCCAAGATTTCCCTCAGATACTAGTTCGCTAAGTTGAAGGCCGTAACCTCGAAATTTCATAGCGATTTTGACCACTAATCGTAAATGAGAATTGATAAGGGCATGTGCTGCTTTGTTGCTCTATTTTTATCCATTCTGTTGCGAGTCTTGACTCATCTTCATGTGATAAAATAGGGAACTTCTGTATTTTTTTAATATATGCTGAAATATCATTTTTATCAACATAACCAACAAAACCTTTTAAATCTTTAAACATGATTCATATAATATACAGTGAAATTTTAATTTCAACAAAAAAATGAACATAAGATGAACAATTTATTAATTTTTATTCATTTAATCTTCTCAAAATCCTCAAAAAATAAGCTCAAAATCAGAAAATCTGGGAACGTTGTTTCAAAGGCTACTCTCTCTTTTTTTCACCGGATGGTAAAAACCTAACTTTTTTGCATGAAGAGCTTGTCTTCCATTGTTAATAAAGTTATCTGTGATAAATTTTTTTAAATTTTTATTATCTACTTTTTCTATTTTTTGTTTACCATATAGCATATCGCCTAATAAAGGGCATCCAATATGACTCATTTGCACCCTAATTTGATGAGTTCTACCTGTGTTAAGCTTACACTTTACAAATTTAATATAATTATTATCGTTTATTTGAAATTCTTCTAATACTTCATAGTCAGTTGAAGCGAATCTCCCAGTATTATTTTTACTTATAGTCATTTTCTTTCTGTTTCTGTTCGATCTAATTATATAATTTTCTATTGATCCTTTTTGATTGATAAAACTTCCCCAACAAAAAAGATAGTACTCCTTTTCAACCGTTTTATTTTTAAATTGATTAGAAAGTGAAAAATGAGTTTCATCATTTTTTGCTACTACTATTAGTCCACTAGTCATTTTATCAATTCTGTGAACAATTCCTGGTCTTAAAACACCTCCAATTCCAGATAGAGAATTCCCGCAGTGATGTAGTAAAGCATTTACAAGTGTATTATCAAAATTTCCGGCACCTGGATGGACAACCATTCCTGCTTTTTTATCAATAATAATCAAATTACTGTCTTCATAAATGATTTTAATTTCAATATCCTTTGGTATTGCTAGAGCCTCAACAGGTTCTGGTATTTCTAAAGTAATTATTCCGCTAGATTTTATTTTTGAAGAAGAAGAAATAATTATTTGGTTATTTATTTTTACTTTTTTTTTTGAAATGATTGACTGTAATCTATTTCTTGAGATCGAGCTAACTTTTTCTGTTTAAAAATTTATCTATTCTTTTGTTAAGGTCGTTGCTTGTTACAGAAATGGTTATATAATTTTTACTCAATGAAGAATTTCCTAAAATACACAGTAATTACACTCGGCTTATTAATTGTAATATTATTTACTATAATGGTTATAGCAATTACAAATAAGTATAATAAAAATTCAACTCTTAATCAAAATATAGATTTAAATCCTAAAATAAAATTTGAAGAAAATATCAAAGATTATTTCGTAGAAGGATCTAAGTTATATATTTTAGTTGAAAATGAAAAAGAGAATGCTCAATTACTTCAAGTATATGATTTAAATACTGGAAAAAAGTTGAATAGGATAAAATTAAAATGATTTCAGATAAATTAATAACTCTTCTTACTGCATTTATTCTTAATAACACTGAATTTGAAGAGAAGAATTATCTCCTCCTGAATTTATCATACTTTCAAAAGAGAAAATGTCTGATAAAGCTTGTTTCTCCTCAAAAAACTGTAAGGTAAAGGCATATTATGTCAAGGAAGGTAAAATTTTTTATATTGATTCTATGAGACCAGAAACCAACGTATGTGATAAATCTATAATTCTACATGAGCTAGTACATCATTATCAAAAGAATAGTGGTAAAAAGATTGATTTAGATGAAAAAACTTTGTGGACTCTTCAAGAAAGACAAGCTTTATATTATCAAAATCTCTTTTTGATTTCTGAAAAAAGAAAAAATAATAATAAAGGACCAGAAAATGTTTTACAATGTGAAGGTGGGTCTTGGCTTGATCTTCAGTATAAATATTATGAATAGATTTAATGAATATAAACAGTTCAAAGTTTTTAAAAAGCTTACCTACAAAACTATATAATCCAAATTCTATACTGAAAAGTGTTTTTAATGGTGAAATTATTATTTTTGAAAAATCTATTTTTACTAATGAAATAATAAAAACTATTAAATCTCATTTTAAAAAATATTTAGCCTCAATCTTGAGGATTTTCTTAATAATAAAGATGACCTTACTTTTGATAAAAAGGAAAAGCTTTTTTAAAACTTCAAAAAATATAAAAGAATGCTCTGTAATAAATGATAATTTCATTTTTTTTTTGGAGGAACTTGGATTTAAAACTAAATATGTTTTTAAAGATCAATATTCATTAAGATACAGCCCAAAGATCTATGGTAAATCATTTGGAAAACTTAAGCCAGCACTTCCACATAGAGATACCTGGGCTTCAAATTTATTTAATCAAATAAATTTTTGGTTTCCAATTCATAAAATTTCAGCAACAAATTCAATATATATAGTACCTAAGTATTTTAAGGAAAAGTTGAAAATAATAGTAAGGAATGGTCATTTGAGAGTTTTAAAAAAAGGATGATTATCCCTCAGCACCTTATGCTAAAATTAATATTCAAGATGAGGAAAAACAATATTTTCAGATAGATAAAGGAAATATAATCTGTTTTTCCGGTCATCATCTTCATGGTAGTTTGCAAAACCAAAAGGATAGGATTAATTTAGAGACAAGAATTATTTATACGTCAAAATCAAAGGATATGATAGAGCCTAAAAACAATGACTCAGAGAGTAAAATTATAAAAAAAATTGGTTTAGAAATATTCTTACAAATAAAGTGCTAGATTAATTTTTAATATAATTTATTAACATTACATGAGGTATGGTTAAAGACGAAAGGCCGACAACTGTATAGTAAATATTAATATTATTTTTAATATCAATATTTAAAAAAAATTGTTAGAGCTATCAAAGGAATCAGAGTGAAAGGAAGGGTTTTTTTGAATAAGTTTTATAGGACAATTTCAGATATTTTTTTCTTCATTTAAATGTCTTATTGAATGTAAAAAACAAAAATAAACTAAGAAAGAAATTATTGGCTGAAAATATATAAAACAAAATCCAATTAATAAAAACTCTATAAGTATGCTTAATTTTAATGTTTTGGATTCGTTCTTAAGAAATAACCAAATAAATAAATTTAATATAAGAAAATAAAAAAAATAATCATTTAAAAATTGAATAAAGTCTAATGTTTCATAATTTAAACCTAAGAAAATAAAAACTTTTGAAGTAATCTCTGGGTAAAACTTTAATGGTAATACGATAACTAATTTAGCTCTTATTAGTATTTCAAGAATTCCTATATATTTTATTCTACTGACTTTATCACTTATTCCAAAGTGTACAGCAGAAAGTATTAAAAAACCAGAAATATTATATTGGGAAAGATTATCCAAAGTAAAAAGAAAGCTGTTATTATTATAAGATATATAATGAAAAACAAAACTTTATGACTGAATTCTTTTACCAAACCTCTATTAATAGCTATTTCTAGGTCTAAGCTTCCATGTGCAAGGCCTGGCCAGATTAGTGGAAGTAAAAAAAAGAGAATTTGATTTTTAAAATCATAAAATGTTTCACCAAAAAAATATAAAGTTATCGCACATACTAGTATTGCGTTTAAAAATATTTTTGCTCGTAATTTATCATTTCTTATAAGTTAATAATGATTTAATTAAACTAAATTTTGGAAGACTTAATAATATTCTAATCATATTTACAAAATCTGAATTTGAGTTTAGGAAATTTACTATATTCGAAAGTCTATTTTTTAAAAAAAAATTTTTAAAGAAGTTTTCTACTTTGTTTGGTTGAGTTAAAACAAAATTACAAAAAATGTTATCTAAGAAATTTAAAAGATATTTTTCTTCTATTTTAGGAGTTTTATTATCTAATAATTGGTCAACTACTTGTTTAGAGTAGACGAAGGCATTCTGAAGAGAATATCCAGTTGATAATCTATTCCAATTACCTGCTATACCAATTTTAAATACATTCTTCAAATCATTATGAATAATTTTTCCCATTGGTATAATTCCAAATTCTTCATATTTACAGTCGAAATTTGTTATTTTAAACTTTTCGAAAATATATTCTTTTATATCTTTAAGATATGTTTCATTATCAAGAATCTTTGGAGGAAAAATATGTTGATTCTACTAATGCTCTATTTTTCGAAAAAGGTAGTAGATATACAAAATTGAACATATCCTTCTTATCTCTAATATCCATAAGTGTTACTTCATCTTTTTAAAAACTGGTTTACTTGTTTTTATTTCAATACCTTTAAAGTGTTGAAAAAGTTTTATTTTTTTAAGATCTTTTTTACTTAAACTACTATCAAATACAATATCTGAGTTGTAAGTTCCTTTTGTAGTCTCAATGATAATTTTATTTGCTAAGTACTTCAAATTTTTTAATGAACAGTTCATTTTAAGACTTACGTTTTTATTTTTTTTGAATCTATTGATAAAAAATTATAAAATGTCTTTGAATTAATTCTTAGATATTCTATTTCCTCTGATACAAGAATTTTTTTTTTCCATTAGAATAAAAAGCAATTTTATCCCATTTATTTTTGCTAGATCTGTTACTAAATTTTTAGGTTTACTCCAAAAACAAAGATTTTTATCGTAGGAAAATGTTTTGCGTTTCTCTATGATTAATACTTTTTATTGGTTCTAGATAATAATTCATTTGCAAGTATTAAGCCTGAAACCCCAGCACCAATAATTATTATATCAAATTTTAAATCTTTAGTCACAATACGAATTACTCAATCTTAAAAGTATTTTGTTGAGTTTATTTTCAATTTTTTTATTTTCTACTATATTTCTGATAATAAAAATTTCAAATAATACAACTAAAGACTTTCGCAAGCTTTTCAACAAAAGATAAATAATGTCTTTTATTCCATACATTATATTGATGTTTTTAATTTTAAACCCTATTCCTTGATATAGTTTTGAGGCTAAAGCAATTGGTAGTCTAAAGCGAATAGGAAGTTTATATATCCCGATTCTTGAGTTTGTATAAATTAAGTCTGAGAAATCTTTTAGCCTTTCTAAATTTTTAGAAAATTCTTTTTGTAACTCAATATCATTTAAAATTTGTTTTGGTTTATTTTTTTAATTGTTAAGTACTCCAAAGGAAAATATATTCTATTCCTTTTTAAATCCTCGTCTATATCCCTTATGATATTGGTTATTTGCATTGCAATTCCTAATTGAATTCCTTTAAATTTTAACTCTTTTTTATTGACTTCTAAGATGTTACAAACCATTAACCCAACAGTTCCAGCAACCTTATAGCTATAGATTATCAGTTCCTCTAGATTCTTTAATTCAACTTTACCTAGATCCTGCATAACTCCATTAATCAGCATTATAGGCGTTCTAATCTGAATCTTTTTTTTAATCATAAGTCTAATGAAGTTCTTAACTATGATATCTTTTGATTCTAACTTTTTAAATCTTTAGTAATATCCTTTAATTTTTGTTTAGCCTTAATTTTATTTAGATTTCCAGAGTCACTTATATCGTCTATATATCTACAAAAAATATAAAGAGTACTAATTTCATCTTTTATTTTTTTATTAAAGAAAAATGATGCAAAGTAAAATGTTTTAGCCCTGGTCTTTATAGAATAATTAGAATTTTTATTCATTTTTAAGAATATTTTCAAGTACTTTTGCTGAACTAATAACACCAGGTACACCAGCACCTGGATGACTTCCTGCTCCTACAAAATATAAGTTGTCAAAACTTTCAGATTTATTATGAAATCTAAACCAAGCTGATTGTCTAAATATTGGAGAAATAGAAAAACCACTTCCATATAGTGAATGATAATCTTTTTTAAAATCTTCTGGAGACATATGAAAGCAAACTGTTAAATTTTTACTAAGATTCGGAAGAATAGTTTTTTCAAGAGCTTCAAGAATCATTTTTCTGTATTGTAACCCCTTCAAATTCCAGTTAATTCCAGATTTTAAATTTGGAACAGGAGACAAAACATAAAAACTATCACAATTTTTAGGTGCCATAGACTTATCTGTTGCTGTTGGTCTGTGAAGATATAGACTAAAGTCGTTGGCAAGAATTTTCTTGTTAAATATATCTTTTAATAGTCCTTCATATCTTTCACCCATCCAAATGGTATGATGTGCAATATTTTTGTATTTTTCTTTGTACCAAAATAAATTACGAACAAGCCCATTGAAAAATCAAGTTTGTCAATTTTTTTATCACTCCATTTTTTCTTTTTCTTTATAATGTGTTTATATGTATATGCAGGATCTGAATTAAAAATAATTTTTTCCCCATAAAAATTTTTTCCATTGTTAGTTTTTACACCTATAGCTTTGTTATCGTCAAAAATAACTTCTTTGACATCTGTATTTTTATTAATCTTTATTTTCTCTTCTTTCATAAGCTTTTCAAATGCACGAATGATTGCTCCAGTCCCCCCATTGCGTAATGAACTCCCCATTTTCTCTCTAAATAATGAATGAGATTATAAATTGAGGTGGTTTCAAGTGGATTTCCTCCAAGTAATAATGGTTGAATACTAAGTGCTTGCTTTATTTGTTCGTTTTTAATATATTTTGAAACTAATTGAAACACACTCAAATAGCTTTTAAGTTTTATTAATGACGGAATTTGTCGAATCATAAAAAAAAAGTTATGAAATGGAGTGAAAGATAGTTTATCGAAACCAACTTTGAAAATTTTTTCAGACATTTTTAGAAGATTCTTATAACCCTCTACATCTCTAGGTTCAAATTTTGCAATTTCTTTTAATGAATCTTCTACTTTATCAAAATAGTTAAAGGATTTTTTATTTTGACTGAAATAAAAATTATACATTGGATCAAGTCTTTTGAATTTTACATAATTTTCTCTTTTTTTACTGAATAAATGAAAAAGTTCATCAAATAAAAAAGGAGCTGTAATTACTGTTGGACCTGCGTCAATAGTATACCCTTTCTTTTTAAATACTCTTGCTCGACCACCTAATTGTTCTAGTTTTTCTAATAATACAACATCATATCCAAGAGCCTTAAGACGAAGGCTGGAAGCTATTCCACCAAAGCCTGATCCAACAACGATTGCTTTCTTCGTCATTTCTCTTTAATTTTTTTTGTAATTCGAGTAATTATAGATTTAATAACAAATTGAACTATATTTTGTAGATCATTATGATTTTTTGAAGCTTGATCAATTGATTTTTTAGAAACGTCCAGTAAGTATTTAAGAGATTTGTCAAGCGCACCTTTATTTTTAATTTTTGTTAACCAAAACGAAATTTCATCTTCAGATATGGAATCATACCTTTTCTTTAGAAACTTTTGTAGCACAAATTTTTCACCTTCTGATGCCGATTCGATATAATGCATGATTAATACATTCATTTTTCCTTCTTTAAGATCTCTACCTGGTAGTCCTCTATCTTTAATACCTAGAAAATCAGAGAGGTCATCTTGTATCTGATATGCTACACCAGTTTCATAAAGAGGTTTAAAATAATCGTCTGCCTTTTTTTTACCAGAAAATATTGAAGCTAGTTTTATTGGTAATGAAATTAAGCCACCTGTTTTTGCTCTCGAAGTTGTTTCGTAATCCTGAATTTTAAGATGAAAATCAGATCTACTTAAAATTTCTACCGATTGTCCCTTTACGGTTTGTTTAATAGTATTTCCCAATTCTTCAATCGCTTTACATTTTAGTTCAGGAATCGATTTAGTTTTTGATAAAACCTCATAAGAACTAGCAATGAAGAAGTCTCCTAGATTTATTGCAGTGTGATCTCCAAATCTATTCCATATTGTTGGAAGTCCTCTTCTGAGTAAATCTCTATCTTGAAGATCATCATGAATTAAAGAAGCATTATGGATAAATTCACAGCATATAGCAATTGATTTTGAAATCTCTTTACTTAATCCAAACATTTTTGAGGCAATTAGTGCAAGTATTACTCTAAATCTTTTACCACCAGATTCTAATTGGTATTTTGCACAATGACCCATCCATGAATCATCATATAAAATATCAAACATTTGATTTTCAATTTGACTAATATCTCTATCAAATTCTGATTTTTCAAAAAAGCTAAGATCTAATTTTTTGTTGTATGAATTGAGTTCTTTCCATTGAGTATGATGAAAGAAAATCGTTAATTATCGGGTTTGATATATTTTTAGTAGAAACTTTTTTCATTTGAAAAAAAGGGAAACAATGTTTGTTTCCCTTTTTAATTTTATTCAGCATTATTAAGCTTTGGAAGTATCTGCTTTTGCAGCAGCCCAAATTATAACACCAAATGCTATTTTGTTTACATAATCGGCAAGGTTGTAAACCCAGTTAAGAGTAGCAGCATCTGCTCCTCCACCAGATAAATAACCTAAGAAGTAACCAATTGGGTAGATCGACCATCCAATTGAAACAATCCATTTTAAAGCATTAAAAGCCGATTTCATACCTTCAGAATTACTAGACGCACTAGCTTGTGCTGCTTCTCCAGCAAACACTTCATAAAGGATGTAAATCCATCCAGCCATACCTATGACGAAACCAACAGTTGCGTTCATATATCCAGCTTCTCAAGGAATCCACCAACAAGCATTATTAATGTACCAATTAATAGTCTCCAGAAAATACCTGCGGTAGCTGCGCCAACAGCTGCTAGAATTAGGTAAAACTCTATCATCTGAAGTGGAACAGTAAGTAACCAATCAATATATCTATATACAGTAGGAGATTCACCAGTTGAAACCCATACATCTCTCATATAATAATAGTGAACAGCAGCAATTAATGTAACTAGTCCAGCCACTCTAACAGATGTCTGCCAATGTTTACTGACACTTTGAGCTTCTAGGAAAAAAAATGCTGTAGATGCTACCATTGAAACGGAAATGATCCAAAAAGTAACTCCTACAAAGTCTTCGGGTTTAAGCATATAATCCATATGTCTATCCTTTCGTTATTGTTAATATTCTGCTGATAAAAAAAACACAGCAGAGGGTTTGTTTAACTACGGGTAGATGTAGGGCATATTTGCATTAAGCCCCAAAAAATACCTCCCCATCTTGGAAGTTAGGTTGACTTATATTACAAATTAATTCAAGAAAAAAAAATAAAAATCTTATAAACAATTGATTATACTAATAAAAATTTATGACGAAAGACGAGCAAGCCACGAATGTTGCAATGATCCTCATCTTTTTAAACCAAGTTTCTCTATTTTTTTAATATAAAAAGTCAATCAAAAGATTAAATAATAATGCAATAATAATAATCATTTCTTTAAAAAAATAAATAAATCCAAGAAATGAAGCCAAGCTAAGAAAAATGGAATTATTGGAAAAATTGTATATTTTTATTATTTGAAACAATTTTTTCCCATTGCATTCCCAGAGATAAATGATGAAATCATCGCCCCATAAATAATTGATACTTCAATTAAATATATTCTTAAAATTATATCACTTGAAAATAAATAATGAATCAATGGAAAGTAGAATGGAATCAATCCAAAATACGTTGTTAACTGGACATTTAATCTGTTCAATGTATTATAACCTCAAATATATCTAAAATAATTATAAACATTAAATAATTTATTTCTATTTACAATGAACGATATAAAGCAAAAAAATTCAAAGTTATCTTAATAATTTGTTTGATACAGAGCATTTTGTAGTAAAAAAACGTAAAAATATTGAAGATTCTTTGGAGATATATATGAAAAGATGAATTTTTAGGTCTTATTTATGAAGAAATCGATGAGAATGAAAAAGCCTATCAATTTCATATGACAATATTAGATGAAGACTTAAATGAATAGAAATTTCTTATTATTCTCTTTTTTTTTTCATGTATTTTTTTCAATTCTAAAGGAGAAATTTCAGGTCATCATAAAATTTATAGCCCTATGGTTGAAGAGGGAAGGCAGTCTCTAGAGTGGAGGGGACATCACAATATAGATGATAGAAATGAGTTTAATAAATCACATCATCATGTTTTTGAAACAGAATATTCATGGACAGGTTTTTGGCAGTCGGAGTTAGAATTTCATGTTTCTGATAAAGCAGATACAACTTTAGACTGGGAAAAAACTGAGTTTCAGAATCAACTACAGGTTTTTGATTATGAAAATTTTGCAGGGGCTTTTTATTTCTCATACAATTTTGTTAGTGAGGGTGATTCAGCAGATGAAATTGAATATAAATACTTAAATGAGTTTAAAAATAATTATTTGAGTTTTATCACAAACATTATTTTTGAGAAGGAAGTTGGAAAATTAGCCAAAGGTTCTACAAAATTTGACTTAAGCAATAGGTTAATGTTAAACGAGCCATTAGGTTTAGGCTTAGGTATTGGAGTGGTAGGCTTTAGTGACTTTGGGTATTTAACAAAGTTTAATACTTACACTAATCAGAAACATCTTTATGGTTTTGAATTAGATAAAGAGTTTGAATTCAAAGACTTTGAGTATGAACTAGCTATTGGTTATTTACATGGACTAACAAACGCTTCATCAGATCATGTTTTTTGTGGAATATGGAAATAGAATTTTAATTAATATCCAAGTTCCTGAACTTTTTTTATATACGTTTCTTCACTTATCAAACCTCTTTGTCTCATACTCTCAAGAGATTTTAATGAAATTTGCCTATTATTATTGGGTGCTTGCTGATTAACTTGTGAATTCTGCTGAGTAGGATATTGGTAATTAGGACTTGGATAATATCCGTATGGTGGTGGAGGGGCATTATATTGTTGCCTAGGAATATAATTACCATAACCTGCATTATAATTATTGTATTGATTCTGCCTAATATTTCGTAATTCATTTTTAAGTGTATTTAGTTCATTTCTTAAGCCTTGAACTTGAAAATTTGAAGCCACAGAAAACTTTTTTTGTTCAAAAGTCAAATCACTTCGAGCTGTTAATGCTTTTGGTGTGAAAAACTAACCAATCTACTCTACCTTTTTGCTTCTTTAGGTCTAAAACTCCAGAGTTTGGAATTGTTGTTAGTATATAATCACTTTTAATTGATTGATACCTAGATCCTGGTGCATAAGGATTTTTTTCAAATCTGGGTTTACACCATTGATAACATTGGGTCTGTTTCTGATAAGTTTCCTTTTCTCATAACAGAGCCAAAATTATATTTAAACCATTTTTATTATAAAATACTCTTCCGGATGTTACTAAATTATTTGATAAAGATTTTTTTATACCAACCTTCTTGGGTAAATACAACATCTTGATTAGGTTTGTGCATCTTTGAGCGCTTCACTAATAGCAGATGAGTAGGGCTTTGTTATTCATCGTGAAAAAAGTTTCAGCTTTTGGTCCATATTTTGTCAAGAATGTTTAGAGCACCTTCAATTCTGGCTGGATCAATATTTACTGGATGAACATTTGTTACGTTTTCACTTTCTCTGAATCAAGTTGAACTCTTTGATATCCATTTTTATAATAAATTTATTATCTTAAAAGAAAACATATCATCAACAGTATGAACAAGATGATATAAAAGATAAAACAACTTAAAAATGATTCGCTTTGAAATCATTTTTACTTTATAGCAAAAAGGAGGGTTAAAAAGTACTCTCCCTTTTTAAATAGATTTTGTTAGTGGATTCTACCAGAAGAAGAATGCACCAACGCCACCATAAGTGTCTTCCATAGAAGAACCCATGTGGATACCATGATTTTTCAGTGTAACCACCTTCAGCAACTAGTCTGAAGTTATCAGTTACATTGTGCCAAATCATACCATGTGACAGTTTGACCATTCATTCCGCAATAGCAGTTGTTGATATCTCTACCAGTTTGAACTTCATGAAGTTTCCACCATATGAGTAACCACACTTGTACCTTGACCAAAGTCAAAGTACCTTGGATGTAACCACCATATGAATTTCTTGGCTTACCAACCATCGATTGCACTGCGTAATCAACAGCATGCATAGCGCTGACTCTAATACCCAAACCAGAGCCATAGAAACCAGAGGCGACTAAACTGAGAACATATCGTCAAAGATAGTTTAGTACCGAAACCTACACCTGCAGAGTCAACACTTTCCATAGTTTCACCAGCTGTCGGTAGTTGCGCCAGAATCAGCAGTTGATAACATTATTTGCAGCATTGAAGTTTCAGTATTTTGATATGAACCATCAACCCAAAGGTTAATGCCTAAACCAGAAAATCACCATTGTAAGTAACTTGAGCATCAACTCTTGGACTGAGCCTTAACAGTTGCACTAACCAGCTGTAGCTCAGCTTGTACATCATCTGGATCAAATAAACCAATTTTTGCACCAAAGCCACCCATTGAAGGTAAAGTCCAACTAATTTGCGGTTTGAAATCTGTGTATAAGTAACCAAACCAATTCTACCTAAAGTAGTTCCGTTGTTATACCACCAGCAGCTGCACCTACACCGAATAATAGCATATCATTTAAGATTGCATTAGTTTGGTGAATACTGAAGATTCTACCAACTAAAACAGTACCAAAACTAACCAGAGACTGATGCACTAGTTTCCTAATGTTTATTTCACCATTACCTAGTGAGTTTTCACCACCTTCATGTGTGTGTAAAGACCTAAGTCTTGCAGAAACGTCTAAACCATTTGCAGTTGGAGCTTTAAAGTCATACCCCAAACATTTGGTAATAAACCAGTTACGATACTATCAGTATCGTCAGAAATCGCCAGCATTTTGAACGTTGTACACCACTTGCACCTAAGTAGATGCTGTAAATGCAAGTTCCATCCTGAATTATGCTAGAACACCACTGGTTCTTCATGATAAATGCATTGGCTGCACCATCAAAAGAAACTTCCCAACCTTCTTGACTCATTAAAAGAATTTTAGAGTCAACGTTTGTGGAAGCTAAAGCCATTACCGCAGGAACTGCAGCAATTGCTATTTTTTTAGAAAATTTCATAAAATTTCCTTCCCTTTAGTTAATATTAAAGAATTATAATAGCTTAAATAGTTTGTTTTAAAACTGAATTTTGCTTATTAGAGTAAAAAAGAGTAAAATTTGTTGCAAAAAACAACATCACCTGAGAATGAAATTAACTGGAATCTTTACCCTAAGTGTATTGTTAGCAGTCAAAATCTCTTTATTAGGCTTTGGAAAAGTAAATGATTCAATAATTTTTTTTGTTGCTTTGTACAATCGTTTAGGCTTTTTATTTTCAAAAAAAAGTTCTAAAACCTTACCATTTTCGTTGAGTGTTATGATTATTTTAATGGTACCTTGCTCACGCCTTTTTATAGATTGTAAAGGATATGATTGTTTTGCTATTCTATTTATCTGAATTGAAATTTTTTTTAAGTATTCACCTAAAATTTTATCAACAAGAATTTTATTTTTGACGTTTTTTAGTTGACTTGATTGTTTAATAACTTTTTTGACTTGTTTTTGAGCTACAAAATCTTCTTCTTTTTGAACCTTTACAACTTTAGTATCTTCAGTTTTATTTGGTTTAATAGGTTTTTCAATTGGTTTGATAAGAATTTTTTCTTTATCTTTTTCAATTTTTTTTTCTACTTTTTTTTCTTCCTTCTTTGGTTTTTCTACATCAGGTGTTTTTTCTATTTCTTTAGGAATACTTTTTGCTTCTCAAACTGTACCTGTTGATAAGTACTAAGGTTTAATACATATATTTCTTGATCTTTAGTTTCATCATTTAAAAAATTCATGACAAAAAATATGTGAACGAGAATAGATATACATATTGAAAAGAATGCTTTCGAATTAAATGCCATCATTAGATTCAATAACCTTTATGAAAACTTTTCTTTTTATTAAGTTCTTTTATCTTATCTAGTAATTTATTAAATTCTAAAATTTTCACCCTTTTATCAACATCTACTACTAATTTAGAGTTCGAAAAATCAATACTGCTTTCTAATTATCTAATTCAGTAAGTATATTATTCACATAAATTTTTCCATCCTGATTTAGGCTTAATAAAGTTTCATCATTTTAAAACTTTTGATTCAATTCCATGAATAGATTCTGCACGTTTGATATCTAGTGTATCTTTTTTTTTAATGACACCAGTTAACATAAAAAAAATTAATAATAGGAATATAAGATTAATCATTGGAATTAAATCTATTGAATCACTAATGCTCTTTTTAATTCTTTTATTTCGGTTCGTTTGAGAAATTAACATTTTCAATTTTGTATTTTTTGATTAGATCTAGCATTGTAATTAAGAATTGAAATTCAGACTTATTATCATTCAAAATAACAATTTTTTTAAATTTTACAGAATCCCATTGTGCAAAATACTTTTTTTCAATTTCATCCATTGATATTTTTCTGCCAAGAATTTCATAATTACTATTTTTTATTTTTATAATTAGTATTGACTCAGAGCTTTCTTTGTTCAGTGTTTCATTAGCCATATTAGAAGAAAAGCTTATTTGTTTATCTTTATTAAAATTTGTGGCAAGCATGAAAAAGACTAACATTAAGAAGATTATGTCTATAAGGGAATAATATTAACTTTATTTTTTTTAACTATCTTAAATTTTTGCATAACTAACTTTTATTCGAAATTTTAATTAAAAGAAATAATAATATTCATAAAGATTATTAATTTTCTTTTCAAAAAATAATGTGATACTAAAGCAGGTATGGCCACTAGCAAGCCCATCGCCGTAGTTAAAAGGGCTGTCCAAATACCACCTGCAAGAATGGAAGGGTCCACTAGACTTCCACCTAATTCAAGTTCATTGAAAGAATCAATCATTCCTACAACTGTTCCCAGAAGACCAATTAAAGCACTCACTTGAGATATGATTTCAAGTGATGGCATTAGAAACTGAATTTTTTTAAATTTCTCATTGAGATAAAAATAAACCTCATCATCTTTTTTTGCACTTTTTTTTAAGCCTTCGAGCAGTTGCTTAATTTCATTTAAAATAAAACTTTTTTTACCCTCACAATCTGAAATTAATTTTTCTACTTCCTCAAAAGAATTAACATCACTAGAATCTTTTAAAAATTTCTTTAAATTTAAATCATTAAAAAAATAAATATCGAGAAACTTGTAAACTATTATTGTAATTGAAAAAATTGAAAGAAAACCAAGTGCTAAAAAAACTATACCGCCTTTATCAAAATAATTTAGAACTATTTCCATAATACTAAACCAAACCTTTTAAGATTGAAGGAAATTTTTTATTAAGATTTTCATACTCTTTATTAATCTTCTTTGTTATCCATTATAAGATTTCCCCTATTTGATTTTACCTTGTAATCATGAACGATTGTTGCGGGTCTTTTTGAGAAAAAAAGTATCCTATCGCTCAATAACAAGGCTTCTTTTAAATTATGTGTTATCAAAATAACTGTAATTGGGTTTTTTTTCCAGTAATCAATTAAAACTTTATACAGATTCTCTGCAGTTGGTTGGTCTAATGATACAAATGGTTCATCCATCAGTAAAACTTTAGGTTTATTAATTAGTGCTCGCACTAAAGAAACTCTCCTTCTCATACCTCCAGATAGAGCTTTGGAAAATAGTTTGAAAATTCTAATAAGTCAAATTCTTTCAATAAATGATTAATTTGAATATCTAAATTTGTATCTTTTTACTTACGAGTTCAATATTTTCTTTCACGGTAAGCCAAGGAAGTAGTCGCGATGTTTGAAATACATAGCCAAATGTATCATCATTATCTAAATTTTTTTCAATTTCTTCATTATTATCATAAGGAATTAAACCACCGATCATATTCATTAATGTTGTTTTTCCACAACCTGAAGGACCAACAATACAAACAAATTCATTTGACTGTATTTCAATTTTGATATTCTTAAGAACCTCAACTTTTTTTTTATCATGTTTATTAATAAATGACTTGTTCTTAATATTAATTTTGAAACTCATGCTATTTCCAAATTGAAATTCTTTTTTCAAAAGGTCTTACTATTAAAAATTCTACAAAAATTATTAAAAGAACAAATACCAGAGTATATGCAAGAATTCCAGCTATATCAAAAAATTGAAAAAAACCATAGAGTTTGAAACCAACTCCATCACTTCTTCCAAGAAGTTCAACAACAAGTACAATTTTCCAAATTAATGACAAGCCTGATCTAGCTGATGAAAGTACATAAGGATAGAGTTGCGGTAATAAAATTTTCATAAAAAATTTCTTTTTAGATATTTTATAAAACTTCCCAACATCAATATAATCCCTTTCAAGAGATCTTGCACCCTCTCTCATAATAACCGCTACCATTGGTATTTTATTTAAAGATACCGCTAAGATGGCCGCGACCTCATTAAGTCCAAACCATACATAGCTAAGAATTATAATTACAAGTGCGGGAACATTTAAGCCAAGTACTAGCCAATCATCAAAAAAAACATTAAGCTTTTCCTTTCTTCCCATAAAAATTCCAAAAAATGATCCTACAAACATGGCAATTATAAACGATATAAATACTCTTTTTAGTGTGATGAACGTATGAAAAAATAATTCATTACTCTCGAATTCTTCAATGATTTTTTGAAATACATTTTCTGGCCCAGGAAGTAAATCAACCTCTAAAAATCTACTAGATAATTCCCATATAAGGAAAAAATACTGATTGAGGCAATTCTCAAGAATGCACTCGGAAAAGTTATATTCATTTCTAATTACTCCAAAATGTCCCAGGTGAAAGGCTTTTAGCCTTTCCAACGAGTTCTTTTCCTCCAATTTTGGATAAAATTGAATATAACTTTGTAGAACCTTGAATTTGTGCTTCTGAAAATTCTTTATCTGGTATTCCTTCTCTGTAGGCTTCTCTTAAATTAATATAAAGTCTGTCATCATCAGCATTCATATAAGGCCTAACCTTTTGCCATATATCATCGGATTCAAGCATTAAGTCTTTAGATTTTTTTGATACAGATAAAAAATCCCTTAAAATACTTTCGTTAGACTTTGCCCATTTATCTTTAAATACCCAACCAATTACAGGGACACCTGGAGGTATATCTAACTTTTCAATTATATCAGTGATATTGATAACTTTTGAAAAGCTATCATCAGTCATCAATTTTGCTTGGTAGGGCCAATAAGTCAATATAGCATCGAAACTTTTTGTTTAATTTTTTATTTTAAAAGGGGAGGAGCACCAAAAATTTGTCTGGAGTTTTTCTTTAAGTCCTCATTGTAAACTTTCTTAAAATACGTTCTTAAAATAAGCCAACTTTTTATCTACTTGTCCTCCTGCTATTCCAATTTTTTTCCTTTTAAATCAGATAGGTTTTTATTCCAGACTCGTTATGAACAATGAGTCCTCCTGCTGCCATTGAGTGAGGGACAAAAGAGAAATTCCTTCCCTCGTTTCTTTGTCTTGATACCCAAAACCAATCAGTTACTATCATATCAACTGCGCCTCCCTGAAGTGCTACAGCAGCAGCATTTTTACTTGCTAATTCAACTATTTCTAGATCAAAATTATTTTTATTATCAAGTTGTAGCTCTTTAATAAGTTTAAGTTCCCAATTAACACTTCCGTATTGAAGCGAACCAATACGTAATTTTCTTAAATCTTCTGCATTTAAACGCTCAAAGTACTTAAGAAGATTGCTATTAAAACAACAAAAAATTTGATAAATCTAAACATATTTTTAATTTCCAAAGTAATTAAGGTTATTCTAATTAATAAAAACTTTATTATCAAACATATTTGATTTTTTTTTAAATTTTGTATCATTAATTTTTAGTAATAAAAATGGGTAAAGTTGAGTATGATTTAAATTTAATTGGGCTAAAATGCCCAATACCTATATTAAAAATTTCAAAAAAATTTAAAGAAATACAAATAGGGGATATAATAAATGCAAAATGTGATGACCCTAAAACAGAAAATGATATAAATAATCTATGTAAATCAATAAAAATTAAATTAATTAAAAAAACAATAAGAAAAAAGTCTATTTGTTTCAAGTTGATGAAAATTTAAAAAAGAATTTATGGAAAAAAAAAAAAGTTGAGGATTTGAGTTTTGAGGAAGCATTTGCAAAGCTTAATAAAATTTTAGAAGAATTTGAAAATGGAGAAGTTAGTCTTGAAACTTCAATAAGTCTTTATGAAGAAGGTATGTTATTAAAAAATCATTGTGATAAAAAACTTCAAAATGCTGAAATGAAGATAAAAAAGGTAGTTGGTAAAAAAACAGAAGATGTTGAATAAAGTCGAAATTGAGAGTTATATAAAAGAATTTTCAAATGACTTTGACAAAAGATTTTTAAAATTAATTCAAAAAAATAGTTACTTTTCAAAAAGATTATATGAAGCAATTTTATATGTTATTAATGTAGGAGGTAAAAGACTTCGTCCTTTACTACTAGTTGAAATTTCAAAGATTTTAGGTTTGAATAAATCAAAAAGTTTTAGAACTGCAGTTGCTATTGAATTAATTCATTGTTATTCGCTAGTTCATGATGATCTGCCTGCAATGGATAATGATGATCTTCGGAGGGGATATCCAACATGCCATAAAAAATTTGACGATGCAACGGCAATTCTAGTTGGGGATGCTTTGCAAACTTTAGCATTTCAAATATTATCTGATAAAAAAACACATGCAGATCCAGAGGTAAGATGTGAATTGATTAGGGAACTAGCTGATGCCTCAGGGATTAATGGAATGGTTGGTGGTCAAATGTTAGATTTAGTTGCTGAGAATAGAAAATTAAATCTTAATGAAATAAAATTGTTACAAAAACTTAAAACAGGAGAATTATTTAAATTTTCCTGTATTGCTGGATCAATCCTTACAAAAAGTAATTCAATTAAAACTTTTAGAAAATATTCAGAATATTTAGGATTAGCATTTCAAATTAAGGATGACTTGTTAGATATTGAAGGTGATGAAAAACAAATTGGGAAAAAAACTAATAAAGACAATACTAGAGGAAAAGAAACTTTTATTTCTACACTTGGAAGTAAGAATGCAAAAAAAAAATGTATTTCTTTGATAAATAAGGCAAAAAATCTTCTTAAACCATTCGGAACTAAAGCGTCAAGGTTGATTTTAATTACTGACTATATTGTTTCAAGAAACAAATAAGTGTGTTTGAAAAAATTTTAATAACAAAAGAATTATCCAATAAAAGGTTAGATCAAATTATAACTGAACTTGAAATTGTAAATTCTAGAAACAAAGCTTTAAGCCTTATTATGTCTGGTAAAGTTTTTGTAAATGAAAAAAAAATTGATAAACCAGGTAAAATTATAAAAGTAAATTCAGTTTTAAAGTATAAAAAGGAAGAAAAAGAATGGGTGTCAAGAGGCGGAATAAAATTACATAACGCTTTAAAAACATTTAATGTAGATATAAAAAATAAAGTTTGTCTTGATATTGGTTGTTCAACTGGAGGTTTTACTGAGGTTTTACTGAGTAGAGAAGCCAAACATATTTATTCTGTTGATGTTGGTTATGGTCAATTTGATTGGGGACTAAGAAATTCAAAGAAAGTAACATTATATGAAAGACTAAATATTAAACATATAAATAAGTCACAATTATTTGAACCTATTGATATTGTAGTATGTGATGTAAGTTTTATTTCAATAACAAAATTTTTTTTACATATAAAAAATTTTTTAAGTTCAAAATTTTCAATTGTATCCCTAATTAAACCTCAATTTGAAGCCAGACGAGAAGACATTGGAAGGGGAGGTATAGTGAAAGATCCCGAAATTCACGAAAAAAGTTTGTAATGAAATTGAAGTTTGGTTTTTAAAGAATTTTAATGATGTTAAGATAGAGATTTGCGAAAGTATCATTAAAGGACAAAAAGGAAATAAGGAATTTTTTATTTTTGTTAGTAATTAGACTTTATAAATTTTATTTATTAGTAGCATATCCGCCAGTACTATTGATACCATAGCTTCACCAATAGGAACTGCTCTTATTCCAACACACGGATCGTGTCTACCTTTTGTAATTATTGAAGTTTGTTTTTTTTTAGTATCAATCGTTTGCCTCTTCTTAAGAATTGAGCTTGTTGGTTTAACAGCAAATTTAACAATAATATCTTGACCTGAAGTTATACCACCAAGTGTTCCTCCAGCATTATTAGTCTTAAAAAAAATTTTTTTATTTTTAAAAAAGATTTCATCAGCATTCTGTTCTCCTGTTAACATTGCACTATCAAAACCTTTACCAATTTCAAATCCTTTAACCGCTGGAATACTCATTATTGCATGACCAATTAATGCATCTATTTTGTCAAATACTGGTTCTCCTAATCCAGGCGGGACACCAGAGGCACTTACTTGAATTACTGCACCGATTGATGAACCAGATTTTCTTATTTTATTAAGGTAATTTTCCCAGGTTTTTATTATTTTTTTATCAGGTGAAAAAAAATTATTTTGCGATACTTCGTCCCAATCCCAATTAAGTTCATTAATTTTTTTATTACCAATTTGAATAAGCGCGCCTCTAATTTTAATTTTTGAACCTAATATTTTTTTTGCGACAGCTCCTGCAGCAACTCTCATTGCAGTTTCTCTGGCAGATGCTCTACCACCTCCCCGATAATCTCTTATACCATATTTAAGTTGATATGTGATATCAGCATGTCCTGGTCTAAATTTATTTTTTATATCATCGTAATCTTTAGATTTTTGATCCTGATTATAAATTAACAAAGAAATTGGTGTTCCCGTTGTCTTTCCGTTAAAAACACCAGATAAAATTTTTACTTTATCATCTTCTTTTCTTTGTGTAGTAAATTTTGATTGACCTGGTTTTCGTTTATCCAAATCTCTTTGTATATACCTTTCATTTAAAGATAAATTTGGAGGAACTCCCTCAATCACACAACCTAGTGCCTCACCATGACTTTCACCCCATGTTGTAACTTTAAAAACTTTACCAATGCTACTACCAGTCATTCTTCTTTATTTTCTACAGAAATATCTGGCGCATCAACAGCTTTCATTCCAACTATATGATATCCACAATCTACGTGAACAACCTCGCCAGTTACTCCTGATGACATATCAGATAATAAATAAACAGAATTCTCCCCAACCTCATCTATACTTGTTCCTCTTCTCATTGGGGAATTATATTCATTCCATTTTAAAATATATCTAAAATCAGAAATTCCAGACGCTGCCAATGTTTTAATTGGTCCAGCTGAAATAGCATTAACTCTTATATTATATTTACCTAAATCTGCAGCCAAATATTTTACACTTGTTTCTAATGCAGATTTTGCAATTCCCATTACATTATAGTGTGGCATGACTCTTTCAGCTCCTAAATATGATAAGGTGAAGAACCTTTCCATTATTTTTAAATAAGGGTTTAGCTCTTTGGCAAAGAGCAGTAAGAGAATAACAAGAAATATCAAGAGTATTTAAAAATTTTCTCTGGAGGTTTCAACATATTCACCTTTGAGTTCATCTTTATCCGAGAACGCAACTGAGTGAACTATGAAATCAATTTCCTGCCATACCTCGCTAATTTTTTTAAAAAAATCATCTATACTTCTATCGATTTTAACGTCACACTCAAAAACCATTTGAGAGTTACATTTATTAGCTAGTGGTGTTACTCTTTTTTTGATTGAGTCATTAACATAGGAAAAAGCTAATTCGGCTCCACATTCACTTAGTTTTTCCGCTATTCCCCATGCAATTGATTTATCGTTAGCAATTCCAAATATAATTCCTTTTTTTCCCTGTAAGTTAAGAATTGAATTCATAAAAAAACCTTGTATTTAATTTATTAATAATTTTATATTACATTTCTAATAAAAAAGAAATAATGAATCCTTTTAATAAATTTAAAAACTGGTTTAACCTAGCTAAAAAAGATAAATCAATTGATCCAACTGCTTTTGCTTTAGGTACGGTTCTAAATAATAAACCCAACATAAGAATGGTTTTGCTAAAATATATAAAATCAAATGGTTTTATTTTTTTTACAAATTTGAATAGTTTAAAAGGACGAAGTTTTATTAAAAACCCAAATCTTTCTATGTGTTTTTATTGGGAATCAATTAACAGGCAAGTTAGGATTAACGGTAAGGGAAAACTTATTAGCGAAAAAGATTCTGATATTTATTTTTCTAAAAGGCTTAGAGGTAGTCAAATTGGTGCATGGGCATCAAAACAATCTTCAGAAATACCTAACATTGGACATCTTAAGAAAAAAATTTTATTTTATGAAAAAAAATTTTCTGATTCTGAAGTTCCAAGGCCTAAATACTGGAGAGGGATTCTTATTCAACCACAAAATTTCGAATTTTGGACTCAAGGACAATATAGGATTCATGAAAGAGAATTTTATTATAAGAAAAGTGGGGAATGGTTTAGTAAGAAATTATCACCATAGTTATGCAGCAATTTTAATTTTTAGTATTTTAAAAACTTCATCTAATGCATTAGCTAATTCCTTAACCATTTTACCTGTATGTAATGGAGAGGCTGTTATTCTAAGTCTTTCTGTTCCTCTTGGTACAGTTGGATAATTGATTGGTTGTACATAAATTCCAAAATCGTCTAACAGGAGTTCACTTGCTTTTTTACATAGTTTAGGATCTCCAATTATGACTGGTATAATGTGACTTTCGTTCTCTATAAATGGAATACCTTTATTTTTAACTGAATTTTTAGGTTATTAATATTTTTTATCATTAATTCTTTTTCTTTATTTGAAAACTTAAGATGTCTAATTGAAGTATATGCTCCCGCAGCAATGCACGGGGGTAAAGAAGTTGTAAATATAAACCCTGAAGCAAAGCTTCTGATAAAGTCGATAATAGATTTTTTACCAGTAATATACCCCCCAATTACTCCAAAGGATTTTGCAAGGGTTCCTTGGATGATATCTATTTGATTCATAACTTTATCCCTTTCCGCAACTCCTGCACCTCTTTCCCCATAAATACCAACTGCATGAACCTCATCTAAAAACGTAAGAGCCCCATATTTTTTTGCTAACTCACAAATTTCCTTAATGGGTGAAAAGTCACCATCCATTGAATAAACAGACTCGAAGACGATTATTTTATGTGGAAATTCTGAATTTTTAGAGAGTTTTTCTTCTAAATCTTTAAGATCATTATGTTTAAAAATAATTTTTTTTGTATTTGCATTTTTTATACCTTGGATCATTGATGCATGATTTTTTTCATCAGAAAAAAAAACACAATTTGGTAACTGTTTCCCTAGAGTTGATAGAGTTGCCTGATTTGCAAGATAACCTGAATTAAATAAAAGTGCTGATTCTTTTTGATGAAGATAGCATAACTCTCTTTCTAGAAGTACATGATAGTGATTTGTCCCTGAAATATTCCTTGTCCCTCCAGACCCAGCACCAACCTTATTTAAAGCCTCAATCATACTATCCAATACAATTCTATTTTGACTCATTCCCAGGTAATCATTACTACACCAAACAGTTACTTCTGAGACTTTATCTGTTTTATAATTTAGTGCTTTTGGAAAATTGTTAGCTAATTTTTCTAAATCGGCAAAAATTCTATAATTACCTTCTTTTTTTAGGTGATCTAATTTTTCCTCAAAATAATTATAATATTTATTCATTTTAACAAACCTCAGTGATACAGAATTAATACAGTATCTCTTAAAAGTGGGTTTAGGACCGTCGTTAAAAACGTGACCTAAATGAGAATTACATTTTTACAACAAACTTCAACTCTACCATATTGTGTGAATGATCCTCAATATATTTTAAACAATCTTTATTTATGGGTTGATAGAAACTTGGCCATCCACTTTTCGAATTAAATTTATTTTTTGAACTAAACAAAGGAAGCCCACAGCAAACACATACATATTTTCCATTAGCATATAGATTATTATATTCACCGGAGAAAGGAGGTTCAGTGCTCCCTTCTTGAGTAACCTTGAATGCTAGGTCTGATAGTTTATTTTTTAAATCTGAAATAGACACAACTCTGATATAATATAAGAATAATATTTTTAAATAAAATATTAACTATTTAACATGATTATTGTAATTGGTACAGGAATAATTGGTTTGTTTTCGGCCTACGAATTAATAAAGCGTGGACTTAGTGTTACATTACTTGACTTTAATTCTAAAGCAATGGCATCCAGTGCATCAGTGGGAATGCTAGCACCGGCAATTGAATCAAAACCTATGGAAAATAAATTACTAGATTTAATGATTAATTCAAAAAAAATTTGGAATAATTTCCAGAATAATAAAAATATATCAAAATTTATAGAATTAAAAAAAAACTCTTCTTTGCTAATCTCGATGAATAATGATGATCACGAAAGAATAATTTTTAAAAAAAAATTCTTTGAAAAATTAAATTTTGAATCGAAATTACTTTCACCAGACGAAACTCTTAAGTTAGAACCTTCGCTTAATTCTAATATATACAGTTCCCTTTTTGTAGAGATCAAAATCAAGTAAACCCAGAATTATTGATAAAGTTTCTCACAAACGAGATTAAAAAAAATAAAGGTAATATCATCAAAGTAAACTTTATTAAAAAAATTTCATTTTCTAATGGTTTGCTAACTATAGAAAAACAAAAGTTTAAAGCACAAAAAATAGTAATATGTTGTGGGGCTTGGAGTGGTAAATTAATTCAAAATTCTTTTGGAATAGAATTTCCATTACGTCCTCTCAAAGGTATATCGATGTTACTAAAATCGAAGAATATATATTTCAATAATAATTTATGGTTTAGAAATATTTATATTGCTCAAAGAAAAAATAATATATTAGCAGTTGGTGCAACTGAGGAAGAAAAAGGTTTTGAAAGCACAGTAAATCTTGATGAGGTATATTTTTAACAAAATCATTATGGGAATGTTTTCCTAATATTGAAAATATAGAGTTCAAAAAGTTTACTGCAGGCCTCAGACCGTCAATGATTGATGGCTACCCGGTTATTGGCCCTTTAAAGTCAATCTCAAATAATATAATATGTAATTTTGGACATTACAGACATGGTATTCTTTTATCACCAATTAGTTCTAAGATTTTAGCTGATTACGTATGTAATAATGATGTTGAAAAAAAGTATAAGTTTTTTTCACCAGAGAGATTTAATTTATAATTTTTTTGTTTATTCTAAAACTATGAAAACTGAAAAAAATTTTTTAATAAACGGTTTGAATTATAAATATAAGCTTTCTAATTTTCACTTAAGTTGTTTAATCGAGAAATTTATTGAAAAAAAAGGGATTGATTCTAGTAATATTGCAGTAGCTCTTAATGAGACGTTAGTTAAAAAGTCTGAATGGAATAAAACTAAAATATCTGAAAATGACCGAATTGAAATTGTTGTTCCATTTGCTGGAGGATGAAATGATGGATAAGTTATTTATAGATGGTATAAGTTTTGAATCAAGATTAATTATGGGAACTTCTCTTTTTCCAAATATTGAAATATTAAATAAATCTTTGGAAAAATCTGGTAGCGAAATCATTACAATGGCAGTTAGAAGACTAAATATTTCAGGTGAAAATGATTTTATTAAACAGGTAAAAAAAAGTTTAGATTTCTTCCAAATACTGCAGGGTGTTTTACAAAAAAAGAAGCAATATTAACTGCTGAATTAGCAAGAGAACTACTTCAAACAAATTGGATTAAACTTGAACTTATAAGCGATGAAGAAATGTTACTTCCAGATCCAATTGAACTTTTGAAACGTGCAAAGAACTTATTAAAAAAGGTTTTAAAGTTTTTGCATATTGTTCTGATGATCCCATCCTTTGTAAAAGACTTGAAGATGAGGGGTGTGTTGCAGTGATGCCTCTGGTTTCTCCAATAGGTTCAGGTTTAGGTATAAGGAATGAACATAATTTAGAACTTATTAGAAAAATGTGTAGTGGACTAATTTTTGTTGATGCTGGAATAGGCCAGCCAAGTGATGCATCAAAAATCATGGAACTTGGCTTTGACGGTGTTCTACTTAATTCCTCTGTTGCAAGATCATTGGATCCACCGACTATGGCTGAAGCAATGAAGCTAGCCGTTGTCTCTGGTAGATTAGGTTTTAAGTCAGGTTTAATTGAAAAAAGTAAGTTAGCTTTAAATAGTACTACTTTTAAAGGAAAAATATCTAATTTTTAACCCCGATAGATCTTAGAAAATCATTGATAATCATAATATGTTTTTCATTAATGATATTTTTTTTCCTAGCAACTTTTAAAACTGCATTCCAATTTGTTAATGAGATTAGACTAATTTTTTTCTTTTTAAATATAAAATTTTTTTCTATTATACCATAGTTAAAAATGACAAAAAGGGCTTTTGTGTCACATTTGGCATTTTCAAGTGCCTGAAAAAATCTTAATTTACTTCCACCATCAGTCATTAAATCCTCAACTAAAATTACATTTTCTTTAGGCCTTATTACTCCTTCGATTTGGGAGTTTTTACCAAATTTCTTTTTTTCTTTTCGTATATAGGTCATTGGTAGGTTTAGTTTTGATGCTATTAATGTAGCAAAAGGAATTCCCGCAGATTCTCCTCCTGCAATGTTGGAAATTTTTTTTAAATTATTAAGAGATTTTATTTTTTTTACAGCCAGGTTAGTAATAGTTTTCATTTCTTTAGGAAAAGATATTAACCTTCTACAATCGCAGTAAATCGGGCTTTTTTTCCCAGAAGTTAATTTAAATTGTTTTTTTGGGCTAAAATTAATACATTTAAGATCTAGAAGAATTTCAGCCGTAATCACTGTTTCATCTTTTAATGGCATAAGTTATGACTTTATCAAATTTAATTTTTATATTATTAATATGGATCTCTAATAACACAGATTACCAAATCAGTAAATTTGATTATTCAGTCAATGTAATTGATAAAAAAATCATTCAAGAAAAGGTTTGTAATGGTAAATGCCCAATTATTGCTTACTTTGATCCCAATTATGGTGTCTTAATAGCAAAAGGTAACCTTGAAGAGCCTTGTTATCAATCTATTCTTCTTCATGAAATGATTCATGCTTTTCAGTTTACTTTGAATAAAAATATTGAAAATGCTTTTAAAGAAATGGAAGCTTATTCATTGCAAAATTTATATCTTAATCAAATTTCAGAAAAAAAAAACTTACTTAAAACATTGAATTTAAAAAGTTGTAGATCAAAACAATATAATACATTATTCTAAATATTATGACAGAATATAAATCAGATTTAGAAATAGCTAGGTTAGCAAATAAACAAAAAATTATTAATTTAGCTAAGGAAAGACTTTCAATTGATAGCGATAGTTTAATTCCTTACGGCCATTATAAAGCAAAGTTAGACTCTGACTACATCAAATCTAATGAAAGTAAGCCAGAGGGAAAACTAATTCTTGTTACAGCAATGACACCTACTACTGCTGGTGAAGGAAAAACAACCACTTCTGTTGGGCTAACTGATGGTTTGAATCATATTGGTAAAAATGCAATGGTAGCATTAAGGGAACCAAGCTTAGGACCGTGTTTTGGTATGAAAGGTGGAGCGGCTGGAGGAGGTTACGCTCAAGTTGTTCCGATGGAAGATATTAACCTTCACTTCACCGGAGATTTTCATGCAATTACATCTGCTCATATGCTCTTATCAGCAATGGTTGATAATCATATATATTGGAATTTAGAACCAAATATTGATTCTAGAAGGGTTTCGTGGAGAAGAGTTGTCGATATGAATGATAGAGCTCTAAGAACAATTACTAGTTCGCTAGGTGGAATTGCAAATGGTTTTTCTAGAGAAGACGGTTTTGATATAACAGTTGCCTCAGAAGTCATGGCAATTCTTTGTTTGTCTAAAGATTTTGATGATCTAACAAACAGATTAGGAAAAATTATAGTTGGGTATACTAGAGACTTAAAACCAATTTTCTGTAGTGATATTAAAGCCGATGGAGCGATGGCAGTTTTACTAAAAGATGCCCTGCAACCAAATTTAGTTCAAACACTTGAAAACAACCCTGCTTTTATCCACGGTGGACCTTTCGCCAATATTGCTCATGGTTGCAACACTGTAATTGCGACAAAATCAGCATTAAAACTTGCAGATTATGTTGTAACTGAGGCAGGTTTTGGAGCTGATTTAGGTGCTGAAAAATTTTTAAATATAAAGTGTAGAAAATCTGGTTTATCTCCTTCTTGTGCTGTTGTTGTAGCTACAGTTAGAGCACTAAAACTTCATGGAAATGTTGATCCAAAAAAGCTTTCAGAAGAAAATTTAAAGGCTGTTGAGGATGGATTACCAAATCTTATTAGACATTTAGAAAATTTAGCAAAATTTGGCTTACCTACAGTAGTAGCACTTAATAGATTTCCAACGGATACTGAGGATGAGATAAAAAAAGTTATTGAGGTTTGTAACTCATTTAATGTTGAGGCAGTCCTAGCAGAACATTGGGCAAAAAAGGTGGCGAAGGTGCGGCTAATTTAGCTGAAAAGGTTGTTAATATAGTTGAAAATAATAAAGATAAGTTAAAATTCCTTTATGAGGATAATGATTCTCCCCAAAAAAAAATAGAAATTATATCAAAAGAAATTTACAGGGCTAGTAATGTTTCTTTTTCTCAACAAGCTTTAAAAAAGCTTAATGAAATTTCCTCTATGGGATATGACCATTTTCCTGTATGTATGGCAAAAACTCAATATAGTTTTAGTACCGATCCTTCACAAAAATGTGCGCCAGTGGACCATGAAATTAATATTAGAGAAATTCGTCTATCGGCAGGAGCCGAATTCATTGTTGCAATAGCTGGTGATATCATGACTATGCCAGGTTTACCTAAAAAACCTGCTGCATATGAGGTGAGAATCGGAGATGATGGAAAAATACAAGGACTTTTCTAACAAGCATCAAGATAGATTTTCATAAACTGATGAGAAATAATTTTAAGTGAAAACTGTTGTTTGACCAATTTTCTTCCATTTTCCCCATATTTCGACATTAACGCTTTGTTTTTTAATAACTTTTCAATAGCTTTCGAAAGAAACTTAGAATCTTTTTTTGGTACAAGAATTCCATTGAAGTTATTTTTACATATGTCTCTACAACCAGGGACATTGGTTGCTACTAAAGGTAACTTGCAACTAGCTGCCTCTAATAATGATTTAGGTAAACCTTCCCTGTAAGATGGAAGTACAGAAATTTTTGATTTTTGTAAATATGGTATTACGTTGTCCACCTTGTTTTTCCATAAGCAAATTTTTTTTTGAACCATGGAAATGATAATAGATCTATCAACTGATGACCTATTTGATTCATCAGGATCTCCTAAAATTAAAATTTTAGGGGTATATTTTTTTTCTCCTAAGAATACTTTAATGCCTCTACAATTTCGTTAAATCCTTTATCATATAATAATCTAGAATGAAAAATTATATCATAAATTTTCTTGACTTTTTTGCTGCAAAATTTTTCAATATCAACACCTGACCCTTTTATAACTTTATAACTAGTATTTCTTAGTAATTTTTTTTTCAAAAAGAATGCTTTATCTTCATTATTTTGAAAAACAAATATTGAATTTTGTTTTCTTAAAGTAAACTTCATTAGATAAATATATATATTTTTTATAAAAAAATTTTTCTTACTTTTTTTTATAAATAAATAACCCAGTCCAACTACACAAAGTATAATTTTTGTTTTTTTACTTAAGAAATTTGAAATCAATGAAATATATAATATTGGTTTAAGCGCATTTGCTTGAATTATATTAGGCTTGAATTTAAAAATTATGGTTACTAATTTTAAAATACATAAAAACTCTTTGATTGGATTTATTGATTTTCGATCAAAATTGATATGTTTAGTTTTAAACCCCGCATCTAATATCTGTTTTTCTTTTTTTTTAAATTTTGTTACCACTAAAACATCAATATTATTTTTTAAAGCATCTTGAACTTGATCAATTTTATGAGAAATAAAATATTCATCTTCACTTACAAAGTATAAAAGTTTATATTTTCAGAGCTCATATGTTTGTTTATTTAGTTATTAGTATTATAATTATTACGTTGTTACTTTCTATTTTTGTGAAATTTATACATTTATCACAATACAAATTTAAAAAATATTTAAAACTTTTTATTTTTATATGTTTAATTCTGTTTTTGATTTTTTTAATGAGATTTAATCCAAAAATTATTTCAATGATACCTCTTGTATTTGTGCTATTCTTTAAATGGATGCCTGTTTTGACTTTTCTGAAAAGTATTTTTTTTAGTAAAAAAGCACAATCAGTAAATTTTAAAAAAATGGATAGAGATGAAGCATTTGAAATTCTAGGTTTAGATAAAAAAGCAACTAAAGATGAAATAATTGAAAGGTATAACAAACTTATTAAAAAAATCACCCTGATTTAGGTGGCTCAGAATGGATCACAAAAAGAATAAATAAGGCAAGAGATATTCTTTTAGGTTGAGATTTTTTTTTTTTATATTAACCTCTTGAGCAATGACAACTAAAGTAACAAAAGCTATATTTCCAATTGCTGGTATGGGAACAAGATTTCTTCCTGCAACAAAAGCCATACCCAAGGAGATGTTAACCGTTTTAGATAAACCTGTACTTGAATGGGCAGTCATAGAAGCAGCAAAGTCTGGAATAGAACAAATGATTTTTGTTACCTCTTCAAGGAAAAGTTCTATAATGGAGCATTTTGATAAATCAGTACTTTTAGAGGATGTATTAAAAAAAAAAAAAATTAAAGAGCTAGAATCTATCAATATTCAACACTCCTTGGGAAGTTTTTCATTTGTTCTTCAAAGTGAGCCTAAAGGACTTGGACATGCAGTTTTATGTGCTTCAAAACTTATAAATAAAAATGAAAATTTTGTTGTTATACTTCCTGATGACATAATAATGTCTAAAATTCCAATAACTAAACAACTAATAGATCTATCTAGAAAAAATAACCATTCATCTGTAATTGCTCTAGAGGCAGTTGATAAAAAACAAGTATATAAATATGGTGTTATTAATTACTCAAAAAAAAACGGAAAATCATATAAAATTATCAACTTAGTTGAAAAACCAAAAGTTTCAGAGGCACCCTCAAACCTCACTGTAGTTGGTAGATACTTATTAAATGAAAAAATTTTTGCGAATCTAAAACAAATGAAATCAGGCCACAATAATGAAGTTCAATTAACTGATAGTCTAAATGAGTTAATTGAAAAACCAGGTTTATTTGGTTTAGAATTTGATGGCGAACGTTTTGACTGTGGTAATAAATTAGGTTTTATTGAGGCAAATCTTAAATTTGGTTTGAATGATAAAGATATAAAAACAGAACTAAAAAAATTATTAGAAGAATATGAAAATAACTATTATTGGAACTGGTTATGTTGGTCTAGTATCTGGGACATGTTTTGCAGAGTTTGGAGTAGAAGTTGTATGTGTAGATAAAGATATAAAGAAAATTAATAACCTAAAAAAAGGTATCATTCCTATTTTTGAACCAGGACTTGACGAACTAGTAAAGAAAAATGTTCTAGCTAACAGACTATTCTTTGAAACAGATATAGAAAATGCTATGGAGGGAAGTGATGCGATTTTCATAGCCGTAGGCACACCATCTAGAAAAGATAATGGTCATGCTGATTTATCTTATGTTTTTAGTGCTGCAAAAGATATTGCAAAAAAACTTAACCATTATGCTGTTATAGTAAATAAATCAACTGTTCCAATTGGAACAGGAAAAAAAGTATACAATATTATAAAAGAAATAAATCCAGAATTAGATTTTGAAGTGGCATCTAACCCAGAGTTCTTAAGAGAAGGTTCAGCAATTGATGACTTTATGAGACCTGACAGAGTGGTTATTGGTTGCGATGGTGAAAAAGCAAAAGATATTCTTAAAGAATTGTATAGGCCACTGTTTCTATTGGAAACACCAATTTTATTTACAAAGAGAGAAACTGCTGAAATGATTAAGTATGCAGCAAACTCTTTTTTGGCAACAAAAATTACTTTTATAAACGAAATTGCTGATTTGTGTGAAAAAGTTGGTGCTAATGTAAGTGATGTTTCTACTGGTATTGGATTAGACGGGAGAATTGGGAAAAAATTCTTACACCCTGGCCCTGGATATGGTGGTTCATGTTTTCCCAAAGATACTCTTGCATTAGTAAAAACAGCCCAAGATTATAATTCTCCTATTGGTTTGGTTGAGCATGTTGTAAAAAGTAATAAAAAACGAAAACAAAATATCTTTAAAAAATAATTAAAACACTTCCTAAAAATATTGATAATAAAACAATAGCTATTTTAGGTTTAACATTTAAACCAAATACTGATGATATGAGGGATAGTCCAAGTCTTGACTTAATTCCTAAACTTATAGAAAACAAGTGTAAGTTGAAAGTTTTTGACCCTGAAGGAATGAACGAGGCAAAAATATTTTGCAGATTTTTCCAATAGTATTACCTATTGTAAAGATGCTTATGAAACAACGAAAGATTCTAACGCTTTGGTGATTTTAACTGAGTGGAACCAGTTTAGAGCATTAGATTTAGAAAAAATAAAAAGTTCACTTAAAAATCAAATTATTATTGATTTAAGAAATATTTATAATCCAAAAGAATTAAATGAAATGGGTTTTAAGTATTATTCAATAGGGAGAGGGAATATTGATTGATAAAACACACTCATTTGACAAAACAATAATCAGAGCTTATGACATTAGAGGAATTTACAATAAAACACTTTTTGATTTAGATGCAAAAATAATTGGTAACCTTTTTGGCTTAAAAATTGGTGTAAATAAAAATGTAAACATAGCCTACGATGGAAGAATATCATCGCAAAATTTAAAAAATAATCTTGTAGAGGGTTTGCTGGAAGTTGGTGCCAATGTTACTGATATTGGACTAAGCCCAACTCCACTTTTATATTTTTCTTGTATAAAAAACAATGCATCTGGAGGTATTATGATTACAGGATCTCATAATCCAAAAGACCATAATGGTTTCAAATTTGTCTTAAATAATATGCAATTTTATGGGGATGATCTCATAGAACTATCAGAAAATGCAAAAAAATTTTCTTTTCGCAGTACAAAAGGAAAAAAAATTAATAAATGTTTTAAAGATGACTACATAAATAGAATTTTTGAAGGAATAAATTTAAAAAAAAAACATAATATTGCGTGGGATGCTGGAAATGGAGTCGCTGGAGAATTGATGTCTCAAATTGCAAAAAAAATCAATACCCAAAATTTTTACTTTATGAGAATATCGATGGTAATTTTCCTAATCACCATCCAGATCCATCTGATCAAAAAACTTAGAAGATTGTATCAATTTAATTAAAAAAAAACTTGATTGTGGAATTGCATTTGATGGTGATGGAGATAGGATTGGAGTCATAGATGATAAAGGTAGAGTTTTATCAGGGGATCAATTACTTCTACTATTCTCCTATGAAATTTTAAAAAAAAAGAAAGGTGCCAAAATTATAGGCGATGTGAAATGTAGCCAAGTTCTCTTCGATGAAATAAAGAAAAAACATGGAATACCAGTTATTTCTCAAACAGGGCATAGCCACGTTAAAACAAATATTAAGATAAATAAAGCTGATTTAGCTGGTGAAATGAGTGGGCATATATTCTTTAATTTAGATTATTATGGTTTTGATGATGCATTATATTCATCAGTAAAACTTGTTGAATTGTTAGACAAACACGGAGAAAAATTATCAGATATTGTAGACAAGTTTCCAAAAACATTTAATACACCTGAGATAAGGGTTGAATGTGATGACCTAAAGAAATTTGATATTATAAATAAAGTAATTGCAAACCAGAAAACCAAAAATCAAGAAGTTATTGATATTGACGGAATAAGAGTTCCTTCTAAAATGGATGGTGGTTATTAAGAGCATCTAATACGCAAGCAGAATTAGTTCTTAGATGTGAAGCAAATTCTCGCGAAAATTTAAAAAAGGAACTATCGCTTGTTAAAGACGCTATATTTGAAGTTGATTCAGAACTTTCAGAAAAAATATTAGTTGAAAATTATGTTTAATTTTTCTACTTTATTATAGAAAGTATTTATTTATATGGCAGATAACTATAAGCAAATATCTTCAGAAACCCTTACTAAAACTAGACAAAAATTAGAAAAACCAAAGTTATATAAGGTTATTTTATTAAATGATGACTATACACCCATGGAATATGTTGTAAAATTGATAAAGACAGTTTTTAGTAGAAATGAAGAGGATGCTGTGAATATAATGTTAATGGTTCATAAAAAAGGTTCCGGTGTATGTGGAGTTTATACTAAAGAAATTGCAGAAACCAAGGTGTTTACCGTTCAAAAGATGGCCAAAAATGATCAACACCCACTTAAATGTGTAATGGAGCCAGAATAATGATCTCTGATGAATTTGAAAAAACCTTACAAAGAACTCAAAATTATGCAAAAAAGTTTGGTCATTTTTATATGACCCTTGAACATTTGTTATTATCTTTAATAGATGATCAAGATGTCATGAAGATTTTATTAGCCTGTTCAATTGATCATAAAGCTTTAAGGATAGAACTTGAAAACTTTATAAAAACAAATCTTAAAGAGCTACAAAAAACCGATGAAGATGAAATTAAACCAACGTTAGGTTTTCAAAGAGTAATTCAAAGAGCAGTAATTCATGTTCAGTCATCTGGTAATGAAGAGGCTAATGGAGCTAATGTTTTGGTAGCACTTTTTAGTGAGAGAGAGTCACATGCTGTTTATTTTTTACAGCAGCAGAATCTCACTAGACTTGATGTAGTTGATTATATTTCTCATGGAATTAGAAAAAGAAGAAAATACTAGTACAGACCAATCTGAAAAGTCTGATGAGAGTTTTGAATCATCAACTGATAGTATGAATAATTTTTTAGAAAAATATTGTGTAAATTTAAACAAACAAGTTATTCAAAAAAAAATTGATCCTATTATAGGAAGGGCAAAAGAAATTGAAAGAACAATCCATATCCTATCTCGACGAAATAAGAATAACCCAATATTTGTTGGTGATCCAGGAGTTGGTAAAACAGCCTTGGCTGAAGGTTTAGCTTTTAAAATTGTAAATGGTGAAGTTCCAGAATCGATCTCAAATACAACTATTTATTCTCTCGATTTAGGAGGAATGCTTGCGGGTACAAAATTTAGAGGAGACTTTGAGGATAGATTAAAAAAATTAATAAATTTTTTTGAAAAAAATAGCAATTTTGTTTTATTTATTGACGAGATTCACACTCTGATCGGAGCAGGGGGTACTACATCAGGATCAATGGATGCTTCCAATATATTGAAACCAGCACTTTCCAAGGGGAATTTAAGATGTATGGGATCTACCACTTACAGTGAATATCGAAATTATTTCGAAAAAGATAGAGCTTTATGTAGGCGTTTTCAAAAAATTGATATAGATGAACCTTCAACAGAAAACTCAATTAAAATTTTAACTGGAATTAAAGAGTTTTATGAGGATTTTCATAATGTTGAATTTGAAATAGACTGTTTTGAAGAAGCTGTGAATTTGTCAAAAAAATATTTAGTTAATCAAAAATTACCAGACAAAGCAATTGATATTCTCGATGAGGCTGCGGCTTCAGTAAAGATTAATAGTAAGCGCAAAAATAAATTAGTTTCAAAACAAGATATACAAAATACAATATCAAAGATTGCAAATATTCCTGAAAATACAGTTAAATCAAATGATAAGATTAAATTAAAGAATTTAGAAAGAAATCTTAAGACCCTTATTTTTGGTCAAGATGAGGCCATAAATATTCTATCTTCAGCAATAAAATTATCTAAAATTGGTCTGAGAAATAAAGATAAACCAATTGGATCATTTTTATTTGCTGGTCCTACTGGAGTAGGGAAAACTGAATTAACAAAACAGCTTGCTAACATAATGAAGATGAATTTTATTAGATTTGATATGTCTGAATATATGGAAAGACATAGCGTTTCAAAATTAATTGGGGCACCACCTGGATATGTTGGCTTTGATCAGGGAGGTTTACTTACCGATTCTGTTGACAAAACCCCACACTCGGTCATATTATTAGACGAAATTGAGAAAGCACATCCTGATCTTTTTAATCTTCTTTTACAAATAATGGATTATGGAAAACTAACAGATCATCTTGGTAAAAAAGTTGATTTTACCAACTCTATAATCGTAATGACTAGTAATGTTGGAGCCATTGATATTGTTAGGGATAAAATTGGATTTTTAAACGAAAAATCAACTCAAGATAACGAAAAAGCTATCAAAAATTTCTTTAGTCCGGAATTTAGAAATAGACTAGATGCTATTGTAAACTTTAAAATGCTTAATAAAGCTCATTCTTTAAAAATTGTTGATAAATTCTTAATGGAGTTAGAGAACTTACTCTTCGAAAAGGAACTATCTTTATCGGTTACAAAAGAAGCTAAATTAGTGTTACTTGAAAAAGGTTTTGATCCAATAAATGGAGCGCGACCAATGGCAAAAGTTATTCAAGATAAAATTAAAGTTCCTTTAGCCGATATTCTTTTAAAGGCTCCTAAAAGAAAAAAACAAGTTTTAATAGATTTTTGCACAAAAAAAATGAATTCTTAATATCCCTTAAAGATGACTTTCAAAAAGCAGATTCTATTTATCATTAAAAGGTGATAAGTTTTTTTCAAGATAAATTAAAGTATTTGTAACTCTTTTTTCTCCTCCATGAGAAAATCACTTATAGGCTTTTCTAAAGTTTCGTCATTAAACCAATGGCAACTAAAAGTTTTTACAGGTAAGTAGCCTCTTGATATTTTGTGCTCACCTTGAGCGCCTGCTTCTACTAGTTCTAAATTATTTAGAATGGCGTACTCTATTGCCTGATAATAACAAAGTTCAAAATGTAGGTTTTGTATTTCGTATAATGCTCCCCAGTAGCGACCATATAAATTTTTGTTTTTTCTAAAATGCACGGAGCACCCAATAAATTTATCCTCTAAGTAGGCAGAAATTAAACAGTATTTTGAATTAAATTTGAGTTTGGAAGTTGTAAAAAAAAACTCTTGGTAAGATACTCTTGGGACCATTTTTTATTTACTGTGCGTGAATAACATCGATATAAATTTAGTAAATCAACCTCGTCAATATCCTTACCTTCTTTAATTGAAAAGTTTATATTTTTATCTTTAATAAATTTTCTTTCCTTCAGAATATTTTTTTTTTTTCTACTTTTTAAATGGGTTAAAAATGATCAAACGATTTATATTTATTATTCTTCCAATGATATTGTATTCCAACTCTTTGATGAAAATATTTTTTCAACTTAGTTGAAATAATTTCGTCAATAAAATTTACATGAAATGATGAAATTTTTTTTTTTGTAAGAATACTTTAAGCTCATTAAATAATTTATTATCATCAACTTTATCAGAATAGTATAAAAAATTATTCCTAGTTACTGGGGTAAAAGGAATTGCTGAAAGAAATTTTGGAAAATAATTTTTACCAATTTGATAAAAAGCATTTTCAAAAATTTGATCAAAAACAAATTCACCGTAAGAATTTAATTTTCTAAAATTTGGAATCAAACCAACAAGTTTATTTTTATCTTTAATGATTATATGTTCAGGTATCCAACCTTTTACATTTACAGTACAATGAGTTTTTTCTAATAATTCAAAGAAATCATAGCTTATAAATGGGTTTTTATCAGAAAAATTCTTGTAACAGAATTTTTTTATTTGATTTATTGACTCAACGGTATTGATTTGCATATTTTATTTATAATATTGAAAACATAGCTTCAATTTCAACAGGAGAGTTTTAGGAAGAGATGCACACCCAACCGCAAGCCTGGAATGCTTCCCATATTCTTGTCCCAACACCTCAACAATCAATTTTGAGGCTTTATCAAGCAATTTTGAATGTTCTTCATAAGAATTGATGGCATTAAAATATCCTTTTAAACTCAAACATTCAATATGGGCTACCTTTTCATTTGTATTTTCTAAAAAATAATAAACATTCCACAGTATATTTGATACACAAATCAAAATACAATCCTCTGAGTCCCTTTCATTTATATCTTTACCAATTTGTCCACAATATTTTAATTTTCCATCAACCAAAGGTAATTGACCCGAAATATATAAAACATTATTGAAATATTTGTAAGGACTGTAATTAGCAACTGAAATAGGTCTTAAATTATATCTATTTACCCCTTTGCTGATTAAGTTTTCTTTAAAAAAACTATTCACTGTACTCATGATTGCAAGTAAGGCACTTTATTTTAAGATTTTCTTTGTAAAGAGTGAAATTACCACATTTGTCGCAAGCATCACCTTCAAATTCATAACTTTCTTTACTTTTTAAGTTGATCCTTCTCATTACTTATTAAAGTTAATTTACTATCAAGAATCTTTTTTCGAATATAACCTATGCTTGTAAATTCTTTTAATACAGTTTCAGCATTTTTTTTTGACTCATAAATATCAGTCGGGTTTAGGTCAGTCTTAGCAGAACTATTTTGGTTACTGAAATCATCTCTACCTAAATATGATATTGCTAACTCTTTAAAAATATAGTCAAGTATAGAGGTTGCTGATTTAATTTCTGTATTTCCTTTAACAATTCCTGAAGGTTCAAATTTTGTGAATGTGAATGCTTCGACAAATTCATCTAGAGGAACCCCATATTGCAATCCAATTGAGACAGATATGGCAAAATTATTCATTAGGCTTCGAAATGCTGCTCCCTCTTTATGCATATCAATAAATATTTCACCAAGTCGTCCATCCATATATTCACCAGTTCTCAAATATACTTTATGTTTGTCTATTGTTGCTTTTTGGGTGTAGCCTTTTCTTCTGTCTGGTAATTTAGCTCTTTTATTTTTTAAAACAGGTTTTCGTTTGTCAAAATTTTTTAATGAGTTGATTTGTCTTTCAATCTCAATAATTAAGTCAGACTTCTGGTTTTTTGGATCAGATTTTTTTAAAGAAGATATATTTTTTTCAAGATTATCAACAAAGTTGTCGATAAAGTTTTTTAAATCGTTATATTTATTCATATAGGACTAATTTTGGTTATACTATGAGCTTAACATATAATTCAATTTTTTTTAAAATATATTGTAAATTTTTACAAAATTTGTTGGTAAGATGATTATGGTAACACCTATTATACAAAAAAAAATAATAGTATTAAAAATAATTATAGAGACAGAAGGTTTGTTATATACAAAGGCATAGTTGAGGCTAGTAAAGTTCCTCAGGAGTGGAATGCATGGTTGCATCACGTTTCAAATGATTTGCCAAAAAAAAATCTAAAAATCCATGGATGAAAGATCATTTGCCAAATATGACTGGTACTCCATATGCATATGAGTATAAAGATGAAAAAAAATCAGATAAAATAAAAAATATATATTCGATATGGAAGCCAGATGAGAACTAAGTATACAAAATTCTTTTTAGGCCTACTTCTTTTTGTTATTATTTTTTCATTACTATTCTCAGAAAAAGAATCTTCAAAAGAATCGTTCAAAAGCTATAATATTACTTTTAATAAAATTGATGGGGTTCAAGTTGGTACAGACGTATTAATTTCTGGTGTTAAAGTTGGTTTTGTAAATAAAGTATCATTAGAAAAAAATTATCCTTTAGTTTCAATATTGATAGAAAAAAATATAGTCCTCCCTAACGATTCATCAATATCGATACAAACAGATGGTTTATTTGGGGAAAAATTTATGCTAATAGAAATGGGAGGTAGCGAAGAACCAATGAATGAATACGATTTTTTTCATTTTATGAGGATTCAATACTAGTTGAAGATCTTCTCAAGAAAATCATAGAGTTAGGGGAAATAAATAAAAATGAAAGCTAATTATTTTGAAACAACCCTTGGTTTTTTAACTATACTTATCTCATGTATTTTTTTGATAAAATTAATTTCGGTAAACTCTAATGATTCTAGCAAAAATATTATGATTTAAAATGCCAAGTTTTTAAAGGTTGGTGGTTTAATTGTAGGTAATGATGTAAAGATGAGTGGGGTAAAAATTGGAGTTGTAAATAGAGTATATCTTGATGACGATTTTTTAGCAAATGTTGAGTTTAAAGTTTTCTCAAATATTAAAATACCTCAAGAAAGTGTTGTTGCTATAAGCAGTGACGGTATTCTTGGTAATAAGTATCTATCAGTCATTCCTAAGAATAGAGATTCCAAAGATTTTTTTAAACAAGGTGATGATTTTGTAAATGTTATTGATTTTGAATCAATAGAAGATCAAGTAAGTAAAATAATTTTTTTGGCAACTCAATAAAATGAAAAAGTTTGAAGAGCAACTTTGGATAGATAAAGATAAAAAGATAATATCCTGTATTGAGACTAATAAAGTTTTAAATGAGAAACTTTCATTGAAGTTTATAATGCACTTCAAAAATGCATTAGACGACGGATTTTAATGGGTTGTGATGAAAATGATTTTAAAAAATTAAAAGGTTTGTTAACGATTTATCATTTTCAATTGGAAAATGAAAAATAGCTTTTTTTCTATTTTTTTTATGTTGTTAATAAATGTTGAGCTTTTTGCTCAGACTTTAGAATATCAAGGTGCTAAAATAAGAATATTAAATAAGGATACTACTGAAAAATCTTTTTATGACCTTCCTCTATCTCAAACTCTTGAAATAAATAATTGTACAATTATCGTTCATAGGTGTGTTAAGCTTAGTACCAAAGAACGGCAAGATGATATTGCTTTAATTAGTCATAAGTCTTTTTTTACGAGAACAAATTAAAAATAATTTTTTTGGTTGGATCTTTAAATCATCACATTATATGAATTCACCTCATAATCCCTCACTCGATATAAGGTTACATAGTTGTTTGGAAAAAGATCCAATTTTTTTAAAAAAAAGTGAAGACTAGAAGTATTCTAAAATATCTTTCTTTAAGTTCTTATTAATTGATAAATCATCCTTTAAATTATTTTCATTTAAAATATTTAAGTATTCTTCTTGAGGAATCTCAATGGTACCGAATTGGCTTAAATGATCAGAATAAAACTGAGTGTCAATAATTTTAAACCCACTATCAATAAGATGTGCAGCAAGATAGGCGATACAAATTTTACTAGTATTTTTTTTTAAACTAAACATACTTTCACCACAGAAAATCTCACCTAAAATCACACCATATAAACCGCCAAGCATTTTTTTTTCTTCAAAGTATTCTATTGATATTGCTTTGCCTGTATTAGATAGTTTAGTATAACTATCAATTATTTGATCATTTATCCAAGTGCTATTTCGATATTTATTTCTAGCACAAAGTTTAATAACATCTGAAAAATTTTCATTTAACTTTATGGAATAATCATATTTTCTTATAAATTTTTTAAGACTTTTAGAAATTTTAAAATTATTTAGATAAATAATACCCCTTTGTTCAGGGTTTACCCAAAAAATATAAGGATCTTCATGAGAATCTGACATTGGAAATAAACCTTTTTTGTAAGCCTGAAGCACTATGTCTTTAGATAAAAACAATTTAATTATTCTCAATTTGTTTATCAAACCAACTTATGTCAAAATCACAGCCTATGAAGTTTTTATGATTTATAATCTTCTTTAATGAACTTAAATTTGTTTCTATACCTTCAATAACATATTCATCAAGTGCACGATTTAGTCTCATTATACATTCATTTCTAGTATTACCTTTAACTATAATTTTTGAAATTAGTCCATCGTAAAATGCTGTAACACTACACCCTGAGTATAGTAAAGAATCAACCCTAATTCCTGGACCACCAGGTGGGTGATAAGTAGTAACCATACCAGTCGAAGGTAATAAGGTTATAGGGTTCTCAGCATTTATTCTACACTCTATAGAATGACACATCTTTTTCACATCATTTTGATTAATAGAAATTTTATCTCCCGATGCAATAAATATTTGTTCTTTTACGATATCTAAGTTGTAAACTTCTTCCGTAATAGTGTGTTCAACTTGCAATCTAGTATTCATTTCTATGAAATAAAACTCTCCATTACTATATAAATATTCAACTGTTCCTAAACTTTTATAACCAACTTTCTTAAAAGCTTTAATTGTTAAGTCACAAATTTTCTCTCTTTCTTCCTCAGAGATTGCTGACTAGGACATTCCTCAATTATTTTCTGACTTCTTCTTTGTATAGAGCACTCTCTTTCGCCTACATGAATAATATTTCCAAAACTATCTCCAATTATTTGAACTTCAATATGTCTAGGATTTTCAATTAATTTTTCAATATAAACCTCATCATTTCCAAAGCTTTGTATTGCTTCTTTTCTAGCTAAAGAGAGGTTTTCTTTCAGTTCTTTTTCTTTAAAAACCTTTTTTATTCCTCTGCCCCCACCACCATTTGTAGCTTTAATTAAAATGGGATAACCTATTTCACTAGCAACTATTTTTGCTTCAGCTAAATCTTTAATATTTTTTTACTTCCTGGAACAATCGGCAACCCAATTCTTAAAGCAAAATCTTTAGCCTTAATTTTATTTGACATATTTTCTATATGAACAAAGTCTGGGCCAATGAAAGTAAATCCATGATCTTGAACAATTTTTGCAAAATTTGCATTCTCAGATAACATTCCTATACCTGGGTGGATTGCATCTACATTCCCTATAGTAGCTGCAGATATTATTGATGGAATATTTAGATAAGAGCCTTTGACTTGGGGAGGACCAATACAGACACTTTCATCTGCAAGTCTAACAAACATTTCTTTCTCATCTGCTGTAGAATGAACAACTACGGTTTGTATTCCAAGCTCTTTACAAGCTCTTAGAATTCTAAGGGCTATTTCACCTCTATTAGCTACTAGAATTTTTTTTAACATTACTCAATTAAAACAAGTGGTTCACCAAATTCTACTGGAGTTTCGTTTTTCACAAAAATTTTTTTCACTACCCCATTTCTGTCAGCAGTAATTTCATTCATTGTTTTCATTGCTTCAATTATTAGAATTACTTGACCTATTTTGACTGTTTGTCCAACCTCAATAAATGCTTTTGACCCTGGTTCTGGACAAAGATAAGCTGTTCCAACTAGTGGAGATTTTAAAGAAGAGTCCTTTGTGTCAGGTTTATCCTTTTTTAAAGATTGCTGAGTGGTTTCATCTTTAAAGTTTTCAATAGAATTTCTTTGATGGGATATTTTTTTCAGTCTGTATGAGTTTTTACCGTCACGAAATATCAATTTCTAAAAGATTATTCTTATCCATAATTTTAGATAATTCTAAGATATTGTCTGAAATTTTTTTATCGATTTTCATGATTGACTAGAAGATAATTAATAGATTGTATTGAAATTTTATAAACATCCGTTCCGAATCCTGCAATGATACCATTAACTGAGCTACTAATAAACGAATTTTTTCTAAACTCTTCTCTATTATATATATTAGAGATATGAACTTCTATCTTAGGAATTTTAAGAACTTTTAGAGCATCGTGTATTGCTATTGATGTATGAGTATATGCTCCAGCATTGATAATCAATCCATCAAAATTAGTTGAATTTTGAATTTTTTCTATTATTTCTGATTCAGAATTACTCTGGTAGAAACTTAATTTAATGTTTAAATCATTGGCAATCTTTTGACATTCACTAATTATATCGTCAAGACTTTTTTTACCATATATTTCTGTCTCTCGTTTACCTAACAAATTTAAATTTGGTCCATTAATAATATTTACTTTTTTCATTTACTTTTTCTTTTATTGATTTGGTATTCTAAATCATTTAATTTATTTAATAAAACATTATTATTGGATAACTTTTTTGCACGATTTACGTGTATTGTAGCGTTATCAAGTTGATTTACCAGTAAATACTTTTCAGCAATAGGATATGACGATATATCTAATTTTTTTAATTTGCCATAGTTTAATCCTAAATAATGCCACGCATCAATAGGAAAATCGTCATTTTTAATGTATTTATCTAAAAGGTATATAGATTTTTTATAATTTAAATTAGTCTTACTGTGATAAAGAGACTTTGCCAGAAATAATTCAAAACTTTTTTCACGGGGATTAAGTTTAATTGCTTGTGTAAAAGATTTTATAGCATTATTAAAATCTCCTTGTTCAAAATAAATTTGTCCCATTATTTCATAAAAATATGGGTTATTATTGTTTAACTTTATACATTTTCTTATTTGTTTTATTGATTTTTTTACTTTTCCTTTTCTATAATTATTAAAAACAAGAGCATAATATTTTTGTATATTATTGTCTGGATAAATAGTATGTATTTGGTCTTCACTAAGAAAAAATCCATTAAATTTTGCTTTAACTAAACTAAATCTATTGTTAAACAGGGTGAAATCTCTAAGCGTTTGATTCTTTCTTATATTTAATTTTATATTTTTTATTCTTTCAGAAGATAATGGATGTGTTAAGAAATAAGGATTAATTTTTTTTAATCTTTCGTTATTTTGAAGTTTTTCAAATACATTTATTAAACCTTTAAGAGAAAATCCATTTTTGTTCATTAATCTTATAGCAGTTTGATCTGCCAAGTGCTCTTGGGACCTAGAGAATGCTAATGTTCTAGCAGATGATAAATGTTGTCCACCCATTAAAAGTGCTGATCCTGCGGCTGGTGCTCCACCAGCAATAGCACCAACTGCGAGGATAGAAGATAAAATACTCATCATTGCTGATTTTTTTGTCATTTTTTCTCTATTTATAAAATGTCCCCCTACTAGGTGACCTATTTCATGAGATAAAACACCTGCAAAATCATCTATCATTTCACTTTTTAATAATAATTCCTTAGTGAAAAAAAAATTTTTATCAGGCGTTACAAAGGCATTAATGAAGTCTTTATTATCAATGTAAAATTTTAAATTTTCCCCCTCTAAATGAGTATCTTTGGTTAATATTTTGCTTAAATCAGCTAATAAGTTTTCTGTTTCTGCATCCCTTATAATTTTTAAATTCTGACTGTTTAAATCTTTAAAAAAAAAAGTAGCTATTAAAAAAGTAATTAGTAATCTCATATTTATATTCTAAACTCTATTTGGGAACTATGAAAAGAAAAATTTATAAACCATCAGCTAGATCTAATATTTCACCTTTCTATGTAATGAATTTATTAGAAAAAGCTAAGAAAATGGAGTCGGAAGATAAAAAAGTTTATCATTTAGAGTTAGGAGAACCTCAGATCAAAACTCCAGATTCGATTAAGGAAGAGGTTCATCGACTTGTAAAAAAAGGAATGCCAGGATATACGCCTTCAAATGGGATATATCCTTTGAGAAAAAAAATTTCTGATTACTATAAATTCAATTACCAAGTTGAGATTACTGAGGATAGAATTTTCATAACCACCGGATCCTCAGGAGCATTTTTGCTCTCATTTTTACTAAATTTTGATAAAGGAGATAGAGTGGCAATTTTCAATCCAGTTTATCCAGCCTATAGAAATATTTTAAGAAGTTTGAATATTGAAGTTGTTGAAATATACCCTGAAATCAATGAGAGAACTATCAATTTAAAATCTATAGAAAAATATAAAGAATTGGATGGTGTAATAATATCAAACCCTAATAACCCCAATGGTCAAGTATTTAACGATATAGAGATTGAATATATTTATAATTTTTGTACGAAAAATAAAATAAAACTTATTTCTGATGAAATTTATCATGGGATAACTTATGAATATCAACCCAAGACTTGCTTAAACTTTGGGAATGAGGTAGTAGTAATAAATAGTTTCTCAAAATATTTTTGTATGCCAGGTTGGAGATTGGGATGGGTTATTGTTCCTAAATCTTTAATAAAAAATTTATTAAAGTTATCACAAAATATTTTTATATCTTCTGGAAATATTGCACAATTTGCGGCTATCAAAGCTTTCGACTGTATTAAAAGTTTTGATAATATTGTTAAAAATTATAAAGAAAATAGAGATAAGTCATCAAAAATTTTAGAAAAAATGTCACTTCTGGAATATTCAATACCATCTGGTGCTTTTTACTTTTATATAAATATTGAAAAATTAAAAATTGATTCTTCAGATCTTGTTAAAAAATTGTTAAAGGACACAGGTGTAGCTTTAACTCCAGGTATTGACTTTGATATTGTAAACGGAAATAAAACAATTAGAATTTCTTTTTCGTCCGATCAGAAGAGCTTACTTTCTGGACTTAAGCTCTTCTATAAATGGTATAAAGCCAACTATTGAGACCACCACCCTTGTCTTTTTTGATCATTTTCTTTCTTTGTTAATATTGCTACCTTTTGCTTTGGCTTTTTTGAACTTTTTTTAATTTTTGTATTTGATGAATTAAATTCCTTTGCTTTCTCTCTAAAGCTTTTTCTTTTAAAGAAACTTCACTCTCTTCAGAATTATATTTTCTTCAACCTTTTTGTTTCCTTTAATAAGCTTTTTATTGTTTTCATTTTTTTCTAATAAATTTGAATTAGCCTCAGTATCAATTCTATTTTGATTAGATCTTTTTCCACTATTTATAATTATTTCTTGAAAACTATCAATTTCTAAATTTTCATGACAATTTTTATGATAAATTTCGTCTTTACTACAGATTACATATTCATGATCACTTAATCTTTCAAAGTTCAGAATTTTTAACTTTTTAATTGATATTTTTTTTAAATTCAAATTCTTTAACATAATATCAAACATATCTTTATTTAAAACTAGATATAACTCGTTAATTTTTTTATGATTTAAATACTCGTTACAAACTCTAATTAATTGCTCAATTAAAAACTCCTTAGAAATTATACTTCCATATCCATTACAGAAGTTACATGTACTTGACATCATTGTATCAGTTGTAACTTTTAGTCTTTGTCTTGAGATTTCCATTAAACCAAAGTTACTTATACGACCAACTTGAACTCTTGCGCGATCATTTTTTATATGTTCCCTTAACCTTCTTTCAACTTTTATGTTATGATTCCTCTCTAGCATGTCTATAAAGTCAATTACGATCAGTCCAGCAAGATCCCTGATTCTAAGTTGTTTAGTAATTTCCTCAGCAGCTTCAAGATTTGTTTTAAATGCTGTATCCTCAATATTTCTTTGTTTAGTGTATCGTCCTGAATTTATATCAATTGCTACTAAAGCTTCAGTTTGATTAATAACTAAATATCCCCCAGATTTAAGATGAACAATCGGATTGTTAATATCCATTATTTTGCTTTCAATTTGATGAGTAGCAAAAAGTGGTTTTTTTTCTTTGTATAATTTTAGAGATTTAATTGAACTTGGCATGAACTGTTTAACAAACTCTTTAGATTTTTTGAGTGTTTCTTTATCATTTATTATAATTTCATCAAAAGATGAATCGAAGTAATCTCTTAATGACCTTTTAATGATATTATCTTCTTCGTGTATTAGACATGGTGCATTAGACTTAATTGTTTTAGACGTAATTTCATTCCAAAGTTTAATTAGAGAACTGTAGTCTCGTTTAATTTCCTTTAAACCCATTACTTGACCTGCAGTTCTTACTATTACACCCATACCACTTTTAATATTTAATTTATCTACAATATCCTTTAGTTTTCTTCTTAATTTTACATCCATAATTTTTCTTGAAATTCCTCCGCCTTTATTTGTATTAGGCATCAAAACGCAATATTTTCCGGCTAGCGAAAGTCTTGTAGTAACTGCGGCCCCTTTATTACCTCTTTCTTCCTTAACAACTTGTATCAGAATAACTTGATTACTTTTGATGACTTCTTGGATACTATATTTTCTATGAAAGATTACATGTTTGGGTTTTTCTTTATTTTTAAATCTTCTATTTTTTTTTCTGATTTTTGGTGAGTTAAAATCTTCTATTGGCTTATAATTGAAAAAATCAAAAACTTTATCTAGAAAACCTTTTCCTTTAGAATCTTTCTTTAATGTTTCTTCATTAAAATCCTGTAAAGGTTCTGAAAGTTCATTTTCACTATCGTCATCATCATCAATTTGAAGATTTTTTGTATTCTCAAGTTCTTGTTCTAATAATTTTTTTTTATCAGCAGTTGGAATCTTAAAATAATCAGGATGGATTTCATTATAGGCTAGAAAGCCATGCCTATTACCTCCATAATCAACAAATGCTGCTTGAAGTGATGGTTCTACCCTTATAATTTTTGCAAGGTATATATTACCTTTTATTCTTTCATTTATAATTTTTTCTGATTCATAATCTATTAAGCTACTGTCTTTAGTAATTGCGACCCTAACAGATTCCTTTTCAGCCGCATCTATTAACATTTTTTTCATAAACTAAATTCCTTACATAATTCTTACACTATCAATTATACACAAAATATTTTATCGAACATATTGATTTTTTTTTAAAAAGAACACTATATATAGTATAACTTTTTTTTTTATTTCACAATTGATTAATTTTATAAAATTCATATTAATTTTTTTAATTTATTCTAATCAATCATTTTCTGATGAACTTGTAAACCTAAGATATGGTGCCAATGATGATAAAAAAAGAATTGTACTTGATTTAAAAAGATTTGATATTTGATTCTAGAATTTTTTCAAAAAAAATTGAAATTACATTTAAAAAAAAAATAAAAAAAATTGGTAATTTTAAATATCAGAATAATTTAAAGGAAATTATTTTTGATGATTCAAATAATACATTAAACTTAATTTTTGACAGATTAATTTATAAACCAAATATTTATCTCTTAAAAAAAAAAAATAATAAGTTTTCAAGAATTGTTATTGATTATTCGTTAAAAAAAATAAAAAAGAAAACAGTTGTTATTGACCCAGGGCACGGTGGTAAAGATTCTGGAGCAGTTGGAATACATAAAAATCTTGAAAAAAATATAACACTTAAGATAGGTATTTTATTAAAAAAAAAATTTATGAAAAAAACTAATTATGAGGTTTTTCTTACTAGAGCAGATGATAGATACTTGAAATTGAGAGATAGAACAAAGATAGCTAAAAAAAATAATGCTGATATATTTATATCGTTACATGCCGACTACAATAAAAATCCAAGAACACGTGGATTATCTTTTTACACACTCTCAGAAAAAGCTTCTGATAAAGAGGCGGAAGCATTAGCAAGGAGAGAAAATAAGTCTGATTTAATTGATGGTGTAGATTTATCAAACGAATCCTCTGAAGTAACTAATATTTTATTAGATCTTACCAAACGCGAAACCCTAAACCAATCCAGTTCTCTAGTAAATTTTCTAATTAACTCTTTTGAGGGAAAAATTAATTTATTACATAGAACCCATAGATATGCAGGTTTTGTTGTGTTAAAGTCTTTGGATATACCTTCAGTTTTGATTGAAATGGGATATTTATCAAATAAAAAAGATTCTAAGTTATTACTTACGAAAGATTATCAAAATAAAATTGCTGATAAAATTTCTGATGCTGTTATTGAATATTTTGTTTGGAAAGAGAAAAATATAAATTAATTTTTTACTATGTTTAAATTTTTAAAAAGATTATTTTTACTTTGTATCACAGGAGTTGTAACCGGTATTTTTGCTATAGTTTTTGCCTTTTTTATTTATGGGAAAAATCTACCTAATTTTGATAAGCTATCATATTATCAACCTAGACTTGTTTCTAAAATTTTTACGGCAAATGGAAATTTTCTTGAAGATTATTCCAATGAAAATAGAATTTTTATTGACTATAATCAAATTCCAAGAGAGTTAATCAACTGCTTTCTAGTTTCAGAAGATATAAACTTTTACAATCATTTTGGTGTGGATTTTAAAGGTATTGCAAGAGCTTTTTTAAAAATATGTCTAATATTTTCAGAGATAAAAGGCCAGAAGGTGCTTCAACAATCACACAACAAGTTGCTAAAAATTTACTTTTAACTAACGAGCTTTCATATTCTAGAAAAATTAAAGAAATGATATTAGCTTTAAGGATGGAGAATCTTTTAACTAAAAAAAGAATAATGGAGCTTTATTTAAATGAAATATATTTAGGAAATGGTTCATATGGTGTTGCATCTGCATCATTGAACTACTTTAACAAATCTTTAACTGATTTAGAAATTGATGAGATGGCGCTTTTAGCTGCACTGCCTAAAGCTCCATCAAGTTACAATCCATATAAAAGTCCAATAAGAGCATTGAAAAGAAGGAATTGGGTTTTAAAAAGACTTCTTGATGAAAAATTTATCAATGTTGAAGCATATATGAATTTGTTAAATAAACCTATAAATTTGAAAAGGACTAAAAAGATTCTAAATGATAATGCTTCATTTTTTAAAGAAGAGGTTAGAAGAAGTTTAATTAATAAGTTTGGTGAGAAAAAACTTTATGAGGGTGGAATGACGATAATGACTACTTTGGATGAAAAAATTCAACTTCAAGCTGAAGAGTCATTTCGTAAAGGTCTTAAAGATTTTACCAAAAGAAAAAAATGGTTAGGACCAATTGAAAACTTAAAAAATGAAGAGAAATGTATGAAGCTTTTTTGAATTAAAAAAACCAATCGGACTTTATGATGACGAACTTGCTTTGGTAACAAAAGTAAAAAATGATAGAATTGAGGTTTTATTTAAAAATAAACAAAAAATTATACTTAATCGTTCAAATTTAAAAATAATTAAGGATGAAAAATTTAATTTTAAAAATAAATTTGAAATTGGTGATGTGTTAGTTTTAGAATTTGATGAAATATATAACAACTTTAATTTATCACAAATACCTAGAGTAAATGGTGGGATGGTGGTTATGGACAACCGAACAGGTCGAGTTTTAGCTATGGTTGGAGGTTATGATTCAAGTTCATCTTTTAATCGTTCAACCCAAGCAAAAAGACAATTAGGTTCATCTTTCAAACCTATTGTTTACCTAACAGCTTTGGAAAATGGATACACTCCAATTAGTAAGGTTTTGGATGCACCATTTGTTGTTGATGATTATTCTGATAATGGAGTGTGGCGCCCAACTAATTATGGTGACAAATTTTACGGTCTTAGTACTTTAAGATTAGGTATTGAGAAATCTAGAAATCTTATGACGGTAAGACTTTCTGATCAATTAGGATTAGATAAAATATCAAAAGTTTCTCTGGAATTAGGTGTTTACGAAAAATTTCCAAATTTAATCTCAAGTTCATTGGGTTCACTAGAAAGTACTCTTCAAAAAATTACAGCTGCATATGCAACAATTGCAAATGGAGGTTATAGAGTTGAGGCAAATTTAATAGATGTCATTTATGATAGTAGTGGAGAAGTACTTTATAAAGCTGACAACAGGCAATGTATTGATTGCGTGGTTGAAAGTAGTTTAATAAATAATCCTTCAGAGTTGAAAAAAGTCCCAATTCCAGAGATTAAAAACAATTCTTTAAAGGTTTTCTCAGAGGAATCAGCTTATCAAATGACATCCTTTTTAATGGGTGTGATTGAAAGAGGTACGGCAAAAAACATAAATAATTTTAATTTTCAAGTAGCTGGTAAAACTGGCACAACTAACAATAATCAAGATGCATGGTTTATAGGATATAATTCTGAGATAACAGTTGGAGTTTTTGTTGGTTATGATGTTCCTAAGTCACTTGGAAGATTTGAGACAGGTTCAAAAGTTGCAGCACCTATATTTAATGATTTTATGAAAAAAATTTATTTAAAAAAGAATCCAAGGCCTTTTATAATTCCTAAAACAATAAAATTTATGAATATTGATCTTTTTACTGGTGAACCCACTAATGATAAATATATTACTGAAGCATTTAAATCAGGTTTTAGTTTTGATAGTGTTAAAAAAGGCTATAATAAAAATAAAAATTTGGAATTTAGAGGTTTTTATTGATATGAATTTAGGATTTGAAGATTTGTTGTCTCAAGTAGAGGTTTTAATTAAAAACCTAAGGGGGTATGTTTGAAAAAAAAGGAATTAGAGAAGAACTGAATTCAATTGATTTATCTTTAGAGAAGAATGATAATTGGGAAAATTATTCTGAAACAAATAATATTTTAAAAAAAAAAAAATAAACTACAAAACTTCCTCGATTTATTTGAAAAAAATTGTAAAAAGCTACAATGATCTTGTCGAACTTATAAAACTATCTAATGATGAGAAAAACGAGAATCTTTTAAATGATTTGAAAGTTGAACTCATAGATTTAAAGAATTCACTTAATAAATTATATTTGGAAACATTAATGAATGGCAAAGCCGATTCAAAAAATGTAATATAAGAAATTAATTCTGGTGCGGGAGGGGTGGAGTCTCAAGATTGGGTTGCAATGCTTTTTAGAATGTATTCAAGATGGTCAGAGTCAAATGGATTTAAATGTGAAATATTAGATCAGAACATAGGCGAAGAAGCTGGCTATAAATCTATCTCAATTAAAATTAAAGGTGATAATTGCTATGGTTGGCTTAAACTTGAGAATGGTGTCCATCGATTAGTTAGAATCTCTCCATTTGATTCGCAATCAAGAAGACATACTAGTTTTGCATCTGTATATTGTTACCCAGAAGTAGATAATACTATTAAAATAGATGTAAATGAAAAAGACTTAAAAGTTGACACATTTAGAGCATCAGGAGCAGGTGGACAACATGTTAATAAAACAGATAGTGCTGTACGATTGACACATACCCCTAGTAAAATCGTTGTTCAATGTCAAAGTAGTAGGTCACAACATAGGAACAAGTCTATTGCTATGGAATTGTTAAAATCTAAACTTTTTGAAATAGAATTAGCTAAAGAAGAGGAAGAGGGTAGAAAAAATAGATCAGAAAAGAGTGATATTAGTTGGGGCAATCAGATTCGATCATATATAATGCAACCGTATACAATGGTTAAGGATCATAGAACAAAATTTGAGATATCCGATGTAAACGGATTTTTAGACGGGAAAATCAAAGTGATTTTAGAAAATCAATTGATAAAGTTAACCTAAGTTTTCTATAAAATTATAAACTTCTTCAACGTGCCCTTTAACTTTAACTTTTCGCCAAATACTAATGATCTTCAGGTCTTTATCAATCACAAAGGTTGAACGTTCTATACCCATGTATTTTTTACCATACATAGACTTTTCCACCCAAACATTGAAAAGATTACATAGAGTTCCATCATCTGAAGCTAAATCAAATTTTATATTGTATTTGTTTTTGAATTTTTTATGTTTTTCAATAGAGTCTTTTGATACTCCAATAATTTTAACTCCCAGTTTTTTGAGCTTTTCAAAATAATTGCTAAATTCTATTGCTTCTGTTGTGCAACCAGGAGTGTCATCTTTTGGGTAAAAATATATTATGCTAGTGTTATCTTTAAGGTCACTATCTTTAATTACTTTGTTTTCTTCAATCTGGAAAGATAAGTTTTTTAACTTGCTGTTTATTTTCATATTAACCTTTTTAAACTTTATAATTACATAACTATAAATTAGTGTATTTATATAAATATGAAAAATAAATATTTAATCAAGCTATCATTAATATTTTCTTTTTTTTTTATTAGTTCTAACTTCCTTTATTTTCTTTTTATATATCATTTCTCTTAAACCTGTAAAAATTAATCTTTTAGACTACTTTGACAGAAAAAGTGAAATTTATAAAAATATGATATCAGAGAGGTAGGAAGCGTCTATATAAGTTTTAATAAAATTTCAAAGAATTTTGAAATTTTAGCTGAGGATATTATTGTAGGAAACAATCATCTTGATAATATACTTGTTGGGATTGATATTACATTATCTAAAAACTTATTTGACACGACGTTAAAAATATTTGACAGCAGGTTTGATTTATCTCAAGGAAAAATTTTTTTAAATCAAGATACTGAAGAGGAATTAAAGTATCATCAATATTTAAAATTCTTTAATTATTTTAAAAATATTGAGATTGTTAATAGTACTATTGAATTAAGTTTAAACAGTGGTGATAAATTAAAATATATTTTTGATTTAGTCCTTAAAGAAAAAAATGATTTAAGAATCTTAGTAAATGAAAGAACAAACAAATTTGATAATTACCTTTTAGTTGAAAATAGAGATAATGAAAATCTTTATAATCTTAAGCTTAAAAACTTCTCGTTTAAATTTTTAAATATTTTTTTAAAAAACAAAAGTATTAATTTTGATAAATTTGAGATTTCCGGTATATCTAACTTTTACACTAGCAATAATAATTTTCTTGAAAATTTAAAAGATCTTAATTTTGAAATTAATTCGGAAATTTCTTTTGAAACAAATAAAGGTTTTCAGAAAATATTTCTGAAGGATTCAAAATTAATTGGGAAGAAAAATAAAGATTCGTTTGAAATCGACTTTGAATTGAGTGATCGAGGAATAAATTCTAAGTTTAATTCAATATTAAGTATTAATAAACAAAAACTATCATCATTGAATGTTAAATCTGACAAAATAAATACTTTTCAACTTTTGGAACTTTGGCCAAAAAATTTTCAAATGTCAGTTTACGAATGGATGTTAAAGAATTCCTCTGGAAATATAAATGATTTAATATTGGATTTAGAGTTCAGTTTATATAATCAATTCGAACTCGAATCTCTTAAAGGTAACTTTGAATTTTCAGATACTGAAATTAGATATATGGAACATATGCCTGTTGTTAAAAACTTATATGGAAAGGCAGATCTTTTTACTAACAGTATAGTTTTTAACATAGATGGCGGAGATTCAGAAAATCTTGATTTATTAAATGGAACGGTTAACTTATTTGATTTAAATACCGATATTGAAAAGCTGAAATATCTTTAAAAATTAAAGGAAGAAATTTAGAAATTATAGATTATTTAGATAAGTCAATAATTGATAAAAATACATACTCAGAATTACGTAATGTTTCTGGAAACAATGTTGTTAACTTAGATCTTTTATTCCCATTATTGATAAATCTAAAAACAGAACAAATTATTTATGAATCTGATATTAATATACAGGAAGGGGTTTATAAAAATTTTTTTAGTAATGAAGATATTCAGGATTTTACTTTAGATATTCTTGTTAACAATAGTAAAATAGAATTTGATGGTAATGGAAAATTATTTGGTTCGAGCTTTACTTTCAATGGAAACCAAATTTATAAAAATGGTGATTTAGTAAATTTCATAACTGGAAATTATATTATTAATGCAGAGTCGATACCAGAAACTTTTTTTCATATTGAAGTCGAGGATGCTGGTTTCATTCCGAATTGACTTCAATATAGAACTTTTATCAAATAATATCTTTAAGTTTGAGGGGATAGGAACTTTAGATAAATATGGAATAACATCAAAATTTTTAGGAGAAAACATAATAACTAAAGGTGGAAGAGCTAGATTTATAATTAGTCCGTTTGGAGATTTGAACTCTATTTTTTTTGATTTAGATACTGAACATTTTAAAGTAGAAATTAATGCTAATTTTGATGAGAATACACTTTTAAACGCTGAGGTAACAAAAACTAATAAGTCCAAATCAAGATTTCAAATTAAGTTATAATAAAAAAAAGAAAATTTATTAAAAGTATATGGAGATAAATTAAGCTTAATTTATGAAGAAATACCTAAGAATAAAAATAATTACATAAAAAATTATTTTTTGAGTCTGACCTACGCCAAATAAAAATTAATCAATTAAGCTTTAATAATCCAAAACTTAATTTTTCTTTGAATAATAATATTTTTGATACTCTTGATATAAACTTAGTTTCTAATGAAGTTCATCATAAAATTTATATAGAAGATTATGAATTCAATAAGAAATTTATTTTAGAAAGTAATTATTTACCTGACTTAATAAATATTTTTGGAAAAGATTTAGGAGTTTCTAGAGGAAGTTTAAAAATTGAGGGACAAAAGAATGATACGAATAATAATTTTGAAGGTATGATTGCTGGAAATAATATAGTTTTTTCTGATGCACCTTTTTTTGCTGATTTTTTAGTTTATTTTCTTTACAAGGACTCGCACAAAAAATTAAAGATGGAGGAATAATATTTGATAAATTAAATGCAAAATATGAATTAAGTGATAAAAAGTTAAGAGTTATAGATAGTCTTCTTAAAGGAAGTGAATTAGGAATCCAATTTGATTCTGTTATTGGTTTAGATAGTGATTATTTTTGACTAACGGTGCTATAATTCCTGCTTATACACTTAATACTCTTATCACTAAGTTCCCAATTGTAGGTGATATTATAACCGCAGGTTCACCTGAGGACGGCTTGATTGGTGCAAATTTTAAGATAGAAAATAACAAATCTGGTGAGTTAGAAGTTTCTTATAATCCTATTTCTGTATTTGTTCCAAATATTATTAAAAATTTCTTAACTGACTAACTCAATAACACCATATTTTTTTTTTCCCACATAAATAATTAAAAACTTTTTATTATTTTCCTGGGAAACTAATTTAAACATATCAGCTTTATTAATTCTTCTTTATTTGTAATAACTTTTCATTAAGTTTTACTGCACCCTGAGAGATTAATCTTTTTGATTCACCATTTGAACTTGAAAGCTGTAATTTCATTAAAGCTTCCTTTAAATAATAACTTTTTGTTATTGTTTTCTCATCAATCGATATTTTTTTTTCACAATTTTCAATTGTAGATAGGTCAACATTACCCTCAGTTAATAAAATTTTGGCTTCTTTTTCTGCATTTTTAGAATCTTTTTCACTGTGACAAATTTTAGTAACTTCATTAGCCAAAATAATTTTTAATTCATTAATATCTTTCTTAGAATTTTTCAGTTCATTTATGTCTTTAGAATCAAGATCAGTAAAATAATTTAAAAATTGAAAAACATCAGAATCTGAAGTGTTTCTCCAAAATTGCCAAAAATCTGTAATCTTAAGCTTATCCTTAGAAAGCCAAATTGCTCCATTTGCAGTTTTACCCATCTTTTGGCCTGTAGAAGTTGTTATTAATGGTGTCGTAACACCAAATAAAGTTGTGTTGATCATTTTTTTGGCTAACTCAATTCCAGAAATAATGTTTCCCCATTGATCAGATCCACCAAATTGTATTTTACATCTAAATTTTTTAAATAATTCTACAAAATCATAAGCCTGTAAAACTGAATAATTAAATTCTAGGAAACTTAAATGTTGTTCTCTTTCTAATCTGATTTTAGATGATTCAAGGTTTATCATTTTGTTAACAGAAAATTTACTTCCAACCTCTCTAAGAAATGGGATTAATTTTAGTTGCATCAACCAATCATAGTTATCAACTATTACTGCACAGTTGACTTGATTTTCATCAAAACTAACAAATTTCTCAAAAATTATCCTTAGTTTCCTTTTATTATTATCAATTTCTTTTTTAGTTAGAATTTTTCTTGTTTCATCTTTTCCAGAGGGGTCACCTATTAGTGTTGTACCTCCACCTACTAAAATAATTGGCTTATGGCCAAACTTTTGGAAGTTTCTTAGAATCATAAGTGGTAATAATGATCCAACATGAAGACTATCAGAGGTACAGTCAAAACCAATATATCCAGTACAAACCTCATCCTTAAACAATTTTTTTATTGATTCTTTATCTGTAGATTGATGAATAAACCCTCTTGATTCTAAAAAGTCAAAAAAATTATTTTTCATAATATTGCAGAGGTTATACTATATATTATGAAAAAAAAAGAATATTATTCAATTGGAATAATGAGTGGTACTTCAATGGATGGGTTTGATTTTTCTTTAATTAAATCAGATGGAGTTTCTCAGGTAAAGGTATTAAAAAATCAATATTTCAAGTTAGAGAAAAAAATAACTGATAATATTAGGATCTTAATAAATAAATTAAATACTGATTTTGACAAAACTATTAGATCGGAATTATTTTTGTTTACTCAAAAAGAGTTTAGCGAGTTAGTAATTATAAATACAAAAAAGTTCATTAAAACTAATAATATTAATCTGAATTTCATTGATGTTGTAGGTATTCATGGTGTTACCTTAATTCATTCTCCAAAAAATGATATGTCAATTCAAATTGGAGATGCACAATATATTTCTAATAAACTGTTAAAAAAGTTGTCTCAGATTTTAGAGTTAATGATTTAAAGAATGGCGGACAAGGAGCTCCACTGGTACCAATTTACCATAATGCAATTTTTTCATCTAATGATAAAAATATTTTAGTTATTAATATAGGTGGAATTTCAAACTACACTTTACTAAGAAAAAAAAGTTTTTCTTCAGATATTGGCCCAGGAAATGTGTTGATAGACAGTTTATGTAAAAGGTTCTTTAAAAAAAAATTTGATAATAAAGGACAATTAGCCAAAAATGGGGAAGTAAATTTAAACTTAATAAAAATTGGAAAAAAAAACCTTTTAAAAAAAAATCCTATTTCTTTTGATAATTATTACTTTAAGTTAAATGATTTTATATCCTCAAGGTCAGCATTTATGATAATCTAAGGTCTTTAACATTCTATACTGCATTTATAATATCAAATTTAGAGTGTAAACTTGACTGTAGGATTGATGAATGGATTATCTCAGGTGGTGGAATAAAAAATATTATTTTAATGAATCATCTAAAAGATTTAATTTCAACTGGAAAGGTTCGAAATACAGATGAGTTTGGTTTTGATGCCGATTTTATTGAATCACAAGCATTTGCTTTTATATCTATAAGGACAATTAAAAGATTAAATTCGGCCTTTCCTGAGACAACTGGTTGTAAAAAAGTAATATATGCGGGAAAATTTTTAATCCTAATAATATCAATTAGTTTGATATATATTTCTTTATTTTTCTAAAACTCTTCTCTCCTGATTACTAAAAAATGGTCTGCTGATTTAACTGATTCATATTTAACTGAAATTGACTTTTGTTTATTTAATTTAGTGGCAACATCCTTTACCATATCTTTATCTATTAACCCGTCTTTTCCCCAGAAATAATAATACCAGATGCAGGGCAGGGTGCTAAAAAATTGAAATCATATTTTCCAACAGGTGGACTTAAAAGAATAAATTTTGGTATTTCAGGTCTTCTCATTAAAAGTTGCATGCCAACCCAAGCTCCAAATGAAATCCCACATACCCAATATTCTTTAGACTCTGGATTCTGATTTTGAAGCCAATCAAGTGCAATCGCTGAATCAGCAAGCTCTCCTCACTTCCATCGTGCTCCCCATCTGACTTTCCTACACCTCTAAAATTAAACCTGAGACTTGAGAAACCATTATCTGAGAAGAATTTATGAAGCATTAAAGATAAGTTATTATTCATATTTCCACCATGACCAGGATGGGCATGAAGAATTAAAATGGAAGGACTATTAGAATTGTTATTATGGGTATATCTAGCTTCGAGTCTTCCGACTGGTCCGTTAAGTAGAATTTCTGGCATATTTAAACTTGACTAATTTGGTAAGATATAATATTTATTATGATATATATTATATATATTTGATTATGTCAAAAAATTTGTTCACACTTATATTTACCGATTTGAAAGCGGCAAAATTAAGAGATCCTGCTGCTAGGAATTATTTCGAAATTTTTTTTACATACCCAGGCTTCCACGCAATTCTTTTTCATAGATTTTCAAATCTTTTATGGAGATTGGGATTAAAGCTTTTAGCAAGATTTTTAAGCAATTTTATAAGGTTATTGACTTCCATAGAGATACATCCAGCAGCTACTGTTGGACACAGTTTTTTATTGATCACGGAGCAGGTCTTGTCATTGGTGAAACATCAACAATTGGGAATAATGTTACAATGTATCAACAAACTACTTTAGGTGGTTTATCTCCATCGATTGATTCAAGTCTTCAAAGAAATACTAAACGTCATCCAACACTTAAAGACAATGTCATTGTTGGCTCAGGTGCTCAAGTATTAGGTCCTGTTGTAATTGGTGAGAATTCTAGAATTGGTGCGAATGCTGTAGTTCTTAATGATGTACCCTCAGATATGACATTTGTTGGTATTCCAGCAAGAAAGATTCAGTCTGATTATAAAAAAGAGGTAGAACATTTTGAGGCATATGGAATCTCAAAGGGAAAAATTGATGATCCTAACAAGAAAAGTATAAATGCTTTATTTAAAGAGATTCATATTCTAAATGAAAAGATATCAGAACTTCAAAATTCAATACAAAATCAAAAAAATTCTTTTGGGTTTCAATTAAAACAGAACGTAAAAAGAAAAAGAAAAGTTAAAAGAGGATAATATGAAACTTACATCAAAAGGAAGAGCTGCAGTTACATCGTTAGTTGATATGTCATTAAATATTAATGATGGTAACCCTGTAAAACTCTCTGATATATCAAATAGACAAAATATATCTGTAAACTTTTTAGAACAGATATTTTCATCTTTGAAAAAGAAAAAAATAGTTAAAAGTATAAGAGGTCCTCTTGGAGGATATATGTTTGAAAAAGACCCAGAATCGATTTCTATTTATGAGGTTATAAGAGCTATAGATGAAGATTTTAAAATTAATAGATGCAACGGTCAGGGAATCGGTTGCTATTCGAAAGGTCATAACTCTAAATGCTTAACACATAACTTGTGGCATGAACTAACCAATCATATATCAATTTTTCTTCATTCAATATCAATTGAGGATGTGAAATATAACAGGGTAGATTTTAAAAACAAATATTTAATGGATAATTTAAACTAAATTACTAAATATGAATAGATGAATAACATTAATAACATATACCTCGATTATCAAGCAACGACACAGGTTGATAAGAGAGTGATCGATAAAATGCTTGCATATTTTGGTGAAATTTATGGCAACCCTCACTCTAGAAACCACTCCTTTGGATGGGAAGCAGAGCAAGCAGTAGAAGTTGCAAGGGAAAATGTTGCGAATATAATAGGTGCAAATCCTAAAGAAATTATATTCACCTCAGGTGCAACAGAATCGAATAATTTAGCAATTAAGGGTTTGGCTGATTTTTATGGAGATAAGAAAAATCATATCATAACGTGTGTTACCGAGCACAAATGCGTTCTTGAATCTTGTAGACTTCTCTCTGAAAGAGGTTTTGAAGTTACTTACCTACAAGTCAACAAAGATGGCCTCATTGATTTAAAGGATCTTGAGTCGAAAATAAATGAAAAAACTCTTTTAGTTTCAATTATGGGTGTGCACAATGAAATAGGAGTAATACAACCGCTAAAAGAAATTGGTGATATCTGCAGGAAAAATAGTGTTTTTTTTCATACCGATTGTGCACAAGCAATAGGTAAAATTAAGATAAATGTTGATGAAATGAATATCGATCTATTAAGTATATCTGGTCACAAAATATACGCTCCAAAGGGTGTTGGTGCTTTATATGTAAGGCGTAAACCTAGAGTCAGAATTTCAGCTATGATGAGTGGGGGAGGGCAAGAGAGAGGAATGAGATCTGGCACACTTTCACCTGCATTATGTGTAGGCTTGGGTGAGGCATGTAAAATTTGTGCTGATGAAATTGATGAAGAATCCAAAAGAATAACAAAGTTGAAAAACATCCTTCTAGAGGGTGTTCAAGGTGAATGTGATGATATTTTTATTAATGGCTCCGAAACGGATAGAGTTCCTGGAAATATCAACCTGAGCTTTGCTTATGTTGAGGGAGAATCTCTAATGATGGGAATTAAAAATCTTGCTGTATCCTCCGGTTCAGCTTGTACGTCAGCCTCTTTAGAGCCATCATATGTTTTAAAGGCACTTGGTGTCTCAGAGGAATTAGCTCACACAAGTCTGAGGATAGGCATAGGAAGATATACATCCGAGAAAGATGTTCGTGACGCTGTGAAGGTAATTGTTAATGAAGTTAAAAGATTAAGATCACTTAGTCCACTCTGGGAAATGGCCCAAGAAGGTGTGGATATTAGTAAAATAAAATGGGCATCGCATTAAACATTATTTTATAAAGGAGAAAATATGGCATATAGTAAAGAACTTTTAGATCACTATGAAAATCCAAAAATGTTGGATCTCTCGATAAAGCATCCGAAGACGTGGGTACTGGTCTAGTTGGAGCCCCTGCATGTGGTGATGTAATGAAGCTTCAAATTAAAGTTAACGACGCAGGAATAATAGAAGATGCAAAATTTAAAACATTTGGTTGTGGGTCAGCTATCGCATCAAGTTCATTGGTTACTGAATGGGTAAAAGGAAAAAAAATTGACGAGGCTAATTCTATTAAAAACACTGAAATAGCCACACATCTTGCACTTCCTCCTGTTAAAATTCATTGCTCTGTCTTAGCAGAAGATGCAATTAAAGCTGCGATTGAAGACTATAAGAAAAAAAATAAAAAATGATAACCCTTACTGATAATGCAATTCATCAAATAAGGAAACTAGTTTTATCTAGGAAAAACAAACCTCTTGGAATCAAGCTAGATATTGAAACAAAAGGTTGCTCAGGTCTTACCTACAAACTTGAATATGTCGATAACCCATCAAAAGATGATGAAGTTGTAAATATTGAGGATATTAAAATTTATGTAAACCCGAAGGCCTCATTATTTTTAATTGGAACACAGATGGATTATCAAGAGGGTGAGCTAGAGTCAGGTTTTAAGTTTATAAATCCTAATGAAAAAGGCAGATGTGGTTGCGGTGAATCTTTCCATGTTTAATTAAATAAATGGGAAAAAAATGCTGGAATTGTGAAGCAGAGGTATTGCCAAAAGATTTTTTTTGTAAATTTTGTAAAAAAATTCAAGAAAATGTTGAGATTGACGAGTTCGAAATTTTTTCAATGGATAAAAGAGTTTTAATAAATCTAGATTTATTAGAAAAAAAACACTTAGAACTTCAAATGACTTTTCATCCTAACAAATTTATTAGTTTATCAAAGAAAGAGATAGAAATATCCAATAAGTACTCTTCAAAAATAAATGAAGCCTATAATACACTAAAAAATAATGTTAACAGAATAAACTTAATTCTTATGAAATCAGGAGTCTCTATTATTAATCATAATGAAACATATAAAAATAGTGAGTTGCTTGAAGATATTATGGAAATTCAAGAGGAATTTATGTTTGCCGAAATTGATAATAAAAAAAAAATAAAAGAAAGAATAAAAAAATTAATTGATGAAATCTTGCTTGATACCGAAGAATTATATAAAAAAGGTGATTATAACCAAATGTTAAATAATAGTATTAGATTATCTTATTTAAGTAAAATCTTAAACTAACAAAATAGAGTAGCTGAGTGAATTTATTAACAATACAAGAACCTAAAAATGGTAAAGAAAAAAATGTTTGTTTGGGAATAGACTTTGGAACAACTAACTCTGTTTGTTCTGTAATAATAAATGAAAAAGTTAGTTTCATTAAGGATGAAAATAGTAACAAACTTATACCAACAATAGTCTATTATAAAAATGGAATTAAAAAATTTGGTAACAATATTACTGAAAAGGAAGTTGTAAATTCAATTAGATCCGTCAAGAGAAACTTTCTAATGAATCCAGATGACAAAATTTTTTTTGATGAAAATGAAAAAAAAATAAGTGCTATTGATGTAGCAAAAGATTTTTTTATTTACCTTAAATCACTTTGTGATTCATACCTTGAATTGAAGGTGTATGATTGTGTTTTAACCGTTCCTGCTTACTATGATGAAAAATCTAGATCGGAAATAATGCGTTCAGCGTTTATGGCAGGATTTAACATTAAAAGGTTAATAAATGAACCTACATCTGCAGCTTTTGCCTACGGAATTGAAAAAAATAAAACTGGGACCTTTTTTGTATATGACCTAGGAGGTGGTACTTTTGATATATCTATTCTTAAATTATCAGAAGGAGTGTTCAAAGTACTTGGTACTAGTGGTGATCCAATTCTTGGTGGTGATGATTTTGATTTGTTATATGCAAATTATTTAGTAAAAAAAAATTTTCATATGGAACTTAAAAAAACTAATATTCAAGAACAGAAAAGATTTATAGGTTATGTGAAAAAAGTAAAAGAAAATTTTGATTTAAAAAATAATTTTGAAGAAGATGTGACATTCAATTCAATCTCCAAAAAAATTATATTTAAAAGGGATGAATTTAATGAAAGTATTTACAGTTTAGTTGAAAAAACAATAAATATCTCAAAAATCTATGTGAAGAACTTGAGATGACTGATGATAAGGTTGATGGTATAATTCTTGTTGGTGGATCAACTAGATGTAAACTTGTTAAAGAAATGCTAAAGGAGCATTTTAATACAAAAATTTATGACGATACAAATCCTGATTTAGTTGTCTCAAAAGGTGCATCATTGCATGGTAATGATTTGATTAATGGTTCAAAGAATTTATTACTGGATGTAACTCCTTTATCTTTGGGTATAGAAACTATGGGAGGATTAATGGAAAAAGTCATATCAAGAAACACTCCTATTCCAGTAATAAAGGAACAGACTTTTACTACGTCTGAAAATGGCCAGACAAGTATAAAAATTAAAATACTCCAAGGTGAAAGAGAAACATCTGAAAATAATACACATCTGGGTGAATTTATTTTAGCTGGTTTAGAGCCCAAGCCAGCTGGCATTCCAAGGGTAATTGTCAGGTTTTCAGTAGATGTAGATGGAATCTTAGTTATAACTGCTATAGACGAATCAAGTGGTATTAAAGAGGATCTGGTAATAAAAACAGATAACGAAATTAATATTAATGATTTAAAAGATATAGTAGAGTCAAGTATACAAAATGCTGAGGAAGATATAAGTTATAGAATGTTGATAGAGTGGAAAATTAAGGCTAAGAAAATAATTAATGAGATTAATTATTATAAAAAAGATATTGAAAAATTATGTGAAAAAAAAAATATAGAAAGTATCAGTAATTTAATTAATATGCTTAAAATAGAATTAAATAAAAACAATAAAGAAAAAATTGAACAATTATATAATAAACTAAATAAAGAAACCGAAATTTTTGCAGAAAAAAAAATAGGATCTGAATTTAGTAATTTAGTTGGGAAAAATACTAAGGACTTGACACAAATATGACAAAAATTATTTTTGTAGATTCTGATGGTTCAGAAAAGATAGTGGAAGCTGAAAATGGACTTTCTTTACTTGAGGTTGCCCATAGCAATGGAATAGATCTTGAAGGTGCATGTGAAGGCTCACTTGCATGTTCAACCTGTCATATAATTGTTGAAAAAGAATTTTTTGATAATCTACCAGATCCCTCTGAAGAGGAAGAAGATATGCTAGATCTTGCCTGGGGTCTCACTCATACCTCAAGACTAGGTTGTCAAATTATTGTTGATGATTCACTTGATGGAATTAAAGTAAAAATTCCAAACGGAACAAGAAACATGAGTGTTTAAAGAATGTCAATCAAATGGACAGATACAACTGAAATAGCAATTTTGCTTGAAGAAAAATATCCAGAAAAGGATAATATAAATCTTAGATTTACAGATTTACATAATTGGATATTAAACTTAGAGGGATTTGATGATTCTCCAAGTAATTCAAATGAAAAAATTCTTGAAGCAATACAAATGGCATGGATTGATGAAAGAGATTAAATGAATATTAACTTAACCAAATTTAAAAAGATTAACAATCTTCCTAAAAAAGGTGAAAAAATTGTAGTGGCTATGTCTGGTGGTGTTGATTCATCGGTTACTGCAGCTATATTAAATTATGCTGGATATGAGGTAATTGGAGTTTCTATGAAACTTTATGAGGCATCTAAAGTAAGCTCTCCAAAAACATGTTGCTCAGGATTAGATATCCGTGATGCAAGAGAAGTTGCAAAAAAACTTGGTATAAAGCACTACATAGTTGATTATAAATCAAGATTTCAACAATCAGTTATAGATGATTTCATTGAAAGTTATAACAAAGGTCATACACCAATTCCGTGTATAAAATGTAATCAGACGGTTAAGTTTAAAGATATGCTCGATTTCACTAAATCAATAGGTTGTTCATATTTAGCAACAGGACATTATGTTAAAAGAATAGAAAAAAATGGATGTGTGAATCTTTATCAAGCAAATGATAAATTTAAAGACCAGAGTTATTTTTATTTGCTACAACTCAAAATCAGTTAAAAACTTTAAGATTTCCATTAGGAAACTTTTACAAAAAATGAAATCAGAAATTTTGCAAAGTTCTTTCATCTAGATGTAGCAGAAAAACCTGATAGTCAGGATATATGTTTTATCCCTGATGGGAATTATAGAGATTTTTTAAAAAAAAACTCTAAAAGTTCTTTTAAAAAGGGTGTTATTGAGACAGTTGATGGAATTAAATTGGGATTTCATGAAGGTTTGGCAAATTATACGATTGGACAAAGAAAAGGTATTGGAATTGGAGGTATCAAGGGTCAAGATGAACACAAACCCTTTTATGTAGTTGATATAAACTTAGAAAGTAATAAAGTTATTGTAGGGTCCAAAGATAAACTTAAGAAATACTTTATTTATTTAAAAGATTTAAATTTTTGCTCTGGGAATTCTCCTAAAAATTCATTCAAGGCCACAATTAAAATAAGATCTGGTATGTCTCTAGTCCACCCTATGGTAAGTTTATCCAATACAAAAGATAATATTGGTATTGTTGAGCTTGATAAACCTGAGTATGGTGTTGCACCAGGTCAGGCATGCGTTTTTTATAATAGACAAAAAAAAATGATTGGTGGTGGATGGATATCAGCAAGTGAAAAAAAAATATCTTAGATTGATCATAATTTCTTATTTTGACCTAAAATAAAGAACAAAAGAGACTTTACAAACTATAAAATTTAAATTAACTCTACTAATAAAAACTTAAACATAGGCGGAGTAGCTCAGGTGGTTAGAGCAGCGGAATCATAATCCGCTTGTCAGGGTTTTGAAGTCCCTCCTCCGCTACCATAAAACTTCTTACAGAGAAATGGTAGGGGCTTCATATAAAAGAAAACCAAATCTTGATTATAAAATAAAAAAATTCAAGAATATTCACTTTATCTCAACATTTCAAAAATATTGGTTTAATAAACAAATCTTGCATCTATCTAATTATTAATCAGTTAAAAAAATGAAATTAAAACTTTATTTGTATTTATCTTCTAATCCCTAAAAATTATTGAGTAAATATGACTCTTCTTTAAAAATATTAGATCTAGGTTTGAAACTAGACCCAAATAATATCAATTTGTTAAATAATAAGGCAAATATTTTGGAAGAACAAAGTTAAATTACTCTAGCTATAAAAAATTTTAAAAAAAGTAATTACGTTAATCTTGTGCTACTGCTATCCTTTAAGTTAATTTAGCTAGAATTTATCATAACTTAGGTGAAATCAAATTCGTCAACATTATATGAAAAATGCATTAAACTTAAACCAGATTGTCTAAAACTTACTCTATCAATATTATCGTACTACAAAAAAATTGATATAAATAGCAATACGTAGC
>JAYQTO010000017.1:0-149235 GCA_038147415.1 Alphaproteobacteria bacterium | reverse complement strand
AGTGTGCGCTTCGTTCCAGTTACGTATTGCTAACTTGGTCAAAGGTTTAGAATATTTCTGTCCAAATAAAAATATGTACCAGGCTCAATGCTCCTTTTTTTAGTTAAATTATCTTTTTCCTATATTTAAATTCCTCAAAGTCAGATGTATAAGAAGTAATGTTGATTAAGTTCTGAATCACTCAGACGATCTAGCTAGATCCTTATCGCTACAATTCTTCAGAAAAGGCAGATTTCAGACTCACTCGCTATCTACAATTAAATGAAACTCATGAGACAAACTTCCCTCCGATCCTCACCGCTAGGGGCCCTCAATCTACAGGTATAATTGGTATTCCTAATTCTCTAAAAATCAGGAGGTACATTCTAAAATAGTCTATAAGTTTCTCTGGCAATCCTTCATCTGTGATTGATCAAAGCTATAAAGCATCCTTCATCGAAAATTCCTAGCACTGCATTACACCAAATCTTGGGATCAGTTCATCTCTAAGTTTACTCTGAATATGGTATAAATTTAATTGGAAGATCTTTATAGCTTTTCAGGTAGTGACTTACCAATAGCAGTAATCATTTCTTCATTAGTGGGTCCATATAAAGCTCTTTATCATGCCTATGTAATCTTAAGCATTTCTTTTCCATAACTTTCATACCTATTACTTTTCTTTCCATGTATCTGCGCTCTGAATTGTTGGCATTGAAATTTGATTTATATTATGATGGTTATGAATCTCTTCAATTATTTCGATTACTTTTTTAAAACGAAAACCGATGGGCAGCCAGCTGTATTGCGAAGTTTCTTGTCGAATCATTCCTGATTTAGCATTAATGAGTGTGAGATTAATTTTTACATCTTTGGAAACATCTTTTTTGAGTTGAAATAAAAAAATTAGAATATTTCATTTTTACAATAGAGAATATTACGGTTAAAATAGAGATACAAATGATGTAATTAAAATTTTTTTTAACAAGTTTTCTTCGGGCACCTGGATCATTTCAAAGTAGGAATAACTTCATTATCTCTTGAAATACCAAAGGTAAGGTGATGAAGAGAATTAACCACCAAAAAATTACATAAATTACAAAAGATTCTAAACCGAACAAAGTTACCCCTGCTCAAGTTCAATAAGAGTACCAAAAAAATCTTTCGGATGTAAAAAAATTACTGGTTTGTTGTGAGCTCCATTTTTTGGAGTGCCATCTCCAAGAACCCTTACACCATTTTTCTTCATTTCTTCGCACGCCTTAAATATATCTTTTACTTCTATACAGATATGATGCATAGCACCAGATTTATTTTTCTCTAAAAATGATTTAATTGGTGACTTATCACCATATGGATGCTAAGTTCTATCTTTGCTTATTATCTAATTCTACAAAACCACTTACCCCATGCTCAAGGTAGTCAAATGATTTGAAACCTTTGCTCCTAAAATATTTTATACTTTTGCGGCTTCATCTAAGTTTGGAACTACTATTGCTACATGGTTAAATTTTGTTATCATATATCTATTATATTCTATATCATATAATCTCAACAATTGTAGAAGGTTTTTAAACCAATTTTTTTTTATATAAATTCTTGCAATTATCTTTATTTCATTACCGAGGATATTATCATCAATACAATTTTTAGATATTAATATAATTTCTTTTTTAAATAATCTTTGAAATTTTAAAATCTTCTTCATCAAGTGCTAATGTTGGACAATATACAACTGGTTCGGCTTTTAAATCGTTATCAAGACTTATTATTACGTTGAAAAAAGCTGACCATCGCTTGATATTTTTTTGTTTTTGGAAATATTTACTATCTGCTGATATTATTTTATTACCCTTTAAAGCCTTTCTACCAGTAGGAATTTTATTATTAATAATTGTTTTTTATTATTATCAATCAAAACTAAATCATTTCAACTAAAACTTGATCTTTAATTCCACATATTTTTGAAAAAGCCAAATGTTCTTTAAGATGTCTATATTCTCCGTGTACAGGTATAAAGATTTTGGTGAAACCCAGTCATACATAGTTTTAAGTTCTTTTTTTTGAGGGATGTCAGATACACAGACCATAGAATTCTTGGCCGTCTAATAAATCACAACCAGTCTTCATAATTTCTTTTTGATCTCATTTATTTGTTTTTCATTTCCTGGAATTTCTCGAGAAGAAAAGATAGCCAGAGTCCTCAGACCAATGTTTAATTCTTATGGTTACCATTTACCTATTCTCGATAAACCTGCTCTATTTTCACCTTGACTACCTGTACAAATGATAACAAGATGCGTCATCATTAATGCTTTTGCATCTTTTTCATCTATAATATTATTAAACTGCTAAATAATTATTTCCAATCGCTGATTCGTATATTCTATGTAGAATCTTCCTAAAAAAAAAAGCAACATTTATTTAGTTCATCTGATACTTTTAAAATTGTTTCTAATCTTGCTATGTTTGAAGCAAAACATGTAATTATTTTCTTTCCCTTTTTTTCAGAAAAATTTTTTAAACTTTCTTACTTCAAATTCGCTTCCAGATGGGTTTCATTAAAAACATTTGTGGAATCACAAATCATTGCTGTAATACCATCGTTGCATATTTCTTTTCATATTCATCTATTGTCAATAAGTGGGTTAGGGTCAATCTTCCAGTCACCAGTATGGAATATATTACCTTTTTCAGTTTTTAAAATAATCGCATTTGGTTCAGGTATTGAATGTGTTAAAGAACAAATTTGAACTGAAAAGAACCTATATTAAAACTTTTATTATACTCAAATAACTTTAAGATTTAGTTTGCTATTTTGATTTGAATCAAATTTACGTTTAAACACAGATGCAGTAAAAGAAGTTGTATAAATAGGTATATCAGCAAATCTGAATACAAATAAGGAACTGCTCCAATATGATCTTCATGTGCGTGAGTCAAAATTATTGCAGACAGATCTTTCTTTCGCTTTATAATAAAATCAATATCGGGCATGAGCACGTCATATGGCTCAGCATCAGAATTACTGAACATAACACCTAAATCAATCATGATCCATTTACCTTTATAATGATAAAGGTTGCAGTTCATTCCAATCTCTCCAGAACCACCCAATGGCAAAAAATATAGATTATCGTTTTTAATATTCATTTTTTAAATACTCATTCATTATAAAATTCAATCCCTTTAGAATTAAATAAATCATCACTTACTATAACATTTTCAATAAAGCTCTTAAAAATATCACAATTACCTCCTGTTAGAATAATCCTAAAGGAATTTTTCTTTTCTCTTAGATATATTTTTTACAAGTCCTTGAATCATAGAAATATATCCCCAAAAAACCTGACTGAATAGCGCTTTTTTGTGTCTCTACCGGATAACATTTTTAGTTTTAGCAAATTTTACTAAAGGTAATTTTGCAGTTTTTTCTGAAAGAACTTTTAAAGATAAATCTATACCTGGAGTAATAATTCCTCCATCATAATTACCCTTTGAATCAATAACGTCAAATGTAGTAGCTGTTCCAAAATCAATTATAATCAGAGTTTTTGAATATTTTTTTTTGCATAGTATGCATTTACAATTCTATCTTCCCAATTTTTTTTTATTTTTAATATTAATTTTAATATCTAAGGTTTTAATCAAATCTTTAAGTAGATAAAATTTAATTTTGTAGGCTATTAAAAATCAATAATTACTTCAGAAATTGAGGGTACAACTGATGATATAATATATTTGTAAATGAATTTTTATTTTTTATTAAAAGATGTTTTTGGAGCATAGTTTTAGTTATGTCAGTATTTCTAATTTTAACAAATTGAATTGGTTTTTCTTTATTGAACAGAACATATAAATATATTAGTATTACCTACATCAATAGTTAAAATATTCAAATGATCTCTCCAAATGAAATTTTTTTATTTTATTTAAAGTTTTTAAAATAAGTTCACCATGACTATTAATTTCTTTGAAAATACCACTCTATCAATTTATTTTTAAGGTTAACATTTAATTTTTCTTATTTTCATAAAAATTTAAATTTAAATTTTTACTAAGAGATAAAAATCTAAATTATTAAATTCTTTGAAAAAGTAATTTACTTCTTTTTGCAATAAAAAAAAAAAAATGCATTTACAGGCTCAATATTAATATTTAAATTTGCAAGGACAGGGTTTTATTTGATTTTATTTTTGGAGATGATATTAAATTAATTCCAATGCCAACAAAAACTTTCTATTTTATAATTAGAAAATGTTTCTATTAATATTCCAGAAATTTTTCTATCATTAATTTTAATATCATTTGGCCATTTATATTTTACAGGATATTTGTTTTAAAGTTTTTGAAAAATTAAATAAAATATTTACAAATATTATATTGATTTTTCCAATATCTTTAAATGAGACTGATTGATTTATCAAAAACGAACACGTCAAATCTCCTTTACCACTTAACCAAACTTTTCCAGACCTACCTTTACCAATACTTTGATATGCAGAAAACAGAGAAATATTACGATTTGGATTTACCAATCTAATTTCTTTTAATTTATCATTAGTATTATTAATTGATTTTATAAAAATATAGGTCAAAAAATTCGTCATTATTTAATTTAATGCAAATAGAGATAGTGTAACTGATGAACACAAATCTAAAAAAAACTGTGGAATAAAAATTACTAGAATATTAAAGATCGCAAAAAATCCCAGTAAATATTTTGATTGATTATTACTGATGATATCTAGTTCATCTTGTGGTTGATCAAAAAATATACATTTTATTAATCTAATATAATAAAATGCTGCAATTACTGAAGTTAATACAGCAATAATAGCTAAATAAAAAAGGTTATTATCTATTACTAAGTTTAAAATTATAAGTTTTCCAATAAAACCTGCCATTAGGTGGTATACCCGCCATAGAAAATAAAAGGATTGCCATAAATGTGGCCATTAGGGGTTGACTTTTATATAAACCGGATAAATCTTTGATACCACTTACATTAATTTGATCTCTATTCATATTTAAGATGAATAAAAATATACCGAGATTCATTGTCACATAAAAAATGATATAGATACAAATAGCAGTTATTCCATCCTCAGTTCCAGGAATAAGACCCATTAACATAAATCCAATGTGGTTAATAGTGCTGTAGGCCATCAACCTTTTTAAATCTGATTGAAGAAGTGCTCCGAGTGAACCAACTAACATTGAAGTTATTGATAAGAATTATCAAAATCTTACCCCAATCAATAGTTATTTCACCAAAAGGATAAACAAACAACCTAATTAGTACACCAAAAGCAGCAATCTTAGGTATTGTTGACAAAAGTGTTGTGACCAACGTGGGTGCTCCTTGATAAACATCAGGAGTCCACATGTGAAATGGGGCTGCAGATATCTTCAATGATATTGAAACTAAAATAAAAATCAAACCAACAATTAGGAATGTTGGCATAGTTAATTGCTCAGACATAAATATACTTATACTTCCAAAAGAAACCGATCCAACTAATCCATAAATTAAACTTGTCCCAAATAAGAAAATACAAGTCGAAAGACTTCCAATTATAAAATACTTTACCCCTGCTTCAGATGAAAAAGAATCATTTCTAGAAAAAGAAACAAGTATATAAAGTGTTAAACTTTGAAGCTCAATTGACATAAATAAAGACAAAAATTATTTGCAGAAACCATTAACATCATTCCTACAGTGCAAACAAAACAAGTATAGGAAACTCCGGTCTATTTAAGGGTACTGGATTTTTAACTATAATATAAAAATAAACTATTAAACCCGCGCAAATTAAAATTAATAGTTTCATAAAAGAACTAAATGAGTCAACAATAAAGAAACCGTTGAAAATTTCTTCATAGTAAAAAATATCTTTTAAAATAAAAAACTGTGCGCAGAAAATAATAAACAAAGAAACATATGCCATATATTTTTGATTGATCTTCTTACTAAAAGAAGCCAAAAGAAGTAAGATCAACGTGGATAAACTAATAAAAATTTCAGGAAGTATATACAATTTGACCTCAAAATATTGAAATTGGATAAAGTTTAGTAATTCTATCTAAAGAGCTAGTAGTATAGTCCAGAATTATATCGGGTTTAATACCAATTAATAATATCAAAAAAATAAGTTTAACATATACTATTAGTTCAAAAATTGAAAGATCGTTAACTTTTGTTTTTAAATTTTCGTTAGTAATACCTAAAAATACTTTTTTATATAAAATTAACATGTATGAAGCAGCAAGTATTACCCCAAAAGCTGATATAAACGCAACTATAGTATTTTTACTATATGCAGCAAGTAAAGTTAAAAACTCACCAACAAAGCCTGAGGTTCCTGGAAAACCTATTGAGCCTAATGTAAATATTAAAAAAAAGAATTGATAATTTTGGAAGTTTTGAATTTAGCCCACCATAATAAGCAATCTCCTTAGTATGAAATCGATTATAAATTGAACCAATACAAAAGAATAACGCAGCAGAAATCAATCCGTGAGATATCATTTGAATAACAGCACCATGAAGACCTTGAATATTAGCAGAAAAAATTCCAAGCGTAACAAAGCCCATATGGGCAACCGATGAATATGCAATAAGTTTTTTCATATCCTCCTGAACTAACGCAATGAAAGATGTATAAATAATTGCAACCACCGATAGAAAGTATATGAATGGTGTAAAAAAATAGAAGCATCGGGTAATAAGGATAAATTAAATCTTATAAAACCATAACCTCCTAATTTTAAGAGTATTCCAGCTAAAATAACAGAACTTCTGTTGGGGCCTACATGCGCATCAGGAAGCCAAGTATGAAAAGGCCACATTGGAATTTTGACAGCAAATGATGAAAAAAAAGCAAGCCACAACCAAACTTGAAGATAAAATGGTAAAGTTGTATCTAATAGTTTAGGAATGCTTATTGTTCCAAATTCTTGGTAAAGAAATATTATTGCAACTAACATTAAAACTGAACCTAAAAATGTGTATAGAAAGAATTTGTATGCAGAATATATTCGTCTTTCACCACCCCAAAAACCAATAAGTAAATACATTGGAATTAAAAATTGATTCAAAAAAAAAATATAAAGGAAAAAGATCTATTGCACTAAATGCCCCAATTAAAAGGATTCAAGTAGTAAAAATGAAGCTAAATATATTTTCATATTTTTTTATTTTGAGGATAAATGAAAATTATGCATAAAAATATTAAAAATGTTGAAAGAATTACAAAAGGCATTGATAACCCATCAACACCAAGAGAAAACCTTAAATTATCACTATTAAACCATGAAAATGTATTAACAAACTGAAAATGAGGAATTGATTTATCAAAATTTATAGGAAGATATAGTGATAACAAAAAAGTACTTGAGGAAGTCCATAAAGCTGATTTTTTGGACTCTTTTGCAAAATCATCACCTTCTGGTGAAAGTAAAACAAATGCCAATCCTACAAGAGGTAAAACTATTAGGATAGGTAAAATAGGGAGATTTAACATCACAAAATATAAATATATATACTTAAAAACAGAGTAAGTCCAACAACAACTGATAGGACATAATGATATAAATATCCAGATTGAAATCTAGAAACCACTTTTCCAAATGAACCAACTAATCTTGAGATACCGTTAGGACCGAGATTATCAATTAAGTCTGTATCTATTGATTTCCAAAAACCTTTACCAAGATAAAATGATGTTTTAACAAAAATAAAGTTGTAAATTTCATCTATATACAACTTGTTTTCAAAAAATTAACTAAAATCATTAACCTTTTTTCAATGCTTGACTATAATCTTTAAAATATAAAATATATTAAAAAACAAATAAAAATACCTAAAATTATTGCAAATAATGGTGACTTTTTTACTAAATTAGGAACATTACCAATTGTATACTCATCGTTGATATCATTATTGATAAACATAAATTCACCCCATACTTTGAACAAACTATCTCCAGCAAAATAGCTATTCATTAACATCCCGAAGAATATTGCAAAAATAGATAAAATTGTAAGTGGGAGTATCATTATGAGAGGAGATTCATGAATGTGAGCAAAAACTTTCTCATCAGATCTATTTTCTCTGTGAAATACATAAATTAAGAGTCTAACTGAATATATCGTGGTAAATAAAACACTAACTATTGAAATCATATAAGCATAAATTTTTATATTTGATTGACCTAAGTATATAAATTCAATTATTAGATCTTTTGAATAATAACCACTTAAAAAAGGTAATCCCATTAAAGAAAAAGACCCAATTAACATTGTTATATAAGTCAAAGGAATTTTATTATAAAGTCCCCCCATTTTTTTTATATTTTGCTCATCAGACATACTATGAATTACTGACCCAGCACCCAGAAATAGTAAAGCCTTAAAAAATGCATGTGACAATAAATGGAAATATGCAACAGAATAAGCTGAAACACCAATTGCCATAAACATATAACCAAGTTGACTACAAGTAGAATAAGCAATAATTCTCTTAATATCATTTTGAAAGATAGCTACACTGGAAGCAAAAATACAAGTTATTGTTCCAATAATAAGTATAATGGATCTTGAAATTTGACTAGACTCTTCAATAAGTGGTGACAGAATTATAAGTAAAAAGACACCAGCAGTGACCATAGTTGCAGCATGTATCAAGGCTGAAACAGGTGTTGGTCCCTCCATAGCATCGGGTAACCATACATGTAAACCGAACTGTGCTGATTTTCCCATACAACCAATAAAGATTAAAACTACAATCAGTGTTATTGAGTGAAATTGAAACCCTAAGAATTCAACTCTAGTTGTATTTTGAGAGTCTAATAGAAGTAAGATTTCATTTATATTCAAGGTTCCAAATACGATAAATGTTGCAAAAAGAGCCAAAATAAGTCCGAAATCACCTACTCTATTTACAACAAATGCCTTTATTGCTGCAACATTAGCTTGATTCTTTTTATACCAAAAACCTATTAGTAAATAGGATGTTAAACCAACGCCTTCCCACCCAATAAAAATTTGTAGGAGGTTCGATGATGAAACTAAAAAAGCATAAAAAAGTAAATAGACCTAAATAGCCCATAAAAATTACTTTTCTATCATCCTTAACCATATACCCAATAGAATAAATATGGATCAGCGTAGAGACAAAATTTACCATTAGAACCATGCTTGACGAGAGTAAATTATATTGAACAGACCAATCAACACTAAAACTTCCTGAGTTTATCCAACTTGAAAGAACTATAGCTTGATCTTGATTTGTTTCTAAATTCAGAAAAGATAAAAATGCACAAATTGATGAAAAAAATAAGAATAATAGATGAAGAAATACAAATATATTCATCTTTTAATCTCCTATTTACAGTAATACAGAATAAAAGCTTAATAAAGGTAAAAATATAGATAATAAAAACAAAATTTAACCTTTCAATTTATTTATAAAATCGACACTAATAGTACCAGATTTATTAAAGAAAATTATTAAAATCGCTAATCCAATTGCAGCCTCTGCTGCTGCAACTACAAGTACAAATAAAGCAAAAATCTGACCATACAAGTCGTCAAGAACATTTGAAAAACCAACAAAATTAATATTTGCTGCTAACAGCATTAGTTCAATAGACATCAAAATAGAAATAATATTTTTTCTATTAACAAATATACCCAAAAATCCAATCGAAAAAACAATTGAGGAGAGTACTAAGTAATTAAAGAAATTCCATTTTATTATTTTAATTTGATTACTCTTTTTTTATCAAGACTCTTTTGATAGATAATTTTTTGTGATTTGATGTTTAAATTTTCATTTTTAGCTAAAACAATAGCTCCAATCATAGCCACAAGTAATAAAAAACCGGAAATTTGAAAGACTATAAAAAAGTCAGTATACAAAAACATTCCTATTGATTCAGTATTGGTATTTCCCTTATTTAATAATTCAGAAATATTCATTTTAGAACTTGAAGTATTTTTTAATGTTACGTCTTTAATCACAAAAAATAACTCTAATAAAAAAATCGTTATTAAAATGAACCCAAAAGGAAAATATTTTAAAAAACCCTCTTTTATTAACACCTCATTAATATTTAACATCATAACAACAAATAAAAATAAAACAGCCACTGCACCTACATAAACAATTATTAATGTCATAGCTAAAAATTCTGCATTAGAAAGTAGGAAAAGAATAGAAACATTAAAAAATGTGAAGATCAAAAACAAAACTGAATGAACAGGGTTACTTGAAAATACCACTGACAAGCAAGAAAAAATTGTTATTGAGGAAATTATGTAAAAAGCAATAATACTCATAGATATTTAGATTCTTTTTCAAGATTTTTTGATATTTCTAATTCCCATCTATCCCCGTTATCTAAAAGTTTCTCCTTACTATAAATTAGTTCTTCTCTAGTCTCTGTAGCAAACTCAAAGTTTGGTCCCTCGACAATTGCATCTACGGGACATGATTCTTGACAAAAACCACAATAAATACATTTAGTCATATCAATATCATATTTTGTTGTTCTTCTTGAACCATCAATTCTGGGCTCAGCCTCTATAGTTATTGCCTGTGCAGGGCATACAGCTTCACAAAGTTTGCATGCTATACATCTCTCTTCTCCTGATTCATATCGTCTTAAAGCATGCTCACCTCTGAATCTTGAACTAATAGCTCCTTTTTCAAATGGATAATTTATTGTAACTTTTGGCTTGAAGAAGTACTTCATAGTAAGTCCTAATCCTTTTATAACTTCAATAAGTAAGAATTCTTTTATATAAAAAAAGACTGCTTTCATTTTAAAAATAACCCCTCATCCAGAATATTACACATGATGTTACTATAATCCAGAATAAAGACAATGGGAGAAATAACTTCCATCCTAAAGACATTAATTGATCATACCTATATCTTGGTAATGTAGCTCTCACCCATAAAAAAATGAAAAGTAAAAAAGCAACTTTAATTAAAAACCATATAAACCCCGGTACTAAATTTAAAAATTCGTTTTGAACAGGAGGCAACCACCCTCCAAGAAACAGTATTGTTGACATTGAGCTCATTAAAATCATATTTCCATACTCACCTAGAAAAAATAAACCAAAGGACATTGAGGAATATTCTACATTATATCCTGCCACAAGTTCAGATTCAGCCTCTGGAAGATCAAAAGGCGCTCTATTTGTTTCAGCTAATGTAGATATAAAAAAAATTACAAACATCGGAAAGTGTGGAATTATATACCAAACTTTTTCTTGAGATAAAACAATATTTGAAAGGTTTAAGGAGCCAGCAGTGAGAAGTATTGAAATTATAATTAATCCTATTGACACCTCATAAGAGATCATTTGAGCTGCTGAACGTAAACTTCCTAAAAATGCATATCTTGAATTACTTGACCAACCAGCTACTATTATCCCATACACACCAAGCGAGGAGACTGCAAATATATACATTATGCCGATGTTGATATCTGCTAAAACAACTTTGTAATCAATCGGTATTACAGCCCAAGCAATTAATGCCAATACAAATGTTATAATTGGTGATAGGATAAATAAAAATTTATTCGAATCATCAGGAAAAATTGTTTCTTTTGATAATAATTTTAAGCCATCAGCAATAGGTTGAAGTAAACCAAATGGACCCACAACATTAGGACCTTTTCGTAGTTGCATAGATCCGATCACTTTTCTTTCAAAAAAAGTCAAGTAAGCAATTGAAATTAGCAAAGGGAAAATAATTAAAAAAATTTTTAATACTATAATTAAAATATCTATTAACATTTCCTTATTATTTTTTTGCATTTGACTTGAACATGATGACATAACTGGCGAATTTCTACTGACCGAATCAGTCATATAAAAATTATCAATACTTGGTTTTATTAGATTTTTGGAGAATTTTATTTTTGGAGACTTTAACTTTGGCAAAATATTTTGGGAGAGCAGGCTTATTTTTGACAAATGAGGTGTCTCTTCAAACATAATTGACCTTAGTTCTGAAAAATTTTCATAACCAATCTGATCAATATTTAGATATTTTGAAAGTTTTTGAAAAAAGTGCCAAGAATTACTAACTCCAGCAATTGGCATTTTTACTTGTCTACTTATTTGGGGCCTACCCTCCATATTTACATAGATACCCTCTTTTTCTGTAAAGCAAGAAGTAGGAATGATGAGATCTGCTCTCTTTACAGCTCTATCACCATGATGGCCATGATAAATCACGAAAGTTTTTAAAGGAATCTTCTCAAAATCAAGCTCATCAGCAGATAATAAATACAAAACATCATATTTACCTTTATATATATTATTCACAAAATCATTATTTACGTTATTCTTATTATAAAACTTAAGATCCAAGGCACCAACTCTCCCAGAATAATTTTGTAAAACATTAAAACCCGACCAACCAGAAATACAGTTAGATTTATTGTAAATATCCAATAAAAAGTAGAATAAATTTTCTGCTTCTTCACTAATCAAGGGACCTTGGCCTATTATAAAGATTGGTTTTTTTGATTTTTTTAAGTAGATTTTTATATTTTAAATCTTTTAAATTGTTTAGTGAATAAAAATCGTTACCAATATTAAATGAATCAAGATTAGAATTTTTTTCTCCAAAATTAAATACTTGGAATTTATTGTCACTGTGTTTGATCCTTTGTCTTAACCTAGCATTAATTAAAGGAGCTTCTTTTCTTAAATCTGTACCTATTAGAATGCATAAGTCTGATTCATCAATTCCTGATATTTTGCTATTAAACAAATACGAAAATCTTTTACTTGGAATAAAAAATGATTGATCTTGTCTGCAGTCATAATTTTTGAAATTAAGTTTATCTAAAAATAATTTAAATGAAAAAACGGACTCACAGTCAAGTGTATTTCCAACTAGGGAAAAAAACTTACTATCTTTGGTTTTTAATAATTTATTTTTTAAAATTTCAAAGGCTCTTTCTTCAGATATTTCATTTAATTTAGAAGCATTAGATCGAAAATAAAACCTATCTAGCCTTTGGTGGTTTAGACCATCATAGGCAAATCTTGTTTTATCGGAGATCCATTCTTGGTTTAAATCTTCGTTTATTCTTGGAAGAACTCTTAGAACTTTATCACCCTTAGAATCAACCCTTATATTGCTTCCTAAGGCGTCAAATACATCAATACTATCTGTTTTTTTAAGTTCCCAGGGTCTTGCAATAAATGCATATGGTTTTGATGTTAACGCTCCAACTGGACATAAATCAATAACATTGCCAGATAGTTCTGAATCAATATTTTTTTCTAAGAAACTTGTGATTTCTGTATTTTCACCCCTTCCTACAGCTCCAAGCTGATAATTTCCGGCAATTTCTTCATTAAATCTTACACATCTTGTACAATGAATACATCTAGTCATGTGTGTTTTTATCAAAGGTCCTAAATTTTTATTTGATACTGCCCTTTTTCCTTCATTAAACCTGCTGAATCCCTTGCCATATGCCATGGCCTGATCTTGAAGGTCACATTCTCCCCCCTGATCACAGATAGGACAATCTAAAGGATGATTAATTAAAAGAAACTCCATAACGCCATTTCTGGCTTTTTTCACTAATTCTGAATTTGTTTTTATATTCATTCCATCAGCTACTGGCATAGCACAAGAGGCAACAGGTTTTGAAGAGTTTTCCATTTCAACCAAACACATTCTACAATTCCCAGCGATTGATAATCTCTCATGATAACAAAATCTTGGTATTTCTATTCCAGCAATCTCACATGCCTGTAAAACAGTTATATCATTCTCAACATCTAAGTTTTTATTATTAATTGTTAATTTAACCATAGTTTAGGCTACGTTCTTTTTTTATTAGAGATTCTATTAATAATTTCATTTTTAAAATTTTTAAGTAAACCTTGAATTGGCCAGGCAGCAGCATCACCCAATGCACAAATTGTGTGTCCTTCAATCTGTTTTGTTACCTCTTGAAGTAAATCTACTTCTTCAATAGTACACTTATTATCAACTAATTTTCTCATCATTCTCATTATCCAACCTGTCCCTTCCCTACAAGGTGTACATTGACCGCATGATTCATGATGATAAAATTCTGACAATCTTGCAATAGATGATAGTATATCTGTTTGTTTATTTATTACAATTATACCTCCAGTGCCCAAAGCAGAACCTGCGTTTTTAAGTGAATCAAAATCCATTAATACATCTTCACATTTACTTCTTTGGCAGCAACGGCACTGATGAACCTCCTGGAATAACAGCTAAAGGTTACTCCACCCACCAATAACATCACCAGCATACTTTTTGTATTAAATATTTTAAAGGAACTCCTAATTCCTCCTCGACATTACAGGGTTTATTTACATGACCCGATATACAAAAAATCTTTGACCCAGAGTTATTTTTATTTCCAATACCTGAGAACCATTCAGAACCTTTTCTTAGTATCGTGGGAACTACAGCTATAGTCTCGACATTATTTACGGTGGTTGGCTTTCCAAAAAGCCCAACATTAGCTGGAAAAGGGGGCTTCAGTCGAGGTTGGCCTTTTTTTCCTTCAAGGCTTTCAATTAATGCTGTTTCTTCTCCACAAACATATGCACCTGAACCAAGATGCAAGTATAGGTCAAAATCAATATTTAATCCGAATATATTTTTTCCTAAGAATTTTTTTTTATAAGCTTCATTAATTGCTTTTTGGAGAATTAAGGATTCATTATAAAATTCACCTCTTATATAAATATAACATTTAGTTGCCCCAATTGCATATGAAGATAACAAACAACCCTCTATAAGTTTATGCGGTTCATTTCTAATTATATCTCTATCTTTACATGTTCCAGGTTCACCCTCATCAGCATTAATAACTAAATAATGTTGTTTTTTCACCTCTTTAGGCATAAAATCCCATTTCATACCTGTAGCAAAACCAGCTCCACCTCTTCCACGAAGTCCTGACTCTTTAATTATATTAATGATCTTTTGCTTACCATTCTTCAAAATTTTTTTGTATTTACCCAATCACCTCTTTTAATTGCAGAAGTTATGTATGGATCCTCAAATCCATACAAATTTGAAAAATATGATGTTTGTTTTTTTATCATTTATTAACCTTTCATTGGTTCTGAACCTTTTCTTTTTTAATTTGCGGTCCAACCTTTAATTCCTTTCCTTTAGCCAAATTTTTCTATTAATTTATCGAACAAATGCAGATCAAGGTCCTCAAAGTAATTTTCATTAATTTTAACGACCGGGGCATTTACGCACGCACCCAAGCACTCTACTCTATTCAAAGAAAATTTTTTGTCTTCAGATACCTCTCCAATATTTATTCCTATTTTTTTTTTACACGCCTTTACTATTTCATCGGATCCCCTCAACATGCATGGTGTAGTAGTGCAAACTTCAATATGATAGTTTCCGATAGGTGATAAATTGTACATAGTATAAAATGTAGCAATTTCAAGAACCTTTATTTCTGGAACTTTAAGGAAGTTTGCAATATATTCAATAGCCTTTTTTGGAACCCACCCATTGTTTTGAGCTTGAGCTAGCATCAATAAAGGCATAATAGAACTTTCAGGATAATTAGATGGATAATTTTTTTTTATATTTACGGCTTTGTCTAAGTTTAGCTTTGAGAACTTAAACTCTTGAGGCTGTATAGATTCATCAGCAATTTTTCTAAAACTATTTTCACTCATCTGTCAATTTCACCAAAGACAATATCTAAACTACCTATTATTGCAACCAAATCTGATAACATATGACCTTTTGATAAGAATTCAGTAGCCTGTAAAAATGGGAATCCTGGGGCTCTTATCTTACACCTGTATGGTTTATTAGTGCCATCTGAAACTAGGTAAACACCAAATTCACCTTTTGGAGCTTCCACGGAAGTATATGTTTCACCTTTTGGAACATGAAAACCTTCCGTAAAAAGTTTGAAATGATTAATCAAAGATTCCATAGACGATTTCATACTATCCCGTTTAGGCGGTACTATTCTTGGATCAGACGAAATACATTTACCTGAAGGAATATTTTCTAAACATTGTTTAATGATAATTAATGATTGCCTCATTTCCTCAATTCTAACTAAAAACCTCTCATAACAATCTCCGTTTGTACCTACTGGAACTTTAAAATCAATATCCTCATAACAATCATAGGGTTGATTTTTCCTTAGATCCCAATTAAGACCACTTGCTCTAATACAAGGACCGGTAAATCCCCAATTAAGTCCTTCTGACACTGTAATTTTCCCGATATCTACAGTTCTTTGCCTGAAAATTCTATTAGATTCTAAGAGTTTTCTAAATCATCTATATGCTTAGGAAATTTATCACAAAAGTTTTTTATATCTTCTTCTATACCATCAGGAAGGTCTCTATGGACCCCGCCAGGTCTAAAATAAGCAGAATGTAATCTAGATCCTGACACTCTTTCATAAAATTCCATTAATACTTCTCTATCCTCAAATAACCAAAGAAAAGGTGTCATAGCACCTACGTCTAATGCAAAAGTTGTGATATTCAAAATATGGTTAAGTATTCTTGTTATTTCGGAAAATATAACTCTTATATATTGACCTCTCTTTGGAACCTTAATACTTAATAGCTTTTCTATAGCTAAAGCAAAGGCATGTTCTTGGCACATAGGTGAAACATAATCAAGTCTATCAAAATATGGGAGTGCCTGAATATAAGTTTTATTCTCAATTAACTTTTCCGTTCCTCGATGCAACAAACCTATGTGAGGATCTGCTCTTTCTACGACCTCCCCATCTAATTCTAAAATTAATCTTAAAACCCCATGAGCAGCAGGATGTTGAGGACCAAAATTCATAATATAATTTTCTTTTTTATTCATTTTTGGCTTTAGCCTTCTCGTCACCTGGTAAATACTCACTCATACCTTCCCATGGACTTAAGTTATCAAAATTTCTATAAGCTTGATCAAGCTTAACAGGCTCTTTTATGACTTTATTTAATTCTTCATCATACCTTACTTGAGTGAAACCTGTTAATGGAAAATCTTTTCTTAAAGGATGACCTTCAAAATCATAATCGGTCAAAATTCTTCTCAAGTCTGGATGTTCACTAAATCTTACACCAAACAAATCCCATATCTCCCTTTCATACCAATTAGCACAGCAGAAAAACATCACAAATAGATTGAACAGATTCATTTTCAGATATCTTAATCTTTATTTTTAATCTAAAATTTTTTGTAACACTCAATAAATTATAGATAACAGCAAATCTCTTTTGATTCACTAGGAAAATCAATTGCAGTTATGTCTATTAGCGTGTCAAGATTAAATGAGGGGTTATCCTTTAAAAAAAGAACGATCTTCTTTAAATCATTTTTTGAACACAGTAAAGAAATTTCATTATTACGAACTTGCACTTTGTATTTACAAAAGGTCAATAGATTTTTGATGAGTTCAGATATCTCTGCAACATATTGTTTATTTAAAGTTATCATGTCCTGTAAATTTTATTATCTCTCATAATTTTTTTTTGAAGTTGAAGCATTCCATAAAGGAGAGCCTCAGCTGTTGGAGGGCAACCTGGAACATATATATCTACTGGAACAATTTTATCGCATCCTCTTACAACTGAATAAGAATAGTGATAATACCCACCTCCATTAGCACAACTCCCCATCGATATTACCCAACGAGGTTCTGGCATTTGATCATAAACTTTTCTCAAGGCAGGTGCCATTTTATTTGTTAATGTACCTGCAACAATCATTACATCGGATTGTCTAGGACTTGGACGAAAAACTATTCCAAATCTATCAAAATCATATCTACTTGCTGCTGACTGCATCATTTCAACCGCACAACAAGCAAGGCCGAAACTCATAGGCCATAATGAACCTGATCTTGCCCAGTTAAGAAGATCATTAAATTTAGTAATTAAAAAGCCGTTTGAACTAATCTGTTTGTTTAAATCATCAAAGTTTTTAGCCGTTACTTTTTTTAGCTCCAATCTAAAGCTCCTTTCATCCACTCATATGCAAAACCTATTGTTAAAACGAGTAAAAAAAACATCATTGATAAAAATCCAAAAAGACCGACTTGATCGAAGGCTACAGCCCAAGGAAAAAGAAAAATTATTTCTAAGTCGAATATAATAAATAGAATTGCAACTAAATAGAATTTGACTTCAAACTTTGACCTTGAATCTTGAAAAGGTTCAAAACCACATTCATATGTAGAAACTTTTTCTTTATAAAGGTTTTTTTTCCAAGTACTAATGAAAAACAAAATAGCTCCCAACGAAATAGCAATAGCCATAAACAGAAAGATTATAATTGGTAAATATTCGATCATTTCAATTATTATATAGTATCAAATAGTAATTTTTCATTTATTTATTAACAATTTCTCTAACTCTTTCAATACTCTCTTTGAAAAGCGAATAACTCTCGCTTTTTTGAAGTAAATCTGTTTTCACAGACCTAACGGTATTTGACAAAAAGTCGCATCCAACTTTCTTTTTATTACCTTTAAAATGATACCATAATCCGCCCTCACCAACTTTACAATAGGAAAGTTCATCTATATAAACATGATCCACAATAATTACTTTAGCATTGAACCCTAGAGATCTAAGTACATTTAAGGCTAGTGGGACATTTAAAAGTGGAACTTCGTATATTCTTGCTGAACTTGTTATTATAATAGTTTCATTACTTCCTAATAATCCTTTTTTAGAATAAGGAACAATAATAAATATTTCGTTACCTAATGCTTGTGAAACTTTACCGCCTAAAACAGAAAAAGCTAATAATTTTGATTCTGCAACATCTGCAATACTCACCTGTGAATTTTCTCCAAAAAAAAGTGATCTAACTTCATTTGGAAGAAGAGATTCAATAATATTTTGCTGATAACCATAATCGTCATAAAGTAAACTAATCGCAGCATCTAAATTCATTGGGGCTGGAACAACTTGTGATCTGATAAAGTCTTGCGCAATATTATTTTCCTTATTTACTGCACTAGCATATAATCTAAGTATTCTATTATATGGGATTTCATAATAACCTATAATTTGGTCACCATATAACGAGAAAAACTCACATTTCTCTGGGTGTTTCAAGAAAACTTTAGATGAACGGTTTATAAGTGATGACAGAGTTGCACCACCTAAAGTTACAAATTTATCAATATCCATATAAACTGGATTGGCTTCTTCTAGTTGATTTGCATAAAATCTAACAGATTTCTGTTTTATTTCCTCATCACTAAGTGGAGGTTGATCCTCTAACTCTTTTGCCAAAGGGTTAAATTTTCTAAGTTTTAGATTTAAAAGTTTTATTAAATCAGAATCTGGAGAAAGTTTGCATTCCTCCTCATCTTCCTCAATATTTTGACCTGGTGACTGAAAATCTGAATCTTCAATTTCTGATTCATCAAAGTTCTGAGAAAAAGAAATAGAACTAAAAGTTATTAAGAGAAAAAATATAAATTTATACATACTATTAAATATACATACAAAATTAAAATGATAAATACATTTTAAAATTCATAATATTCGGTGGCGGGAGTGACGGGACTCGAACCCGCGGCCTCCTGCGTGACAGGCAGGCGTTCTAACCAACTGAACTACACCCCCTTATTGGTGGTGGGCGGTGAGAGGATCGAACTCCCGACATCCACGGTGTAAACGTGGCGCTCTCCCAGCTGAGCTAACCGCCCAATAATTGGTATTTAATTTTATAGGATATTTTTATTTTATTTAAAAGATTTATTTTAATTCTTGTTACATTATAAACTAAACTATCATGACTAATAAATTAGAAATTTTAAACAAAACTATTGTTAACTGTACAAAATGTAAAAGATTAGTGGATTTCAGAAAAAAAATTGCAGCTGAGAAAACTAAACGCTTTAAAAGTGATAATTATTGGGGAAGGCCAATTACTGGGTTTGGAGACCCTGAAGCAAAAATAATGTTCGTTGGTCTAGCACCTGCAGCTCATGGTGGAAATAGAACTGGAAGAGTTTTTACAGGAGATAAATCTGCAGATTTTTTATTTAAATGTCTCTTCAAAATTGGATATAGTAATCAACCAAATTCTGAAAATATAAGTGATGGCTTAAAGTTAATAGATGCATATTTAACTACTGCTTTAAAATGTGTTCCACCTCAAGATAAACCAACATCAATAGAGCTCAAAAATTGTTTTAATTTTTTCAGTAAAGAAATAGATGAACTCAAAAGTATCAAAGTTGTTGTATGTTTGGGAAAAATTGCATTTGATACCTGCGTTAAATCCCTAGATCTAAAAAGTTTTGGATTTAAATTTACACATGGTCAAATAAACAAAGTTAGCACAAACTTTTATATAGCTTCTTGCTATCATCCTAGTCCAAGGAATGTAAATACTGGAAGATTGACAGAAAAGAGTATGCTTAGTTTCTTAAAACAATTGAAAAGTTAGAGGATCACATCTAATTAAAGATGTGATCATTATATACAATTAATTTAGTGATTCTTTCAAGCTTTTACCTGCTCTAAATTTTGGAACGTTGGCAGCTGGAATTTTGATTTCTGCACCAGTCTGCGGGTTTCTTCCAGTTGTAGCTTTCCTCTTGGTAACAAGAAAAGTTCCAAAGCCCACTAGTCTTACATCACCACCACCTTTTAATTCAGACGTAATAGTTTCTATAACTGAATCAACTGCTTTAGCACAATCTGATTTGCTAAGACCTGTTTCGTCAGACACTTTACTAACTAAATCATTCTTATTCATTTTGCCCCCTTATAAAATATTAAACTACGATATTTAAATATACTATATAAACATTTAAAGTAGTCAAACACATTTTTATTAATGTCTTAATGTATTTTCCCTTGGGTTTATTGGTTTTTCAGTAATGTCAACTTTCTCTTTTTTACTTGGTTTATAAGGAATAATCTTTGATGTAAAAGCTTTTTTAAGTATTTCATTGGCGTTATCAATAAAATGTATTTCTATTTTACCTAAAATTTCTTTTTCATTGATTTCAACAAGATCCTTTTATTTTCTTTAGGAATAATTACTTCTTTAATGCCTCCTCTAACAGCAGCAAGTAGTTTTTCCTTTAATCCACCAATAGGCAATACTCTTCCTCTAAGTGTAATTTCTCCTGTCATAGCAATATTATTTTTTATAGGAACTCCAGTAAAGGCTGAGACAATTGAAGTAAACATAGCTATTCCTGCTGATGGTCCATCTTTAGGGTAGCCCCTTCAGGAACATGAACATGAATATCGTATTTATCAAAAACATGAGGTGAAATACCGAACTTAACTGCATTTGAGCTTACAAAACTTTGAGCTGCTTGGACTGATTCTTTCATTACTTCACCAAGTTTTCCTGTATATAGAGCTTTTCCTTTTCCTGGCATGATTACGGACTCGATCTGTAAGAGTTCGCCTCCAACTTCAGTCCAGGCTAGCCCAGTACATACACCAGCTAAAGATTTACTTTCTATTTCTCCGTATTTAAATTTTTGACTCCTAAATAATTTTCAATATTCCTTTTTGATATAGACAAGGATCTTCTTTTTTTAATAATAATATTTTTAAGTACTTTTCTTAGGAGCTTTGATATTTCTCTTTCCAAGTTTCTTACACCTGACTCTCTTGTATAATACTTTACAATACTTTCAAGTGCTGACTCTGCTATTTTCACTTCGTTATTCTTTAAACCTGTTTCTTTGATTTGTTTTGGTAAGATATACTTGCTTGCTATTTTAAGTTTTCACTTTCAGTATAACCTGATATCCTAATTACTTCCATTCTATCAAGAAGTGGTTGAGGAATATTAAAGGTATTAGCAGTAGTAATAAACATTATATTAGATAAATCATAATCAACCTCTAAATAATGATCATTAAAATTTGAATTTTGTTCAGGGTCTAGAACTTCAAGTAACGCAGACGCTGGATCGCCTCTCCAGTCTGCACCAACTTTATCAACTTCATCAAGTAGAAATAAAGGGTTTGAATATTCACATTTCTTTAAATTTTGAATTATTCTACCAGGCATCGAACCTATATAAGTTCTTCTATGCCCCCTAATTTCAGATTCATCTCTGATACCTCAAAGAGAAAACTTTACAAAGGGTCTACCTAGTGATTTTGCAATGGATTTTCCTAAGGATGTTTTCCAACTCCAGGTGGTCCAACTAAGCAGAGTATCGGTCCTTTGGGCTTACTAACTCTTGATTGAACAGCTAAAAACTCAATTATTCTCTCTTTTACCTTTTCCAAGCCATGATGATCTTTATCAAGTATCTTTTGTGCTTTATTTATATCTATTTCACTTTCGAGTTTATTATTCCACGGGATTGAAAACAACCAATCCAAATAGTTTCTTACAACAGTTGCCTCAGCTGACATTGGTCCCATACTTCTTAGCTTTTTAATTTCACTTTTAACTTTTAATCTTGCTTCTTCGGAAAAATTAATTTTTTTTGCTTTTTCTTCCAGTTCGATTATTTCATCTTTTGCATCAGTTGTATCACCTAATTCTCTTTGAATAGCCTTAATTTGTTCATTTAAATAATATTCCTTTTGAGTTTTATCCATTTGTTTTTTAACACGATTTCTTATCTTTATTTCAACTTGAAGCACTCCAATTTCTTGATCTATCAATTCTATTATTTTATTTAATCTATCCTTAACGGATGATGTCTCTAAAAGAGTTTGCTTATCCGATAGTTTATATTTAAGTGTGCTGACATAGTATCAGCAAGTTTACTGTGATCATTAATTTGGTTTAGACTTACAAGTAATTCAGGTGGAACTTTTCTATTCAATTTAACATAATTTTCGAATTGACTCATTGCTGTTCTCGATAAAGCGTCTATTTCTTTATCAAATAAATTTTTATTAGGTACATGGTCAATATAGGCTTCAAAAAAATCTTTATTTTCACTAAAATGTGATATTTTTGCTCTTTCAAACCCTTCAACAAGGACTTTTACTGTTCCATCAGGTAGTCTTAATAATTGAAGAATTGAAGCTACAGTTCCAAATTTATAAATATCTTGAGTGTTAGGCTCATCGGTATTTGCATCTTTTTGAGCAACTAAAAAAATTTCTTTCTCGTTTTTCTCTGCAAAATCCAAAGCTTTAATTGACTTGGATCTACCGACGAATAATGGAACTATCATGTTTGGGAAAACCACTATATCCCTCAGGGGTAAAACACAAAATGAATCTTTAAAATTTACCATTAGGCCTTTTTATTAATAATTTTACTAGGCTTATCATAAATGAAGAGTGGTTTTGATGCTTTTTCAACAACTTCTGCATTGACAACAACCTCATTTACACCTTCCATACCTGGTAAATTAAACATGGTATCTAATAAAATATTTTCAAGAATTGATCTCAAACCTCTTGCTCCAGTATCTCTTTCAATAGCTTTATTTGCAATAAGAGATAAAGCATCTTCTGTAAAATCAAGTTTTACATTATCAAAATCGAAAAGTTTTTTGTATTGTTTAATAAGTGCATTTTTTGGTTTTGTTAATATCTCAACTAAGCTTGATTCATCGAGATCGTCAAGTGTTGCAATAACGGGTAATCTACCCACAAATTCTGGAATTAAACCAAACTTTAATAAATCTTCAGTTTCAAGTTTTTTTAGGATTGAACCAATATTTTTTTCTTTTTTATCTTTAACTTCTGCTTCGAATCCAATGCTTGACTTATCACCTCTACGTGAAATTATCTTGTCTATTCCAGCAAAAGCACCACCACATATGAAAAGTATATTAGTTGTATCAACCTGTAAAAAATCTTGTTGAGGGTGTTTCCTCCCACCTTGCGGTGGAACAGAAGCCACAGTCCCTTCCATTATTTTAAGTAAAGCTTGTTGAACCCCCTCACCTGAAACATCTCTAGTTATCGATGGATTATCTGATTTCCTGCTAATTTTATCGACTTCATCGATATAAACTATCCCTCTTTCAGCACGCTCGACATTATAATCTGCTGCTTGTAATAGTTTAAGAATTATATTTTCTACATCCTCACCTACATATCCAGCTTCAGTAAGTGTTGTTGCATCTGCCATTGTAAACGGAACATCAATAATTTTAGCTAAAGTTTCAGCTATTAATGTTTTTCCCGATCCAGTTGGCCCAACTAAGAGTATGTTTGATTTTGATAGCTCAACATCAAGACTTGGAGATGAGTTATTAATTCTTTTGTAGTGATTATGAACTGCGACTGATAAAATTCTTTTTGCATCCTCTTGCCCAACAACATAATCATTCAATAAATTGTATAGCTCTTTAGGTGTTTCAACACTATCAGATCTTGGAGATGAAATAACTTTATTTTCTTCTTTAATTATATCCATACACAGCTCGACACATTCATCACAGATAAACACTGTCGGGCCAGCAATGAGTTTTCTTACTTCGTGCTGACTTTTTCCGCAAAAGCTACAGAAAAGAGTATTTTTATTATTTTTTGAATCTACCATTACCTGCCTTATAATTTCAGAATATTTTAATCACTGCAACCTTTATTCCAAAAATAAATTTTTTTTTAATTCTTTATATTTGGTCTCTCAGAGACAACTTTATCGACTATACCAGATTTTTTTGCCTCCTCAGCATTCATGAAGTAATCTCTATCCATCATTTTTTCTATTGTCTCAAGTGATTGGCCGGTATGCCTTTCATAAATCTTGTTCAAACTTTTTTTTAGATTTATGATCTCCTTAGCATGTATCTCTATATCTGAAGCCTGTCCTTGAACTCCACCGGAAGGTTGATGTGTCATAACTCTTGAGTGAGGAAGACAATACCTTTTGCCTTTACTTCCCGCCGCTAAAAGTAATGAACCCATACTAGCAGCCTGTCCAATACAAACTGTTGAAACCTCTGGTTTAATATATTGCATTGTATCATAAATTGCCAAGCCAGATGAAACAACCCCTCCTGGGGAATTAACATATAAAAAAATATCTTTTTTAGGATCCTCTGACTCTAAAAATAAAAATTGAGCACAGATGACACTTGAGACAGCATCGTTTACTTCGCCAGTTAGAAAAATTATTCTTTCTTTTAATAATCTTGAGAAAATATCATAAGATCTTTCTCCGCGATTTGTTTGTTCCACCACCATTGGTATAAGAGAACTCATAACTATTTATCTCCTTTATTTTGTTTAATTTGTTCATTTTCTTCTTTAAGAAAATCAGATTTAAATAACTCTTCTATTGTACATTCTTTATCTTTCTTTTTACAGCTATTTACAACATAAAGCATAACCTTTTCCTCCATTGCTACACCTCTTAGATTTTGCATCAAGTTTGGATTCTGTTTATAAAATTCAACTACTTGTTTTTCTTGTCCAGGATATCTGCTTGCTTCATTGGCAACCGCCTTTGTCAGATCTGACTCTTCAACCACTATATTATTTTTCTCAGCTATGGAATTAATAATTAAACCTAGCTTAACTCTTCTTTCAGCAAGTTTTTTTGTATTCTTTTCATCAAATTTTTTATCATTTGAATTTGATTTTAAAAAATTAAATTCAGAATCAATCATCTTAGAGGGAATATTAAATTTTGAAGATTTAAGAAGAATTTCACTAGCCTCTCTTCTCATTTTCAAATTTGACAGGGTTAGAAAATCATTTTGCATTTTTTCCCTAATTTTGTTTTTTAATTCATCGAGACTTTTTTCACCTACCTCAGTTGCGAGCTTATCGTCTATTGGTACTTTTTTCACTCTTTCTTGAATATCCTTGATTTTAATATCAAAAACAGCATCTTTACCTGCTAATTCCTTAGTTCTGTAATCATCAGGAAACTTTACCTTTACGGCCTTTTTATCATTTATATTTAAACCAACCATTTGGTCTTCGTAACCTGGAATATATTTATTAGAACCTAATACAACTGTTTCATCTTTACCTGAACCACCAGAAAACTCTTTATCTTTAATTTTTCCAATGTAGTCAAAAAGTACTAAATCACCTAAAATTGATTTCCTTTTCTTTGTCAAAGGTGTAAATCTTTCATGCTTTTTTGAAATATCCTCAAGCGAATTTTTAATATCTTCTTCTGTAATTTTTAATTTTGACTTTTCAACTGTGAAAGATTTAATATCTATATCACTTATTTCAGGCATAAGTTGAAAACTTACGTTCAAACTCATATCCCCACCCTCTTCGTATTTATCGATGTCAACTTTTGGTTGTACAGCTGGTTTTAATTTTTTTTCTAGTATTGCCTTAGTTAAGTTTTTATTTATTACTTTATCAGTTACTTCTGGCAAAACATTTTTAGAGTATCTATCTTTATAATATTTAAAGGAACTTTTCCTTGTCTGAAACCAGGTATTTTTATATCTTTTTGGATTTCTAGATATTTTTTATCAAGTTCACTATTAATCTCGGGTGCAGGAATTGTAACTTTCCATTCTACATCTAAATCTTTAGTCTTTTTTAACTCTTCTATTTTCATATCATATCTCTGGTACGGGCGGAGGGACTTGAACCCACACGACTAATGTCACTAGAACCTAAATCTAGCGCGTCTACCAATTCCGCCACGCCCGCTTTTAATATTTATAAAAACACCATAATTACTTTTAAATCAATTACTATTTTTTATTAAATTAAGTGTTTTTGGTATTAATTCAATAAAGTCTTCAACTATGGTTTTATTTTTTTCTTGAGAAATTCTGCTTTGCAAAAAAATAGAGATTAGTACGGAATCTTCAATTCTAATACCCTGTGAAATCAAACCAGCAATCATTCCACACAACATATCACCGCTTCCCGCAGTTGCTAATGAATTTTTTGATTCAGTATCTACAAAAATCTTTCCATCAGGGAAAGATACAACTGTGTCATTTCCTATCAAATAATTATATTTTTTATTAGTTTTGAAGCAGTTATACAATTATCTATTTTTGACATTTTCTTATTATACTCAAATACTCTACAGAACTCTCCATGATGAGGTGTAAGTATAACATTCTTTTTTTTTACAAGAATTGAGTAAAACTTATCCCTGTCTTTTTCAAAAATACTAATAGCATCAGCGTCAAGAATAATCGGTTCTTTAATATTCTCTAAAAGCTTGCAAATTCTTGTTTTCTTAAAATCCTTTCCTAAACCAGGACCAATTACAAATACATTTTTTTTACATAATGAAGAGTTATTAAATTCTTCAACTATTGTTCCACCATCACTTTTTGTGTAATAGGTAAGATATTTTTTTCAACGGAAATTGTAGATAAACCAGCTCCAATTTTCCTTGAAGCTATTGCAACTATTCTAGCGGCACCTGCCATTTTTCCACCAACAACACAAACGTGACCTTTATCATATTTATTGATATCTATTTCATGAAGCAATTGAAAATTTTGAATTGTTTTTTATTTATAATATTAATATCAGGATTTAAAATTCTCAGTAATTTTAAATTTAAATCAATAACTTTTAGTTTTCCCATATATTTTTTTGCTGGCAAAAGAAAATGTGCAGGTTTAAAATCCCATTGCAAAGGTATAGTCAGCATTAATATTTGCTCCAAAATTTCCTCCTGTATCAGGGTTTATTCCACTTGGAATATCAACTGAAATTATTTTCTTTTTGATGAGTTAATAATATTTATAATTTTTAAAAAAGTTTTATCTAGCTTTCTTTTCAAGCCTATTCCAAAGATACAATCAAAAACAATGTCACAATCATTTATTTGATTGGTTAATTTTATTAGGTTTAAATCTTTTTCTTTATTTATCAAATATGTCAAAAATTTTTTTGATTTTAGTAACTTTTGAGTTTTTATTCCATCAAGACCATTCTTACCTGGACCGCAAACAAATAATATTTTTTTATTGATTATATTTTTTTGTATATAATTTTTTAATTTTTTTGTGGCTAAATCAAAAAGTTTTTCTTCGGAATTCTTTGATATAAATTCATTTTCTGAATCGATTACTTGAGAAATTTTTAAAATTTTATATTTATACATTATGAATTTTTTTTATTTGATAATTTTACTTCTTTTTTCCACAAGTATTCAAGCTAATGTTAAAGTTAATTCTATTATTAAATTAAAAGAAAATATACCTGAAGAATGTGGTTTGAGCTTCTCGAATGAAAAAGAGGAATTTACAGCTGAACTAACAGTGAAAAAAAACGATACAAACAACACTTTAACTTTTTTTAAAGTAAATTCTAAAAATTTGAATATTGATAAAGCGAACTTAAGAAGTTTTTCAAATGATATAAATAATATTCTTGGAGTAAAAGCAGAAATAAATGGTGAGTTTACAATAAGTAATATTACAAAGAATGATGATATGACACTTTTCTTTCAAGAAATTTTGATAGGAAATAGCAACTTAATTGTCAATGGCATAAAATATGAAATTAAAGGACCTATTGATTCTAAAGTAAGGTTAGAGTATCTTTTTGTACTGGAGAAATGTTTCTCCCTAACTATGAAAAAATGAAAAAAGTTTCTCTAAAAGAAATAAAAGAAATCTTATCTACGCCTCTAAACGATCTTATTTTTAAAGCTCAGACAGTACACAAAAAATCATTTCCAAAACTTGATATACAACTTGCTTCACTTTTATCAATTAAAACTGGTTCATGCCCAGAAGACTGTAAATATTGCCCTCAATCTGCTCACTATAATGTGGATTTAAAAAAAGAAAAATTGATTAATATTGAGTTAGTAGAAAAAGCTGCAAGAAAAGCAAAAGAAAATGGAGCAGATAGATTTTGTATGGGTGCCGCGTGGAAAAAGCTTAATAATGGTAAAGATCTTGAACTTGTTATTAAAATGATAAAAACAGTAAAGTCTCTAGATCTTGAAGCATGCGTAACTCTTGGTTCAATCACTAAGGAACAAGCTTTAACACTAAAGGAGGCAGGTTTAGATGCCTATAACCACAACATTGATACATCTCCTGAATTTTATAAAGAAATAATTTCAACAAGAAGTTTTGACGATAGATTAGAAACTATTCAAAATGTTCGAGATGCAGGAATCAGTGTATGTTCTGGAGGAATAATTGGTATGGGTGAATCCTGGGATGATAGAGCAAAAATGTTAGAAGTACTTGCAAATTTAAATCCTCAACCTGAAAGTATTCCCATAAATTCTTTAGTACCAGTAAAGGGCACACCCCTTGAGAATAGTAAAAAAATTGACTCACTAGAAATGGTAAGAATCATTGCCTCCACAAGAATTATTGCTCCAAATTCTAGAATAAGATTATCAGCGGGAAGAAAAGACTTATCAAAAGAAGCCCAACTTTTATGCTTTGTGGTTGGAGCTAATTCAATATTCTATGGTGACACACTTTTAACAACAGAAAATAACGATATGCTTAATGATAAAGAGTTAATTTCCCAGTATAAAAATGAACAAAAGGGAATATTTAATTCGAAAAGTTTATAAAACCATCTCTATTTGGCATGATAATTCCAGATAGTTTTTTCTTATCTATAATCTTCCCATCAAATAAATTATTAATTTTTAAAATATATCCAGTAATAGAATAAACATCTTCATCAGAATAATAATCATCTTTTTTGTCTCTTTTTGCTCTTTTTATAAAATCAAAAATTTTAGGGGCATAAGGCCAGAAATTTCCAACAGTTTTTGAAACATTATCACCAGATAACTTTTGACCTCCGACTAATTCAGGTGCAGTTAATCCTTCAGCAGAATAGCCGTGGCATTTGCTACAATTTTCTTTAAAAATTTTTTCACCCCTTGATACCTCTCCTTGTGTTTCTGGCAAATTAGATCCATCTATCTCAATTGTTATTATTTCATTGCTAACAACTATAGAATTTAAAAAAAAAAACTAAATATAAATATGTTCAATTTCACCATTTGCTTTAATTTTCCATGAAGTAATACCATTAAAATGGTATGTGGCATTTTTACCCATTTTTTTATTACTTGTTCCCTTGTGGGTTGAATTCTTGATCTATTATCTATACATCTTGACTGAATTATAGTCTCATTTCCTTTCCAATTATAAATATAGTTAAATCTTACAACAGAAATTTCTTCTTGGTATAAATCAGCTTTTTTCCATGATTTGCCACCATTTACAGAAATTTCTACTTTTTTAATTTTTGTAGATCCAGACCAGGCATAACCTGATATTAAAACTTTACCTTTTTTTAATCTATCTCCTAAAGAAGGTTTAGTAATTACTGATTTTAAATCCATAATAAAACTAAATTGTCTGGCCTTACCGTTACTTAACAAATCAGTATATCTTGATGTCTCATTTCTTGTATAAGCAGGTCCATTTCTAAATTTGATCTGTTTAAGCCATTTTACATGGGTTGACCCCTCCCAACCAGAAATAACTAATCTTGAGGGATAACCTTGTTCAGGTCTAATTGGTTCACCATTTTGGTAAAAAGCTATCATACTTTTTTCTTTAATAACTTTAATTGGTAGACTTATGTTATAAGATCCTTTATCAAAACTTGTAAATTCAATCCAAATATTTTTTTTATTTCTGTATAAATTTTCATAATCCTTCAAAAGATTCTTTAATGAAATTCCAGTCCATTCTGATATTGAAAAAAGTCCATGGATATGATCAACAGAGGATTTGATGGGGCGTGGATTATACATCACATTTGAATTACCACCACATTCTATAAAAGTTTTGATAGTTAATAGTTTTTTATTTTTTAAATCTTCTAAACCGAATTTTCTTTTTTGACCTTCTAGATTGATAATTTCAAGCCTATATTCTTCAGGTTTTTTTACAGGAACCCCATAATGATGTCTTTCAAAATGAAGTCCATTTGGAGTAATATTTCCATTTAGTTTACTTAGTGGAGTGTAACTTAAACCATTTCCACGCAAGCCAGCGTTAGCAATTATCCATCTAAAGATTTTTTCATATTTACTTGGCTGACCATAATAACTAAATCCTGTTCTTTCCTCATACTCTGATAATGTAGGATGTGTTTTTACCTTTTTCCTAAATAAAACCAAAGAAATCAAAATAAAAAAATTTCTAAAAAAGTTTCTTCTTAGCTTCATAAATACTCTCAAAATTATAATTACATATGGCTTGAAAGTTGCAACATTAATATACAGTTAATATTAATGAATAATATGGCTAGATATTTTAAATCAATTAATAAAAAAAGCGTTCAGATTGATGTTTTCCATGGTTGGGATATCAAACTGAAGCAATGGTTTGTTGATGTTAAAATGTCTGGCTTTATTGGTGGTAATATAAAACAACTCTTTAAATCTGAAGATAGCTATAATAGTTTTTTAAAAAAGTTTTTAGGTTAATAAATTATTAATTTATAATCGTTAATTATGACGATTAAGCCAACTTTTGAAATTGTATTATTTCAACCCGAAATTCCTCCTAATACTGGAAATATTATACGCTTATGTGCAAATACTGGCTCTAGATTGCATTTAATAAAGCCTTTGGGATTTGATTTCAGTAATAAGTCATTAAGAAGAGCTGGACTGGACTATAAAAAAAATGTTGAAGTTATAATGCACAATAATTTGGATAGCTTTTTTGAAAAAAACTCCGATCAAAATATCTATATGTTTACAAAATTTGGGAACACCTCATATGAAAAAGTAAAATATAAACATGGCGACTTTTTATTATTTGGTTCTGAATCAAAAGGGTATACAGATGAAGTCTTTAAAGTCATGAAAAATAGAATTAAAATTTTTATTCCAATGCTTCCAAATAGTAGGAGTATAAATTTAGCGAATTCTGTATCTATATGTTTATTTGAAGCATGGAGACAAAATAGTTTTAATTATTTTAAGATTATGAAATAAATATCATTTAAACTTTTCGTAGAATAAAATTTATTTACTTTTAAAAATACTTTTTTCAATTTATCATGCATATAATCAATATTTGTATAGTAAATTTTATTTTTAATAAAACTATCTTTTTTTGTAAATTGTAAGTTAAAAATTAAACCAAATTTAGATTGAGCCATACATTTTTTCAAATTGAATATTATATATTCCTCCCAGATTTTGACATTATCGGTAGCGGTATAATTATATGTCCCAGAAGCAACTGTAATATCTGTAAGTTCCGTAGGGTAATAGGATACTTTAAATAAATTTTTAGGATAATTTTTTACGCAATAGTTTATAAAGTTTTTATTTATATCATAACCTGAATAGTAGATTTTGATTTTCTTTTCTCTTAAATAAACTAACAATGACCCATAACCACAACCAATATCCGAAATCCTTATTTGATGTTTAAGTTTAAATTTCATAATCAAGAATAAAAGAGTATCAAACCGATCATATTGGGATTTTTTTGAATTCCAGAATAAACCCAATGGGGTAAAACCGTTTAAATTGAGGTTTCTATTATAAGTTTTAATTATCTGAGAATTAAAAAAAAAATTAAGTAAGTTATTCAATTAAATTTAATTAGAGTTGTTTTCATTAAGTACTTTTTTTTTTGGAACAATATTTTTTGAAGTCAAATCAATCCACTTTCTAAAGCAATATATTATAAAAGGATCTGAATTTTTGAGTTTATTTACTAAAATATCATTAGGTATAAAAATAAGTTCTGAATCTTCATTCGCCTCTGCTGATAGAGGTCTTAAATTTGATTCAAAAAGAACATACCAGGCACCAAATGTATCACCCTTTTTTATAGTCCCAATATGCTCAATCATCTTACTCTTTTGATGATGCTTTTTCAAAGTTACAGAACCAGAAATAACAATATATGCACCATCGGCCTCTGCTCCCTGAGGAAAGATAATATCACCCTTTATAAATTTTTTTATGTTGAAAGAATTTTTAAGTTTGTTTAATTCTATATCACTTAGCATAATTATTTGGAATTTAAAATAATTATACTATATATATATTATATTTGGTAAGTTATTTATGACTATGATAAACTTTGTTATTAAAAGTGCATTTGTTACTGGGGCTTTGACTGCCGGTGCTTTTCTGTCAGGCGTTGCTATTGGTGTAATTGTAAATAAAGATAAAGTTATAAATAAGGTAAAGAAGATGCAAATTAAAAAAAACAATGCAGCCTCAACCAAGTAGTTTTAATTTAATATCATAATGCTTCAAGGAGTTTAAATGCTTAAATATTTTTCCCTTTTCTTCCTAACTTTCTCTCTGATTTTTACTTCAAGTATTTCTGTTGCAAATCATTGTAGTGGAGGTCATAAAGAAATTAAAGATACCAAGGATTCTTCAGATGATGAAACCAAGGAAAGTAAATCAAACTAAACTAATGTAAAGAATTCAAATTTACATATGGATTTCAAGCCAAATTATATTAATGCTAAAAAATACTTGATAATTTTATTAATAATGGCTTGAATTCCTATAGTTCTAGAAGAAACTTCGATCTTGGCACTGAAGATAAATCTAACGTTTCCTGTTTGTCGCCTTTCATAAAAAAAAAAAGAATTATTCATGAAAGAACTGTATTAGAGAAATGTCTAAAAAATAATAAATATAGAAATATAGAAAAGTTCATACAAGAAATTTTTTGGAGAACTTACTGGAAAGGTTGGTTGGAGGGTAGAAATAAAGTATGGGAAGATTATAATAAAAAATTAAAATTTCTCAAGGATGATGCTAATTTCAAATCAATTAAAAAAGATTACTCAAAGGCTGTAAGCGGAAATTCGGGTATCGATTGCTTTGACTATTGGGTTAAGGAGTTGGTAACTACAGGATATCTTCATAATCACTCCAGAATGTGGTTTGCAAGTATTTGGATTTTTACACTGAACCTGCCATGGGAGTTGGGTGCTGATTTTTTTTATAAAAATCTCTTAGATGCTGATCCGGCATCAAATACACTTTCATGGAGATGGGTTGCAGGTTTACAAACAGAGGGAAAGATTTATCTAGCGAGCGAGGAAAATATTGAAAAATTTTCAAAATTTAAATTTTTAAATAAATCGGTATTAGAAAAAAAACCTAAATTACTTACATACACAAATTATTCATATATCCCACCCCTATTCGAAGAAAAAGAAATAAGTCACGATGAAACTTTTCTTATCACTCTTAACAATCTAATTTATTCAGAGGATCGGATTCAGAAAATGAAAAACTATAACGTCCTATTTTTAGATCTAAAGTCAGAAGTCTCTAATAGCAATGTCAAGGATAAATATGATCAAGAAGCAATTAGAGAATATATTGATTTTTTAAATCATAAAAATATTAAAGTAAAATGTTTAAAAGAAATTGATCAGTTAGCAGAGATGTGTAAACCTAAAAAAACAGTTATTTGTGATTATCCTGGAGTTGGGTATCAACTAGATAAAATAAACGAATTTTCGAAAAAGTTTGATATAGAGTTTAAATTTATTTACGATAGATATGATCTAATGTGTTGGCCATATGCCAGAGCAGGTTTTTTTAAATTCAAAAAACAAATTCCCTTTTTTTAGAAAACATACATAATTGATTTTTTAAACTACTTTTTCTGTTTTATGATACTCTATTAAAATGAAAAGATATAGACTAATTATATTCGCCTTAATTATGTCTTTCTTTACTAGTACGTTTGTGTCACTATTTATCATCTCAATAAAAGTTGGCTTTAATAGTAATTTTTTTGTGTTATGGTTTGAACGCTTTATTATAGCGTGGCCTGTGGTATTCGGATGTATTTTATTTTTTGTACCAAAGATTAATAAATTTCTAGACAAACATTTAAAATAATTAGAAACGTTTGGATACATTAACAGCTAAATTAGAACCATGGGTTATGAGGTGTCCCCAAGCCTTGTTAAGAATTGTAAGTTTTTTTATTTTTTTCTTTGCATCATCTTTGTGATCTATCTCATCATTCATCAAATCTTCAATGATTTTTTTTAGTTTTTTTGATTGTTTACTGTTATCAAGCATATTTATCTGCTCTTGGTAGTGTTTTTCAACAAATGTTTCTACGTAAAAAATTGTGGTATAAATAAAGTTTCTGCCCAAAATTGACGGAACAAAACCAGTCAGAAAACCAAAGAACTTCCATAAACCAATCAACTTACTGAAATCTTTTTTTGGAACAATACTTTCCAATAAATTTAAATGTTTTGTCTCAGTTGATAGATGTAACTTTGAAAATCTTAAGATATCTTTATTTTTTGAAAATTTAATTATTGCTTTATAAATATAAACTGCCCCTGTCTCACCAGCATGATTGGATCTGAAGTATGGTATTAACTCTTTGGGTAAAATTATATTATTTGAATTCATTAAATTCATATAATTCATCAAAAATTTATTTTAAACAATTATTTTATATTATTTTGGATTTAAAGCATCCATTGCATCTCTTCGAGCACCCTGTGATTCAACATCAGATATATCTATTCTTCTTAACCACTTTCTAATTAACTCCATTTCGTCATCATTCAGAGTGTCTTCTGTTGAAAGAATTTTTTCCCAAACAAATTCTACTAGGTCATATTTTTCTCTGTACACTTCAACTTGTTCTACTTTCTTAGTAATTGACTCATCCATTTTAATTTCAAGAATAACACTTGTAGCATTTGCAGTAATACCAAACTGGTTACTTAAAATACTTCTTAACCTTGATTGATTATCAGGAGAAATTTGTCCATCTACCCTTGAACATTCACCAAGCATTAAGCCAATAAGAACTGTTTTTTCAAATGCTTTTAGTTTATTGTATGCCGTGCTACCTGATTTAATTATATTTATTGATTTATTTATTTTTGCTCTATCATTACCCTGCTTCTTTGTTTCATTTACTGATGCAGGCTCAAATCCGAAACTTAATTGCATTGATTCTACTAACTCAGTCTCAAATGGATCCTCTTCATCTGAAGATAATGTTTTTTCCCAAATATAAATGAACATTTGAGTTAAATCACCTTCAAGAAATTTACTTTTCAGATCCTCAAAATTTTGAGAATTAATATCCCCTTCTAAATTCTTTTTTGAGGTAGCTTCATCCATTCCAAATTTATTAGTAAATATAGATATAATCTTATCTTTGAGACTTGGATCATTAGATATTGATTCAAAGTTTGAATACTTAAATATTGCTAATGCTACAATTGCTCTTTGGTCAATTGTTAAAGTTCCATAATAAATTTTATTTGCATTATTGATTAATTCTGAAATTCCTGAAACTGAATTATTTGAGGCATCAATACCACTTGGTTGTGTAGATGGTGTTGTTGATTCTGTATTCTCACTTAAGTTATATGAATCGACCTCACCTAAAAGACCAACACTGCGTTGAATCATTGACTCATCGATATTAATTTCTTTATCAATGGTTAAGATGACCTCTAGTTTGACTTTTTTTGACATTTCTCTAATTTACAAAATTAACAACGACTTACAATGAGTTATTTATAGTTAATTTAGAGAATATAATAAAAAGATTTATTTTTCTTTATTTTTTTCTAATAATTGCAATTAATATAAATAAAAGGAGGATTAAACATGAAAATTTGCGAAAGACCAGAATTTAAAAGTAAAAACCACCGCTCACTTACTCAGAAAATGATAAGGTATTAACTGCTGTTAAAGCTATGTCAAAAGATAACTTTGGCTCAGTTATTATAGTTGATAAACAAAAAAAAGTATTAGGTATTGTAACAGAAAGAGACCTTATGAGAAAACTTTTAAACAACTCAATGAATCCTAAAACTACAAAACTAAAAGATATTATGACATCACCAGTTAAAGTTGCAGATAAAGACGATCAATTAACTTCTTGGCTTAGACAAATGTCAAATGAGCGTTTCAGACATGTGCCTGTTGTTGATAAATCAGGGAAATTGATCAATGTAATGTCACAAGGTGATTTTGTTTCCCTACACATGGCCTAACTTAGTTTATCAGGTAAAAGAGATGGCAAAAGAAAATTATTTCAAGGCAAACCAAGTTGTACTAATCATAGTCTGTCTACTTGTCTATACTTTAATAACAACAGTGTTAGCGATGAAATTGGTTTAAATATTTTTAAAGGGTATAAAATTATTTTTAATTAAATTTAAATTTTACTATCAATTTTGTATTTAAATTAATAAAGTTTACTTACTAATGTTTTGGAAAAAATGAATGATTCTATAGTAAATGATATAATGAATGATCTCAATAAACCTGAGAGAGAGAAACCAGAAATAGAAGAAAATAAAAAAAAAATATTCAACTTAGAGTCCATCATCGAATCAAACATCAGGTCATTGGTTCTAATTCAGTCTAATATTGAAGAAAATAGAAATATGATCATGAGTAATTATTCTTCTGCATTAAGTATTAACTCCGACCTTGCAAGAAAAAATACAAAAAATATTTTCGAAAATTCTTTTTCTTTAATTTCGAAGATAATTACTCACGATGAGAATGAAGAAAAACATTTAGAATTAGAAAAAGATAAAGTAAAACTAGAATATTTAAACCATCAAATCGAGTTGAATGAAAAAAAATTAAATGTCCTACAAAAATATCTGAACTTAATTCTGAATTAATTAAGGTGAACGAAGATATAATGAATATGAATCAGTATATAGTTGATTTTAACAAAAAAAAAATTCAATCTAACAAAGAAATGATGAAAAGTGACTTTAATTGTCCAGATATTTCATCAGAAAGTTTAAAAGAATCTGAAGATTTTATTATAAAAAAAGCTGATACTCTGGAGAAAAAAAGTAAAAAAAATCAAGAAGTTGCAATAACATTGACAAAAAAAACAAATGAGAACTCAACCTCAATTATGAAAAATAGAAATATCATTCATCAAAGAAGAGAATCAATTATGTCAAATAGTGAATCAGTAGAAATAAACAAATCAAAAATATTTTATAATATATAAAATATTTAAATTACTTCTAATTTTAACCATTCAAATAAATTTATAGTTTTTAAAAACTTTTGCCTTAAATATTAAACATGCATGCAATCGAAATCTCAAAATTAGATAAACGCTATGATAATGGACTCAAAGCATTAACTAATATTAACCTGAAAGTTAAGAAAGGAGAAATTTTTGCGTTATTAGGTCCTAACGGGGCAGGTAAATCTTCTCTAATAAACATAATCTGTGGTATTGCAAAAAAAAATAATGGTAAAATAAATATTCTTGGATTTGATAATATTTCTCAATATAAGCAGGCTAGGTCTTTAATTGGACTTGTTCCTCAGGAAATAGCAACTGACTCTTTTGAAAAGGTAATAGACACTTTAAAATTTAGTAGAGGTTTGTTTAATAAAAAAAAATCAACAACCTATCTAGATAAAATTCTAAGAGACCTCAGCCTTTTTGAGAAAAAAAACCAACAAATAAGAACATTATCTGGTGGTATGAAAAGAAGAGTAATGATTGCAAAAGCATTATCTCATGAACCCAAGATTTTATTTTTAGATGAACCAACAGCAGGTGTAGATGTTGAGTTAAGAAAAAATTTGTGGAGGAAATTTAAATGATTTAAAAAAAAATGGTGTAACAATTTTTTTAACAACTCATTATATTGAAGAAGCAGAGCAATTGGCAGATAGAGTTGGAGATATTCACGAGGGTAAGATAATCGTAGTTGAAAAAACAAGTAAATTACTTGAAAAACTTGGTAAAAAAACATTAAAAATATCAATTAAAAAAAAACTGAGAGTTTAAAATTAATTATAAAAAAATATTCTTTAAAGAAGTCAGAGAGTAATTATCTTCTTAATTATGATATAAATGACAAGAATATTGTTTCTAATTTCTTTAAAGACTTAAATAAAAATCAAATTGAATTCGAGGATCTAGAAATCAAAAAGAGTAGTCTGGAGGAGGTTTTTTTGAACCTAATAGATAAATGAATATAAAGAGTATTTTTGCAATTTATAAATTTGAAATGTCAAGAACTTTCAGAACATTTTCACAAAGTATAATTTCACCTGTTTTAACAACCTCACTCTATTTTGTAGTATTTGGCTCCAGCAATTGGGTCCAGGATTGAGGATATTGACGGAACTCCCTACTCCTCATTCATTATCCCTGGATTAATAATGTTGACTATTCTTAGTCAAAGTATTTCTAATGCTTCATTTGGGATATTCTTTCCTAAATTTAGCGGAACTATCTATGAAATACTTTCTGCACCTATTTCACCTTTTGAAATAACAATTGGCTATGTTTGTGCAGCCGCTTCAAAGTCTGTAATTGTTGGTATAATCATTTTATTAACATCAAGCTTTTTTGTAAATTTAAATATTATACACCCTGTATGGATGTTTTTCTTTTGATTCTTATAAGTGTAACTTTCAGTCTATTTGGTTTTATTATCGGTATTTGGGCAAATGATTTTCAAAAAATTCAGTTGATTCCTACCTTTATTATTACTCCATTAACATTTCTAGGAGGTAGCTTTTATTCAATTGATATGCTCCCTGAAATTTGGCAAAAGATTTCTTACTTCAATCCAATTGTATATCTTATAAGTGCATTTAGATGGAGCTTTTACGAGCATTCTGATATTAGTATTATTGTTTCATTAACAACAATATTTAGTTTTCTTATTCTATGTTTAATTGCAATTTATTATATTTTAAATTTGGATACAAAATTAAAGTTTAAAGCTACAATCGTTTTATTTACCACCTTCTATGATTAACATGAGATGAATGTTTTACTCAGTGTTAATTAATTTGATAGTGATATTCTAAATACAATTAATATTAACTTAATATAAGGATAAGATAATGGCTTGGACAAAACCAATGATTTCAGAAATCTCTGTTGGTCTAGAAATTAACTCTTACGCTTGCGCTGAGAAGTAATTTTAACAGATATTAATAATTTTAAAGAGCCCAGCTAATTAGCTGGTTTTTTTTTTTGCCTCTTTATAATTTGAAAAAATAAAATCTATTCTTCTTCAATTCTAGATAGAAATCTTTAAACTTATTAAATAAAACTATGTTTTTTGGAATTTGATTTTTTTAAGAAAATTTTTGGAAATTCCGCACTGCAATTTGCAGTGCGGAAAATAACCAGTTTACTACTTTCTAGCAGTAATTTTGTAGATTTCACCTTCATCTACTGCAGCATATAAAGCTCCATCAGGTCCTAATCTAAGACCTCTGAATCTTTTTGTAAGTCCAGTAGGCATGTGAATTACACTTTTGATTGATTTACCATCTTTAGCGATATCAACTACGTCGATTCTCATTCCAGATGGTGTACCACCGAAACCAATACCCATGATTCCAACAGCCATACGACCTTCCCAGTAACCCCAGTTACTTCCTTTTAAGAAAGCAGCTGAACCTGTACCTTGAGAAAGACCATTGTTGTTCCAAGCAGGAGGCATTAAATCATCAAAACGCTCATCACTCATAGGCATGAATGAAGCACGTGCAGCTGGAAGCATACCTTCTTTTTGGTTTGGCATATATCCACAGTACTTATCTGGACAATCACCACGACCGGCTACGTTAGGACGAGGATCCCAACCACCGTTACCACCGTTTACTAGAGCAGTGATTTCGTCATTTTGCCATGGACCGTGTTCAGCAGTAAAAGCTCTACCATCACTTGGACGGAAATCGATACCTTGAACATTTCTGTGACCATAAGTGTACATACGCTTATCAAAACCTCTTGGAGGCTTATTACCTGGGTGTGCTTTTACCATCCGTATCAATTCTTAATACGTTACCACCTAATAACTTTGGTGATTGTGGTACTACACCTCTGTGACGGTCACCAGTAGTTGCCCACAAGTAGCCTTCAGGTCCAAAACGTAGTCTGTTACCATTATGTGCACCTGGACCACCGAATGGATGATCAGATTCAAATGGCTTGTATTGAATATCTTTAACAATATCAGTACGATCAGTAACTTTATTGTTCTTATCTAAAGTAAGTCTCATAACAATGTTACCATCACACTTTTCGAAGTTAGTTTTACAACCACTTCCGTGATATTTGTCTGATGTAGAAGCAACATAAACTCTACGATTTTTCTTAAAGTTTGGATCAACGGCTACACCCATCATTCCAGCTTGACCAGAACAAAATAGATCGCCATTAGTAGTTCCATAACCTTTAGAACCTTTCATTCCTAAAACGTTTACAACGCCAGAACCCGTTTTTACTGATAAACCTTTACATTTTTCAGTGAAAAACATGTCTCCATTAGGAGCGAAGGCCATATCCCAAGGATTCTCAAGACCATTAAGAATGGACATTGCACTAATCTTTGGGGTACCCATTGTATCAGCATGACTTGGTGAAGCCATAAAAGCCGCAGTTGCTACTACAGCTGCTGATAAAGTTTAGATTTTTTAACATTAAATCTCCCTTTCATGTTATTATTATTTCTGCGCATTTAAATACGCAGCTAAGTTATCGATTTCCGCATCTGATAACGGTTGAGCCATCATGATCATTAATGAAGAGTTAGGACCTACTTTTGTTCCTGCTCTGTAAGTTTTCAATCTATCCACGAGGTAATCAACTTCCTTACCTTTCAATTTGGGGTAGCTAGCCAAACCCATACCAGCGGGACCATGACAGTTTCCGCAGTTCTGAGCGTACCTAGTTTCACCAGCCTTAATATCTCCACTTTCCGCAGAATTGAAACAGAAAATAAACAACATTATAGCCACTGAAAAATACAGACTTCTCAAACATTTCCTCCATAATTTAGGAAGTTCGGAAACTTCCAACGTAATCAAATACGATTATATAAATATTTACAGGTTTTTCTAAGATTACAAGGTTTAATTTATATTTTTTTTTTCATTTCATACTTGTAATTTAGATTTTTTTTGTTATGCAAAAATATCAAGATAATAGCTTAGTTGCCTCTTCCAAACCTTTTAAATTTAGTGGCACCATTTTATTGGAAAAAATTTCTTTAATAATTCCATTTGAATGAGATAGACCCCAATATTGCTCGGGTAACGGATTAATCCAAACATTAGATGGCCAATATTTAATAGCTCGCTCAAGCCATGTCTTTCCAGCCTCATGATTATAATGTTCGTTACCAGCACCAGGAACTAGAATCTCATAAGGACTCATTGATGCATCACCAACAAAAATACATTTATAATCTTTATTAAAAGTCCTAAAAATTTCATGAGTTGAAATTCTTTCTTCCCATCTTCTATCATTTTTCTTCCAAACATCTTCATATAAACAATTATGAAAGTAAAAGTAGTTAAGATTTTTAAAAACATTCTTCGAAGCAGCAAATAGCTGTTCAACCTTTTGCACATGATAATCCATTGATCCACCAACATCAAAAAAAAGGACAATTTTTATTGAGTTCTCTCTCTCTTTTTTGGTAGTAATATCAAGGTAACCATTTTTTGATGTATTCCTGATTGTTTCATCTAAGTCTAGTTCTTCATTTAATCCAGTCTTTGCCCATTGTCTCAACCTTTTCAAAGCAACTTGATAACCTCTTGTGTCAAGTTCATTAGAACTATCAAAATCTTTGAAAATTCTTTTATCCCAAACTTTTATCGCCTTACCATTAATTCTAGAATCTTGACCAATTCTTATACCTTCAGGATTATATCCATAAGCTCCAAAAGGAGAGGTGCCAGAGGTTCCGATCCATTTATTACCTCCTTGATGCCTTTTCTTCTGTTCTTCTAACCTTTTTTTAAATTCTTCAATTAATTTATCTATACCACCCTGAGATTTAATACTCTCCATTTCTTCTTTTGTAAAATGTTTACTTAATACTTTTTCCAACCAATCTTTTGGAATACTAAGAGAATTTAAAACATCATCTAATTCAATCTTTTCAATTGCTTTAAAATACTCTCCAAAAACAACATCAAATCTATCTATTAATTTTTCATCTTTAATTAAACTTGCTCTTGCTAAATAGTAAAACTTATCAATATCATACTCAATAATATCAAGTTTTAAAGAATCTAAAAATGTTAAAAATTCATTCAATGAAACTGGTAATTTTGATTCTTTTAATTTAATTAAAAAATCTAAAAACATTTCTAGCTATCATTTCTAGACATAAAAGCTAATTGTTCAAAAAGTTGAATATCCTGCTCATTTTTAATTAAGGCTCCATATAATTAAGGAAGAATTTTTTTTCCTCCGACTTTCAAATCTGATGGATCCAAATCGTCTACCAATAATAATTTAATCCAATCAAGTGCTTCCGAAGTAGAAGGTTTTTTTTTCAATCCTGGTACATCTCTTATTTCAAAAAATTTTTCAAGCGCAGAATTTAATAATTTCTTTTTTATGTTTGGAAAATGCACTTCAACAATTTTTGTTAAAGTTTCAATATCTGGGAATTTTATATAGTGGAAAAAACATCTTCTCAAAAATGCCTCTGGTAGTTCTTTTTCATTATTTGAAGTAATTATTACTATAGGTCTGTTTTTAGCTTTAATTAACTCACCAGTTTCGTATACATAAAATTCCATTCTATCTAGTTCTTGCAATAAATCATTTGGAAATTCAATGTCTGCCTTATCAATTTCATCTATTAGCAGAACACATTTTTCTTTTGATTCAAATGCCTCCCAAATCTTACCTTTTTAATATAATTTGAAATGTTATTTATTTTTTATCCTTTAGCTGACTATCTCTTAACCTGCTAACTGCATCATACTCATACAAGCCTTGTTGAGCTTTTGTTGTAGATTTTATATTCCATTCTATTATTTTTAGTTTTAAGCTATTAGCTATTTGACGAGCAAGCTCTGTTTTTCCTGTACCAGGCTCACCTTTAACTAATAACGGTTTTTCAAGTGTTATAGATGCATTAACAGCTACTGATAAGTCTTCAGTTGAAATATAATCTTTTGTGCCAATAAATTTCATAAATTAAAATCTTATAATATAAGAAATTTAAATATTGAACATTTTTTTTAAAAAAACCTCTTATTCGTAATCCATACACTTTGATAAGGAGCAAGTGTAATCGAACCGGATAAATTTTTTAAAATTGATTTTGAGAGAATATCATACCACTTCTCCATAGCTATTAGGTTGACGTCTAATAGAGAAAGCTTTTGTCTATACCTTGAGAGGTTACTTATACAAAAAATACTCTGACTTCTATCAATACTTTGCCTCCATATTCCAAAAAAATGATCCTCAAGTTGAAGTGTAAATTGAGTTGCATTTGGATGAAATGCTGGTTGTTTTTTTCTAAGTTTGATTAAATTAATTATCGAAGAATAAACTTTTGTATTAATCGATTGATGATTTTTTAATAATTTATCTATTTGATCTAAATCCCAATTTCTTCTATTAATTGAACGAAAAATTTTTGTTTTTTTTACCTTACTATAATCATTTTTAGAACCAACTAAATTTTGTATATAAATTGCAGGAATACCTTCCATACTAAGAAGTATTTGGTGTGCTAGGATAAATCTTTTAATTCTAAAGTTATCCTTACCTCTAAAAGTTTCTTTAAATGAATCTAATAAGTGTAATATTGACTTCATATACTGTTTTTTTCTTTTGTGAGATTCTATGTGTTAAAAAAGCTCCTGACTTGGAAAGAATATTTATAAACTTTTCTAATTCTTTTTCAGGTAGAATTCCCTCAAGTGGTCTTAATCCAATACCATCATGAGTTGATAAAAAGTTGAGATATGCATTTCCGGCTTGAGCAGGTGGCATACTTCTAGACCATTGTTTTAAATATGAGCTATTTCCAGAAATAATTGAATGAATAAGTAATGGAGCTAGTGAGAAATTATATATACAGTGTGCCTCATTATTATTACCAAAATAACTTAGATTTTCATGATTAGGAATATTAGTTTCTGTAATTATTAAACACTGTTTAGTATAAGCCTCAATAAGTAAACGTATAAGTCTTATAATTAAATGTGTTTGAGGAAGATTGATACATTTTGTACCAATTTCCTTCCATAAAAACGCGACAGCATCTAAACGTAAAGCTTTTGTTCCATTATCAAGGTATAACTTAATAATTTTTAAAAAATACATTAATACCTTAGGGTTTTTAAAATCAAAATCTATTTGATCATGACTAAAGGTACACCAAACAAAATAATCTTTATTTTTTATTTGTACTTTTTTTGATATTTTACTTGATCTTGGTCTTATAACTTTTTTGAAACTCTCAAAATTTTTCTTACTTACAATAAAATAATCTGAACCAGGATCAGTTTTAGTTAAAAAATTTTTAAAAAGAATATTTTCTGAAGAACAATGGTTTATTACTAAATCACTCATAACTTTAAATTAGACGATATTTTTTTAAAATCTTCCCAATTGCCATGTTCTTGATTTACATTTTCATAGTCAACAACTGCAAAACCATCGTCAGAAGAATAAGGGTAAAATGGAAGTATATGTATAAATGAAAACTCTTTACAATATCTATTCAGAAATATGTTTAAGGTTTTTAAATTAGTTTTCCCAATTTTTTTTATTGAATCAGCATACGTAATAAGAAAACAATCTTTCTCATTCCATAATTCATTATTAGATTCTATCAATTTTACTAATTGAAAAAATCTCTACAATTTTTTCACATAATTCATTGATTTTTTTAGAATCTTTTTTTTTATAAATAATACTGAGGTAGTTTTTAAAATATTATAATCTAAATCCTTCATCAATTGTGATTAAACCTCATTATCTTTTTTAACTGCATTTTTTAAATTCTCAAGAAAACTTGGAATAGCGGTATCAATTCTATTCCAAGTTGGGATGTTCGGTGACTCCATAGGTGAATCTAAGAAAACTTGTCCAGCGATCATTATATTCTTAGCAAACAATTCAACAGCTGTTTCTTCTTCATGTACATCAATTTCATATTTATTCATCAATGCATCCTTTTTATATATTTGAACAAAATCTAATGCTTCTCTGTAATAAGTTGCTTTTAGAGATCTGAAAATTGACATTGAAAAAGTTTCTCCTTGAGATGCTAATTTTCTTATTACGGCTTTGGTAATATCTATAGACATTTTAGAAAGACCCTTACTATTATCGTCAATTGAAATACTTTGGTGTTTATGATCATAATTCTCGGCAATATCAACCTGACACAATCTATTACCAGCATAATTTCTGAACATTTCAGATAAAACTCCAATCTCAAGACCCCAGTCGTATGGTATTCTTATATCTTTTAATACTCTCCTTCTAAATGAAAACTCACCAGCAAGAGGGTAACGAAATGAGTCTATAAAAGAAATATACTCTTTAAAACCTATAGTTTTTTCTAAAGCACGAAGTAATGGTGTTACTAGTAATCTTGCTACTCTTCCACGAACCTTTTTATTTGAAACTCTTGGATAATAACCTTTACAAAAGTCAAAATTAAATCGTGGATTAGCTACTGGATAGACTAATCTTGCAAGTAAATTTCTATCATAAGTAACGATATCACAATCATGAAGGGCAATTGCTTCAGTATCACCAAGAGATAGAATATAACCCATACAGTACCATACATTTCTACCTTTACCGAGTTCTTGTGGTGCAAGGTTATGTTCAGCTAACTGCTGATCAAGCTTTTTTAAATTTGGACCATCATTCCATAAAATATCGTGTTTTTGAGGTAATATAGAAAAGAATTTCTTTGCTTCTTTAAATTGGGATTCATTTGCTTGATCTAAACCAATTACAATATTCTTCAAAAATTTAACTTTTGAAATTTCTTTAATAATTTTTTGGCAAAGCTTCACCTTTGAGTTCCGAAAATAATGAGGGTAAGATGAGAGTAATCGGGCGAAAGTCTGAAAACTCAATAAGTTCTTTTTCGAGCTCATCATAATTTCTATTTGAAAAATTATGAAGCGTTGCAACGATACCATTTTGATAAAAATCAGCGATTTTCATTCTCCTTTTTCAAAATAAACTCGATAGATTCTTTCCATCCATCTGGAGCTTTATTTATACTATAATAAATATTGGTATTTTTTTTTAAAGAAATTTTTACCTTCTCTCTTTTTACAATACAACTATAGTCAGTTTGTTCAAGCATACTTATATCATTATCACTATCACCAAGAGAAATAGTCTTAAAATTATTTTTTTCAGAAAATTTTATAATCTCAAGAAATTTCATTAAGGCTATACCTTTATCATAATTATCTGTAAGATGATAAAATCTCCCACCTTTCGAAATTTGATAATTCTTGCTTATTTTTCTAACATCTAAAATAAATTTCTTTATTTGCTCATTGGTATCATTCCAATAAATAGGGTTTGTGAATAATCTTTTCGTGCAATTGATTAAAGAGCTTTTTTTAAGATTAGTAATTTTTGATAATTGATCAAATTCAAGTTGAGAGAATAAACTAAAGTTATATTTTTTTTGTAATTTACAAAGTTTATTTTCTATAATTTTTGGACTTAATTCACTTAATTTATATCCTATGGTAATTTTTATAATTAAAAAATTTGGTTTTATTAGGATCAAAAAAGTTGTAATTATTAGGAAAGAAAATACATGCTCCATTTTCAACTATAAAGGGAAAATTTAGATCTAATTTTTATTAATTTCTAATATTTCACAGAATGTTTTACTAGTAGAAAATATTATATGATTCTTTAACTTTATTTTATTAATAAAATTCTTAATCCTTCCTAATGAATAATTATCATGATTGAGCAATGTTCCATCTAAATCTGTAAAAATATAATAATTCATTGGATATCTAAAGTTTAAAGCAGAAATATAATTTTAACCATATTAAAAATTAAAATCTCATATAAACATTATAAAATACGTCTAAATCTATTTGCCTTCTCCTCACAGAATATTCGGATACAAATTAAAATAAAGTTTATAGTTGTAAAAAGAATTAATGAATAAAAATCATTAAAAAACAAAGAAATTAAAATTACCTCTAGGAAAACAACAATGTAGTTAGGATGTCTAAGATACCTAAACATCCAGGTTTTAATTAATGGTTTATTAATAACTATTATTCTTGTTGTCCAATATTTTCCAAGTTCGTAAATAATTCTATACCGTACTATCTGAACTACAAAAAACATATATAGGTAAAGTAAATTAATATTTGTAACTGTAAAAAAGATTTAACTAAGAAAAATAAAACAAAAATAAAGTGAAAAGCTACAATAAATTTGTAATGTGATTCATAATATTCTCTTGCACCTTCATTAATTAGTCTTTTCGTATTTTTATTACTTAAAATAAGTTCAAATATTCTGCTTGCTATTACATAGGTCATTAAAAAAGTATCAATCATTTTAATTAATCTTTACTCCACATAAACCTGCCGTAAATCCAGGCCCTAGTGCACACATTAAAAGATTCCCACCATATTTTTTTTTAATCATTTCTATTAATACAAGTAAAACTGAAACAGAAGAAACATTCCCATAATTTGATAATATACTCCTTGATATATCAATTGTTGCATTATTGTTTAAAATTTTTTTATATGCTTCAATAATTTTCATACCACCAGAATGAAGAACATATCCTTTAATATTTTTTAATGAAAAATTATCTAAAACATCTGGAAGTTCTTTAGTAATAAATTCTGGTATTACTTTATCAAAAATTACAGACAATCCATCATCCTCTACACCCCACCCCATTAAGGATAACGAATCTTTCCATGTATATTCCATTGATTTTAACAATTTACAATCTCCTTCATCTCCAACTATATAAGTCACACAACCATCTCCAAATAATGCCGTGCTAACAATATTTTCTTTACTAAAAATTTGAGGTCTAAATGTAAGACTACAAAGCTCAACATTACAAACAAGAATAGGTTTTCGGATACTTTTAAAAATCTCAATTGCTCTATTCATTCCTAAAACTCCTCCAGCACAACCATAACCAAAAATTGGTAATCGTATAATTTCATTTTTAAAATTAAACAAATTAAAAATTTCAGCATCAATTGTTGGTGTTGAAATACCAGTACTATTAACTAAAAATTATCCCACCTATTTCTTCAGGTTTTGTATTTGCTTTTTCAAAAGTTTGTTTTATTGACCTTTTTAATAATGATTTTGTGTTTTTCTTAAAAAGATGATTTCTTTCAGACCAATTATGTTCATTTAAGTACCAATCAAGTGGCTGGCTCAGATATCTTACTTTTACACCTGAGTTATCATAAACCTTTTCCATTCTCTTGAAATTGCTCTTGGATGAGAATAATTTTTACCCAAGTCTTTTATTTCATCTTGAAAAACTTTATTTTTCGGAAAAAATGAACTTAAACCACAAATACTTACCATTATTATTATCTAATGTTTAGCGGTGATAATAAAAGGTAATTTATAAAACATTTAACTAATAGTTTATAAATTATTTTTAAACTTGAATGTAATGTATTGGTAAATAAATAGAAATTCTAAGTTAGATGTTATTGTTCAATTAGTTGTACAATGTTTATCTTTTCATACTCGCATGTTGCAGTACAATTTTTTCTGAAATTTCTTTAGCTTCAGGTTTTTTTCTGACTGACCAAATCATATCTTTAGCAAATTTAGTCCTTACTTTATTATCAATTATTGGTTTGAAATAATTTTTGTCGAGTTTGAAGTTATATTCTTTTTCTTCTAAAAAGTTTATTTTCCAGGGTTCATGGATAAGGTAATCAGGAAGGCTTTTTAATTCTGGAACCCACTTTTTAATAAATATTCCCTTAGGATCCTGATCATACGACTGTTTGATAACACTATACATTCGAATTGTATTTATACCTGTAGTTCCGGATTGCATCTGTATCTGCGGATAATGGATGCCTGGTTCATAATCTGTAAATTTATTAGCCAGAAATTTGGATGTAACCTTCCAATCTAGCCAAAGTTGATATGAAGCAAATGATACAACCATTGCTCGCATTCTAAAATTTAACCACCCCTTTACATTCAAAAATCTCATGCAAGCATCTAAAAAAGGAAACCCAGTTGTCCCCTCTTTCCATCTGTTGAAATAGTCACAATTAAAACTATCTTCTCTTAATCCATTATAAAGAGGATGCAGGTTTTCGTATTCAATTCTAGGTTCATCATATAGTTTTTGTATAAAATGACAGTGCCAAGCTAATCTTTTCTTGAAAGAGTTAATAGAATTCTTTTCCACGTTTTTATATTCAAAGACTTTTTCAATATTTTTAACTATATATTTTATTGAAATAGTACCAAAGCAAAGATGAGGACTAAGCCTTGAACAAGAATCCTCTGCGGTTAGTGGACTAGACATTTTTTTTGAGTAATTTTTATGCCTTTCAGTGAGAAACGTTTTCAAATATTTATGCGCATTACTTTCTCCACCTCTTTGACAACTAACCCTACCTAAACTTAAATCTAAATTCCCTGAATCATCTTCTATAAAATTTTCTGCTTCAATTTTTTGACTTACAGGGTTGCTGACAAATTTATACCAGTTATTTGACCATTTACCTCGTACTCTTTTATCAAGTTGAATTCCAAATTGATTTTTTCTATCCAGTTTATGCTTTTTCAAATAGTAATGAACTAACTTTTTTATCAAGACTATTGAAATATTTTCCTTTAAATATTTTATTTGAGTAAACCTTATTTATTTTAAATTTATTTATTAAGTAATTTAATATTTCAATTGTATTTCCCTCATAAAAATTTAGTTTAGTTTTAAATTTTTTATTAAATTAATGTTAAGGTCAGTCAATGAATCATTTAGAAAACTTAAATGAAAATTGCTTGTAGTCTTTAATTTTAAATATTCTTCATCCAAAATAAAAACTGGTAAACAAGCTTGATGTTTAGAAGCTTCAAAAAATGCGTCGTTATCATTTATTCTGAGATCATATCTAAACCACATTAATGAATTTGTCATAATTTTACTATTTTTCAGTTATCATATTTCAAAAGTTCATTTAGAAGTCTTTTTTATATCTTCTTTGTCTTCTTATAGCTTTAGATGGGTTTGCTCTCCAAATCTCTCTTTTATCTTTTACAATATTCTCAAGGTCATCTGCTATTTCAATTAGAACTGCATCTCTTTCGTATGTACGTTTTGTCATTCATAATAAATAGTAATATTTTTAAAAAAAACTATCTGTTTAAAAAATTATTTAAGATGAGATCTGGATATTTATTTGACTATTTAAAAACCGGAGGAGATTACAAATCAATTTATTTTACCGTAGACAAAAAGTTTTCTATAATTTACCAAGGTAATGTATCATTTTCATCAAAAAGCTGACCGCTTGGACCATCATCATCTAAGGTGGCTAATTTTAAAGATGTTTTGTAACTATCCTCAACTTCAACCGGAGCATTAGGACCACCTAACTCTGTTTTAACCCAACCTGGATGACCAGAATTAACTTTTATATTTGTATCTTTTAGTTCATTAGCTAGATGAACTGTAAAAGCATTTAGTGCAGTTTTAGAAGCATTATATGCTAATTCTTTTGCAGGAGTAATTGGAGAATCTTTCGCAGAATGAAGGGTTAAGGAACTTAGAATTGTTGAAACATTTACAATTCTTCCTGCACTTGATTTTTTTATCAACGGAAGAAGTTTTTGAGTTAGAGATATTACGGAAAAAAAATTAGTTTGAAATGTATCTTTTAAATCTTTTTCTGGAATAGTAGAACTATTTTTAACGAATAGATTTCCAGTTAAGAGAACACCAGCATTATTAATTAGGATATCTAACTTTTTATATTTACCTTGAATATAGTCATAAACTTTTTGAGGGGCGTCTTCATCAAATGCATCATATTGAACTAAATCAGCATTGATACCTAAATTCGAAAGTTTTTTTACTGCTTCTTCACCTTTATTTAAGTCTCTAGAACCTAAAATTACTTTGATTCCTGATTGGGCTAACTTTTTCGCTGTTTCAAATCCAATCCCTCTGTTAGCTCCAGTGATAAATGCTAATTTTTCCATTATTATTTTCTCCTTTTCAAAATTACTTTAATTTTTAGGTTTTAATTAGTTTCGACACCTCAACAGTATTTTCCAAAAGAAAAAATGAGAGGAATTTTTAATTGTTTCAAATTTATCTAATTTAAGCAAGTTTTGTGTTTGTAATTTCTCAGATTCATTAGCCCAATCATTAACACCATAAAAAAGCCTGACCGGAACACTTACTTTCTTATATAATTCCTGTATACCCGAATTTTTATTAAATTGTGAAAGCACTTTTCTAAAGTGATAAACATATCCTTTTTTTCTTAATGATGTACATAACAGGTTTAGATAACTATCAGGAAATTTAGTTTTATCAAAAAAACCGCCATTCATAATATTTTTTAATATAAACTTATTTTCTAAACTACAGAAAAGACCACCAACTACTGGGAGACTTACGTGAAATAAAATAAATTTTGCGAAAAAGTTTCCTCTTTGAATTCCCTCGCCAAAGAAAGAGTCATAATCATATGTGTTAAACAAAAAAATTTTCTTAACAATTTTAGGTAGTTCAACTGATACACTAGCAGCAATAGTTGCACCAATTGACTCACCAGCAATGGTCAAATTTTTTAATTTTAGTTTTTTTATGAAATTGACTATAGATTTAGTAAAAAAATTAAGATTATAGTTCGTATTAGTATTTATAGGAGAGTCACCAAAGCCTGGCAAGTCAATTGAATAAACCGTAAATTTGTCTTCTAATAATTTTCCAAGTTTATCTGAGTATTCTAGTCTATTTCTAAAAGTATGAAGTAATAAAATAGGAGCACCTTTTCCTATTTTTTTAAACCTTATATAAGTGCCATCATCTAAATAAAATTTATCTACTTTCATTTCAATTCCTTTTGAAAAATGTATATACACGAACTCTTATATTTACTTTTTAAAATATTTGTAAAGTGCTATAATAATTTATATGAAAAAACTTATCGAATTAAGAGAATTAGAACAATGCACTTGCTTTAATCTTAGAAAAATGGCAAGAGAATTGACAAATAATTATAATAAATCCCTTAAACCACATGGTGTAAATTCAACACAAATACCTATTTTAGCACTATTAAATTTTATAAGCAACTAGAAACGTCTAAAATATCTGAATTATTGAATCTAGAACAATCAACTTTAAGAAGAAATTCTTCTATTTTAGTAAAAAAAAAATTAATTAAGGTTGTCACCAGAGGTATTAATGGCAATCTACTCAAGTTAACTACTGGTGGTTATAGTAAACTTAAAGAAACACTACCAATTTGGAAAAATCAAATCAAAGAGGTAAAAGTTAGTCAAAGATTACCTTCATATTCTAAAGCAAATTTCAAAGTAATTGGGGTAGCTGAGGAAATTTGCCCCCCCGACATCCGGTACCGCAAACCTAATTTTTGTAGTAAGTTATTTTTTTTCAAAAAATTCAACCTCTGTTTTATCAAAAAAATATGAGGTTCAGATTTTTTAAGCATTTTAAACATATTGATTTGTAATCTGCAGATTCAGTTGATGATATATCTGAATCATGATTTTCAATGTGTAACACCCTTTTAAAACCTGAACAATCTAAATTGCATTCATCACACTTCCACTTTTTTTTAGCCTTAACTACTTCCAAGACTCTTGAAAAATTAGGTGGTAATATTTTTAATTTATCTTTTGGAATAAGTTCATTATGAATTTCTCTTTCAAATGAATAAACATGATCGTAAAATAATTTATGATTAAATTGGCCTTTTATAATTCTTCTTGCCCAATCATCTGCCTTTACAAAATTATCCCAATTTGAATTAATAAGGCATTCATCACAAATAATATATTTGCCCTCAAAATTTTCACTTAAATCCTTGGACTCAGGTAACTTAAGCTGAAAATCTTTTATATTGAGTTTCAAATTTATCAGCTATAATTTTACAATAGTTAAAATGAAATTTTCTTTTTGCTTTTGAATTTTTTTCTAAACAAAAAATTAAAACCTGATTAAAAAAAATTAGTCCACCGTAGTTTAATAATTTTATTCCCTCTGTATTTTTAATAATCCATCCTTATTAAATTTCTTTTTGTACTAACTACATTTTGATTTTGATTAACAAGGTTATAAGTAAATTTTAACTCAGCACCTGCAATTTCCATTGCGTTCTCAAGACTTTTGAAATTAAATTTGATTTTCATAATTAATTTACAATTTTCTTAATATTTTCCACTTGCATTTCAGAATCAATTAAATATTTAAATTCAACCCTTCTTGATAACAACTGATCTTCTTCACCTTGATTATTTAGTATCAAACTTCTTGATGACATTCCACTCGCAACAACCTTATTAAATGCCCATTCTTTTTTTTCTTTACGAATATTTTTTATAGAATTCATAGATTCTTTGATTACTGATGCAGTTCTTTCTTGAGATAAAACTAAATTTTTGAGAAAGGCATCTTCTTTATTAAGATTACCCCATTCTGAAGAGGTATGGCCTTCAATTCTTACTTCTTTAACAAGGGATTTAAAATCAATTAGAATATTGATATACCTTGGAAAAAATTCATTAATAATTTCTTTGAACATATCTTTTATTTGACCTGAACTTTGGTCAAACATAATTTCAGGTGTATTAAATCTTACTATATTTTCATCATAAATTATTTCCATATTCCATTTAAGCTTTTCTTCATCTGAAAATTCCTTGTCCAGTCTTTCATTGATCTTCTTTTTATTTTCTTCTAAATTATTAAGGTATTGAACTATAAAATCCTGTTCACCATAGACTTCTGGTGCTTTTTCTCTTATAAAACCCACCGCAATGAATAAAAATATAATCATTAAACCTGCCATTAAATCAGAATTTGACAACCAAACGGTATTATCCGAATCATTTGAATTTTTCCCTAAAAATTTCATTTATTTCTTACCAATTGATTCAATTAATTTTCTTATATTTTCAACTAAAGGTTTATAATCATTAACTAAATGTTGGGATAAAGAACCAAGATGCCCCCCCATCAATTCAATTGCTTTTTCTAATTCTTTAGTCATCTCCTTATCCAATGCCTGAAGCCTATCTGAAACCTGTGAAATTTCATTGGTCAAAGTATTTGATAATTGATTGACACTATTTTCGATATTTGGAATTATTTTTTCAAAATCGTCACCAAATTTTGCAATATTTGTAATTGAATTATTTAAGTCAGAATTTTGTCTATTTAAATTTTCAAGAATTTTTTCTGCAGGAGAAAGAGATAATGGAATTTCCTCAAGAGCTTTGCTTACACTACTGATAGTTGACTTATTTGACTGTATTAGATTATTTGCTTGGTTAATAGACTGCTTTGTCTCTTCTACTTCTTTAATATATTTATCTTGCCACTCTATTAGTTTTTTTAAACCGTCATTAAAAATTTTAAAGTTATCTCCAAATTGTTCCTCAATCTTTTTATTAAAATCACGAACTACATCCTCAAGAGCTTTAATCAAGTGTTCAACTGTTGCGTCTCCAATTTGAGAAGCAAACTCTTCAAATTTCTTTTCTAAAATTTTTATACCTTCATTTATTTGAATTAAATTTTCTTTTTGCAATCTAAAAACTTCCATAAAATCTTCCTCACCAACTTGACTATCATCTACTCTTTCAGGATGAAAAAAAGATATTATCTTAACCAAAGCACTTCCTACCATCCCAGCAATACTTGTGGTAAAAGCTATTTTTAACCCAGACAAGAGAATTGGCAGACTTTTATCTATATTACTTGGGTCAAACTGAACTAATCCCTCAAAAATTCCAATAAAAGTTCCTACTAATCCAAGTGCTGGAAGTAAAGAGGGTGTATAGTTTGCAAACGAATTTAAACGGTCATTTTTTGTTATAAAGGGAATCCAAAAACCAAGGAAGGTTATAATTATTAGAGACAACACATAATTTTTAATAAAATTATCGCTTATTACAGCTTGGTAATAATTATTTAATATGCCATCAACTAAAAAAATATTTTGAAATATTTCAAAAAAATAAAACAAAGAGATAAAACTGAAAAGTATGAATAAAGAAAAATTATGTAACTGTATTGCTTTATGAACTTTAGCATTATTTAAAACCCTCAAACTAAATTGACTTTTAGTTTCTGCATTTTTGCATAACCATCTTGCATTTTAACACATAAACAAAAAATTGGAAAATTTTAAAATAAAATCGCTATACACATATAAACAAAACCTTTATCAAATTAACAGATGGCTGGAAAATATTAAGTATATTGAAATGGGGTGGCTGAGGGGATTTGAACCCCCGACATCCGGTACCACAAACCGACGCTCTAACCAACTGAGCTACAGCCACCAAAAAAATTAAATTAATGTAACTTAATTTAAAAAAAAATGAATATTTATTTTTAATTTGTATATAATTCAACTTTAAATATATAGTTTTATATGGATGGTCTAAATAAATCAATGTATCAAATTGGAAGTGATAGCGCTTTTGCAATCCTTGCTAGGTCAAATGAACTTTCAAAAAATGGTAAAGATGTAATTAACTTAGGCATTGGCCAGCCTGACTTCCCAACACCTGAAAATGTTGTAAATGCGGCTATTAAGGCAATAAAGGATGGTCACCATGGATATACGGCTTCAAACGGAATTTATGAACTAAGAGAAACTGTTTCATGGGATTTTTATAAAAGAAATAAAGTTCAAGTTGATCCTAACGATATTTTAATAGCACCAGGTGGCAAGGCTATAATATTCTATACATTACTTATGTTTGGTGAGCCTGGTTCTGAAAATAATAACACCTGACCCTGGGTTCATAGCTTACAGATCTATGATTGATTATACTGGAGCAAAAGCTGTCGCTTTGCCTCACAGGATGGAAAATAATTTTTCATTTGATGCTGAAGAACTTCTATCTCTTATAAATGAAAGAACTAAACTTATTATTTTAAACTCACCTGCAAATCCTACTGGCGGGGTTGTTCCAAAAATTGAACTTGAAAAACTTGCAAAAGGACTTCTTAAATACCCAAATGTCTATATCTTATCAGACGAGATTTACAGTAGAATATTATTTGATGAAAACAAAACATATATCATTAAAAAGTTTTCCTGAAATTAGTGATAGAGTAATAGTATTAGATGGTTGGTCAAAAACATATTCAATGACTGGATGGAGATTAGGTTACGGAATTTTCCCAAAAAATATTTTTTCTTATGCAGAAAAACTTGCAATAAATTGTCATTCATGTGTAAATTCTGCTACGCAGTTTGCCGGAATCGAAGCTCTCAGGGGAGACCAAACACAAGTAACAAATATGATCAAAGAGTTTAAGTTAAGAAGAGATTATTTAGTAAATGAGCTCAATTCAATTGAAAATATATCATGTTTAAAACCAGGTGGTGCGTTTTATGTTTTCCCTAAAATAAACAAAAATCAAATGAATTCTGCACAGATATCTAAGTTCTTGCTTGAAAATAAATATGTAGCAACCGTGCCTGGTTCATCCTTCGGTTTAAATGGAGAGAATTTTTTAAGAGTGTCTTATGCAAGTTCTATAAAAAATTTGAGAGAATTCATTATAAGACTTAGATCATTTATGAATGATTAGATTTTGACCTTTCTTTGTCTAAATTTTATACAATTTTAAATTGAATTTTTTTTTTTCCAATAACCATGGGGTTTTGAAGTTATGGCATATTTCTTGCTTGTCTTGCATATGAAAAAATAGAAGCTATAATTAAACCATTTAAACTTGATGAAGTTAAAGATGAACTCAATAATGTTGGTGTTTTAGGTTTGACAGTAACTGAGGTCAAAGGTTATGGTAGACAGAAAGGTCATACTGAATTATACCGAGGCGCAGAATATGCTGTCGACTTTTTACCTAAAATAAAAATAGAATTGATAATCTCGGATGAATTAGTTAAAGACGTCATAGAAGTTATTAAATCTAAAGCTCATACAGGTAGAATTGGAGATGGAAAAATATTCATTTCTAATATTGATGAGGTTATCCGTATACGAACTGGTGAATCTGGGAAAAATGCAATATAATATAAACTTTAAAATGGAGGAATCATGAGTAACGTTAAAAACGTTTTAAAAATGATAAAAGAAAAAGAAGTCAAATTTGTAGATTTAAGGTTTACAGATTCAAAGGGAAAATGGCAACATACTGCCCAAACTTCATCGACAATCGATGAATCAACATTTAAAGATGGAATCATGTTTGATGGTTCATCTATAGCAGGTTGGAAAAATATTAACGAATCAGACATGATACTAATGCCTGACCCTAAGACAGCAGTAATGGACCCATTTACTGCACAACCACAACTTATTTTGTTTTGCGATGTAATCGAGCCATCGGATGGAAAACCTTATGAATTAGATCCAAGAAGCACTGGAAAGAAAGCTGAGGAATATCTTAAAAAGTCAGGTATCGGAGAAAAATGTTTTTTTGGGCCAGAAGCTGAATTTTTCATTTTTGACGACGTTAAATGGTCTACAGATCAAGAATATACATTTTTTAGTATTGATTCAGAAGAAGGTGCCTATAATACTGGGGCAGAAATGGAAGGTGGAAATCTTGGTCATAGACCTAAAGATAAAGGAGGATACTTTCCAGTTCCACCAGTCGATTCCGCAACAGATATTAGAGCAGAGATGGTTTCGACAATGTCAGAAATGGGAATTGAAATGGAAAAGCATCATCACGAAGTCGCGCCATCTCAACATGAGTTAGGTTTTAAATTTGGTTCATTAATTGAAAGCGCTGATAATTTACAAAAGTATAAATATTGCGTTCATATGGTTGCTCAAGCTAACGGAAAAACTGCCACATTCATGCCAAAACCCGTCTATAATGATAATGGTTCGGGAATGCATGTTCATCAATCAATTTGGTCGAAAAAAGGATCATTGTTTGCAGGAAACGGATATGCTGGATTGTCTGAAACTTGCCTTCATTATATCGGAGGAATAATTAAACATGCAAAAGCCATCAATGCATTTTCTAATGCAACAACTAATAGTTACAAAAGATTAGTCCCAGGCTTTGAAGCTCCTGTTTTATTGGCATATTCAGCTAGAAACAGATCAGCATCATGTAGGATTCCATACGCAAATAGCTGCAAATGGTAAAAGAGTAGAAGTAAGATTTGGTGATTCTGCAGGCAACCCCTACCTTACATTTGCATCAATGTTAATGGCTGGGATTGACGGTATAAAAATAAAATACATCCTGGAGATGCAATGGATAAGGACTTATATGAATTACCGGAAAGCGAACTTACTGGCATTCCAACTGTTGCAGCAACGCTAAGAGAAGCGTTGGATAATTTAGATAAAGACCGAGGTTTTCTCAAAGAAGGTGGAGTATTTACAGACAACTTGATAGATGCTTATATTTCTTTGAAAATGGATGAAGTTCTACAATTTGAACATACCCCTCACCCTGTAGAATTTAAAATGTATTACTCGGTTTAGATTATTTAGTAATATATTTTGACAGTTCTTTAAAACTTTTATCTTTGGAATCTCTGATTAATTCAAATACCAACATTTCGTAATTAATCAGAGATATTCCGTTTCTCATCAACCTTTCAAAAGCAAGGTTTTGATGCCCTTTATCTCTAGAGCCTACTGCTTCGGCAATCACAAACACCTCATAACCCTTGTTATACAAATCAATTGATGTTTGTAAAACACAAATATGCGTTTCGATACCGCAAATTATAATTTGATTTTTAGGGAAAATTTTCCTCATCTCAGTATCATTTTTATTTGAAATACAAGAAAAGGAAGTTTTTTCAATTTTTAACGCTTTTATTTTTTTTAACTTATCATCTATTGAACCTATAGTTTTACCTAAACCATCTGGATATTGTTCGCTATATACTATTGGTAGTTTTAAAAAGAAAAATATCGACAATTTTTTTTGAGTGATCAATAACACTTTTAAAATCAAATATCTTGCTTATTAGCTTTTCTTGGATATCAATAACTAGTAGCGTTGAATCATTTCTATCTATTAACATCTAATTAAAGATTGCATCTTCAATTTGAGTTATAAACCCAGTTGAAGAGGGACTAGTCATTGAAGAAAACCAATTGAGTATTTCTCCATTTTTTCCAATCAAGAATTTATGAAAGTTCCATCTTGGTTGAGCAATAACTGATGCCTCACCAGAGATCCACTTATATAGAGGATGTGCATCACTCCCTTTGATTTTTTGAATAGATGTCAATGGAAAATTAACACCATACCGAATTTCACAAAAATCTTTTACATCTGCATCGTTACCCAACTCTTGATTAAAATCATTAGATGGAACACCAAGAACTACAAATCCATCTGCTTTATATTTATCATAAAGCTTTTGTAGGCCTGCATATTGAGGAGTAAAGCCGCATTTTGATGCTGTATTAACCAACAAGACAACTTTGTCTTTGTACTGGGATAAATCAATATTATCACCAGTTATAGACTCTATATTAAAATCATGAAATGTTTGTGATGTTGACTGCGATGAACTAAAAAACATAAAACAAAATAAAAATAATAAAATTCTCATATACTAAATGTAATGAATTAAGTTGAAAAATAAAGTAAAAATTTTATTATAGGATATGATAAAATTTAAAATTCTTACTGTATTATTCTTGCTCACTGTTAGTTCATGCGGGCAAAACCAATTGGTTCCTGTTCGTGGTCCAGAAAGTGACCCAGGTCAAGAACTTAACTTTTCAGAATTTAATGACTTTCCAATTCCAATTAACTCAAAACTAATAAAGGATCAGTCCATTATTATAGCTAAAAAAAAAGGTTGGTTAGGAAGACTTTCTTTTACAACTAGTGAATCTCAATTAACAGTATATGATTTTTTCAGAAATGAATTACCAAAATTTGGATGGAAAAAAATTTCTGAGATAAGTTCAGATAGTAGTCTTTTAAACTATCAAAATGCAAGTAGATTTGCTTCTATACAAATATTTGAGAAGACACTATTTGGTTCTAAAGTTTTAGTTTCAGTAACTGAAGTTGAATAATATTTAATAAATATTCATGAGTATATTATAAATGATGTTTTTAATTACTACTCAGTTATCTGATTTAACCAACTATATTTCATTTCAATACTTATTTCGTTTTTGTAAAATATTGTCCTCCTTTTAATACCTATTATCTCAGATATTATTTCTTCAGGACAATTTATTCTTTTAAGTCTTTCTATAAAAGAATATTTAAGTGACTGAATTGATTTATTTTTAGTGAATTTTTTTATTCTAAAATTTATCTTACTCTCAATTTGCTTTATGCTAAAATTATAATTTAAAAAGTCATAAAATGGGTATTCATTTGATGAAAGACTGATCAACTTGTTCATTGAATCTAATGAAACACCAACTAAAGGAATAATTCTTTTTTTATAAATATTATTAATCTCTCTTAAATTATTACTCCTTATTATTATGTATGGTGTAAATTGATTTATATTAATTTCATTTCTGTTTAAACCAATAATTTCATTCACAGAAGCACCTGTATTCAAAATACAGCCAATAAGTAAACTAAATAATGATTTTTCTTCTTTTGTAATATTTATAAGCCTTTGAATTTCTTCACGATTTAAAGTTTTAATTTCTTTTTTGATAATTTATTGGCCATTTTACATTTTCAAATGGATTTTTTTTATCAATATTTAAATAACTATATAAAGTTTTAAAAAAATTAAACAAGTTTGAATGGTATCTTTTGCCAGTAGAAACTCTGTTTTTCGAAATAAAATAATTTTTAAAGTTTGATGAATCTATTGAACTAAATTCATCAATTGGTTTATCACCGCATGTATTTATCAAATATTTTATTGAGTTTACTATTGAAGAATACTGACTAGAATTTGAGGAAATTTTTTTTAGTTTAAAATACTTTTCTAATAACTTACTAGGTAAATTTATATTTAAAGTAGTATTATTAAATAAAAAATTTTCAATGGTCTGATCTGATTTTTTGTTTATAAGATTGGTTATTTGTTTTTTGTTTAACAACATATTTGAAAATAGATCTTCAGAATCATCTTTAAAATTAAGATTGTATTTAGAAATCTCTATTTTTTTTAAAAAATTTATTGTGAATTTTTTTTTCAACAAATTATTAAACATTTTCTTATGTTCTGCTGATTGAAGTTTTGACCTAATAAGAGCTGTAGATATTTTATTTGTTTTCAAAGAAATTTTAATTGTTTTTTTCCAAAGTAGATTTGTAAGCTTAACTGGTATGGCCCTTTGATACCAATACTGATTTCCATGTTTATAAATATATTTCATAATCTATGGTGCGGCCGAGAAGACTTGAACTTCCACAGGTTAAAACCTACAACGCCCTCAACGTTGCGCGTCTACCAATTCCGCCACGACCGCTTATTTATTCAAACTCTAATATTACCTGATCAACCTCAAGACTATCGCCCTCAGAACAATTGATTTTTTTAATTTTTGTTTTTTTTTCGGATCTAATAATATTTTCCATCTTCATTGCTTCAATAATAGCCAATGGTTGATTTTCATCTACAATTTGTTTTTCTTTTACTAGTAAAGAAACTAAGAGACCGGGCATAGGCGCAAGTAGTAACTTAGATAAATCTTCTTTTTTTCTCGGAATCATTATTTCGTTTAACTCAGCATGCCTTTTGGAGAATACTAAAAGTTCTGAGGAAATACCATTGTGGTTTATTTGAAATTTAGGCCCATTTCTTTTTATACTAAAATATGAAAGATTATTATCAATAATAGCTGAAAATAATGGATGCCCAATATTCCAATTACTTTTAAGATTCAAATAATTTTTTCCAATATAGATATCATAACTTTTATTAAAGTTATTGAATGAAATTTTAGAATTGATTATTTTACCATTATCTATTACCTGCCAATTCATTCCAACTGTCTTATTAAAACCTTTTAATTGATTTGATATAGAAGCTGCCCTCAAAAGATATTTATAATTAACAAATACTGCCACAGCGTGAACCTTTTGTTTATTTGTTAAAGGAACATTGAAAGAGTCGTACCCTTCCTTATAATTTTTTGAAATAAATGATGTTGAATAGTTAGATTTTTCAAAATTTTCATTTTGTAGAATATTTGATAAAAAATCTTTGTTTGTTTGAACTCCTTCAATTAAATATCTATCTAGCGCATTTATCATTTCATTAATAGATGACTTTCGTGTGTTTGAATAGGTACATAACTTTGAAATCATTGGGTCGTAAAACATACTTATTTCAGAACCTTCCACAACTCCTGAGTCAACGCGAACGTTTTTTCCCGTAGGTTCTATATATCTAGTGAGTCTACCAATAGAGGGCAAAAAGTTTTTTGAAGAATCTTCTGCGTATATTCTACATTCAATTGCGCTTCCGGAGAATTTTATATCTTTTTGTTTATAAGAAAGCTTTTCACCAAAAGCAATCCTTATCATTTGTTCAACAATATCAATATTGGTAATAAGTTCTGTAACAGGATGTTCGACTTGTAATCGAGTATTCATTTCTAGAAAATAAAAATTCTTATTTTTATCTACTACAAACTCAACTGTTCCTGCTGAATAATAACTAACAGCTTTAGCTAGCTTTAGTGCATGGCTCACCATCTCATTCCTTAATTCTTCATCTACAAAAAAGCTAGGTGCCTCCTCAATGACCTTTTGATGACGTCTCTGGATAGTACATTCTCTCTCACCTAGATGTATAAAATTACCAAACTGATCGCCTAAAACTTGAATTTCAATATGCTTAGGAAATTCAATAAATTTCTCAATAAATACTCTATCATCACCAAAACTTGATCTAGCTTCGTTCACAGCCGAATTAAAGTTTTCTTTTAATTCTTCATCATTAAATGCTATTCTCATTCCCTTTTCCACCTCCTCCTGCAGAGGCTTTAACCATTAATGGATAACCTATTTTCTTAGCTTCTTTAAGTGCATGTTTTAAATCTTTAATTACATCAAGTCCCCCAGGCACAACAGATACACTAGCGGATTTTGCTAGTTTTTTTGATTCAATTTTATCTCCCATCAATGATATCGCTTGACTTGGCGGTCCAATAAAAATCTTACCGGCCTTTATGTACTTCTTCCCTAAAGTTTACATTTTCTGAAAGAAAGCCATAACCAGGATGAACAGCATCAGCATTAGATTTTTTTAATACATCTATAATTTTCTCTATTATTAAATAACTTTCTGCGGAAGTATTTCCTCCAATATTAAAGTATTCATCTGCTAAATTTACGTGTGGTGAATTTAAATCAGGATCTGAACAAATTGCAACCGTTTTGATCCCCATTTTTCTTGCGGTTTTAATAATTCTGCAAGCAATCTCACCTCTATTCGCTATAAGTATTTTCTTAAACATAAAGTTTACCTACAAAGGGATGTTATCGTGTTTTTTCCAAGGGTTATTAAGCTTTTTTTCTCTGAGCATTTCAAGTGACCTGCATATTCTTTTTCGGGTTGTATTTGGCATTATAACATCATCAATAAATCCCCTACTACCTGCTATAAAAGGATTTGCAAGTTTTTCCCTGTATTCATTAGTTTTTTTTTCTATCTTTTCTTTGTCTCCTAGTTCACCTCTAAAAATTATTTCAACTGCTCCTTTAGGTCCCATTACAGCAATTTCTGCTTGAGGCCATGCATAATTGACGTCTCCACGTAAATGTTTTGAACTCATTACATCGTATGCACCACCGTAAGCTTTTCTGGTAATCACTGTAATTTTTGGAACTGTAGCCTCAGCAAATGCGAATAATAACTTAGCACCATGTTTTATTATACCATTATATTCTTGAGAAGTGCCTGGGAGAAAACCAGGAACATCAACAAAAGTTACAATAGGAATATTAAAACAATCACAAAAACGAACAAATCTTGCAGCTTTTCTTGAAGAATTATTATCTAAACACCCTGCTAAAACCATGGGTTGATTAGCCACTATTCCAATAGGTGAACCTGACATTCTGGCAAAACCTGTAATGATATTAGCCGCATAATCAGATTGTAATTCAAAAAATCTCTATCATCGACAACTTTTGTTATTAATTCTTTCATGTCATAGGGTTTATTAGGATTATCAGGAATCAGAGTATCTAAAGAATATTCTAGCCTATCAACAGAATCTTCAGATTTTCTAATTGGAGGTTTTTCTTTGTTTGATGAGGGCAAGAAACCCATAAACCTTCTTAATTGAAATAGCGCTTCGACATCGTTATCAAAGGCTGAATCTGCTACGCCAGATTTATTCGTATGGGTAGACGCTCCTCCTAATTCTTCGTGACTTACTTCCTCGTGTGTTACAGTTTTCAATACATCAGGTCCAGTAACAAACATATATGAAGTATCTCTAACCATAAATATAAAGTCCGTCATTGCTGGACTATATACAGCTCCCCTGCACAAGGCCCCATAATTACAGATATTTGAGGTATTACTCCAGATGATAATACATTTCTCTGAAAAACTTCTGCATATCCAGCCAAAGAAGCTACACCTTCTTGTATTCTTGCACCACCAGAATCGTTTAGCCCAATTACAGGAGCACCTACCTGTAAAGCTTTATCCATAATTTTACATATTTTTTCTGCATGTGATTCTGATAATGAGCCCCCAAAAACCGTAAAGTCCTGACTAAATACAAAGGTAAGTCTTCCATTAATTGTTCCGTAACCAGTGACCACTCCATCTCCTGGTACTTTTTGTTTTTCCATTTCAAACTCTGAGCATCTATGTTCTACAAACATATCCCATTCTTCAAAAGTACCTTCGTCAAGAAGAATTTCTATTCTTTCACGAGATGTTAGTTTTCCTTTTTTGTGCTGACTTTCTTGTCTGCTTTGTCCGCCACCTTCTACTGCTCTTCTTCTTTTAGAATCAAGTTTCTTTAAAATTTCTCTCATATCAAATACTCTATAGTTAATTTATTCAAAAGTTGTTTGTAACTTTTAAAAATAAGTTAATGTTTTCTACAGCTTCTAAAAAATAACTTTCGCTCTCCTTATGTTCATCTAATGATCCCCACCTTTGTTGTTGATAATTGTACTCTATGTTTACCAATTTAAAAAATCTTTTACACCTAATTTTTTTTTTTATAAAAAAATAACTAAGTATTGTAGAATCAGAAATATTAGCAAGTTTATACAATGCAGTAAACCTATCGTTTTCTAAATTCATAAGCCAACTTGTAAAGTTTTTATTTTTATATCTGACATTATTAGTTAGGTCTGTCTGAATTTTTAACGGTAAATTAAACTCTAAAGAGAAGTCCTCAATAAAAGTTCCGAATTTTTTATTCATATAATTTATTAAAAGTTTATCGTCAAAATTTCTAAATAAAATATAGTCATTTTGAAGTATCTTAAATAATTTTTTTGTTATTTCGATTTTATCTATTTTAGATAAATTTATCGAAAAAAAGGTTAGATTAAGAATTGAATGAGATTTTGTTTTATTATTTTTCTTTTTTATCTCTCTCAATAAGATCCTAGCATGTTCCAATGATTTGGTTTTTAATGAATATTTATTTGGTGTTATAATCTTGACAGAATTTGAATATATATAATATTCATTTTTGATTTTTCTAATTTCATAGACCATTTTTTAACTTTAATTCTTTTGTTGTTAAATTTTTTTTAAAATCTAATAATTTTATTCTCTTCTTAAAATAGTTAGGTAAGTCGCAATCAAAAAACTTCTGATTACCTTTGGTATCTTCAAATTTAACAGAATATGAATGTAGGAAAAGTTTATCTTCTTTTGATAATTTTGAGGTTTTTTTATTGTATTTATTGTCACCTAAAATAGGATGTCCTATTTCAAAAAAATGTTTCCTAATTTGGTGTTTTCTTCCTGTTAAAAGCTTAACAAGTACAATGGAATGATTATTTTGTGATTCTACAACAATATAGTCTGTTTCAGATTGATATATTTTCTCATTATAAGTCAATGGAATATTAATTTTACCTTTCTTTTTCTTTTTGGTACACCATGAATAATTGTAATATAAATTTTTTCAATCTTTCTCTTTTTAAATAAGTCTCCAAAAAAATTTGTTGTTTTAAGATTTCTTGAAATTATTAAAATACCTGATGTTTGTTTATCTAATCGATGAACGAGCTTTGGTCGGTTTTCAGAATTAGATTCTAAACTCTCTAAAATCTTATCTAAATTTATTTTTACTTTCGTTCCACCTTGTACAGCTAATCCAGATGGTTTATTAATTATATAATAATCTTCATTTTTAAAAATTACTAAATTATCAAAGAAAGACTTATGTCTTAATGATACTTTTTTTTTTATATTGGGAGTTGAAATATTAAGTCTAGAGACTACAAGATCCTTTTCTTTTAAAATATATGAATTTTTTACCCTCTTGCTATTTACCTTTACAACACCTTTTCTTAAAATTTTGCAAATATTAGGAAAACTGAGGCTAGGATTTTTTTTTTTTAGAAAATAATCAACTCTTTGATTAGTAAAGTCGTCATCAATTAACCATTCACTAGGAATGTTCTTTTCATTAACCATTTTTAATTACTGAACTATTAAGTTTTTTTTTTTCCCTTTTCTTTTTCAGTATTGGCTTCTAAAACTTCTTTTTTTGTTTCTTTGGGTTTGCTTGGTTCCAATTTTTTTTGTTCTTTAGCTTGTGTGGCTGTTTCTTGTTCTTTTAATTGTTCTTTGATTTTTGATTTATCTTTATCAATTTTACCTTTAGCATCTACGTCTCTTTCAACAAGTTCAATAATTGCTTTTGGAGCTGAGTCGCCATATCTAAAACCAGATTTAATTATTCTTACATATCCCCCATTTCTATTAGAATATCTTTTTGCAAGTACATCAAAAACTTTATTAACAAGGGATTGATCACCTAGATGAGCTAGCACTTTTCTTTTTGAATGCAAGGTATTAGTTTTTCCCATAGTCAGGATTTTTTCAACAAAAGGTCTTAAATCTTTAGCCTTTGGGAGTGTAGTCTCAATTTGTTCATTAACTATTAAGGATTTACTTAAATTTTTTAATAAAGCAATTCTGTGACTACTCTTTCTATTAAGTTTTCTACCTGATATACCGTGTCTCATCAAAATACTCCCTAATATGGATCGTCAAGTTTTCTTCTAATTTCTTCAATATTCTCTGGAGGCCAACCTTCAATCTTCATTCCTAATTCAAGGTTCATAGTAGAAAGAATTTCTTTGATTTCGTTAAGAGATTTTCTTCCAAAATTGGGGGTTCTAAGCATCTCTGATTCTGTTTTTTGAACTAAATCACCAATATAAATGATTTCGTCATTTTTTAGACAATTTGCCGATCTAACAGAAAGTTCCAGCTCTTCAACTTTTCTAAGTAAGTTTACGTTTAAAGATGGTTCCTCAACAATAGGAGCCGCAACCTCTTCTACTGGTTCTTCAAAATTAATAAACATTTTGAGTTGCTCGTCGATTATTCTAGCGGCATATGCGACTGAGTCCTCTGGAAAGACTGATCCATTTGTTTCGATATTCATTATTAATTTATCGTAATCAGTAACTTGTCCAACTCTAGAATTTTCTACGCGAAATGAAACTCTTCTAACTGGAGAAAAAAAGGAATCTATAAATATAGTACCAAGAGGAACGTCACCTGAATGTTTTAATGCTGGTACATAACCCTTACCTTCCTCAACGGTGAGTGTAATATTTACCTTGGCCTTTGAGTCAAGTGTTAACAAATGAAGATCCTTATTTAAAACTTCAACATGTGCACCGCAGTCAATATCTCCAGCTTTTATTTCTTTGGGTCCCTCAGCTTTAATATGAATTTTTGAAGCTTCAACGTCGCTTAACTTTAATGCAAGTTGTTTAATATTTAGGATTATTTCTGTAACATCCTCTCTTACACCAGGTATAGCAGAAAATTCATGAGTTACTCCCTCAACATTAATTGAGGTAACAGCTGCTCCCCTTATAGAAGATAAAAGAACTCTTCTTAACATATTGCCAAGCGTTTGACCATAACCTCTCTCAAGTGGTTCAGCTACAAGTTCTGCAGTTGTGGAATCTCCAGTCTCATTATCTTTAACAAACTCTATTTTTTTTGGTTTGATTAATTCTTTCCAGTTTTTATTTATCACTTTTCTTTCCTTTATTATCTTAAACTCTTCTTCTTTTGATGGTCTACACCCATTATGAGGAATTGGGGTGATATCCTTAATAATAGATATGTTAAGTCCTGTTGAGTTAAGTGCCCTTATAGCCGATTCACGTCCATTACCAGGGTCCTTTTACTACTACCTCAATATTCTTCATTCCATGCTCAATAGCTTTCTTCCCAGCTTCTTCAGCGGCAAGCTGTGCAGCAAATGGAGTTGACTTTCTTGAACCTTTAAAACCCTTATTCCCAGATGATGACCAAGATATTGTGTTACCTGTATTGTCTGTAATTGTTATAATTGTATTATTAAAGGTTGAGTTTATATGAGCAACTCCAGAAACAATATTCTTTTTTACCTTTTTTTTTTTTTTTAGAAGCTTTTGAAACCATAATTAAACTGCTTTTTTCTTACCTGCTATAGGTATTGCTTTACCCTTCCTAGTTCTTGCATTTGTATGTGTTCTCTGGCCTCTTACAGGCAATCTTTTTCGATGTCTTAAACCTCTGTAACAACCTAAATCTGTAAGTCTCTTGATTCTAGATGAAACTTCTCTTCTCAAATCACCTTCAACAAGAAAGTTGCTTTCTATGAATTCTCTTATCTTAATTATTTGTTCTTCGTTTAACTCACTTACTAACTTTTTTGTATCTATTCCAACAGCAGTGCATATATCTTTTGAGAATTTTGGTCCAATACCGTAGATATAGGTTAAAGATATTTCTAATCTTTTATTTGTTGGAACGTTTACGCCTGCTATTCTTGCCACTATATAACTCTTAATAAATACAAAGCTGGATTATATTTTTTTTTCATTTTAAGTCAACAATAACTATTCAATAATCTTCAAAATATTATCATAGACAGCTTCAATTGATTCCATAGCATCTATCTCGTACAAAATTTTCCTATTTTTGTAATAATCAACTATTGGAAGAGTAGATTCCTTATAAATATTAATTCTTTTATTTAGTACTTCAAGGTTATCGTCGGTTCTTAAATCTTCTCCAGAAGATTGCTCAATTCTCTGCTTTATCCTACCTTCCAGTACTTTATAATCAATACCAAAGAATATTACATGATCAAGGGAAATTGTTTCGTTTTCTAACGATTTATCTAAAAATTTAGCTTGATCAATATTTCTAGGAAAACCATCAAAAATTATATTTTGATATTTTAAATCTGAGACTTTTTTTACAATTATATCTATAACAAAATTATCTGGAACTAACCCGCCTTGTTGCATAATTTGTTTAATCTTTTGACCAACCTCAGACTTGTTATCAGAAGTTTCCGCTCTTAAAAGGTCGCCAGTAGAAAGTTGAAAAAAATTTTTTATTATCAACAAGCAACTTAGACTGAGTTCCCTTACCGCACCCAGGTGGTCCGAGCAAAACAATCTTTTTACTCATCTTCCTCTTCTAAAATTCGATTTCTTAATTAAACCTTCATATTGATGAGCAAGAAGGTAGGATTGAATTTGAGTAACCGTATCCATTGTCACACTTACAACGATTAATAAACTTGTTCCACCAAAATAAAATGGAACTTGATATTTTGATATAAGTAGTTCAGGTAATAAACAAATTAGAGAGAGATAAATTGCGCCTAAGACTGTTAATCTAGTTAGAACATAATCTAAATAATTAGCTGTGTTTTCTCCGGGTCTTATTCCTGGTATAAAACCACCATATTTTTTAAGATTATCGGCTGTGTCTTTTGGGTTAAAAACAATTGCAGTATAAAAAAATGCAAAAAATACAATCATAGAAATGTATAATGTTAAATAAACAGGGTGTCCTCTACTTAAAAATAAACTTATGGTATTCAACCACTCTGGACCACCCCCAGCATTGAAACTTACGAATGTAATTGGTAATAAAAGTAATGAACTTGCAAAAATTGGGGGAATAACTCCCGAAGTGTTGATTTTTAATGGTAAATGAGATGATGGAGCAGAACCACTCCCAGCTCCTCCAGGTTGTCTTTTTGGATATTGTACTAGTAATCTCCTTTGTGCTCTTTCAATAAAAACCATAAATGCAATTACTGCAACTGACATAACTAATAAAAAGACTATAAAAAGCGTAGATAAAGCCCCAGTTCTTCCTAACTCAAAGGTGGTACTTAAAGCAAGTGGAAGTTGAGCTACAATCCCAGTGAAAATAATCAATGAAATTCCATTTCCAATACCTCTTTGCGTAATTTGTTCACCTAACCATACAAGAAATAGTGTGCCAGAAACAAGTGTGATAACTGTAACTAATCTGAAGAATGTCCCAGGATCCATTACTGCTTGAATGCCCTGACTATTAGACATATTCTCAATTCCTACTGCAACTCCATATCCTTGCACAGTAGCTAAGAAAACGGTGCCGTACCTAGCATATTGATTAATTTTTTTCTTCCTGCTTCCCCTCTTTTTTTAAGTTGCTCAAGCTGAGGGGATATTACAGTTAATAGTTGCATAATAATACTAGCAGATATGTAAGGCATGATATTTAGAGCAAATATTGTCATTCTACCAAGCGCTCCACCTGCAAACATATCAAACATTCCCAATATTCCACCAACGTTTTTCTCAAAAACTTTTTCTAGTGCTACAGGATCGATGCCTGGAACAGGAATGTACGAACCAATTCTATAAACAATCAGTGCTAAAAGTGTAAAAAGTATTCTTTTTTTTAAATCTTCTGCTTTGGCAATAGAACCAAGGTTAATTCTGGAAGCTAACTGTTCTGAAACTGAAGCCATATTTATTTCTTCTTATCTGCTTTTTTGTTGTTTTTTTTTGTTTTATCAACTACCTTTTTTTCTCAGCAGTCTTGGATTTATCAACAGTCTTTTTAATCTTTTTTTGCTCAGTTTTTATTAATTTACTTTTTTTGGATTTATTGGAATCAATAACTTTTTTTTCATCCATATCCATTTTTATATCTTTTATATTTTTTTTTGTTTCAGCTTCATTTTTTGATTTACTCTTTGAATTATCCTTCGCATGAGAAGTTCTAATTTTTTTTATGAATTGTTTAAAATCAATGATTTTTATTTCTCCACCAGCTCTCTTAAACTCCTTAATAACACCTTTTGAAGCAGCATGAACTTCGATTGAGATTGATCCTTTTAATTTTTGGCCCATTAAGATTTTAATACGAGAATCTTTTTTAGCGCTTATAAATTCATAAAGTTGTGAAATGTTTAATGTTGTCTTTTCCTTTATAACTTTTTTATCAAATAAATAATTAATAAAATCAGTTTTGAAAACTTTATTTTTGATTCTACTTCTTGATTTAAAGCCATGCTTTGGCATTCTCATGTGTAAAGGCATTTGACCACCTTCAAAACCATTTATGGAAACACCAGTCCTTGACTTCTGTCCTTTAATGCCTCTACCACCTGTTTTTCCTTTGCCAGATCCAATTCCTCTTCCAACTCTTTTTCTTTGCTTCAAGTTTGATATTGGTGTTTTTAATTCATTAAGTTTCATTTCAGACCTCTTCAACTTTCAACAAATGCTTTACCTTATTTATCATACCTTTGATTGATTTATTACCTTCAACAATTTTCTGTCTGTTGAGTTTATTTAAGCCTAAACTTATTAATGTAAGTTTTTGAGACTTTTCTCTTCCAATAGGACTTTTTATTTGTTTTATTTTAAGCTTTTGCATTTTCTATACTTGATGGGTTTTTTTCTTCTTTTAGTTATCTCGTTAACCTTTAAGCCTCTTCTTGAAGCAATTATTTTTGGTGATGAAACTACTTTTAAAGCTTCGAAGGTTGCTCTTACCATATTATGAGGATTAGACGAACCAATTGATTTGGCAACAATATCTTGAATGCCCAAAGCTTCGAAAACTGCTCTCATTGGACCACCTGCAATAACACCCGTACCAGAGGGTGCGCTTCTGAGAAAAACGTTTCCAGAATCAAATCTACCTTTGATATCATGATGTAGTGTTCTACCCTGTCTAAGTGGAACTCTTATCATAGAGTTTTTGGCTTCATCGGTAGCTTTTTTTATAGCCTCAGGAACCTCCTTGGCTTTACCCTTTCCATGGCCGACCATCCCGTTACCATCTCCTACCACTACTAGTGCTGCAAAACTGAAACGCCTTCCTCCTTTAACCACTTTTGCTACTCTATTAATGCTTACTAACTTTTCAATAAATTCGTTTTGAAATTTTTCGCTATTTTTAGATGAATTTTCATTAGAATTTCTTTTATCGGCATTGGATATACTTTTCTTTTTGGCACCTTCATCTTTGGCAGACAAAGTTTTGTTTTGTTTACTTTTTATGAGATTTTTTTTTTTCATCTTTATCAACATTAATCTTTTCAGATTCTTTGTTTTTTAGAGGATTTTCCTCGTTGTTAGATTTAGAGTCTTGAACATTATCTTCCTTTTTTGCCTGATCAGATTTTTTAGACTCGATTGTTTTATTTTTAGAGTTAGTATTTTCGGACTGCTTATTTTCAGCTTTATCAACACTTTTATCTGTATTTTCTATTGTATCTTTTTCACTCATGATCTTACAAATTAATACCTTTCGATCTGACTCCGTCAACTAATTGCTTTACTCTTCCATGATATAGATAAGAACCTCTATCAAAAGCAATCTTCTTACCAATTTTTTTGTCATTTATCAACCCACCTATTAATTCTCCAACTTTGAAAGCAATTTCTTGTGGATTAAGTTTTTATCTTTCATACTTTTATCATGCGATGAAGCAGACAAAAGAGTTTTACCAATACTATCATCTATAAGTTGAACATAAATATGTTTGGAGGATCTAAAAGACTAAGTCTAAGATTAGTTGACTTCTTTAATTTGAACCTAACTCTATTTGCTCTTTTAATTCTTAATTCTTTTTTACTCATTATTTCTTCTTACCTTCTTTTCTTCTTATGATTTCATCCTTATATTTGATTCCTTTACCTTTAAAAGGCTCAGGCTTTCTAAAAGATCTTATTTCTGAAGCAGTTTGACCTACTTTTTGTTTATCTATTCCTGAAATCTTAATTTGTGTTGGTTTTGGAACTTCAATTTTCAAACCCTCTGGCACAGGAAAATTAATTGGGTGTGAGTAACCAAGGTTTAATTCGATAGATTTACCTTTTTCTGCAGCTTTATAACCTACACCGTTTAACTCAAGTTCCTTAACAAAACCGCTAGAAACTCCTTCTATAATGTTTGATATTCTTGATCTAACTGTACCCCACATTTTTGCAAAATCTTTATTATTTCCAGCTTTAGCAACTGTAACAGTTTTATCATCAATATCGACTTTAGCATCCTTACCAAAGTTAAATGACAGTTCACCTAGCTTACCTTTAGCCGTAATAATACCATTGTCTACTTTAATTTCCGTATTTTCTGGTATTTTGATTGGTATTCTTCCACTTCTTGACATAATTTGATCCCTAAAAAACCTTACACAAAATTTCACCACCAACATTTTCACTTCTAGCTTCACTATCAGATAAAACACCTTTGGATGTTGATAGAATTGATATACCTAAACCATCAAAATTTCTTGGAAGATCATTAATCTTGGAATACACTCTTCTTCCAGGAGTTGAAATTCTGGAAATTTCTTTTATCACAGGTTCACCATCTATGTACTTTAATTCAATCTCAAAATTCTTTTTATGGTTTTCTAATTCAACTTTTTTAAAACCTCTTATAAATCCCTCTCTCTCTAAAACTTCAAGAACATTTCCTCTAAACCTTGAGGCTGGCATATGCACATAATCCTTTTTTCTGATTTGAGCATTTCTAATTCTTGTTAACATATCTCCAAGTGGGTCTGACAAACTCATAACTTAATTCCTTTCCAATTACCAACTTGATTTAGTGATCCCAGGTATTTGGCCTTTTGCAGCCAATTCTCTGAATGTTATTCTAGAAAGTTGGAACTTTCTATAAATTCCTCTACCACGTCCAGTTAAAACACATCTATTCCTAATTCTAACTTTAGAGGCGTTCCTAGGAATTTTGATAATTTTAGCCTAGCTTGAAATTGTTCATCGGGTGATAATTTTTTATTATTAGCTAACTTTAACAATTTGTCATGCTTTGCTTTGAATCTTTTATATAAGTTAACTCTTTTTTTATTTCTTTCTATAATACTTAACTTTGACATTTTCTCTCCTTAATTTTTAAATGGTAAGTTAAAGCTTTTTAGCAGCTCCAATGAATGATCTTTATTGTTAGTAGTTGTTACAATTGAAATATCCATACCTCTAACCTTACTTACTTTATCATAATTAATTTCTGGGAAAATTATTTGTTCTTTAATACCAATTGAGTAGTTTCCTCCATCGTCAAAGATTTTGGAGATAAACCTTTAAAATCTCTAACCCTTGGTAAAGCAATATAAATAAGTCTATCTAAAAACTCATACATCATATTCTTTCTAAGTGTAACTTTACATCCAATATTCAATCCTTTTCTTAACTTAAACCCAGCTATAGATTTTTTGGCTTGAGTTAATACTGGCTTCTGACCAGTTATCAGTGATAACTCTTCAATTGCACTATTAATCAATTTAGAATCAGTGACAGTTTCACCTACTCCCATGTTTATAACAATTTTTTCAATCTTAGGAACCTCGAAGATATTGTTTAAGTTAAATTTTGACTTAAGGTCATCTCTTATAGTTTTATAATAAAGTTCTTTTAGTCTTGCCATAATTCAATAAACTTAAGTTAAAGTTTCTCCTGATTTTTTTAAAAACCTTACTTTCTTTCCATCTTTCAATTTTTTAAAACCAACTCTAGATGGTTTTTTGGTTTTAGGGTCTGTGATAGAAAGTTTGCATAAATAAATCGGTTTTCAATACTTTCAATACCCGCTTTCGTAGTTGCAGATTGCTTATTATGTTTTTTTAACAATGTTAACACCTTCAACTATTGCTTTATCCCTAGATTTGCTAACGGCGGACTTGACGATTTTTAAAACCTTTCCGGTTTTACCTTTATCTTTTCCTGAAAGAACAAATACATCATCACCTTTTTTAATTTTATAAGCCATTTTAAAGAACCTCCGGTGCTAAAGAAATTATTTTCATATATTTTTTCGCTCTTAATTCTCGCGTTACGGGCCCAAAGATTCTAGTTCCCAAGGGCTCTCCATTATTATTTATTATAACTGCTGCATTCCTATCAAATCTTATTGAGGATCCATCAGACCTGCAAACTTCTTTTGCAGTTCTTACAATTACAGCTTTATGAATATCACCTTTTTTTACCTTTCCTCTTGGAATTGCATCTTTTACAGTTACAACAATAACATCGCCAACTGAAGCAAATCTTCTTTTAGATCCTCCTAAGACTTTGATACACTGGACTTTTTTTGCTCCAGAGTTATCAGCTACGAATAATGTTGATTGCATTTGTATCATTTTTTAGCCTGCCCTTAATGCTACCCATGTTTTAGTTTTAGAAATTGGTCTATTTTCTTGAATCGTAACAATTTCTCCAACCTTAAACTTATTATCCTCATCATGTACTGAGTATTTTTTAGTCTTGTTAATATATTTTTTATAAATTGGGTGCATAACTTTTCTTTTAACAAGTACTGTTATGGTTTTATCAGCTTTGTCGGATACGACAACGCCTCTCAAAATTCTCTTTGGCATACTAACTTTTCCCCATTTCTTTGCTATTTAGAACGGTTTTTATCCTTGCAATCTGTCTTCTTACTACTCTTATTCTTGTAGTCTTTTCTAATTGACCACTAGATTTTTGAAACCTTAAATTTAGGGATTCTTTTCTAAGTTCGGAAATCTTATTCTTTAAATCAGAAACAGAAATTTTTAATAAATCTGAAAATTTATCCATTATGAACCAAGCCTTGAAACAAATTTAGTTTTTATTGGGAGCTTTGCTGAAGCCAATTCAAATGCAGACATAGCTAAATTTTTAGATACCCCATCAATTTCAAACAGGATTTTTCCTGGTCTGACTTTTGCCGCCCAAAATTCTACTGCACCCTTTCCCTTACCTTGTCTAACTTCTGCAGGTTTCTTTGAAACAGGAACATCGGGGAAGATTCTTATCCATACTCTACCCGACCTTTTGAGATGTCTTGATATGCATCTCCTAGCCGACTCAATTTGTCTAGATGTAATTCTTTCTGGAGTAAGTGCCTTTAAACCATAAGAACCAAAGTTAAGGAAATTCCCACCTTTAGAGACTCCATGCATTCTACCTTTAAACTGCTTTCTATATTTAGGTTTTTTTGGTTGTAACATTTTATTTCTCTATATTTCCTATTTCTTTTTCATTTGTTTTACTTAAGGATTCTGATAAATCTAAATCCTTTTCAAATTTTTCACCTTTAAATATCCATACTTTAACTCCACATATACCATAAGTTGTATTGGCTCTTGAAACACCGTAATCAACGTCAGCTCTAAGGGTATGTAATGGCACTCTTCCTTCTCTATACCATTCAGTACGAGCAATTTCCGCACCACCAAGCCTTCCACTGCAATTAACTCTTATTCCTCCAGCTCCTAATCTCATAGCTGATTGAACAGCTCTTTTCATTGCCCTTCTGAATGCAACCCTTTTTCAAGCTGTTGGGCAATGTTATCAGCAACCAACTGAGAATCTAACTCAGGTTTTTTAACCTCTAGTATATTTATGTTAACATCACCGCTGATCATCTTGCTGACTGACTTTTTTAATTTTTCAATATCAGAACCTTTTTTTCCGATTATTACTCCAGGTCTTGAGGTATGCAGTGTGATGTTAGCAAGTTTGGCTGGTCGCTCGATAACTATTTTAGAAATACCAGCTGTAGAAAGTTTTTTCATCAAAAACTTCCTGAGATTGATAGCTTCTTGGAGTAGCTTAGAATAATCTTTTTCGGAGTACCATTTTGACTCCCAAGATTTAATAATTCCAAGCCTAAGACCTATTGGGTTAGTTTTTTGTCCCATTTTCTACTTTCTCCTGATTCAAATCTTTTTTAATTTTACTCTTTTTTTCTTCTAATTTCTTTTCAGTAAGTTCTATTTTGATTCTTGAAAATGGTTTTAATATTTTTCCAGCCCTACCTCTAGCTCTTGGTCTAAACCTTTTAAAACCATTGATTTTCCTACAGTAGCTTCTTTTATATAAAGTCTGTCAATATCAAGCTGATGATTATTCTCAGCATTGGATATTGCAGAGTTAAGAATTTTTAGAATAATATTAGAGATTCTTCTTCTTGAAAACTGAAGAACATTTACTGCATTTTCTAAAGGTAATCCTCTGATAGATCTTAATACTAAGTTAGCTTTTTGCTGACTAGATTTTATTGACTTCCCAATTGCGTGCGCCGTATTATTTAAGTTCTTTTCTACCATAATCTTTTATTTAGTTTTTTTATCAGCATTGTGTCCTTTATACGTTCTGGTAGGAGAAAATTCTCCAAATTTATGCCCCACCATATTCTCATTTACAGTTACAGGAATGTGTTTCTTACCATTATGAACTCCAAAGGTCAAACCGACAAGTTCGGGGAGGATAGTTGATCTTCTGGACCAAGTTTTTATCACATCATTTCTACCTGAATCTTTAACTTTTTCCGCCTTTTTCATCAAGTACATATCTACAAAAGGTCCTTTCCATACTGATCTTGTCATATTAGCTCCTATTTTTTCTTCCTACTTTTCAATATATATTTATCAGTTCTTTTGTTATTTCTTGTTTTTTTACCCTTTGCTGAAAAACCTTTACGAGAAACTGGGCTTCTACCACCAGAAGTTCTACCTTCACCTCCGCCATGTGGATGGTCAACAGGGTTCATAGCAACACCTCTGACAACTGGCCTCACACCTAACCATCTTTTTCTTCCAGCCTTACCAAGCTTTATATTTTTCTTATCTTGATTAGAGACCATTCCTATAGTAGCTCTACATTCCACCTCACAAGTCTGATTTCGCCTGAAGATAATTTAAGTTGGGCATACTCTGAATCTTTTCCGATAATCTGACAATACGTGCCAGCTGACCTTCCTAATTGCCCGCCTTTTCCTGGTTTCATTTCAATATTATGAACTAAAGTATCTGTTGGAATGTTTTTAATAGGTAGACAATTTCCAACCTTTATATCTGCGTTATCCGAAGAAACAACAGTATCTCCAACTTTCAAGTCTTGAGGGCAAATTATATAGGAATACTTATCCTCATCATATTTTATTAAAGCAATAAATGCGCTCCTATTTGGATCGTATTCAATTCTTTCAACAACGGCAGGTGAATCTAAAAGGTTTCTTTTGAAATCAATGATTCTATATTTTCTTGTGCCCCCACCTTGTTTTCTTGAGGTAAGATGCCCAAAGTTATTTCTACCACCATTTTTGGTCAGACCTTTAGTAAGTTTTTTAAAAGGCTTACCTTTATGGAGAGACTCTCTCCCAACTAAGACTAAACCTCTTTGACCAGGAGTATTTGGTTTATATTGTTTCAGTGACATTTTACTTAACCTCTACGGATGAATCAATTGTGTTACCTTCAGCAAGCTTTACAAAAGCTTTCTTAAAACTTGCCCTTTTACCTATTTTATTCCTAAACTTTTTTACCTTACCTTGCTGATTTAAAGTGTTTACATTAACGACCTTAACATTAAATAACTTTTCAACAGCTTGTTTGATCTCAGATTTATTAGATTTAGGTGATACTTTAAATACATAATAATTAAATTGAGAAACAAATGTAGATTTTTCAGAAATCAATGGGTTTCTAATTATTTCGTATAATTTTTCATTAGAAATAGTTTTCATTCTTTAAATCTTTCTTTAATACCATTTACAGCATTTTCTGAGAGAACTAAATAATCTCTTTTTAGAATGTCATATACATTGATTCCTGCAACTGGAAGAATATCAATCTTTGGAACATTTTTGGATGCTAAAAGAAAATTATTGTCAATATCTTTTCCATCTATGAATAACGCTGAGTCTAATTTAAGACCTGCAAGTTTTGATCTAAACAGGTTTGTTTTAGGTTTGCTCATTTTAAGCTCATTTATAATTTTAAGCTTTCCATCCTTAATCTTTTTTTTTGAAATTGCCATTTTTAATGCTAATTGTTTAATTTTTTTTGGAAGTTTGTGAGCATGACTTCTTACCTGAGGACCAAAAATAACAGCTCCACCTCTCATTTGAGGTGATCTTTTACTTCCTTGTCTAGCATTTCCTGTTCCTTTTTGTTTAAAGGGCTTTTTTGTTGTTCCAGATATTTCAGAAATTCCTTTTGTCTTATGAGTACCAGACCTTCTTTTTGCTAGTTGATATCTTACCATTCTATAAATAATTTCTTCTTTAAGTTCTAAGCCAAAGATTTGTTTATCAAGATCTATATCTTTAATTTTTTTGTTATCTAGTGAATTCACTTCAATTTTCATAACTTAACTCTTTTGCCTCTTCTTTATTATTTTTACCTTGTTTGCTGTCAGATCAGACACCTGCTCTGATTACTGTTTTTCTGAACTTTGACTTTCATTTGATTCTTCAGTAGAAGTATTTACTTTTGTATCTCTTACTTCATCTTTATTTTGTGTTGATTCTATAACCTTCGTTTTCATTCGAGCTTATGCTTGAATTTTCAAGTTTAGTATTTTCTTTTTGATCTTGTTGTTCCTCATTATTCTGTACCGTCTGTTTAGAGGTTTTAATGTCTTGTTCTTTTTTTATTGCATCAATCACCCTTACCATACAACCTTTATGACCAGGCACTGAACCCTTGACAATTAGAAGGTTATTTTCTGTGTCAACTTTAAGAACAAGAAGATTCTGTGTTGTGATTTTTTTATTTCCAAGTCTCCCTGCCATTTTTTTTCCTTTAAATACTTTGCCAGGGTCTTGACATTGACCTGTAGAACCGTGTGATCTATGAGAAATAGAGACACCGTGAGTAGCTCTATTACCTGCGAAATTATGTCTTTTCATGCCACCAGCAAAACCTTTTCCAATTGAGTTTGACGACACATCAACATATTGACCTTCCATAAAGTTTGATACATTAATTTCATCACCAACTTTAAAACCTTCTGTAGAATCAAGTCTGAATTCTCTACTACGACTGAAAGCAGTAAGATTATTTTTTTTTAAAAATACCTTGAATGGTTTATTTGGGTTTTTTGATTTACCATGAGAAAGTGTAATAGAGTTGTAACCATTTTTATCCTTACTCTGAATTGAGATCACCTTACAGTTTGAGACTTTCAAAAGTGTAACAGCCTGATTAGCACTGTTTTTATCATAGTACCTACTCATTCCTAATTTCTCTGCTAAAATACCAATTCTCATAACTTTGTCCTACAATTTAATCTCAATGTCCACACCAGCTGCCAACTCCAGCTTTTGAAGAGCATCTACAGTTTGCGGTGTCCATTCTGTTATATCCATCATTCTCTTATGAGTTCTCATCTCTAGTTGATCTCGGGACTTTTTATCAACGTGAGGTGATTTCAAAACAGTAAATTTCTCGATGATGGTTGGAAGGGGAATAGGTCCTTTAACGTTAGCACCAGTTCTCTTAGCAGTATTCACAATTTCTAGCGTGGTTTGATCTAAAACTCTGTGATCAAATGCCTTAAGTCTTATTCTAATATTTTGATTAGCCATTCCCTTACCTTCTTTGTATACTACTCAATTATTTCTGCGACAACACCTGCACCGACTGTTCTTCCACCTTCTCTAATGGCAAATTTTAAACCTTTATCCATTGCTATTGGAGTTAGAAGTTCAACAGTAACGGAAACATTGTCCCCAGGCATGACCATTTCAGTACCTGAAGGCAATTCAATTGTACCAGTGACATCTGTTGTTCTAAAATAAAACTGTGGTCTATAGTTTTTAAAAAATGGGGTGTGACGGCCGCCCTCATCTTTATTAAGGACGTACGCTTCCGCTTTGAACTTTTTGTGAGGCTTAATTGAACCTGGCTTTGCCAAAACCTGTCCTCTTTCAACTTCTTCTCTTTTTGTACCTCTTAATAAAACCCCAACGTTGTCACCAGCCTCTCCTCTATCTAATAACTTTCTAAACATTTCAACTCCAGTACAGACTGTTTTTGCTGAGTCCTTAATTCCCAGGATTTCGATTTCGTCATTAACGTTTACTACACCTCTTTCAACCCTACCAGTCACAACTGTACCTCTTCCAGATATTGAAAAAACATCCTCGATAGGCATTAAAAAATCTTGATCTAATGGTCTTGTTGGTTGAGGAATATGCTCATCAACTTTTCCCATAAGTTCTAAGATAGCTTTTTTCCCAGTTTCCTCGTTAGTATTTTCAATTGCCGATAAAGCTGATCCTTTGACTATGGGAATATTATCGCCATCGAACTCATATTTTGACAATAGTTCCCTGATTTCCATTTCAACCAAATCCAAAAGTTCAGGATCATCAACTTGGTCTACTTTATTCATGAACACGACTATTGACGGAACACCAACCTGCCTAGCTAAAAGAATGTGTTCCTTAGTTTGAGGCATCGGACCATCCGCTGCTGAAACAACCAATATAGCTCCATCCATTTGTGCAGCACCCGTAATCATATTTTTAACATAATCGGCATGACCAGGACAATCAACGTGAGCATAATGTCTTTTTCAGTTTGATACTCAACATGAGCAGTAGATATTGTAATACCTCTTTCTTTTTCTTCAGGTGCTTTATCGATTTGAGCATAATCCATAGCAGTAGCGCCTCCAGTCTCTGCTAAAACTTTTGTTATTGCAGCTGTTAGCGTGGTTTTTCCATGGTCAACATGACCAATGGTTCCAATGTTACAGTGCGGTTTACTTCTATCAAATTTTTCTTTAGCCATTTTATTTACTCCTTATAATTATTAACCAGAAACTTTTTCTTTAACCTCTTCAGCTACATTATGTGGTACTTCTTCATAATGATCAAAGGTCATTGTATAACTTGCTCTACCCTGGCTCATAGAGCGTAAATTATTAACATATCCAAACATGTTTGCTAGAGGAACCATGCTATTTACAACATGATTCACTCCTCTTTGCTCCATACCTGAAACTTGTCCTCTTCTAGAATTCAAATCGCCTATTATATCCCCCATGTATTCTTCTGGAGTAACTACCTCAACTTTCATCATCGGTTCGAGAAGAACAGCATTTGCTTTTGGCATTGCCTCCCTAAAAGCTGCTCTAGATGCTATTTCGAAGGCCATCACACTCGAATCTACATCATGAAAGGCTCCATCAACAAGAGTACATTTAAAGTCGATTACAGGAAATCCAGCAAGAAAGCCTGTTTCTGTTGATGATTTAATACCCTTTTCTACGCCTGGAATATATTCTTTGGGAACGCGTCCACCTACAATTTTACTCTCAAAAACCACTCCTTTTCCTTTTTCAAGGGGTTCAAATTCTAAAACAACTTTTGCAAATTGACCTGCACCACCAGACTGTTTTTATGGGTATAATCGATTGAGGCTGGTTTGGTTATAGTCTCTCTATATGCCACCTGAGGTGCGCCGACTGTAGCATCTACTTTAAATTCTCTTTGCATTCTATCAACTAAAATTTCAAGATGAAGTTCCCCCATACCCTTCATAACTGTTTGACCAGACTCGTGGTCGACACTAACTTTAAATGAAGGATCCTCAGCAGCTAATCTTTGAAGAGCTACACCCATTTTTTCTTGATCGGCCTTAGTTTTTGGCTCTACAGCAACCTCAATAACAGGATCTGGAAACTCCATTCTTTCTAGGATAACTGCATTCATCTGGATAGCATAACGTATCACCAGTTGTTGTATCTTTAAGACCCGCAACTGCAATAATATCGCCAGCACAGGCCACTTTGATATCTTCTCTAGAATTAGAATGCATTTGTAACATTCTTCCGAAACGTTCCCTTTTATCCTTAACGGAATTAAGTACTGATGAACCAACTTCAATTTTTCCGGAATATATCCTCATAAATGTCAATGAACCTACAAAGGGGTCATTCATTATTTTGAATGCAAGAGCTGAAAAAGGCTCAGAATCTGAACTTTCTCTCTTAACATGAATTTCCTCATCTCTATATTTCACGCCTTTAATTGCTGGCACATCCAGAGGTGACGGAAGAAAATCGATTACAGCATCAAGCATTGGCTGGACACCTTTGTTTTTAAATGCACTACCGCATAGAACCGGAACAAACTTACTGCTTATTGTCCCTTTTCTTATTAAATCTTTAACTGTTTCTTCTGATGGAGTTTCTCCATCTAAATATTTTTCCATAACAGAGTCATCCATTTCTACAATAGTTTCAATGAGTTTCTCTCTGTATTCCTCTGCTTTTACCTTCATATCTTCAGCTATATCTTCATAAACGAACTTTGCACCTAAAGACTCTTCTTGCCAAACAATAGATTTCATTTTGACTAAATCAATTAGCCCCTTAAAATTTGATTCCGAACCTAGAGGAAGCTGAATCACTAATGGGGTGGCACCCAATCTGTCAACAATCATGTCAACGCATCTATAAAAATCAGCACCAACTCTATCCATTTTATTAATAAAACACATCCTTGGAACTTCATATTTATCGGCTTGTCTCCATACTGTTTCAGACTGTGGCTCAACACCTGCAACTGAATCAAAAACGCAAACACTTCCATCCAGTACTCTTAAAGATCTCTCGACCTCAATTGTAAAGTCAACATGCCCTGGTGTATCTATAATATTAATTCTTTTATCATTCCAAAAACAAGTGGTGGCTGCGGAGGTTATCGTAATACCTCTCTCTTGCTCTTGCTCCATCCAATCCATTGTGGCAGCTCCATCATGAACTTCACCAATCTTATGGGAAACTCCAGTATAGTAAAGAATTCTTTCTGTGGTTGTGGTTTTCCCAGCATCTATATGGGCCATAATACCGATATTTCTATAGTCACTTAAGTTAGTTGTTCTCGTCATAATTTACCACCTGTAATGAGCAAATGCTCTATTTGCTTCTGCCATCTTATGAGTATCTTCTTTTTCTTCACTGAGATTCCTTTATTATCATGGGCATCGGCGAGTTCTTGGGCCAATCTATCAACCATTGACTTTTCATTCCTTTTTCTAGAAGCGTCCACTATCCATCTAATCGCAAGTGCTTGTGCTCTCTCATTTCTTATCTCTACTGGAACTTGATAAGTCGCGCCTCCAACTCTTCTTGATCTAACCTCGATACCAGGTTTTACATTACCTAATGCATTTCTGAATACATCGATTGGACTTTTTACTTTCAATTTATTTGCAGCCGCGTTGAGCGCATCATATACAATCTTTTCTGACTTAGATTTCATTCCATTTATCATTACTATGTTTATAAATTTAGAAAGCACTTTATCACCGTAAAGTGTATCGGGCCTAATCTCTCTCTTTTCTGCTTTTCTTCTTCTTGACATAAATTAACCTATTTTGGCCTCTTAGCACCATATTTTGATCTTCTTTGTTTTCTATCTTTAACGCCTTCAGTATCTAAAATTCCTCTTAAAACATGGTAACGGACGCCAGGTAAATCCTTTACCCTTCCACCTCTTATCATTACAACTGAATGCTCTTGGAGATTATGGCCTTCTCCAGGTATATAACTTGTGACCTCAAATCCATTTGATAGCTTGACACGGGCTACTTTTCTGAGAGCAGAGTTTGGCTTTTTTGGAGTTGTTGTGTAAACTCTTGTACAAACTCCTCTTTTCTGTGGACAAGCCTCAAGTGCTGGGACTTTGTTCCTTTTAGTCTGTTTAGATCTAGGCGATCTTATTAACTGATTTATAGTTGGCATTAAATCCTCAGGTTAAAGTTAGAAATTGTGTTTGGCATAGCCACTACCAATTATTTTTTGAATACTAGTATATCTTTTATTACTGTCAACAACTGAATTAAAAAATTATCACAGCATTAGCAATCATTGACTGGAATTGTCAGAATTTGCTTTTTCAAGTAACTCTTTATCCTTTTTTACTGCCTCAACTTTAACTTGTGACATGAAAGAACCTGTTCCACAAGGAACGAGCCTTCCAACAATGACGTTTTCTTTCAAACCCATCAAACTATCTTTTTTTCCAGAAACTGATGCTTCTGTTAGTACTCTGGTTGTCTCCTGGAACGAAGCAGCCGAAACGAAAGCTGTCAGTTTGAAGTGATGCTTTAGTAATTCCCAATAAAATTTTATGACATTTTGCTGGTTTTAAGCCATCCTTTTCTACAGAAGCGTTAGCACTTAAAACTCTTTTACTTACTTGTTCTCCTGATAAAAATGTTGTATCTCCAGGATCAGTAATTTCTACTTTTTGCATCATTTGTCTGACGATAACTTCAATATGCTTATCATTTATTTTAACACCTTGAAGCCTGTAAACATCTTGCACCTCTTTGGTGAGATATGAAGCTAGAGCCTCCATACCCTTTTACTCTTAATATATCGTGAGGAACAGGACTACCATCGACAATAATATCACCAACCTCAACATAATCTCCCTCTTGAACAGATAAGTGTTTAGTTTTTGAAATAACATATTCAATAGGTTCAATTGATGCATCATCAGAAACTATTGATATTTTTCTTTTTGCTTTATAGTCCTTTCCAAATACAATCTTTCCAGATATTTCAGCAATCACGGCATGATCTTTTGGTTTTCTCGCCTCAAATAACTCCGCCACCCTTGGCAAACCACCCGTAATATCTTTGGTTTTACTTGATTCCTTTGGAACTCTTGCAATCACATCTCCCATTTTAATCTTTTTAGCATTTACAACTCCGATGATTGCATCTACTGGGAGTTCATAACTAGCTGGACTTCCGTTTTCTAAGACTAAAACTTCACCATCTTTCGGTTTATTGTGTATTTCAAGTCTAGGTAACAGATCCTGATTTTTAGCTTGTTGTTTCCAATCAATAACAATATTACTTGAGAGTCCGGTTGAATCATCTACAATTTGTCTAGTTGACACCCCTTCCTCAAGATCTTGAAATATAATCACACCGTTTGCTTGAGCAATAATTGGCAAGGTAAACGGGTCCCATTCCGAAATTATATCAGAAACTTTAACTTTAACTCCATCTTTAAAATTTAACTTACAACCAAAAGGTAATCTATGCTTTTCCTTTTCCTTTTGATTTTCATCAAGTATTAGCAACGTGGCATTTCTAGACATGTTTATTATTGAACCGTTACTGTCAGTTGCTGACTTAAGATTAAGATACTTAACAGTACCCGAAAATTTTGATTCAATGCTTGAAATCTCAGTACCTTTTTGCGCGGCACCACCGATGTGGAATGTTCTCATTGTGAACTGAGTTCCTGGTTCTCCAATCGATTGTGCAGCAATAACACCCACAGCTTCACCAATATTAACAGAAGTACCTCTAGCTAAATCTCTTCCATAACACTTCGCACATATACCAAATTCAGCTTCACAAGTAATAGGTGATCTCACCTTAATCTTTTCCAAATTTGCCTTATCAATTAAAATTATATGTTCTTCTGTTATTATCTCACCATTTTCCGCAATTGTTTTATTGGTCTCTTTATCAACAAGATCCTCTGCCAAAGTTCTTCCTAGAACCCTTTCTGATAATTGCTCTACAACCTCACCGCCATCAACTAAACCTTCCATAGTTATGTATTTATCGGTAAAGCAATCCTCTACAGTTACAATACAATCCTGAGCTACGTCAACTAATCTTCTTGTAAGATAACCTGAATTAGCTGTTTTTAATGCTGTATCTGCTAAACCCTTCCTAGCTCCATGACTAGAATTAAAATATTCTGCAACAGTTAGGCCCTCTTTAAAATTTGACATAATTGGAGTTTCAATAATCTCTCCTGATGGCTTTGCCATTAAACCACGCATCCCAGAAAGTTGTTTTAGCTGAGCAGCTGAACCCCTAGCACCAGAATCTGCCATCATGTAAACAGAGTTATACATTTCGACTTTGTCATTATCTTTTGGGACCATAATCTTCATCATTTCATCTGCAACAGCGTCTGAACAGTTAGCCCAGGCATCCACAACTTTATTATATTTTTCACCTTTAGTTATTAAGCCCTCGGAATATTGTTTCTCGTAGGATTTAACCTTTGATTCAGTTTTATCCAATAAAGAAGATTTTGTTTCTGGTATCAACAAATCGTCTTTACCAAAAGATATTCCTGCTTTACATGCCTCTTTAAAACCAAGATCCATTAATTTATCAGCAAAAATAACAGTTTTTTTCTGTCCACAGTGTCTATAAACGATATCAATTGCATTACTTATTTCTTTTTTTGTCAAAACCTTATTAATTATGTCGAAATTTACTCTTGGATGTCTTGGAAGAATTTCACTAATAAGCATTCGTCCAGGTGTAGTTGAAACAGTATAAGTTACAGGCTCAAAGTTTTCGTTTAAAGTTTCATATCTACATTTGATGTTAGAGTGTAATGAAACTATTTTTTGATCAATTGCCAAAATAAGCTCTTCCAGTGATGCAAAAATCATCCCCTCACCTTTATCACCAGGACTTGTCAGACTAAGATAATACAAACCAAGAATCATGTCTTGAGAAGGAACAATAATTGGTTTTCCATTAGCGGGAGACAAGATGTTATTTGTTGACATCATTAAAACTCTTGCCTCAAGTTGTGCTTCTAATGAAAGTGGAACATGGACTGCCATTTGATCCCCATCAAAATCAGCATTAAATGCTGTGCAAACTAATGGATGAAGTTGAATAGCTTTACCCTCTATAAGCATTGGCTCGAACGCTTGAATACCTAACCTATGTAATGTTGGCGCTCTATTTAAAAGAACAGGGTGCTCCCTAATGACCTCCTCTAAAATATCCCATACCTCAGGTCTTTCTTTTTCTACCATTTTCTTTGCGGCTTTAATAGTTGAAGCCATATTATATTTTTCTAATTTTGAATAAATAAATGGTTTAAAAAGTTCAATAGCCATTTTCTTTGGAATTCCGCATTGATGTAATTTTAGCTCAGGACCAGTTACAATTACTGATCTACCCGAGTAATCAACTCTCTTTCCTAAAAGGTTTTGCCTAAACCTTCCTTGTTTGCCTTTGAGCATATCTGAAAGAGATTTTAATGGTCGCTTGGTAGTCCCAGTAATTACTCTCCCTCTCCTGCCATTGTCAAACAAAGCGTCGCAAGCTTCTTGTAACATTCTTTTCTCATTCCTCACGATAATATCAGGAGCTTTTAAATTAAGTAATCTTTGTAATCTATTATTTCTGTTAATTACTCTTCGATATAAATCATTTAAGTCAGATGTGGCGAACCTTCCACCATCAAGTGGAACGAGTGGTCGCAATTCTGGAGGTATAACTGGAATAACGTTTAATATCATCCATTCAGGTTTAAGCTTAGATTCTAAAAAAGCTTCTATTAATTTTAAGCGTTTAACTAATTTCTTTTTTTTTGTTTCTGATGATGTTGCTGCCAAATCTTCTCTTACAGTCTTTTTTTCCTCTTGGAGATCAATTTCTGAAAGAAGCTTTTGTATTGCTTCGGCACCGATCATACTTTCAAAGCTATCACCATGTTCTTCTTTGAGGCTTGCATTGGTCTCGTCATCAAGTATATCGTATTTTTTTATCGACTTAACCATTCCAGGCTCAGTAACAATAAAACTTTCAAAATATAAAACCTTTTCAAGATCCTTTAAAGCTAAATCTAAGAGAAGTCCTATTCTACTAGGAAGAGACTTTAAAAACCAAATATGAGCGACTGGCGCTGCTAATGGGATATGTCCCATTCTCTCTCTTCTAACTTTAGTTAAAGTTACCTCAACTCCACATTTCTCGCAAATAATACCTTTAAACTTCATTCTTTTATATTTACCGCATACACATTCATAGTCCTTTATTGGACCAAAAATTCTAGCACAAAAAAGACCACTTCTTTCTGGCTTGAAAGTTCTATAATTTATAGTCTCAGGTTTCTTTATTTCACCATGCGACCATGAAGAGATCTCTTCAGGACTAGCTATAGATATTCTAAGATGATCAAAGTTGACCAAACTTGGCTTTTCAATTAATTTTAACAAATCACTCATAATTAACCTCTTAATTCACATTTCTTTCAAGTAGTTCAACATTAAGACCAAGTGATTTAAGTTCCATAATCAAAACATTAAACGACTCGGGTATTCCAGACTCTATATTATCATCCCCTCTTACTATAGTTTCATAAGCTTTTGTTCTTCCAGACACATCATCTGATTTTACCGTCAACATTTCTTGTAAAGTATATGAAGCACCATAGGCCTCGAGTGCCCAGACTTCCATTTCACCAAATCTCTGTCCACCAAACTGAGCTTTACCACCAAGGGGTTGTTGCGTAACAAGACTGTACGGGCCAATTGATCTTGCATGGATTTTGTCATCTACAAGGTGATTTAATTTAAGCATATAAATTTGCCCAACAGTAATAGGTCTGTCAAATTCAGTACCAGTTCTTCCATCAGTAAGTTTTTTTTGACCACTTGTATCACTTGATGCAATTTCAAAAAAACTATTTACATCTAGTTCCTTAGCTCCGTCAAATACTGGGGTTGCGAATGGAACTCCAAGCTTTAAATTATGAGCTCTTCTGACAATCTCATCATCTTTTAAATCTTTAAATCTTTCATCATAAACATTCTTCCCATAAACATCTAAAAATAAATTTCTAATTTCTTTAATTTTATCTTTTTGTTTCCTAGATTGCTGTGCAAGCCTAAAGAACTTTTTGCCTAAATCTACAGAGGCTGCTCCTAAATGAGTCTCTAATATCTGACCAACATTCATCCTTGAAGGGACTCCAAGTGGGTTAAGAACAATATCGACTGGTGTCCCATCTTCCATGTAAGGCATATCTTCAGCAGGAATAATTCTTGATATAACCCCTTTATTACGATGCCGTCCAGCCATTTTATCTCCAGGTGCTAGTTGCCTTTTAACAGCTACAAAAAACTTTCACAAGCTTCATAACACCTGGCTGAAGTTCGTCTCCTGATTGAACTTTATCAACTTTTGACTGAAATGTTTTATTAAGTAAGTCAAGGCTTTTCTGGAATGCTTCGTCAAGCATCTCAATCTTTTTCATTATTTTATCATCTTTTACGACAATCTTTTTAAGTTGCAATAACTTGACATTCTCGAGCTTATTTTTGTCTAATTTAGTACCTTTAGGTATTCCATCCGTAGCAGTTTGCGAAGTTTGGTTTGTAAGTAATTCTTTTAAACTTTTTTCAAAGCTAGATTCAAGGATAAATCTTTCATCTTCCATATCCATGTGAAGCTGTTCAATTTGCATTCTCTCGTTTGATAACGACCTTTCATCTTTATCAACTCCACGCCTCGAAAAAACCCTTACTTCTACAATTGTACCTGAAGCTCCTGGTGGCAACCTAAGTGAGGTGTCCTTAACATCAGCTGCTTTTTCACCAAATATTGCCCTCAATAATTTTTCTTCTGGAGTCATTGGGGATTCACCTTTAGGTGTTACTTTTCCCACTAAAATATCACCTGGACTTACTTTAGCCCCAATATGGACAATGCCAGCTTCATCTAAGTTTACTAATGATTCATCACCTACATTTGGAATATCTCGAGTTATATCTTCTTGACCTAACTTCGTATCGCGTGCGACAACTTCAAACTCTTGTATATGAATTGAAGTAAACACATCATCAACTACTAGTTTTTCTGAAATAAGAATCGAATCTTCATAGTTGTAACCATTCCATGGCATAAAAAGCTACAGTTACATTCTTTCCTAGAGCGAGTTCACCTATTTTTGAAGCTGGACCATCAGCTATTATATCTCCTTCTTGAACATAATCCCCCTCTCTAACTAATGGAGTTTGGTTAATGCAAGTATCTTGATTAGATCTTTGAAACTTACTAAGTCTGTAAATATCAACACCTGTGTCATTATCAACTTTTTGAATTGCACTAATAACAATCCTTGATGAATCAACTTGATTTACATAACCAGATCTTTTAGCAACTACGTTAACACCAGAGTCTCTAGCAACAACTGATTCCATTCCTGTACCTACAAAAGGGGATTGACTTTTCAGCAATGGCACAGCTTGTCTCATCATATTTGAACCCATCAAAGCCCTGTTAGCATCATCATTTTCCAAAAATGGTATTAGTGAAGCAGCAACAGAAACTAATTGTTTAGGAGAAACATCAATGTAATCAACATTTTTCGGATCCAACATTAAGAACTCTCCATTTTGTCTACATGAAACTAGGGTTCGAGTAAATGAACCATCCTTACTCAGAGGTTCATTCGCCTGTGCTATTGCAAACTTTTCTTCTTCCATTGCAGATAGGTAAACAATTTCTGGTGTAACCTTTGATTTAGTTACCTTCCTGTAAGGTGTCTCGATAAAACCATAATTATTAACTTTTGAATATGTAGCTAACGAATTAATTAATCCAATATTTGGACCTTCAGGTGTTTCTATTGGGCAAATTCTTCCATAATGGGATGGATGAACATCTCTGACCTCAAAACCTGCTCTTTCCCTGGACAAGCCTCCTGGTCCCAATGCAGATAATCTTCTTTTATGGGTTATTTCTGAAAGTGGGTTAGTTTGATCCATAAACTGAGATAATTGACTTTGGCCAAAAAATTCCCTTATTGCAGCTGAAGCCGGTTTTGGATTAACTAGATCGTTTGGCATTACAGTTTCTATATCTTGAGCATTAGTCATTCTTTCCTTGATGGCCCTTTCCATCCTAATAACGCCAAGTGTGTATTGGTTCTCGAGAAGTTCTCCAACAGATCTAACTCTCCTGTTTCCTAAATGGTCTATATCATCAATCTGTCCATTACCATCCTTCAAGAAAGCAAGATATTCAACAATTTTAATAAGATCTTCATTCATTAAAGTCCTAGTGTCCAAGTCACTTTCTATACCTAATCTAGAATTAATTTTTAACCTTCCTACTGGAGAAAGATCATATCTTTCTCTATCAAAAAAAAGACTTTTAAATAACTTATCTGCGGCTTCTATAGTTGGGGGTTCACCAGGTCTTAAAATTTTATAAATTTCATTAACGGCGTCATTTCTATTTTTATTTTTGTCTGCAAAGAAAGTGTCTCTGATATATGTACCCTGACTATTAGAATTTATATTTAATATTTTCAGTGACTTTATATTTTTTTCTTTGATAAAATTTAAAGTTTCGTCAGAAATTTCATCACCAGCTTCAAAGAAAATTATACCGTTATTTTCATCGTAAATATCATTAGCTAAATAATTTCCGATAACATGTTCATCAGGTATTAATAAATTTTTACAGAATTTTTGTCTAACTCATTAGCTACTAAAATGTTAAACTTTTCTCCAGATTTTAGAAATACTTTACCAGTTACAGAATCAATAATATCTATATCAACTTTATTACCTAATAATTCCTCTTTATTATAATCGAACTCCCAACCCTTTACTGTCTTTTTTAGAGTTTTGATTTTATAAAAAATTGAAAATAACTTTTCATGGGATAATCCATTAATTTTGTTATAATCAAGTTCTAAACCTTTATCTTTACACTCTTCTCTGTACTTCAGTGATTTTTCATCATCAAGAGCGAGTAAAAGGGTTGATGCCAGAAACTTCCTTCTTTTATCTATTCTTACATAAATTAAATCTTTTGCATCAAATTCAAAATCTATCCAAGAGCCATTATACGGAATTAATCTTGATGCAAACAAAAACTTCCCGGTTGCATGACTTTTACCTCTATCATGATCAAAGAAAACTCCAGGTGATCTATGCATTTGAGAAACGACAACTCTTGTAGTTCCATTAAATACAAAGGTTCCTTTGGATGTCATTAATGGCATATCTCCAAGATAAACATCTTGCTCTTTGATATCTTTAACTGATGTAACACCAGTTTCTTCATCTATCTCTCTAATTATAAGATTTAGGTAACCTTAAGAAGTGAGCCGTATGTTCCCCCTCTTTGAATACATTCCTCAACATCATATTTAGGTTCTTCAAGTTCATATTTGACGAATCTAAGTTCGGCAACACCAGAAAAATCAGTAATTGGAAAAACCTTATTGAACACCGCTTGAAGTCCTATGTCTTCTCTATCTTCAGGACTTTACATCCCTTTGAAGGAAAAGTTCGTAGGAATTCTTTTGGATTTCCAAAAGATTAGGCAGATCGACGAGATCAGGAATTTTCCCGAAGCTCGTTCTTACATTATGATTAAAAGTAAAAGATTGTTTCATAATTGATGCTATTTAAGTTCTACAGTTGCACCAGCTTCTTCAAGCTGTTTTTTGAACTTTTCAGCATCTTCCTTACTAACACCATCTTTTAATTTACTTGGAGCCCCCTCTACTAAATCTTTAGCTTCTTTTAAACCCAAGCCAGTAATTGTTCTTACTTCTTTAATAACATTTATTTTTTTTTCACCAGCACTTGCTAGGTGTAATTCAAATTCAGATTTTTCCTCTGCAGCATCACCACCACCACTTGTTTGTCCAGCTGCAGGTGCTGCAACTGCTACAGGTGCTGCAGCGGATACACCCCATTTTTCCTCTAGAATCTTTGTTAACTCTGATGCTTCTAGTACAGTTAAACTCGATAGATCATCAGCAATTTTTTGAATATCAGCCATAATTTACTCTCCTTTTTCTTGATATTTAGTGTTTATTAATCTAGCTAAACCAGATTGTGTAGCATTCAAAGTACATGCAATATTAGTTTGCGTAGAAATTAACAAGCTCAATAGCTTAGATCTTATAACCTCTAAGCTTGGAAGTGAGGCTAATGTTTTAATTTCATCAACGGTTAATTCCTTTTCTCCCATTGCTCCACCAAGTATTTTTAGATTCTCATTATCCTTAGCAAAATCCACCAACACTTTGGATGTAGAAACAGGGTCATCTGAGTATGCAATGGATGTTGGACCAACAAACAACTTATCAAGCATTTGAAAGTTTGTATTCTTTATTGCCATCCTTGCCAATGTATTTTTCGCAACTCTAAAATTTGAATTTGCTGAACTAATTTGATCTCTTAGAGAAGAAATCTGAGAAACATTAAGTCCCTTATAATCTGCTACTAACATAAACTCTTTATCCTTCAAAATAGAATTAAATTGTTTTACAAACTCACGTTTTTGTTCTCTTTGCACTCTTCAGCTCCAATATCTGTCTGAGTAAATCTAATGATCGACCCATCTATTCAGGAAATTTAAGGATTTAAACACCACCTGAAGTCTTTGACAGAAAAAATTAAATATTACATAACACTTGTTGAATCAACTTGCAAGCCCGGACCCATTGTTGATGTAATAAAAAATTTTTTTATAAAAACACCTTTTGAGTTTTCCGGTTTCTTCTTTTTTAATTCATCAAGAAAAAAAACAATATTTTTCTTTAGCTCATCATCACTAAAACTAATTTTCCCAACAGGAGCATGCACTAAACCAGCTTTATCAGTCTTATATTCTACCTGTCCAGATTTTATATTTTTAATTGCAGATGATAAATCATTAGTCACTGTTCCAAGTTTAGGGTTTGGCATTAATCCTTTAGGGCCTAAAATTTGGCCTAACACACTGACCTTTGGCATCATTCCTGGTGTTGAAATACACTTATCAAAATTTATCTCACCATTTTTTACCTTATCTATAAGTTCCTCAGAACCAACTATATCAGCACCAGAATCTTTAGCTTTTTTCAAATCATCTCCATCAGCAAAAACAGCAATTTTAATTTTCTTTGAGGGCATTTTTGGCAAACTCATAATACCTCGGATTTGCTGATCAGATTTTTTTGCATCGATTCCAAGGACTACAATAACGTCTAGAGTTTCATCAAACTTTTTTGATGCAAACTTTTTAGAAGTTGCAATAGCCTCATCAATTTTAAATATTATTTTATCTTTAATTTCATTGGATATGATTTTATTTTTTTTTGTTTGTTTCATCATTCAACCTTAATTCCCATTGATCTAGCCGTTCCTGCAATCATTTTTTTCTGCAGATTCAATTTTATTAGTATTCAAATCTTTAATTTTTTCTTCAGCAATCTTTTTTACATCATTTTTTGAAAGTGTTGCAATTGTTTCCTTACCAGGTGTTTTGGATGCTTTTTTTAATTTTACAGCTTTTTTGATAAAAAATGATACAGGTGGTTGTTTTGTTTCAAATGTAAACGATTTATCTTGAAACACAGTTATTGTAACAGGAATTGGCATTCCTGCTTCTAACTTTTGAGTGGCTGCGTTAAATGCTTTGCAGAACTCCATTATATTTACACCTTTTTGTCCTAAAGCAGGCCCTACAGGCGGGGATGGATTTGCTTGCCCTGCTGCTATTTGTAACTTAATATATCCGTCTATTTTTTTTGCCATTTATAATCCTAACTATATCTTTTCAACCTGAGAGTATTCTAGGTTAACGGGTGTTGATCTCCCAAAAATAGAAACACTTACTTTTAATCTTGCTTTCTCCTCATCAACTTCTTCAACCATTCCATTGAAAGATGAGAAAGGGCCATCTGAAACTCTAACTTGTTCACCAATTTCGAAACTAACAGAAGGTTTTGGTTTTTCAAGCCCATCTTTCATTTGATTTAAAATTGAATCTATTTCTGATTGGGATACGGGTATTGGTTCTCCCTTTTTCCCTCCTAAAAATCCATAAACTTTAGGAAGTGTTCTAACGATATGCCATATTTCATCATCCATTTTCATTTTCATTAACATATAACCGGGAAAAAACTTTCTTTCTGCATTAACTTTCTTTCCCTTCTTCATTTCAATGACTTCCTCAGAAGGAATTAAAATTTTTTCAATATTATTCTGCATATTTTTTTTCTATTTGAGCTAGGAGTTCTCTCTCAATTTTTTTCATTTCCAGAATAAACTTGTAATATATACCATTGCATAATTAATCTCAAAAAGTATTAGAGTGACTAAATATGAAATAACTTTATCTACAAGTAAGAAGAAAAGAGAAGCAATAAGTACAAAAATAAAAACCATTATGGTAGTGGAAATAACTTCAGGCTTTCTTGGCCAAGTAATTTTCAATGCTTCTTGCTTAACTTCCTTATAAAATGAAGAAATTTTATTCATATTGTCACAAATGTAATATTTTTTTGGTATAGTTAACATATTGTAAGGATTTTTCAAATAATTAAATTAATAAAATTTGACTATTTTAAATAAAAATATTTTCATTTTAACAGGGGCAGGTATCTCAAGTGAAAGTGGGATAAAAACTTTCAGAGAAAAAGACGGTCTGTGGGATAATCATCGTATTGAGGATGTTTGCACACCCGAAGCATTTCAAAGAAACCCTGATAAAGTTAATAACTTTTACAATGAAAGAAAGGTTGCTTTCAACGGACCTGATATCAAACCGAATAATGGTCATAAAGCTCTTGTGGAATTAGAGGGAATTTGTAAAAAAGATTTTTTAATTGTTACTCAAAATATAGATTCTCTTCATGAGAAGGCTGGGTCAAAAAATCTCTTACACATGCATGGTTCACTTGAAAGACTTTATTGTATGTACTGTGGATACACAGTTGCTTATGATTTTGAACTTGATTCAAGCTTTATTTGTTTTCATTGTAAAAAATCTGGTAAGGTTAGAGTTGATGTTGTTTGGTTTGGTGAGCAACCTAAACATCTCCAACAAATATATAAATTTCTTGATAAAACAGAAGTTTTTATATCGATTGGAACTTCTAACAATGTCTATCCAGCCGCAGGATTTATTGATTACATTCTAAATAGGAGAGAAAAAACTTTACTTTACGAGTTTAACTTAGAAGAAACTACAAAATCTGTTTTATTTACTGAAAGTTTCAAAGGATATGCAAGTGAAACATTACCAAAATTTATTCAGTTAGTATCAAACAGAAGGTATTAATTTATAGAAATGGCAGGGGCGGAGAGATTTGAACTCACGACCTACGGTTTTGGAGACCGTCGCTCTACCAACTGAGCTACACCCCTTTAATTTGGAGCGGGTGAAGGGAATCGAACCCTCGTAACCAGCTTGGAAGGCTGGGGCTTTACCACTAAGCTACACCCGCAAAAAAAAAATACTCCTTTTGATTATCATGTGGTAAAATTATTGTAAATAAATTTATCTAATGAAAATTATACTTTTTCATAACCATAATTGCTCAAAATCAAGAACATGTCTTGAATTATTAAAGCAAAAAGATGTAGAATTTGAATTGAGAAATTATATTAAGAATCCATTAGAATTAAATGAAATAAAAGAAATCATTTCTAATCTTGCAGAAAACATTGAAGAAATAATTAGGAAAAATAAAGAGTTTGATTATGATAGGGTTAAATCTAAATTAGAATTGAGTGAGTTAATATACGAAAATCAAAAACTACTTCAAAGACCAATTCTTTTTTATAAAAAATATTGGATATGCAGGCCACCGGAAAAGGCATTAGAAATATTGGGCATAGATTAAAATTGGTGGAGGGAGTAGGATTCGAACCTACGTAGGATTACTCCGTCAGATTTACAGTCTGATGTATTTGACCGCTCTACCATCCCTCCAGTAGTATGAATGTATACTTTGCATTTCTATAATTTGTAAAGTAAAAAATAATTAAATAATTTTATTATGAAAAAAAATAATCAACAATTAATTTTTGGTATACATGCATGTGTTGCAGCACTAACGAACTCGAAAAGAGTTGTTAATAAAATTATCTGCACAGAGCAAGTTTTTAAAAAATACAAAAATTTAATTGAAAACAAAATATCAAAAGATCTTTATATAAAAAACCATATAGATTCTACACTTGGTTTAACTACCCATCAAGGAATTGTAATTTATTGCAACCCTTTAATAAAAGTTAATACTTTGGAGGAAATGGTAAAAGAAAAGTTAATTTTAATTTTAGATTCTCTAACTGATAGTCAAAATGTCGGTTCAATAATGCGTACTGCTTTTCTTTTTGGTGTTAAAACAATTATATACACAAAACATAATTCCTTTGAAATCAATCCATACTTAATAAAGTCAGCCTCAGGTGCTTTTGAGAAAATACAATTAATTGAGGTAATAAACTTAAATCAAACAATTGATTTTTTAAAAAAAAAAGAATTCTGGATAGTTGGTCTAGATACAAACTCAAAGAAAAAAATTAGTACAATCCCGAGTAATATAAAATTAGCTATAATTTTAGGTTCAGAAAGTAAGGGAATTAAAAAACTTTCATTAGAAAAATGTGACTTTAGAGTCAATATAAATACTGTAAAATCTAAACTAGTAGATAGTCTAAATGTGTCGCATGCAACAGCGATAGTATTATATGAGGTTAATAATGAAAGAATTACCTGAATTCTATAATGATATAGATAAAACTCTATCAGAAATAAAATCATTTTTATCAAGAGGAGTGAATGATAGAAAATCAAATTTTCACTATACTACCTTATGTACAGTAGACGATAATTCTAGACCCCAAGCTCGAACAGTAATTTTTCGTAATTTTAATATTGAAAAATTTTACTTGTACATTCATAGTGATTTTAGATCTAAAAAAATTAATGAAATTAAAAATAATAGTCATGTTTCATTAGTTTTTTATGATGATAAAAAAAAAATTCAATTAAGGATAAGAGGTATAGCTAAAATCGAACCTTCCAAAAAAGACTCATGGAATAAGCTTAGTAATTGGTCAAGAAGATGTTATCTTTCAGAGGACCCCCCTGGGATTGATAAACAAGAGCCTACATCTGGATTTTCTCAAAGATATTACTTTAATGCTCCTTCAACTGAAGAATCAGAAAAAGGGTTGCAAAATTTCTCAGTTATAGAGATCATCGCTGAAGAAATTGAATGGTTGTTTCTAGCTAGCCAAGGGCATAGAAGAATACTATTTGATATCAAAAGAGATTTGGAAAATATAAAAATAGAAGGAAAATGGCTAGTTCCATAAAAATAGAATTTTTTTTTTTATTTATTTTTCTCCCAACAATACTTTTTTTTATTCCTAATACGAAAGTTATATTTACGACGCTATATATAGTTTTTTTTTCTTTATGGAAAATAAAAAAAGATAAAACTTTTAATTTTTCTAAGCTTAAAAATAAACCTTACTGGAAGTTTATTTTTTTATATTTTCTTATTTTTCTTTACTTGGTTTTTTTACACATTTTTGTAGACAAAAGTCTTTTTTATTTTTCCAAAAGAAAGCCCAAAAGTTTGGCTACTTGTAATTATACTATATCCATTTTTTTCAGTAATACCTCAAGAGTTTATTTATAGAGTTTTTTTTTTTCAAAGATATAAAAATATCTTAAGCAAAAATTTATTGATAAAGTACTTTATAAATTCTCTTGCTTTCTCGTATGCTCATATTGTATTTCAGAATTATCATGCAGTAATAATTACTGCTTTAGTTTCACCGATTTTTTATTACTCATATGAAAAAAAATCCTTTTTAACTTGTATCTTAGTCCACTCAATTGGTGGGATAATTATATTCACCTATGGTTTAGGAAAATTTTTTATTTAAAAGTATTTTATATTTAAGCCCTTTAATCCGCAGTATCCATTTGGATTTTTATGGAGATACTTTTGATGATAATCTTCAGCTAAAAAAAATTTAGATAAAACTCCTATCTCTGTTTTTAATACCCCATTCGATTGAGCCTTAAGTGTTTCTTGATATTTTTGTTTTGTTTGATTTATGATAGGCAACTCGTCTGTATTCTCTGTTAAAATAATTGATCTATACTGAGTTCCAATATCATTACCTTGTCTATTAAACTGCGTTGGATCATGTGACTCCCAGAAAACGCTTAATATCATTTCGAGACTACTGACATTTTGATCATAAACAACTCTTACAACTTCAGCATGCCCCGTATCTCCAGAACAAACCTCTTCATAGTTTGGGTTTTCAGAATTACCTCCAGCGTAGCCAACTGCTGTTGAGTAAACACCATCAACACTCCAAAATTTTCTTTCTGCACCCCAAAAACAACCCATACCAACATAAATTTGGAAAAGATTATCAGGTTTAGGTTCTCTGTAATCTATATTAAGAATAGAAGTTTTAGTCATGACTGATTGACATTAAAAGTTGCTCATTTAATATAAGAGTTATGTTTAGTGCTCGCAAGAGTTAAAAGGGAAACCAGTTTGAATCTGGTGCAGCCCCCGCTACTGTAAGTCGTGTGTTATGTCATTATGCCACTGAATATTAATTGGGAAGGCGACATATCCTTAAGCGACAAGCCAGGAAACCTGCTAAAACGGCGTCATTCAATCAGGCTACGGGTAGGTCTTCTGATTATGGTTTACCATTGAGGTGACGTGTCAACCTCAGTGGGATTAATCCCGCTATTATTAATTTGAACCAAATGGTTCTAAACGGCAAAGGGATTAACATGAAATATATCTCATTTTTAACTTTTTTTATTTCACTAATTATTACACTCAATCCAATAAAAGCTCAGGAAACTGAGGATGAGATAAAAGTGATATCGTCTAAGTTAATTAAGAATCAACTTTCAGGAGGTACTACACACATAATCACTAGAGAAGATATTCAAAATTATTCAGAAGAAACATTACCTCAAATTATCTCAAGACTACCAGGTATAGAATTTAAAGATCTGTATGGTAGTGGTTTTGGCGCTTACCAAAGTATTGATGTAAGAGGTTTTGCAGATACAGCAAAATCTAACACAGTTATTTTACTTAATGGTCAAAAACTTTCAAATATAGATTTATCATTCGTAGATTTTACAAATATACCAACTGACTCCGTTCAAAGAATTGAAGTTATAAAAGGAAATAGTGCAGGAGTTCTTTATGGCGGAAATGCTACGGCCGGAGCAATTAATATAATCACAGATCAACTGCCAGGTTTTGAAGACAAATATTCTATATCAACATCAGTTGGATCATATGGGAAATTTGAAGGTTTTGTATCAGGAACAAAATCTATAAAAGATTTTTCTGTAACTGGAAACTCGAATTATATTAGTTCCGATGGGTATAGACGAAATAACGGACTTCGACAAAAAAATGGTAATATTGAAATAAATGGATTAATTAACGATAAAGAATTCTATTCATTTAAATATAGTTGCGCACGACCAATACATTGAATTACCAGGTGATGTTCCCGTTAATGCATTTTCAGGCGGCGCATTAAATGGCCAAAATGGATTTCCAATAGATCCTAGGTCAACAGACACACCAAGAGATTTTGCAACAAATTATGGGCAAAAGTTTTTTTTTAATACTGCATACTCTCCTAATGAAAATTTAGAGTTAATTAATGATGGTAGTTATAGATTTAATAAAAGCCAGGGTTTTTTTCTCAACTGGTATTACAGATACTGAAATGAATGTCGTATCTTATAATCCAAAAGTTAAGTTAAGAAATGAGTTATTCGGCTTTTCGTTTGATAGTATATCAGGTATCGATTTAAATTATACTTATTACAGTTCTGATAGAATGCCAACATCTGGTGGAGCTACACAGCAGGTTTATAAATTTTCAGATACTAATGTAGGTTTCTATTCAAATTTTGAGTCTCAAATTGATTCAAATAATAAAGTAGGTGTTGGAGCAAGGTTTCAGGGAAATTGGTTAAAGGCGTCAGATTTTGTAGGCCCTGCCTCTGGTGCATTCAGGACAAACAATGGAGATTCATTAACCTATGATCCTCAATATGCATTGCATTTAGGCTATGAAAGAAACTTAAATTCAATGGGTGTAATCTTTGCAAGAATAGGAAGAAGTTTCACATACCCAAATGTTGATCAAAGAGTCGGGCATACTCCCTTTAATGTAAGTCACGATTTTAAATTAAGAACTCAAACATCTAACGATTATGAAATTGGCCATTCATTCAAAAACAAAAGTTTGTCTTTTCATAATACATTTTATTATATGAACTTACGGAGTGAAATCTACTATGATTCTGTAGATTTTCTTAATAAAAATTTAGACCCTAGCAAAAGATATGGGGTTGAATCTTCATTCAATTACCCAGTAAATTCAGTCATTACGTTAGACAATAGTTTTACCTTTGCAAAGGCCAAAATGAGAAGCGGAAATTATAAAGGTAAAGAAATACCTGGAGTGCCGAGCCTAAGTAATACATTCGAAATTACATTTAAATTATTAGAGGATTTAAATTTTTCAACAAATTTATATTACAAAGGTAGTACACGAATGATTAATGATACAAGAAATTTTCAAGTTAAGATGCCTGAATATTATTTATTGAATATGGGACTAAAAGGAAATGTTAAGGGATTCAAATTTGCCTTACTAGCAAATAATGTTCTTGATAAAAGCTACTATAACTATGCTGTTGCAAGTGCTTCGACGTACAACGCTTATAATACATATCCTTTATCTGAATTTAATATGTTGTTTAAGTTGAGTAAGGATTTTTAATTAATGTTTTTAAAAAAAAATATCATCTCATTTGTTTTATCAGCCTCCATTCACTCATTGGTTGTAGCCTATATTGTTTATGATGAAAAAATTATCAAACCTGATACTTCTATGACAGTTGTGAATCTTGTGGAAATTTTTCCAACTTCTCAATTAAAAACAAATAGTAAAAAGTGATAAAAATATAAGTTCCACAAACAAAGTAGAAACTAAACAATTACAAAATATCAAACATACTTCTATTAATGATATTAATAAAATAAAAATCAAAAAAAATGATATTGATCAAATAATTAATAATTCTCAGAATCAAATAAAAAGTAAATTTGATAAAGAAAGCAAAGTTAGTACGAATGTTACAAATCAAACTTCTAAAAATATCAAATCTAGGGCAAAATATAAAATTGGAACTATTGAAAATCCTCACCCTGAGTATCCAATAATTGCCAGAAAAAAAGGATGGCAAGGAAGATTACTTTTAGCAGTTCACATTGATCAAAATGGTAATGTTTTAAACGTTCATGTTAAGGAAACAAGTGGATATGAGATTCTTGATAGAGCTAGTGTAAAAACAATTAGGGATTGGAAGTTCTTTCCAGCTCGTTATGGCGATAGGTACGTTGAGGATAATATTAATATTCCAGTAAGTTTCAAATTGATAAATTAATTTAAAAAGATGTGGCGTCCCCTACGGGATTCGAACCCGTGTTGCCGCCGTGAAAGGGCGGTGTCCTAAACCACTAGACGAAGGGGACAAAAAAACTTGAAAAACTTTAATAACAATATATATATCTATTTTTTAAATTATGTAAATTAAATTATTATGGTAGAGTATTCTATATTTGTTTTTTGTTTCATCTTTTCAATATCTTCAATTGCTAAAGAAGCTGTAAACAACGTATGCAATGTGAGAGGCTATGAAATAATCTTCCCGTATGAGAAGGGTGTAAATGAAATAAAGCAAAAGTTCTCTAATTCACCTTCAATTATGAGTACTGAGCTTAACAAATTTAAAGTCTTCTTTGAAAAAAACTTTTATGGAATTTCGCTTTACAAAGAAGCCGGTTGCTCAAATGCTAGATTGACAGAATATCTCCAATGCTTAGTTAGTACTGACGGCAAAGATTGTAAAATTTATTATAGTCAAATGCGAATTGTAGACTAATCTCATTTTTTCAAAATATCCTCAATAATAAGCTCTACGTTTTCATTTCCATTCCACTTATTTAGTTGTAAAGTACAAAGAATATCTAATTCCTTCTCATTATCATTATTTAAAATTTGCCCAATTTCAGTTTGAAAACAGTTAAAAGCTACGGATTTAATCGAATTACCATATATGTCATTTAAATAAACAATGAGATGTATTTCAGCAGCTGGTTTTACAAAAGTCTTGATACAATTTCTGATAAGAAATTTTGGTTTTGGATTCCCAATTCCATAGGGTTGAAGCTTAGTGACACTTTTATAGAGATCTAAATTTACAGAAGATAAATTTATTTCAAATCATAATTTTTTTCATAATGAATATCAGATACTGAAAACTTATTTTTATATAATCTTTAAAAGCATCAATTTTCTCAACTAAAATAGAAAACCCTCCAGCCATTTCGTGTCCTCCTCCAGATATTAGAAAGCCGTCACGGACTGCTTCAATTATAAAATCACCCATATGAAAATTTTTAACTGATCGACATGAAGCTTTACATACATTTGTATCTTCTGAAATTACAATTGAAGGTCTTTTAAAATTTTCGGTTAGCTTTCCAGCCACAATTCCAATCACTCCAGGATGCCAATCTTTTGAATGAACACAGATAATTTCCTTACTATAATTATCTACTTGATTGATGGCTTGTAACTCAACTTTTTTTTCAATTTTTTTTCTTAGTTGATTATAATAATTTAACCTTTCGGCAATTGATAAATTTAAATCATTTCTATCATTTATTAATAAGCTAGCTCCTAATTTTGAATCACCTACTCTACCTGCAGCATTTATTCTTAGCCCTAAAACAAAGCCTAAATGATACTCACTGATTTCATCTTTTATTGAAGAGCCATCAACTAAACTTTTGATACCAGAATTCAGAAGTTTATTCATAACCTTTATTCCTTGTTTAACTAATGCTCTATTTAATAAATCCAACTTAACTAAATCGCAAATAGTACCTAATGCAACTAGATCTAAAAATTTTAGGAGATTAGGTGGGTCGTAACCAGCAAAAAAGTTGTTTTCTTTTAAATTCCTATTTATCGAAATAATCAAAAAAAAAACTACACCCGCTGCACAAAGATTATTTAAATTTGATTTATCTGCTTTTTTATTTGGATTAACAATAGCGAAAGCATCTGGAAGCTTATCTCCTTCTAGGTGATGGTCAACTATAATAATTTCGATGGCTTTATTATTAGCATAATTAATTTCTTCATATGAAGATGTTCCGCAATCAAGTGTAAGTATTAGTTCGCAATTTTTTTCTTTCAAATTATCAAAGGCTTTCTTACTAGGACCATAACCTTCACTTATTCTATCAGGAATATAATACTCAAATTTTGCACCAATAGATTTTAAATAATTACAGACAATAGCAGTAGATGATGAACCATCAACATCGTAATCTCCAAAAATTCCAATCTTTTTTTTTCTTTTAATAAAATCACAGATTTTATCAGAAGCTTTTTCCATGTCATCAATGATGTGTGGATCTGGTAATAAATTTTTAAGCTTAGGATTAATGAAATCATCAATATCCTGAGTAGCAATATTTCTAGATACTAACAGTCGGAGAAGAATATTTTCATTTGAAAATTTACTTTTTAACGAATTGAAGAGATTTTTGTCGTACTCTCTTTCTGACCAAAAGTTACCTTTTAAAGAATAATATTTCTCTAACTTATTGTTTTTTATAGCAACTTGATTTAATTTATCCATTATTTATTAACAACTATCATAAATTTGTATGCAAAGTAATAACAATATACTTATTGCCCAAGGTGGTGGTCCAACAAATGTGATTAACCAGTCGTTAGTAGGTATAATAAACGGAGAAAAGAATAAAAATTCAAACATTATAGGCGCCATCAACGGTGTTAGAGGAATTATTGATAATAATTTTATAAAATTATCAAAGTTAAATAATGTTAATTTACAAAAAATTCAAAATACACCTGGTGCCGCGCTTGGTTCAACTAGAGATAAACCTGATGAAAAATACTGTCATGAAATACTTAAGATTTTAAATAAAAAAAAAATTAGAAGATTTTATTATATTGGTGGAAACGACTCTTCAGATAGTTTGAAGGATTATTTCAAAATTATGTTAAAGAAAAAAACTATAATACTCAATGTATTCATATCCCAAAAACAATTGATAATGATCTAGTTAAAAATGATCATACACCTGGCTTTGGATCGGCAGCAAAATATGTTGCACAACTATTTTCTGGAATAAATTATGATGTAAGATCGCTACCAGGTGTGTATGTTGGTATTGTCATGGGAAGACATGCTGGCTTTCTTACAGCAGCGTCAAGTTTGTTAAGAAAATTAAATAGTGATGGTCCACACTTAATTTTCCTTCCAGAATATTCATTTAAAATTAAGGACTTTTTAAATCAAGTACAAAGAATTTATAATAAATATGGAAGATGTATTATTGCAGTATCAGAAGGAATACAAGACAGTAAAGGGAATTTAATATCAAAAAAAATCATTCAGAATAATGAGTATGATGCCCACGGTAACATTCAGCTCTCTGGCTCTGGTGCTTTGGGAGATTATCTTTCCAATATATTAAAGACAAAATTGAAGATAAAAAGAGTCAGAGCTGATACACTAGGCTACGCACAAAGAAGTTTTTTAGGCGCAGTTTCAGAAGTTGATCAAAAAGAAGCCTATAATATAGGTTTAATGGCTACAAAATTTGCAATCAAAACTAACTCCTCTTTTTCAGTAGCAATAAAAGAGAGAGAGGTTTGATACTAAATATAATACAAAAATTATTATGAATAAATTGGAAGATGTTGCAGGAAAAACTAAAGTGATGAAAAAAGAATTCTATGATACTAAAACGTTTAATGTTACAAAGAAATTTAGAGATTACTGCTTACCGATAATCGGTAAAGATATTCTAGATACAATCTCAATAATTTAACTTATAAAATTTTCTATACGATAATAAATTGTTTTTTTTTTTATAAATTTCATTTTATTTATTTTCGCTAAGGCTAAAAACATATTTTTTTCATTACAATCATGCGTAGTAATAACTATTGTCGCGCCTTTTGAATTTTTATTTTTTGACTCTTTTTGAAGCATAGATTTCATTGAGATATTATTTTTTTTAAATTCATCTGCTATTCCAGATATTACTCCAGGTTTATCTTCTGTAGTAAATCTTAAATAATAAGATCCAAATCTATTTTCTACAGTATTCATTTTAAAATTTAATTTTTCCTTATCTTTTGAATCAGTTTTATTTAATCTTGAAATGCTTATTATATCGCTCATGACGGAGTGTGGCAGTTGGAAGTGAACCTGCACCTTCTCCTTGAAAAAAACTTTTCTTACAGAAAATAGATTCTACAACAACACCATTATATACGTCGTCAACATTCGCTATAAAATTATTCTTAGCTACAAGACATGGGTAAACATAATTTTTAATTTCTTTACCATTTAACTGACTTATACCTAGCATTTTAACTTTATATCCTAGGGAGTCTGCATACTTAAGATCTGAAAGATCAATATTCCTTATGCCTTCAGATTTTATATTTTTCAGATCACAATTTGTCTGAAATGCCAATGAACATAATATTGACAACTTATGTGCTGTATCAATACCATCAATATCAAAAGAAGGATCTGATTCAGCATATCCTAATTTCTGGGCATCCTTAAGAATTTCTGAGAATTTTTTATTCGTAGTTAACATTTTTGTAAGAATATAATTTGAGGTTCCATTCAAAATACCATAAATTCTGTCAATTTTATTAGATACCAAAAATTCATCGACAATTTTAATTATTGGGATACCACCAGCTACCGCTGCTTCAAATTTTATTGAAACACCTACATTGTTTGAAATTTTATTTAAATCTTTCCAATATCTAGAAATAAGTGCTTTATTTGCCGTTACTACATGTTTTTTCTTTTTAAGTGCATTAAAAACTATTTTTTTAGCAACTCCATTATCACCACCAATTAATTCAACAAGAATATCATAATTATCGTATTTTAAAAATTCTTCTGCATCACTAAAAATGCAAGTTTTTTTAAATAAGGATTTTTTGGGTATGTTAATCTTTTTTCTAGAAGCAATTGCGCTTATCTCTATATCTGGAGCTCCGTTTCCTATGGCTTCTAAAATTCTAAGAAGACCTTTTCCAACAGTTCCGACACCTGCAATTGCAATCTTTTTTTTTTTTAGTGCCACACAACACTCTTTAATAAATAATAAAAATTTCTGTTCTTTGATTTGCGGTCGTCCCTGCTGGCATATCTTCTCTATACAAAGGTTTTGCATCTGAGACTGCCTCAGTTATTAAATTTTCACTTGGAAAACTATATTTCTCTACCACAATTTTTGCAACTGTTTGAGCTCTTTTATGAGAAATTGAAAAATTAACTAGCTTATGTTTATTTAGCGGCATGTCTTTAGTTCTTTTTACTTGCATGCCCAACTATCTTAATTTTAGCATTTCTCTCTTTCGCAAGTTTTACAATTTTTTTATTTTTTTCAAACCATTATAATTTACAAAACTAGATCCGGAAGGAAAGTTAATCGTGGCTATTCTATATTGAATTTTATCTCTGAGCTCTAATTTTTGTATAGGAGGTAAAGAAATCTTTGGTTTTTCTTCTACTTCTACTTGATTATCAATTTGATCAGTATCACCAAGAATTATACTATCATACTCTTTTTACTGGTGAAGATTCTAATTTTTGCTCGGAATCCTTAATTGAAACTTTGTCATTTGCATCTACATTTGCTATATCAGTTTCATCATTCAAAACTTCACTTTCTAAAAAATTTTGATCCTCAGCAGATTTAAGTTCAAGATCAGATCAGACTCTAATTCAGCCACTGAATCCTCAGAATCTAAAACATAGTCTGCTACACCACAACTAGAGATAAAACCGAAAGCAAAAATTAAGATGATATTACTGATTTTATTAAACATTATTACCCTAAAGAATTATAAATTAAAAAATCAAATCTCAAACTATTTTTTTAAAAATTCTTTACTTAGTTGATAGTAAACTTCTGGAGTATTTACTAATAATTTTTCTTCTGTTTTAGTAATTTTTCTAATGAACTTTGCTGGATTACCTGCCCATAGCTCTTTACTTTTGACAAGTGATCCTGGAGTTACAACTGCTCCAGCTGCAATAAAGGCATTATTTTCAATTATGCTTTGGTCTAATATTACAGATCCCATTCCAATTAATGAATAATCACCAATCTCACAAGCATGAACAGTTGCATTGTGACCAACAGTAACATGATCTCCTATAATTGTTGGACTTCCTTTTTCTCCTCTTGCTGAAAATCCATACGATGATACATGTATTATTGTTCCATCCTGAATATTACAATTTTTTCCAATTCTAACATAATTTACATCTCCTCTGATAACTGTGTTAAACCAAACACTTGTATTTTCATTAATCTTTACATCTCCAATTATATACACACCATTTGCCAAATAAACACTATCATGTATTAAAGGTTCTTTATCTTTATATTTTATTAAATTCTTCATAACATTCAGACTAATGACTCCTTCTCATCAAATGCATACATTAAATTCATATTTTGAATAGCTTGACCTGCAGCACCTTTAACTAAATTATCAATGCAACTGATAATAATAATTCTTTTTTTTATAATCTTCAAAAATGTTAATAACAAATTATTCGTATATTTGACATCACTAAATGAAGGACATTTCTTATCTAAAATTTGTATAAATGGTTCATTTTTATAATAATCTTTAATTATATTCTTGTAAAAGGTTACGCTTTCATTCTTTTCGAGATATATTGTTGACTGTAATCCTCGTGTTACTGGAACTAAGCTAGGTATGAATGTAAACGTATTATTTCCAAACTTTGAAATTTCTTGATCAATTTCGACGAAATGCTTATGTTTTTTTAATCCGTAAGAATAAAAATTTTCATTAATTTCACTAAAAAGATTTTTTATTTCAAGTTTTTTTCCAGTACCACTAACTCCTGATTTTGAATCAATAATGATATGTTGATTGTTAATGATTTTTTTTTATAAGTGGAATTAAAGGTAAGTAAAATAGATGTTGGGTAACATCCAGGATTTGCTACAAATTTTGCTTTTTTTATCTCCTTTTTTATAAACCTCACTCAACCCGTAAACAAATTTACTATTTATATCTTTTGATTTATGCTTAATACCATAGAATTCCTCGTATAAACTTAAATCATCAAGCCTAAAGTCGCCAGATAAATCAATTATAGAAGTATTGTTGTTTAAGTTATTGATTATAGAACTTTGAAATTTACCATGTGGCAAACAACTAAAAATTAAGTCAACACTATCAAAATTAAAGTCTGAATAATCTGAAACGGTTATGTTTGGTAAGTTTTTAAGATTTGGAAAAAGGTCTTTAATCTTTTTTCCAATGGACTCGAAACCAAAATCCCAACTATATTTACATATTTATGCTTCGCGAGAAAATGAATCAGTTGCGTACCCGTGTAACCAGATACACCAAATATGCATACATTTATTTGCATTTAAATTATCTTTTCGAAAATTGTGGGCTTCTTCGAGCTTTATGTCTACCAAACTTTTTTCTTTCAACTTTTCTGGCATCTCTTGTTAAAAAGCCAAGGTTTTTTAATTTTTTTCTTAAGTTAGGGTCTAGATTGACAAGAGCCCTACTGATACCGTGTCTAATAGCTCCAGCTTGTCCTGACAAACCACCACCAACGACTGTAGAGAAAATTTCAAGCTTCTCAAGATTGTCAGTTTTTTTTCGATTGGCTCCTCAGAATCGTATTCAAAATTTTTCTCTTAAAGTAATCAGTGCTTTTTTTTCCATTAACAATTATCTGATTTTTTCCATACTTGACCCAGACTCTGGAAACCGAAGTTTTTCTTCTACCGGTCGCATATGCTCTTCCCAACTTATCAACATTTGGAGAATTGGAAACTTCTAAATCAATAGGTTTTGATTTTAAAATATCATTATCCTGTTTATCTTTGCTCATTTAGACTACCTTATTTTTTCTATTTAGTTTCCCAAAATCTATCAACTCTGGTTTTTGTGCTTCGTGATCATGTTTGTTGTCTGCAAATATTTTTAGATTTGATAATTGTTTTTTACTAAGTGCGTTTGAACTCATCATCCTTTCAACTGCTTTTCTAACAATGATTTCTGGAGTTTTACCATTTATAATATTTTCAAAATATGTCTCTTTTAGTCCACCAGGATAACCAGTATGTTTGAAGTAAATTTTTTTTTTAGCTTTATTCCCAGTCAGCTTTACCTTCTTTGCATTTATAACTATAACATTATCACCACAATCCATATGAGGGGTAAAGGTAGTCTTGTGCTTACCTCTAAGTAAGTTGGCTATATATGAGGCGACTCTGCCTAGAACAAGGCCATCAACATCAATCATCAGCCATTTTTTTTTTATTTCTTTACTTTTAATACTATATGTCAACATTACATTAGGAAAATATCTAAAAAAAATAATGTGTCAACTTTAAAAAAAAATTATAAATTTTTTGAAATCCATTCAAGATATTTGGTATTAATCTTCTTGGTATTTAATTCTGCAATAAATGGTGTATCGTAGGGATGATTATCATTCAAATAAACCTCAATTTCCCCAAACTCCTTTACTGTTTTAATAATTAAAATAATCTCACTTACAGCATTTATCTTTAGATCTTCTTTATAATAGCTTTTCATATCTTTTATAATGTTAATACAGCTTGCAAAATTATCACCAATCATTTTTTTTGCTAAATATTCTGCTTTAGTAATACTATTACAGGTTGTGTAGTATAAGTTCAAATTTATCATCATTTAAGATATATATTGGTCGGGGCGACTGGATTTGAACCAGCGACCTCCCGCCCCCCAGACGGACGCGCTACCAAGCTGCGCTACGCCCCGACATTTATAAATTTTTTTTAATCTCATGAATTATATCCTTAATCTCATTAATTATAATTTTTTTTTGCCCACCAAAATCCTTAAGATCTAGAATTGCTCCTTTAATTGTTAATTTTTTTTCATAAAGCAAATACTTAATTTTTTTTAAGAGATCAATTTGAGTTTGAGAATAATATCTCGAACCCGTTTTTTTTTTTATTGGCTTAAGATCTTTAAATTTAGTTTCCCAAAACCTTATAACATAAACCGGAACTTCAATGGAGTATGAGACTTCTCCAATAGTTTTCAAAGCATCATCATTTTTCTTCATTAATATTTGAAATATTAGAATTAATAAAATTTATCAGAAAATTTGAAGGTTTGAATTTAATAACACTTCTTTCTGAAATCATAACTTCTTCTTTTGTTCTTGGGTTTCTTCCAATTCTTGCATTTTTATTCATAACCTTAAAAATTCCAAAATTTACTAATTTAATATCTTTTTTTTCAACGAGTTCTTTAGTTATTATTTCAAGAAATACTTCAAAAAATACCTGACACTCTCTTTTGAAAGGCCAATATTCTCATTGAGATAATCGATCATTGAAGCTTTTGTTAGAACATCATTTTCCATAATACTGTACTAGAATTTTAATATACAACTTCCCCATGTCAATCCCCCTCCAATTGCACACATAGCAATTAAATGATTTTCTTTAATTTTTCCACCTTTAATAGCAGAGGATAATGCTAATGGGATAGATGCTGCAGAGGTATTAGCATGAAATTTAACTGTACTTATTGTTTTATCTTCGCTTATTCCTAATTTTTTTGCTGTACTAGAAATAATTCTTTGATTAGCTTGGTGAGGTATAAACCAATTAATATCTTTAACTGATAAATTACATTCATCTAGAGCTTTAGAAGTTGATTCAGATAATTTATTTACAGCTTGTTTAAAAATATCTTGACCATTCATCCTAATTTTACCCACTTTCTGATTAAATGAAGGTCCTCCATCACTGAATAAACTGTCATGCCAGGAACCATCTGAATAAAGCTTAGTAGCTAGAATACCCCTTGATTCTTTGGAAGCACTAATAATAACTGCACCAGCACCATCGCCAAATAAAACACATGTTCTTCTATCCTCCCAATCAACTATTTTTGAAAGTGTTTCTGCTCCTATAACAAGAATATTTTTTGCATTACCGCATTTTAGGAAAGTATCAGCTACTTGAAGGGAGTATATAAAACCTGAGCATACAGCCTGAATATCAAACGCAGGAGTATCTTTCATCTTAAAAAAATGTTGTACTTTTGTTGCTGTTGAAGGAAATGTGTCATCTGGTGTGGTGGTAGCAACTATTACGCAATCAATATCACTAGGAGAAATAGTCGAGTTTGTAAATGCTTCTTTGGCTGCATTAATTGCTAAGTCAGAAGTGAGTTCATCTTTTTGGGCTATATGTCTTTGTTTTATTCCAGTTCTTGGAAATATCCATTCATCTGATGTTTCAATTGTCTCACTAAGATTATCATTTGTTAAAACTTTATCAGGAAGATAGTCACCCCATCCAACTATTTTTGAAAAAATCATTCATATTTCCCAGTTAGTTTATTTTCAATTGAGTTTACATAATTATTTTTAATCAAAGAAATAGCAACCGATATAGCATTACTAAAGCCAAAAGCATCAGTACCTCCATGGCTTTTGACTATAATACCATTTAAACCTAATAGAACAGCTCCGTTATATTTTCTAGGATCTATTCTCGTTTTAAATCTATTGAGTGCAGGTTTTGACAAAATATAACCTAGCTTAGAAATGAATGAACTTTGATATGCATTTTTTAGATAAGTAAATATAAGATCAGCAACTCCCTCTGCAGTCTTCAATGCAATATTACCAGAAAAACCATCAGTGACAACAACATCAACAATACCTTTATTTATATCATCACCTTCTACAAAACCGTAAAAATTAATTTGCTTTTCAATTTTTTTTAAATTTTCATGAGCTTGTTTTACAACAGAGTTTCCTTTGATATCCTCTGACCCTACGTTGAGCAGCCCTATTTTTGGTTTCTTTATTCCAAGGACACATTGCGCAAAAATATCTCCCATCAAAGCAAATTGAACTAGATTATCATCTGAACATTCAACATTTGCACCTAGGTCTAAAACTACAGTTAAACCTTTCATTGTTGGCATTAGGCCGGATATGGCTGGCCTATCAATCGTTTTTATAGTTTTCAGTACAAATTTTGAAATAGCCATTAAAGCACCAGTATTTCCTGCTGAGACCAAGCCATCTGATATTTTATTTTTAACATCATTAGTAGCTAGTCTAATACTTGATTTTTTTAACTTTCTTAAAGCATTGACTGGCTGGTCATTAGATTTAATAGATTCAGTTGTGTGGACGAATTCAATATTTTTTAGGTCAAACTTTGATATCAAGTTCTCTGATTTTCGTCTATCTCCAAAAAGTTTAAATTTCACATCAGGGTAAAGCTTTGTAGCTAATGACACACCTTCAATTGTGGTTTCTGGGCCACCGTCACCACCCATTACGTCTATAGCTAAAGTAATTTTATTCAAACAATCACCAGATTAATTTTCAGTTTGCAACTCTTTTTCATCTATTTCTTCAGTTTTTCTAACAATTTCTTTTTTGTTATAGAAACCGCAAGCACTACAGATATGATGAGGTAATTTTAACTCACCACAATTGTCGCATTCCATCATACTAGATTTGTTTAAAGCATGGTGTGATCTTCTCATCCCTCTTCTAGATGGGGTAGTCTTTCTTTTTGGTACAGCCATAATTAGTCCTTTTCAAAGTGAATTTCTACAAAATTATTCGAACATCTGCAATGTTTTTTTTTTTATTCATTCACAGACAAAATTAAAGTTCAAACTCCAAAAATTTTTTTCATCTAAATTTAGAAATAATTTTACATTACTTTTATAATAATTTTCTAACATTTTAAAATTTGTACTTTTTTTTCATATCTTTCATTAAAAATTTTATCTAATGAAATCTTACCATTAGATTTTAATAATTTATTTATAATTTTAAGATTATATTCAAGATTTTTATAAAAATTTTCTACTAACTTTCTAACCTTTTTCTTTAGACCTGACTCTGCAAAACCTAATTCGATGGATGCTGCCTCGAGATCTTTAATAAATCTACTTATCAAAAAATCTAGATATTTCTGTTTTATCTTTTGACCTTTCATATACCAAAGTATAATAGATAAATTAATTTGTAATAATTCAATATTTAAAGAAACCTCAGAATCAAAGTCCTCTAAAAATGAAGTTTCTTTTGATTGTTGAATAATTTTATTATACAAATTATTAAGGTTTTTTTTTTTTATGAAATTAAGTAACATTTTTTTTATTATATCATTAATATTTATTATATCTTGCTCAGGAAAACAAATTGTAAGTGGAAATTTACCTGATCTTGAAAGACTCTCACTACTTAAATTAGGAAAAGATAATAAAAAATCTGTGGTTAACCTTCTAGGGAATCCATCATTCAAAGGTGCACTTGGTGATAATTCATATTATTATATTGGAACATTAAGTTCTAAAGTTGCATTCTTAAAACAAAAAACAAAAAAACAATATATAATTGAGGTAGCATTTAACCCCAAAGGTCAACTTTCAGATGTTTATTTTTATGATAAATCTAAAACAATTGATGTAGCTATGTCATCTACCGAAACCACAACTTATGGTATTAAAAGGTCTTTTTTCCAAAGTCTAATTGATAACTTCGGTGTTGGAACAGGAGGATTAAGAAGAGGTGGTCCGATTATTGGTAGTGGTAAAGGCCGATGATTAATTATTTATGCTAGCATTGATAACAATAGTATAGAAACTATGTTAATGATTTTAATCATAGGATTAATTGCTGGGCCAGCCGTATCCTTGTAGGGATCTCCTACTGTATCACCAGTTATAGCTGCTTTATGTGCATCAGAATTCTTACCGCCGTAGTTTCCATCTTCAATATACTTCTTTGCATTATCCCATGCTCCACCTCCTGATGTCATTGATATAGCAACAAACAGCCCTGTAACAATTGTTCCTAGAAGCATAGCTCCGAGAGATGTAAATGCAGCTGCTGGGCTCCCTGATATAAGAAGGATGGCAAAATAAGTTAGGAATGGAGCTAGTACAGGCAACATTGATGGAATAATCATTGCTTGGATTGCACCTTTTGTTAAAATATCCACTGCCTTCCCGTATTCTGGCTTAGATCTTCCCGTCATTATCCCTTTATTTTCTGCAAATTGTCTTCTTACTTCATTAACAATTTTTTCGGATGTTCTCCCCACAGCAGTCATTCCCATGGATCCAAATAAATAAGGAAGCATACCTCCAATCAGAAGTCCGACAACTACGTATGGATCATCAAGTGAAAATTTGATATCAAGATTTGGAAAATAGTATTTAAGGTCTTGGGTATAGGCACCGAAAAGAACAAGAGAAGCTAGACCCGCAGATCCTATGGCATATCCCTTAGTTACTGCCTTTGTTGTATTGCCAACAGCATCAAGTGCATCTGTAGTTTTTCTTACATCCTCAGGAAGGTTTGACATTTCGGCTATACCACCAGCATTATCAGTAACTGGTCCGTAGGCATCAAGGGCAACTATCATTCCTGCGAGAGCAAGCATAGTGGTTGCTGCAATAGATATACCATAAAGTCCAGCAAATTTATAGGAAAGGATTATACCAAGTATAATCACAATCGTAGGAAGAGCTGTTGCTTGCATAGACATAGCCAATCCCTGAATTATATTTGTAGCATGACCAGACTCGGAAGATTTTGCCACTGACCTTACAGGGTTAAACTCAGTACTAGTGTAATATTCAGTTATCCAGACAATTAATCCTGTAACAACTAGTCCAACTATTGAACAGAAAAATAAGTCAATACCGGAAAAAGATTCTATAAATAAGTCTTTATTAATTATAAGTTTGTCTATACCTATAAATATATCTGTTACAAAATATATCAAAATTACAGAGATAGCAGCAGTAATTATTAAGCCTTTATAAAGTGCAAACATAATATTCTTAGATTCACCAAGTTTTACATAGAATGATCCAATAAGTGAAGATACAATACACACCGCAGCAATTAATAATGGAAATATCATAAACATTTGTTGATCAACTCCTTCAAACAATATGAGTCCTAAAACCATCGTGCCAACAATTGTTACTGCATATGTCTCAAATAAATCTGCAGCCATACCAGCACAATCACCAACGTTGTCTCCTACGTTATCTGCGATAACAGCTGGGTTTCTTGGATCATCCTCAGGAATACCAGCTTCAATTTTACCTACCAAATCAGCTCCCACATCAGCACCTTTAGTAAATATCCCCCCTCCCAATCTAGCAAATATTGAAATAAGTGATGCTCCAAAGCTTAAAGCAACCATCGCTTCCACTATTTCTCTTCCTTGCGCTTGACCGAATTTGTTAAAGAGAAACCAATAGTAACCTATGAGGCCCAGCAAACCAAAACCAACAACAAGAAAACCAGTAATAGCACCTGATTTAAAGGAAATATCTAATGCTTTATCGATACTTTTGGTGGCCGCTTGTGTAGTTCTTACATTAGCTCTAACAGAAACGAACATACCTACATATCCTGCTAACCCAGATAGAAAAGCACCAATTACAAAACCTATTGAAACAAAAGGGTTATGTATAAGGTAAAATAATAATACGGTAATTAATAAGCCAACAATTGAGATAGTAATATATTGTCTATTCAAGTATGCTTGCGCCCCCTCTTGGATCGCACTTGCAATTTCTATCATTCTGTCCGAGCCCTGTGGTTCCGAAAGTATTTGTCTTATAGTAACTACTCCATAAACTAAGGAAAGAAGAGAACAAAAAAGTATAATAGAAAATTCTAGGGTCATAATGATAATAATTTAATTTTAAATAACGATTAGATTTCGGTTTATAACATATTACATATTTAGATCAATAAAAATTTAAAAATGAGAAAAACTTTCGACTTTTTGTAAAAAAATCTCTGATTTGTTTTTCATTACCTTTACACCTCTACCTCTTCTGAAATATCCAATCTTATGATAACCTTTTACTCCTTGAAGATTTTCACTATCTTTGCCTTTGGCCGAAAACAATAACTGATAGTCCTCCCACCACCTAGAACGATATTATATATTTTCTTAAAATTATTAGCCTTCAAAGTTCTTTTAAGATTTGAGGATAAAGGCATTTTATCTAAAAATATTACTGCTTCCAGATTAGATTTATCTGAAATCTTAAAAAGTTCTGAATAAATTCCATCAGATATATCTGTACAAAATTCAACTTTCCCCAACAATTTTATTCCAATATTAATTTTAGGGTCAGGTAAAAAAAACTTATCATAAAAATATTTCTTATCACTTTCATTACATTTAATTTTCTTCAAATTATATAGTATATTATATCCTACTGCGGCATCTCCTAAGTTACCACTTACAAATATATCCGATTTGTAATTAGCGTATGAACATGTGTGAAGCTTATTTATTTTTTTTCCAAAAATTGTTAGGCCCAAGAAAATTTTTGATGAGTAAGATATATCTCCTCCAAAAAGTTTAAGTTTAAATTTTTTTGAATCTTTACTAAGACCACTAGAAAATTTTTTCAGCCAATTATCTGATAAACTAGGAATTGCTAAATTTAAAATATAACCATATGGTTTTGAACCCATAGCTGCAAGATCTGATAGATTTACTCTCAATAATTTTTGGGCTAATTTTTCAGGATCATGATTATTTTTAAAGTGAGTCCCTTCGATCATCATATCACTAGATACCACCAAATTATTATTCAATAATGCAGCATCTGAAGATAAATCAAGAGATTCTTTATTTTTTGCAAGTGGCAAAAAAAACTTATTTATAATTTGTGATTCCCTATCGTTCATCGTGAATTTCTTTATGAATTTTATCAAGAATAGCATTGATAAACTTAATTTCATCAATGTTATGAAACGACTCCGCTATTTCGAGATATTCTGATACAATAATTTTGATTGATGTTTTTGGAAAAAGTATTATTTCGGAAACTGCAACAGATAGAACAGCAGAAACAACAAGTGGCAATCTTCCTAAACTCCACTTGCCATTAAGATTTTTAGAAATAAGCTCATCAATACTTATTTTTTTATCACAAAAATTATTAAAAATTTTTAAAAAAAAACTTTTATTAATATTTTTCTTTTTTATTTGTTTTTCAAAATCTAAAAATATCAATGTACTTTTTGAATTAAAATTATTAATGATTTCATCTTTCTCAGAACTAATAATTAAATTATAGGCTGCTTGCACAGCCAAATATCTTGAAAGTGTCTTTGGCAGAATCTTATTCATTAATTAAACTCAATAATCTATGGCAAGCATCTGCTGCTCTACCACCATAGTTTTCTTTCGATATTTTTGAGCGTGAAAGTGCTTGTTCATAATTATTTGCAGTGATAATTCCTGATCCCATAATAAGATTATTAGCATAAGCAATTTTATAAATCTCACTTAAAGCAATATTTTTTACTACATCATAATGATCAGTTTCCCCCTTGATTAGGCAAGATAAAACTATAAAACCATCATATTTTTTCTTGAAACTACTTAATATAATTGGAATTTCTAGGGTTCCTGGTACAAATTTTATTTCATAGGAATATTTAATTTTGTCAAGATAATTGATAGCACCATTTTTCAAATTAGATGAAATATCATCATAAAAATCAGCTATAATAATTAGAATATTTTTAGAATCTTTTTGTTCCATTTACTTCCAAACCAAAACCATCGATTCCAACAATATTTTTTCTTGATTTAGTTAATAAAGTAATTTTCTTTATTCCTAAATCGATTAGTATTTGGGCACCCACACCATACTCTTTCAAGATCTTTTCTTTGTTGATATTTTTGTTATTTGATTTTTTTTTATTAAGTTCTTTTTTGGGATTTCTAATAATCACGATTGCACCATTATTAGATTTTGAAATAATAGAAATTGATTTTTGCAATTCACTAGTTTGATCAGACAATAAATCTGAAAATATGTTTAAGCTATGCATTCTTACTAAAATATTTTTTTTTCTATCAACATCTCCTTTAACAAAAGCTAAATGCTCTGTCTTATCAATTAAATTTTTATATACATACATCTTAAAAATACTTTTATTCAAAATCACTTCATCAGCTTTAATACATTTAACGAATTTATCCTGTTTTAATTTATATTCTATCAAATCTTTTATTGAAGACATTTTTAGATTGTGTTTTTTACAAAACTTTACTAAATCCTTCATCCTTGCCATTGAGCCATCGTCATTCATTATTTCACAAATTACACCATATGGACTATTTTCTCCTATTGCTAACCTTGATAAGTCTACCGCAGCCTCTGTATGACCAGCCCTTTCCAAAACCCCCCATCTGATGATAATAAAGGGAATATATGACCTGGGCTTACTAAATCTTTTGAAGTTGATTTTGGGGATACAGCCACTCTTATTGTTTGTGCCCTATCCTTGGCACTTATCCCAGTTGTTACCCCTTTTTTTGCTTCAATACTGACTGTAAAAGCAGTTCTATGTCTACTTAAATTCTGATCTGTCATTAATTTTAATTTTAACTTTTTAAATCTTGATTTATCTAAAGCTAAACAGATTAAGCCCCTTGCATGTTTAGCCATAAAATTAATTTTTTCTGGATTTACATGAGATGCAGAAAAAATTAAATCACCTTCATTCTCTCTATTTTCATCATCTACTATTACTACCATTTTTCCTTTGGATAAGTCTGAGACTATTTCTTTAATAGAAGATAAATTACTTTTCATTTTTTAAAGCCTTATGCACGTACCTTGCTAACATATCAATTTCAATATTAAACATATCACCAATTTTAGAGTTTTTTAAACTAGTATTTTCCCATGTATATGGAATTATACTGATATTAAAACTATCTTTTAACACCCTATTAACAGTTAAGGAAATTCCATCAATTGATATTGAACATTTTGGTGCTAAATATTTTCTAGTATTAGATGACAACGTAAATGTCAAAACGTTTGATCCATTTAACTTCTTAATAGACTTAAGCTTGCAGGTTTCATCTACATGCCCATAAACAAGATGTCCATTAATTTCATCCCCAAGCTTTAGAGATTTTTCAAGATTTAAAATATCTCCAACACTTTTCTGATTAAGATTAGTTTTTAAAATTGTTTCCTCAGACAGATTAGATAAAAAGCTTTTATTCTTAACTTTTGCTACAGTTAGACAAACTCCTGAACAACTAATTGATTGGCCTAAAAAAAGATCTTTAAAATTTGTATTAATTTCAATAGTTTTTGTATTTAAGTCAAAAAAAATAATTTTTCCTAAATCTGTAATTATTCCACTAAACATAAATAGAATTTCCTATTACTTTAAATTTTCAAATATCGATAAAATATTATTATTTAAACCTATTGTTTTTTTTAGTTCAAATTTATTTCTTAACAAACCTAAATCTTTGGATTTTAGAATTGTTTCCCCACTATTTCCAATAAAAAATTTGATTGAAAAAGTAATAATTCGTCACAAAGTTTCTCTTGAATGAATGAGCTAAAAATTTTTGCCCCCTCAACTAGTAAATTTGATATTCCTAATTTGGCAAGAATTTCAAGAATTCTTTTTAGATTATAATCTTTCTTTTTTAAAATGAAAATCTTAACACCTTTATTAGTTAAGGATTCCATCTTTGCAGGATTACTCTCTTTACTAAAAAGAATAGTTTTAATTTTTCTACAATTTTTAAATATCTCAAGGTTTTCTTTTACATCTAATTTAGTTAACAATATTACTCTTATTGGAGATAAATGACTTAAACCTTTTATTCTACAATTAAGTTTTGGATTATCAATTTTTAGAGTATTTGCTCCTATTAAAATAGCATCATACTTTGATCTTATTAAATGAACTATCTTATTGGATAACTTATTAGTTATTGCTGATCTTGATTTTGGCATTATTGAAATTTTGCCATCTAAGGAACTAGCTATTTTAATTGTAATCTTTGGCCTTTTTAATTTTCTATTTAAGATATAACCTTGATAAACCTTCGATATTTTTTCTTCTAAAAGACCTGAAATAACTTCTATTCCATTTTTTTTTAGAATTTTTTCTCCTAAACCATTCACTCGACGATCCGGATCTTTGATTGAATAAACAACCCTATTAATTGGTTTTTCAGAAATTTCATTGACACATGCATTTTCTCTTCCTTTATGACAGCAAGGTTCAAGCGTTGAGTATAAAGTATAAATTTTATTACTTTTAAATCTTAGATTCTCAATTGCAATTTTTTCAGCATGAGGTCTTCCACCTTTTTCTGTTATACCGAAGGATTTTATCTCATTATTAATAAACTCTTTATCACTTTCCACAATTAAACTTACTACGGTTGGGTTTGGAAATGAGGTACCTATGGACCTTTGAAGAATTGAATATGCTATTTTCATATAGAGTTGATCATTTATCACTAATCAATCTTCTTTTAAGTTTAAATTCTTATCTATAAATCTTCTAAAGTCATCTGTTTCTTGAAAATCTTTATAAACCGATGCAAATCTTAAGTATGCTACTCTATCCAACTCTTTTTAGAGCATCCATCACCAATTCACCGATAACTTTTGTAGGAATTTCTGTTTCACCCGAACTCTCTAACCTTCTTTGAATACTGTTAGTAATTAATTCTATCTGTTCTTGTTTTACAGGTCTTTTTCTACAAGAAATATTGATTGATCTAACAAGTTTTTCTCTATCAAAAATAGTCCTAGACTCATCCTTTTTATAACCATTAATTCCCTAAGTTGAACTCTTTCAAATGTAGTGAATCTTGCAGCGCATGCTGGACATTGCCTTCTGCGCCTTATGGAACTGTTGTCTTCCGAGGGTCTTGAATCCTTGACTTGTGTCTCGTCGTGACCACAAAATGGACACCGCATCGTATGCCTTTCTTCTAAAGTTTAACTACTATATAGCTGAGCTATAAATTGGAAACTTGTCACATAGCGACTTTACTTTTGCTTTGACTTCATTTTCAACCTTAGAATTATCGTCAGGATTTTCTGACAATCCATCCAAAACGTCGCCTATAAGATTACCTACTAGCCTAAACTCTTCTGATCCGAATCCTCTACTTGTACCAGCCGGCGAACCTAACCTAATTCCAGAAGTAACAAAGGGGCTTTCAGGGTCAAAGGGAACTCCATTTTTATTACAGGTGATGCCTGCGTTCTCAAGTGATCTTTCAGCAGCCTTTCCCGTTAATTTTTTAGGTCTCAAATCAACTAAAACTAAATGAGTGTCTGTCCCTCCAGAAACTACCTCAAGACCTCTTTCTAACATTACATCTGAAAGTGTTTGGGCGTTTTGAACAACAGATTCGATGTAACCTTTAAATTCAGGCTTCAAAGCTTCACCAAATGCAACCGCTTTTGCACATATCACATGCATTAGTGGGCCACCTTGTAGTCCCGGAAAAACAGCTGAGTTAATTTTTTTAGCATGTTGCTCGTTGTTAGTTAGAACTATCCCACCTCTCGGACCTCTCAACGTTTTGTGGGTGGTTGATGTTACTACATCTGCATACTCTAATGGGTTTGGATATATACCAGTTGCAACTAATCCTGCGAAATGGGCCATATCAACCAAAAGTAAAGCTCCCACACTATCAGCAATGGCTTTGAACTTCTTAAAATCTATAATTCTGGGATAAGACGATCCTCCCGCTATTATCAATTTAGGCTTGTGTTCTGTGGCCAAAGCTTGAACTTCTTCATAGTCTATTAGTGCTGTTTCCTTTTTTACTCCGTATTGGATGGCATTAAACCATTTTCCAGATTCATTTGGAGGGGCACCGTGCGTTAGGTGGCCACCGGCAGCTAAAGACATTCCCATAATAGTGTCTCCAGGCTTTAGCAGAGCAAGAAATACTGCTTGATTTGCTTGAGAACCTGAATGAACTTGAACATTTGCAAATTTAGCATTAAAAAGTTTAGTTATCCTCTCAACACACAAATCTTCTACAACATCAACATGTTCGCAACCACCGTAATATCTTTTACCTGAATAACCCTCTGCATATTTATTAGTAAGAATAGTTCCTTGAGCTTCTAGCACAGCTTTTGAAACAATGTTTTCAGAGGCTATTAGCTCTATCTGATCATTTTGTCTATGATACTCATTTTTAATAGCATCTAGAATTGCTGGATCTGTTTGTGTTAAACTATTTTCAAAAAAAAGCTGTGCTGTCATAATTTCTCCTAAGTAATGTTATAATCTACATTATTAAACTTGTTAAGTCTACCCTGATGGCGTCCCCCTTCAAATTTAGTATTTAAAAAAACTAATAAACATTTAATAGCTTCTGAAACAGAAATCAACCTTGAACCTAAAACTAAAATATTTGCGTCATTATGCTGCCTTGCTAACTCTGCCATTTTGGTATTCAAACATAATGCAGCTCTAATGTCTTTAGTTCTGTTAGCAGATATAGACATCCCAATTCCTGTACCACAAATTAGAACTCCAAATGAATAACTATTAATTTGAATTCTCTTGACTAGTTTATTGGCATAATCAGGATAATCAACTGATTCATCTGAATCAGTTCCAATATCATCGAATTTGATATCTGATAAATTTGAAATAATTGAATGTTTCATTTCAAAACCAGCATGATCAGAACCAATTATTATTTTTTTTTTATCACTCAATTTTTTGAATATCCTTTTTTACTTTACTAGCCAAAAAATAAAGGCCAATTATATTTGGTATTGACATAGCAAAAATCATAGAGTCTGAAAAGTTTATTACACTTTCTAAGTTCATTGAAGTTCCAATTACAGTAAAAGAGAGAAAGATAATTTTGTAAGAAAATCTACTTGATCTGCTCATTCCAAATAAATAAGTCCAACATCTTAAACCATAATATGACCAGGTAATAAGTGTTGATAAGGCAAATAGAGTTATCGCAACTGCTAAGATTGTTGGAAACCACGAAAAAACACTTTCAAATGCTCTTGAAGTTAATTCAACACCCTGTATACCATCAGCGTTTTGCCCTACACCCGTAATAATAATTACAAATGCAGTCATTGAACAAACAAAAATTGTATCAACTACGGGCGATAGAAGAGACATAAATCCAGTATTAAGGTAGTTACTACTTTTTGCTGCTGCGTACGCAATAGGAGCAGAACCTATACCGGATTCATTGGAAAATACTGCTCTTTTAACACCAGCAATTAATGAACCTAATAACCCCCCAACAGATGCCTCAAAGTTGAATGCACTACTAAAAATCGAAAGAACAGTTTCTGGAATTAAATCATAATTAGAAATGATTATAAAAAGGCAAGAAAAAATATAAATAAGCGCCATTATTGGAACAAGTTTTTCAGTAACTTTGCCGATAGATTTTATTCCACCAATAATAATACTCCCAGCTACAAATGCGAATACTAACCCAGCCAACCAACCTTTATCCTGGAGAAAACTATTCTCCCCACCAGTAGCCTCAATAATTTGCTGAAAAGCTTGGTTTGCTTGAAACATATTTCCACCACCAAATGATCCACCAATACAACAAATTGCAAAAAAAATTGCTAAAACTTTACCAAAATTTTTATAACCACATTCCTCAAGACCTCTAGATAGATATCTTATAGCTCCTCCAGAAACAGTTCCATCCTTATGAATTATTCTATATTTATGACCAAGGCTGACTTCTACAAATTTCAGAGTCATCCCAAAAAAAGCAGTTATAATCATCCACAGAGTTGCTCCTGGACCACCAATTGATATCGCTACAGCTACACCAGCAATATTACCAAGACCAATAGTACCTGACATTGCAGCTGTAAATGATTGAAAGTGAGATACTTCTCCTGGATCTGATGGCTTATCAAATTTGCCACGGGCAACCATGACAGCTCTTTTAAAAAACCTTATATTTACAAAGTTAAAATAAAAGGTGAAAAAAAGACTTGCGAAAACTAGCCAGACAACTATGAATGGAATATTAGTTTCAAATGCTGAAACACTTCCAAAAATAATACTTGTTATCAACTCGGAAATTGGTTGAAAAAGTGTTTCTATTTTCTCATCAATATTCATATTTGGCTAGTAAAGTATAACATATATAAATTAATTTATTACCTCCTCAATAATTTTGTAACAATCTTCAAGTACTTTTTTCTTTATACAGAATGGAGGCATCAAATATATTGTTTTTCCAATTGGACGTAGCAAAAGGCCTTTATTTAAGAATTTTTTTTTAAATCCTCTACAGGCTTTGAACCGTATTTGAATCTATCGTCATCTAAATCAAAAGCTGCAATACTTCCAGGATTCTTATTTTTTTAATTGTTGAACTTTTCGATAGCATGCTTAAACATTTTTTGTGAGTGTCTTCTATTGTTTTTATATTTTTAAAAGTTTTATCCTTAGCAAATAAATTTAAAGACGCCAAAGCTGCTGAGCAACCTACTGGATTGGCAGTAAAAGTGTGACCATGTAAAAAAGTCTTTTTAAAATTTGAGTCAACAAATTCTTTATGAATTTCCTCGTTAAAAATTGTTGCTGCCAATGGAATATAACCACCCGTTAAGGATTTAGCTAAACAAATAATATCAGGCTTTTCACTGAGATGGTCTAAGGCAAACATTTTTCCGGTTCTTCCAAAACCAGTCATCACCTCGTCAAAAATCACAATTATCCCAGAGTCTTTAAAAATTTTTATTAATTTATTTAAGAATTCTTTTCTGCAAATTCTCATACCCCCAGCGCCCTGAATCAAAGGTTCAATTATAACAGCTGCTATATTATCTTTTTCCTTATTTATAATATTTTCAACCTCACGAATTGATTCTTTCTCTGACAATTCAACTTGATTATTCCCAAACCAATTCTCAGGAAAACTAAAAAAAAAATTTTTATTTATAATTTCTTTGAATGGTTCATAAAAACCCGATGAAAAACCAACTGACATCGCTCCTAAAGTATCTCCATGATATCCTCCGTCAAATGCCATAAACTTATTCTTTTTCTTTCCTTTATTGTACCAGTATTGAATAGCTACTTTCATAGCAATCTCAACTGAGGTTGAACCGTTGTCAGAGAAAAAAACTTTATTAAGTTTATCTGGTAGTAATCCAACTAATTTTTCAGCAAGATTGGCTGCTGGCTCATGAGTAAACCCTGCAAAAAGAACCTGTTCTATACTTTTAGCTTGGTTTGAAATTTCTTTAATTATTTCCTCTCTACAATGTCCATGGGTATTTACCCACCAAGATGAAATTAAATCAATATATTCATTTCCATCTATATCTATTATTTTTTCATCTTTGGCTTTTTTAACAAGAATATGTGCGTCAGAACTTTTTTCCTGTGTAAAAGGATGCCATATAAATTTGCTGTCTTTTTTAAGAATTTTATTTTTCATTTATGTTTTTAAATTTAAAACAATTTGTTGAAGAGTATCACTGTTTATTGTTTTAAGAAAAGGTATAATTGATATCAAGTTAATTTCTTTTCCATAAATTTTTTCCCCAAATCTCATTATCGTACTTATTGTTTCTTTATTTTCTTCTCCTGAAAATATTATACCTGCTAGATTTATTTTTTTTTTTTAATAATATCAATAGACATTAATGTGTGGTTGATTGTACCAAGTTGAGTGCGCGAAACTAAGATTGTGGGCAAATTAAAGTGATTAATCAAATCACTCATTAATATTTTCTCATTTATGGGAACTTGAAGACCTCCGGCTCCCTCTATTACAATAGGGTAATCAATTTTGTCAACTTTTAAGAATTGAGAAATCTCAATGTTAACATTTTCTTTTTTAGCGGCAATGTTTGGACTTAGTGGATTTTTAAAAAAGTAGGTCTCTTTAATTACTGAAACATCCTTAAAAATGTTTAAAACTACATCAGAATCTTTGTCGCCATTTCTATTAAGTCCACATTGAATTGGCTTATAGTAGTGAGCGTTATATTTTTTTGCTAGAATTGCCGATACCAGAGTTTTTCCAACTCCAGTATCAGTTCCAGTAATAAAAAGCTATTTTTATTCATTTTTTTATAATAAAAATTTATATTATAATTAATCTTAATTGGTTCTTTAAAACAGTATTTTCGAAGTTCAAGTAATTTTCTGAAATTGATAGATCTATTACTTACATTAGCTCCAATCTTTTTCATATTCTTAAAGAAATCTAGTAATGAAAAAGTTTCCTCAAAGAAAGTTTTCTCATAAACTTTACAATCAAATTCTTCAGTAATTCTTTTTAAAACAATTTCTTTCTCTGGAAATTTATTTATCAACTCTTCCAATTTAACTTTTTTAAAAAACTAAAACTTTTATTATCTGGTATTGAAAAAATAAAGATTGTGTTTTTTCTCATTTGATTAAGAATTCTTTCTATAAAAACTATAAAATTTGCTGACCAATGTAGCGCCATATTTGAAACAATAATGTCATAATCATCAAATTGACAAAACGAATCAAAGTCATTTCTATCAAATAAAACATTATCTTTATTAATTTTTTTTTTTGCAATATTTAACATTTGTGATGATAAGTCTAATAAGTGAATCTTATTAAAACTAAGCTTTTTAATTAGGATATTTGATAACTCGCCTGTCCCGCATCGCAAGTCTAACAAGTGGTTTTTTTTATTTGTTATAGAAATTTCTTGATACAAGAAATGTAATAGAACAAACATTATCTCTTTTTGCAATAAGGTTCTGCTATCGTAATTGCCCGCATATTTATCAAATGAATATTCAATTTTTTTTTTAAAAATATCAGTGTTCATAGTTTGAGAGATTTCTCTATAAGTTTTAGAGTCTTTAATGGATTGATTAATGGTAGACTGTGTTCATTGTCGTCTAAATAGAATATTTCGTGATTTTTATCCCTCAAATTTTCCAGCATATTTTTAGATGAAGCAAATATTTTATCTTTTTTATTAAAAAAAGAGACTTTCTTGAAATCTTGCATCATGAATTCCTTCTCTTGATCCTTATCCCTAAGATCAATTAGATAATTAAGAAGAGTATTTTTATTAAATTTCTTATCAATATATTTTAAACCACATTGAGTGTAGAAATCTTTAAGAACTAAATCTGGATAAATTCTAAACTTTGAAATCATTTTATTAAGAACTCTTTTTTTCATTTTTTGATTATTTTGAAATTTTATAAAATTTGGTGAGCCAAAAAAATTTATAAGTAATTCGCAATCAATTTTTTTTTTTAGAAACCATTGAAGACCTACAGAGTGGACTATAAAAATTCGATTCTTTAGGATTTTAAAAGAATTTTTGGTTTTTGATTCAGATAAAAAGAAACCTAAATCAATACAAGTTACGTCAGAACAGAAAGTTTTCTTTTCTAAAAGAATTTTTAAACCACTCCAAAATGAAGAATCAAATGCCCACCCATGCACTAAAATAAAGTTAAAATTTTTTTTCATTTATTTAAAGTTCTCCATAACTTTTAAAAAATCAATAATTACATTTTTTTTTATAAATGTAGTCAGTGAAACTCTTATTCTCTCCTCATTCTTGGGCACTGTTGGGTGTCTAAAAGATTTAACAAAAAAATTTTTTCTTTTAAGTTCCTCTCTTATTTTTTCACATTTGAAAAAATTATTGAATATTATAGGTATTATATGTGAGCTAGAATTACCTACATCTAGATTAAGCTCTTTCAGTTTTTTGATTAAAAATTTACTATTTGCAATTAACCTTTCTCTTTTTTTACTCAGTTTAGGCAAGATTTTTATACCAGCTTTTATTGACCCAACTACTGAGGGCGGTAGAGCAGTTGAGTAAATTAAACCGGGACAACTTTCAACTATTAAGTCAAAAATATCTTTGGAACAAGCAATAAAAGCCCCATAACTTCCTAGAGCTTTACTAAAAGTTCCAACCATAACCTCCCTTTCAGCCCTTGAACCATTGACGGACATTCCTAATCCTTTTTTTCCATATACACCAAATGAGTGTGCTTCATCTATGTACAATATTGCATTATATTTATTTGCTATAAATCTAAGACCATTTATGTCTGCAAAATCTCCATCCATACTGTATAAACTTTCAGTAATGATAATTTTTTCAGTATTTTTCTGACTTTTTTTTATCAGAAATTCTAGATGGTTTAGATCTAAATGGATATACCTAAAAACTTTTTGATTTGTAATTGAGTTTCCATAATTAATACTAGCATGGTTTAATTTGTCAGAAAAAATAAAGAATTTATTTTTTTTCCCAATTGTATTCCCAGTTATCGCTGGAATAACTGTAGCATTTACTAAAAAACCGTTACCCATAATTATCGATTTAGAAAACCCTAACTGCTCACTTAAGTTAGTTTCAATTTCTTCAAATTTATTAAAATTTCCTGCAATCAAACGAGAAGAAGACGAACCACTACCATAAATTTTCAAATATTTTGTGGATTCATTCAAAATTATTTTATTTGAAGAAAGTCCTAAGTAATCATTACTAGATAAGTTAATCAGCTTTTTCCCGTCAAATTGGATTTTATCTTCATCGGATTTAATTCCAACTTTTGAGAAATTGGAAACTTTTAATTCTCTTTTTGGAATTTTATTATTTGAAATTAACTTTCTCACAGTTTAGTATACAATATAATATTTAACTGACAAAAAGAAGAAATAATGAAAGACGAAACAATTGTACTACACCACGGTCATAGAAGAGATGAAAGCACAACCTCTGTAACCGTTCCTATTTACCAAACGACATCATACCAATTTAATAGTACTGACCATGCATCTAAACTATTTTCATTACAAGAACTTGGTAATATATATTCGAGAATAATGAATCCAACATGTGCTGTATTAGAGGAAAGAATGACTAAGTTAGACGGAGGTGCTGCTGGTATGGCTTTAAGTTCAGGTCAAGCTGCATCAGCTTTCTCTATTCAAAATATTTGTCATTCGGGTGATAACTTTGTTAGTTCAACAGACTTGTATGGAGGAACTTGGAATTTATTTAATAATACTCTAAAAGAAATGGGTATCGAATGTAGATTTGTAGACCCAACGAAACCCGAAGAGTTTGAAAATGCAATTGATGATAAGACAAAGTGTGTTTACGCAGAGACACTTCCAAACCCAAAACTGAATGTTTTCCCTATTAGTGAAGTTGGCAGTATATGTCAAAATAATAAAATTCCTTTAATTGTAGACAATACTGCTGCCCCATATATTTGCAAACCTTTACAACATGGAGCGAATATAGTTGTTTATTCAACTACCAAATTTATAGGTGGACATGGTCTTTCTATCGGAGGCTTAATAATTGATGGCGGAACTTTTGATTGGGAAAAAGCAGGTGATAAGTTCCCGATGATGAATAGCCCAGACCCAAGTTATCATGGCGCAATCTGGTCTCAAGCTGCCAAACCTTTAGGTCCAATAGCTTACATATTGAGAGCGAGAGTAATATTGTTGGGGGATTTAGGTTCAGCAATGAGTCCATTTAATGCTTTTACATTTATTCAGGGACTAGAAACACTGCCATTAAGAATGGAAAGGCATTGTTCAAATGCTAAACAAGTTGCTGATTTTTTAAATAAACATAACAAAATTGATAAAGTTATATATCCATCTCTCATGGATGGAGTGCATGGAGATAGAGCAAATAAATACCTTAACGGAGGTTTTGGTTCTTTACTTGGATTTGAACTGAAAGATGGGGAGAGTGCTGGAAAAAAATTTATTGATAGTCTTAAATTACTTTATCATGTTGCAAATATTGGCGACGCAAGATCATTAGCTATTCACCCAGCTTCGACCACTCATTCTCAACTAAGTACAGAGGAACAGCTATCATCGGGTGTTACACCAGGGTACGTTAGACTATCAATAGGTATCGAACATATTGATGATATTCTCCAAGATTTAGATCAGGCTTTAAATAAAACTTAAACTTAGTGTATTTCAAAAGTGTAATGGTATTTCCAGATCATAGAGGAAGAAGACTCAGAAAACATAATTCAATTAGAGAATCTATAGCAGAAACTAATATTTGTGTTCAAAATCTTGTAATGCCCTACTTTATTGATGAAAGTAATAAAATATCATCCATTGACAGTATGGAAGGAATTAAAAGGTTTACTGAAGAAAGTGTAGTTTCTGAGATAGGCGAATTGTTAGATTTAGGAGTCAAAATGGTTGCACTCTTTCCAGTGATATCGCCTCAAAAAAAATCAAGAAATGCTGATGAATCACTCAATGAAGATAACTTGATATGCAGATTAAATAGAAAATTAAAAAAAGAATTCCCAGAACTTATAATTATTTGTGATGTAGCATTAGATGCTTACACACTTAACGGACATGATGGTTTGGTTGATTCATTTGGGAAAATTGATAATGATAAAACAATCGAGATGTTATCAAAAATGGCATTAAATTTTGCAAAAAGTGGGGCTGATATTGTGGCGCCAAGTGATATGATGGATGGAAGAATAAAATTAATCAGATCATCTCTAGAAAAAAATAAGTATCATGATACCTGCATATTATCATATTCATCAAAATTCTGTTCTAACTTTTATTCACCTTTTAGGCAGGCACTAGGTAGCGAAAAAAATTTAGGTAAGAGTTCAAAAAGCACTTACCAGATAGACTTCAGAAATAGGCGTGAAGCAATTAAAGAATCTCTAGAGGATATTGAAGAAGGATCTGATATTATTATGGTAAAACCTGCTGGTTACTATCTTGATATAGTTAGAGAAATCAAAGATTTAACTTTTATACCCATTGCTGCTTACCAAGTGAGTGGTGAATATGCAATGATAAAAAATGCAGTTTCAAATGGAATTTTTGATCTCAGAAGCATTGTTTTAGAGAGTATATGTTGTATTAAAAGATCTGGAGCAGATATTATTTTTTCATATTTTGCCAAGGAAGTTGCAAAATGGTTAAGATAATAAAATCATAATGAACTTGATTTTTGAAAATTATAATATTAAAAAAAAGAATAAATCATACAAATTAGGAGATTAAAATGTCGAGAACACATCCAGGTAGATTTCATATAGCAATTCCCGGTCCAACAAATATACCGGAAAGAATACTAAACGCTATGCATATTTCATCAGAAGATCAAAGAAACCCAGAGATTCCAAATTTAACTATTCCATTATATAAAGATGTAAAAAAAGTTTTTAAATCGGAATCGGGTACAGTTTTTTTATTTCCAGGATCAGGAACAGGGGCATGGGAATCGGCAATTATAAATACAATGTCACCCAATGAGAAAGTTTTAATATATAGATACGGTCAATTCAGTCATTTGTGGGCAGATATGTTCAAAAGACTTGGTTTAGATGTTGAACTTGTTGAAAGAGAATGGGGTACAGGAACACCACCAGAAGAAGTTGAGAAAACTCTTAAAAATGACACTGATCATAAAATTAAAGTTGTATGTGTTACCCAAAAATGAAACTGCAACAGGAGTAACTTCTCATGTAGAAGATATTAGAAAAGCAATGGATGCTGCTAATCATCCAGCCCTTCTCTTTGTTGATGGTGTTAGTTCGATTGCCTCGATTGATTTTAGGATGGATGAATGGGGTGTTGATTGTGCAATTTCAGGCTCGCAAAAAGGGTTTATGTTACCGTCTGGGATGGCGATTATGTGTGTAAGTGAGAAAGCACTTGAAGCTCATAAAAAAGCTGAATTAAAAAGATGTTACTATTCATGGGAAGATCAAATAGCAACAAATAAAGATGGTTATTTTCCATATACTCCACAGATCCCAATGTTAAGGGCGCTTCAGGAGTCCTGTAATATGATTTTTGAGGAAGGGCTAGAAAATGTTTTCAAAAGACATCATCGAATAGCTGAAGGAGTTAGAAAAGCAATTCTTGAAGGTTGGGAATTAAATTTATGTGCTAAGGATCGATATTGGTATTCAGATACAGTGTCAGCAATAGTTGTTCCAGAGGATAAAGATGCTAAAAAGGTACTCTCCACAGCCTTTAATAAATACCACCTGTCACTTGGTGCCGGACTGACTGAGGTTGCTGGTAAAGTATTTAGAATAGGTCACTTGGGTGATTTGAATGAGCTTCAAGCTTCAGCATTCATTAATGGTGCTGAAATGGCAATGATTGATTCAGGTATTAATGTAAAACCTGGAAGTGGTATTGCTGCTGCTTCTGAATATTGGAGAAAGGCTTTAGATAATGACTCAAAAGTTCAAAGTATTGGTAACAAGGAAGTGGCCTAAAAAAGTTGAAGAAGAGCTTAAGTTAAATTTTGAAACAACTTTAAATGAAAGTGACACGCCACTTTCAGAGAATGAACTTATTGAAGCAATGCAAAATTATGATGCATTGCTTCCAACCGTGACCGACAAAATTTCTGAGACGATCTTATCAGTGGCAAACAAAAAAGTTAAAATTGTTGGTAACTTTGGCGTTGGTTTTAACAACATAGATATAGATTCTGCAAAGAAAAATAATATAGTGGTTACAAACACACCTGAGGTCCTCACAGATTGTACTGCCGATATTGCAATGCTTTTAATGCTTGGGGTAGCCAGAAGAGGTTCCGAAGGGAGTTTCATGTTAGGAAAAAGAATGGAGCGGATGGAGACCAACTCACATGATGGGTACAAAAATAACTGGTAAAACACTTGGACTAATAGGAATGGGTAGAATCGCTCAAGCTATGGCACATAAAGCTCATCACGGATTCAAAATGAAAATTTTATTTTATGATCCATACGTGAAAAGTGAAAATTTAGATAATCTAAGTGCAACTTCATGGGAAAGTATCGAAAAACTTCTATCTAAATCAGACTTCGTTTCACTTCATTGCCCTTCAACCAAAGAAACACAAGGCTTGATCAATTTTGAAACTTTAAAAAAAATGAAGGAAAGTGCATATCTTCTTAATACAGCAAGAGGTGATATTGTAATTGAAAATGATCTTGTTAAAGCACTAAAAGATAATATTATTAAAGGTGCTGGACTAGACGTTTATCAAAAAGAACCTGAGGTCAATGAGGAACTCTTAAAATTAAAAAATGTTTTTCTGCTTCCACACCTCGGAAGTGCTACCGAAGAAACAAGAGAGGCTATGGGAATGAGAGTGCTCAGTAATATTCAAGCTTTTTTTAATGGTGATGAACCCAAAGACAGAGTTATTTGATTGATGGAAAAAAGATCAGGTGCTATACAATCACCGGATAAAACACTTTTAGAGTTATTTAATCATGGTATTTCAAATGTTCAGTCAAAAAATATTTTATCTAACTTTATAAAAGTAAATAAAAAGTTCTATTGCAATAAAAGTCGGTAATAGTTTTATCCAATACAAAAAAATAAACAGTATTTTTCCAATTTGTATTGGTAAAGCATCTGTGGATATGGCTGAGACATTTAATAAAATTACCAAAAAGCTAAATATTCTTGTTCATCAAGGAGTAATTGTGGTGAATAAGGAGAATGCAAAAAAGGTTAAGAATTTTAAGACCTTTATTGGAGGACATCCGATCCCGAATCATAATGGATTAAGGGCTGCAAAATATATTAAAAAATATTTAGTAAATTCAGATAAGAATGATTTGGTATTAGTCCTGTTATCTGGCGGAGGATCTGCTCTTCTACCATATCCCGTTGAAGGCTTATCTCTTCAAGATAAAATTCTAATTAATAAACAGTTAATTGAATCTGGTGCTGATATCAAAGAAATTAATGCTGTCAGAAAACATTTATCTCAAATAAAAGGAGGTAATTTAGTTAAATTAACTCACCCATCAAAAGTTCATTGTTTGATATTGTCTGATGTTGTTGGCGATGATTTAAGCTCAATATCTAGTGGTCTTACTTCTCCAGATCCAAGTACATTTAGCAGAACTAAGGATATACTTTTAAAATATAAATTATGGAAAAAAATTCCAGTAAATGTCCAAAATTACATAAAAAAAGGAATCAAAGATAAAAAACTAGAAACACCAAAATTAAATAATAAAATTTTCTCTAATGTTAAAAATTCAATCATTGGAAGTAATTATCTATGTTTAAAAAGTATCCACGACTTTTGTAAAGAAAAACAAATCAAATCAAAAATTTGGTTTAAAAATATTGAAATGGACGTAAAAAAATTATCAGTAATTTTTTTTCAACATCTTAAAAAGCAAAAAATAACCAAACCAATCATTTTAATTTCAGGCGGAGAAACAACAGTAAATATTAAAGGAAATGGAAAGGGTGGAAGAAATCAAGAATTTGCACTTCATTTCTTAAAAGTTATGAAAAATAAATTCCCTAAACAAAAATATTTTTTACTTTCAGCTGGAACAGATGGAAGAGACGGTCCAACTAATGCTGCTGGTGCAATAATAAATGATCAGACATATAAAAGTCTAAACGATAGAAATATTAATTTAGAAGAAGAATTAAAAAATAATAACTCTTACGAGGTGTTGAAAAAATTAAAATCACTTGTAATAATAAAAGGAACTAATACAAATGTCGCTGATGTACAAATTTTATACGTTTTTTGATGGAAATTCTTAAGCAATTAAAAAAATCACTTAAAACCTCAATAAACTTTCCATGCTCATATATTGAAGGAAATTCTGAAAAAGAATTTATATTGATCTTAAAAACTTTAGAAATAAAATTTCAATAATATCAAAATTATCTAGAAGTGGGTTTAGAAGAAGTTATGATCATATGTATATTCCACATTGTGATAGTTGCAACCTTTGTATATCTTCTAGAATAAATTTAAAAAAATTTAACTATACAAAGAGTACGTTAAGAAATTTAAAAAAAAATTTAGATTTATCACTAAGTTTCAATACTAAAAGCATCAAAAAAGAGCGTTATGAACTATTTATAAAATATTGTTCCCAAAGACATAATAATGGTCAAATGCAATATATGAGAATTGAAGAATTTGAAAATTTCTTTCACAATAATAATAATGATACGATAATTGTAGATCTAATAGATTCAAAAAGAAACTTGTATGGCTCTATTTTATTGGATATCTTAGAGGATGGTTATTCAGCAGTTTATAGTTTTTTTAACCCTCATTTAAAAAAGCGAGGATTAGGGAAAAACCTAATATTGAGGTGTCTTGAATTACTAAAATTAAATAATAAAAATAACCTTTATCTTGGATACTGGGTAAAAGATTGTAATACAATTGATTACAAGTCTTCCTTCGAGGGTTTGGAACTATTTATAAATGGAGAATGGAGAAGTAAGTCATAACTTGCTAGCCATACTAATTAGTTGATTTCTAAACACAAACTTTTTAGAGGTATCAGAAATTTTTTGGAGAAAAAAACTACTTATCTTCAAACACGATTCAATCTCTGAGGTTTGGAATCTTATAAAATTATTTTTAAACAATCAGGTATTATAAATAAATTTTTTTCAAACTTTCTTCCAACTTCATAACTTACACAATTACCAGATTTTGGTGATATATAATAAACATTACTTGAACCCGTCTCCGAACATTTTTTAACATCTAAACCATAACCCAAATATTCTAAAATTGAAACTCCCATTTAATATACTCAGCTATTATTAAATTATTTTTTTGATTAAATAGTTTAGATAATCTATATAAACTTTTATATATAACCAAGTTTTCTTCCCACGTTGGAAGTAATTTCATACACAATTCAGACGCAGAAGCCTTTATTAAGTTAAAAAAGGCATTATCAATTTTATTAGATATTTTTTGATTGAATTTAATAAAACCAAAGGAATCTTTATCTTTATAAGTAAGCTCAAATGAGATAAGATCTAAATTAATCAAAGTATGGTTTTTTTTTGAAATTCTTGATAGACATTTTATTAGACCATAACTTTTAGATAAAATATTGAGTATCAAAAATTTTTCACCATGTTTTTTCGAGAACAGATAAATTCCCTCATCATTAATTTTCATTTTTTTTACTTTTTGCAACAACACTTAATTTCAAAAAAACTTTAGATTTTAAAATTTTTTCTATATCGAGTCTTGCTCTACTTCCTATTTCTTTTATTTTTTCCCCCATCTTGCCTATGATTATTGACTTATGTGATGTTTTCTTAACGAGAATTCTTTGTTCAATAATATAAATTTTTTTGTTTTTTTTTAAAGAGGTTTCGATTTTCACTGTATATGGGATCTCTTTATTAATAAGCTGAAATATTTTCTCTCTAGTAATTTCTGAAATTTGGAAAATTATATCCTTATCAGTTGATTGATTTTTATCTTTATAAATCCAGGGTTTGCGCGGTATAATTTTTAAAATTTCATTTAGTAAAAAATCAACTCCCTCTCCTTTCTTTGCAGAAATCATAAATGTATTTTTAAAATTAAATTTATCGTTAATTAACTTTGAAATTTCTAATAGTTTGGTCCTCTCAATCAAATCTATTTTATTAAGAATTAAAAAGTTATTATTACAAATTTCCAAAAGTTCTGTAATTAATTCTAAGCTTTTTATTTTCTAACTTTTTTTGTAACATCAATAACAAGTAAGTTGATATCACATATATTTTCGTTTTCCATGATTGAACGTGAAAGCTTTTTATTAAAATGTTTTCTTACTCTTACCAAACCTGGAGTGTCAATAAAAATGAGTTGGTTCTCTGAAAGGTTTATAATTCCTTTTATAGCTTCTTGTGTAGTTTGAACTTTATGACTAACAATAGAAATTTTATTATTCACAAATGAGTTAATTAATGTTGACTTACCCGAATTAGGAAAGCCAATTATGGATATAACACCGCATTTAGCTCTATTTATCAATTTCCTTTAGAGCCTTTTCTGCGGCCATAACCTCCGCATCCTGTTTGTTTTTACCAACACCTATAGAGTAAATTTTTCCATTTAATTTTAAATTTACCGTAAATATTGGATTATGATCTGGCCCTTCTTTTTTTTTAACCTCATAAACCGGTAATATATTATTTTTTTTTAATGACCATTCTTGAAGTTTTGATTTTGGATCATGGTATTCTAAGTTTATTTTTTTTATATAATTATTCCAGAGTTTTTTTACAATTCCGTAGGTATTGGTAAAGTTTGAATCAAGGTAGATAGCAGCTATTAATGCCTCTAGTGAATTAGCTTTAATTGAATCAAATGAAGTTTTTTTAATATTTTTTGAAATAATAAAATATTTTTCTAACATTAATTTATCTGCAATCTTAATCAAAGTATTTTTACAAACTAAAAAAGATATTTTTTTAGCTAAATTTCCTTCGCTATCATCTAAATAAATATTAAATATCTCATTTGATATGATTAGTCCTAATACTCTATCTCCTAAAAACTCCAAGCGTTCATAATTATTTTTTTTTGAGAAACTGGGATGTGTCAAGGAGGTTTTTAAAAGTGACTTGTCTTTAAATTGATAACCCAGTTGATCCATAAGTATTGTCAAACTTTCCATTTTACTTAGATTTTGGTCTTAAACTGACAAATAGTCTATCCTTACGAAAAGCAGGGAATCCATGTCCAAAATTTAAACAAACTTCCAATCTCCGTATCAAAACGAAACACAAACTACTTCAGCTCTTCCAACAAGATTATTCTTAGGTATCAAACCTATAAATCTACTGTCCTGAGAATTATCTCTGTTATCTCCTAAAACAAAAAAGTAGTCCTTGGGAATGATAATTTCTTCATAATCATTTGTGTTCAAGAATGTAACACTCTTTTTGAACTCGTAAACATCATAATATGTATTATCTTCTAATGTTTCTCTTATTAACTCAACATCAAAAAATTTATACTTTTCATCTCCAATTTTCTCAGTATTTATTGATTTACCATTTATAGTAATAATATTATCTTTTATCTTTATAGCATCACCAGGAAGCCCAATTACTCTTTTTATATAATCAGTTTTATTATCTTCTGGAGTTTTAAAAACAACTATATCTCCTCTTTTTGGTTCATTATAAAAAAGTCTTCCTGAAATAATTGGGATACTAAAAGGTAAAGAATGCTTAGAGAAACCGTATGAATATTTAGAAACAAAAAGATAATCTCCTACTTTCAAATTAGGATACATAGAACCTGACGGAATGCTAAATGGTTCAAAAAGAAACTTCTTATAAACAGTGCTGCTACAATTGCATAAAATAAAGAAATAAGGTTTTTCTTATTTTTTCTCTTGGAGTAGATTTGATTGTATCAAACTTTATTGATTGATTTTTCTTTTTTTTTGGTAAGAACATACGATTTAATAACTTTAAATTAGAATATAAACAATATAAATTTAAAATCTAGACTCATTGATTATTTCTCTAAACTTTAAAATTGTTTCTTTGAGTCCATTAAATAAAGACTGCGCAACTATAAAATGTCCAACATTAAGTTCTGAAATATTCTCAATTTTTGAAATATTAGAAACATTTTTAAAGTTTAATCCATGACCAGCGTTACAAACTATTTTATTATTTGCACAATATTTAGCAGATTCTTGAATTTTTTCTAACTCATTTTGATAAGAGCCTCTTTCAAATAATAATGAATATTTTCCAGTATGAAGTTCTACTGCATCTGCACCAACTTCTATTGCCGCAATAATCTGATCAATTTCTGGGTCTATAAATAAAGAAACCTTAGTTCCGTTATGTTTAATATTTTTTACATACTCTTTAAGATACTTCGCTTGTTTTCTAACATTTAATCCACCTTCAGTTGTTAATTCCTCTCTTTTTTCAGGAACTATACAACAAAATTCTGGTGATACTTTTAGACAGATCTCTCTCATTTCGGAAGTTGATGCCATCTCTAAATTTAATGGCAAAAAATTATTTCTTTTTAAATCAAATACGTCTTTATCTAATATATGTCGTCTATCTTCCCTTAGATGAACAGTAATTAAATCCACTTCACATTTAGTTAGTAAGGTTGCTACATCAGATAAATTCGGAAAGTTTTCATTTCTTGCATTTCGTAATGTTGCAACGTGATCAATGTTAACGCCTAATCTTATTTTTTTTTTCATATTTTTTTATTAGTAAATTCTTAATAGTGTAATATGTAATAAACCAGATTATAAAAGCAATAGGCAATGAACCTAAAAGTGTTGGATAAAAAAGATCCTCAAAATTATTAATAAAAAATTGAACCTTAAATTCATAATTATTGAGTTTTTCTTCAAAAATAATAATCCTATTTTATAGTCTACGTAAAAAAAAAATAGGGAAGGTCCATGGGTTACCAACTATAGTTCCAACAGTTGCAGCAATTAAATTTCCTCTCATTAACCAAGTACCTAAATAACAAATAATTAAATGAAATCCTAATAAAGGTGTAAACGAAATTGCCGCACCCCATGATAACCCAATCGCAACAGCCTCTGGGAAATCTCTAATTCTGTATATCTTTAATTTAAATAGTCTAAAAATTCGAAATATTTTTTTCATTCTTGATCAAAGTCTTGTTACTGCTTCGATATATTCCGAAGTTCTAAGGGATCCCAGTATTTTGTTAAGATGATCTTTATTTAACACATCTATTTCAAGATTAATACTAAAAAAGTCGTTTGTCCTATCTGTAATTTTTAAATTTCTAATATTACTTTTTGATTTACCAATAATTGAAGAAAGATTACCTAGTGATCCAATTTTATTTTTTATACTTACACTAATCTTTGCTATAAAGTCATCTTTTTTCGAAGAGATTCTATCCCATGTAACCTTCAAAACTTTTGATTTATTTACCTTTATTTTTTTAAGATCCTCACAAGTATCATGATGGATCATTAGTCCTTTTCCCTCTGTAATAAAGGCTAAAACATCATCACCCGGAATCGGTAAACAACACTTAGCATAATGAATACTCATTCCAGGAGTTAAACCTGATAACTGAATTGACGACTTTAAGTCTTCTTTTTTTTCTTTTACTTTATTAAGTAAAATAACTTTTTCGTTATTTTCTAATAATTTCTTTTCTGGAAATAATGATGATATAATTTTTGATGGTAAGATAGTTCCATTACCAATTAACTTATAAAGTTCATCTATTTTCTTCAATTTAAAATTATTCAAAACATTAATTACGTTAGTTTCTGAATATCTAATTTTTCATTTTTAAAATGATTTATTAAAATCACTTTGCCTAATTTTTTGAAATCCTCTTCTTCTTTTATTAAAATATATCTTTTTATACATGCTTTGGCTTTACCAGTAATTGAAAGATCTAGCCACTCTGATGAAAAAGATGGTGATTTACCAGTAATTATCTCAACCTGATCGCCATTTTTTAATTTAGTATATAAAGATTTAATAGAATTATTTATTTTAACTCCCATGCAATTCAAACCAATATCTGTATGTACAGAAAATGCAAAGTCTAAAGGCATCGCTCCTTTAGGAAGGGAAACTAAATCACCTTTTGGAGTGAATACAAAAACTTGATCTTGGTACATTTGCATTTTTGTAAGTTCCAAAAAATCCTCAGGTTCTTTGGAAAAATCTAAAATATCTAAGATTTGTCTGATCCATCCAAATTGCTTGCCGTCTTTAACATCAATATTATCCTTATATATCCAATGAGCCGCTACACCAAGCTCTGCTCTTCTGTTCATTTCAAATGATCTTACCTGAACTTCGATTTTCTGATTTAAGGGACCCATTAATGTTGTATGAAGTGATTGGTATCCATTTGGTTTTGGCGTTGAAATATAATCTTTAAACCTACCAGGAACATAAGAGTAGACTTGATGTAGAACACCTAAAACCTTGTAACAATTAGAAATATCATCTACTAGGATTGTTAAAGCTAATATATCTGAAAGCTGTGAAAAGTTTACAGATTTTATTTTCATCTTTTTCCAAATAGAGTATGGTGTTTTTTCTCTTCCAAAAATTTCAAATTCTAAATCATTTTTTTTAAGTAACTCCTCAATTTTCTTTTGTATTTTATCAAACAGTTGTTCATCTTGGCTTCTCAATAAATTTAATCTTTTAATAATTGAATCCCTGATATCAGGTTCTAAAACTTGGAAGCTTAGATCGTCCAACTCTATTCTTATTTCATGCATTCCTAGCCTTTCGGCTAATGGAGCATAAATCTCCATAGTTTCTCTTGCTATTTTTTTTCTCTTGTCCTCATTTTTTATATGATGAATAGTTCTCATATTATGCAATCTATCGGCTAACTTGACTAATAAGACCCTAATATCTTTTGAAGTAGCTAGTAATAGTTTCCTAAAGTTTTCAGCTTGGTTAAATTTATCTGATCTTCCTTCAAACTTTGATAATTTAGTCACGCCATCAACTAAATACGATATTTCATTTCCAAAATTTTTTTCAATATCATTTAGTTTATAATTTGTATCCTCAACTACATCATGAAGTAAAGCAGTAATAATTGTCTTTGAATCAAATTTATGGTCTGCTAGTATGCCAGCCACTTCAACGGGATGAGAAAAGTATGGATCACCTGATGCCCTTGTTTGACTTCCATGGGCTCTCATAGAAAAATATAAGCTTTATTTAATAGTTCCTCCTCTACAAAAGGATCATAAGCCTTAACTTTTTCAACTAATTCTAATTGTCTTAACACATTCAAATATTAAGACAAAATTAAATATATTCAAATAAGATTTTTAAGAATTTTTGACTATCCATCACTTGTAGGTTTTGATAATTCAGCATCATCGTCTTCTAAACCCGATTCAATATTATCGGTTTGTGAGTCATCTTTTTTTTGGTTAATAAGTTTTTGAATTTCATTTTGCGTCATGTAAATCTTTTTTCTTTTTTTCTCTGATGCATTTTCTTTTTCAAAATTATCGAATGACACTTCAGAAGCATTTTCATTTAAAGGAACTGCTTGATCCTCATCAATATCAGTTTCTTCAACAGGTTGATATTTTTGTGCATTTTTTACGATACTAAGCCATGTTTTACCTAAATCAATTTTTTTATCTGCTATCTCTCTTAAGGCAACAACTGTGAATTTGTCATTATCTTTTTGAACATTTGGTTCTGACCCCCCCAAAAGTTCTCTAGCCCTTGAACAGGCATATATCACCAGTTGAAATCTGTTTGGTATAGATGTTGTACAATCTTCTGTTGTTACTCTGGCCATAATTAATTTCCATTTATATTGGAAATCTTTTGATTTGCAAGTTCTTTTAATATTTCAGAGGCTTTTTTTTTTAATACTGGATGAATCCAATTTTTATTAATATCACATATTGGTTGAATTACAAATTTTCTTAGGTGCATTCTAGGGTGAGGCAATGTAAGTTTCATAGAGTTAACTATCAATTTATTATAAGCTATTAAATCTAAATCAATTACTCTTGCTTCATTTTTTTCACCTCTTTCTCTACCAAACTGTGATTCTATTTGAAAAAGAGTGTCTAACAAATTGGAAGGACTAATTTTACTTTTAATATTTACTATACAATTTACAAACCACGGTTGTTCAGATTTTGGAATAGGTTCAGTTTTATAAAAATTTGATGAGTTCGTGACTTCAAAATATTCCCTCAACATATCAATAGCCACCTTACAATTTTGCTCAGGTGAACCAAAAGATTTTGAATTTAAGTTAGATCCTATTGCTACTAAAATCATTGACTACCCAGTTTTTGTTTATCACGTTTCCAATCTTGTTTCTTTTTATATTCTCTTAAATCCTGTTTTTTTCTCCCCTTAGAAATTCCAAGAAGAACCTTAATAAAACCTTTATTATTGAAATGTAAGTCTATTGGGACAATTGTATATCCATTATTTTTGATTTTAATTGAAATTTTATTTATTTCTTTTTTATTAAGCAGGATTTTTTTTGGTCTTGTTAATTCTGAAATATCAAAACCAATATCAAACTTTTTTGTATCAATATGGAGGTTGATCATCCAAATTTCATTTTTTTTCAATATTGCATAAGCATTTTCTATAGCTACTTTGTTATCTCTTATAGCTTTAACCTCAGAACCTTTAAGTACAATTCCAGCTTCTATTTTTCTATAATTTCATAACTAAATTTTGCTTTTTTATTTCTGGCAATAATTTTAGCTGACTTTTGCACTAACTTATCAATTTCATATTTTTTAAAGTAATATCAATTTCTTTTTTAGTTTCATTTTTTACTGAAACTAATGGAAGTCTTAGTTTATTTGTACATCGCTTCATTTTACTTAGTGCATATTTCACTGGACATGGGCTAGTTTCAATAAAAAGAGCTTTGTTAAGAGGATATAAAATAGAATTTATTTCCATACATCTTTTAAGATCTTGTTTAACCCAACTATTATAGAGTTCAGAACAAAGCTTGGGAGCTACATTAGCAGTAACTGAAATACAACCACTTCCACCACTTACTAGAAAAGCTAAAAAAGTCGCGTCCTCTCCAGATAACTGTATAAATTTATCTCCACATAAATTGGATACATCTAGTGGTGTTGCAGATCTGCTGTTGCATCTTTTACTCCAACGATATTTTTAATATTAGAGAGTTTTTTAATTAGGTTTGTAGATAACTTAAGAATTGATCTTCCTGGTATATTATATAAATAAACTGGTAAAGATGGACTGCTCTCAGCTATAGTCTTAAAATGTTCATAAAGTCCCATTTCAGTAGGTTTGTTATAATAAGGTGTAACTAAAAGATTTCCTTTTGCTCCACAAGAATAAGCGTGTTTAGAGAGCTCAACAGATTCTTTAGTTGAATTAGAACCGCATCCGGCCATTACAGGAACTCTGTTATTAGCTCTTTTAATTATGAATTCTGTAACTAACATATGTTCGTCATGACTGAGTGTTGGGGATTCCCCTGTTGTTCCACACGATACTAAACCATGTGAACCATTTTCTATTAGGAAATCGACATGATTTCCCAAGGAATCAAAATCTATATCAAGATTTTTGTGGAAGGGTGTAATTACAGCAGGTATAGATCCTTTGAATGTCATTTATCAAGTATAAAAAATTTATATTATTATTGCTATATCGTTTTCTCTAAATATTATGTTAGCTTTATGATGGTAAATTATATAAGGATCAAGTTTTTTTTTTTTTCTACTAAGTTTTTTTCCACTTGAAATAAATGCTCTTGACGTTCCAGATGTAAAGGCTAGACCATACATCAAGCAAACTCCATTTAGTGATGTTTTTCAACAAATTAAGAGACAAAACTGGATAATGGCGATCAAGCTTGCGGATGATCACAATAATAAAGCTTTATCAAGTTATATAAGATGGTTGGATATAACAAGACCTGGAAGTAAGCATAATTTTAAATATTTAGTAGACTTCTTTTATAATCATAAAAACTGGCCTAAAAAAGATGTATTAATTGAAAAAATTGAATCCTCAGTCAATAACGATATCCCAACTGATTTACTGATTAACTGGTTTGAAAAAAATCCACCACAAACTTCAAAGGGCTCTATTGATCACTTGGAAGTGCTAATAAAAAACAATTCAAGTTTTGATAAAAGAAAACTAATTTCTAAAATTTGGGTAGAAAAAAACCTTACATCCTCACAACAAAAGTATTTTATCAAAAATTATAGTAGATATTGGACCCAAGATGATAACTGGAAAAGATTTAATAGATTGATGATTGAAGGAAAGACATTTTCAGCTAGAAAAACATTAAATAGAATAAAAGGAGATAAAAGAAAACTTGGGGAAGCTAGGCTTGCTCTCAGTCGAAGATCCCCGAATGTAAGTGAACTTATAAGAAATGTACCAATGCAGCTTAAAAATGACTCGGATCTTATTTATGAGAGAATGAGATGGAGAAGGAAGGCTAAACTTGATACGGCCTCTGACTTACTAATCAACCCACCAACCCAAATTTCTAATGTCAGGGGGTGGTGGATTAATTCAAGGATTGTTATTAGAAGACTTTTAAATAAAAAAAAATATTTAAAAGCATATAATATTTTAAGCCAGCATAGTTTACCAATAAATACAGACTCAGGTATTGAGGCAGAATGGTTGGCAGGTTGGGTGGCCTTTAGTTTCCTTAATAAAAAACAATTGGCATCAAAACATTTTTATAAAGTGTTTGATGCTGGTGGTCAAAATTATAAAGCAAAAGCTGCATTTTGGTTGGGTCTTCTCTTTATAGATGATAATAAAAAGAAGCAATTGAATGGTTTAAAAAGTCTGAGGTTAATAAATTTTCTTATTATGGTCAAAATGCATCCTTAAAAATAAATAATTTCGAAATACCCAAGACTCAATCAAGGATAACCAAACCAAGAAATTCTGAACAACTTTTGAACGTTCTAAAAATAATTAAAGAATCCAAAAAAAAATCTTTTAAAAGCTATCCATTTTACAAAAAATTATTAGAAATATCGCAGACACAAGAAGAAAAGAATTATATTTTAGAGTTAGCTAATAATGAAAATAATAAAAATATTATTGTTAAATTATCAAAATCACAAGAAAACCCTACTTTGAAATATTCCTATCCGCTTATTGAAGAATATATTCCTGATAAATATAGAAATTCTAAAGAAATAATTGCCCTAATTCATGCAATTGCTCACCAAGAGAGTAATTTTAAAATAAATGCCTATAGTTCAGCAGGAGCTAGAGGCATGATGCAACTAATGCCTTATACTGCAAAAAGAGTTTGTAAAACATTAGGAATTAGGTATTACAAAAAACAATTAACAACTAATCCTCAATATAATATTTTACTTGGTACTACTTACATAAATCAGATGTTAAAGAAATTTAACAATTCATTACCTCTTGCATTAGCATCTTATAATGCAGGCCCAGGAAGGGTAAAAATATGGCTTAAAAGATATGGTGATCCAAGAACTAATCAGATTTCATATCATGATTGGATAGAATCAATTCCAATATCTGAAACTAGATTTTATGTAAAAAAAGTAATATCGAATTTAAGAATTTATCAACAAAAATATAATCTTAATATATACCTGTAAATTTTTTTAAATGTCATATTGACATTATGTCATTTTGGCACTATATTTGTATTATAACAATAACGTTGCCTATATTAGGGACGTTAAATATAAATCTTGCTTATTTAAAGGAGAAATAATATGCAAAATCTAACTACTTTTGATACTAATAAATATCTACCGTATTCTGTGGGCTTTGACAGTTTATTTGATAGATTATTTGATATGGATTTAGATTCCTCTAACTCCTATCCACCATATAACATCAGTAAGGTCGATGAAAATAATTATGTTATAGAAATGGCCCTTGCTGGTTTTGGTAAAGCTGATTTAGAAATTGAATTGACTAACGGTGAACTCACAATAAAATCAAAGAAAAGAGATGAGTCAGAGAAAAATCACAATTTAATTCATCAAGGTATATCTCAGAGGTCATTTGTGAGAAAATTTACACTTTCTGATGAGATCTTAGTTAAAAATGCTGAGATGAA
>JAYQTO010000016.1:0-15697 GCA_038147415.1 Alphaproteobacteria bacterium | reverse complement strand
ACTACAAGCTTGATCCAGGTTTCATACAAGCAGCCGTAATAAAAAAAGCAGCAGAGGAAGGATCTCCAGGAACAGTGTATTTTATTGGACGTAAGTCTCTATCAGATCTCATCTCAATATATCTAAAGGTTTTATCCTCCTTGACTTTGATATTATAATTCATTGCTTTAAGCATATTCTCAGTATGGTCACGAGTTGTTTTAAACTCTTGATTTTTACTAGACCATTTGTATTGAGTGCAGATAACATAATAGCACTTTTAATTTGGGCTGAGGAATATCAATATTATAGCTTAAAGGTATAAGGTTTGGTGAACCCATAACCTCTATAGGAGGGTAAAGATTTTTTCTTAAATTTATTATTGCTCCAGATTTTTCTAAATGACTAGAAACTCTTTTCATCGGCCTACCTGATAAAGATTTGTCTCCTATGAGGGTCGTCTTAATATTGTTACCAGCCACTAATCCCATTATTAGGCGAATACCAGTACCGGAATTACCAAAATCTAATTTTTTTTTGGTTGAAAAAGTGCCCCAGGGGGTACGCCGTAAACAATATACTTGTCATTTAGTTTTTTAATATTTGCTCCTAAGTGCCCCATAACCTTGAGTGTATTAATTACATCTTGCCCTTCTAGTAGATTTTTGATTTCAGATTTTCCAATGCTTTGACTAGTTAGGATTAAAATTCGATGACTGATAGACTTATCACCGGGTGGAATATAAAGAAGCCTCTAATAGATTTATTTTTATTTAAAGGCATAGTTTTTAATAGGAATTACCTAAGTATATTTTTTTAACAAATTGGTCAGAAATAATTTCTTTGGGGCTACCAGATTTAATTATCTCACCATTATAAATAATAAATCCAAAATCTACAATTTTTAAAGCCTCTCTAACATTGTGATCGGTTATAATTACACCAACATTTAATCTCTTCAAAAATTTAATAGTAGTTTGTACCTCGTCGATTGCTATGGGGTCTATTCCAGCAAACGGCTCATCCAAAAGCAAAAACTTTGGAGAACTAGCGAGTGCTCTGGCAATCTCGGTTCTTCTTCTTCCCTCCAGAAAGTAACTTGCCTTTTGTTTTAACAAACCCACTAAGAGAAAACTGCTCTATAAGGGAATTAGTAATTTCTATTGATTTTGCTTTATCATGAAAAAGCTCTGCAATAGAAAATATATTATCGTAAACATTCATATCACGAAATATCGAGGATTCTTGTGGTAAGTAGGATATTCCCAAATTAGATCTGTTGCTTAAACTTAGTTTTGTAAGATCTGTATCGCCTATTGATACAAATCCCTCATCAGGGTTAAGAAATCCTGTAATTATGTTAAACAAAGTTGTTTTACCACTGCCGTTAGGACCCAGCAGTCCAGTAATGTTGTTATTATTAAATTCAATATTTATATTTTTTAAAGCCTTTTTTGATTTGAAGCTCTTATGAATATTTTTAAGTTTAATTATTTGTTTCATTTTCTAAAAGAACTTCTACTAGTGAGTCGTCATTGGCCGAATTTAAAGTTCTTTTATTTGCTCCAAGGTCCACTATTAATTCATCTCCAGTGAGAATTCTAGTTGGTGATTTAATCATTACATTACCTGTTAAATGGATGGTTTTATTCTTTTTTAAGTAAATGGCATAATCACCTTTAAAGATCTCATCTTTGTATTTTATCTCAATATTTTCAAACAGCTCAACCTGGGTAAAGATTTCTTCATTATTTTCAGTTGTATATTCAGCTATCATTTTATTTGCTAGAGCAAAAAAAGAGTCATTGCTAAATTCCACATTTCCTAAAGCTGTGTATAGTTGATTTTGTGAGTCCCATTCTATTCCATCTTTTGCTTTTATATATCCTTCAGCGTTAGCAACATTTAAATAGAGAATTAAAAGAATTAAAGGTGAAATTATTTTATTTATCAAATTCAAATATTGCACTCCCGTAAAAAAATATTTTACTTTCTAAATCATTATTTTTAAATCCCTCAGCTTTCATTTTTCCGATTGAATTAATCACCTCAACAGGCTTGTCACTTTTGGATATTTCTGTGTCAAGGTTGATAGTAATATCATAGCCGAAAATTTTGTAACTATCGTTTTCTAAATAAGACGAACCTTGCAGGAATAAAATTTGATCAGAGACTTTATTAAGTTTTTGCGAGCCAATTTTTGTTATACCTGATTTTGCAAGTATAATGCTGGAGAAGTTTTCAATGGATATGTTTCTTGTATCAAAATTTGATTCTAATGAAATTTTGTTTTGTAGATAAATAAGAATTTGAAAAAAATACAAAGAAGAAATAAAAAAAGTTAAAAATATAAGATTTTAAAATTTTATTCATATTCAATACATTTCTTTAAATTTACAATACCAATTGGAATTGAGTTTTTAGTAATTATCAGACTGGTAATTGAATGTTTATTCATTAAAGCTATAGCCGATGAAATCAGTAAATCACTCTTTACAGTAATGGGTTTAGTATTCATAATTAAATTTGCTTTTGACTCATATCTATGGTTTTATCGATCTTCTTAAATCACCGTCAGTTATGATCCCCTTTATATGTTTTTTTTTATTCAAAATAACCGCACAGCCATATTTTTTTTCAGTCATAACTAAAACTGCGTCAAATATAGATCCAGTTTCTTCTAAAATTGGAAGATCATCATCCATAATTTCATTGAGCGTTTTCAAATGTTTACCAATTTTGCCCCCAGGGTGAAACTCTTTAAAGGATTTTTTATCAAATTTTCTTAAGTTAAGGACAGAACAACATAAAGCATCTCCAAGAGAAAGAGATAATGTTGTAGAAGTCGTTGGAATAATAGCAAGCTTATCTGCTTCTTTATGAGGTGGAAGGATTAATTTGATATCTGAATATTTTGCAAGAAAACTATTTATATTAGATGTCACAGAAATTATTTTTATATTTCTTTTTTTTGCATAGTCCAATAAGTCGCTCAACTCATTAGATTCCCAGAATTGGATAGTATTAAAAGTAAGTCATTTTTATCAATAATTCCTAAATCTCCGTGGCTAGCATCGACTGGATTTAGGTAAACAGAAGGGATACCAGTTGATGTAAAAGAAGATGCTATCTTAGCAGCTATGTGACCACTTTTTCCAACTCCTGAAATAATCAGTTTTCCTTTTAGGTTAAGAATTTCATTCACTGCTGAATCAAAACTTTTATCAATTTTTGAAGCCAAGGATTTAATTGCTTTTGACTCAGCTAGTAGTACTTTTTTGCCATACTCTATATTCAAATTTTTTTTCATTATCTATGAGCGAAAATATCAACCTCACTCCAACCAAGTAAATCTAAATCTACTCTAGTTGACATAAAATTCATAATTGAGTTAAAAGTTTTTAATCTATTAGTTTCAATTAATTTACTTTCCAAGATTATTTTTATTTTAGATAAAAATAAAATGTCATTAATTGCATACTTAATTTGTTGTTGTGTCAGATTTTTTTTACTCCAGTCTGATGTTTGTTCTGATTTATCTAATTGAATATTGAGTAGTTCTTTAACTAGATCTTTTAATCCATGTTGTGATGAATATGTCCTAACTAGTTTAGATGCTACTTTGGTACAAAAAACATTTTTACATTTTATGTTTAAATTTTCTTTTAAAACGGCCATATCAAATCTAGCATAATGAAAAATTTTGGTAATTTTTTTATCTTCCATAAGTATTTTTAAATTAGGTGATTTTTTTGATAAGTTATTATTATCAAATTTAACTAAATATATTTTTTTATTAAAATCATTTTGAAGTTGGACAAGGCATAATCTATCTCTTTTTACGTTTAAACCTAACGTCTCTGTATCGATAGAAATCGTTTTTTTAAAAGATTTAATAACCTTTAAAGGTAGGTCATTATGGAATAATTCATAATTTGACATTGTAAAGCATATATTTATATAAGATAGATATTATAATGAGAAATAAAAATATACTTGTATTTGGATCAACAGGTTTTGTTGGAAGAAGTCTAGTAAAAAGGCTTCTTGCAAATGGCCATAAAGTGACGTGTCCAGTTAGAAATCCTGATAGGGTCAAAAGAAATATCTTATCCGGAGACATAGGGCAGATAGATGTAACACCATTTGCTCTAAATAATTTTTCAAACTTGGATTCATTAATTGCTAATTGTGATCAAGTAGTAAATTTAGTCGGCCTACTTTTTGAAAAAACAAAATTCTCTTTTGAACAGGCACATTATTTATTGCCTAAAACAATCGCTCTATTTTCTGAAAAATATCAAAAACCCTTTTTGCATATTTCAAGTTTAGGATCAACGTTTAATACTAACTCAAACTACTTATTTTCTAAAAAACTTGGTGAACAATTTATTGAGAATAACAATTCCAATCACATTATTGTGAGGCCAAGTATTATTTTTGGAGAAGAAGATAATTTTATCAACCAATTTGGACGTATGGCTAAAATTTTCCCTTTTCTTCCTCTTTATAAAAAAGGAACAACTAAATTTCAGCCTATTTACGTAAATGATTTGACGTTAATGCTTTTCAATCTACTAGATAATTTTGATGAATATAGAAATATAAACATAGCTGCTGTTGGAGAAAATATTTATTCTTTCAAAGAAATACTATCGCATATTTTTTTATCATTGTCTAAAAAAGAGAGATTTATTTCAATCCCAGACTTTATTGCAATTATGCAAGGAAAAATTATGGAGAAATTACCTAATCCATTATTTACATTTGATCAGTTTGTTAGTTTATCACATGATAGCATATCTAAAGGGTCTGAGAAAAATGTGGCCTCAATTATTAATCGTAGTCTGTCGGATATGAAAATCGTATCAACTGAATATCTAAAAAAATTTGTTGATAAGGTTTAATAAATTTTAATTAGTTATAACAATTAGAATTACACCCAATAAAATTCTATAAATAACGAAGGGCGTAAATCCTATAATTTCTATAAATTTTATTAACAAATTTAATGTTAAATAAGCACTAATAAAAGTTACTAAGAGTATAATTACTATATTAAAATCAAAGTTTAGTGATTTAATTTCTAATAAATTGCTTAAGAATGAAATACCAATTATTGGAAGTCCAAGATAAATACTTTGAATGGATGATTTTTCTCTATTTTCATTTAAAAATCTAAATGCGGTAATGCAGGCCCCAGATCTACTGAATCCAGGCAGAAAAGCTAGACACTGGAACAAACCTGCCAATAGGTATTTGAGGTACCTATTTTTCAACTTTATTTTTATATTTTTAGAAGAGTCGGAGAAATATAACAGTAAACCACCAGCGATTGAAGTATAGCCAATAATCGAAAGACTAATAAATGTGAAATTAAACAATTTAATTGTTAGACCCACAAATAGGGCAGGTATTGTTGCTATGATTATGGGAAAAAATTATGCCTTATATTATCCGCTTTTAGATGATTTTTCTGAAATAAGTACAAAATTAATGCTAATAGGGAGCTAAAATGGGCAAATGTTTCATATTCAAGGTTTCTGACAGTAGTTTCGTGAAAAAAAGTTCTAGTAAATTTAAATGTCCACTTGAACTTATGGGTAAAAACTCTGTAAAACCTTGTACTATTGAGTATATGATGTAAAAAAAATTATCATTAGTCATATTATATTACTTAAATATTATTTACTTAGTTAATTTATTCACTATAAAACATTAATCTTAAATTTAGTATATATAAAAAGTAATATAATATTATAATGTTAGAGTTTCATAAGAAAAATCAAAAAAATCCTTCAAAATCAGATGCAAAAATTAGAATTAAAGATTTTCAAGAAATTTATAGCCAATTTTCTAAAAAGGAGTCTGTTGATCAGTCCTCCAGATGCTCTCAGTGTGGAATTCCTTATTGTCAGATACACTGCCCTCTAAATAATAACATTCCTGATTGGTTAAAGTACATCGCTGAAGATCGTTTAGAAGAGGCATATAACATTTCTACATCAACAAATATATTTCCTGAAGTATGTGGAAGAGTTTGCCCTCAAGATAGATTATGTGAAGGGAACTGTGTTGTTGAGCAAGCTGGTTTTGGCTCCATCACAATTGGAAACTTAGAAAAATATCTTAATGAAGTTGCATGGGAAAATGGTTGGGTAAAAAAAATTCAGTCCGAACATTCACAAAAAGAAAAAATACCAATTATATGGTCTTGACCAGCCGGTCTATCAGCTGCAGCGTATTTAATTAATCTCGGTTATAAAGTTGATGTTTTTGAAAAAAATGACAGAGCTGGCGGATTAATGATTTATGGCATACCTAATTTTAAGTTAGAAAAAAAAATAGTTGAGAGAAGAATTGAATGGCTCTCTAACAGCGGGTTAGGTTTTAATTTAAATAAAGAGATTGGTAAAAATATATCCTTTAAGGATCTTGAAAATGATTATGATGCAATCCTTGTAGCCACTGGAGTTTATAAACCTAGAAAACTCGATATTGATACACATGGTATCGAAAATTCAATTCCTGCACTTGATTTTTTGATTGAAAGCAATCGCGTTGGACTGGGAGATAAGCCATCAAGCAATATCCATCTCAATGCAAAAAATAAACATGTTGTTGTTATTGGAGGGGGTGATACTGCGATGGATTGTGTCCGTACCGCTATCAGACAACAAGCAAAAGAAGTTACTTGTTTATATCGAAGAAACAAAGAAAATATGCCCGGCTCTGCCAGAGAAGTATTAAACGCTGAGCAAGAAGGGGTTAAATTTAATTGGCTGTCCATTCCATCAAAAATTTTAAGCTCCAATTCAATTGCATCTCAATTAAGTTATAAAATCACTACTTTAGGCGATGTGGATGAAAGTGGCCGAAGAAAGCCAATCGATACAGGTATAGAAAAGCAAATTAAGAGTGATCTGATAATCCAGGCACTCGGCTTTGAACCTGAAAATCTCAATGAACTTTTTAAAACTAATCTCGCGCTTACTGGATGGAATACTTTAAAAGTAGATTTTAATAAGTTTCAAACAAGCAACCCAAAGGTTTTTGCAGCTGGAGATATTGTACGGGGAGCCTCTTTGGTTGTCTGGGCTATACACGATGGTAGAGAAGTTGCAAAGTCTATCAATAATTACCTCACAAACATTCGAATTAAAAAGGCGTCATGAGTAAAGAATTAAAAAGATATTTAAGAAATAGAGAAATTCTTAAAACCAACCATGTTTACAAAGATACATTTGAGCATGATAACTGTGGTGTCGGGTTAGTTGCCTCCATAAAAGGTGAGGCTAGAAGAGATATTGTTGAAAAAGGTATTGAAGCTCTTAAGGCTGTTTTTCATAGAGGTGCAGTTGATGCAGATGGAAAAACAGGAGATGGGGCTGGAATAATGTTAGATGTTTCAAACTCTTTTTTTACTAAACAGGTATTAAAAACAGGTCATTTAGCTGATGATAATACGTTAATTGGCGTGGGTATGATTTTTCTACCAAAAAGAGATTTTGGATCTCAAGAAAAGTGCCGTGCGATTGTAGAGTATGAAATTATCAAAGCGGGTATGAATTTATTTGGTTGGAGGCAAGTCCCTGTAAATACTGAAATCATTGGTGAAAAAGCTAATTATACAAAACCTGAGATAGAACAAATTATTTTTACACCTAAAGAAAAGCATCCTGATATTGAAAAAAAACTTTTTTTAACAAGAAAAAGAATTGAAAAAAAAATTAAAGCCTTAGGAATAAATGACTTTTATATTTGTTCTTTGTCCACTGAGACAATTATTTACAAAGGAATGTTCCTTGCTGAGCAACTTTCAGAATTTTATCCTGATTTACTCGATAGCACATTCAAATCAAAATTTGCAATCTACCATCAAAGGTATTCAACCAATACTTTTCCAACATGGTCACTAGCACAACCCTTTAGAGTATTAGCGCATAATGGAGAGATTAACACTCTTAAGGGTAACATCAATTGGATGAGCGCTCATGAACCTCGAATTACTCACCCTTTTTTTAAAGAAAGAGTCAACGATCTTAAGCCAATATTAGATCCTGACGCCTCAGACTCAGCCTCTTTAGACGCTGCATTTGAGTTACTTGTTCAAACTGATCGAGATCTACCAGTTGCAAAAACTATGTTAATTCCAGAAGCGTGGTCAAATAGACCAGATATTTCTGATGAACTCAAAGATATGTATGCATATTGCAATGCAGTAATTGAGCCATGGGATGGCCCAGCGGCAGTATGTGGAAATTTTGGAGATTGGATTATTTCGGGGATGGATAGAAATGGTTTACGTCCTTTACGATATGTCCTTACATCAGATGATCTTCTTATATCCGGCTCAGAAGTTGGAATGATCAATATTGAAGAAAAGAATATATTGAAGAAAGGCAGAGTAGGCCCCGGAGAATTAATTGCTATAAATTATAAAGAAAAAAAGTTTTATCAAAGTGAGGAATTAAAAGATACTCTTAGCAAACGTCATCCATATTCAGAATGGAATAAAAAAACTATTAAGCTTGATAAAATAATAAGTGAGCAAAAAGGAAAACTATCTAATGATTTTAAAATTGATCAAAATAATACATACCAACTGGCAAAATCTTTTAATATTACTTTAGAAACTCTCGATTTAATTTTAGACCCTATGGTTAAAACAGGTCAAGAGGCTATTGGCTCCATGGGTGATGACGCGCCCTTAAGTGTGTTAACAGAAAGATATCGAGGCTTACACAGCTTTTTTAAACAAAATTTTAGTCAAGTCACTAATCCCCCCATCGATAGTTTAAGAGAACAGGTTGTAATGAGTTTGAAAACCAGACTTGGCAATTTAGGAAATATCGTTGAGGAAGACTCAGAGCAATGTAATCTAGTTTTACTAGAGAGCCCCATACTTTTAGATAATGAATTAAATACTTTAAAAACTCATCTATCACAATTTACAAAAGAGATAGATTGTACTTTTGAAAAGACTAACCAAACTAATTTTTTAAATGAAATCCAAAGAATTTGCTCTGAGGCTGAACATGCAGTTCGATCAGGAGCGCAACACTTAATTATATCGGATAAAAATATAGACCAAAATCGTATTGCTCTTCCAATGATCTTGGCAACTAGTGCTGTTCATAGCTATCTAATTAAAAACAACCTAAGAACATTTACTTCATTAAATGTTTCTTCAGCAGAGTGTTTAGATGTTCATTATTTCGCTGTCCTTATAGGCGTTGGAGCAACAACTGTAAATGCCTCAATGGTTGAGAATATTATTAAAGATCGATTAAATAAAAATATTTATCAAGGTATTGATTTCACTACCTCAATTATCAATTTCAAAAAATCAATAGAGAAAGGCTTAAGAAAAATTATAAGCAAAATGGGCATTTCAGTCATAAGCTCATATAGGGGCGGAAGGAATTTCGAAATTATTGGTCTTAGCCGAAGTATGGTTGAAAGCTTTTTTCCTGGAATGTCCTCAAGAATTTCTGGAATTGGACTAGAAGGATTAGAGAAAAGAGTAAGAAAACAACATTTTGAAGCATATAAGTCAAATAATATATTACTTGATATTGGTGGCGAATATCGATTTAGAGTTAATAGCGAGGTTCATGCCTATGAGGGTATTTCTATTCATATGTTACAAGAAGCCGTATCAAAAGACTCCTATAATTTATATAAAAAGTATGCATCAAGAATTTATAGCACTAAGCCCATCCATATCAGAGATTTACTTCAATTTAACCCCTCAAAAGAACCTATAAAGTTAGACTCCGTTCAAAGCATATCTGAAATAAGAAAAAGTTTTGTGTCCCCAGGTATATCTTTAGGGGCGTTAAGTCCCGAAGCTCATGAGACGCTTGCTATTGCTATGAACAGAATAGGCTCAAAGTCAGATAGTGGCGAGGGAGGAGAGGATGCTCGACGTTACAAACAATTACAGAATGGAGATAATCCTAGCTCTGCAATTAAACAAGTGGCTAGCGGTAGGTTTGGAGTAACTGCAGAGTATTTAAATAATTGCTCCGAAATCGAAATTAAAATTGCACAAGGTGCTAAACCTGGAGAGGGAGGCCAACTTCCTGGTTTTAAAGTGACAGATTTAATCGCTAGGTTGAGACATAGCACCAAGGGAGTTACTCTGATTAGCCCGCCACCTCATCACGATATCTACTCCATAGAAGACCTCGCACAACTAATTTATGATCTAAAACAAATTAACCCTGAAGCAAAAGTCTGTGTAAAGTTAGTAGCGCAATCTGGTATTGGCACTGTAGCTGCGGGTGTTGCAAAAGCAAAAGCAGATGTGATTTTAGTTTCAGGACACTCCGGCGGCACTGGTGCCAGTCCTCAGTCTAGTATTAAGTATGCTGGTTTACCTTGGGAGTTGGGTATCAGTGAAGTTCATCAAATTTTATCCCTAAATGGATTAAGAAATAAAGTTGTTTTGAGAACGGACGGAGGGATTAAAACTGGCAAAGATATTGTCATAGCCGCTATTTTGGGCGCTGAGGAATACGGCATTGGTACCGCTTCACTTGTTGCTATGGGTTGTATCATGGTTAGACAGTGTCATTCTAATACTTGCCCAGTTGGAGTCTGTACACAAGATGAAAAACTAAGAGAAAAATTTGGAGGCACACCAGAAAAAGTTGTTAATTTATTTTCATTCATCGCAGAGGAAGTAAGAGAAATATTATCTTCCCTAGGCTATAGCTCCTTAAAAGATGTAATTGGAAAAACTGAACTACTATCCCAGATCCATTATGGATCTAATGATTTAGACAACTTAGACCTCAACCCAATTTTAACAAAAATAGATGATGGTAGGGTTTATGATTATCACTCAGAAAAAAAACGAAATGAAGTTCCTCCAACTTTAGATGATCAGTTTGAAAAAGATGGTAAAGATTTTATTTTAAAGGGACAGAAGATAGAACTTACTTATAATATTCAAAATACTCAAAGAACAATTGGTACTAAAATTTCATCTTTTATAACAAGAAATTATGGAATGAATGCACTTTCTCCAAATCACGTAACTTTAAAACTAAGAGGTTCAGCTGGACAATCGCTTGGTGCTTTTTCTGTTAAGGGATTAACTTTAAAAGTTTTTGGTGATGCTAACGATTATGTAGGTAAAGGATTATCCGGCGGAACTATTATAGTTCAACCAAGAAATTCATTTACACAACCTAGTCATGAAAATGTGATTATAGGAAATGTAACTCTCTATGGCGCTACAAATGGAAAGCTATTTGCCTCTGGGCAGGCAGGAGACAGGTTTTGTGTAAGAAACTCAGGTGCGCTTGCCATCGTTGAAGGCTGTGGTGCCAATGGTTGCGAATATATGACAGGCGGTACAGCGATAATTTTAGGAGATATTGGCGATAATTTTGGAGCTGGAATGACCGGAGGATCTGCATTTGTTTATTCAACTCAAAAAAATTTCAATCAAATGTTAAATTTAGATACCATCAGTACTTATTCAGTATCAGATACGAATTGGAAGAGCTATTTATATGAATTATTAGATGAATTTTTTAAAGAAACTAAATCCAAAAGAGCAGGTTTTATTATCGAAAATTTTGAAAATGAAGTAAATAAATTCATTCATATTGTACCTAATGAAGTCATAGACAAACTTCAATTTCCAATATTTGAAAAAAGTAAAATCGCTTAGATAAATTTAGATATAGTTTCTAAGCTGTTTTTATCTGACATGCCATGATCAGCATTTTTTATTGTTATTAACTTCAAATTAATAAAATTTTTATTAAAAAGAAATCTCTCATTATAATTGTAGGGAACAGTATGATCCATACTCCCATGAAAAAAAATTGCCTCTTTATTAAAAGTATTTTTTAAATTTTTAAGAAGTGCTAATTTACTATTTCTAAATAAATCAGGTGAGTATAAATAATAAAAATCCTGTGAAACTTTTTTTTTAATTATTAGATTATTCTTAATTTTATTTTTTTGTGACAACGATAGATTTTTGTATATTAGCTCTGTAGTAAAATCAGGTGCCGCGGCGATACCTATAAGTTTAATTATATTTTTTGGATACAGTAAAGAATAGTACATTGCTACCCATCCACCCATACTACTTCCAATCAATATACAATTTTGAATTTTTAAAAATTTAATCATATTTTTGAGGTCATTGACCCAATCTATTATTCCATAGTCAATAAATTGACCACTTGATTTTCCATGCCCCCTAAAATCAAAAATTAAGAATGAGAGTTGGTGTTTTTTAGTAAATTTACCTAAATATTTGGATTTTGTACCATTCATATCTGACATTAAACCATGAAGAAATATAATCGTTTTTTTACTTCTTTTAAAAAATTTGTAAGCTATTTTGTATTGATTATCAAAAATAACAAATTTTGGCACACTCTAAAGTTATAAAAGATTTAAAAGTATTACAAATAGTTCCTCAAATAAAATTTGGCGGAGTAGAGAGAGGGGTTTTAGATACCTTTAGATTTCTAAGAAAAAAAAAAATAAATACATATATATTCTGTGAAAAGATCAATCTTGAATTAGTAAAAAGAGAAGAATTAAATTTTATATATCAGTGCAAGGGTTTAAGGTTTAAGGATTTTAGAAATTATTTTAAACTAAACGCTTTTTTAAAAAAAATAATTGATGAAAATCATATTAATTTAATTCATATTTCTTCGAGGGCACCAGCCTTAATGTTTTATAGGCAAATAAAAAGCCTTTCTAATATTAAGTATATAACTAGTTTTCATAACCCCTACCAAGGTAATTTTATAAAAAAATACTACAACTCGTTTTTGTTAAAAGGAGATAGGGTTATAGCAAACTCAACATTCACAAAAAACTATATTATTAAAAATTTTGACTTAAATAAAAAAATATTTTCAATTCCTCGCGGTGTAGATTTAAAATATTTTAATGCATTTAACTTCAAAAAAAAACAGCGAACTATATTAAGAAAAAAATTTAATATTTTACTTCATGAAACTATGATTATGGTACCATCTCGTTTTTCAAAATGGAAGGGCCACAATGAACTAATCAATTTTTTTAATAACATTGATAGTCAACTACTTGATAATATTAAATTAGTTTTTTTCATTGATGTATCAGCTGATAATAAAATCAAATATATTTTGAGTTTGTGCAAACCAGAATTATCAAAAAAACTTTTATTTATTCCATATACAAAGAATATCGCTGAAATTTATAGCATAGCTGATATCGTTATTAGTAATTCATTAAAACCCGAGGGGTTTGGTAGAACTATTTCAGAGGCACTGGCAATGAATGTTATTACACTAGGCAATAATATTGGCGGCGTTAGAGAACAACTTTATAAATTTAATCGCAAATTATTATATGATGCAAAAAGTCAATTAAGTTTTAATAAAGCACTTAACTATGGATTAAAATTAAAAAGTGAAAATAATTTTAATAGTAGGGACTATGTTAAAAAATACTATTCGCTTGATCAAATGCTAGAAAAGACTCTGCATTGTTATTTAAAAAAATGATTAACAAAAAAGTACTAATCTTAAAGCACGGTTCTATCGGTGATATTTTTATGGCTTTTAGCTCAATCACTTCAATTATTGAATTTTACGGAAATATTACAATTTGCAGTACTAAATCAGGTTTTAAAACGCTTGATTTACTTAATAAGAGCTTTGAAAAAATTGAAGATAACAGAAGTAAAAATATTTTAACTAATATTAAGATTATTCGAAAACTACTCAAAGAAAATTTTGATGTTGTTATTGACCTACAAAATTCAAACAGAACATCATTTTATCTATTTATTTTTAAGGTTTTTAGTAATGCCATTACAAACGGCACAAGTAGATTTGCTAGTTTGGTTTATAAAAAAATAAACAATAATGAACATGCTATACATGGCTTGGAAAATCAAATAAGTCTACTTAATATCCCAGTCCGAAAAACTAAGATTAATCCAAATAGAAAAATTTTAAAACAAATTGTATTTGTTCCAGGTAGTTCTGTTAGTGGTAAGCAAAAAAGATGGCCCATAGAAAATTATATAAAAGTAATGAATTTCCTCTCCAATAAAAATATAACAAGCATTGTCATTGGGGGCAAAGAAGAGGAAGATTTATTTGATAAGATCCCAAAAGATAATAAATTTATTATTAATTAAATCGGAAATTCCCCTTGGTTAGAAGATAAAAAAATTGCCTTATCTTCAATGATGGCCATCACCAATGATACTTCAGCAATGCATTTAATAAGCAATTTGAATATTCCAATTATTGCTATTATGAATGATAATAATTATGCCGCTAGAAACTATCCTTTAAGTGATAAATCTATTGTAGTTAAATCTGATAATATTAAAAATATTAGCACTGAAAGATTAATTAATGAAATTTCAAAATTCATTGAATAAGATCAACATACTTCTACCATTTAAAGAAAAGTTTAGCTCAAAAAATTTTGGTTCTGTTTCGCTTTATGTAAAGGATATTAATCAAAATTCAAAATTTAATAATGAAATTACAATTTATGCAAATAAAGTTGAAGAATTTTTTAGTGGTTTTAAAGTATGTAAATTAAATAAATCTATATGGCATTTGATTTTAGGTAAAAATAAAGGACATACTTTTAGTTTTATTAATTCAGTTAAAAGGACCCACCTAAAATCATTGAGGTTCATAACAGGCCTCAATCTGCAAATTTAATTGCTAATCGCTTAGTAAATTCTAAGATTTTTTTATTTTACCATAATGACCCATTATCATTTAACTCTAATAATTCCATTAAACAAAGATTAGAACTTCTTGATAATTGTGAAATAATCTTTTTTGTTAGCTTTTTCTTAAAAGAGAGATTTATTTTAGATTTATCATTAAGTAAATCACAATTGAAAAAATTACAAATATTATACAACGGCATTCATATTTCAAATCAAATTCAAATATCGAGTAAGAAAAAAAATATTGTTTTTATTGGTGAATTAAATCAAAAAAAAGGTTTTGATTTTTTTTTACAAGCAGCATTATTAATTAACCAAGAATTTCCTGATTGGTCAGTAGATATATTTGGAAAAACTAACTCTTTAAGTAAACATTTAATCAATAAAAATAAAAAAATTAGATTTCATGGATATAAAAATAATTCATTTATATTGAAATTTTTAAAATACACATCCATTTCTGTAATTCCATCTGTTTGGGATGAGCCTTTTGGTAGAGTCTTGTTGGAGTCTATAAACGCTGGAACAGCAACTATAACCTCCACTAATGGAGGGCTTAAAGAAATAGCAAGACACTTTAAAGTTTTAAAATTAAAAGAAATTAATAAAAAAACTATTTACTTATCTATAAAAAAATTAATAATGTCTCAAAATGAAAAAAGATACTATTCTAACAACTCTGTTAAGAATTCCCCATTTACATTGAAAAAAATTACATCAAATCTCGATTTACTAAGAAAAGCTACTTTGAGTTAATATGAAAATATCCTAATTGAAAATCAAAACTTCAAAAATTTTAAAAAGACTTTAATAGAGTTAATAATCAAATAAGAGCTGAAGAGGTTAGGGTGTTGTTGGATGATGGAGAACAACTTGGGGTAATGAAAACCTCTGAAGCTATTGCATTAGCAAAGGATAGAAAAATGGATTTAGTTGAAATTGCCCCAAATAATAATCCACCAGTTTGCAAGGTTATAGATTATGGAA
>JAYQTO010000015.1:0-13640 GCA_038147415.1 Alphaproteobacteria bacterium | reverse complement strand
GTGGTATTGTCCAAAAGGGTTGAATCATGTTTGTCCATTGATCGCCATAAGCAACGCCTAAAACAACATAACTTGGATTAACACCTAATATTTCCGCAGCCTCTATCATTACAGGACCTTGAACAGCCCACTGACCTCCACCTGAAGGAATAAACATATTTACAAGACCTCCAGATAAAAAAGAAAAAAATGGAAGAGTATCTGCTGATGAAATTAAAACAATTTTATTTGCTAATATATTAATCAAACCTGTATCTGCCATAATACCCATAATTCCAGCATAAAACGGATATTGTAGTATTATTGGTCCTACTGTAATAGCAGCATTATTTACTAATTTTAACATAATGTATTGATGAATTACTAAGTAACAAACCTAAGCATAAAAAAGTCCAACTTACAATGTTAAGGTCTAAAGAAAAACCCTTTGTATAAAATGTATTTAATATAAAAAAAAGAATAATTAAACCAAATACAAAGCTTATTTTTCTATTATTTTCAATTACTTCTGCTATACTTCTAAATCTTTTTTATACCCTTTTTCTCTTTCTTAAATAACTTTTTGCATCAACCTCAATAATTTTTTGAATCCTTTGGCCTCATTAGTGGTGCAAAAATTGTTATTATCAAAAGTGTAACTAATGCCATTGATATATTAAAGGAAGAAAAAATTGTATCTGTAACAGGTATAATTCCAATTTCTTGAATCAAAGAATGATTTTCAGATGCAACAAATAATGCCGCTGATGAAGAATAGCCCATATGCCAAATAACATAACCTGAATAAGCAGATGCAACAATTAAGGGATAATGAACTTTAATTGATTTCTTTTGGCATCCTATTGCAACAAATTTAGCTATTAAACCACCTACTATTAAGCCAAAAGACCATGCAAATAAACTCGCTATACCTGAGACAAATGCAACAAGTGCATATGCCTGATTAGCAGATGTCGGAAGAGAACCAACTTTGTTTAATAATCTTTCGATTGGATCTGTATGAGCTAGAGCATGTGCAGTTATCATTATAATGCAGATCTGTGCGGTGAAAGTAAAAAGTTTGGGAAGTCCATTACCCCAAGCATTAACGATTTCTAGGCTATTAGATTCTGTGAAGCCAAGAGATAATAAAAAAGTAATAAAAGTAAGTATAATTACAAACAAGAAGGCATCTGGATAGCATTTATCAACAAATTTTACAAATGGTTGAGCTAAGCTATCCAGAGATTTTATTCGTTGCCAAGACATTAATCAATTTTTAATGCGATGATTTTTCCTTCAGTCATTATTGGTATTATAATCATTTTTTTATCCAGTATAACTTCATGATCTGCAGCACCTTTTCCAACTTCATTCAAAACTTTAAACTTACCATTTTTTTTAATTAAATAAAGTTTACCTCCACTCCAATCAGTTACATAAAAGATCCGTCACCATCTGATTCAACACCATCTAAGTTGCCAATCGGCTTTTTACCTAAGTTTCTTAATTTTTTTGGAATGAATATTAACACTCTTTAAGTTTCCTTGAAGTTCAGGCGTTCCCCAGCCTTCCATAACAGCTCCCCAACTTCCTACTACTATACTTTTAATTTCAGTATCATAATGTAATCCATTAGGAGCTAATTGAGGGCTGTAAAACCAGGCAGGTAACTGACCAAATTGATTCAATCTGTAAATTGTATCATTATATGTATCGCCAACATAAACATTACCGTATTCGTCATGTGTAGCGTCATTTAGACAAACAGCACCATACGCCTTGTATTTACTGAGTAATTTTTCCACTACTAATTTCAATCTCAACCAATTCATCAACATCAGCAGCATAAAGTTTATCATTAACTATTGTAAGTCCTTTTGGGGCATTAAGCTTACCCACCCAGTTTAATTCAACAATTTTTCCATCTAGATCAACTTTAGAAATAAAGCCACTACCATCTTTTTTAAATGGATGATTTGATATATTTGAGACGTATATCATATTAGTTTTTTCATCAAAAACAGCTGATTCAGGTAAATTGAAAGCTTTCTCAGACTCCCACATTAATTCAAGTTGATCTTTAGCAAACAAGTTTGTGCTAAAAAAAGCAGTAACTAAAAGACTAATTGCAAAGACTTTATTTATATTTTTCATTTTTTTCTCCTTTATTAATTAATTTTTTTTATTACTTGGCATTGATAAATTTATTTCACTTATATCAGAATTACCAAACCATCTTTGTGTTACAGTTTTTCTACGAGTATAGAATCTTAATCCATCTGGTCCATAAATATTTAAGTCACCAAATAAAGAATTCTTCCACCCCCCAAAACTATGGAAGGACGAAGGAACTGGAAGTGGAATGTTGACACCAACCATTCCAATATCTACTTTTTCAGAAAATTCTCTAGCATAACTTCCATTTTCTGTAAAAATACAACAACCATTTCCAAAAGAATTTTGATTAATAATCTGAATCCCCTCTTCTATATTGTCAATCTCAATTATTTGAAGAACTGGACCAAATATTTCATTTAAATAAGATTTCATATTAGGCTTAACAGAATCTATTACTGTTGGGCCTAGGAAATATCCTTTTTTATCACTGTTTCGTCTATCATTTATTTCTCTACCATCTAAAATAATTTCACTACCCTCATCTTTAGCTAATTTTATATAGTTTTGGACATTATTAAGATGATCATCAGATACTAATGGACCATAACTATTTGATTCAAGTTTTTGAAATCCAACTTTGAGATTCTTTACTTTAGTTATAAGATCATCCAAAAAAAGTTTCTTTATTTTCTTTTCAACCATTACAACTGATAAAGCCATACATCTCTGTCCAGACGATCCAAATGCAGCAGAAATCAATTGATCTGTTGCTTGACTAATTTTTGCATCAGATAAAACTAAAGCATGATTTTTAGCACCACCTAAAGCCTGACATCTTTTGCCATTTTTTGTAGAATTTGTATAAATCTGTCTAGCAACTTCTGTTGATCCAACAAAACTAACTGCACTGATTCTTTTATCTTCTAGCATTTTCTTTACTTGATCTTTTTGACCGTTTATTAAATTCAACAACCCCTTTGGTGCTTTAGTTTCATTGAATAATTTAGTAATAAATATTGTTGCTAAAGGGTCTTTTTCCGATGGCTTAAGAATAAAGGAATTACCTGCTGCCAGCGCAAGTGGAAACATCCACAAAGGTATCATAGCTGGAAAATTGAATGGGGTAATACCTAAAACAACACCAACTGGAGAAAATTCACTCCACGAGTCGATTGATGAACTAATATTTTTATTATACTCTCCTTTAAGTATTTCCCCTACTCCACATGCATACTCAACATTTTCTATTCCTCTTCTTAATTCACCTTTAGCGTCGTCATAAACTTTGCCTAGATCCTCACTAATAAGACGTGTAATTTTATCCTCATTTTTTTCAAGTAATTCTTTAAATTCAAAAAGTATTTGTGTTCTTTTTGCTAAAGAAAATGTTTGCCAAATTTTTTGAGCTTTTAAAGAACTTTTTATAGCTTTATCGATAGTATCTTCTGTTGCAGAAGTTATCTTAGCAATCTTTTCTTCGGTAGTTGGGTTAATAATCTCAATTATTTCTCCATTATCCTTGAATTCTTCACCAGAAATAATGTGACCTACATCCATATTATTCATAAATGGAAATATAAATCTTATTAAAATGCAACACAAGGCCTATTAATTATTTATCATATTGCAAAAAAGCAATATAAATAATTAAATTTTTTGCTATTATATAAAAATGTTTAACTGGGATGATCTTAATTATTTTCTTACTTTATCAAGGACAGGAAAATTAAATTTAGCCTCTAAAAAACTTAAAGTTGAATCCACTACTATTGCAAGAAGGGTTTCAAGATTAGAAAACAAACTAAATTTAGAGCTTTTTATTAAGTCACCCAAAGGATATTTTCTTACAGAAATAGGTTCAGAGCTTTTAAAACATGTTGAAAGAATTGAAAACGAAGTTTACGGAATTAATGAAAACTTTTAGGAAGTAATTTAAGTATAAAAGGCAAAGTTAGATTAAGTGTAGGAGAAGGTTTAGGGAGTTGAAATTATAAGTAAGAATCTTTATAAATTCTATAAACTTTACCCTGAAATTGAAATTGAACTACTTGCCGATACAAAATCAAGAAGTTTATCAAATAGAGAAACTGATATTCTAATATCTTTTTCACATCCACTTAAAGGCAGACTTAAGACATGGAAAATATGTGATTATTTCGTAAATTTATATGGAACAAAACACTATTTAGATACTCATAATAAAATTGAGTCTGTTAAGGATTTAAAAAAACATGACTTTGTTAGTTACGTAAATGAATTCATTGAATTTCCAGAATTAAATTACTTAAATGATTTAAAGATAAATGCAAATATAAAGTTTAGTAGTAATAATTTGAGGTCACAATTTTTAGCAGTAAAAAATAATATTGGATTAGGTCTTCTTCATTCTTTTATAGCAGATAAAGAACCCGAAGCTAAAAAAGTATTAGAGAATCAGATTAATATAAAACGGGAATATTGGATGATTGTTCACGAAAATTCATTTCAACTACAGAGAATTAAAGTAGTTTGTAAATTTATAACTGATATAATTAGAGAAAATTTTTAGATTTAAAAAATTAGCATTCAAGAATAAGTCCATCGAAAGCTGCCTCGCAATTTGAAGGTAAAAGTGAATTGATATGATCATAATCAACATCATAATTCATATGTGTTAAGACAGATTTTTTGGGTTTTAACTCATCTATCCACATTAAAACTTTATCAAGATGTGCATGAGTCTTATGCGGTTTAAATCTTAGACAATCGATTATTAACAAATCTAGTCCGTATAATAATTCAAAAGATTCCTTTGAGAAATCTATTACATCAGTACAATAAGCCATGTTGTTAATTCTAAAACCAGTAGACTCCGAAAATCCATGATTTTGAGGAAAACTAAAAACTCTTAACCCATTTAGTAAAAATTCTTTTTTAACTATATTGGGAATCAAACAAGGTTTATAATAAAATCCATTTGCCTCTGGAGATAATTCATCAAAAACATAAGAAAATCTTTTTCCTATATCAATTATACTCTTTTCAGAAGCATAAAGATTTATATGTTTCTTCATAAGAACGTTGAGAAATCTAAAATCGTCAATACCATTTATATGGTCAGCGTGGGTATGTGTTATAAAAACTGCATCTAAATTAGTAATATTAGCATTTAGTAACTGCTGCCTTAAATCAGGAGTTGCATCAATTAGAATATTAGTTTTATCATTCTTAACATAAATAGATGATCTTAATCTTCTATTTCTTGGGTTATTAGGATTGCATGCTCCCCAGTTATTTCCGACTGCCGGAACACCTGATGAACTTCCACAACCTAATATTTGAACTGATAAATTCAATATTAAATTCCATTAAAAAGAGAAAAGAAATTATCTGTTGTAATTTTTGCCATATTTTCAACTGAAGTGTTTTTTATTTCAGCTAATTTTTCTAGAGTAAATTTAGTATTTGATGGTTCATTTCTCTTGCCTCTATTTGGAACAGGAGCCAAATATGGTGAATCCGTTTCAACTAATAGTCTATCCAAGGGAATATATTTACAACATCAACTAAATCTTTAGCGTTTTTAAATGTTATAACACCTGAAATTGATATATAAAATCCAATATCTAAAGCAGCTTCAGCCATTTCCTTAGTTGAAGTAAAACAATGTATCAATCCTTTAAATTCTTTTTTTTTAAAAAAATCTTTTAATGTACTTATTGTATCCGATTCGGCATCTCTAGTATGAACAATGACAGGGTTGTTAGTCAAACTTGAAATTTCTAAATGTCCTTCAAAAAATTTTATTTGATTATGTTTGTTGTCAGATTCTCTAAAATAATCTAATCCAGTCTCACCTAGTCCAATAACTTTAGGTTTATTAATGTTTTCTTCGAGCTGTTTAATAATAGAATCAAATTTGTCATCAGATATATTTTTAGGAACATTATTTGGATGAATACCAGTAGTACACCAAACATTTTTATATTTTTTAGTTATATCATGTATATTTTTAAATTTTTCTAAATTAACAGAAATACTTAATAAATATTCAACATCATTTAATTTAGCGTTGTGAATGACGCTATCTAAGTCATTATTATAATCATCAAAATCTAAATGGCAGTGAGAATCAACTATTTTATTTTTCATATCTTGGAAATAATGCTTCTGGTTTATTAAATATATGATCTTTTTTTAATAAATTTTCAATATTTAGAAATTTAAACTTCTCTTTCATTTTTGTCAACATTCAACAGGTCAAGAAGATTTGTGGAAAAAATTGGAATGAAAGGTTGCAGTAAAATTCCAACTATTCGGAAAGTCTCAATTAAAATAGATAAGCCGTTTCCGGCCTTTTCTTTTTCAACCTTAAAAACTTTCCATGGCTCATTCGTGTCTACAAACTTGTTAAGCTTATCAATATATACAAAAATTTCTTCTAAACATTTACTTATTTCAAAATTTTCAATCTTTTTTCAATAAATGGTAAAAGATCATAACCATCCTTTATCAGATTATACCCGTCAAAGTGTTGAATCAATTTTAGAAGGTAATCGGTTATCATAGTTTTTATATATAAACTTCATAACTCTTTGTATTAAATTCACTAAATTATTTGATAAGTCAGAGTTAATTCGATTTAAAAACGCTTCTTTTGAAAAATCACCATCATTTCCAAGCGGAATTTCTCTAATCAAAAAATATCTAAATTGGTCTAACCCAAATTTATCTATCATTTCGTTTGGGTCTATAGTATTACCAATTGATTTTGATATTTTTTACCTTCATTCGTCCACCATCCATGAGCTATAATTTTTTTGGTAGATTTATATTATTAGCTAAAAGTAAAGCAGGCCAATAAACAGCATGAAATTTTAAGATATCTTTACCAATAATATGATAGGAATTTTGCGAATACTCCTTTTGTTTTTCAAAATCTGGGTATCCTAAAGAAGTTAAATAATTTACCAATGCATCAACCCAAACATACATAACATGATTTGTATCTGGAACTTTAATTCCCCAATTAAAACTTGTTCTGGAAATTGATAAATCCTTTAGTCCAGATCTAACGAAACTCTTAACTTCATTAAATCTTGATTCTGGATACACAAAATTTTTATTTTTTTCGTAATAATCTATGAGTTTTTCTTGCCATTTGGATAATTTAAAGAAATAACTTTCTTCCTCAACCCAATCAACTTTCCCGCCGTCGACAGTAATAAAATTGCCATCTTTATCTTTAATTAACTCTTTTTCTTGATAATATGCTTCATCCCTAACTGAGTACCATCCAGAATATTTATCCAAATAAATTTGATTATTTTTTTCAAGATTTTTCCAAAAATGACTTGTAGCTAAATGATGTCTTTTTTCAGTTGTTCTTATAAAATCATTATTAGATAATTGAAGCTTTTTTGTAAGCTCTAAAAAATTTAAAGATACGTCGTCAACAAAATCCTTAGGAGATTTCTCTTTTTTCCTAGCAGCTTGTTCTACTTTAAGTCCATGTTCATCGGTTCCTGTAGTAAAATTAACCCCTATACCATGAAGTTTATAAAATCTAGCTATTGAATCACATATAACTGATGTGTAAGCGTGGCCAATATGAGGTAAATCATTAACGTAATAAATTGGGGTTGTTATATAAATTTTTTTCATTAATTTTTAATTTTGAAATACTCTAAAAAGATTACTAAAAGTTCTTGTTTTTTATCTTGATTAGAATTTTCGTTAAAATTATTTTTTATAAAAGTTAAAAGGTCTAAAATTAACTTTCTTTTTTCTTCATCGTTATTGTTAATAAAAATCTCTTTTAATTTGTAATAAACTATGTCTGTAATAATAAATCGTAGTTTAATAAAATCTTTTGACAGAAAACTGTATAAACTTTCAAATTCATTAAATATGAAAATATTTTCATTCATGAATTTTATCAGTCTATTTATAATAGTTATATTTTCTTCATCAAATATTATATTAAGTCTATCAATACTCCCTCTTATTAAAAATTCTTTTTCATTTAAGGCATTTATATCTATATTCAAATTATTTTTTTTACAATAGTTCTCTAAATCTTGATTGGTTAAATCACTAAACTTTAGTAAATTACATCTTGATATTACAGTTTTAGGAATCTTTTTTAGATTTTCTAAAATAATAACAATTATGGTATCAGTAGGTGGTTCTTCTATTGTTTTTAATAAAGCGTTCCAAGATTGAAAATTTAAAAAATCAGCATCATTAATATAATAAATGTTTTTTCATTTTTATCGCATTAGTTAAGTTAGAATATCTTATAATATCCCTAATATCATCAATAGATGTCAATATCGCATTCTAACTTAAATATATTCTCTAAATAATTCGTTTTATTATCTAATTTATCATTTAAAAAACTAATTAATGTAGAATATTTCCCAACTCCTTTTTTTCCATAAAAAATCCATGAATGATGGAGATTATCTAAAGTTAAGACTTCTTAAGAAATTAATTTGTTTTTCATGGCCTACAATATTTTGTAAATTCATTTTTTATATTGAGTAAGGAAGTTTTTTTTTAAAAAATTTTTTTTTATTTAAAATATCAATTATTTTTTTATGTATATTTTCTATTGAATTATCAGCATCAATATTAATAAGTTTTTATCTTTTTTGATAATTTCTCAAATTCTAATCTAATTTTTTCATGAAATCTATTTTCTTTTTTTTCATATTTTATTTCTGTTTTTTAGATGATAAACTTCTTTTACACCTTCTTTAGAATTTAGATTTAAAAAAACTTATATTTGGAAAAATATTATATGCAAATTCTTTATGAAGAAATTTAAATTTTTTGATACTAATTTTATTCATAATGATTTGATAGCAAATTGTTGAGTGTATAAATCTATCACAAATAACATTATTTTTTTTAAACTTGGAATTAATAATTTTTTTACATGTTCATGCCTTGCAGCATAAATTAATAAAAGTTCAGTTTCAGGAAGAAAATCTTTATATTTATAATTCACTATTAAGTCTCTAATTATTTCTGATTCTTTTGTACCTCCTGGTTCACGAGTAATTATACATTTTTCCTTAATAGATTTTAGAGATTTAAATAATAAATTTGATTGTGTTGTTTTGCCAACACCTTCGCCACCTTCAAATGAAATAAATTTTTTCATTATTCAATAAAAATACTATCTCCAAATATTAGATATTTGAAATTATAGTATATTTTTGCCAAAAAAGACTCCTTTTTAACATCTTCTTCAGGATATAAATTAAATTTAGATAACACTGTATTTGTATCATTTTTCTTTATTAATTAACTCAGCTATTGGTTTGTCCTTTTGTAAGGAGCTATTAGTGGAAGTTTATATCTCACAACCATCTTTAAATTATTTTTTCACTTTTTTGGGAATTGTAACCATAATTTTTTGATTTGGAATAGCTCCTATAATTTTTTTTTTTTACCACCCCAACATTAAGATTTTTAATAATTTTATTTTCTTCAGAAATCAAATAATTAAAATATTGATTAATAGCAATTTTGGATAATCTTTCTGATTCTTTTGCTCTTTCTTTTGACGATTTTAATCCATTTAAAACTAAAATTAATCTTCTATTATTTTGTTTTAAAGAAACAACAATTCCATAGCCTCCAAGAGAGGTATGTCCAGTCTTTAAACCATCAGACTCAATATTAGAATACAATAGAGGGTTTCTATTATTTTGTTTTATATTACTGTAAGTGAATTCTTTTTCGGCATAATAATGATAATATTCTGGAAAGTCTTCAATGGTTCTTATTGTTAAAGTTAAAAGATCTTCTACTGTCATTAAATGCTCTGGGTCGGGCCAACCAGTAGAATTTGTAAAATTTGAGCTTTTCAAACCAATTTCTTGGCCTAAAAGGTTAAGTTCCTCAGCAAATAGATCTTCTGAACCAGAAATTGCCTCAGCTACAACTATACATGCATCATTTCCAGATTGAACAATTATTCCTCTAATCAAATCTTCAACTTTAACTGATTCACCAACATTCACAAACATTTTTGAACCACCTTTTTTCCAAGCTTTTTTTGATACTTTAAATTCATCAGTTAATTTTATTTCACCATCTTTTAATTTTTGAATAAATAATAAATTGTCATAATTTTGCTCATTGAACTCGGTGAAACAAGTTCTTTTGAATTTTTTTCAAAAATTGTAGTTTTAGTTTCATAATCATAAATTATTGCCTGTGATGCAGTGGTATTTAATGCTAATGCTTTATTAAAAAAAAAAATACTAAAAATTATTAAAATAAGAATTTTTTTCATCTTAGTTAACCACAAGATGACTGGATGTATGTCCGAGGTCGAATAATTTCGACTTAATAGATTTAGCTAAGTCTAAATTTGATAATGGTCCAATCCTTACTCTGTAAAGATATTTGTTATCAATAAATTTTCTTTCTATATATGCTTTAAATTCTGAAAGTTTTTCCGTAAGGCTTTTAGCATTTCTATGATCACCAAATGCTCCAACCTGAATTATAACTGGCTTACCTTTTAGTATTGAGTTGTTTTCATCATCAGAGATATTTACTACTTCTCTGGAATTTTTATCTATATCTTCTTCTGTAGGAATAACTTTTCTTTGAACTTTTTCTAATTTTGCTTTGTTAGCTTTTCTAACTTTATTTTTTTCACTATTCCGAGCAGCATAAATTCTTGATTCATTTTCCATTATTTCAACTCTAACTTTTGCTACACCAGAATTTATAAAGTCTAATTCTTGTGCAGCTTTTTTAGAAAGATCAATTATCCTGTTTCCTGCAAAAGGACCTCTATCATTTACTCTTATATTATCCAAAATCTTCCCATTTTCTAAATTAGTAACTCTAACTATCGAGGGCATAGGAAGTGTTCTATGTGCTGCAGAATATTTTATTTTGATCAAAAATTTCTCCATTTGCTGTTTTTTTCCATGAAAACCTGGTCCATACCATGATGCAATTCCCACTTCATTATAATCGTAATCAATTGCTGGATAGTACCATTTTCCATTGATTTTATATGGATTTCCGACTTTGTACATTGGGTCCTCATCCCACTTACTCATTTTTTTTGCCGAATTAATAAGAAAAGTAGTTTCAGAGCAGCTTGTTAGAAATAAAACAATTAAAATCCTAGAAAAAAGTTTGTATTTATTATTTAATTTCATCTGCAAAAAGAAATACTGTTAAAGCAAAATAGTTTGATCTATTCCAACCTAATATAACATCAAAGTTTTTTGAGACAAGATAACATTCATTAAAATTTGAATCAGGAATTACAAGTCTCAACAGTTGATTTTTTTTATATTTTTTTTTAATTGAGAAACCTATCTTTTTCCAAAAATCAATTTTTTTAAATTGCTTTTTTTTTGATAAGCTTTTCATTTCTTTAGTAATTTCAATATCAAATCTTTCACCCCAAGTAATACCATTTTTCCACCCTGTCTTATTTAAATAATTTGCACCAGAAGCCAAAGCATCTGACTTTTTAAACAAATTTTTTCGATTATCACCATCAAAATCAACAGCATATTTTATAAATGTACTTGGCATAAATTGGGTTTGACCAAAAGCACCTGCCCAAGAGCCATAAAAGTCTTTTTTTGGGAAATGTCCATCATCAATAATTTTTAGAGAATTCTTTAATTCTTTTTGAAAAAAGGTTGTTCTTCTTCCATCATAAGATAAGGATGCTAAGGATCTCAAAATATCAAACTTTCCTGTATATTTTCCAAATGAGGTCTCTATTCCCCATAAAGCAACTAAAATTTTAGAATTAACGTTAAATTTATTTTCTATTTTTTTTAATAATTCTTTATTCTTGTTAAATTCTATTTGAATTTCTCTCTTTTTTTTCTCCCCAATTACTTTACTTAAATATTCATCAAACGTAAGTTTAAATTCAGGTTGTTTTCGATCTAATTCAATTACTCTGGGGTTAAATGTTAGAGTATCAAATATATCTATTGTAGATTTTTTAAAATTCTCTTTTTTAAGTTGAATCTTCATTTTATTAACCCAGTCATTCCATGAAAGATCATTTTTTTTTATGTTGGAAAAGTCTGGAGAGTCTAAACTAGCGGAACTAGATGCGGTACAAAAAATTACAAATATTATTGAGATTAAATATTTCATTAAATAAATCTTATATTTTTTTTATTTAGTTGAGAGATTTTTGTACAACCCATTAATTTCATATCTCTAAGTAATTCATTCCTCAGATTTTGAATACTCTTTTCGACTCCCTTTTGACCACCAGCAGCTAAAGCATATAAATATAGTCTTCCGCCAGAACAGGCATTAGCCCCTAAAGAAAGAGCTTTGAGCATATGAGTTCCCCTTCTAATTCCACCATCACAGATAATATCGATCTTTCCTGAAACATAATCTGCAATTTCTTCCAGTTGGTCAAGGGGGAAGCAGAGCCATCTAGTTGCCTACCTCCATGATTAGAGATCATAATAGCATCAGCTCCAATATCAATTGCTCTTTTTTTTGCATCTTCTTTTGACATTATACCTTTTAGACAAAATATACCACCCCATTTTTTCTTAACATTTTCTGCGTCTTTCCAATTCATTGTTTGATCTAGCATATTACTAAAATAATCAGAAACAGAAACCTTAATATCTGTGCCTTCTTTTACATACTCACTTAAAAAAGGGAGATCAAACTTTTCTCTAAAAATATAATTTAAAGACCATGAAGGTGAAGTTGCAAAGCTCAACAAGCTACTTAAAGTAAGTTTGGGAGGGGATGTAAATCCAGTTCTCAAATCTCTTTCTCTATTACCACCTGTAATTGTATCTACAGTCAGGGCAATGGCGTCAATTCCGCCAGTTTTACATTTATCAATCATTGAATTTGTTAGACCTCTGTCTTTGTGAAAATATAATTGAAAAATCTTAGGAGTTTTAATTTCCTTAATTTTTTCTAATGAAACTGTTGATAAAGAAGAAATACCAAAGAATGTATTAAATTTTTCTGCTGCCTTTGCTACAGCTAACTCTCCTTCATAGTGAAATAACCTTTGCAATGCAGTAGGTGACAGAAAAAAAGGAAGATCAATTTTTTTCCCAAGTATCTTTAAACCTATATCAACCTTATCAACATTATTTAGAACTTTGGGATTAGTGTGCATTTTTCGAAAGATTGGCTGTATTTCTTCTATAAGTTACCTCGTCATCAGCTGCCCCATCAATATAGTGAAATATAGGTGAAGGTAATTTTTTTTTGGCAAGTTTTCTAAAATCATTTACATTATGACAATCATTAATTTTATACATAAATCTACTCTATGGAAAATATACAAAAAAAAAAACATTTTAAAAAAAAAAGAATTCTTTCTCTTCTAAATCTAGTGTCAAGTTTTGACGAAACAACAATTATTTTTGATGGAAATCAAAATCACAATTATTCAAAAATTTTAAAACAATCTTTGAACAATGCACTTGCCATGAAAACAACAATAGATCAAGAAGTGCTAAAAATGAAAGGATTATCAGGTAGGAAATTCAGAATAATGATTAACA
>JAYQTO010000014.1:0-26197 GCA_038147415.1 Alphaproteobacteria bacterium | reverse complement strand
ATCGATGCCGGAGGAACTAACCATCTGTTAAAACCTGGTTTTGCAATGATATTTTTTTTATGAAGTGTATCGTAAAAGCTCATTTATCTCTCTCAAATACCTTAGATTCAGCTATACTTAAATCTTCTTTTGTATTTATGTTAAAAAACGGATCATATCCAAAATTTTTAAACTTTACTACCTTAGTTTTTTTTTTTCTCGTAAATTCATCTATTTTTCTTATACCGTTTTTTATGGAAATCTCTAATTCTTCCTCAAGTTTAAGATGCCATAACGAAAATACTGGATGATTTCTATCTCCACTATTGGCAGAAATTATTTCATATTTATCTTTATGAACTAAAAATTTTGAAACCAAATTATTTGGAAAAAAAGGAGAATCGATTGGAAAACTCATTAAATGTGTAAAATTATTATTTTTGTTTTTTAACCATTTCATTCCCGTTAGAATTCCTGCCAAAGGTCCCAAGTAACCTTTTATACAATCTTTAACCACATCAATTTTCTTTCCCTTGAAATCATAATTCTCAAGATTGTTAGAATTAATAAAAATATAATCAAGTTGTTTCATTGATTTTTCTATAATTATCTCAAGTAAAGTTCTATTATTAATTTTCTTTAAAGATTTGTCAGATTTCATCCTTCTTGATTTACCTCCGGATAATATAATTCCTCCTATTTTCATTTTATCTAATTCTTTTTTCACCACTCAATACCGTAAACCTTTTTCCTTTTGCTCTTCCAATTAGAGTAAGGTTAGCTCTTCGCGCTAATTCAACGCCAGATGCAGTAAATCCAGACCTTGATATTACAATAGGGAATTCTCATGTTAACTGATTTAATAATCATTTCACTTGTTAATCTTCCAGTTGTGTAAAAAATTTTATCATTTGGTTTAATTTTATTTAAGAACATATATCCAGCAATTTTATCAATTGCATTATGACGACCCACATCCTCCATATAGAGTAACGGTGTATTTTTGTGGCATAAAACACACCCATGTATAGCACCAGCTTTCAAATAAAGGCTTGGTGTATTGTTAATTTTTTTTGAAAGGTCATAAATCCAATCTTTCTTAATAAATGTTCTTTTACTCAGCTTAATCTTATCGAAACTCTCCATCACATCACCAAATAAAGTTCCTTGTGCACACCCAGAAGTAATTGTTTTTTTTCTAAGTTTAATTTCAAAATTTGTCTTTTTCTTAGTTCTAATAACTATTACCCTCAAGTCGGCCTCATAATCTACGGCTTCTATTTTAGTCTTATTGGAGATCATATTTTGATTTAATAAATAACCTATAGATAAAAATTTAGGGAAGTCATTAATTGTCATCATTGTTACAATTTCTTGGTCATTTAAATATAAAGTAAGAGGTTTTTCTTCAATAACATTAATTAACGTTTTTTTTAGATTTTCATCATATCCAAAAATCTTTTTTGTAAGATTTGTGTCATTAATTTTTGGTTTTATTATCATTTTTTTGAATTTTAACTTATTATGGAATAAATATATTAATTAATAAGTAATATTAATAGTGATTTTATAAAGTTATGCTTGATAGTTTTGGTAGAAAAATTAATTATGTAAGAGTTTCTGTAACTGACAGATGTGATCTAAGATGCGACTATTGCATGCCTTTTGGATAATCAAAACTTTATAAAAAAAAGAAATTCTAACTATTCAAAATCTTATAACTATTTCTAAAAGTCTTATTAATCTTGGTATAAAAAAGTTTAGAATCACAGGAGGGGAACCATTAATTAGAAAAGGTATAAGAGATTATATTGAGTATCTTAATTCTCAAAAAAATAAAAAAAATTTGGAAGAAATTTTATTGACAACTAATGGAACTCAACTTTTAAATTATGCTGAATTTCTATTTAAAAATAATGTAAAGAGGATAAACGTATCATTAGATTCACTTGACCCAAAAAAATTTAGTTTAATTACCAACGGTGGACATTTGAAAGACGTATTGAAGGGTATAAAAAAGCTAGTGATTTGGGTATAAAAATAAAAATTAATACAGTTTTATTAAAAGATGTTAATGATGACGAAATCATTAATATAGTTAAATGGTGTTCCTCGAATAATTTTAAACTTAGTTTTATAGAAGTTATGCCTATAGGTGATACTTTGAAAAAAGAAAAGATCAATATCTTTCAGTTGAGTTTGCAAAAAAAAAAAATCATAAATAAAAATTACGGTCTAATTAAGTCCAATCATAAAACATCTGGCCCATCAAAATATTTTGAATGTAAAGATATTAATTTAACAGTGGGATTTATTTCACCAATATCAAATCATTTTTGCTCTACTTGTAATAGATTGAGAGTTACTTCCAATGGTAAAATTTTTCCTTGCCTTGGAGATAATGGCTCAAAGGATTTAGTACCCTATTTAGAGGCAGGCCAAGAAATAAAATTAAGAAAAATTTTATCTGATGTAATTTTCAATAAACCAGAAAAACATTATTTTGATATTAATAAAAAAAGCTATATCAAAGAAAGATTCATGAATACAACTGGAGGGTAGAATGACCAATATTGCCTTTGTTTCCTCAGAAAAACCAGAAGCTAAAAACTCCTTAAAAGTATTAAAACGAATTTATACTAATGTTTCTCCTGATAAAGCTGATGTTATCGTAGCACTTGGTGGTGACGGAACTATATTAAAATCATTACATAGTTTCTTAAAAGTAAAAACCAATTTATGGTATGAACAGGGGAAATGTTGGTTTTTGATGAATCAATATTCTGAAAAAAACTTACATGAAAGGTTATCTGAAGCTATCTCATATAAACTACATCCACTTAAAATAAAAAGTTTTCATGAAGATGGAAGTATTCAAAATTCATTAGCATTTAACGACATTTCAATGATTAGAAATAGCTCTAAAATCGCAAAAATAAAAATACAAATAAATAATAAAATCAGAATTAAAGAGTTTTTAGGTGATGGATGTTTAATTTCAACACCTGCAGGAAGTTCAGCTTACAACTTATCCTTAAGAGGACCTGTTATACCAGTTGGCGCTCAAGTTTTAGCTTTAACTCCAATAAGTCCATATAGACCTAGAAGATGGAGGGGTGCGCTTTTAAAAAATGATGTTAAAATAATTCTTTCAGCAATTGACTCAAAAAGACGACCAGTTGAGCAGAAGCTGATTTCATGCAGCTAAAAGATATAATCAAACTTGAAATCACACTTGAAAAAAAATTATTTATGAATCTTCTATTTGATCCTGGACATAATCTTGAAGAAAGAATTATTACTGAACAATTTGATAATTAAAATTTGATATGGAAGATATTCTTAAAAAACTAATTGAGTATCCAACAATTAGTGAATCTAGCAACATAAATTTAATGAGTTATATAGATGATTATCTAAAAAAGTTTGATATTAAAGGAAAATTAATTCAAGGTGAAAAAAATCAATTTAATTATCATTGTATGATAGGACCGAATCAAGATGGTGGTATAATATTCTCTGGACATACAGATGTTGTTCCTGTTGAGGGACAAGATTGGTTTTCAAACCCATTTGAATTATTAAAAAAAAATAATAAATATTATGGTAGAGGTACATGTGATATGAAAGGGTTTATTGCTGTGTGCCTATCTTTAGTTCCTCAAATAAAAATAAAAAAATTAAAAAAGCCAATCCACTTTATTTTCTCATATGATGAAGAAATAGGATGCATAGGTATAAGAAAACTAATCCCATTCCTTAAAAAAAATTAAAACCTAAGCCAAAATTTTGTTTAGTTGGAGAACCAACAGAAATGAAAATTATCAATCAACACAAAGGGAAAAAAAACTTTTTAGTTTCCTTTCAGGGACATGAGGCCCACTCATCACTTACTGAAGATGGAGTTAACGCTATAAATTATTGTAGTAAATTTATTAACTATTTATCAAAAATTCAGATCGAGCTAATTAATAAATATAAAAATAACAAATATTATCCTCCCTACCCTACCTTAAATGTTGGGAAAATAAATGGAGGTTTAGCGGTAAATATAATTCCAAATAAATGTGTCATAGAATTTGAAATTAGAGATACACCAGAAATGGAAAGTGAGTTATTTATTAGTAAAATAAAAAAATTTCTCAAAAAATTAGAAACAGATATGAAAAAGAAATTTAAAATTGTAGTATTAAATTTGAGGTTAAAAATAATTTTCCACCTCTTTTAACAATGAACTCATCTAATTTAATATCATTATGTTTACAAGCACTGAAAGACAAATTCAACGGGTGCAGTGAGTTTTGGAACTGAAGCTGGTATTTTTAATGAAATTGGATTTGAAACAATTGTATGTGGACCAGGAAGCATTAAGCAAGCACATAAACCTAACGAATTTATAGAAATTAAAGAATTGAATAAATGTAGAAAATTTCTTCTCAAATTGATTGAACTACAATATTAATATGAAGTTAGAAGAGTTAGACTACGAGTTAAATAGTAATTTAATTGCACTTAGGCCTAAACAACCAAGGGATGAATCAAAATTATTAATTTCTGACAGCCCTCTAAAAATCATTAGATTTAAGAATATAATTGAAATTTTAAATCCTGGAGACGTTTTAGTAATTAATGACACTAAAGTTATAAGATCAGATATCAAGGATATTTAAATAAATCAAAAGTCTCAATTAATCTCAACAAGATAATTGATAAAAAAAAAAATTTGTGGTCAGTTTTTATGAAGTCTAATAAAAAAATACAACCAAAGCAAAATATTAATTTAGGCGATAAGGTTTATTGTAAAATAATTGAGATCAGAAAAAACAAAAACTATCTAAGCTATATTGTAAAGTTTAGTCTTACATACTTAGAACTAATTAAATTTTTAGATTTTTATGGAAATATGCCATTACCATCTTACATTAAAAAAAAAGATTACTCAATCAATCCGACTATAAAAATTATCAGGCAATTTTTGCTGATAGGGTTGGAGCAGTTGCTGCGCCAACTGCAAGTTTACATTTCACAAAAGATTGATAAATAAAATTAAAAAAGGAATTAATATTATTAAACTTACATTGCATGTAAACGGAGGTACATTTATACCAATTAAATCAAACGATATTGAAGATCACTTAATGCATTATGAAAAAGGGCTTATTACAAAAGAATCAGCTAATAAAATAAATTATTTTAGAAAAAAAGGAGGAAGAATTTTTGCTGTTGGAACAACAGTACTGAGACTTCTTGAATCATGCAAGGATCATGAAGGTAAAGTCAAAGCATTCGATGGTGAAACAAATATTTACATAAAGCCAGGTTGGAAGATTAATACTATTGATGCATTAATAACAAATTTTCATACACCAAAATCAACACTTCTGCTTCTTATATATGCAATTTTAGGTAAAAAAAGAACTCAAGAAATTTATAAATTTGCAATTAAAAACAAACTGAGATTCTTCTCGTACGGCGATGCTTGCCTGATTTGGAATAGGAATGAATAATTTAAAATTTTCAATCCTCGCAAATCAAAAAAAGCCAGAGCAGGTGAAATATCAACTCATCACGGGATAATTAAAACTCCTGTTTTCATGCCAGTCGGGACCATTGGTTCGGTAAAAGCTATTTTTCCACAAGAATTAAAAAATCTTGATATTGATATTATTCTTGCAAATACTTACCACTTAATGCAAAGACCAGGAGATAAGTTAATAAAAAGAAATGGGGGGTTTGCAAAACTTTATTAATTGGGGAAAACCCATACTTACTGACTTCTGGTGGTTTTCAAGTTTGGTCATTATCAAAGCTAAAAAAAGATAAGTAAAGATGGAATTAATTTTAAATCTCATATTGACGGTAGCCAAATTTTTCTTAGTCCTGAAAAAGCAATTGATATCCAATATAATTTAAATTCTAATATTTCTATGGTTTTAGATGAATGTACTGAATTTCCAGTTTCATTTAAAAGAGCACAGGAGTCTATGGAACTTTCAATGTATTGGGCAGAAAGATGTAAAAATATTTTTAAACCTAGAGAAGGGTATGGATGTTTTGGTATTGTTCAAGGTGGTATGTTTGATGAACTTAGAAAAAGAAGTGCTGGAGAATTGAGTGAAATAGGTTTTGACGGTTATGCACTTGGTGGACTTTCTGTAGGAGAAACCCACAATCAAATGATAAATGTTATTAAGTCTGTTGTTGATTACTTAGATGAAAAAAAACCAAGATATGTAATGGGAGTTGGGAGGCCAGTTGATATAATAAAGGGCAGTTGAACAAGGTATAGATATGTTTGACTGCGTCCTTCCCACAAGATTTGGAAGGAACGGTAGAGCATTTACAATGGCAGGTGAATTAAACCTAAGAAACTCAAAATATTCAGATGATGATTCCCCTCTAGATAAAAATCTTAATTGTTTTGCCTCTAATCAGTTCTCCAAATCCTACATACATCATTTAGTTAAAAACAATGAAATACTCTCCTCAATGATTCTGAGTTTACATAATATAGCATTTTATAAAAGAATGATGTGCGATATTCGAGAATCAATATTGACAAATACTTTTGAAAAAACTAAAAATTTATATTTATATAAAAATGAAAAATTCAAAAAAACCTAAGTATCTTGGAAAGAAAAACGAAATTAAATCAAGATAATCCTGACAAATTTATCTTAGATCCAATAGATAACCCACATCCTGATAAAGATTATTCTATTAGATTTTCTTCACCAGAGTTTACTAGTATATGCCCAATTACTTCACAACCTGACTTTGGAAATATCATCATTGATTACGTACCTAATAAACTTTTATTAGAGTAAGTCTCTGAAGTTATTTCTTTTCTCATTCAGAAACTATGGTGGTTTTTCATGAGGATTGTACAATAAAGATTGCAAAAAAATTATTCACTATGTAAAACCTAAATGGATACGGGTTGCATCAATCTGGAATCCAAGAGGTGGAATCCCAATTGATGTTTTTTTTTTGAGGAAGGCATAGCTCCAAAAAAAGTTCACATTCAAGATTTAAATATGAATATTTATAAACCAAGATAAGAGCTCAACCTGAATAAACACAACCTCCAACTCTTGGCCTGTAAATTTCTATGCTGTGAAGGTTTTTAATTTCTTTTATCAACATTTTCCATATCCATTTAGCAATATTTTCACATGTTGGGTTTTCCAAACCATTAATGTCGTTAAGTAAAGAATGATCTAATTGTTTTAAAATACTTTCAAGATAAGGATCTAACTCTTCAAGATCCATAACCCACCCACTTTTTTTTTTTTGTTTTCCATACAGTAAAATCTTTAATTCATAGCTATGTCCGTGAATTCTTCTATTTTTATGGTTGTCCCCAAAATTTGGAATATAGTGAGCTGCATCAAAATAATATTTTTTATATATTATCATTAGTTTATTCTAAGTACTTTATGAATCTGAAAACTTGGAAACCAATTTTTGTTTAATTTACAATAATTCAATGTTTTAATAAGATTTACCCTCTTTAACGAATCATATTTTGGTTGTAGAAAAAAAAATTTAAAATCTAATTTTTCTAAGGCCTTTAGATTAAACTTGTGTTGAGGATATACCACCTTAAGTTCATCCCCATTTTTTAGTTTCCATAATGAATTTTCTTTTGGACTAACACAAACCCAATCAAACTTAATATTTGTATTTATAGTTCCATTAGTTTCCAATGCAACATAAAAATTTAAACTTTTAAGCTTTACTAGGTTCTCGTTTACTTGAAGTAAAGGCTCACCACCCGTTAAAATAACAAACTTTTTCTCTTTAGAAAATGTTGAATTCCAAACCATGTGAATTTTTTTTACTAACTGATCTAAGTTATATTTTCCACCGTTCAAACCGTCAATTCCAACAAAATCTGTATCACAGAAATTACATATAGCATTTTTTCTCATATTAATATTTCCATTCCATAAATTACACCCTGTAAATCTTACAAAGACAGCTTTTCTTCCAACATGATAACCTTCACCTTGAATTGATTTAAATATTTCTTTAATTTTATAAAACAATCACTTTCTCCAAAGAGGATCCTCAATTCCAGCTTCCTCAAATCCTTTTTTTTCTCAACAAACATGCATCACAGCGTCTACAAATTTTTTTCCTTAGTTGGGTCATAACAACTAGATGTCTTAGAAAAATCTACTCCATTTTTAAATCCAATCTGAATTATATCCTTTTTTTTAAATTTATAAGTGGAGTCTCAATTATAAACTTTTTATTACATAAACCTTTTTTAGTTGAAAAGTTTATTAATTTTTCAAATCCATCAATAAATTCTTTTCTACAATCCGGGTAGCCGGAATAGTCAACAGCATTAACCCCAAGAAATATTTTATCTATATTTTTATACTCTGCATAACCTGAAGCAAAGGATAAAAAAAAATTATATTTCTGCTTGGAACATAGGTATTTGGGATTCCATTATCAATATTTTTTATATTTTCATTCTTTGGGACATCAATATTGTCTGTTAATGATGAACCTCCAAAAAAATCAAGTTTAAATATCTTATGTGATACACATTTAAAATTAGAAGCTTGCCATTTTGCACAATTTAATTCAATCTTATGCCTTTGATTATAGTCAAATGTAATTGCATCAACCTCATGTCCAAGCTTTTTACAAATTGATAATACGACAGCAGAATCTAACCAACCACTAAGTAGTAGTACCGCTTTATTTGATTTTTTAATCATCTTAGATTTATAATATTTATAAAATAACAAAAATGAATGATTTAAAAAATAAAATTTGTTTAAAACTAAAAAGCTTTGGTTTTAATGTTGTTGGTATAACAAAACCAGAAGTAAATAAAGATACAATAAATAATTATAATTTATTTTTAAAAAAAAATATCATGGAGATATGTATTGGTTAGAAAATCATGAGAATACTAAAAAAATCCATCTAAAATATGGAAAGAAGTAAAAACTATAATAGTTTTGGGCCTTAATTATTCTCCAGGCTATAATCCACTTATACATAATGATAAAAGAAACTCTGGAAATATTAGTGTTTATGCAAAAATGAAGATTACCACACAGTTATTAAAGATAAACTAAAGATCTTTAAAAAATGGTTATCAAATGAATATAACCTTGATTCGAAGATATTTGTAGACACTTCTCCAATTTTTGAAAAGCAGTTAGCTCAATTAGCTGGCTTAGGTTGGCAAGGGAAACATACAAATTTAGTTTCAAAGAAATATGGATCATGGTTATTTCTTTCAGAAATATTTCTCCCTATTGATATTCCAAATGATAATAAAGAATATAATCATTGTGGAATTTGTGATGATTGTATTAAGGTCTGTCCAACTGATGCAATATTAAAAGAAAATGTTATAGATGCAAGAAAATGTATATCATACTTAACTATTGAGCATAAGGGGCCTTTTCCAATAAGTTTGCGAAAAAAAATAGGTAACAAAATATATGGATGTGATGACTGTCTTTCAATATGTCCATGGAATAAGTTTTCTTCTGAAACTAAAGAAAAAAAATTGATTGGAAAAAACCTTAAGGAACTCTCTTTTTATTTGAATTTAAATGAAAATGAGTTTTATAATCTTTTTAAAAATTCTCCAATCAAAAGAATTGGCTGGATTAGGTTTTTACGAAATGTAATAATATGTGTCGGAAATAGTGACGATCAAGATTTAAAAGAAAGATTTAATAAAATATGTATATCATCCTGAACCAATAATTAGAGGGCTTCCATCTGGTCCTTAAGTCAAATTCTTTCAAAAAATGATTTTAAAATTCTAAAAAAAAAATTACTTAAAACAGAAAATAATTCCTACGTTATTTTTGAATTAAACATTAAGAATTAATTTATTTAATCCCTTAAGCATAGTATTTATTATTCCTTCATCTGAAGATGAGTGACCTGCTGTATTTACAAAAACTAGCTCAGAGGATTTCCAATTCTTAGACAAATTATAAGCATTGATTGGTGGACAAATTAAGTCATACCTTCCTTGAACAATATATGACGGAATATTAGATATAATTTTTATATTCTTAAGAATCTCATTATCTTCCATAAAGAAATTATTTTTTATATAATGTAATTCCATGAAAGGAGAATTTGGTAGCCCACTTCTTCTTAATATTTCGTCATCATTGTCAAATAAATATTTTTCTGGATTGATTTGAGATAATATTCTTTCGTAATCATGCCAAATCCATGAATGAAGCTTAGAATTTTCGGTTACTACCTTTTCATAATATGATTCAATAATGTTTTCTCCTTCTCTAAACAAGCCACTAAACCTTTCATAAAGGTTTGGTGCAAATGTTTTTGGCCCATCAATAAATGCCCAATTTATTTCATTCATAGTTCCAAGAAAGACAGATCTTAAAAGGATTCCAATAACATTATTTGGAAACTTTTGCGCATACTTTATTGACAGAGTTGATCCCCATGAGCCTCCAACTATTAAGAATTTTTGAATATTAAAAAAAACTCTAATTTTTTCAATATCATCTACAATAGATTCAGTATTATTATTTTCAAGTACTCTATACGGAGTACTCTTTCCACAACCACGTTGATCAAAGATTATTGATCTAAATATATTTGGATCAAATAAAGAATGATGCTCACTTCTACAATGTCCACCTGGTCCTCCATGAACAAAAATAACAGGTATACCATCTTTTTTTCCACTCACTTCAACATATATTTTGTTGTGTTTATCTACTTCAATATGATACATTTCAGGAAGAGATTTATGAATAAATAGTTTGTTGTTCATTTGATAAATACCATTATGGAAAAGTTCGAAAATATAAATGAGTTAATAGTAGCATTACTTTTCTGGATAACAAGTCATACTGACTACAAAAATCCAATTAAATACCCAGCTATAGAATTTATTGAGCAAAAAGAACTTTCTCAGTTAGCATGTAAAACTGACTGTGAAATTCTCGCATACACACCTTTAGAACCAAAATATAAAATTTTCTTATCTAAAAAACTGGATCCACTAAATGATATTTGTCACAGAGGAATTTTAATGCATGAAATAATTCATATTTTACAGGAAGAGCAGGGTATTTTTTCAGATTATGAATCAAGGACAAAAAAGCATATGAGAGAGATGGATGCTCTTGTAAATCATAATATTTTTTTAAGTCAATATGGAAAGAAAATATTATATAGCAATGGTTTTGCCGCTAAATTTAAAACAAACACAAAAAATAATTTGTATTGTTAATTTATTTTATTTAGCAATTCATCAGCTGGTACATAACCAAATATTATTTCATTACCCACTACAAAGGCAGGGGTTCCTCTAAGCCCTAGCTTATTAGCTAAATCAATATCCATTTTTAGTTTTTTTTCCAACCTAACATTAACTTTTTCATTATTAAGTTCATCTAAATTTACTCCAAGTTTTTTAGTAATTTCGGATAATTTTTCTTTACTTACACGCCCTTTATTTTCATTAATCATTTTATAAAAACTATTAAAGCTATCAGTATCCTTTTCAGCAATAAATATCCCTAATTTAGCTAAAAAGACTGAATTATCAGATAATATAGGAAAATTTTTATATACAACTTTTACATCTTCTTTTTTAGTAACTTTTGAATATCAGTGTGTGCTTTTTTACAATAAGAACAATTGTAGTCAAAAAACTTTACGATTATTTTTTTAGAGTTTATATCTCCGTCATACAATCCATTACTACTATCTTTTAAATTATCTAAATTTTCATTGATTATCTTTTCATTAGTAACTTCCTGTTCTTTAGCTTTTTTTTCTTCAAAATTTTGTAAAGATTTTAAAATAACTTCTGGATTTTCAAGCAAAAACTTTTCTATCTTTTCTTCAAGTGCCTGTGAGAAAGAATTTAGAGAAAAAAATATGAAAATAGTAACTGATAAAATTTTAATTCTAAGCATAACAATAATGGTGCGAGCGGTGGGACTTGAACCCACAAGGGTGTTACCACCCGCAGGATTTTAAGTCCTGTCTGTTTACCAATTTCAGCACGCTCGCAAGTCCTACTAACTGAGAATTACAGACAATTTTTAAACTTATGAATATGATTGAAGCCAAACTCATTTTATCTGTTCTTCCCCTAGTCATTTTATTAATATTAAATCCTTTATATCATAATGAATAATGAATTAAACAAGAAACATAACTGCCTTTTTATGAATGAAATCGAAAATATTTTTTTAAAAAAATTTATTTATTCCATAAAAAAGACTTCTTAATTTCTTTTTGAAGAATATCTTTTGTAATTTTTAATTTAGCATTTTTTCAAAGCCATTCTTCAACTATTGATTTTATCAAATCCTTATCATTTAAATTAGCATGCAATTCATTCTCACTTGCATTTTTAATCTTCGGTCCTACCGACTTTCTTACTTCATTAATAATGTCAGAATTTTTTTTTTTCATATTCTTTTACTTCTATCAATTTTTTTATCAACAGCATCAATTAAGCTGTCTATACTTTTTTCGTCAATAACTTCCGAATGTAAACTTACTTTTGATTTTATATCTTTTTTAAGTGAATCCATAACTATTTTTTGCTGTAATCTTGGAAATGTTCCTAGATCTTTCCCACATATATCCTCTACCCTTTTTATTATTAGTTCAATTTTCTTTTTATATAAGTTTGAATCAATTAATTCTTGTTTATACAAATCTTTAAGTACTATTAATTTCTCTTCATATTTTTTTAAAGCATCAACATCAATCTCAATAGCTTCATCATTGCAACTAATTCAAGTGGTTTTTATTTTTATTTTTTTTTTTTGAACCTAGTAAAAAATAATCAAGATAGCTATTATAGCTAGATAAGATTGGTTATCTTCAAAAATTTTAAAATATCCATAAAAGTCAAAATAAGCTAAGATTGTGAATTGTCAAAATTTAAGGTTATTATATATTAAATTTTTAAAAATTATAAGATGAATAAAAAAGAAAAGTTGATGATGTTCTTGAATCCATTTTTAATTTGATTCAAGACGCACATAATGAATTAAAAGAATCTGAAAAAATTGATCAAAATCATAAAAACCTTTTAATTGAAAAAGAAAAATCCATTAATATTCATAGAAGTTTAATTAAGGAAAAGATAGTAAGTAATTCAAAAAGTAGTGATAGTGACTGGTCCAATCTTACTTTCAAAAGAATTGAATTTGCAAACGATAAAAATACTAATTGTAATGATGAATCTACAAAAATTAAGACCGGAACATTGGCTTTCTGATGATTATATAAAAAAGTTTTTTTAATTCACTTGAAAATTGGAAGAAAAAAAATCTTAAAAATTTTACAGAAAATACCTATCAAGAGATTATAAAAGAAAGCTTAAAAAACTAAAATAATTGAGGCTTACCATTCTTAATCTTTAAATAATCAAAACCTCAAGGGACGAAATATTTACTATTTCTTCATTATCACCAATAAATACTATAGACACTCCAAATGAATTTTTTTTAAAATACGGATAACTCCCAATTTCTCAATCCTTATATTTTTTTTGAATATCACTCAGATAACTACCGATGATACCTTCAGATAAAATAGTTGAAATTGTTTTTTTATAAAATAAAACTTCGTTATCAATTTTTTTAAAGAATTCATCTATCATTACTTCTAAAATTTTTGGAACTCCTGGAAAAACATATATATTTTCATTTATAAAACCTGGAGCTATACTTACAGGGTTATCAATCAACTCAGAACCTTTAGGCATATATGCCATTTTTTGCCTTGCTTCTGTAAATTCTTCGTCTGAATAATGTTTTTCCAACCTTTTCCATGCTTCAGCATTTATTTCGAATGGTAATTTCAAAGCTTTAGATATAGATTTTGAAGTTATATCGTCGTGGGTCGGACCAATTCCTCCAGTTGTAAATATATAATCACTAGATTTTCTAAAATCATTTACTTTTTGAATTATAGTTTTTTCATCATCTGGTACTACACTTATTGAGTTACATTTAATCCCTTTCAACCTTTAGTTTTTAGCAATATAGTTAGAATTAGTGTCAAGTGTTTTACCTGAAAGAATTTCATTTCCTATAATGACTATACTTGAAGTTTTTCTTTTTATTTTCATTAAAATTTTTACTGTAAGTTTTAATCATTATATTATAAATTAACATCTTGAATGACAAATAATATTAAATTACATACCAAATCTGACTTTGAAAATATGAGAAAAGCTGGTAGCTTAGCAGCAGACTGCCTAGACTATATTACAGAATATGTAAGACCAGGTGTTTCAACCTTAGAGTTTAATCAACTTTGTCATGAATTCCAAGTATCTAGAGGAGCTGTACCTGCCCCACTTAATTACAAAGGTTTCCCTAAATCTATTTGCACCTCAGTAAATCATGTTGTTTGTCATGGTATACCATCTGAAAAACACTTAGTGAAGGCGATATTATAAATATTGATGTTACGCCAAAACTAGATGGCTGGCATGGTGATACAAGTAGAATGTTTTATGTAGGTGAAGTTAAATTAAAAAGCTAAAAGTTAGTTGAAATAACATATGAAGCTATGATGAGAGGAATAGAAATTATAAAACCTGGGATTACAACTGGTGATATTGGACATGCTATACAGTCATTTGCAGAAAGAAAAAATTACTCGGTTGTTCGAGATTTCTGTGGACATGGCCTTGGAGCAAGTTTTTCATGATCAACCAAGTATTCTTCACTTTGGAAACCCAGGGGAGGGTGTAGAATTAATTGAGGGTATGTTTTTTACGGTTGAACCAATGATTAATATTGGAAACCACAATGTTAAAGTTCTATCTGATGGTTGGACTGCTGTAACATCAGATAAATCACTTTCCGCTCAGTTTGAACATTCAATTGGGGTAACCTCCAGATGGGTTTGAAATTTTCACAACTTCAAAAAATAAATTTAATTATCCACCTTATATTTTATTATGATCCCACGCTATTCAAGAAAAGAAATAAGAAAAATTTGGGAACCAGAAAATAAATTTAAAATCTGGTTAGATATAGAAATCGCTATATGCGAAGCTTTGGAAAAGATAGGGGTAATTCCAAAAAGTGCACTCAAAAATATAAAAACTAATTCAAGTTTCAACATTAGTAGAATCGATCAAATAGAAAAAGAAGTAAAGCATGATGTTATTGCATTTTTGACAAATATTGCAGAGAATGTAGGTGCTGATTCTAAGTTCATACATATGGGAGTTACTTCTTCAGATATAATTGACACCGCATTATCTATACAATTAAAACAATCCTCAAAAATTATAAAAAAAGAACTAGAATATCTCATAGAAATGCTTGAGGTAAGAGCAAAGGAACATAAATTAACTCCTTGTATTGGTCGAAGTCATGGAATTTTTGCTGAGCCCACCACATTTGGTTTAAAATTATTAGGTAAATATTGTGAATTCAAAAGACATTTAAAAAGATTAAATTTTGTTGAAAAGGAAATATCTATTTGTTCTATTTCTGGGGCAGTTGGAACTTTTGCTAATATTGCACCACATGTAGAATCCTATGTTGCTAAAAAACTCAAATTACAAATCGAGTCAATTTCAACCCAAATAATACCTAGAGATAGACATGCATCTTTTTTTTCATGTTTAGCTTTAATAGCTTCATCAATAGAAAATCTAGCTATTGAAATTAGACATCTTCAACGTAGTGAAGTGAGAGAAGTAGAAGAATATTTTCTCAAAATCAAAAAGGATCTTCTGCAATGCCCCATAAAAGAAATCCTATTTTAAGTGAAAATCTTACAGGTTTAGCTCGAGTAATAAGGTCGAGTGCGATTCCTTTCATGGAAAATATTGCCTTATGGCATGAAAGAGATATTTCACATTCCTCGGTAGAGAGAACAATCGGACCTGATTCTATAGTTTTAACGGACTTTGCTCTTAGTAGATTATCATCTGTGGTAAAAATTTGGTGGTTGACAAGAAAATGATGCTGAAAAATCTAGAAAAAACAAACGGTCTTTATAACTCCCAAAGATTGATGTTAAAATTAATTGAAAAAGGTGAGTTCTCTAGAGAGGAAGCTTATAAAATTGTTCAAAATTTAGCAATGGAGTCTTGGAAAAAAGATAAAAATTTCAAAATATCGTAAAAAAAATAAAAAATATCAAATACGTTAAATAAAAAGAAAATGAAAATATTTTTGATATAAAATATCACCTTAAAAATATTGATCAGATGTTTGAAAGAGTTTTAAATGAAAAATAAGGAAAAAATTTATGAAGGAAAAGCCAAAATTATTTATAAAGGAACAAAACCAAATACTTTGATTCAATATTTTAAGGATGACGCTACAGCATTTAATAATAAAAAAAAATCTATAATCCCTGGAAAAGGGGTTTTGAATAACTTTATTTCTGAATTATTAATGTCAAGATTGTCAGAAATCAATGTGCCAAATCATTTTATAAAAAGACTGAATATGAGAGAACAATTAGTAAGGAAACTAGAAATTATTCCTATAGAAGTTGTAGTAAGAAATGTTGCTACCGGATCATTAGTAAAAAGACTTGGTATAAAAGATGGAAAGGTTTTATCAAGACCCATTATTGAATTCTATTTAAAAAATGATGATTTAAATGATCCTATTATATCAGATGAACATATAATAGTTTTTGAATGGGCTACCCACCAAGAACTCGAAGAAATAATATCAATAGCTTCTAGAGTAAATGATTTTCTAACTGGTTATTTTTTCTCTCAAAGTATTAGGTTAGTGGACTTTAAAATTGAATTTGGAAGATTCTGGGACAGCGAAGAATCTATATTGATGTTAGCAGATGAAATAAGTCCTGATAATTGTAGATTATGGGATATAAAAACTAACAAGAAACTAGATAAAGACCGTTTCAGACAGGACCTTGGTGACGTTGATAAGGCTTACCAGGAGGTTGCTTACAGACTTGGAGTTTTATCTGAGAATGAATTTAAGAAAGTTATAAAAAATGATTTATAGAGTGTATGTTGAATTTAAACCTGGAATACTTGACCCTGAGTCAGAAGCTATAAAAAAAACAATAAATCAGCTAGGATTTACAAATGTAGAAAATATTTCAAAAGGTAAGTTTTTGATATTGAACTTTCGGCAAACAACTAGTTTATCTGATATCGAAAAAAAAATCAGCAAAGAGCTTTTATCCAACCCTGTAATTGAAAACTTTAAAGTAGTAAAAAAATAAATTTGTGAATAAGGAAGTATCTATAATTCATTTCCCGGGATCCAATTGCGATAGAGATCTAGCTGTTGCAATTAAATATTGCCTTAAATTAAAGCCTAAATTTTTATGGCACAACGAAAGTCACATAAAAGATCCAGGTATAATTTTTATTCCTGGTGGCTTTTCTTTTGGAGATTATTTAAGAGCCGGAATATTAGCTACAAAGTCTCCAGCTATTAAAGAGGTCATTAGACACGCAAAAAAAGGGGTGCCAATAATTGGAATATGTAACGGTTTTCAAATCTTAACTGAATGTAAATTATTAGAGGGAGCATTAATAAAAAACTCAAGCCAATTGTTTTGTTGTAAAAAGGTATTTTTAAGAATTGAAAATAGAAAAAATTATTTTACTAAAAATATTAAAGATACGATTGTACAATATCCAATTGCACACTCACAAGGTAAATTTTATGTGGATGATTACAACTTAAAAAAACTTCAAGATAATGATCAGATTATGTTTAAATATTCTTCTAAAACTGGTGATGTAAGTAATAAATATAATCCAAATGGTTCTATTCAAAATATTGCAGGAATTGTAAATAAAAAAAAAATGTTCTTGGCTTAATGCCTCACCCTGAAAGAGCAATTGACAGTTTTAGTGGGAAAGATTGTATAAACTTTTTCAAAGGGCTTAGTGGGTTGATATGAATTTAGAAAAAAATTTAATAAATGCTAAAACTATTATTGATCATGGAATTAGTAAATCTGAATATAATCTTATTTTAAAAATTCTAAAAAGGGAACCTAATTTACTAGAATTAGGTATTTTCTCAGTAATGTGGAGTGAACACTGTTCATATAAATCTACAAAAAAATGGTTAAAAACTTTACCAACAAATGGAGAGCATGTAATTTGTGGTCCAGGAGAAAATGCAGGAATAATAGATATTGGAGGTGATGATGCGATTGTGTTTAAAATGGAAAGTCACAATCACCCCTCTTTTATTGAACCCTATCAAGGTGCTGCAACTGGGGTTGGAGGTATCATGAGAGATGTCTTTACAATGGGAGCCCGTCCTATTGCAAATTTAAATTCTTTACGCTTTGGCGAACCCTCTAATATTAAAACTAAAAGTCTACTCCAAGGTGTTGTTAAAGGTATTGGTGATTATGGAAATTGTGTTGGGATTCCAACAGTTGGAGGAGAGTGCTCTTTTCATAAGTCCTATAATAATAATATTTTAGTTAATGCTATGTGTGTTGGTTTAGTTAAAAAAAATAAAATTTTTTATTCTAAAGCAAAGGGAGTTGGAAATCCTATTATTTATGTTGGCTCTAAAACTGGGAGAGATGGTATACATGGGGCAACAATGGCATCAGCTGAATTTGATGATACTTCGATTGACCAACGACCTCAGGTTCAAGTAGGAGACCCTTTCATGGAAAAACTCTTGCTTGAATCTTGTCAGGAACTTATGAAAGAAGATGCTATAATTGCTATTCAAGATATGGGAGCAGCTGGACTAACATCCTCTTCATTTGAAATGGCATCAAAAGGAAATTGTGGAGTGAAGTTATTCCTGAACGAAGTTCCTTGCAGAGAAAGTAAAATGACACCTTATGAGATGATGTTATCAGAAACACAAGAAAGGATGTTAATGGTCATTAAACCCGATAAAAAAAAAATTACTTTTGATATTTTTAAAAAGTGGGGGTTAGAAGCAAAAGAAATTGGTCATCTTACAGATACTGGAAAAATGCAAATGTACTTTAATAATCATCTTGTAGGAGAACTACCTATAAAACCTTTAGCTGATTCTGCACCAGAATATGATAGACCAAGCAAGAAAAAAGAAGTGAAAACTATCAAAGTTAAAAGAGAAAATTACAAATTGAAAATGTCTTCTTGAAAATGATTTCTAGCCCTAATCATTCATCAAAAGAATGGTTATTTCGTCAATATGATAATATGGTTATGTGCGATACTATTTTTTATTCTGAAGAGTCTGATGCGGCAATTGTAAGAATCCACAACACAAAAAAAGCAGTAGCAATTACCTGTGATTGCAACCCTATTTTTTGTTATTCTGATCCCAAACTTGGCGCAAAGCTAGCCGTTGCTGAATCATGGAGAAATTTAATTGCTTCTGGAGCTAAACCCCTAGCCATTACTGATAATCTTAACTTTGGTAATCCCGAAAAAAAAGATGTGATGTATCAAATAAAAAAGGCAATCGAGGGTATTAAAGTCGCCTGTACAAAACTATCATTTCCTGTTGTTTCAGGTAATGTCTCACTTTACAATGAGACAAAAGGTAAATCTATACTTCCAACACCTGTAATCGGTGGTGTAGGCTTGATTGAGGATCTAAAGTTTGTTACAGGAATTAATATGAAAATGAATGATTCTATTTTCATAATTGGTCATACGAAAGGGCATCTTGGTATGTCAGTCTATAATCAGATTTGTGGATATAAAAATGGTATACCTCCATCAATTGATTTTGATAATGTAATTAAAAATGGTAATTTTGTTTACAATTCTATTAGAGAAATTGGTATTTCAGGCTGTCATGATGTTTCTGAAGGTGGAATTATAATGTCATTAGCTGAACTATGTATAAAGAATAAACTTGGTATACAAGTAAGTATTCCAGATGAAATTAAAAGGGAAAATTGGCTTTTTGGTGAAGATTCGTCAAGATATATTATAATAACAAATAATGAAAAAAAATTACTTAAATATGCAAAAAAAATGAACGTATCAATCAAAAATATAGGTAAGGTTAAAGGAAGTTTATTTAAAATTAGAAATGAGTTTGAAATTTCATTAAAAGATCTTATAACATATAATAAAAATGGTTTAAAAATTATATAGATATTGAAAAATGACGTTAACCCCTGATGAAGTAACAAGCCTTATTAAAAAAAACCTACCAGATGCAGAAATCGATATTACTGATTTAAAAGGTGATAATAATCATTATCATGCAACAATTGTATCTTCAAAGTTTAAAGGACTTTCAAAAATTAATCAGCATAAACTTGTTTACCAAGCTTTAGGTAAACACATGGGAACAACATTACATGCATTAATGCTTACTACAAAAGAAAATAATGAATAGAGAAAGGAAAGTAAATGGAAGAGATTAAAAATAAAATACAAAAATTCATAGACACCGATAACGTTGTTCTTTTTATGAAAGGAACTCCAGACTTCCCTCAATGTGGTTTTCTGCCAATGCAGTTGCAATTCTAAATTATTTTAATGTAGAGTTTAAAAGCTATAATGTATTAGAAAATGATGAATTGAGACAAGGAATAAAGCAATTTTCAGATTGGCCCACTATCCCACAAATTTATATCAATCAAGAGTTTATAGGAGGGTTTGACATTCTAAAAGATATGGCAGAAAGCGGAGATTTTGAGCAAGTTTTAAAAGAAAAAAAAATAAGCTTTAAAATTCAAAACTAATCTTGATCATACCTTGCTTTCATTGCTGAAACAAATGGATAAATTGCACTTAACAGGCTAATAGTTAAGCCCTCTTTTCCAGATAAAAACCCTTTCTAGCTATATAACATTTCACAAATCTTGACACCACCTTCCTAATAGAAAATAGTTTCTCTAATTTGTAATTTTGTTCTACTAAGATCAATTGCATTAAAAGATGTATTTCGATTAAATCTTTTTAATAAATCCGAAATATTATCTGACATATTATGAATTATATAATTTTCCAATCCCTTACCTTTTCTTCCATGAATTTTATAACTTGGGTGAACCCTTCCGTCGCGCCAACACTTATTTTTCTTTTTAAATAAACAAAATTTTCCATCTGGCGCCATACATGCCATCCAACCAAATTTTATTGCTTTTTTCCCAATATAATTTACTAATCTTATGTAATAATAATCAGACAATCACTTTTTAATTGCATTACTAATTTCTCCTGATAGGTCTTTATTTATTATTTCATCTGCATCAATCTCTAAAATCCAGGTAAAATTACATTTTTTAATACCAAAATTTCTTCGTTCACCCTCTGAGTGCCAACTACCCTTAAATATTTTTTTTGTATATTTTCTGCATATTGACTCAGTTTTATCAGTAGTTCGATCTAAAATAACAATTATTTCATCAACAAAGTTAAGTGATTTAAGAGTACTTTCAATTTTTTTTTCCTCATTACGAGCTACTATTAAAGCACTAATTTTCATAACTATATTATAATTTTAATTTTTTTTTTTTAAATAGGTATAGACATAATTATTTTTTTAATTTAGAACTATTCTAATAAATATTATTAGAACTAGTTCTAGTTAAGAAAGGATTTAAAATGATTAAAACTATACCTGATGTAATATTTCAAACAAGAGTAAGAGATGATTCCTTAGGAGGAGACAACCCATTTAAATGGGAAGAAAAGACTTCATTCGATTTCTTTTCAAACAAAAGAGTAATACTATTTTCCTTACCAGGCGCATTTACCCCAACTTGTTCCACATTTCAACTACCTGATTTTAACAAATTATATGATGATTTTAAAAATTTTGGAATTGACGAAATATACTGCATTTCTGTAAATGATTCATTTGTAATGAATGCATGGGCTAAACATCATGAAATAGGTAAAGTTAAAGTTATACCAGATGGTAGTGCAGAATTTACTAGAAAGATGGGAATGCTTGTTAAGAAGGACAATCTAGGTTTTGGTCTTAGATCTTGGAGATATGCTATGATAATTGAAAATAACGAAGTAGTGCACACCTTTATTGAACCTGGTTTCAAAGACAATGCTGAGGATGATCCATATGGTGTAGACATCTCCACAAAATATATTGAAATATTTAAAGCAGGGATCTAAATTTACGGATTAAATTTACCTTGAGTAATATTCAATTACTAGATTAGGTTCCATTACGACAGGATATGGAACCTCATCTAATTTTGGTCCTTTTAGAAATGTACCTTTAAGCTTATCATAGTCTACTGACAAATATTCTGGGGTATCTCTTTCAGTTGAGCTAATAGCTTCGAGAACTATAGGAATTTCCTTACTTGATTCTTTTATCTCAATAACATCACCGTCTTTAACGGAGTAAGATGGGATGGTTAATTTTTTTCCATTCACTAAAACATGACCATGGCTAACAAACTGTCTTGCTGCGAAAACCGTAGTTACAAACTTCATTCTATATACAGTAGCGTCTAATCTTCTTTCTAGTAATTGTATGAGATTTTCACTTGTGTTACCCTTAAGGTTAGAGGCTTTAAAAAATAGATTTCTAAATTGTTTTTCAGTTATATAGCCATAGTGACCTTTGAGTTTTTGTTTTGCCATTAGCTGAATACCAAAATCTGAAGGTTTTTTTTTTCTTGTTTGACCATTTAGACCTGGGGGATAATCTCTTTTATTAAAAGGACTTTTAGGCCTTCCCCATAAATTGCACTTTAATCTTCTATCTATCTTATATTTTGATTTTAGAATTCTAGTCATATTGTAGGTGAATATACTTATTAAATTACTTATGTCAAATTTATTTACCTCTTTTTTTAAGGGCTTTAAAAATACCAATCAAAATTTTTATATCGTCACTTGTTAAATCAATTTTATTAAATATATTCATGATTTTTGTGTCATTATTTTTTTCTTTCTTTTATTAAAAAAATTCTTTTCATCAAGATCATTTATTAAAAGCTTCATAAAATTAATAAGTTCAGACTTTTTTGCTTTATGGGGGTAGGTATTTATATTATCTGTCTTATTTCCAATTCTTGAAATTTCATAACAAATCAAGTTTACGGCATGCGATAAGTTTAAAGATGAAAAATTTTTATTAGTGTTAATCTTTAACACATAATCACATAATGCAATCTTATTATTATCTAAACCACTCCTTTCTGGACCAAATACAATCCCAATTTTATTTTTATTATTTTTAAAATATTTGAAAGATGACTAAAGCTAATAACCTTTTGTTTTATAGATCTTGTCCTATTAGTAGTTGCAATAATTATATTAAAATGTTTAATTGCTTCATCAAAATTTTCATATACTTTTGTTTTATCTATAACAATATCTGCACCTGCACAAACTGGTCTAATTTTTCATGGTTTAAATTAAACTCTGGTGAAACTAGTTTCAATTTTTTAAAATTAAAGTTCAACATTGATCTAGCCACAGCACCAAGATTTTCAGGAAGTTGTGTATTTACCAATATAATTTCTGGCAAGTTCTTCAATTTTTCCATATGTTTACTTAAATTTTAGAAGGTGGTACGTAATACTATCATGCAATGCTATATATATGATGCATCAATAACATTATAAGAAACACCTATAGTAGACCATTTTTCATTTTTATTAGAAGATTCAATTCTTACCCTTACTAAAGCATTAGTTCCATCTTGAGGCGTTAAAATTCTTACTTTGTAGTCAATTAGATTTAAACTTTTTATTCTAGGGTAAAATTTTATTAAAGCTTTTCTTAAAGCAATATCTAAAGCATGAATTGGACCATTACCCTCTGCTGCACTATAAAATTCTTTTTTTTCAACAAATATTTTGATTCTAGCCTCTGAAATTGGGACAAATTTACCATCAGAATTTTTTCTTTTTTCATCAGAAACTTTAAAGCTTTCAAGACTATAAAACTCTTTAAATTTTTGAAGTGATCTTCTTGCTAAAAGTTCAAAACTTGCCTCTGCGCCATCATATGCATAACCTAAAAATTCCTGATTTTTGACAATTTCTAAAAACTTTTTGACTCTTACATCACTTTTTTTAATTTTAATTTTAAATTTTTTTAACCTATTAATTATATTTCCTACACCTGACTGATTTGAAACAACTAGCACTCTACTATTCCCAACTTTCTCTGGATCTACATGTTCATAAGATTTAGGATTTTTTTCTACCGCAGAAATATGTAAGCCACCCTTATGTGCAAATGCTGCAGAACCCACGAAAGGAAGGTTTCTTGGAGATTGTCTGTTTAATGTTTCATCAATAAATCTACTTGCGTTGGTAATTTTATTTAATTTATCACTTAATTTACATTTTATGTTCATTTTCAGGATTAAATTTGCAGCTACATTTACTAAATTTGCATTTCCACACCTTTCTCCTAAACCATTAAAAGTACCCTGAACCTGTTTAACACCTAACCTTACAGATTCAATAGAGTTATAGGTAGCATTATCTGTATCGTTGTGAAAGTGAACTCCCAATGATCTTTCTGGAATGATCTCCTTAACTTTATTTAAAATATTTTTTAATTCAAAAGGCAAAGTACCTCCATTTGTATCGCATAAAACTATCCATTTTGCACCACTTTGATATGCTTGTTTTATTGATTCTAATGCATAATCCTGATTATTTTTAAAACCATCAAAAAAATGTTCAGCATCAAACATTACTTCATCTAATCTTCTTGAGGCATACGAAATAGTGTCATCAATCATCTCTAGATTTTGTTTGAGTGAAATTCTTAAGGCGTTTTTAACATGAAAATCCCATGTTTTTCCGACGAGACATGCTGTTCCAACGCCAGAATTTAAAACTGCATTCAAATTAGGGTCGTTTGCAGCACTCTTTCCATGTTTTCTCATCATGCCAAATGCAACAACTTTTGTATTTCTTGACTTAGGTAGAGACTTAAAGAATTTATCATCTGTTGGGTTTGCTCCTGGCCATCCGCCCTCTATATAGTCCAAGCCCATATCATATAAAATTTCTAAAATTTTAAGTTTATCATTAAAACTAAAATTTACACCTTTACTTTGAGCTCCATCTCGAAGAGTACTATCATACAATTTAACTATGCTACTATTCACTATTAACCTTTATTCTATTAACTATTTCTTTAGTATTAAGTAAAGTTAGAAGATTATTCATACTTGGCCCAAACTTTTTACCTGTCAAAATAATTCTAAGCTTAGTGTAAAGTTCTTTTGGTTTAATGTCACATTTTTCTAATATTTTTTTTGTCCACTCTACCCATGTTTTAGAGTTAATTTTTTCTGGTAATTCATCTAAAATAATTTTTTTTAATTCATTACTTAATACAACTTTATCTTTTAATATTAGCTCGGAGTTGATTATTTTATTCCAATCTTCAGCCTCTTTGATATTATCAATATTAGATTTAATAATTTCCCAAAAACTTTGATTAAAGATTGGGTTAGTTGTTTTTTTTAATTCCTGAAAACTTAGTTCTTTTAAGTATTTTGAATTCAGTCTATGAAGATCATTTGGATCATAAAATATAGAATTCTTAGAAAAAATTTTTAGGTCAAACTCCTGAATCAATTTATCTATATCTATTATACTTTCTACAGAACTACTTGTACCTATTTTACTTAAATAATTTATTATTATTAGAGGGTGAACTTTTTCAGATCTAAGTTGATTTATAGAGTCTTTTCCCACTCCTTTTTGATAAGACTCTCACCTGAAATTGACTTAATTAAAGGGAAATGTCCAAACTCTGGTACTTTTGTATCAAGCATTTTAAATAACTGAATCTGTGCTGCTGTATTTGTTAAATGATCATCCCCTCTCATTATATGAGTAACATTTAAATCAGCATCATCAACTACAGATGTAATTGTAAATAAGGGGAGTTCATCCGAACGAAAAATAACTGGATCAGATATCGATAAGTTTTTAAAAGTTACTTTATCATGAATCTTATCTTCCCAAGTAATTATCTCGTCATTTAATTTTAGACGCCAGTGTGGTTTTTTTCCAGAAGAAATTAGTGAACTAATTTCCGATTTTTTTAATTTGAGTGATCCTCTATCATATATTGGGGTCTTCCTTGTTTTAATAAAATCTTCCTTTTTAAGGAAAGCTCTTCTGCTGATTCAAAACAAGGATATATAAATTCTTTTTTTTTAGATAATTAAAAACATCTATATATTTACTCCATTCTTTCTGATTGTTTGAAAATATCAAAATATTCTATATTCAACCATTTTAAATCAGAAATAAT
>JAYQTO010000013.1:0-94351 GCA_038147415.1 Alphaproteobacteria bacterium | reverse complement strand
ATTAATTTTTATCAATAATTCATGTAAGGTACTTTTTTCACATCCAAAAGATTTCACACCAGTTTCCAATAACTGAAACTTGGTTATATGGCAAAATTCAAGAAGAATTTAAAAAAAGAAATTGTGATTTTGGGGTTACATTGACTCAGTAGAGGACCATCTTTCTTGGAAGAAGGATATAGAGGATGTTGCTAATACCAAACTTGACTATCCTCTAATATCTGATTCAAATTTGAAAGTTGCAAAGGTTTTAATATGCTGCCTGCAGATGAAGTTGCCAATACCAACAGAACTGCACAACAAATGCTACTGTAAGATCAGTCTTTTTAATTGACCCTGATAAAAAGATTAGAATGATGTTAACCTACCCAATGACAACTGGTAGAAATTTTGATGAAATTTTAAGAGTTTTAGACTCTATTCAATTAACATCAAAAACTAAGGTTGCTACTCCAGTTAATTGGAAAAAAGGTGATCGAGGTAATAATTATTTCCTGCGATATCTGATGACGAAGCAAAAAAATCTTTGATTCGTTTACGTCTGTTAAACCATATTTAAGATATACCAAACTTAAGTAGATTTTGTCGAACAACTTTTAGAACAATACTTTACATTCCCCCAATCTCTTTCCCATTTTTTCCTCCAAAAAATTTCTTCTTGCAAACCTATACAAATTTTAGATTCTAATTTTTTTTTTATGTGCCATTAAGATATTATTTTCATAAATGAATTTTTCTGCACAATCAAAAATTCTCCTTTTCCTATCTTCCTTCATTTTATCTAAAATCCTAACCATCATTGATAATCTTGGGTTTTTAAGAAAAAACCTCTATTTCTGTTAATAAAATTCAATATAGTCCATCCATTACCTCGCACCATCACCTTTTTAAAATCCATCATTTTTAGAAAATATGCTGATCCACAAATATATGGTTTTTAGTAGCAAAAATTCCTCCGTCACTAAATAAACCCATCCCATAAACATTTGGGACCATAACCCATTCCGAAGAATCTATAAACATTTCCATAAACCATTTATAAATATTTTTTGGATGAATGCCTGCAAGATTCATTATATTGCTCAATATCATCAGTCTCTCAATATGGTGAGTCCAGCCATATTTAATTGCATTTTTAATAGAATGATCAAGAGGAGGTATGCCAGTTGTTCCATGATACCAGGAATTTTTCATTTTTCTTTTGTGATTGAAAAAATTTTTTTCTTCAAATTCATCACTATAACTTCTGTAAACCCCTCTTATAAATTCTCGCCATCCAACTAATTTGTCTTACATAACCTTCATAAGAATTTATATTAACCTTTACTTGCAATTCCTTAAGTTTTGATAATATCTCTGATGGAGTTATTAACCCAACATTGATAAGTGGACTTAAGGCTGAGTGAAATAAAATATTATCTCTTTGATCAACTGCATCTTCATAATCACCAAATAAGTTAAATTTAAATTTTAGAAAATATTGAAAAATTTTATTGAATCTTCTCTTCTTCGTACCAATCCAAAAATCTTCAACATTTCCTGGATTTTCTTTAAATAATTCATCAACTATTTTTTTTAAGTCTTTTGTATGTTGTGTTTCATAAAAATAAACTTCTTGGAATATCAATATTCTTTTGGCATTTTTTTCTATTTTCATTATCAAAGCTCCATTTATCACCAATAGGTTTATTTTGTTCATCTACCAAAATTTTATATTTTATTCTTTGGGTTTTGTAAAAACTAGCCATAAATGGTTTTTTAACTGTTAGGAGATACTTTTTAAATTCATCCCTTTTGGTAAGAAACTGTGGTGAATTTATATAATTGAGTTTTATATCTTTACAAAAATTTAAAATTCTTTCTTCAAATACTTTATCTTCGATCTCAAATGCTGAAATTTCCTGTATATCTCTTTTCATCATTTCTTCTTTTAACTTTATGGTGTATTCAGTCTTGAAATCATTCTCATGTATTTTTTTATAAATAATTTTAAAACCCTTTTCTGTAAGTTCATCTCTGAAAGAGCGCATACAAGACAAAAAAAATATTATTTTATGTTTGTGATGCTTTTCGTATGAACATAAGCCATAATCCTCCGCCATATAAAAATATGATCCTTTTATACTTACTCAAAAACTCCGGGTTAAAAAGTTGATTACCTAATATTAAAAAAAGTTTTTTCATTTCAAGTTTGTTTGATTGACGCAAAAGCATTCAAGGCTTGCTCTCTGGAGCTTTTTATTTCAACGATAGGCATAGGATAATTTTGTCCTACAATTGTACTTAATTCTTGTTGAAGGTTAATAGGTGTTTCCCAAGGACTGAAAATATATTTATTAGGAAGTTTTTTAATTTCTGGAATAAATTTTCTTATATATGTTCCATCAGGATCAAATTTTTGAGATTGTGTTATTGGATTAAAGATTCTGAAATATGGTGTTGAGTCTGTTCCAGTTCCTGCAACCCACTGCCAGCTAGCTGAATTACTCGCAGTACTTGCATCAAATAAACAATCCCAGAACCAAGTTTCCCCTCTTCTCCAATCATGTAAGAGGTTTTTTACTAGGAATGATCCAACTATCATTCTTACTCTGTTATGCATATAACCTGTTTGCCATAACTCTCTCATACCAGCATCTATTATAGGATAACCAGTTTTACCGCTAATCCAGGCTTTATAAAACTTCTCATCATTATTCCATGGGAATCTATCAAATTTATTTTGTAGATTCTCAGTTTGTAAATTAGGAGAATGGAATAAAAGATAATATGCAAATTCTCTCCATCCTAACTCACTCATAAAAACTTCTGCACTATTTGAACTCATTGTTTTTGAAATATTCATTGCATTATACCAAAGGGTATTTACTGAAATTTGTCCCCAATGAATATATGGAGATAGCCTTGAAACATTTTTCTTTGAAGGAAAATTTCTTCCCTCAGAATAATCGCTTAAACCATTTAAGAAAAAAGATTTCATGATATTTTTGCCTCTGCCTCACTAATATTCCAGTTTGTAAGTATTTTTTCTTCCCATTGTTTATTTTTAAGAAGTTTTAAATCTTTAAGAGAGGTTTGTTTAAAATTATGATCATAAATTTTTAAATTAGTTTCCTCAGGTTCTCTAGGTGGGGGTTAGAAAGACAACCTCTTTTGTAGTAAGGTGTAAAAACTTTGTAAGGAGTTCCATTATCTTTTAAAACTTCCCAAGGCTCCCATAATAATAAACCATTAAAGGAACTTACTTTCATTTTTTTTTTAAAATATTCTTTGATTTTTTTATCTCTATTGATCGTTCGTGACTCATAACACCTATTCCAGGAAATTTCTTCAACATCAAAAAAATTTGTCAATTTATCTAAAACTTTTAAAGGATCGCCAGATAAAAAAATCAAATTTCCTTTCAATTGCTCATTTAAATCATCAAGTGCATTGTATAACCAAACCTTACTCATGCAGAACCAATGATTCTGTCACAATTAATTTCATCAAGAATGTATACGCAAACAATATTTTCATAGTTTTTGGAAAGATGGTTAAGTGATGGATTATCTTGGATTCTAAGGTCCTGCCTAAACCAGTGAATTGAAACTTTATTTTTCATTTTATCAACCTATATTATAGATAGTAAATTTTAGAATATACACAAAGAAAAAAACGATATGAATATTATATTTGAAATTCTTTATCTTTTGTCAGTGTTTTATCTTTTAGCTCTATACTTTTCTTTATTTCGAAATGTAGTTTCACATAGAAGGGAAACAAAAACAAGTTTGGGACACAAGGGTGAAAAATTAGAAAGAGTAATAAGAGCACATTCTAATTTTTGTGAAACGGTACCTTTTAGTCTTTTTTTAAGTCTCATTCTATATTTTAATAACTATCATTTTATATGTTTTTTATCGTTATTAATTATGTGCGTTGGAAGACGGATTCATGCCAATTCAATCTCAAATGTAAATGAGGACTTAAGAAAAAGAGTATTAGGTATGAAACTTACCGTAACCTCATATTTTATCCTAATTCTTGGTATGCTCTATTACATTGGAGATATCATATACTTTTATATTCTTTCAAAAACTTTTTCTACCACAATTTTACCATAATTTTAAATTTAACCTTATAGTTAGATCCAACTAACCAATTTGAATTAGTTTGATCAAACCAATCAGTTTAAAGCAAAGTAACGTGTACTTTAGCTTCCCAAACACTTTTGGACTATATTTAAAAGTTTGATGTAACCTCCTGAGAATAATAAAATACAAGCATTTCGGATCTAATAAGAGGAAAACATAGAATAACTTTGAATTGATACAAATTCTAGGAATTTGATAATAATGGCGGAGAGGATGGGATTCGAACCCACGATAGGTGTTGCCACCTATAACGGTTTAGCAAACCGTCGCCTTCAGCCACTCGGCCACCTCTCCATACATCAAAGGGAAAGCTTCCTTTTTAAAGTTTCATTTACCATTTTTGGATTTGCTTTACCATTAGAAAGTTTCATTACTTGCCCAACAAAAAAACCAAAAAGCTTATCTTTACCATTTTTATACTGTTCTAGCATTTTTGGATTTTCCTTTAACACCTTTTCTACAAATTCTTCAATTTCAGATTCATTTGAAATTTGAACTAAGCCTTTTTTCTCAATAAAAGTATCAGCGTTTATATCACTCTCTAAATATTCATCAAAAATTTCCTTAGCTTGTCTATTAGAAATTTTATTAGATATAATAAGGTCTAACAAGCTACTGATTTTTTCAGGGTCAATTTTGCTTTCTTCTAACGAGATATTTTTCCTCTTTAAATAAGAAAATAACTCCACCGTTAACCAACTTATAACAATTTTTGAGTCCCTACCTTTAACAATCTGTTCAAAAAAATCAGACACATACTTTTCCGTAATCAAAATTTCTGCATCATATGCTGATATACCAAACTCTCCTATAAATCTTGATTTCTTTTGATCTGGTAACTCGGGAAGTTTAAGTCTTAACTTCTCTATATCCTCTTCATTTAATACTAATGGAGGTAAATCTGGATCTGGGAAATATCTATAGTCATGAGATTCTTCTTTACCTCGCATTGATCTAGTTTCAAGATTATTAGGATCAAATAGTCTAGTTTCCTGAATAATCTTTTCTCCTTTTTCAATTAGATCTACTTGTCTTCTTGCTTCAAACTCAATTGCCTGTTGAATAAATTTAATTGAATTAACATTTTTAATTTCACATCTTGTTCCCAATTCATCTCCTTTTTTCTAACCGAGACATTAACATCAGCTCTTAAATTTCCTTTTTCCATGTTTCCATCACAAGTACCTATAAACCTAAGTATATTCCTCAGTTTTTTTACATATTCTGCAGCCTCTAATGGACTACTCATATCAGGCTCTGATACAATTTCCATCAAAGCACAACCAGATCTATTTAAATCAATAAATGAGTTTTCGATATCTTGATCGTGAAGACTTTTACCTGCGTCCTGCTCTAAGTGCAGTCTAGTTATACCAATTGATTTTTAACTCCATCTATTTCTATATTTAGATAGCCTTTTCCAACAATTGGAAATTCAAACTGTGAAATTTGGTAGCCTTGAGGTAGGTCAGGATAAAAATAATTTTTTCTATCAAAAATAGATTTTTTATTAATTTGTGCATTTAAACTTATACCTGTGAGTATTGCCTGATCAATACAATGTTTATTAATTACTGGAAGTGCTCCAGGCATACCAGAGTCAACTAATTCAACTTGAGAATTTGGATCAGCTCCCCAATCGGTAGATGCACCAGAAAATAGTTTTGAGTTTGCACTTATTTGAGCATGCACCTCTAAACCAAGTACAAGTTCCCAGTTTCCAGTTTTTCCTTCTATTAAATATTCCATCAAAAACCTCTTGAGTCTTCAATTATACTAGCAGCGCTTAATATAGAGGACTCTTCAAATGGCTTGCCAATAATTTGCAAGCCGATCGGTAAACTCTCTGAATTTAAACAAGCTGAAATAGAGATAGCAGGTAACCCTGCTAGACTTGCAGGAACGGTCAACACGTCGTTTAAATACATTTCTACAGGATCAGTTTGTTTTTCACCTATAGGAAAGGCGACGTTAGGCGTTGTTGGTGTAAGAATAAGGTCACATCTCTCAAATGCCTTTGAAAAATCATCTGAAATTAATTTTCGTACTTTTAGAGCTTTAAGATAATAAGCGTCATAATATCCAGCTGATAAAACGTATGTACCAATCATTAACCTTCTTTTCACTTCTTTACCAAAACCCTGTGCTCTAGTTTCTTCATACAATTGAGTAAGGTCTGATTTTTCTTCTGCTCTAAAACCATACCTTATTCCATCATATCTAGCTAAATTTGCTGATGCCTTCTGCAGGAGCAATTACATAATATGTAGGAAGAGCTGACTCTGTGTTTGGTAAAGAAATTTCAACAATTTCTGAACCTGCAGATTCAAACCAACTTATTCCTAAATCCCATGCTTTTTTTATTTCTGGATTCAGTCCCTCAAGTAAATATTCTTTAGGAACTCCAACTCTTTTACCTTTTAAATCATATTTTTTATAATTTAATAAGTTTTCCATCTCTTTTTGGAACTCGTAGAATCTTTAGAATCATAACTAACCATTGACTGAAGCATCCTGGCAGAGTCCTCAACTGTTAAAGTAATTGGACCCGCTTGATCTAGTGAAGATGCAAAAGCCACCATTCCAAACCTAGAACAACGCCCATATGTTGGTTTAAGGCCAACAAGACCACAAAATGAAGCAGGTTGTCTGATAGAACCTCCTGTATCTGAACCTGTTGCAGCCAAACAAAGTCCTGCAGCCACAGAAGATGCAGACCCACCAGAAGATCCGCCGGGAACTAAATCCTTATCATTATTTTTAGATTTTAATGGATTTATAACATTACCAAAAAAGCTAGTAGTATTAGCAGAACCCATAGCAAACTCGTCCATATTAGTTTTGCCCAAGAGAACAGCTCCCGAATTCCAAAGATTTTGAGAGACTGTTGATTCATAAAATGGGATAAATGAATCTAAGATTTTTGAACCTGCTGTAGTTCTAATATCTTTGGTACAAAAAAGGTCTTTCATCCCTATCGGAATGCCCTCTAATGATCCTAGTTCTCTTTTTTTATAATTTTTTTCGTCAGATTTTTTTGCCATATCTATGGCTTTGTCAAAAGTTTTGTTATAAAGCAATTCAAATTTTCTTTTTATTTATTTGATTTATAAAATATTCTGTTAACTCGACAGACTTAAAATCTTTTTTTTTTAAACCTAATAATGCTGAAGAAATATTTAATTTTGAGAAATCCGTCACTCAACAACCTTTGGAACAACAAAAAATCCAGCTTTTTTCAGGAGCATTTGATAATATTTGCTTATTATCAAGTTTTGACGTCACTATGTCTTCTCTCATTGGCATAGGTTCATTAGAAACTGATAGCATTGGATCTATATTTTCAGTATCAACTTTTGAAGTTTATCCACCCATTCAAGAATATTATTCAGTTCATTTTTTAAATTCTGTTCTTCTTTAGCATCAACTTTGAGCCTAGCCAGCTTGGCAACTTTTTTTACTGTAGAATTATCAATAGACATTTTGCTTAAATAAAAGATATAAGTAATTATAAATAACACTGCAAATGATAATTCGCAATACAAAAGAGTTCATAAATGTCATTAATGATAAAAAAATACTCTCAGTTGATTTGGGGAAAAAAAAGGTTGGATTAGCGATCTCTAATAATAAACATACAATTACAACACCAATAAAAAATATACAAAGAAATAAACTTTTTTATGAAAATATTAAAAAAATCATTTTGGAATATAATGTAGGTGCAATTTTAGTTGGGTTGCCTTTAAACAATGATAAATCTCTAAATAAAATTTCTCAATTTATAGTAGATATTTCTAAAAATATGGATTTATATTTAATTGAGAATAATATAAATCTACCAATTTATTTTTGGGATGAAAATTTTTCTAGTTTTGAGGCTGAAAATTTAGTTCGTGATTTTTATAATGGTAAAAAAATTGATAAATTTGCAGCAAAAATTTTTCTAGATGACTTTATTAGAGAGAATACACTTTTAGATGAAAAAAAAATTAATCAACCGCTTGAAGGGGTAAATATCCTAGATTTGACAAGAGTTTTAGCTGGACCAACTTCGACACAACTATTGGGTGATCTTGGAGCAAATATAATCAAGATAGAAAGACCAGACTCTGGTGATGATTCAAGAAATCTTGGACCACCCTATCTTGATAAGAATGCTAGAAAACCAAAAGAAAGTGCATATTTTTTAAGTGTTAATAGAAATAAACATTCCGTTACTATTGATCTAACAAAAAAAGATGGTCAGGATTTAGCCTTAAAATTAATAAAAAAATGTGACGTAATTGTTGAGAACTTTAGAGCAGGAAATCTTAAACAATATGGATTAGACTATGCAAATGTTAAACAGAAAAATCCACAAATAATTTATTGTTCAATTACAGGCTTTGGACAAAATGGTCCTTATTCAAAAAGAGGTGGTTATGATTATTTAGTTCAAGCTATGGGTGGAATAATGAGTATTACAGGTGAAAAAAAGGAACCCAACGAAAATAGGTGTTGGTGTATCAGATATAATAACTGGTCTTTACGCATCAAATGCTATATTAGCTGCACTAAGATTTAGAGATAAAACTTCAAAAGGACAACATATTGATCTATCTTTAATGGACTCTCAAGTCTCTTGGCTAAGCTACGTTGCACAAAGTTATCTGATTTCAAAAGAAATTCCAAAGAGAATTGGTAATGACCACCCTTCCATTGTTCCTTATCAAACAGTGATGGCTAAAGATGGACTTATGGTTCTTGCTATTGCTAATGATCGACAATTCAGAGATTTTTGTAAATTTGCAAAAATCCCTGAATTATTTAATAATCCAAAATTTTGTACAAATTCATTGAGAGTGAAAAATAGAGGCAGCCTTAATAAAATTATTTTGAAGGTCTTAAAAAGAAAAAAATAGATGAATGGGTTTTAGGTTTAAATAAACTTAATGTTCCATGTGGACCTATTAATAACATTAAACAGGTTTTCGAGGACCCTCAAGTAAATTCACGTAATATGAAAATTAAAATGAAGCATAAAAAGTCTAAGAAATTCATTGACCTCATTGGCAACCCAATTAAATTTTCTGCAAGTAAAGTAAAATATAAAAAAAGCCCTCCTACCCTTGGTCAGGATACCGAAAAGATATTGATAAAATTTTTAAATTTATCCAAAAAAGAAGTTAATAGATTAAAAAATAAAAAGATTATTTAACAAGCTTATTGATCATTTTTTTTTTCGATATATTATGCTCATTAATGAAAGAGGAATTTTCGCTAAAAAACTATCCTCACGAACACTTGCTTGGCACTGAGGGACTCCTTCCAAATGAAATTAATTATCTGTTAAATCTTTCCCACCATTTTGTAAATCATCTTAAAGAAGATAAAAAAAAAAAATTTGATTATTTAAAAAATAAAATTTGTATAAATCTTTTTTTTGAGAATTCAACAAGGACTAGAACATCATTCGAACTAGCAGGTAAAAAATTAAGTGCAGATATATTAAATATTGCAGTTGGTGCAAGCTCTATAAAAAAAGGAGAGACAATGATTGATACTGCTATGACGTTAAATGCAATGCAACCAGATATTATTGTCGTTAGGCACTATGATGCAGGTGCAGTAAAACTCCTGTCTGAGAAAGTAAATTGTGGAGTAATTAATGCTGGAGATGGTCCTCATGAACATCCTACTCAAGCTCTACTAGATGCCTTGACAATACTAAATAGAAAAAAAAACAATTTCAGGTCTTAAAGTCGCAATCTGCGGAGATATTATGCATAGTAGAGTAGCACGATCAAATATTCACTTACTAAACACACTAGGAGCAGAAGTAAGAGTTATAGCACCTGCAACATTAATCCCAAAAAATATTGAGTCTCTGGGAGTAAGAGTTTTTTATGATATGAAAAATGGATTAAAGGATGTAGATATAATAATAATGTTGAGACTTCAGCTTGAAAGGATGTCAGGTTCTTTTGTTCCATCAATTCGTGAATATTTTAGATTTTATGGATTGGATCGCGATAAACTTAACTATGCTCAATCTGACGCGTTAATTTTACATCCTGGACCTATGAATAGAGGAGTTGAAATAGATTCAGAGCTTGCTGATGATTTAGATCGATCCGCAATATTTGAACAAGTAAGGATGGGTGTTGCCGTTAGAATGGCTTGCTTAAAGGCTTTAACTGAAAATAAAGAACTACAAAATGAATCTTAAAGTTCCTTTTAATAATAAAAAAAATTCTATGAGTTATCTTTTAAAAAATGGCAAGCTTATAAATCTTAAAGAAAAAAAAATCGAAGATAAGGACTTGCTTTTAGAAAATAAAAAAATCAAACAGATTAAAAAAGGAATTAATATTTCTTCAAAAGATGTAGAGGTTATTGACTGTAGTGGATTGATGATAGCGCCAGGCCTAGTTGATATGCGAGTAAATATTGGTGAGCCTGGATCCGAACATAAAGAAACAGTTAAAAGTGTATCAATGTCGGCAGCAAGTGGAGGCATTACATCCTTGATTTGCATGCCCAACACATCACCACCAATTGATCAACCAGCAATTATCCAAAGTATACAAAGAAAAGCAAGAGAAGTTGCTTTAAGCAAGTTTTATTGTACAGGATGTATTACAAGAGGAGCAATTGGAAAAGAAATATGTGAATTACAACTTATGAAAGAGTCTGGTGCTCTAGGTTTTACAGATGGATATAAAAGTATAGCAAATGTAAGAGTAATGAAACGGGCATTAAACTACGCAAAATCATTTGATGGATTAATAATTCAACATGCTGAGGAACCCGATTTAAGTGAAGAGGGTGTGGTCAATGAAGGAGAATATCCACAAGGTTAGGTTTAGTTGGAATCCCAAGTTATGCTGAAGCAATGATTGTGGAAAGAGATCTTTGGTTAGTTAGATATACATGATGTAGATATCATGTTAGTCATATATCTTCAAAAGATACTGTTGAGGTAATCAGAAAGTCAAAAAAAGAACGACTAAATATAACATGTGATACAGCCCCACCTTATTTCCTGCTTAATGAATTTTCTCTTGAAAATTACAGAACATTCTTAAAACTCTCCCTCCACTAAAGACTGAGGAAGACCGTCAAGAGATTATTAAAGGATTAACAGATGGGACAATAGATTCCATTGTATCCGATCATACACCTCATGATCAAGATGCCAAGAGACTTCCTTTTAATCAAGCAGAGTTTGGTGGGATTGGATTAGAAACTCTTTTACCATGCACACTTTCTCTAGTGAAAAATAAATTATTAGATATTTGTTCTGCCATATCATTAATATCAATAAATCCCTCCAAAATCTTGGGTTTAGATTCAGGTATTATTGAGGAAGGTTCTGAAGCAGATATTTCTATATTTGATCCTGAGAAATCGTGGAAAGTTTCATCGGATTCTTTTTACTCAAAATCTAAAAATTCTCCATTTGATGGAATGCTTTTAGAGGGAAAAAATATTATGACTTTCGTAAGAGGTAAGCTTGTCTATAAATCCTGAACTATATTTAATTTCAATATGTTATCTTTTTGGATCAATTCCATTTGGTTTAGTAATTTCAAAAATTCTTAAAAAGGATGACCCGAGATCTTTAGGATCTAAAAATATTGGAGCAACTAATATACTTAGAGTAAGTGGGGTAAAGCTTGGGTTTTTAACATTACTATTTGATATATTGAAGGCTTTCATCCCAATAAAAGTTATCAGCTTATCAAATTCATTAAATTTAGAAATAGCAATAATTTCAGTTTTTATTGGTCACCTTTTTCCATTTTGGATAAAATTTAAAGGTGGAAAAGGTATAGCTGTTTTAATCGGAGCAATCTTAGCCTATAAAATTAGTTTTGCTTTATTATTTCTCCTTACTTGGATAATAGTAGCGATTTTAACAAGATATTCTTCTCTAGCAGCTTTAGTTGCTTGTATTTTCACATTCTTATTTATGTTTATTGAAGGAGACAAATTAGTTCCAGTAATGTTTGTAATGTTAATATTAGTAATATTTAAACATTACAATAATATAAAAAGACTTATTCGTGGAAAAGAAACAAAAATTGTATTAAAAAAGTAAAATAATTTTGACTTTTTATATTTATCAATATAGTTAATTCCATTAGTTATGAAACTTTTAGTAGTTGAATCACCTGCCAAGGCAAAAACAATCAAAGGTTATTTGGATGACGAATTTGAAGTTCTTGCAAGTATTGGCCATTTCAGAGATTTACCTGAAAAGGGTATGGGAATTGAAGAAAATGAAGATTTTTCTGTAAAAAAGTGGGAAGTTGATAACAAAAAGATCGACCCAATTATTAAAAAAATCAAAAAATCTGACGAAATTTTCCTAGCTTTAGATCCAGATAGAGAAGGAGAACTTATAGCTTGGCATTTAATTGAGATCTGCAAGAGAAAAACTCACTGACAACAGAAGCTTTAAACGTATTGAATTTTCAGCTATAAGAAAAGAAGATATTATTAGTGCAATAAAAAACCCTAGAGAAATAAATCAAAATTTAGTAAATGCAGCGATTACAAGAAGGTTCTTAGATCGTTTTTTTGGTTATAAAATTTCTCCTATTACAAAAAGAAGAACAATATTTGGAAATTCAGCTGGAAGAGTACAATCTCAACCCTAAAAATATTATGTGAGAAAGAAAAGGAAATTGATTTATTTATTGAAAAAGAATATTGGGAACTTGATATAACTTTAAATGATAAACAAAATAATAATATTTCCTGTGATCTGGTCTCTATATCAAATAAAAATTTGATAAACTTTCATTGGAAAATAAAGTTCAAGCTGAAAAGTTGAAAGAAAAAATTTCTAATTCTAAATTTCATGTAGATAATATTATTAAAAGAGAAAAACAAAGACAACCATACTCTCCATACTCCAATTCACTGTTATTACAGGATGCGTCATCAAAACTTGGTTTTAGCCCTAAATACACTAATGCTATTGCACAACAGCTTAAAGACGGCGATGGATTAGGCGGATTAGGAGCACTAATTACGTACCACAGAACAGACTCTAATAGGATGAAAAAAAGTGAGGTATTAAAGTTAAGAGAGTTGATTTCAAGTTCTATTGGGAAAAACTATGTTTCAGAAAAAGAAATTATATATAAAGAAAAGTCTAAGTTCGTACAGCAAGGGCATGAAGCTGTTACACCCACCCAACTTAAAAGAAAACCTGAAGATATTAAAGATAAATTATCTCCGGATCAATATAAGCTTTATGATCTAATATGGAAAAGAACAATTGCTTCGCAAATGAAACCAAGTAAAAGTTTGGAAACACTTTATTACTTAAAAAGTGACTGGTTCATACTTAAGGCTTCTGGTTCAATTAAAACTTTCGATGGATTTAAAAAAATTTATAATTTCTCAGATGGTAAAGATGATTCACAAACTTTACCAAATCTTGAAAAAAATGAAAAACTTGAAGTGAAGAAACTTGATATAAAACAAAATTTCACTAAACCTCCTAACAGATATTCAGAAGCAGGTTTAATTAAAAAACTTGAGGAATTAGGAATAGGTAGACCATCTACCTATGTTTCAATTTTCACTAAGTTAGAAAAAAATTCATATATTAATATTAAGAATAAATCTTTAATACCAACTGGAAAGGGTAAGATTCTTGTAAAGTTTCTTGACGGATTTTTTGACAAGTTTGTTGACTATGGCTTTACTGCAGATCTTGAAGAGCAATTAGATCTTATTACTGAGTCAAAACTTAACTGGAAAAGTACCTTAAATAAATTTTTAGAAATATTAAATCAAACTGTAGATCAAGTTGAAAAACAAAGTATCACTCAAGTGATAGATAAAATAAATGAAAATAGTTCTGAGATTCTAAAAGAAAAAGACTGTAGAAAATGTAAAGATGGTAAGCTAACTATTAAATTTGCCTTTAGTGGTCCATTTGTTGGTTGTACAAATTATAGTAAAGATGGAAATGGATGTACTTACAGTCACGCCTTGGGTGTAAATGATGAGAATAAAGATTTATCAGGAGATGGAAAATTTATAGGAATTGATAATGAAACAAAACAAAAAATATTTCTTAAAGTTGGGCGTTATGGTAGGTATTTAGAAACTTTATTAGATGATGGTAAAGCCAAAAGGACTAGTATACCTAAAAAAATGAAGAATGAAGAAATTGATATTGATAAATCAATCAAATTATTATCGCTTCCAAGAAAAATTGGTGAGCATCCCGAGAGCAAGAAACTTATTACTGCATCAATTGGTCCTTATGGACCTTATTTAAAGCATGATAATAAATATGTATCCTTGAAGGAAGATGATGTAACAGAGATAGGAATCAATCGAGCTGTTGAATTAATTGATAAAAATATCAAATCAAAACAAGACATTCTTATTGGTGAACACCCTTCAACTAAAAAAAAAAATAGTTCAAAAAAGGGAATCAAGGGAAGACCAGATTACCTATCATATAACAAGAAAAATTTCTCTATTAAAGATGATATGAAAGAAAAAAAAATATCACTTGAAGAAGCACTTAAGATTATTGATGAAAAGATTTCAAAGAAAAAAGAAAAAAGAAAATAAAGATATCAACATTTCAAATATTATTGATTCTGAAATTAAAGGCAACTCAATAAGGCAAGGTTTTTCTAAAGGAATACAATCTTATAGTCAAAGGTTTGATAAAATAGATTATAAAAGTCATAAAGATCTCACTCATATCCCCTTTGTTACAATTGATGGTGAAAACAGTAAAGATTTTGATGATGCCGTATACGCTGAAGTAAATAATGAAAAAATTAAAATACTTATTGCAATAGCAGATGTAAGTTTCTTCGTAAAAAAGGGAGATCCAATCGATGTAGAAGCTCGGAAAAGAGGAAATTCTTTTTACTTTCCAGATAGAGTTATACCAATGCTTCCTGAAATCCTTTCAAATAATATTTGTTCACTTATACCAAATCAAATTCGGGCTTCTCTAGTTTGTGAAATAATTCTTCAGAATACAAAAGTAATTAAATATAAATTTCATAGAGCAAAAATTCTTTCTAAGGCTAGGCTTACTTACAAAGAAGTTGATGAAATTCATAAGAATAATAGTAAAAATGAAATATCTAAATTAGTTGATAATCTTTTTAAAGCTCTTGAAACTCTTGAAGAAAATATCAGAAAGAAGAGGAAAAATAGAATTCAAAGTAAAAGAATATGAAGTAAATTTCACGAATGATAAAGAGTTTAAGTTTGAAGAAAAAAAAAATTATAAGTCAAATAGACTAATTGAAGAATTCATGGTGCTAGCTAATAATGTTGTAGCAACCCATCTTAATTCTAATGGTGTGAAATCAGCTTATAGAAATCATGAAAAGCCCAAAGATGAAAAAATTAAAGAGTTGAAAAAATCATTAAAACTTAGGAATATTAAAGAAATTAAAATTTTTAAAGCTCAAGAAGATTTTAATTATTATTTAAAAAAACATTTTCTAATAGTACATCTTTTATTAGTGAATTAATGCTAAGAGCACAATCAAAAGCATATTATGATATAAAAAATATTGGTCACTTTGGTCTTGGTTTAAATCATTATACACATTTTACTTCACCAATTAGAAGGTATTCAGATTTATTAGTACATAGAGATCTTATTGAAATAATCTTTAATAAAAAATTAAATACTAATAACAAAGAACTAATGAATCATTTGACTATTCAAGAAAAAAAGAGTGATGAGTTAGAAAGAAAAATTAACGATAGACTATGTAGTATTTATATTAAAAATAATAATAAAAAATTCTTTACTGGTATGGTAGATGGAATTGAAAGTTTTGGTATATTTATAAAAGCAATAGAGCTACCCTTTTCTGCTCTTGCTAGATTTAGTAAATTTCACAATAATGATGAAAATATAAATTATAAATTTGGGCAGATTGTATCTTTTAAGATTATTAGAAATAATATTAAAAATGGAAAAATTCTTGCTGGAAATGTTAAGATACTAAAAAAAATGAATAGAGGAAATTATATAAAACGAGGTTTTAAAAAAATGTCCAGCTTGTGGTGAGGTGCCACTATATATTGAATTTTTAAAAACATACAAAAAATGTACATCATTGCGGAATCAAACTATCAAATTATAAATCTGATGATGGTCCTGCATACTTAACAATTTTAATCGTTGGACATATCATAATCCCACTTGTCCTTCTTGCAGAAAAAAATTAAGTCCATCCATTTATTTTCAAATGTTTTTTTGGCCACTCTTAACATTAGTTTTATCTTTATAGCTATTACCAAAAATAAAGGGTGCTTTTATAGGATTTCAAATCAGCGTTGATGATAAAACATAAGCTTGACAGATGAAATTATTATTTTTATAAACTAAATATGGCAAAATCTAATACTATACAAGTTAAAATGGTTAGTACAGCTAATACAGGTTACTTCTATGTCAAGTTCAGAAATCCAAAGACCAAAACGGAAAAATTAGAACTCAAAAAATACGATCCTAAAGCTAGAAAGCATGTTATTTTCAAAGAACAAAAAATTAAATAATCAGGATTTTTTTATCAAAATACCCAATTCCTTCAAATGATTTTCTGATGCTTTATTAGGAGCTCCAAGCATAAGATCTTCTGCTTGTTGATTCATTGGAAAAGCAACAACCTCTCTTAAATTATCCTCAGCTGCTAATAACATTACTATTCTATCAATACCAGGTGCAGATCCACCATGTGGAGGGCACCATATTGAAATGCTTCAAACAAAAATCCAAATCTTTCTTTAAGCTCTTTTTCTGAGTAACCTGCAATTTCGAAAGCTTTAAGCATTATTTCTGGCTTATGATTTCTTATCGCTCCTGAAGATAATTCAACTCCATTACAAACTATATCAAATTGATATGCGAGAATATCAAGTGGATTATTATTATTTAAAGCTTCCATGCCCCCTTGTGGCATAGAAAAGGGATTATGACTAAAATCAAGCTTACCTCGTTCATCTAATTCAAACATTGGATAATCTATTATCCAACAAAATTCAAAACAATCGGTTTTTAATAAAGATAAATCATCGCATAACTTATTTCTTGCTAAAGAGGAAAACTTTTGTGCATTTTTCAATTGATCACAAATAAAAAATAATGAGTCGCCATTCTCTAAACCTGAAACATTAAGAATTTTTTTAAATTTTCGGAGTTTAAATTACCCGCAATTGGTCCTTTAGCCTCATTATCGTCAAAGATTATATATCCAAGTCCTTTTTGACCATTATCTCTTGCCCACTTATTTAATTTATCAAACCATCCTCTGGGTTTATCAGCGGATTTTGGAGCAATTATTGCTTTTACAACACTACCATTTGATATGTTTGACTCAAAAATTTTAAAGCCAGAGTTTATAAAGCATTCAGTAACATCTATTATTTCCAATGGGTTTCTTAAATCAGGTTTATCTGTCCCATATTTGGACATAGATTCTTTGTAGGTTATTCTCTTAAATGGTAGTTTAGATACTCTCTTGTCACTAAACTTCTTAAAAACCTTTTCTAGTATAGGTTCAATTTCATTAAATATATCTTCTTGCTCAACGAATGACATCTCAAAATCTAACTGGTAAAACTCTCCAGGGGATCTATCAGCTCGAGCATCTTCATCTCTAAAACATGGGGCAATTTGAAAATATTTATCAAAATTTGATACCATTAGCAATTGCTTAAATATTTGTGGTGCTTGTGGGAGCGCATAGAATTTTCCATTGTTTAATCGACTTGGCACTAAAAAATCTCTAGCACCCTCTGGCGATGATGCGGTAAGAATTGGAGTCTGAATTTCGTTAAATCCTGCATTAGTCATCTCCTCTCTAAGTGTTTTAATAACATTTGATCTTAAGATGATATTTTTATGAATTTTTTTTCTTCTAAGGTCAATATATCTATATTTTAGTCTTAGATCCTCTGGAGAGTCATCATCGATAGATACTTGAAAAGGAATTTGTTTGGAGGCATTGAGCACTTCAAGTTTTTCAACAGAAACCTCAATCTCTCCTGTTTTTATTGCTTTATTAATTGTCTCATCAGATCTCTTTAAAACTTTTCCCTCAATTTTAATCACACTTTCTAGCTTTACTGATTCAATTACGTCATAGTTGCTAATTTTAGAGTCAACAACACATTGAGTTACACCGTAATGATCCCTAAGATCTATAAATAAAAGTCCGCCATGATCTCTTTTCTTATTAACCCAACCAGATAATTTTACATCTTGATTGATATGCTTACTAGTAAGTTCTCCGCAGTTGTTTGATCTATATTTAGTCATAATTGATGAAAATACTTAATAATGATAATAATTAATGAATGCTCAATTTAAATAATGTTAAATTACAACAATTCTATTTGAAATGTCAAAAAGATAAATTAATTGGTATAGATACTGAATTCTACAGAGTTGACACTTACCATCCAAAATTATGTCTCATACAAATTTCTAATTTAAGTCAAAGTATTATTATTGACCCAATTTGGGGTAAATTAGAAAAAAATTCCTTGAAAATTTACTATTTAATCAATCAATAATAAAAGTTTTTTTTGCAGCAAGTCAGGATATTGAAATTTTTTACAAAATATTCAAAAAGATACCTAAACCAATTTACGATCTACAACTTTGCATATCATTAATTAATAAAAATATGTCACTTAGTTACTCATCAGCCTGTAAAAACTTCTTAGCGATAAATATTAACAAAAAAAATCAATTTGTAGATTGGCGAAAGCGACCACTAAGTAAAGATAAAATTAATTATGCTATAAACGATGTAAAATATCTGTTACCCCTATACCAGAAACTAAATTCAAAAATAAATTTCAGTAAAAATATTATCTATCTTAAGGGTATCCATGAAAAACTATTAAATCCCAAAACATATTCTGATAAAGCTTTAGTAGCTTGGAAAAAATTAAAATTTATTCCTAAATCAAATGAAGATTTTAATAGACTAAAAAAATCTGTGAGTTAAGAGAAAAAATTGCTATCAAAAATAATGTTCCAGTAAAAAGAATTATTAAAAACTTTGAGATTAAATTATTTTTTAAAAAAAAATCCTCATTAAAATTAAAAAAAAAGGTAATAAATAAAGTTCAAAACTTTGAACTCAAAACAGTACTAAATAATTTAATTTAATATAGATTTGAGAAAAGATTTGTTAATCTTAGTTTTCTTTTCCAATGACATAATATCTATCTCTTTTGCAAATTTTAATGCTGACTTATAAGATCTTTCAATTCTATTTATCAAATAATTTAGACTCTCATTATTAATTTGAATATTTCTTTCATTTAAATATTTTTCAATAATCTTTTTTAATAAAATTTCATCAGGATCTCTCATTTCAATTACAGTAGCAGATGAAATTCTAGATATTAAATCTTTTAAACTAGAATCTAAGAACCTTGGCATTTTTCAGAAGTCATTAATATATTATTTTTTCCACTCGTTTTAATGATATTTATAAGATTAAGAATTTTTTCCTCATGCTTGTTATCTTCAAAGCTAATTATGTAATCAACATCATCAATTATCCAATTATGATTTTGAATATAACTCAAATCATTCTGTGCAATTAATTTTTTAAGAAAATTATTTTTATTAATATATATACCTGATATGTCTTTCCACAATTTGCAAACTAAAGATTTACCACACTTTTCAGATCCATAAATATAAACAACTTGAGTAGGCCATTCAGGCCATTTTTTAATCATTTTATATGCCAACTCATTTTTATTACTCACATAAAAATCATTATTTTTAAATTTAAAATTAAATTTAATAATTTCTTGTTTCATTAATTGATTTCATCTATTTGGAAGGTTTTATTCTGGTCAGGCTTAATAACCAAACCATATTTACTCAAAGACAAATTAATTTTATCTATAGAAAAATTTGACATTACTTTGTAAATCACTAAATCATCCTGAACTTGAAACAGTGTAATTTCATCATTATTAAAAATGTTATTAAGTGTTTTCTCAATGAGCAAGCTTTTTTTTAAACCATCATAATAATGTTTAATAAATATCTCGTTAATCATATTTGAGTTAAGGTCAAGCTTATTGGCTTTTTTTTCCACCACATTTGTAGTTCATTAATAACTGTTTTTGAAATCAGTTTCATCTGTGAAGTTGAGTAAATTTCATTAAAATTATTTTTATCAATAATTTTGATCTCTTCAAAATTATCGTCAGTGAAAATAGTTAAATTCAAGTCTGATTTAAATCCACCAACTTCTTTATCAAAGTTTTCTCTTAAAAAATTATAATACCTTTTTTTTTTATGAGTTTTTAGAAAGTTCTTAATTGCGAAAATATCTCTTTTTATTATTTGTCGTGCAGATATCTTTAGTTTATTTAGATGATTTTTTTCTGGAAAATATAATTTTAATAATCCAACTTCATCATAGTCTGACTTAAGATTATCGTACCAAATATTATTTGTCTCCCACAAGTATAGAGTATTTACTTTATCCAAAATTGGAAATACTAAATATTCATCAGAAACTAATGTTTGAACTCTTATTTTATTCTTTCTAAAAAACTGGAGCATAGACTTTTGATTAAAATTTACAGAGATATTTGCAGAATAACTAATATCTGATATTTGTTCATCAGTTATCTTGTAATCATTAACAAGCTTATCAATTTTAGGATTATCTATTTGATTTACGCTTTTGAGTTCCTTTGAATCAATTATTTTTTTTATCAATATTTTAAAGGCATTCTCAAAAGCAATATTTTTGCTTTTTCTCTTAGATCTAATATATTGTTATCATTTTGAAGAAAAACTTGATTATCTTGAATAGAATATAATGCATCATTTCCATGTACATGAAAATTAATAAATATTATAATGATTAAATATTTAATAAAATTTTTCAATAAACCAAAAATTGTTAAGTTTTATTTGATTTATAGCATTTATTTTTTCTAAAGTAATTATTAAAGAAAATTAAGGAGCGACTAATTAAAATAACATATAAATCTTCTGGTGTTGATACAGACAAAACGTCAAAATTAGTAAATAATATTGAAGAAATAACTTCTACAAATATGAGGAACGAAGTTATTAGAAATACAGGAGGATTTTGTTCTCTTTTTGACTTGAAAAAACTAAAATATAAGGATCCAATTTTACTTAGTAGCACAGACGGTGTAGGGACAAAACTATGTGTAGCAATAAATTTTAATAAACTAGATTATCTAGGATTTGATTTAGTTGCTATGTGTGTTAATGATATTTTAGCAAGTGGTGGTGAACCCCTATTTTTTTTGGATTATATTTCTTCTTCAAGGATAGAAAAAAAGATTTTTAATTCTTGTTAAAAGTATCAATAAGGCATGCAAAGTATCAAATTGCTCATTAGTTGGAGGAGAAACTGCTGAAATGCCAGGATTATATAAAAATAATGATTTTGATATAGCTGGATTCTCGGTTGGTGTGGTTGAAAGAGAAAACTTACTGAAAAAGGAAAATGTAAAAAAAGGTGATTTAATAATTGGTTTAGAGTCTAATGGTATTCATTCAAATGGATTTTCAATGGTAAGAAAAATACTGAAAATTAATAAAATATCACTTGATGAAAAGTTATCTTTTAATTCCAAAAAAAAAGTTGGAGATGAACTTGTTAAACCTACAAAAATATATATTGATTATATATTACCACTAATAAAAAAAAAATGATCAAATCAATTGCTCATATCACTGGTGGAGGGATATATGAAAATCTGGCAAGGGCTATCCCAAAAGAGTTAACTGCAATTATTGATTTTAAAAATTATAAAATTCCCAATATATTTTTATGGCTTCAAAAATTAGGCTCTATAGAAAACAAAGAAATGTTAAAAACATTTAATTGCGGAATTGGATTGATCTTGATTATCTCAGAAAATCAGCAAAAAGGTGTTATAAGTCGTTTAAATAAAAAAGGAATTAAATTCTGGATTATGGGTAAGACTTTTGAAAATAAGATGGGAAATCAAGTAATAATAGAGAATTATGGTAAATGGGTTTTAAAATAGCTATTTTGATTTCCGGTAGAGGAAGCAATATGAAGAATATCATCGAAGCTTGTAATAATAAAAAATTATGTTCTTCTGTAAATTTAGTTGTATCAAATAAATCAAATGCTTACGGATTAAAAGTTGCAAGTAAATATAAAATAGAAACTCATATTCTAGATAGTGAAATTCTAGGTAAAGAAAATTTTGAGAGTCTTTTAGATAAAATACTAAAAAAAAAATATTAATCTTATTTGCTTAGCAGGTTTTATGAAGATACTTAGCAAAGACTTTGTAAAAAAATGGCCAAAGATGATTTTAAATATACATCCTTCTATTCTTCCAAACTTTAAGGGATTAAACGCACAGAAACAAGCTATAGAAAATAATGCAAAGTATTCTGGATGCACTGTACATTATGTAAACGAGGTTATGGATGGGGGTGAAATTATAGATCAAAAATTGTTAATATTTCGATTCACGATGATGAAGATTCTTTATCAAAAAATATTGATGGAAGAACATAAATTATATATAAAGGTATTAAAAAACTGGAGAATAATTATGGAAAAAGTAAACAGTAAACAGCACGAAAGTTTCTATAATAAATTTATAAAATTCAGCATTATCTCATCAGTAATTATAACGATATTGTTGGCTTTACTTTGGTTCTTTCTAATCTACTAAAAGTTATATATCTCTCTTTTACTAAAAAAGAAATCTATTTCAATTTTTGCGTTTTCCTCACTGTCTGATCCATGAACTGAGTTTTCTTCGACTGACACGCCATATGACTTTCTTATGGTATCAGCCCTCAGCATTTGCTGGGTTTGTGGCACCCATAAGCTCCCTATATTTTACGATTACATCTTTACCTGACAAGACCTGAACTACAATGGGTCCAGAAATCATATAATTACACAAATCCTGATAAAAGGCTCTGTCTTTATGAACTGAATAAAACATTTGGGCATCTTCTAATGATAATTTGATCATTTTCTGACCAACAATCTTGATAGACTTGCCCTCAATCATAGTATTTATTTTACCAATAAGATTTCTTTTGACTGCATCAGGTTTGATTATTGATAACGTAAGTTTCATAATATCTCCTCACAATTTACAATGACTTCCATTTAAAAGTATTGAACTCTTCAAAACCGTTAACTGTAAAGCCTAATGATTCAAGTTTAATTTTATAAGAATCGAAATTCTGGTAACAACCCTTATAACAAAAAACCAAGAATCTTTTAAATAATTTAAATGATTTTATACTTTTTTCGGGCGAAATAATCAACGTATCAAATTTTTCTCCAAATAATCAGGTATCTCTGATTTTTGAGATAAAATAATTTTATCCTGTTCATAAATTTTTTCGTTGATTAATTTGTGAGGTAAAAAACTACTTTTTTCTTTAACCCATAAAAGCCTATCTATATCGTTTAAATCTTTAAGTTTATCGAATAAAACAAGGGTTTTATAATTACGACCCATAAGCTTTTCACCAAGTTTAAGAAGTATGTCTGAAAAATTTGAGGATATGTAGTAAAAATCTATCTGAATAGATTTGATACTATTATTCATAATTTTCTTTGACAAAATTATCCAACAATCTCACACCAAAACCAGTTCCGCCAGGTCTTGAGAAATCTGTACCCCTTTTTGACCAAGTAACTCCTGCAATATCTAGGTGTGCCCAATCGACATCTCCTACAAATCTTTTGATAAACTGGGCAGCTGTTATACTTCCTGCACCTCTAGTGCCAGTAATATTCTTCATATCAGCTACTGAGCAATCAAGAAGTTTATCAAATTTATTATCCATTGGTAGTCTCCAAACTAACTCTTGTGTATTTATTGAGGATTTGTAAATTTTGTCTGACAAACTGTCTGAATTTGAAAAAAGTCCAGCGTATCTATCTCCAAGAGCAACAATTATAGCCCCAGTCAATGTCGCAAGGTCGATCATCAAAGACGGTTTATATTTTTTTCCTAACATAGGTTATGACATCAGCTAGGACAAGTCTTCCTTCAGCGTCTGTATTTAAAACTTCTATTGTCTGACCAGACATTGATTTAACAATATCACCAGGTCTTTGAGCATTACCATCAGGCATGTTTTCTACCAAACCTACAATACCTATAGCATTAGCTTTAGACTTTCTTATTGCAAGTGTATACATCAATCCAGCAACAACAGCTGCTCCACCCATATCCCATTTCATGTCCTCCATACCACCTGAAGGTTTTATAGATATACCGCCAGTATCAAAAGTTACTCCCTTGCCGATAGAGCCAATAGGGTTTGAAAAATTCTTATCCTTTTACCATTCCATTTCATCACTAATACTCTTGGAGGTTTTACAGAACCTTGAGCAACTCCCATAAGAGCATTCATACCCAAGCTCTTTATCTTTTTCTCATCTAGAACCTCGGTTTTTATACCAACTTTTTTTAAAACATCACAAAGTTGAACAAATTTCTCTGGATAAAGTTCATTAGCTGGCTCTGAAACAAGATCTCTAGTAAGGTAAATTCCTTTTACCATTTGAATCTGAGTCTCTAGATTTTTTTTTTCTGATTGATGAGGCTTGAAAAATAAATGATAAAGATGAAACTTTAAAATCTTTTTTTGTTATTGTTTTATATTTTTCGAACCTATAATCTTTCATTAAGAAGCCACTTGTAAGAGCTTTAATTGTATTAAATAAACCTTCTCTACTAGAATCTACAGAACAAATAACAACGGCCTTTTCAATATTATTTCTTTCTAGTTGACTTAATATTTTTCCAGCCAGTGCTTCAGTCGTAGATATTTCAAATTTTGATTTTGTCTTTGAAATTAGTATTTTTTAATAAGCTTTCCATCTTGAAATATTAAAGTTCTGTAAATGATTTTTTAGACTTATTTAATTTTTCAACTTTCTCGATTAAGTTTTCTTCAGCACTACTCAACTTGATTTTTAAGAAGTTGGTTTTTGTCTGAATATATTATTACAAGGGTATCTTTGCTATCAAACTTATTGGAAAAAACTTATTTTCATTTTCTGTATTAATTAAGATTAAAATTTGTAATAAATAATGTATATTGTTTTTTTAAAAATATTCAATGAATTTAATTGATAAACACATATTTAAACAACTTTGCTACAACTCATTATTAATACTTTTGCTAATTATTTCTCTTTTTTGTTTGGCTAAAAGTGTTCAGCTTATAGAGCTAATGATTGGTAGAGGGCTACCTTTTTATATTTTTATAAAACTTATAAGCCTATCACTTCCTCAAATAATCCCTGTAATTCTTCCTGTGATTGTTTGTTTATCAACTTACTTCGTATTTTCAAGAATGCAAACAGACCGTGAAATAGTAATTCTACAATCATCTAGCTACACTATCCTAGACATAATTAAACCAATAATTATATTTTCTACATTTCTTTGCATTATAAGTTTTTATTTCACCCTTTATCTTGCTCCACAGTCAAATACTGACTTTAAAAAACTATTTTATACACTTAAGAATGATTATTCCTCTACTTTACTTCAAGAGGGCGCATTTAATACAATTGGTAAAAATTTCACAATATTTGTAAAAGAAAGAAAAGTTGATGGTCTTTATAATGTTTTTATCCACGATACTAGAAATAATAAACAAACTTCAACATTAATAGCTAAAAAGGGAAAAATTATTTCTAGTGACTCATCAACAAAAATTATGTTGGAAGATGGCTCACAACAATTTCAATCTCATGATAAAAAGCTTTCAGTTCTTTATTTTGATAAGTATTTACTAGATATAAATCAAAATCAAAGTGATAATTGGTCTACAAGATGGAAATCGCCATCTGAAAGAACTATTGACGAACTAAAAAATCCAAATCCAAATTCTCTAGACGACCAAAATAATATTCAAGCATTTAAAGCTGAATTAACTCTCAGATACTCAATGCCTCTTAATATAATTGGATTTAGCTCTTTAATTGCAATTGTGTTATTATCCTTTAATTATAGAAGAACAGAAAGTTTAAATAGAACAATAATAATATTTATTTCAATAATTTTATTACAGGTTATTTCAATTACAGCCTCAAATCTATCTATAAAATTTATGAATATGCAACTTTTAAATTTTTTTCCATCAATTTTATGTTTATTTTTAATTCCAGTTCTTATTAATAAGTCAAAAAAATATGATTTTTAAAAATACACTTGTTTTAAGATATATCATAAAGGAAAATTTATTTTCCTTCATAATAATTTTTACATTTGCATGTATTTTTTTTATTTCTATTGACCTAATCGAACTTATTAGAAGAAGTTCTAGTAAAAATATTGAGTTCACAATCTTATTCAAAATGGCATTACTTCATATTCCTACACTCTTTCCTATAATTCTTCCTACAGTTTTTCTATTAAGTTCAATGAATACATATATGAGATTAAATAAAAATAATGAATTAAGTGTGCTAAGGGCATCAGGGTTCTCAATATGGTCTTTAATATTACCCACTATTATAAATGTTACTATTGTCAGCATTCTTTTTTTATTTATTTTTAATCCTGTTTTTTCTTATATGAATCTCAAATTTAAAAGTCTTGAAAATTCATTTTTTAAAGGCTCCTCTGGTTTATATTCAGTTTCACAAACTGGTCTTTGGTTAAGGGAGAAAAATGATGAGTTCGAATATGTTATAAATTCTAAATTATATATTCCTGAAGAACAAAAACTGCAAAATGTGAAAATATTCAAATTTGATCTAAATAATAAATTTTTGGAAAGAATAAATGTTGAAAATATAATAATGTTAAATGAAGAAATTTGGGAACTCAACGACGGATATCGGCTAGAAATTAATAAACTTCCAATGAAATTTGATAAATTAGAACTTTTTATAAATCTAGACGCAAAAAAAATTGAAAGAAACTTTAGGCCACCTGAATCAATTGGTTTTGGGAATTAGACGATTATATTAAAAATTTGGAAAAATCTGGATTTTCAGTTAGAAAACATGTTGTTTATAAGAACTATTTATATTCTTATCCCTTGATACTTTTATCTATGGTATTACTTGGTTGTTTACTATCCATAAAAAAAAATAGAATAAAGAAGAACTTTTTAATGGTTGTTATTGGTTTAATAATTGGAGTTATTTTTCATTTTACTGGTGATATAGTCAAAACACTTGGTCAAACAGGAAATTTAAATGTTTTTTTTTCGGTCTGGGCAGCACCAATTATTTTCAATTTATTTTTAATTAGCGCATTGATTCATATTGAAGATGGATAAAATAATTTTTCTAATCTTGCTTCTTTTTTTCAATAATACCTTCTCAAATGATGAAATAGAAATTAAAGCTGATCAATTCACATATGATAAAAATAGTACAAGAATCTACGCGACAGGAAATGTCGAGATTATAGATAAATTTTTTAAATTAAATGCAGATAAAGTTTTTTTGAATAATGATTCCAATGTTATTTCTGCAAGTGATAACGTTAAAATCTATAATAAAAATGATGGTACTTTTTTAAGAGCAAAAAAAATAGTTGCTGATAAAACTCTTGATAACGCTATAATTCAAGATAAGTACTTATATATTCCAACCTCAGAAAACTTAGTTAAGAAAAATTATATTAGGATCGCTGCAAAGAAATTAGAAAGAAGAAATCAATATTGGGAAAAGTTAGATAATGGAGTTTTTACCGCTTGTGATATTTGTAAAAAAGAGGGGTCAGATAAATTTGAAAGTCCACTTGTTCAAGTTAAAGCAAAAAAAATCATTCATGATAAAAAAGAACAGACGGTTAGGTTCTACGATTCATATTTAGACGTTAAAGGTAAAAGTATTTTTTATCTTCCATACTTTTCAGTTGCATCTCCTCTTGTTAAAAGAAAAGCAGGATTTATTGCACCTAGTTATAAACAAAATTATTATTTTGGTTTTTCAGCTGACATTCCATACTATATTCCGATTAGTGATTATCAAGATGTTACAATTCAACCAAAATTTTCGCAAAAAAAAAATCCAGCACTTTATATAGAGCATAGAAAAAATTTTAGAAATGGTGAAATTATTACTGATTTTAGTGGAACTATAGAAAATCAAAAAGTTAATATTACAAAAGAAGACAAAAAAAGAGGCCACATTAGATCTCATTCAAAATTTGATATCAGCGAAAATACATATCTTGATTTAAAACTCCAAAGAGTAACAGATAGAAACTATCTTAATACTTATAGATATAAAAATACTGATATTCTCGAGACTTCTTTTAAATTGGCAACTCATCGTAATAGGAATTTTTATTCTTTAGAATCCTATGCAATGCAGGATTTAAGAGCGAATATTACTAGAGCAAATAAACCGAAAATATTTCCCCTTTTAAAGTTTGATTTAAACTCTGCAAGCGCAATGAATAAAATTAACCTTAATACAAAGGGGGAGTTTGTTAGTCTTCATAGGACAAAAGGGTTGGAAACTAATAAGTTTTTCATTAATCAGAATCTGTTATATCCTACTATCTTAACTGATGGTACAGCTGCTGAAGTAGGTGTTCATCTTAATGCTGGGTTTTATAATATTAATAAATACGACAACCCAGGAAATGGTAGGTTTGAATACAGTAAAAATAGAATAAATGCTTACCCGGTATTCTCTCTCAAACTAAATAAACCCTACTTTAAAAGTAGTAAAAAGTACGTAACTATAATTGAGCCCAATGTAATGTTTATTAAGTCAAATAAAAAAGCATTTAATAGGTATATACCAGATGAAAATAATATTAATAATTTTGAATTAGATTACTTTGATATTTTTAATATTAATAGATTATCTGGATTTGATAGATTTGACTCTCAGTCAAGGGTTGACTATGGAATTAAATTTAAAAAAATCAACAAATAATATTTTGTAAGCGAAATATCTGTTGCTCAAAGTTACCAGATGCAAAGACAAAAATATATGCAGGAAAATTCTGGTATTTCTGAAAAATTTTCTGATTTTGTAGGAAATATAAAAATTAAACCATCAAAGATTGTTAGAATTTCGTCAACTTTCTCTCTAGACCAAAAAAAATTCTCATTAAAGAATGCATATTCTAGTTTAAAATTTAAAGTTAATAAAAATCAATTATCCATAAATAACATTCATTCTCCATTAATATTAGACGAAACTGGTGCAACCGAAATTGAGGGTAAAAATCAATATTCTATTTCGTACAATCACCAAATTAGTGAATTCTGGTCCTTTACCTCTTCAACAACATTTGATAAAAAGGATGAGATTAAGTACCATAATATTAACACAAAAATAAAATATGAAGACGAATGTGTGGGTTTATCTTTTTCCTGGAAACGTCAATATACTCATAATCCAGAAGATCCAACATCCAATAGTTTTTTATTTTTATTCAGTCTAAAGGAGATTATGGAAGGTGATATATAGGTATTTTATTCTTGTAATCTTATTTATTCTTTTATTAGAAACAAAATTACTTTCTGATGAAAAATTTGAAGGTTTGATTGTCTCTGTAGATTCAGAAGCAATAACAACTTATGATCTGTCTGAAAGAATAAAACTAGTTTTAAAGGCATTAAATCTTGAAGATAATATTAAAAATAGAGATTCTGTAAGAGATAGAGTTCTTGAATTGTTAATTTTAGAAAAAATAAAAAAATAGAATCCAAAAATTTAATGTTGAAATAACTGAAGAAGAATTAAAAGACATTATATCAAAAATGTATGACTTTCCAGTAGATGAGTATGAAAAATTTAAAAACTTTTTAGAACAAGAAAATATTGATATTGATGTGATTAAAGAACAACTAAGTGCTGAACTAATGTGGAAAAAGTTTACACGACAGAAATTTTCCTCAAAAATTACAATTAATAAAAGTGAAGTTGACACACTTGCAAATAACCTTATGAATAAAATTGGAAAAGTTGAGTACAATTACTCTGAAATTCTATTTAAAAATATTAAAGAAAATGATTGGGAAAATACAAAAAAAAGGATGAATAACGCGTTATCTTTATTAGAATCAACATCATCATTTGACTTAGTAGCAAAAAAATTTGATGAAAATATTTCAACAACAAATCCTGAAAAAATAGATGGGTATTGGTAGATAACTTAGATGACGATTTAAGAAATGTGTTAAATAAATTAGATGTTGGAGAAATCAAATCTGATATAAAAACTAAAAATGGTTATAAAATTATAAAATTGAATGAAAAAAGAATTTTCGGTCTTGAAGCATTTACATATTCATTCATAAAATTTTCTTCATTTAACAGAGATTTAAATGAATTAAAATCAAAAAATATAACCTGTGAATCTAACGAGGATGATTTTAACCTTGAAAATATTTCTTTGTATCAATAGAAAATATCAAGGCTAATGAACTTTTAGAAATATTTCATGATGAACTTAAAAAAACAGATATTGGATTTTTACAGACATAATTGAAATATCAGGTGAAAATAACATACTACTTGTATGTGATAAATTTGATAAAGAAAATCAGACTGTCAATCGAGAAAAGATAGAAACAAAGATATTTTCTGAAAAATTTAATCAACTTTCTAATACATACTTGACCAATCTAAGAAAAATATAAATGTTAAATTTTTACAGAATGAAAAAAAAAACCAATCGTTTTAACTATGGGAGAACCATCTGGAATAGCCACAGAAATTGCTATCAAATCATGGATCAAGAGAAAAACCCTAGGTCTTCCTACCTTTTTTCTTCTAGATGATTTCAGAAAAATTGATTTTATAAATAAAAAATTTAATTTAAAGGCAAAATTAGTGAAAATATCGAAGGCAAAAGAAGCTAAACAATATTTTGACGAATACTTGCCAGTTCTTGATATGAAAATAAACCTCAAATTTAAATTAGGAAAACCTAATTACAAAAATTCGCAATATGTATTAAAGTCTATAAATAGTAGTTATGACTTATTTAAAAAGGAGACGTTTCAGGCTTAGTAACATTACCTGTATGCAAAAAAGTTTAAAAAAGAATGGTTTCAATTTTTGTGGACAAACTGAATATTTATCAAGCTTGGCTTCAAAAAATAATTTAAAAAAAACTAATGAAATCATGATCTTATCAACTACAAAACCTGAAGATAAAGGTACAAATTTAATAGTTGGATTGATAACAACACATTTACCTTTAAAAGACTGTTTAATAAATGTTAATAAAAAATTAATTGAGGAAAAGATTAATCTTTTCAATTTATCACTCAAAAAATTTTGGCGAATTAAAAATCCCAAAATTGCAATAGCCTCTGTAAATCCTCATGCCGGAGAAGGTGGTCTTATTGGGCGTGAAGAAATCACACTTATCAAACCTGTATTAAAAAGATTGAAACACAAAATTAATGTTTATGGGCCGTTAAGTGGCGATTCATGTTTTTCAAAAGATATAAGAAAAAACTTTCACGGTATTATATGTTTTTATCACGACCAAGGGCTTATTCCCATTAAGTTGCTTGACTTCAAACATTCAATAAATATTACAGGTGGACTCCCATTTTTAAGAGTATCACCAGATCATGGTCCAGCTTTTGATATTGCTGATAAAAATTGTGCTAATTCTGAAAGTTTATGCGCAGCACTAAAATTTATAAAAAAAAATGTATAATTTTTATCCAAAGAAAAGGTTGGGACAGAATTTTCTAAAAAATAAAGATTTACTGAAAAAGATTTCGGAGTTAAAAAATTTTGAAAATAAATCAATTTTAGAAATCGGTCCTGGTAAGGAGCACTTACAGAATACTTATTAAAAAAAAACCTAAAAAACTTTTAGCAATTGAAAAGGATGAAGAACTCAAACCTTTTTAATTAATATTCAAAAAAATATCCAGAAATTCTTGAAATTATATTCCAAGACGCACTTACATTTGAGTATTCTAAAATTAAAGATCAAAAGATATTTTTAGTTGCAAACCTTCCCTACTATATAGCAACAACACTTGTGATTAAATGGTTAAGATATATCAAAAAATTTGAGTCAATTATTATTATGGTCCAAAGAGAAGTTGCGGACAGACTATCAGCAAAAGTATCAACAAAATTTTATGGGAGAACTAGCGTACTTGTTCAACTACATTCAAGTGTGAAAAAAATTTTTGATGTGTCACCTGAAAATTTTTATCCTAAACCCAAAGTTGATTCGTCAATAATAGAATTAAGTCCGAAATCTAATCTTAATTTTAATTATGAAAATATCGATGAACTATTGAAAATTTGCTTTGCTCAACGTCGAAAAAAGCTAAAAAACAATCTTAATAAAATTAGTCATTCAAACCTTCAAAAAATTATTAATAGTGGTGTAGATCTAAACCTAAGACCTCAAGATATAAGCATAGAAAATTATTTGATGATTTCTAAATTATTATTCTAATAACTTTCCAACCATCTCGAATAAAAAATTTTGACGAGACTTTTTTTTTCTTTCTGCATGCAATATAGTGCATACTTCTTTAACGCATTCATCTAGATTCTCATTTATTAAAACATAATCATATTCTATCCAATGACTTATCTCAGACTTTGCCTTACTCATTCTCAGTGAAACCGTATCGTCACTATCCTCAGCTCTATTTTTCAATCTGTTAGATAATTCATGATTAGTAGGTGGAAGAATAAAAATTGATACCACATCAGCACTTGAAAAATTATATAATTTTTGTGCACCTTGCCAATCTATATCGAATACTACATCCACTCCATTTTGCATGTGATCTTTTACAATTTTTTTTGGAGTCCCATACCAATTATCAAACACCTTTGCGTATTCAATAAAAAAATCATTATTCTTGAACTTTTCGAACTCTTTATCCGAAACAAAATAGTAGTCAATTCCATTTGTTTCACTTTTCCTTTTTTTTCTTGTTGTGTAAGATATAGACATTACCAGATCATTTTCTACTTCTAGGAGTTTTTTGCAGATCGAAGTTTTACCTGCACCAGAAGGAGAAGATAAAACTAACATTAAACCTTTTCTGTCTTTTTTTTTAGTCATTAATTTTATATTCTTTTATCTTTTTTATAGTTTTTAAATGTTGATGATAATGCTTAGAAAAGATGTGTCCATTAATTTTAGGGTCTGCTACAAAATAAAAATATTCATTTTGATCTGGATTGAGAGTTGCCTCAATTGATTTTATTCCAGGAAAACAAATGGGTAAAGGTGGTAATCCTTTATTTAAATAAGTATTAAAAGGTGATTTATACTTCAAGTCCTTTCTCAGTAACTTTCTATTAAATTTTTTTTTTCCCTTTGTTATTGAAAATATAACAGTTGGGTCAGACTGTAATCGCATTCCCTTTTTTAATCTATTATAAAAAACACCAGCAACTTCCTTTTTTTCATAATCCAATGATGTTTCTTTTTCAATTATTGATGATAATATAAACACTTCTTCAATGTTTTTAAGAAGCAGCTCTTCATCTCTTTGGCTCCATAATTTATTTAAGATTTCAGAACTACTTTTTGATATATTTTCAATTAGTTCATTAGCACTTTCTGCTATATTGTAATAATAAGTATCTGCTACAAAAAAATCGCTCAGTTCATTTAGTTCAATTTTTTGATCAGGATAAATCCTTCTAATTTTTTCTAATAAATCAAACTTAGTACTACCCTCAACTATTGTAAATTTTCTGAAGAAAAAATCTCCTTTTTTTAATTTTTTAACAATTTTATTTACTGACACTCCATTTTCAAACTGATATTCGCCAAATTTAATTTTTGTTTCAACAAAATTAACTTTAATCAAATTTTAAAAGCTAATTTACTTTTTATTATATTATTATTTTTAGTAAGTTGCTCACATCCGAAAGACTCATTCCCTGCTCGATAATAATTTTTTATTATTTTTAATTCATAATCTTTAAAGAATAACTCAAAAAAATATTTATAACTAGAACAAGAACAAATATAAGATAATTTAACACTACTGTTAAATTTTCTTAAAAATAAGCGATACATTTGTTCCCTCCAAAACCAAAAGAATTTGATAATGAGAGATTAACTTTTTCTTTTATACTTTCATGTGGTACTAAATTTATCCCCGAACAGCTTTCCGAAATATTATCTAGATTGAGTGTTGGAGGTATTTCATCGTTTTTAAGTGATAAAATTGAAAATATAGCTTCTATTGAACCCGATGCTCCAAGTAGATGACCAGTCGATGATTTTGTTGAAGACATGAAAAGATTAGTGTTTTCTGAAAATAACTTTTTTACTGCCGCAAATTCAATCTCGTCTCCTAAGGGCGTTGATGTGCCATGAGCATTTATATAATCAATATCTTGCGAAGAAATATTTGCTTTATCGATAGCCATTTTCATAGCTCTAAATGCTCCATTTCCCTCCGATGCAGGTGCTGTTGGATGCGATGCATCACCAGACAAACCATAACCAATTATTTCTGCATAAATATTTGCTGACCTTTTTACTGCATGTTCATATTCTTCAAGAACTAATATCCCAGAACCTTCGGAAAGTACAAAGCCATCTCTATCAATATCCCAAGGACGAGACGCAATGCTTGGGTTATGATTATATTTAGTCGATAGTGCTCTCATTGCACAAAAACCAGCAATCCCAAATCTAGTACATGCAGCCTCTGTTCCACCTGCTACCATTACATCAGCTGTTCCATCAGAAATAAGTCTAAAAGAGTCTCCGATTGCATGCGCTCCTGAAGAACAAGCTGTAACAACAGAGTGGTTTGGGCCTTTAAAATTATATTTTATAGATACGTGTCCACTTGCTAGATTTATCAAACATGAAGGAATAAAAAATGGAGAAATCTTTCGAGGACTTCTATCTAAATTTATTGCACTTTTCCTTATGCCATCTAATCCTCCAATTCCTGAGCCAATCATAACGCCAGTTTTATATGAATCTTCATCACTTTCTGATTTCCAGCCTGAATCTTTTAAAGCTTCACTCGCCGCAATTAGTGCATATTCAATAAATGGCTCTATCTTTTTTCTGTCTTTAACTTCTATTATATTTTCTGAAAAAAGTGTTTTATCTCCTTCCATCGGAAGCTGTCCACCAACTTTTGAAGGTAAATCACTAATTTCAAAACCTGATAACTGTCTAATCCCAGACTTTCCTTCGATTAGTTTATTCCAACAATGTTTCCAACCATAACCAAGTGGTGTACACATACCGATACCTGTAACTACCACCCTTCTCATAGGTTAGTTTTGAGAATTTTGGATATGATCTATTGCGTCTTTAATGGTAGTAATTTTTTCTGCCATATCATCTGGAATCTCGATATTAAATTCCTCCTCAAACGCCATAACTAACTCAACAGTATCTAAACTATCTGCTCCTAAATCATCAACAAAACTTGCTGAATCTACTACTTTGTCTGATTCAACACCTAGATGTTCAACTACAATTTTTTTAACTCTTTCTGATATATCACTCATACTACCATCCTTACATTAATTAATATCTTTTATTAATAAATAATTTTTCTTTTAAATCAATTATATTATAACATTGCGAGCCCTCCATTAACATGAATAGTTTGGCCTGTAATATAGTTTGCTTGATCGGATACTAAAAATTTCACACAATAAGCTACGTCCTCTGGCCTTCCAATTCTAGCAAGTGGAATTTTATTTTTTATTAAATCTTTTTGTTCGTCACTTAAAGATGCAGTCATTTCAGTATCTATAAAACCAGGTGAAATTGAATTCACAGTAATATTTCTTTTAGCAAGCTCAATTGCTATAGATTTTGTCATACCAATTACGCCTGCTTTAGAGGCAGTATAGTTTGATTGACCAGCATTTCCAGTATGCCCAACCACTGATGTTATATTAACTATTCTACCCCATTTTTTTTTTATCATTTGTTTGGAAAAAAATTACTAATCATAAAATTTGAGTTTAAATTAGTGTTTATAACTTTATTCCATTTTTTAAATCCATTCTTAAGAAAAGGCTGTCATCAGTTACACCCGCATTATTTACTAAAACATCAATTTGTAAATTCTTCATTGAAATTTTTTCAAAAAAATTCGCCTAAACTTTTACTTTCACTAATATCGCAAACAAAGTACTCTTTTATAAATGAAAATTTATTGGATAAATTCTTCAACTTTTCTTCATTTCTTCCCAAAATATAAATTTCGTGATCATTACCTAGAAATTTGCAAATTTCCAAACCAATTCCTCCTGTTGCTCCTGTGATCAAAGCTTTTTTCATAATATATTCTTATTTAAATTAATAAATTGCTCAATACTTTTCATATCAAAAAGATTTTGTGTTGATATATTTTTAGAAATTCTTTTGTTCATACCAGATAAAACCTTACCATTTCCAATCTCAAGGAAAGTTTTCGAACCCATTTTCTCTGCAATTAGAATACTTTCTCTCCACCTAACCCTACTTGAAATCTGTTCAATAAGTAAACCTTTAATTTTCTTAATATCAGTTTCAATTTTTGCAGTAACATTACTGATAAATTTTGTTTCTAAATTCTTAAAATCAGTATCTTCTAAAACTTCCTCCATTATTTTTGATGCTTCATTCATTAAGCTACAGTGAAAAGGTGCACTAACATTTAAATCAATAACAGATCTTGCTCCATTTTTTTTTAGTACTTCTGAAAAGTCTTCTATTGCATTTCTTGTACCCGATAAAATGATTTGACCTGGACAATTATCATTTGCTATTTCACAAACCTCATTCTCCTTTATTATAAATTTTTTAAGTTCATTTTCTAGATTTACAATATCCAAGCCAATACTGGCTACCATTTTTGTCTCTATACCTCCCACCGATTGCTGCATGGCTCTTCCTCTTTGTTGTAAAATCTTAGCAGTCTCACTTATAGTAAGTGAATTTATAGAACATAATGCAGAATACTCTCCCAACGAATGTCCTAAAACAATTTCAGAGAATGATGTAATATCCTTTTTAAGTTCGTCTTCAATTACTTTTACTACAGCAAGACTTGTTGCCATTATTGCGGGTTGTGTATTTTCTGTTAACTTCAACAATTCATTCGGACCCTCAAAAATTATTTTAGAAAGTTTGAAGTTCAACGTATCATCAACTTCATCAAAAACTTCTTTTGCTTTTTTATGGTTTTGGTAAAGGTCTAATCCCATTCCTACTGTCTGTGAACCCTGTCCTGGAAAAATGAGGTTAAAGTTATTCATTTTTATAAATTATCTCTTTAAAAGTTATTTAATAATGTTATAAACCTAATTTCAAAACCTTGCTATTTAAAAATAGCTAAACTTTAAAAGTTTAACCGAAAGGATTAAAATGTTATACGAGAATGTTTTTATTATAAGTGGTCAATTATCTAAAAAATCTGCAGATGACTATTATGATGATTTGATAAAAAGATTAAAGATACTGGAGGTAAAATCCTTAAAACAGAATTTTGGGGACTTCGCGATCTAGCATACAAAATAAAAAAATTCCAAGGGATACTACTACATGATTAATTGTGAGTGTGATCCTAAAATTTTTAAGGAGTTTGATACTAAGGTAAGACAAGATATAAATTTTATTAGATTCTTTAATTTAAAAATTAAATCTGTAAGCAAATAGCAATCTCTTTTGATTGAAAAGAAATAATAAATGGAGCTAACAAATGAGAAATAAGGTATTCGACAACACTTCTTCTAAATTATTTTTTTTACTAAGAGTTGCCCACTCTCAGGTAAAGACGCACCAATTGTTGATTATAAAAATATTAATCTACTCCGAAGATATATGACTGAAAAGGGTAAAATTCTTCCAAGTAGAGTTACACAAGTTTCCACTAAACAACAAAAGGAGTTATCTGCAGCAATCAAAAGGGCAAGATTTTTAGCACTGTTGCCGTACGTTTCAAGACAATGAAGTTTTCGAAAGAAAATAACAACTCAAATTAGCGTAGTTTTATATTCGTCACTCCTTTTTTATTTTAACTGAGATCATTCTTTTAAGATCATCAACACAATTCTTTTTTTTTTTTTCACATCTTCCAATTCTATTTTTATGTATTATTCTTAGCCAAAGACAAATTATTTTTTGCTTTGCTTTATCTGCAATAATTCTCACGCTTATAAAAAATCTAAGTATCTTTGAATTTATTAATTATAAAGATTTAATTTTTCTTTCTTTCGTCTCACTTATCTCATTAAGTTTCACATTTTTAAACCATCTTAAAAAAAATGAAAATAATATGAATGGAATTATTTTCTCGAGATTAATTCTAATTTTAAGTTTTGTTTTAAGCGTATTTATTGTATTTTATTATAGGAATCTTGATCACTCAGCTATTATAGAGAGTTTGTCAGAGATACTTAAAAAATTTAATCCAGAATCATTATATTACTCTGGAGATACTTTTCAGAAATATCATTAATTATAGTCAATATTTTACCTTCAGTAAATTTTTTAGTTATAGTTTCCTTATTCATTATAAATTACAGATTAGCAACAATGATTTGTAAGTCGTTAAAGTTTATACAAAATTATTCTTTCTCTTTTAAAAAAAATTTCTCTCGAAAAACTCTATACCTATATATTTTTATTTTTATTATTCTCAAATTCCTTAATTTCGAAGGAATTGAAATATTATCTACAAATATACTCATCTTTCTAAGTTCAGGTTATATAGTTGAAGGCTACCAAAACCTTCAAACATATTTTGAAAAATTTGAAATTAGCTCGTCTGTAAAATTTTTAATAATATTTTTACTTTTTATATTTTTAGGGTATGTTCTGTTACTAATTATATTTTTGATTGGATTATATAAGAATATTAAAAAATATTATTTAGGATTTAAATATGGAAGTCATTTTATTAGAAACATTCGATAGACTAGGAAAGATCGGAGACGTCGTTAAGGTTAAAGACGGGTTTGCAAGAAATTTTTTAATTCCTCAAAAAAAAGCACTTAGAGCAAATGATAGCAATAAAGACTATTTTGCCAAAATTAAAAGTGATCTATTAGAAAAGAGTAAGAAAGCAGTTGATGAAGCAAATTTAGTCTTAAAGAAAATTGAAAATAAAGATATTATTTTTATAAGAAATGCAAGTGATAATGGTCAACTCTATGGATCTGTATCTCCGAAAGATATTTCCAATTACTTTGCAGAACAAAAAGTTGATATTAAGCCTTCAAGTATAAATCTCTATACTGCAATAAAAAAAATAGGTATCTACGATATTAATATAAAACTCCATGCAGAGGTTACATGCACCCTAAAAATTAACGTAGCTACCTCAGAAGAAAATGCGATCAAACAAAAAGATGAATTGAACAAACCGAAAGAATCTAAACAAAGTGAAAAAAATGAGCTTGATAAAAAAACTGCTACACCCGAACCCGAAGGTATTGAAAATAAAAAAGAATCTCAGAAGATAAGCACTAAAGATAGTGGTGATAAAAATAGTTCAACTCAGATTATAAAAGAAGATAGTGATCCACAGCAATGAAAATTGCCTAAATGCCCCTAGAAATACTTAAACTAATATTAGGTCTATTCCTCGCAATAAAAGGTGCAGACATTCTAATTTCATCTTCGGTTGGTTTAGGACGAAAGTTAAAGGTTTCAGACTTTTTTGTAGGACTTGTAATAATAGGATTTGGTACGTCTATTCCAGAACTTTTGGTTTCTATTGAAGCTGTATTGAGCAATTCTGCCAATTTGTCTGTTGGTAATATATTAGGGTCTAATATAGCAAATGTCCTATTAGTATTTTCCAACTCTAGGCTTTATTAATAACATAAAAATAAAGAGTTTAGCATCTTTTGATATTTTTTTTCACTTAAGCATGCATATAATATTTTTCTTAATATTCAATTTTTCAATATTTGATAAGAAATTTGGAATTTTATTTATCATATTTTTTTTATTTTATATTATTTTCAGCCTTAAGTTTTCAAAAGATAAAAAGCAGATTAACACCACGGATGAAATGGATTATTTTTCAAATTTTACTTTTAAAAAACCTATTTTTTTTAGTCTACCGATTCTTATGATCTCTATATCTTTAACTCTATTTGGTGTTGATCTAGCAGTTAATTCTGCTGTATATATATCTAAAGAACTCAAAATACCTGATTCTTTCATTGGATTATCTCTTGTTGCCATTGGTACATCACTCCCTGAATTAGTAACTTCGATATCAGCGGCAAAACGAGGTAATAATCAAATAATTTTTGGTAATATTATTGGCTCAAATATTTATAACTTATTATTTATACTAGGAGTATCCTCATTATTTAAATTTTTTGATTATAATTTCTATATTTTAAAAACTGATGTGTTAATTTTAACTATCATAATCTTTATATTTTCAATATGTTTGCTAAAAAAAATTACCATAAACAAGAAAATATCAATTATTTTTTAGCATCCTACATATTTTATTTAACAACACTTTATTATAGAAATTTTTAAAGTTTTACACGTTATCCACTTAATTAACAATCAGAAAAATAGTGCTTTTAATTTTTATGGCAATATAATTTAATAATGTCCAATCAAAATCCTAACAACAAAATCGTCACCGTAAATACATCAAAAAATTTGAGTCTTTCAAGAGATGTTCCCATGAACCTTGGAGCAGAACAAGCTTTATTAGGAGCAATTATCTCGAATAACTTAGCATTCGAAAAAATTGAAAACTTTTTAAAATCTGACTTTTTCTCAACTAAAATAAACAAAATAATATTTGAAGCATTAAAAAGAATAATTTCTAATGATCAAATAGCAGATATTAATACTCTTAAAATATTTTTAGAAAATGATGAGGATTTCAAGAAAAATGGTGGATTAAATTATTTACTAAAACTTTGTGAAAATAGTCTAAGTATTGTTAACGCAAAACAATATGGTGAACTTATTTATGATTTATTCATAAGAAGAAAGTTAATCAATGTTGGTACAGAACTCATTAATGATTGCTACAATATAAATAACGAAGATAAAGCTCTTAAAATCATAGAACAAACAGAGAAAGAACTTTTTGAATTATCGAATGATGATGATATCTCAAAAGGTCCAAGAACATTCGAAGATATTTTAATAAATACAATGGATTATGCTGAAAAAGCTTTTAAGAAAAGTGAGGAGGTTATTGGTTTAAGAACTGGTCTTACTGACTTTGATAAAAAGATTGGAGGTTTACATAAATCTGACTTAATAATTGTTGCAGGTAGGCCTTCCATGGGAAAAACAGCATTTGCAACTAATCTTGCCTACAACATTACTAAAGATTTAAAAAGATAAAAAAAAAGAAAAAAATGTCATTTTTTTTTCACTAGAAATGTCCTCTGAACAACTGGCAACTAGAATTATATCAGAGATTGCAGGGCTATCATCAGAAAATATAAGGACAGGAAATTTATCAAAAAATGATTTCAATAAGTTAATTAAAGGTAGTGAAAATCTTAAAGACCTAAACTTATTTATTGATGATACTCCAGCACTTACCATTTCTTCTATTAGAACTAGAGCTAGAAGAATGAAAAGAAAACATGGACTAGATCTAATCGTACTTGATTATCTTCAGCTTGTATCAAGTGATAGTCGATATAATGATAGTAGAGTACAAGAAATATCAGAGATTACCAGAGGGTTAAAAGCCATAGCAAAAGAATTGAATATTCCTGTAGTAGCATTATCACAATTATCTAGAAAAGTTGAAGATAGAGAAGAAAAGAGGCCCCAATTAGCTGATTTAAGAGAATCTGGTTCAATAGAACAAGATGCAGATTTAGTTGTATTTCTTTATAGAGAAGAGTATTACCTTGCAAGAACAGAACCCGCGGAAGGAACAGATAAACATGAAGTATGGACTAGTAAAATGGAAAAAGTTCATAATGTTGCAGAAGCAATAATTGCTAAAAATAGACATGGGCCAATCTCAAAAGTAAGACTTCATTTCAACCCCACTATTACTAAGTTTTCTGATTTAGCAGAAACATCGTTTTAGTCAAAAAAAATGGACACAAAAAACTTTATTATTAATGAAAATTGTTTGCTAAAGATAGATCTAAACACAATTAGTTCAAATTATAAAAAAATTCAAAAAAATATCTCTCAAAACCTCCACCGTTAGTGCTGTCTTGAAATCAAATGCATATGGTCTTGGACTTTCAAATATAGCCGCCAAACTTATTGAGATAGGTTGTAACTCATTTTTTAAATTCAATAAAGAGACACTACATTTAAGGAAAATATGTAAAAATTCTGATATTTATTTACTTAATGGTTTAGTAAATATTAATTATGAAGAAATAAAGGAGGTTTTGGATAAGAATATTATCCCTGTTATTAATTCTTTAGAAGAATTAGAAAAACTTATTAAATTAAAAAAAATCATAGTGATTGTATTAAGATATCTTTACATTTTGATACAGGAATAAATAGGCTTGGAATCAGAAACAATGAATTAATAAAAATTAAGCATATTTGCAAACAAAATGATATAAAAGTTAAATGTGTAATGAGCCACCTAATTGCCTCAGACGAAAAAACAATATTAAATAAAGAACAAAAAAAAAAGTTTGATGAAATAACTAAAAATTTTCCATATGCGATTTTAAGTATTTCTAACTCAAACGCCATCATTAATGATAAATCAATGAATTATGACATGGTACGTTCAGGTGGAAATATTTTTGGAGTTACATCAAACAAATTCAAACAATCTTTTGCCTTATATGCAAGAGTTTTACAAATTGCGAAAGCTGAAGAAAATTTAAATCACTTTGGATATAATTCTACTTTTAAATCAACAGAATTTAAAAGGATTGCTATCTTGGGTTTAGGTTACGCTGATGGTTATCCTAGACTACTTAGTAATAAAGCCGAAGTTTTTTTTAAGAAAAGACTTTCTATTATAGGTTCAATTTCAATGGACTATACAATAGTTGATATTTCAAAGTTAGGTGTTGGTCAAATTAAGGTTGGAGATTGGGTTGAATTTATTGGGGAAAATATAAATGTCAAAGAAATCTCTAGAAAGTCACAGACCATACCTTATGAAATTTTAATAAATATTTGTAGTAGAGCCAAAAAACAATATATTGGTTAAACATGAAGTTTAATCTTTTAGTGTTTCAAAAAGTTTTTAGGAAAATAGGCAGTTATGTTTTCAATTTCTTTTATGATATAGGAGACGTTTTCTTTTTCTTTTTTTTTGTTTATTAAAAATTTATTAACTGATAAATTTTATTTTAGGCTCTTCCTTAATCAAATTGTTAAAATTGGCTTTAATTCCTTACCTGTTGTAGGTCTAACAGCAATTTTTACTGGTATGGTATTAGCTTTACAATCATATACAGGTTTTTCAAGGTTTTCTGCAGAAAGTGCTATTCCTAACGTAGTAGTGTTATCAATTACAAGAGAACTTGCACCTGTATTAGCTGGATTAATGGTTGCAGGTCGAGCTGGTGCTGCTATTGCAGCGGAAATAGGAACTATGAAAGTAACTGAACAAATCGATGCACTTAAAACTTTGTCAACAAATCCTTTTCATACCTTGTATCACCAAGGGTAATTGCTGGTATTATATCACTTCCATTTCTTGTTCTAATTGGCGATATAATTGGTGTATTAGGAGGATATTTAATTTGTGTAAATCTACTAAATTTTAACTCATCAGTATATTTACAAAACACGTATAATTTTGTGGAATTTATCGATATATTTTCTGGACTTGTAAAAGCTGCGGTCTTTGGTTTTATTATAACCTTTATTGGTTGTTACTTTGGATTTAACACTAAAGGGGGAGCACAAGGTGTTGGACAGTCGACTACATATTCTGTTGTATCATCTTCAATCTTAATTTTATTAATGAATTATATAATAACTTCGCTTTTTTTTAAGTTATGAGAAAACTGAAAATAGAAATTAAGAAATTATCAAAAAATTTTGAAAAAGATTTGTTCTTAAAGATCTAGATCTAAATATTTACGAGTCTGAATCCTTATCAATTATTGGTGAATCCGGCTCAGGTAAGTCAGTTTTAGCAAGATGCATAACTGGATTGACAGAATTTGAAAAAGGTAAGATTTTAACTGATGATTCAAAGGATGTTATGAAGATGACAACAAAGTCTCTAAATGAACATATATCTAAATTGGGAATTTTATTTCAAAATTCTGCGTTATTGGATAGTTTAAGTGTTGAGGAAAACCTAAAGTTTACTGATAAAAATATTAATTTGTCAGAAATTTTAAATGAGATCAATTTATCAAAAAAAATTTTAAAAAAATTTCCCTCAGAAATCTCTGTTGGTGACCAAAAAAGAGTTGGATTAGCAAGAGCAATTTTGAAAGAGCCAGAAATATTGATATTAGATGAACCAACAACTGGGCTCGACCCACTCATCTCAAATCAAATCAATATTTTAATTAAAAAATTGTTGAGAAAAAAAGATTACAGCAGTAACTATCACCCATGATATGACAAGTGTAAATGAATATGGAGAAAAGGTTGCCTTTTTAAAAAGTGGTAAAATAGAATGGTATGGAGATGCAAAAAAAATATATGATGCTAAAAATAAAAACTTAAAAAATTTTATAAATGGAGTTCTTTGAAATTATAAATGCTTGACCTAATAATCATAATTTTAATATTTATTTCTGCATTCTTTGCATTTATTCGCGGGTTTTCATTAGAAATTCTTTCTCTCTCTGGATGGATCTTTTCTATTGGTATTTCATATTTATATGGGGGCTTAGCTTCCAATCAAATAAATCAATTTCTGGATAATTTTCTAATATCTACTGTGATTTCATATGTTTTCTCATTTATTCTTCTTCTTATAATTTTTTCTTATCTTACTAAAAATGTTTCTTCATTGATTAAAAATTCTTTTGCTGGCCTTTTAGATAGAAGCTTAGGTTTTTTCTATGGTTTATTGAGAGGTTATTTGTTAATTTGTTTTATTTATTTTTGTTTCGACTACTTTTACAGTGGTTCGAAACCTGTTTTTATTGAAAATTCAAAATTAGTCCCAATTATTAAAATTTCAAATAAAGAAATTTTTAATATCATGCAAGTAGATAACGAATATTCTAAAAAATTGAGAAAAGAAATTGAACAAAAATCAAATTTTTTATTTAAAAAAAGTATCGATTCAAAATTAAAATTTAGAGAAAAAGATATGGATAATTCTTATAATGAAAAAAATAAAAAATACCTAGAGAATATAATTAATAATAACTTAGATTGATATGAAAATAATTTTTTCAGATAAAAAACCAAGAGATGAATGTGCAATTTTTGGTGTTTCAAGAAACTCACAGGCAGCCCAGCTAGTGGCTCCTAGGTCTACATGCGCTCCAACACAGAGGACAAGATTCAACAGGTGTCGTCACCACAGACAATATCAACTTTTTTGCCCATAGAGGTATGGGACAAGTATCTGAAGTTTTTTCTGACAAGAAAGTATTTAGTCATCTTAAAGGTGAATTATCAATTGGCCATAATAGATATGGAACAACTGGTGAATCAGCGCTTAAGAATGTTCAACCATTATTTTCAGAACTTAATATTGGTGGTATAGCCATAGCTCATAATGGAAATTTAACTAATACAAATTTTTTAAGAGAGGAATTTATTAAGGATGGGGCAATATTTCAATCTACATCAGATACTGAAGTTATTCTACATCTAATTTCAAGATCAAAGGGTGACCTTATCGACAGACTTATCTATTCGCTACATTCAATAAAAGGTGCATATTCTCTTTTACTAATGTCTAAAGATTCACTTATTGCTGTAAGAGATCCAGTTGGTATACGTCCTTTAGTAATAGGCAAATTAAATGACTCCTATATATTTAGCTCAGAGAGCTGCGGTTTAGATATAATTGGTGCTAAACTTATTCGTGATGTTGAACCTGGAGAAATTGTTATCATCAAAAATAACAAATTAGAATCTATCAAACCTTTTTCAAGATCTTACCTTAGACCATGTTTATTTGAATATATATATTTTGCACGACCAGATAGTATTCTAGATGGAAGGAATGTTTATGAAGTAAGAAAAAAGATTGGTCATGAGTTAGCCAAAGAAAATTTAGATGATAAAGAAAAAATTGATGTTGTTATACCTATACCAGATTCTGGAAATGCCTCTGCACTTGGATACGCAGAAAAAATTGGGAGAAATTTTGATCTAGGGATCATAAGAAATCACTATACTGGTAGAACCTTTATCCAAGAAAGTAATACAATTAGAGATCTATCCGTTAAACTAAAACATAATCCAAATCTAAATTCTTTAAGGAATAAGAATATAGCATTGATTGATGATTCAATAGTTCGTGGAACAACATCTGTAAAAATTGTTGAGATGTTAAAAAATTGTGGAGTAAAAAAAATTCATATGAGAATAGCAAGTCCTCCTGTAATGTATCCTTGTTTTTATGGAATTGATACTCCGAATAAAGAAGAGTTATTAGCATCTAAATATTCATTAGAAGAAATCAGAAATTTTATAGGGGTTGATACACTCAAATTTATTTCTTTAGATGGTGTATATAAAGCTCTAGGACATAAAAATGGAAGAAATTCAGAAAAACCTGAATACACTGATCATTATTTTAGTGGTGACTATCCAGTGGAATTAGTTGATCAAAAATCAGGTGTATTTTCATCTCAATTATCTTTGTTAATTGAAAGTAAATAACAATTATGGATGATCTTAGTCAAAAAAATATTATAATTTTTGGTGCAACAGGTTTTATAGGTCAATATTTAACAACCACTCTAGCAAATACTGGTGCAAAATTAATTATACACGGTAAATCTGATGAAAAAGTAAAGGAATTGTTTAGATCTAACTCATGTAGAAATAAAAATATAATATCATTTTGCTCAGATGTTTTATCTGAAAAGTTTTACCTAGAACTTTATAAAACTGTATCATCTCACTTCAATCATATTGATGTGATGATAAATCTAATAGGAAAGTTTAATGGACTAAAATCTATTACAGATTTATCACATAGAGATTGGAATGATCATATGGAAATAAACTTTAGTTGCTATTGGAGAATCATTAAAGAATTGAACACTATGATGGGTGGAAAGAGAAAAACAAAAGTCATTTTTTTAACAAATAAGAAAATTGAAAAAGGTAAGGCATACCATCATTCTTTTGGCTTAGTAAGAGTTGTTTATGCTCTCTTGTTAATACACTTAATGATGAAAAAAAAAAGCTTGGTATGGAAACTACATTAATTGAAATCGAACAGCTAAATATCGGGATGACTAGCCTGTTAAGGGGAAAAAATGCTTTCAAAAAAAAAGATATAGATACAACAATTAAAAAAATTATAAGAAATATAACTATTTAACCATATAATGTTTTCACTAAATTTTCATACCAACCATAGGCTTGACGTGTTTCATCAAAATATTGATGAGACAGTGCATCAACTTTGGTTGTACTACTACCCAAAGATACTATCCTAGTTTTTTTTTTATTAAGTTTATACCAAGATGTTATCGAAAAGGCCCTCTTTGAGGAAGAAAAACTGTAACAAGTATTCAAGAATACGGGATTTAATAAATCCTTTTCATATATTCTGTTAACTAAATTAGAAGCTAAAATTTTTGCTTGACTATTAGCTGAGAATGCTGACTTAGGCATATCTCCAGCATCTATAGAGTCACCAACTACAAATATATTTCTAAAATTCTTAAGTTCAAATGTCATAGGGTTCACTTCACACCAATCCTTATTTCCATTAAGTTTTGATATTGTTAAAATATCAGCTGCTTTTTGATTAGGAATGATGTTAATAAAATCTGCTTTAAACTTTGATCCATTAGAGGTTTTTACATAATTTTCTTTTTTATTAAAGTATGTAACCTTTCCCCCCTTACTTTTGGAGATCCACTCTATAGATTCTCTATGATAGTTTCTCCATTCATTTAAAAAAATTTCTTTTTTAGTAAATGAATCTTTTGAATCTAGTATTAGTATCTTAAATTTTTTTTTCTTTCTTTTCAAAAAATTAGCTAACAGACTTGCTCTCTCGTAAGGAGCAGGTGGGCATCTGTAAGGATAGTCAGGTGCAGAAATGATTATAGTACTTTTTTTTTCTAGATCATTTAATCTTTTTTAAATTTAAATATATCTTTAGTACCATTCCAACAATGTGGAATAATTGATTTATCCTTATGATTATACCCATCTATATCATTCTTGAAATTAATACCAGGTGATAAAATTAGATAATCATAATAAATTTTTGAACTATCTTCAGTTTCAATTATTTTTTTGATGTATAAATTGTTTTAACCGAACTATTTAAAAATTTTATATTTTTTAACCTCATGTAGTCAAAATCATGGCTTATATAACTGTAAGGAATAATATCTGCAATGACTAGATTTGACATGGGGCAAGTTTGTATCCTCTCATTTTTTTCAATAACAATAATGTCAAAATTTTTTGAAAATTTTAGAAGATAACTAACACAAGTAGCCCCACCAATACCAAAGCCTACAATAATAATTCTAGGCTTAAGTTTACTTTTTGCGTGTGAAATATTAATTTTAAAAATACTACTTAAGAGTAAGGAACTAATGAAATAGCTAGAGTTTTTTAAAAATTTCTTCTATAATTATTCAATTTTTTCATAATTTTCTTCAGCCATTTTTAATATATCTTTCTTATTTAACACCTTTGATATTCTACTCATAACGTGATCATTGTTACTATTTATGTATTTAATCATTTTTGAAATAAATTCCTCTTTTTCAAGTGTTTTTAAAGATTTTATATAATTGTTTCCTTCATAATTCTGACCATGACAAGATTTACAATTTTCTATTATTACATTAATCTCAATATCATCAGCGAATATATGAAATGGAAATAACATTAGGGAAATAAAATATTTACTTTTTTTCATATGGATTAGAAGATTTTTTAAATACTAATTTGGTTGGCAACCCAGTGAGATTGAAATGATTTTTTAAATTATTTGCTAAAAATCTTTTATATGAATTACTTATAAATTTAGGATGATTTGTAAAAATAAAGAATTTAGGTGGTGCAATATTAACCTGAGTTATAAATTTAAATTTAACTAAATTTCCATTGTACATCGGGTGTGGTGTTTTGTTAGTAGCTGTGCTGAGCCATGTATTTAGATTATTTGTTGGAACTCTATTTTGCCATGACTTTAGTTGATATAATAAAGATTTATAAAAGGTTTCAAAACCTATATTTTTTTTTTGCAGATACAAAACAAATTGGAATACCTTTTATTTGAGGAGTCAAATAATAAATGTGTTCAGTTATATCACTTTCATTTAAAGATGTCTGTGTATCAATTTTGTTTACTAAAATTAAAATACATCTATTCTCTTTAAAAACATGGTCAATAATTTTTGAATTTATTTTCTCATAATAATTATTTACGTCTAAGACAATTATAATAACTTGTGATAGACGAATCTTTTTTAATGTTTGTTCAATAGAAATCTGATTAACTTTCAAGCGACTTTCAATACCCTTTGAAAAACCAGCTGTATCAAAGGCTCTAAATTTTATGTTTTTAATATCAATGTCTGATTCAACAGTATCTCTAGTCATAAATGGTATTTCACTTGTTTGAGAAATAGCTTTTTTATTTAATAAGTTAAAAATTGTAGATTTACCAGTGTTAATTTTACCCACTATTGCAACTGAAATACACTTATCTTCAGTTTTAACCTCATTATTGTTCCCAAGAAGATTATAAATTTCCCATTTTAGATCATCTAATCCTGAATTATGGGCAGCTGATATAAAAATTTTTTTCCCAAAACCTTGTAAATCGTGCATTTTATAATTTTTTACATCACATTTATTAATAACTATTAAAGTTTTTTTATTTAGTTTTCTTATTAAATTGATTATGTTGTGATCTTCAGAAGTTAGGTAATCTTTTGAATCAAATACTAGTAAAATTAAACATGATAACTTTGCATTTAAAAGTGTTGAGGTATTGATATTTTTTTCAAATTCATTTTTAGATAAAACTAAACCTGGTGAATCAATTAACTCTAATTCTTTATCCCATAAAGTAATTTTTTTTTTTCTTAGATCTCGAGTAAGCCCAGGGTAATCATCCACTAAAGCCATTTTTTTATTTATAATCCCATTAAATATTGAAGATTTTCCAACATTTGGCTTTCCAATTATTATTACTTTATTTGACATTTCAACCTAAAATAAAAATTGTACCTTTCTTGGTAATAAACAAGACCTCGTTTTTAATTTGAAAAGGGCTTAAAATAAACTCCTCATCCATGCTCAGTTTACTTAATGTTTTGCCTGTAAATGGTGATAATGAAAGTATTGTTCCAAATGAGTTGGCAACTAAAAGCTTATTTGATGTTAGAAGTGGACCAAACCATCTAATTTCCTCTCCATCATAGTTTGTTTTTAACTGAACTGACCACAATAATTTTCCAGTCTTACTATCTAAACAAAGTAGTTTCCCTAATGTATCAATTATGTATAGAGCTTCACCAGAAATTATTACCTGATTTATTGATGAAATCTTTAACTCCCAAAGTTTTGATCCTTCATTAATATCGTAAACTAGAAGCTTATCTGAGAAAGTTGGACTATAAACTTTATCCTTAACAATTGATAATGGTGACTGAATATCGTTTAAAGCAGATCTTGAAAAGTAACTACTTGAACCAACATTATCAAACCAAATTAGGGATCCATCGTTTTCGTCTAGTGCATAGATTTCACCAGATGAGTATGAGAGTACAACTGTATTGTCAATTGCTGCAGGTTTAGATCCACCTATAATTGATACTTCCTCAAGATTTCCAATGTGATTCCAGATAACTTCTCCATTTTTTAGGTTTAGGCAGAATGTTTGATTATCATCTGAAACAGCAAAAACTTTATTTTTGAAAATTAGTGGAGGACGTGAAAACTGTACTAAAAAATTCTTCTTCCACTGCTTTTTTCCAGTATTGGAATCGATTAAATAAATATTACCAAGACCAGATGTCACAACTAAAGAGTTTCCATCTAAACTCATTCCACCTAGAAATAAAATTTTTCCTTCTTTTCACTTTCTAAATTTACTTTCCAATTTAATTTTCCATTCAAATAATTTCTAGATATTATATTAAACTCTTTATCTGCATAAAAGATATTCTCACCCAGATTGACAGGTTGAACAATCAGATTAATTTTATCAAACAAAATATTTCCTAGCGAAATTTTTCTTTGAAGTTTTAAGACTGGTTTGCTTTTGAAGTGAAATAGGTGGTTTTTTGAATTCTGAAACTGTTGGCTCCACGAATTAATTGCTTGCTGGTTTATCAATAAGAATTTTTTTGTTGGCTTTTACAATAATATCATCTTTAAAATCAAAAACGTTTTCTCTTTTTTCCAGGAAGTCTAACTTCCTTTTCTTTGAAAATAGATGTAATTTCATTAAATGAGCATCCCATAATAATAAATATTAAAATGGAAAAAATTGCATTTTTTATAATCAACTTATTTTTCCTTTAAAAGGTTAATTAAATTTTTAGCTCTTTGACTCAAATCCCCGGGCTTTGAAGGAAGTTTTGAAATAGTCTCGAATGCCTCAACTGCTTTGGCTATCTCATTATTCCTTAGATAGATATAACCTTTTAATTCAAGGGCAGACGATTTCCAAATTTCGCTATTTTCAAGTGGTATAATTTTTTTCAATAGATCATCTTTAGATTCATTATTTAGTGAATTTAAAACATATAATATTGTAGCAATATCTCTAAAAGACTGATCAACTGCATTTTTTTCTAAATCTTTATATATTTCTAAGCCTTCATCAATTCTACCTTGTTCAATTAATATTGAGGCTTTTTTCATCTTTGCCATGGTAACATAGCCGTCAGAACCTTTATCAACTATTCTATCTAATGCTATTAACGAAGCATCTAAGTCATCTTCACCAGCCAAAACAACTGCAGCCGTAAAATCATCGCCTAGTTTTTGCCTCTGATCATTTGAGTAACCTTCCCAGAAGACAAAACCTGAAGTAAACAAAACTATTCCAAGAGAAATACTAACAACGTATGGAAAAAATTTTTTCCAAAGTTTGAGCCTCTTCTCCTCCTTTAAATCCTCGTCTACTTCTCTAATAAATTCGTCAGTCATTTTAACCTATTTTTTTTTACCAAATATCATATAATTTATAGATATTTATATTCTATCAAATTAAAATTTCAATTTTTATATTTATGAATAAATTAAAAAATAAAAAATTTGTTGGTTTCCAAAAAAGAGAGATACACACAATAATGGAATTATATTCAAAAAAAATATCAATTGGTGAATGGAAGGATTATTCAATCAGCTATAACAAAGAGTATGCTATTTTTTCAATACATAGGTCAATTAAACAAGGTTCTTCATTCCAAATTAAAAAAATAAAGAAAAAAAATACTTACGTATTAACTTATCAGAATACAACATTAGCGGTATCTAGTTGTCTTTTAAATATTATCAATTATCTAAAAAAACCAGTTTTAACGATTATTAAGTAACTTCCTTATTCCTGATGTATAGCTTTTGTTTTTATCTTTAAATAATCTTTGAAAACCCATGACACCGTTAAACCAATAATCTGTACTTCCAGATTCCCATATGATTTCAAGATTTCCGTCTTTTATTTTCCATTCACCTTCCTCACCGTTTCCATATTCAGAAATAGCAATTCCATCTTTTTTAATTGTGACATTGTACTCGGATTGCCACTCATCCGTAGCAACCCATTTTCCATACCAATTATTATTAGCATAAGCTTTTGATAAAATAGAATCAAACCCATCAATAATAATAAATTTCTAAGCATCTTTTCTTTTTTTCTATAAGTTTCAGAACATAGTTTTTTTGATTATCGGTAAAATTTGACCAATTTTATAATTTCTTCAATGTTTCTTAGACAGCCTTCACATAATTTTGTATGAGGGTTCATCTCACATTTCTCAACACATGGTGATTTTATCATAACTCTAATTTAATTCCGTTAATTACGAACTGAATTGCTAATGCACCTAGTATCAATCCAAAGATTCTTTGTATAATATTTAGTATTGTCATATTAAAAAAATTACCAATTATTTTTGATAAAAAGATAATTATTGATGTTGCTAATAATGTCAAGATTAAAGGTGACACATTTAGATAAAAGCTTTGTAGTGTGTAATCAAAATTTTTTGATATTAGTACGGATAAAGTTATTGCTGATGGTCCTGCTATCAAAGGAATTGAAATAGGAAAAACTGCAATACTATCGATTGAAAAATCATCTGACAAATTTGTAGTAAGATTCTTTTTTCTTTTCACCCTCTTCTCTAGTACCATTTCATAAGAAATAATTAATAAAAAAAGGCCTCCGACTATTTGAAAAGACCCAAGAGAAACACCCATATAAACAAGAAAATTATTTCCATAAATACAAAAAAATGTTAATAGAAATGAAGTGATAATAAAAACAACAACTGATAATTTTATAGTTTCTCTAAGGTTAATTGTTGTTGTTATAGCCGTAAAGATTGGAATTAATGATATTGGATCAATTGCTACAATTGCCTTTAGGAGATTTTGAAAGAAAACGTCATGCATCAAGAATATATAGTATCAAATTTTTATAAATTTTTAAAACTTAATAACATTGATGAAATAAAAATAAAGTTAAAAAATAAATTAGACTGTTTGGATATAAAGGGTTCTTTTTTAATCGGTAATGAAGGAGTTAATGGATCTTTTTCAGTCAAAACTGAGGACTTTAAAAGAACTGTAAGTATAGTAAACTCGGTTTTTGATAGAAAGTTTAAATTTAAATCACAATTTTATCATTCTCACGTATTTTTAAGATTAAAAATTAAAATTAAAAAGGAAATTGTTACAATAGGTAAAATCTGTTCAACCATCTTCATTTTCTGGTAAATATTTATCTCCTGAAGAATGGGAACAAACAATAAACTGTAAAAACGTTATAGTTATTGATACAAGAAATCATTATGAGAGTAGCATAGGTTCATTTATTAGTTCAATTAAGGTTAATAGTAACAATTTTAGGGAATTTCCATCCTGGTTTGATAAAAATAAAAATAAATTTGAAAACAAGAAAATTGCAATGTTTTGTACTGGTGGAATAAGATGCGAGAAAGCAACTAACTATGCTATAAAGTCTGGCTTCAAAGATGTTTTTCAATTAGAAGGTGGAATCATAAATTATCTTCAGAAAACTAAGAATACAAAACAACTATGGGAAGGTGACTGCTTTGTTTTTGATGAGAGAGTATCAATTAACAAAGCATTAGAAAAAGGTAAATATAACCAATGTTATGCATGCAGATATCCCTTAACAAAACAAGAAATGATATCTAAATTATACGTTGAAGGAGTTTCTTGTCCTAAATGTTTCGATTTAAAAAGTGATAAACAAAAAAGAAAGTATAAGGAAAGACAAAAACAAATAAATATAGCTAAGAAAAAGGAATAAAGCATCTTGGTTGTTAGTCTAACCCAACCTTAGGTATTGAATATTTCTTCATTTTTTCAATCAATGTCGTTCTATTTATTTTCAATAATTTTGCTCATTGCGATACTGAACCATTAATTTTTTTAAGAGCACTTTCTATCAAAATTAATTCTACTTCACTTAAATGTCTTCTAAGATCAATCTTATCTAAAAAATCAAACCATTTTTTATAATGACTTGGATGAGGTACAGATATTCTATTTTCGTCATCTTTGTCTGAGTTCTGATCTACTTCTGTTAAACTAGATGTCATTTCCCATAAAGTATCTTTTTCTTCTGCACTGTCAGGAATATTTACTCTAAGAAGATTTTCTCTTATATTTTTTGCAGAAATTACCTTGTTCGGAAAAATAATACTAGCCCTTTCAATTACATTTCTGAGTTCTCTTATATTTCCAGGCCAAATATATTCCTTCAAAGCAGTCAAGGATGATTCATCAAAAGTCGGTATTTTTGAACCAGAATCTTTATTTCCGATAGAATATGCTTAAGAAGTTCAGGTATATCATTTTTTCTCTCCGATAATGTTGGTATTTCTATGGGAAAAACATTAATTCTGTAAAAAAGGTCAGCTCGAAACGAACCTTCATCAATTTTTTTCTCTATATTTTGGTGAGTAGCACAAATTAGTCTTAAATCCAATTCTATTTCATCTTTTCCACCAACTCTTTGAATTGTTCTAGTTTCAATTGCTCTTAATAGTTTTGCTTGAAGTGACATAGGCATATCACCGATTTCATCTAAAAATAGAGTTCCTTGATTTGAAATTTCAAATCTGCCTTCTCTTTTAGAATCAGCGCCAGTAAAAGATCCTTTCTCATGACCAAAAAGTTCAGATTCTAACAACTCAGATGGTATTGCAGCACAATTCACATTGACCAACTTGCCTTTTCTTTTTGATGATTCATGTATAGCTCTTGCAACAATATCTTTACCACAGCCCGTTTCTCCTCTTAGAAGAACCGTTGAGTTAGAATTAGAAACCATATCAACTAATTTTTTAAGACTTTGTGTTGCTTCGCAACTTCCTTTGATAATTTCTGACATTTAAAAACAACTTTTAGTAAAATAATGTCAGAAAAATGACAATAATCAAATCCAATTTTTAGAAGAAATAAAAAAATATATCTAAAACATTGATTTTATTGACTAAAAAAAAAAATATTAAAAATAAAATTGAGTTGGCAACATTCTTGCTTCTACGAGTTTGTGAATAATTATAGGAAATTGTAATATGGAGAATATTTTAATAGTTAAAGAATCATTTGACAATATAAACGATTTAGAGAAATTTTTTTCATCTAAAAATTTAATTTTCAAGATTTTAGGAAAAAGATGAGCTAAAGTCAAATAAATTCTCCTAAATCAGTTTTGATTTGTGATAAAAGATTTGAAGAAAGTGTTAAAGGGAAATCATCCTTATTAAAATTAGCAAGAAATATTGGTAGTACAAAAATAATTATTCTGAACTCTGATACAACTGAGAATTACAGTATGGAAAGTGATATGGGTGGCTCATTTGTAAATATAAGCTTTAAAGAAATGGATGAAGTAATTAAAGAAATTATATTTCAAGAAATTTCAACAAAGAAATATAGTTTTTCTGACTCAAAAACAGTTTCGTTAATTAAAATTGCTGAAAAAGTTGCTAGTACGGATGTTACTGTTTTTATTCATGGACCAACTGGTACTGGAAAAGAAGTAATCTCAAACTATATTCATCAAAAATCTAAACGTTCAGAAAATCCATTCATAGCTGTAAATTGTGCTGCAATTCCTGAAAATATGCTTGAAGCAATGTTATTTGGACATGAAAAAGGAGCTTTTACTGGAGCATCCTCAGCAAATAAAGGAATATTTAGGGCTGCAGATACAGGAACTTTACTTCTTGATGAAATTTCTGAAATGCCATTATCATTACAGGCAAAGTTATTGAGAGTTCTTCAAGAAAAAAAGGTTACTCCAATAGGAGGTTAAAGAGATATAGATGTAGATGTAAGAGTAATTGCTACAACAAATAGAAATATGATTAATGAAGTGAAAGAAAAAAATTTAGAGAAGATTTATACTATAGGTTAAATGTTTTTCCCATTGGGACACTAAATTTATCTGAGAGAAAAGATGATATTATCCCAATTAGTGTAGCTTTACTTAAAAGGCATTCTGAAAAAAGTAATCTTCCTTACATTGATAAATCTGCACAAAATATAATTAAAAATTATGTATGGCCTGGGAATGTTAGAGAACTAGAAAATGTTCTTCAAAGAGCAATAGTACTTTGTGATAATAAGGTCATAAGTGAAAAAGATATAATGATAGATCTTTCTGAAGAAAATAACTTTTTTCTAATACAAATGAAAATATTAACAACCAAAAAGCATTACAAGCTTAATCTTGGAGAAAATTATGAAGCCCACACTTACAAATTTTAAGCCCTCACTAATTGATAACTCTTCTAATCAGAATCAGATCAAAGATATTCAAGAAAATGTAGTTTCTTTAACACCAAAAATTAATTATCAAGAGGATAAAAATTTTTTAGAAAATATTCAATCAGCAATTCAAGATGTTTCAGATAATCAAATTAAAAGTGCTGAACTCACAAAGAATTTTGAACTTGGGATAGAAAATGATTTAACTAAAGTCATGATACAACAACAAATTGCCAGTTTAGGTTTTCAAATGACTCTAAATGTCCGTAATAAAGTTTTAAGTGCATATAAAGATATTATTAACATGCCAGTTTAATTAATAAAGAGAGAAGATAATGGCTGAAGAATTAAAAAATACAGAATTAGCAAACACAGCATCTGCAGTTACAAATCAAGGTTTGGTTGGTAATATTACAAATACTTTAGAGAAAATAAGAAGATTTTCAAATGAACCTGCAGTGCAAAGATCGATACCGGTAATGATTACTCTTTTTGTAATTTTTCTTGGTTTGATTTTTTTTATCTCATTCAAAGAGCCGTCAAGAACTACACTTTTTTCAGCATTACCTGAGCATGAAAAATCTAGGATTGTAGATGTTCTAAGAAATAATGGAATTGATGTTTCAATAGATCAAACAACTGGTGAAGTTCTTGTTCCAAAACCAGATTATTATGAAGCAAAAATGAAATTAGCTGCTGAGGGACTTCCTAGTTCCGTTCCACAAGGTTACGATATTCTTGAAAACATTCCGATGGGAACAAGTCGTTCAGTAGAATTCATGAAAATGAAGCAAACACAAGAGATAGAATTGGCTCGCTCAATCAATGAAATTTCAAATATAATTGGCGCGAGAGTTCATTTAGCTATTCCTGAAAAATCTGTATTTGTAAGAGACACCGCACCTCCAACAGCTTCAGTATTTGTTAAATTATCTGATGGAAGAGTTTTGTCAAGAGAACAAATAAGATCAATTGTGCATATAGTGTCATCGTCTATTCCTAACATGTCATCTGATAATGTCACAGTAGTTGATCAATATGGTGCCTTACTTTCAAAACCTGAAGATGATCCAAACCTAGCTTTAACCGACAAACAACTCTCTCATAGGATTAAAGTTGAAAAGTTATATAGAGAAAGGATTCTTTCATTAGTTTCACCTATAGTTGGTGCTGGAAACTTAACAGCCCAAGTAAATGTTGAAATGGACTTTACATCAAATCAAACAACTGAAGAGGTTTTTGATCCAGAATCAATATCAACAAGAAGTGAGCAGAATAGTTCTGATGAATCAACTGATAGACCTGCTAGAGGTATTCCAGGAGCGGTAGCAAATCAAGCCCCGTTGGCAGCTGATCTTCAAGTTGATGCACCAGAAACTGGTGAGGCTGCAGAGTTCAAACAAAGGTCATCGAGTAATGTTAAAAACTATGAAGTGAGTAAAAAGCTTAGCACAACAGTTGGTCAAGTTGGAAGAATTATAAAAGTTAAAACAGCTGTTTTAGTAAAAAATAAAATGGTAGAAACTCCTGAAGGTTTAAATTCAGAACCCATAAGTGACGAAGATAAAGAAAAAATATCATCCCTTGTCAAAGAAGCTGTAGGTTTTAATGTTGATAGGGGCGATAGTATAGTAGTGACAAGTGGCGATTTTATTGAGGAAATTCAAGTCCTAACAACAAAATGGTATAAAGAGCAGTGGTTTCAAAATTTAGTTGGTCAACTATCAACAGTTTTAATATTAGCCATTATAACTTTTGGGGCTTTAAAACCTTTACTTAATAGGATTTTAGTACCATCTGCTGGAGTTGGAGCTGGAGCCGTAGTAACAAGTGAAGATGATCTAGAGGCTCAAGAGTCTGATGAGGTAGAAGTAGAAGAAGGAGAATCACTAGAAGATATCAAAGCTAAATTGAAACCTAAAAAAGCTTCAATTTCTGCTGAAATGCTTGATACAGCTAATACTTACGATGATAAGGTTGCAGTAATAAGAATGATAGTTGGAGATGAAGCTGGAAAAGTATCAAATGTATTCAGACAATTAATGCAAAAAGATGTATAGTTCAATTAAGGAGTAAAAAATGGCAGAGAAGACTCAAGAAAAAATAATGAAGAAGAAGAAAAGTCTACCTATGAAAAATTGAATAACACTCAGAAGTGTGCGATTCTTATGATGCTACTTGGAGAAGAAGAAGCATCTGAGATTCTAAAAAACCTTGGTCCAAAAGAAGTGCAACAACTAGGTAAAGAAATGTATAATGTTCAAGGTTTAGATCAAGATACAGTAAATCAAGTGCTTGATGAGTTTCTTGCTGTTATTAAACAACAAACAGATCTAGGAATGGGATCATCTAATTATATTAAAAACGTAATGACAAAAGCACTTGGCGAAAATAAAGCACAGTCTGTTTTGGGCAGAATAACTCCAACTGAAAGTAATAAACCCATCGAAATATTAGATTGGATGGATGCAAGATCCGTGGCTGAGTTAATTTCTGATGAACATCCACAGATTATGGCACTAATAATTTCTTACTTAGAGGCAGGAGTGGCAGCTGATGTTCTTGTTTTGCTTCCAGAAGATGTTCAGTCAGATATTATTCATAGAATTGCAACTTTGGAAACAGTTCAACCCGATGCACTTTCTGAGCTTGAGAGAGTTATGCAGTTAAAATTCAAAACAAATACTTCTTTAAGAGCTTCATCAGTTGGTGGTGTTAAAGCTGCTGCCTCCATAATGAACTATACAAAACAAAATATGGAACAAAGAGTTATGAAGAACCTTGGTGAAAAGGATAGAAATCTAGCAAAAGAGATTCAGGAAAGTATGTTTACATTTGATACTCTTATACTGATGGATGACAGAAGTATGCAAACTTTACTTAGAAATGTTGATCAGGAAATACTAATTATTGCTCTAAAAGGAACAGACGATGCACTTAAGGATAAAATCTTCGCAAGTATGTCTCAAAGAGCTGCAGCGAACATTAAGGATGAAATGGAAGTTTTGGGTCCTATAAGACTTACGGAGGTTCAAGAAGCACAAAAGGCTATAATAAATGTAGCAAGAACAATGTCAGACGAAGGATCAATTGTACTTGCTGGAAGAGGCGGGGATGATTTTGTATGATGCAAGTAAAAGAAAATCTTGATTCAACAAAAGAATGATGAAAATAAAAAATCTGAAGCACTCAAGACGGAAGAAATTTTAAGCCTTTTAAGTAAACAAAATACAGATTTTCAAAAAGAATCAGAAATATCATCAAATATTACCAAACTTTATAAAAAGATCGACCTTGTATCTTTAGCTAAATCTAAAAGTTTGGATAAAGATAAAAAAAATGAGATTAAGGAAAAAGAATTACCAAATGAAACTGGAACTGAGGCAAATAAAACAGATGTTACAAATGTAGAAGAAATCGAACAAGCTAAGAAGTTAGAAAAAAAATATACTGAGGCTGAAGCTAAAGTGATGGCTAATAAATTAGCTAAAGAGTTTTACGATAAAGGGATGCAATTAGGAGTCAAGAAGACTAAAGAGGAGCTTCAAAAAGGAGATCATGAACTTGCCGTTTCCTTAAAGAATATTGCTGATAATTTATTACTCAAAACACCTGAATTTTCCGAAAAACTCAATTTATCAATAGTTGAATTGTTGAAAAAATCAATTAATGAAATTTTAGGATATGAGATTGATACAAATTCAGAATTTTTTAAAAATAAAATCCTTTCAATGGTTGATACGATCAATGCATCAATAGAAAAGGTTGATGTTATTTTAAACGAAAAAGATCATAAAGCTGTAACTGAGTATTTGAATAAACAAAAAATAGAATTACCGTTCAGTCTCTCTCAAGATAATTTATTAAGTAGGGGAGATATAATTGTCAAAGCTGGTTCAATAGAAGTTAGAGAAATGGTTAGTGAAAAAGTACAATACTCTAAGTCAACAAATGTAGAATCAGAGGTAAAAAAATTAATAATATAGATAAAACACCACCCGAAAATTTAAATAAAAAGGAATTACAAAATGGTGATATTAAATCAAATAATTGAAAATATAAATAAACATGCTGTAGTCAACAATTGCTTTTATAGAAGTCGTACGACAAAATTTGATGGTAGTATTGTAGAATGTGACTCTTTCCCCTCACCCATTGGTACAATTTGTGAAATTGAATGTAATGATAAAACCTCTGTAACCGGGGAGATAATTGGCTTCAAGGAAAATAAAAATGTTATAGCTGTTCATAGTCAAAATGCTAACATAGTGTTAGGTTCATCAATTAATGTAATTAATGCATCGACAAATATTAATATTGGTGATGACATTCTAGGAAGAGTAATAGATGCATTTGGAAGCCCAATAGATAATTGTGAAGATGAACTCTTTCTAAATGAAATTTGGCCAATAAATGGTAAACCCATAAATCCAATGGATAGAAAACCAATTGTAGAAAAGTTAGATGTTGGTATTAGAGCAATCAATAGTCTTTTTACAGTTGGAAAAGGTCAGAGACTTGGAATAATTGCAGGCTCTGGGGTTGGGAAATCAATTTTACTAGGAATGATGACAAAATTTACTGAAGCAGATGTTGTTGTTGTTGGTTTAATAGGAGAAAGAGGAAGAGAATTAGGTAATTTCATTTCAGAGATTTTAAACAACGAAACAAAAAAAAGGACAACGATTGTTGCTGTTCCAGCAGATAAATCACCATTATTACGAATTAAAGGTGCTGAAAGAGCAACTGCTATTGCTGAATATTTTAGATCAAAAGGTAAAAATGTTTTACTTATTATGGACTCATTAACTAGAGTAGCTCACGCTAAAAGAGAGGTAGGATTAGCGTTAGGAGAGCAACCTACATCTAAAGGATATCCACCATCAGTAATTTCTATGATTCCAAATTTAATAGAAAGGACAGGTTCTGGTGGAAAAAATGAAGGATCTATAACCAGTTTTTATACAATTCTTGCTGATTCTGATGATACAAATGATCCAGTTGTTGACACAGCTAGAGCTATTCTAGACGGTCATATAATATTATCTAGAGAGTTAGCTCAACTTGGGATTTTCCCAGCTATTGATATAAACCTTTCTCTAAGTAGAGTAATGAACTCTATAGTGACAAATGATCAAAAGGAAAAGGCAGAATTTGTTAAAAGGATGTACTCTATTTATCAAGAAAATAAGGATCTTGTTTTAATGGGTGGATATTCTAAAGGACAAAATGAGGAAATAGATATGGCAATGGAAAGTTGGCCTAAAATTTGCGAGTTATTAAAGCAGGATTATAAAACAAAGTCTGATTTTTCCGATTGCTTAAAAAAACTAGATAAAATAATACTCAAATGAAAAAAAAAAAATACGATATTTTAGTCAAAATAAAACAAATAAATAAAAATAAATTAGTATACAGCCTAAACAATCTAAATAGCGAAAAAGCAAAACTAGAAGATATAAAAACTATCTTGTAAATACCTTTGAAAGATAGCCAACCTTCAAGTGAAGAAATGTCTGGAATTCAATTGAGACAAATTTCTAACTTTAATGGAGAACTTATAAAAAAACTCGAGGTTTCAGAAAATCGGTATAAGCACCTAAGCAATGAGATCAACAATAACCTCAAGCAAATTACTAAGATAGAAAAACAGAAAGAAAAAATCATTTCTAAAAAAAGAAAAATTGAAAAAATAGAAATTGAAGCTCTTGAACTTAAAAAAGAAAATTATAGGAATAAAGTTTCTCTTAATTAGTCTTAGTGGCACTATAATTGCAAATTAACTGCTAATTATGGTTTCGATTAATAAAAATATATTTATGAATCAAGATAATGGATTATCTTTATCTAATTCAAAAAAGAATACTGATGAGTTATTTGCAGAACTTTTTTCTGTATTACAATCAAGTGATAATTTAACCAACACAAATATTGAAATTGAATCAATTGTTGGTAAATCAGAAAATAATTTGAAAAAATGATTTTGTTACAGAAAATACTGAAGTAAGTAACTTAGAAATCGAAGCTGCAAAATATCTTGCAGAGACCTTTTATAAGGAAATTGGTATTGTTGAGGAAGAAGATAATAATACTATTAATAAAATTACTGAATTTATTCCAAAAGTTTCAACGAAACCTATAATTACTAAAAATGTTCCTAATAAAAATTCATCAAATAAACTACCGATTGATAAAGTGGATAATGAATTTTTAGAAAAGATACATTTTCAAGTAAATGTTGTAGTCAAAAAACTTCAAAATTCCCGCTTAAAGAAGGAAAAATTGAGGTTGATAATTTTCCAACAATGAAAAAAATTCCTGAAGTAAAAAAAATAGACATAAAAAATGAAAAAGAAAACATAACTAATGTTCAATCAAAAATATTAGTAACAATTTAATAGAAAAAAAACAAAAAAAAAAGGGTAAGCAATTATTCCAAAATACCTCTGCTGGAAATTCTGAGTTAAGTAAATCTAATGTCGAGAAAAAAATAGCTATTAGTCCAAATGCCTCCTTAAATATTAAAACAAAAAAACAAATTGAAAATTTTAGCAGTAGAAAAATAATTGAAACGAAAGATAAAATTAAAGGTCCAAAACAAATAGTTAGTAATTCAAATGAAAATAAGATCTTAAATTTTATGGAAAATAATTGGGAACAAAAGTTTTCAACGATTATAAAAGAATCATTAAGAAATAATATCAATAAAATTGAACTCGATGTTAAACCAAAAAATTTAGGCAAAGTAAGACTAGAAGTAAAGGTAGATAAAGATGTAACAAACATTGATTTTACTACCGAAAGCATAGAAACAGCAAATTTACTCAATGAAAATATAAACAAAATAAGTGATTTTTTAAATGAAGGTAAGGAGAATTATCTCTCACAAAATAAAAATAGCAACCAAAACTTCAATCATCAAAAAAACAAAAGAGATAGTTCTAATCAGAAAAATCTAGTTGATAATAAAAAAGATAAATCATCAATTGATATGACAAACAACTCAAACCACAATATTGATGTTAATGCATAATTAATATAATCTAATAAGGAGAAATTATGGCTGAAGAAAATAATCAAGAAGAAGGAAAAAAATCCCCAATCAAACTAATTCTAATGATAGTTGGAGGAATTGTCCTTCTTGGAGTTGGAATAGGTGTAGGAATCCTTATGAGTGGTGGGGAAGATACAGACCCATCATCAGAGATATCTCAGATAATTGAAAAGAAAGAAAATCCTGAAAAAAAAAATGAAGATTCTGATGATAATAAGGATGATAATACTGCGGCCAACGAGTGCTCAGAAGAAGAAAAGGATGAGGAAGGAAATTGTCCAACTGGTCCTAAGAAAATGCCCAAGATTACTCCTGAACAAGAAATATTTACAACAACCTATTATGAATTTCCAGGTAATTTTACTGCAAACCTAAAAGGTTCTAAAAAATTTCTTCAAATTTCTGTAGGTGTCTCAACCCAATATGATGAGCAAGTAATGGCTAATGTAGAAAGTCACCAATTAGCATTAAGATCAGAAATCCTCACAACAATGTCTGAATTCACTTCAGAGGATATTGCTGGTAGAGAGGGAAAAGATAATTTAGCTGATGCCATTAAAAATAGTATCAATGATATGTTAGTTAAAGTTGAAGGGTTTGGCGGAATAGAAAATGTACATTTCACTTCATTTGTAATACAATAGGAATATAATGAGCGAACCATCAAGAAAATTATCTAGCGAGGAAGTAAATGCGCTAATGGACGGACTAAAATCTGGTGATCTTGGTGCATCAACTTCAACAGACGATTCCAAAGATATAGAATATAAAAAATTTAATTTTGGATCAGATGATTTAACTCTTCTTGGAGATTATTACGCTTTAAGATTAATTAACGAAAGATTCGCAAGAACTGTAAGAAGTGTATTTCTTCCTCTTTTAAGAGTACAACCTAGAATCAGTTCTTTTCCCTCCAGAAGTTAAAACGTTTGAAGAATATAGTTCAGGATTAGATGCTTTTATGAGTTTAACTAATAGTAGAATCGAAGAATTACGAGGTTCAATGCTCACAGTTGTTCCTCCATCTTTTGTAAGTTTGTGCACTAATAGTAGATTTGGTGGTAAACTGGAAATTATTGAAAATCAAAGGACTGAGTTTACTTCTACTGAAGAAAAAATAATTGAAGTAATTAATAATGGAGTTAGTGAAGTCCTTGAACAATGTTGGAAAGATTTAACGCCAATAAGTATAAAATTTCATAGCAGGGAACAGAACCCGCAATTTGCTGCATTTATAGAATCAACAGACCTAGTAATTGTATGCTCATTTGTAATGCAATTACCAGATGTTGACTCAATGTCATTTGATATAGTGTATCCACTTCAAACACTAAAACCCGTTTCTTCACTTCTGAGATCAAGAGTACAATCTGATGTTAATGAATCCAATATGACTTGGAGGGATAAACTAGAGAAAGCAGTTCTTGAAATTCCTTTACATGTTAAGACTAACTTATCAGAACCAGAAGTTTCTATGTCAAAGTTACTAAGAATGAAATCTGGAGATACATTAACTGTAAATCTTGATGAAACCGTTGATTTTTACGTCGAAAATAAAAAATATTTCAGTGCTGAAATGGGAGAATTTAAGGGGAATGCAAGCGTAAAACTTATAAAAAGATTAAACTAAGGAGAAAAAAATGAATGCAGAAACAGCTCAAAATGAAAAAAAAGTAGAGGATCCAAAAACTAACCCTGAAGAAGGTTCTGTAAAAACTGAGGATCAACAAGCTGAAGTTAAAACAGCTGAGGCAAAACCTAAAGAATCAGTTGAACCAAGCTCAGCAGCAGTAAATAATCTTAGAGTATTAGAAAATATTGAGGTTAAATTAACTGTTGAGGTTGGAAATACGGAGATTGCAATAAAAGATTTATTAAGATTAAATGAAGGATCCGTTGTTGAGCTAGATAGACTTGCAGGTGACCCTTTAGATATCCTTGCTAATGGAACTAAAATAGCAAAAGGCGAAGTGGTTATGGTAGGTGAAAAGTTTGGTATTAGGTTTACAGAAGTAGTTGCTCCAGAGGAAATGGTTCAAAACTTATAAGTCATTAATTTGACTATTCTTTAATAAGTTAATTTTTTTATTAGCTTTTTCAATAACTTAGAGATTATATTATTTGCTCGGCACTTATCTTGCATCTGTTATTCATTACATGATGGAGAATATTATGCCAACTTATACAGGTCCAAGTTTACTAAGTTATCTACTAGTTTTAGGTTTTCTAAGTTTACTATTTCTTGGATTTTATTTTATTAAAAAAAATAGACACCTTATCTCTCAAAAAATAAATTCAAAAAGGAGAATGAAGGTTTCAGATGTTACTCTTCTTGGGCAGGGTGATAGAGCTTTAATATTAAGCTTAGATAATAAAGATTATTTGTTTATATCAGGAAAAAATTCTGGTGCACTTTTGACTGAGGTAAAAAAAACTAATGACTTTAAAACTAATAATCTTGAAAAAGTAATTGAAAAAGGTTATCCAATGAAAAGTCTTAGTATTTTTTTATTTTACTTATCCTTCCAATATTTAGTCAAGGTCAGGTAATTCCAGATGGTTTAGAAGCACTAACAATATCTGAATCAGCAAATGGTACAAAAACATATTCATTATCGCTGAAAATTTTAGCTTTAATGACTGCCTTAACTATTCTTCCTTCACTAGTTTTAGGAATGACAGCCTTTACTCGTGTTATTATTGTTATGTCCATTTTAAGACAAGCTCTTGGTACTCAGCAAACACCACCAAATCAGATATTAGTAGCTATATCACTTTTTCTTACGTTTTTTATAATGGCACCAACTTTTAATAAGATTTATTCCACAGTTTCAGAACCTTATAATGCTGGTGAAATGAATTTAAATGAAGCAATTGAAACAGGTGGTGGTGAGTTAAAAAACTTCATGATCAGGAATACGAGAAAAAATGATCTTTAATGTTTGCTAATATGGCTAATGAAGGATCTTTTATTGATAACTCGCAGATACCTTTTTACATAGTACTACCAGCTTATATTACAAGTGAACTTAAAACTGCTTTTCAAATTGGCTTTCTTTTATTTTTACCTTTTTTGGTAATTGATATGGTAATTGCCTCAATTTTGATGTCACTTGGTATGATGATGTTATCACCTATGCTAATAGCTCTTCCATTCAAACTATTACTATTTGTTCTAGTTGATGGATGGTCTATGACTGTAGGATCTCTTGTTGGCACCTTCTCATAAAATTAAAATGGAGTATAAAAATGGGATTTGATGAAAATATTGAAATGGTGAGGTTAGCATTTTATCAAGTATTAATTTCCAGTGGACCCTTTTTAGGAGCTGCTTTAGCGATTGGTTTAATAATTGGAATAATACAGGCAGCAACATCAATACAAGAAATGACATTAAGTTTTGTTCCAAAAGTTGTATTAGTAATTTTTGCTATGGGATTCTTAGCAAACTTTTTTTTGGTTAGCCTTACAGATTATTTTCATTTTATTTTTGACTCAATATCAGGAATTAAGTAATGATGATTCCTCTTCCATTTTTTCAGCCAATGGATGCGCTTCCAGGGTTAGAACTAAATGATTTAATGGATTACCTATTTACATTCTTTTTATGTTCAATAAGGCTTTCAGCATTTTTAATTTCAAGTCCATTTCTTGGATCTAGAAGTATCCCTCTAAATGTAAAAATAGTTTTTTCAATTGTAATATCTTTTTTTTATTTTGGTTATTTATCTGACATTCAACTTACTGAGGAAATATATCAAAATCTTGTAACAATAATTATCACAGAAGTACTGATTGGACTCGCATTTGGTTTAACTCTTACAATTTGGTTTTCAGCTGCTGCTTTAGCTGGGGAGAAAATTGCGTCGACAACTGGCTTAGGTTTTTTACAAATGATCGATCCAGAAACTGGTGGACAAACACCAGTAATTAGTCTTGTGTTAGACTTATTTTTAATAACAATATTTTTATCTTTAAACGGACACTTAATTGCTATCGAATTTTTATTTAAAAGTTTTGATATATATAAAATTAATTCTGGATTACCTGATATTTCACTTGTTGGAATAGGAATACAAGCAACTGGAGCAATGTTTTATACTGGAGGTTTAATCATGCTCCCAGTTGTTGGAGCTTTACTTTTAACTAATATTGCCATTGGAATAATCACACGATCAGCTCCACAGTTAAATATGTTTTCTTTTGCTTTTCCGGTAACAATGTTGTTAGCATTTCTTATTTTATATCTTTCATCTCAATCAATGGGTAATGCTTTCGCAGAGCTTACTAAAAGTTCTTTAGAAACAATAGAAAATACACTTACAGGAAGATAAATGGCTGAAGATAGAGACAATAGTCAGGAAAAAACCCAGGACCCCACGCAACGAAGATTAGATAAGGCACGTGAAGAAGGAAAGGTTTTATCTTCAAAGGAAATTTTTGTATTTACTTCATTATTTGCAGGAATACTACTTTTCTATATGACTAAATATTTTATTGAAGATTTTTTGGAAATTTTTAAATCACTATTTGTTTTTGGAAAAGAGTTGAATTCAGGTAAAACACTAATTTTTTCATTTTCAGAAGTTATTAAACTAACATTAAAAGTTTTCCTTGTATTTGCTATACCACTGTTAATTGTAAGTATAGTTACCCAATTTTTAGTTGGAGGGATTAATTTTTCTTTACAAGCTATATATTGGAAATTTGAAAAAATTAATCCAATTAAAGGATTAAAGCGAATCTTTTCAGTTAAGGGGTTGGTAGAACTTATTAAAGCTCTTTTAAAAGTAATTCTTCTAGGTGCCATATCATATTTTGTAATATTTTATTATCTTTCAGACTTAGTTAATATAACAAGTGCAAATCTGTTCTCTGCTGTTAATAGAATCTCGTCTTTTTATCCAATAATTGCTATTGCCTTGTTAGTAGTTTTAGCATTTATTGGAATTATTGATTTAATATGGCAAAGATATGATTTTATGAAATCTTTAAGAATGTCACACCAAGACATTAAAGATGAATATAAAGAAACAGACGGTCAACCTGAAGTGAAACAAAAAATTAGAAAGCTTCAGGCCGAAGCAGCAAATAAATCTAGAAAAGAAAACGCTGCAATTGATAATTTGGGTGAGGCTACTGCAATTATTACTAACCCAACACATTTTGCTGTTGCACTAAAATATGAGGTTGGAGAAGCTTCAGCACCTATTGTGATCTGTAAAGGAAAAGGTCAAATCGCGGAAAAAATAATTGAAAAAGGTAAAAAGCTTAATATAGGAACTATGCAAAGCCCAAAATTAGCTAGAGCAATTTATTTTACATCTGAGATTGGAGATGAGATAATGAGTCAATTATATAGTGCAGTTGCTATGGCGCTTGCGTATATATTTAAGGTTGACAAAGGTGAAGATATTGAAAAACCAGAAATTGAATTACCTAGTGAATTAATATTTGATGAGTTTGGAAGAAATGATGTTAAATAATAATATATCGAAAATTATAGTTACTTTTGCTTTTTTTTACAGTTCCTTAATTTGTCATTTTAAGGCAATAGATTTATACGATTCAGGTAGAATTATATTTGCTTTATTTCTTTGGTTTTGTGCATTATGCTCCTTTTGCGGTGCATTACGGTTTCAAATTGCGAAGTTAATTTATAAGTTAAAATCAAGGAAGAAAAATGGATAGAATTTGTAATAATTGTGAAAGTTTTATATAACTTATAAAAAATTTCCATATGGATGTAAGGCATTTGGTATTATTTCAAAAAACACCCCCTTACCTCCAAATAAAACAAATTTCTGGCACAAATTGTGCACTATTTTCAAAGAAAGTAAAAAATGTTAAGATAAAAAATAAAGGAAGACTTGCATGAAACCACAAATTAACGCTGTCCAAGAAAGCATTAAAATTGCGCTAGATGCAGCCGATGCTGCAACAGACGTAACAGCAGAATATAAAAGAATTAAAAATGAATATATTAAAACGGAGAAAAAAATGAAGGAAATCCATAAATATACTACTATCATTTTTTCAAGTTCAATTGCTACTGCTGTTGTAGCAATACTTTTAACTGGCTTGCTTTATTTTAAATCATTATCTGAACTTGAAGAGATGACTGATACTAGTCGAGAAGCTCTTGTAGTTTTTGCTGAAAATGTTGAAAATGTAAATAAAGCTGTTGAAAATATGAATTTAAGTCTTTCAAAACATTCAGATCTTATAAATGCAAATGAAGATCTAAAAATTAAAAATGAATGAATTATCAGAAGCTATATTGAATAACGATAAAAAAGTTAATGATTAACCTTTCAAAAGAGATTTCTAATCTTTCAAATAATCTTTCAAAATCATTAAAGAATGAAACTGATAAGATCGGTAAATCAATTGAGGAGTCTAATATTATTGCCTTAACAAAAGTAAATAAAGAAGTAAATAAAATGATAGATAGTGCTAAAAAATAATAATGCAAAACTGTTAAAGGAACTTTCAAATAGCACTTCATCACTAAACGCAGCTCTAGATGCTATTTCCAGTCAAAACAAACTATTGGTGAAGGAAATAAGAGACAAAAAAGAAAGTATTACTTTTCCATAATTCAGGTACTTATAAATGGAAAAAAATAAAAGTAATTTTCTTATAAAAGTTGAGACAATCAGAAAAAACTCATATGGTGGAAGAAATTTTCTTAAATCAGGTGATATAATTGTAGCGCTCAATAACCAACTTTATACTTTTGGTGAAAAACAATTTACTGAAGAGTTACGTGAAATTAAAAAGTCAAATACAAAAGCAATATTAACAATTCTTAGGGATGATATATTTTTTGATATTATAGTTGAAAATAGTTTAGGTTGTAAGTTTTTATCAATAACGCCCAGAAGAAACAAAAGAAATACAAGTAAAATATAAATCAAAAGAAATTCATGATTTTGATGATCTTACCGAATTTGTTGTAATGAGAGATATTTATAGAAATTATGAGGTTTTTACAAACTCTAAGTCTTTGCTAGCAGGATTTGCAACACCCCTTTGGCTTGTATATTCAAGAAAAAATGGTGGGTATTTGCACTTTATGTAGCCCTTTTTGCTGTTTTTGCATCTGTAAATCTATTTATTTTATTTTTTAGGATGGTTACTCCTCTCAATTTATATTTATAGTGCTCAACTAAATGTACTTTTTAGTTTTCAATGCTTGAAGGAAAAGTATTTTGTCTAAAAATAGCTGCCCGGAATATTCATGATGCACAAAAATTATTAGAAATTAGATCCTAAGGCAAGATTTATGTATACTAAACTTCCACCACCTTTAGTTGAAGAAGTTGACGAACAAAAAAAAGATGAAGAAATTTCAGAAAAAGGTATAATAGATGAAAAGGAAGTAACAGCATAAATTTATGATAGATGAAAAGTATAGTCCGCAAGCTGAAATGCTTATGAAAAACACTATTGAGGACTTTGAGGAAGATTTGAGAGAAGTTAAAGCTACTGATGCAAATCTAAATGTTATTAGAGGCCTTAGGAATTAATATTCAGGGTAAACCAAGAAGACTTGTGGATGTTGGTGATTTGAAAAAACTGGAGATCCAAACAAATTGCAAGTCCTTGTTTTAATACGGATCACATACCTTTATTAACAGAAAAAATTGATGAATTAAATTTAGCTACGAAATTGATGGTCAATTCATAAATCTTAATCTTCCTGACCCAAGTTATAAACAATTAATGGAAGTTGTGGACGACATTAACAGAAAAAAGAACAGTGCTGCAGCAAGATTAACAAAAGCCAAGTCAGAGGCAACAACAAGAGCAAGAACAGCACTAGAAAAACGAATTTATTACTCAAGGTGTAGCAACAGCTGTATCAAGAAAATGCGCATCTTTGCACGAAGAATATTCTGAAATTGTTTCAGAAAATGACAATGGAAAAAATAAAACAGATTCTAGGTGCTGAATATTTTGAAAAGTATAAAACGGAAGAATTAGATTTTCTCTAAACTTTTAAAATTATTTAAGCATCAATATTTATAAACGGATTTTTTAATATCATTCTCTTTTTTTATAAAACTTTTATATAAATCCTTTTCAGATTCAGATAAATGTTTAGTCTGCTTAGAAACCTCTAATTGAGGCTTCCATTCAGGGTAATTGAACTCTATTTTTCTAAATGAAGGTTTATTTTCATTACTTTTTCTTCATATTGTCACTTTTTATGACCAGTTTATCCATTACAATTTTATTTGTTTGAATTTCTTTAATATTTTCATTTAGTTTTTGTCATTATTAAAGTTTAATTCTTTTCTTTGCTTGAGCAGATTATTGATATCTTTGTCTCTTAATTTATTATCAGTGTTATTTTGATCTAATTTAGAAATTTGCATTGGAGATCCTATTTTGCTGTCAACAGCAGCAACCTTTTTTGAAGATTCTTCTTTATCTTTTTTCCATAAATTACTTATACCTGAAAAATCAAATGCAAATTCAGTAGGTGTTTTATCAAATATTTTATTGAAAGCCCATGTTCCAAACCCTGCAATTGCACCAAAAGGACCACCATAAAGAAATCCACCAAGACTATTTTGAACAAGATCTCTATCTGATTCTGGATTATCTGAATTAAGACTTGAGTATATTCCACTAATAATTGGTAAATTTTGTAAAGGATTAATCAGGCCCTTAAACCAAGACCAGAATGTTTTCTCATCCTTAGCTTCATCTAAATTATTTGATTTTTGTGTTTTATCTAAACTTGCATCTGGTTGGATACTTGTTTTACTGATATGGAAGGAACTTTTTTCTAATAACATAATTTTCTAATAATTAATTTCTATTTCTATTCTTCTATTCTTTTCTCTACCTTTTGAAGTATCATTACTTTCAATAGGTTGAGTTTCACCGTAGCTAATTGCCTTCATTCTTTTGGGATTTAATTTACCTGATCCTGTTAATTCTTGAACAACTGAAGATGATCTTGCCGCTGCAAGGTCCCAATTATCCTATAAACAGAACCAAATGTCAATGGTTTATTATCTGTATGCCCTGATACAAGTATTTCGCTTTTTCCTTCTTTATTAACATCAGCTATTTTAGCCATGATATTTTTCGCTTTATTTGTCAAATCAGCTGAACCTGATTTAAAAGCACCTCCAGAACCAACTGTTATAATTACTTTATCTTCATCTCTTTCAATATCAATCAATCCCTCACCAATTTCTTGCTTTAAAGCAGCTTTAAACTTATCTTCAGCAATCTCTGCCTTTTTTTTCTTCAATCTTAGATTGATCAGGTGATTCACCTTTGTTATTTCCTTCATTAGAATCTCCTTCCCCACTCCCTTTACTTGAAGCCGCTGTTGCCAATTTAGCAAGCTGTTTTTCAAGACCGCCAAATAAAACTTCCGATTCGGATTTTCCAGAAGCTGCTTTTACTGACTCAATCGAATCCAAAGTTTTTTGTAAAAGGTTAGGAAGTTCATCCTCATTAGCTTTAGTTGGTGTGAAATTTACTACGACATTACTTCCAAGTGTTTCAATTTGTATATCTCCTCTTTGAATTGCCTCCTGAAGATTTTTTGCTAAGTTCTTTAGCATCTTCATTTTCAGCATCATCTTTAGAAGCATCATCTTTTTTTGTTTGCAACTCAACTTTTGGTTGGTCTGTTTCAGTAGTCTGCTGTTTAAGATTCTCTTGGACAGATGGTGTCGGATTGGGACTAAAATTTAGGGATAATATCGTTGTTCCTTTTGGTGGCTCAACAACTGGAACTGTTCTTTGGATACCAAAAGCATTTTTTAAACTTCCACTAATTTGTTTAAATTTTGGAACATTGAATTCTGCAAATGATAAAATCAAAACAAAAAATGCCATTAATAATGTGGCCATATCGGCAAAAGTTGCCATCCACGCTGGGGCACCTTTCGGAGGGCAATCAGGACATTCATGCTCCTCTTCTTCAGATGCATTATCTTGCTGATTTTCTTTTTTTCTTCAGCCATTTACTTACCCTAGCCTGCAGCTGCTTCTTCTAGTAGCTTTTGTTTTTCTTTGGAGGGAGGTTAGCAACTAATTGGTCTTGAATATTCCTTGGACTCTCTCCTCTAGAAATAAATTGCAAACCAGTAATTATCATTTCTCTGTAAGTTGTTTCGTACGCAGAATAACCCTTTAATTTGATTACAATAGGTGTAAAAATAGTATTGGCTATCATGGCTCCATAAAGAGTTGTAAGAAGTGCAACTGCCATTGCGGGTCCAATAGCTTTTGGATCAGCCATATTACCAAGCATAGCCACCAAACCTACCAATGTTCCTATCATTCCCATCGCAGGTGCAATATCAACCCATGATTGGGCAACACCAATATTTTTTTCGTGGCGTACCTGCATTGCTTTTAATTCTTTTTTCATTTGAACTGTCAATTTAGCTTCGTCAGCTCCATCAACTAACATTTGCAGACCATTGTCAAAAAAAGCATCTGGAGTTTCTTGTCCCTCTAAAGCCATCATTCCATCTTTCCTGGCAATACCAGCTAACTCAACAATTCTTTGAATAAGTTCATCCATTTTTTTTACCGGAGGTTTGAAAGCTTTTGCCATTGCACCCCAAGCACCCAAATATACAGGTAATGGTGCTGTATACATCACCGCAAAAAAGGAACCACCAAATACGATTAATATTGATGGTACATCTATATACATACCTAATCCGCCAGCTGATATCATTGCGCCGGCTATCATGCCAAGTGTACCCAAAAAACCTATTAAAGATGCTAAATCCATTTATTTATCCATTAACAATTATATATTTATAAAATAATATTTTGTTAATGGATGTGCAACTTTAATACCAAAATTCGTTTTTTTTTTTTTTGCTCATATATTGTATTATAAGTATATGAAAATTAAAATTTTTTGTTTTATTTCTATCTTTTTAATAATTACAAACGTAAAATCTGCAGATTTCATTGATAAAGGTTATTATGTTATAGATTTGGCAAACAAGGTTGAATGGCTGAAATGCACAGTCGGTCAGTTATGGGATGAAGATAAAAAAAAGTGTGTTGGCTCCGCAAAAAAATTAAATATGGAAGAAATTAAAGAGGCAAACAATCAAATTAATGAACAATTGGAAGGAAAATGGAGACTTCCTTCAAGAAAAGAACTTGAAACTTTAGTGTGTAAAGATTGCGAAGGTTCTAAAATCGATAAAAGATTTTTCCCGAACACGCCTGCTGAACCTTTTTGGACGTCACAAAGAAATTGGTGGTCACCAAAATTTTTCTGGTCAGTAAATTTTTTTACGGGTCATTCATTTGGTAGATTTGTTCCAGAAAAAAGACTTTATATAAGGTTTTTAAGAGAACGCTAATCTTAATCTTTTTTGTAATATTCAAATAACTTAAAAATGAATAATAAAGATCCAAGAAAAAATATAATTTTTACTACATTCCATGGGGTCACAAAGCTAAAATAGCTGAGATCATCCATAAATATGATAGATGTAACTACTATAAAAATTACTGAAACTATAAAATATCTTATAAAAGGCAAATTCTACAATTTTTCATTCACTAATTAATAATAAGGCAATTAATATTATTTTTTTTACTGAAATTACAAATCTTCTTAGCATTCTCAACTGAATTAGTACTTAAAATAAGTTTAAGGTGTTTTTTATCTTTTAATACCACAAAAGAACCAAAGTCATTTCCAAATTCTTTCTTAAATATTTTAGCAAGACTCTTCTGTAAATTTACTGCATTTTTTTCACTCTTAAACGCGCCAAACTGAACTCTAGTTCGTTTTGTAGTGTCATTTGTATCTATATTTTCGGTATTTTTTGCAAAATTATCATCATTGACTATTTTGTTTACGTCAGTTTTTTCCAACTTTTCTGATTGATTGTCACTCTTCATATCGGTATTTTTATTGGGTTCATCTTTATTTTGGTTTTCTTCTAAAATCACAGAAATATTTCCATTTTCTTTATTAATTAAGTGTTTTTCAGATTTATTCTTCACTTCTAAATTCTCTATTTCCGGTAAATTTGAATCTGTCAAAAAAATAACATTGAAGTAAAAAGTAAAAAAATATAGGGATTAGAGTGATTGGAAGAATTTTTATCATACTTAAAAAAAAAAATAGTATATCTTAAATTTACAGTAGAATAGGGTTATTTAAAAGAATTTAATTAGAAAAATTTATTATTATAAGTATTATTTCTTGTCATTTTTCTGACTTTTATAAAATGTCAAATTTTAATTTTGCTTTTATTATTTTTAATTGTGAGATTATTATAAAAGGAGAGTATTATGCAAATTAGTCAGAATCTTAAACTTAAACAGAGTCAATCATTAGTGATGACTCCACAGCTCCAACAAGCAATTAAACTATTGCAGTTAACGAATTTAGAATTAACTGATTTAGTGGAAAAAGAATTAGAAGAAAATCCCTTTCTCGAGAACCAAAATAGTGAAGAAGAAAAAATTGTTTCTGAAGATGAGGAAATGACATCAAATATAGATGATTCTTTTGAAAATGGAGAATCTATTTCTGATGAGCCCTATAATCATGATTATGAAAATAGATGGGATAATGACACCTCAGCTATAACTTCTAAAAATCATAGTGAAGATTACAATGATCCAGGAACGATAATAGAAAGAACTCAAAGTGATAGAATATCATTGAAAACAATCTTATTGAATCAAGCTCAGTTAGAATTTAATAATTCAGAAGAGAAAGAAATTGCAGAAATTTTAATTGATTACATTGATCCAAGTGGATTGATTACAGAAAATTTGATGGAAATTAGTAACTTTAGTGGTTTTCCCTTGGAAACGATCAAGCAAGTACTTTTTAGAATGCAAACATTTGAACCAAGTGGAGTATTTGCTAGAAACCTAAAAGAATGTTTAACTATTCAATTAAAAAACATTGATTCATATAATGAAACAAGAAAACTAATAGTAGAGAATCTTGAGCTTCTTGGTAATGGAAATTTAAAAGGTCTACAAAAAATTACTGGATTAAATGATGAAAATCTTAAAACTGAAATAACATTAATTAGATCTCTAAACCCAAAACCAGGAACAATCTATGATGATTCTAGTAATAACATTGCTCATCCTGATGTCATCGTGACTAAAAATAAAGATGATTGGAACGTTGAATTAAATAATTCTACTTTACCTAAGATCTGTGTGAACGATAGCTATGTAAAAGAAATTGAAAAGCTCGAATGCAAAGATTCAGACAAAAAATATATAAATGAATCATTGAACTCTGCTAGATGGCTTATTAAAGCTATCGAACAAAGAAATGTTACAACTTTAAAAATAAGCTCTGAAATTATAAATCAACAAAAAGAATTTTTTGAGAAGGGTAAAAAATTTCTAAAGCCTATGATTCTCAAAGATGTTGCAAAAAAATCAATATGCATGAAAGTACTGTAAGTAGAGTAACTTCTGAAAAGTTAATGATGACTCCAATTGGTCTATTTGAAATGAAGATCTTCTTTAGTGCTTCTATAAATAGTGTTAATAGTGGTGAAACTCATTCTGCTGAGTCAGTAAGGGAATCTTTAAGAAAAATTATTAGCGATGAACCTTTTGACAGTCCTCTTAGTGATGAAATGCTTGTTTCAAGACTAAAAGGTGAAGGAATTAATCTTGCAAGAAGGACCGTTGCCAAGTACAGAGAATTATTAAATATTCCTGCTTCTTCAGTAAGAAGAAAAATTATGAAGATACAGAATATAAATATTTAATATAAGACCTTATGAGTAACTAATCTTTTTAAGTTCCTTAGCTTCTTTTAAAAAGTGACCAACTGTATATGTTTCTTTCTTTTTAATTTCATTTTCATCATTAAAATGAGTAATTTCAATCAAAGGAGAGCCTTCTCTTGTTACTAATTCATTATTTTCAATATTAAATTCTCTTATCATTATATTCTCCATTTCTAATATATATTGCAAATTCTTTGCCATAATTTTAAATGTGCTGCATTTCTTTCTCTAACAACTGCCTAAAATATTCTATTTTTTTTTTATCTAAATTTTGAGTAGAAGTATGACTTACATTAATTTGTTTTTGCCTTAACTTATCCCAAAAATTTCTTACTTTTTTAAGATATCTTTTTTTTCTAGATGGTTCTGACGAATGATAGTGTGATATAGCTTCATTCCATGATTTATGTCTTTTAAATAATTTATTTAAAAATTCCGCTGCATACTTTACATTTTCTTCAGGATTTAAAATATGATCTAAGTTTTTAAAATTATGACCATGAAATTTATAATTTATTTGCATACACCCAACATCAATATTTCTATTTTTTGTAAACTTTCTCTCAGAAAGCTGAGTGTATCTTTTTGTTATCAAAATATTTGGATTTACCATTTACATTTAATGCCCATGGCCAAGGATTAACTGTATTACCCTCAATGACTCCAGATTCTACTAAAGAAATAGATGTAAGTAATTTGTTGGGTAATCTATACATCTTGTTATATTTTTCTGTATAAATCTGACATCCAATAATATCATTAGATGAAACAATTAAAGGTACAAAAATTAGGAAAAATGAAATTATTAATTTGATCATAAAATAAGTCGAGCAATTTCAATGCCAGAATTATCTTTTAAAAGTTGTACTACTCAATAAATTTCTTCCTTTGGTGATATAATTATATGGATTAACAGATTTTCCATTTACTTTGATTTCATAATGTAGGTGAGCACCAACAGCTCGGCCAGTAGACCCCATTTTTTTTCCAATAACTTGACCCTCCTTGACATATTGACCTTTTTTTACAGATAATTTATGAAGATGCCCATAAAGTGTAGATACTCCATGTTTATGAATAATTTTAATTGATTTACCAAATGAGCCATTTCTTCCAGAGAAAGAGACAAAACCATCTGCTGGAGCTCTTACCTCTTCTTGCCAAGTGCCAGCCATATCAATACCATAGTGCATTTGTCTTAACTTAGATTTTGGATGAATTCTATAGCCATAGTGGCTAGAGATATAATAATATTGCATTGGTGGTTTTAGAGGTAGATAAATTATGGCATCTTTGAGGTCTTCAAGTAATTGAAATCTCATTGAAGTACTTTCAATAAGGTTATTTTCGTTCTCAAGTTGATTCCTCTTTAAAAAACTCTTAACATCAAGGTCAATATTATCTGGTTTCAGATTCAAAGATTCAAAAACATCAATCAAACTAACGATTTCTCTATCAATTTTTTTTGTAAAGTTGATTATTTTTAATTTATTTGTTCTTGGAGCAATAAATGGGATAACTGGCAAGTCTGCGTAGGAGAAAGAATCTTTTTTCTTATTTTTTAGCTTTGGTTTTATAACTTCATTGGAAGTATAAACATGCTCAAATGCTATAAGCTCGGGACTTGCTAATTCAGAAAATTGCTCAAATAAAATTTCGTCATTTTTTGGATACTCATTTGAGAATCTCTCTGGAAATGTCTTAATGAATAGTTTGAATTTGGTTAATTTTTCTGAAAATTCACTCACAGAATCACTATCCTTATCTACCCTTTCATTTTTAAAAAGCATTTCCTTTTTAGACTTAATTTCTGTATCTTCACTTTCAAAAATTTTATTTTCTTTAGCTATATTTTTTAATGTTTCAATTTCGCTTTCTGTAAATGTTTGATTGTTTATTTCAGAATTTTTGTAAATCAAATAAGTAAAAAAAGTAGAAGCACCAAAAAAAATAAACTGTAATGTTTTAAATAAAAAAATTAAACCAATAATAAACCCAGAAATATAATGCTTTACATTAAAAACAACCTCAATGGGCCCTTTTTTGTAAAATATAAGAATCTTCTTTCTTTAAGCAGTATTCCAATATTACTATAAACTGCGTTAATGTTTTTAGAAAAAACACTAGATTCTCCAAATCTTGTACTTGATTTTATATTTCTAGATAGAACTTTTTTAAAAAAATCATTAAGCATTTTCTATTTTAAATAAAGTACTACAACTAACATAATATTTGTAAGTAGTTGCATTACCATAATTAACAGCATAAGTTTCAAGATATAGGATTACTTACGTTCAAACTAAATTGAGGAAATGTTGTTTCATCTTGTTTGACTGATTTTGATTTTGCTTCAAATCCATCTTTACTTTTCTGAGACTTATTAGAATGTAGATATTCTCCTGTTTTATTATTTTGTTCAACGTTTATTTTAGTAATTGTTTCAGTATCTTCAAAATTTTTATTAAATTCTTTTTTTTTTTCAGTCACATCATCTGAAATATTTTTTTGTTCTTTTTTATGTTTATCTTTACTTGAAGTTTCACTTAAGTTTTTTTTTTCTGAATCAAATTTTTCTAACTCGTAACCGTCAACTTTTGAAGACTTTTGAAAAGACTTTTCTTGATTTTGTGATGATTGAGGTGTCATTTGATTCCTCATTTTTTCAATTCTATCTCTTATGTCAATAACTGGTTCATTCATAATTTTTTATAGTATAAGGAATTTATGCATTTAGTAAGCCAAAATTATTAAGATAAAACTTTTTTTTTTTTTTTTTTATGATAATCATATTGTTTAAAGGATTTTTCCTATGTTTTCAAGAGATTCTGATAAACCTATAAAATCTTCATCATCATCAAGTGTGATTGGCACTGAAATGCAAATAAATGGAAATATAAAGTGCAGTGGAAACCTTGTACTAAAAGGTAAGGTTAAAGGTAATGTTGAATGCGATAATATAAATATTTCATCTGAAGGTAATCTAAAAGGTAATATTAAAGCACTTCAATCATCAATAGGTGGAAACTTTGAAGGAGATGTTTTCGCTGATACACTTGCAATAGAATCTACTGCTAACATTAAAGGAAAACTTCACTATAATAATTTAAAAGCTCAACCTGGAGCAAATCTTGAAGTTGAATTAATAAAAGGATTGGATAACCCAAAAAACCAAGCAAAAACAAAATCAAAGAAAGGTAAATAATGGCAGATACTCAATCAATTATAGGAAAGGGAGCAATATTTAAAGGTAAAATATCCAATGCCTCAACAATAGAAATTAATGGAAGAGTTGAAGCAGATATCAAATCTGAAAAAGTTACTGTTGGAAAACAAGCATCGCTCGAGGGCTCCATCGTCTCTGAGTTAGTAGTTATATCTGGTAACTATCAAGGAAAAATTAAAGCTGATTCTGTCTGGTTAACAGACTCCTCGGTGATAACAGGCGAAATTAATTATAAGTCCTTGCAAATGGATCGGGGAGCTGCTCTAAATTGTAAAATTATTCACAATTGGGATGAAAAAAAGCTTAAAACTAATAGAGATGATAACAAAGAAAATTCTAGTGAGTAAATAATAGGAGATTAAAATTGGCTGATATTTCTTATATAAATAAAGACCTTGTGATGGAAGGGAACCCTTGAGTCGAAGGAAGGACAAATAGTTATTGCAGGTCAATTCAAGGGTAATATAACAGCAAAATCAGTAATAATTGAAAATTCTGCTCACGTTCAAGGAAATGTAAATAGCGAGCATCTTAAAGTAGAAGGTAAAATCACTGGAGATATTACTGCCGACCTTTTGGAAGTATCTAGTTCAGGGATAATTGATGGTAAACTAAAAACTAACTCTCTGTCAGTAGATACAGGCGCACAAATATCAGGTAATGTTGGAAGAATCTCTTGATTTTTCAAAATTCTTCTGAGTATTTATACAATTCTTAAAGAAATCAATAGCTGTTTTTTCTCCCTCTATCTTGGACAAAAAAATAGAAGAAAACCTTCCTGCTGCCAATGCTACAGCCCAAAGATCCTTTTCATCACAGGCATACCGATATAAAAAACTTTCAACTTCATCTCTTATAACAGCATACTTTTTTTTTTTTATATCAATTTTTTTTGGAAAATTTATAATTTTATTTGAATTTTTCATAATCCAAAAACGACAAAAAGATTAAATGTTTAAAATTTTATTTATAAAAATTCTTAATTTGATATAAAATTTAAAAATATTATGAAAAAAAAACAATCTAATCTTCCAGTTAAGGCTAAAACTAATGAGGTCATTAAAGTCAGCCAAGATAGAATCAGTCCATTTGATATTACTCAAAAACTACACCACTTGAAGAACCGTTCAGAGGTTAGGAAATTTTTACCTGATATACTGGGAAGAGTTCTTGCCAGAACATGGATAGATGCAGAATTTAAAGAACATTTTCATGAGGATCCTCAAAAGACTTTAGAATTTAACGGTGTTTATCTACCAGAGGATATGTCAATTGAATTTCAAAAACCAAATTCAGATAGACCAAGAATAGTAGTTTATGAACAAAGACCTAACTCTAAGTTCAGACTTAGAGTTTTATATTTGCAATTAGTCATGATGGCAGGTAGGTGATTTTTTTAGTAATTCCATTTTTTTTGCTTGTTTATCTTTTGAATGTAGAAGTTTATTCTGCAAGTAATGAATTAGATGACAATAAATATTACCAAAAGGGTATTACTCATTATGACAAAGGAGAATTCAAAAAATCCTATATAGTTTTTTTCAACCTTTCACAAAAAGGTCATAAAAGTTCAATTCATAATCTTTCAAATATGTATTTTGAGGGTATCGGAACAACTCAAGACTATCAACTTTCATTAAAGTATACATGGTTATGCTCATTAAATGGAAATAAAAAATGCATTAATAAAATTGATAGAGTATTAAATAAACTTAATGAGGAAACTATAATAATTGTAAAGTCTGAAATTGAGGAAATGTTGGAGAAACAGTATATCGATGGTAGTGATGAATACGCAGCTTTCAAGCTAGCTTATTGGTACGAAAAATTTTCTCCAGAAATTGATTTAGAAAAATCATATTTGTGGTATTCTGTCGCAGTGAGTTCTGGTAATTACAAAGCAATGAAACTTAGAGACAGAGTTGGTGAATCTCTAGAAAATGAAATTTTACTTGAGCTACAAAAAGAAGCTTTTAATATTTTTACTAAACAAAAATATCTAAAAAAAAATAAATCTGGAGATACATTATGAAATATAAAGTTCATTGGATTATTGACGGAATAATGGAAATAGAGGCTTCATCAAAAGAAGACGCCGAAAATATCCTTCAGAAAGATTTAGAAGACTACGTAAAAAATTCTGATCAGTTAATGAATAAATTTATTGCAAAATCAATCCAAGGTACTGGATACGGTGCCGGCACTGATGAAGTGAAGGATAATGAAAAATCAGATGATGAAAAAAATACTTAGTCTTTTAATATTATTTCCATTGTCATACCCATTAGAACTAGAAAGCAAGCCTAAAGGAAGAACATATGCCCCAGAGGAAGGAACGTTTGATAGAAGAAAACGTATAGTCATAGAAAGAAAGTGTAGATTAATAAAAGAACAAAAGATTCCTGATGATGTTATATGTACTTATCAACCTCAACCAAAAGAAAAGGGTGAAAAAGATAAGCAAATTTACCTAGGATCACCAGGTTTTGCTTGTCAAAAGGAAATTACTTGTCCCAAAAAATATACTAAATCATGTAGGATCTCCTCTTTTACTTCAGGGAAAATAAGAATTAACCAACAGATCCAATAAAATTAGCTATTCCCGTGCTAACCCTTCTGGCACACTCATATAGAGACTCAAGCTTTTTAAATATATTTTTTTCTTCATCAGAGTAATCAATTAAAGTTTCACTAAGATAATCTGACTTATCTTTGAATCCACTATTAGATGTTTTTATTTTACCAGTTGGAAATATTTTTCTTAGTATTTTAACTGCTTCAAAGATATCAAATCTAATTAATCTTGCTACTATCTCATCTTTAGTTGTTCCCATTTGATCACTAAAATTGGGGATTTTTACAGAAAGAAGAAAAATCTCATGAAAAATTGCAACTCTTACTCCATGCATAAGAAGTAACTCGTCCCTAACTTCTTTTTCAATTACTCTTCCTCTTCCAACAGCAATTCTTCCTCTGTGCTTTCTACCTAAGAGCCAATTTCTTATTTCCATATATTCTTGATGAATTTTTCTATAAACTTTATTTAACCTCCAATGAACATCAAACTCTTCCAATAATTTAGCCACGTCCTTCATGTTCTCACTTCTAACGGAATTTGACGTTCTTGTAGACCAAGATAACCACATTCCAGGATCATAGCAATCTATATATGCCTTTAATACTTCAATGTCACTAAAAGCAAAGCATACTGTACCATATCCATTATTCTTTTAAATCTTTCAGATGATTTATTATATTCATTAAAAATTTTAGGATCCTTCCTGATAAATGTTCCAATACCTCCAAGAGTATTGGCTAACATTCCTAACTGCTGAAGAATTGAGTTTTGAGGGATTGCCCTGGTTTGACTTGGGTGATAAACAAGTGTTTTCACAGAGCTATCAAAGTGTCTTTTTACAGATCTAGAACCAGTTGAGTGATTAAGGTTTGAGCCAAAAACACTAAGTAAAGCTGCATAGTTAGGATCGTCCATTATATCTGTATTAAAGTTTTTAATAGTATTTACAAATTCAATACCGAAATCAGGCGAGTTGTATAAAGAATCATTATCTTTTTAAAATCTATATCAAAGCAAAATTCAAAAATTCTAGTAATAGCTGCAAATGACAAATCATGATTCATGAAATATTGGTATCCATCTCCTCCCTGAAAACTCATCTCTTGAACAAGATCAATATTCCATTCATAAAGTTTTTTTCTAGTATAATTACAGCAAACATACCTTAATCTATCATTAAGTGATACAGGATGCCCTCCTCTTCCAATAGACTCTCCATGAGTATTAAAAATTAAAAGTTTAACTCCTGAAATATTGTTATCTACAAGTGTACTTGCAATTTTTCTTTGAAGATTTTCTATAGAAAGAACTGCAGCAGTTTGTCCTAAGTATCTACCAGCATCTGAATATCCTGTTTGAACGGTAATTTTTTTTTCTTTTAAAACATAACTTCTATAATGTTTATTTTTTAATAATGTAGATATTATAGCGTGACCGTTCTCAAGTCCTTTTTCAGTTTCAAATAATGGTGATATATCTACTTTTTCCTCAACACCAAACATTTTCGAAAAATAAAGAGCCGTCATAACAGTAAGAGAATAGTCGCATTCAGCAATTAAAAATCTTACTGGTTGATCTTCATCAATATATTTTAAAACCTGCTTTATCAACATAAAGTATCTTCTTGCATTCATATTTTCTTCAACAATACTCCCAAAATTAATCTTTACTGGTTTTACGCTGTCAATACGTTTAGATAATTCTCTCAGATACGTTCTTTTATTTGAAGGGTCCTCTGGGTCACCAGTCAATTGAATCTCTCTTGATATGGCGTTATTTAATTGATTGGCATTTAATCTAAACTGTGTTCTTCCTAAGCCTAAACCACAATTCATAACTAAAATTTTAAACAATATAATGTCATTAAGTATAGATTTAACAAGTTTGATTTTTTCATTCCAAAATTTATTTATTATTCTATCTATTTCACTAACAAGTATCTCAGAACTTGTTAAAAGTTTATTTTTATTAAGATGCATAAAATTCAAACATCTTTAATTTTTCCAAGTCATCTAAAAGTCTTTATCTTCAAAATATTTAAGAGCTTTTTCATTACATTTAATCGCTTCATTTAATCTATTTTTTATTAATTTAAGCTCATAATTTATCTTTTGTGAGCTAGACTTCTTAATTATAAGGTCAACTTTTTTAATATATATTTTCAACTGATTTATTTTTACTAATAATCTTTTTGCATACGAATTATTCAAAAATATCTCTCTACCATCCACATCATAACCTACCCATGTATTTAGTCTTAAGATCTTTGGTTCAATCTTATAGTATTCATCAGGATAAAGTTCTTGACTCACTTTAAGAAAAACACCATAAAAAGTCTCGAGAGATTCTTGAAGGAACTCAAGAGCTATCATTGACAGTGAATGTTCATAATCTAAAGTAATATTTTTTTCTGGTCTTTGTTCCGTTTTAAAAATTTGTTTTATAATAGACTTTAATTTTTTCTGATTTTTTTCTTTATCAGCAAATCCATAAATAGCTAGATTAGCTAACTCTTTCATCATCTCATGTGTAGTTCCAAATGTGGGATGTGCGGTGAAAACAATTCCAAAAATTTCCTCTTTAATCTTCATATTAAATTCATTGAAGCTAATTAGGGATTTATCTTCATATGCTAATGATTTAATGATTTGTGCAATTTTTATCTTATTCTTATCTTTATCTAAACAACCAACATAGGATTTTAGTCTGTCTGCTCTTAGCCCAAGCGAACCTACAGCAAGTCTCTGAATTAAAGCTTCAAGCGCTGAATAATTAAGTTTATTTTTTTCCAACATTCTCGAAATATCTAATGCAAGCATTGTTATTGAATTTGAAAATGGATCTTTTTCTGCACCTGACCTTATCCTATCAAGATCTTTTTGTAGTGCTTTTCTTAGTTGTTGAGTATCTATATCTTTATCGACAGGAAAACGACTCCATGTCTCAGGTAACAATGGTTTTCTGTATAAATCCATTTCTGAATGTGATAATTTACTTATATTAGTACTTGTCATTTTAATAAAAATTATTTAATTAAGACTTATATCATAATTAATAATCTAAGGAAGCCTTATAATCCATTAATAATATCATGGCAATATTGAAAGAAAAAGTTACAGACATTCATCATTGGACAGACAAAACTTTTAGTTTTAAAACAACTAGAAACTTATCGTTTAGATTTAAAAACGGCGAATTCGCCATGATAGGTTTAGAAATAGATGATAAACCGCTTCTTAGAGCATACTCAGTAGTAAGTCCTAATCATGAAGATCATCTCGAATTTTTGTCTATCAAAGTTCCCAACGGACCACTTACAAGTAAATTACAACATATTGATATAAACGATGAAATACTTATAAACTCCAAATCAACTGGAACACTTGTTTGTGACTATTTACTTCCAGGAAGGAATTTATATCTTTTTTCTACTGGAACAGGTTTAGCTCCTTTTATGAGCATAGTTAGAGATCCTGAGACATATGAAAAATTTGAAAATGTAATACTTACTCATACTGTTAGAACAATTAAGGAACTAGCATATAAGGATTTATTAGAAGACTTAAACAATGATGACACTTACTCACTTGTAACCAAAGGAAAATTTGTATACTTCAATACAGTTACAAGAGAAACATGGGAAAGAACTGGACGAATTACTGAGTGGATAAAGAATAACAAACTTTGGGAGGCGGTTAAAAAGAAAGATTCGATCCTGAACTTGATAGAGTTATGATATGTGGCTCTGAGGAAATGACTTATGAACTAAAAGAGATTTTTGAAAGCTTCGGGTCTAACGAGGGATCAACAAAAGTACAAGGTGGCTTTGTAATAGAAAAAGCTTTTGCAGAAAAATGATTAGGAATAAATTTGTCAAAAATTAAGCTAGTATATTTTGATTTCAATTTTTGGAGAATTGATATTTTAAGACTAAGTCTTGCATATGCAGGCATAGATTATGATTTTGAAAGAATTCCTAGAGAAGACTGGACAAAATTTAAGGATAAACAACCTTTCGGTCAACTACCAGTTATGTACTATAAAGGAGAGGTTTATTGTCATACACATTCTCTTGCAACATTTTGTGCTAAGAAATCAAACCTTTACAGTGATGACGAAAAAAACAATTAATAATTCATCAGGTTATAGATTGGGCAAACGAAATCACATATAGAATAGCTCACTCAATTAGAGAAAAAAACCCAGATAAATCAAAAAAACTTAGAAGAGTATTCATTGAAAAAGATCTTTATACGTGGTTTGGATATCTAGAGGATTTCTTTAAAAAAACTCTAATAATTCATACTTTACTGAAGAGCTATCAATTGCAGATATAGTTGCTTGGAGAGTTATTAGATGGTTTTTATCAGGAAATCTTGAGCAAATTGATATTAAATTCATTGAAAAATTTCCCAATTTACAAAATTTTTATGAAAAATTTTCTTTGAATGAAAATTTTAAAAAACTTCCAGAGTTTCAAGAAATTATGAATTAGGATTTTGTTTGAATATTGATTGGAAAATTTGATTTCATCCAAAAAAGTATTAGTAGACCAGGAATTCCTAAAAACGTAGATATAAGAAAAAAATATCCCCATCCCACAAACTCAACTAAAAAGCCAGCCGGCGAAGATAATACCGTTCTTGCTATACCCATTATTGAAGAAAGTAATGCATATTGAGTGCCTGTATATTTTTATTACACAAAACGGACAAGTATGCCACAAAAAGCTGCTGAACCAAGACCACCAGAAAAATTTTCACCAGCTATAGTTAAGATGAGATAGTTGAATTCTGGGCCAACTTTATATAGTACAATATACAATAAATTAGAAATTATTTGTAAAATTCCAGAATAAATCAATGCATTTAAAATTCCTTTTGTCTTTACTAAATAACCTCCAAAAAAACTCCTAATACTGTCATTAGAACACCAAAGATTTTACTAGCATTTGCTATTTCAAGGTTTGAAAATCCAATCTTTACATAAAAGGATTTGCCATTACCCCAGCAACAACATCTCCAAATTTAAAAAAGAAAATAAAACTTAAAATTAATATAATTTTAAAAAAACTATTCCTGAAAATGAATTCTTTGAAAGGTTCTAGAATACTTTTATTGTGGTTATAAGTTTCTTTGGACTTTTTTGTGTTGATCAAAAAAATAACCAAAAGTACAACACTCATAATAAATATTGACAAGGTAAAAAATACCTCAAACCAAGTCATTATTTCCTTTAAATAAAGTGTACCAGCACCTGAAATAATCCCGCCAAATCTGTAACCTAATTGTGTCATAGCCACACCAGCACCTTGTGACTTTTCATCCAGAATTTCTATTCTAAATGCATCAATTACAATATCCTGACTAGCAGATAAAAATGATATTAATAAAGCAATAATGGCGATTAACAATAAATCATTTTTTGGGTCCAAATTACCGAGAAATAATAAACTGGGAATTAGGAAAAATTGGATTAATAACAGCCACGATTTTCTATGTCCGAGATAATTATTCAGAAAGAATACATTATATTTGTCTAAAAATGGTGACCAAAGAAATTTTATACTCCAAGGAATTGAGGTTAAAGCAAATAATCCTATTGTTGAAATATCAATATTTTCTCGAGTTAACCAAATAAATAATGTTGATAGAATAAGATAAAGAGGTATTCCACTTAGAATACCCATTAAAAAAATTGAAATGAGCTTCTTTGAAAAATAAAATTCTAGTATATTAATCTTCATTAAATGTTGTAATTTTTAATTTTTTAACAATAATATATATATGTTTACTAACTTTATTAGATTTTTGATAGTCTTTACATTTATATTTACATCAAACACATCGCAAGCAAATGACATTCCAAATTTAAAAGGTACATGGGTTGGGAAAAATAATACTCTCTCAGATCAAAGAGGCTTTAGAACTTGGGAAAAGAAAGTTGAAATTCTAGAACAAAAAGATAGGCGCTTCAAAGGTACATTTTCCTACACCGATGGTACAAAAGATTTCTTTGGTGTGATCCATCCTGACAATGAGACATTTACCTGGGTTGCAGCTAATAGTAGAGGTTACAATATTGGAAGAATATTAGAAAAAAATAGAATAAGTGCCTGTTATGTTGAGTCAGGAATTGATGCGACCGCAGGTTGTGCCGATTTAACTAGAAAATAAATCTTATTTGACCTTACAAAATAATTCTTTCATCAAATTAGTGGGTTTTTCTTGGCCAATGCTGAAGTTCCTTTCCAATGAACTTTTTTGTCATCTAAAATAATAATTCTTTGAAATACTTTAATGCTCCTTTCATATCAGAAGTAACAGCTAAAACAGTAACCTTATTTTGAAAAGCTAGATCATTAATAATTTTAAAAGATTAAATTAGATTTTATAGGATCTAAACCCTGCGGTTGGTTCGTCTAAAATCAAAAACTTTGGATTGTGAGAAATTGCCCTAGCTATTGCAACTCTTTTTCTCATACCTCCAGATAATTCATTAGGAAATAAAAATGCATCATTAGTTGAAAGACCAACATTTTTGAGAATTTTTTTGATTTAAGGATTAAAGTTTTATTATCCTCGTTTCCTAAACTTTGAAACATTACGTTTTGCCATACACAAAGACTATCAAATAATGCATCTTTTTGGAAAACTACTCCAAATAGATTATTTACCATCGATTTAACAGTTTTATTAGCTGGACTTTGATTTATAAAAATCTTTCCCCTACTAGTATCAATAAGACCTACAATAGATTTTAGTAAAGTTGTCTTGCCGGAAGCTCCCCTTCCAATTATACATGTAGGCAAACCTTGTTTTACTTCAAATGACACATTAGATAGTACATTTGTATCTTCATAGGTGACAGAAATATTTTTTAAAACAATTTCATTTTTCATATAAAAAAATGTAATTTAAACATTAAATGAATCTGAATTATAGCGTTAACAATATAAATTTCAAAGAAGGAACAGTAATTATTGCAGGAGCAGGGCCTGGAAACATAAAATTGGTAACTATCAAAACCATACTTGCGCTTAAATATTCAGATATAGTAATTTATGATTCTCTAATTAATAAAGCACTATTAGAATATTGTAAAAAGAACGCGAAATTGATTTTCGCAGGTAAAACCTCAACTAACCGTGCGTGTTCTCAAGAGGAAATTAATGAATGGTTAGTAAAATATTCTAGAAAGAATAAAAAGGTCTTAAGACTTAAAGGTGGGGACATAAGTTTTTTTAGCAGAGGAAGCCAGGAAATTAGTTATTTAAAGAAAAATAAAGTTAAATTCAAAATATTCACTGGAATAACCTCTGCTCAAGCAGCTTTAAAAGAGGTTGAAGAAAAATCATCTAATACCAAACTTTGTCTAAACTTTATAACGGGTCATAAGAAAATTAAAATTAATAGTAGGCGAATTAATTATGATTACCTAGTAAATACAGAAGGAAAGATTTTAGTTTACATGGGAGTAAGTCAAATTGAATCTATAAAAAATAGCCTAATTAAAAGTGGAATGAAAAAAATACCAAAATTTCAATAATATCAAATGCATCATTAGAAAACCAAATAATTTATAATACAAACTTAAAGGATGTTAACTAATTTTATAAAAAATAATGAAGTTAAACCACCTTCTATAATAATTATAAAATAATACTCATGAAATCTCTAAAATATTTAATTGAATATATGTTTGTAAGAATTTTTATATTATATTTAGAATTCTTGGTTTCTACATCTCATCATTCATTGCTGGAAAAATATTCAAAATATATGGGGTTTTTTCAAAAAGAACATCAATAGCATCCTATAATATTGGAGATGTAATTAAAGGAATAAACGCAAAAGAGAAAAAAAAAATTATTTTTAAAATGTGGGAAAATTTTGGAAGAGTCATTGGTGAATATCCAAACTTAGATAAAATTCGTGTCATTGATAATCAAAGTATTAAAATAATAAATCTCAGAAATTTATTGGATCCTTTAAAAAAAAATAAAAACTGTTTATTCTTTTCAGCTCATCTGGGTAATTGGGAATTAACATCCCATGCTCTTACAGAAAATGGGTTTAATATAAATTTTATTTACAGAGCCCCTAACAATAAATATATAGATAGTTTGTTAAGGAAAATAAGGTTTAGCTACGGTGTTGGATTAATTAAAAAAGGGCCTAAAGGTGCAAGAGAATGTATAAAAGTTTTATCAAAAGATGGAGGTAATATTGGAATGTTAATTGATCAAAAAATGAATGATGGAATATCCACTAAATTCTTTAATAAAAATGTAATGACAGCTTCTGCAATTGCAAAGTTTGCATTAAAATTTAAATGCCCAATAATACCAGCTTTTTGTATAAGAGAATGTGGTACAAAATTCAGAATTGAATATTTAAAACCAATTAGCTATCAGAAGATAAAAAAAGTCTTTCATCAGAAGAAAAATTAATGAATTATTTAAATAAAATCGTTGAAGTTTGGATTAAAAAGTATCCAGATCAATGGATTTGGGTACATAATCGTTGGTAAAATTTTGCACAACAATATCAGCAACTCTTTTAACTTCATTCAAAGGTGTATAGGAAGTCTTTTGAAAGCTACCATCAAAAACTCTTGCATATTTTTCTTTAATTAAAAAATCACTAAAGTCTTTAGTTTTTCTTTATATTTTTAAGCTCAATTATGTATATAGATTTTCCCGTATTTAAAACATCAGAAATCATACCAACAGAATCCTGGGTAACGATAAAAAAGTTTGAGGATTTTAATAAATCTGAAGTATGGGTTTAAGTCACCCTTAGGATAATAAAAATATGAGAACTATACTTATGTTTAATTATATAATTTTTTATTTTTTCAGGAGTCCTTCTTGAAAAACAATAATTTATAATATATTTACTTTTAAATTTACCCAGAATATCTATACACTCTTCTATATCCTCAATTGTTAAATTAGAACTCTTACCAGAACCTCCTATTAAAAATGAAATAATTTTTTTCTCTAGGTTGTTTCCTTTTTTTAAATGATTAATTTTCTTTGATAATGCACCAACTGTAAAAATTGTGTTTTCATATATTTTCATCTTTTTATGATCATGATAGGGAACAATTATATTTGTAAATTTATCTCTCCTGAAATATGGATCTAAAATATGATAGTTATGTGTATAATTTTTTTTTAGAAAATAATAAATTATATGGTGCAGCTGTTCTACCACATGAAATTATTAAATTATAATTTTATTTTTAGAAAGCTTGAAAAATTTATTAAATTTAAAATAAAAAAATTAATATATTAGGAAGATAATGAAAGATTTTTTTTTTTATGATTAAGTAGTCACATTTAATTTTTTTTTTTTTTCTCAGCTCAACTTACTAAAGTCTCACATTGATTTTTACTACTGATTTTTTCATCACATATTATAAATGCATTTATCATTTTTTCTTTTCTTCTATTTTTTAAGAATAATATAAATGAAATACTTATATAAATAAGCTAGATAAATCATGAAGAAAAAAGCATATATATTATCACTAAAAAAATGTCCCCCCATTGAAAGTCTACAAAAAAAAACAAGTAATCCTAAAATATAGTTACATACTAAAAATATGTGATTTCTCAAAAGTAATGAACCAAACATCAAAGAAAAAAGCTCCAGAAGTCTCTCCACTAATCCATGAACAATTTTTATAACATTGATCAGATTTTACAAAAGGTTGTGAATATTTTTTTCTCCACCAAATTCAACTATATATGCTGGTCTAGCTCTACCCCAAGTATCTTTGAAGTAGAGATTTGCTAATAAACCACAGCCAAGTATTGGACCAATAATGAAATCCAAGTAATGCTAATTTAAATCTTAAATTATATTGATTTTTAAAATTATAATTTTTTTTATAAATACTAATAATAATAATAAAATTAAACTAAGAATAGGTATACTAATCATTATAGTTTTTAGATTACTTCTAAGTATCTTTATAAAAGTATATTTTTCAGAAATAAATTTTCCGTCTATAAAAAAGTACTTTGAAATGTGAATATCTAATGTAGGGAATATTACAAAAAGAATTGTAAAAAGAATGAATAGAATATTTACGATTTTTAATTGTGATGATAAGTTAATTTTTATCATTACTTTTGTCTTCTTTGAAGAAATTTATATATCTCATCTTCAAAACAATAATTGCAATAGCAAGTATCAGTATAGCAACAGACTCATAAATTAATATAGCTGGATCTAAATCTTTTTTTGTAAAATTATAAGTCTAGAAATTGCTGTTATAGCAATTATTAATGGGTATGTTATTCTTATTTCTTCTTGAAGAAGATAAACTCTTATCATTCCCATAACTTCAACATATATAAAAAGTAATAGTAAATCTGCTAGCTGAATCTTTCTTATTTCTACCATATGAGAAATTTCTTGGAAAAATCCAATTAATGATCCAATGAAAATTAAAAGAACTGCAAATACTTGAATAAATCTAATGATTTTATTT
>JAYQTO010000012.1:0-20443 GCA_038147415.1 Alphaproteobacteria bacterium | reverse complement strand
TAAAGTGTTCCCTGAGCAAGAAATTCAGTATTCTTATTTATTATGAATGCTTCCTCAAAGGCCCTAATAAAAATTTTTCCAATAATTTTTCTTTTTTTTTCAGGGTTGGTTATTCCCTTTAATTCTTTAAGAAATATTTTTTTTGCTTTAACTACTTTTAAATTTATATCATATACTTTGGTGAATAAATCTTTAATTGTTTTGACTTCATCTTTTCTCATTAGGCCTGTATCAACTAATATACATTTTAGATTTTTTCCAATTGCTTTATCTAATAAAATAGCAGTAACCGTTGAATCAACTCCACCCGACAAACCACAAACAACTTTTTTATTATTAATTGTATCCTTTAATTTTTGAATTATTTCTGTTTTAAAGGATTTCATATTCCATGTTTTTTTACACTTACAAATATCAAAAATAAAATTACCTAATATTTTTGTTCCTCCAACTGTATGAGAAACCTCTGGGTGAAACTGCACGCCAAAGATTTTTTGTTTTAGATTTTGTATTATTACTGAACTACATGATTGAGTGGAAGCAATTCTATCAAAATTTTTTGGAAGGTTCTCTACGTGATCACTATGACTCATCCAAACCTGTGATTTTTTTCCTTTAACATAAACATTTTTAATCAATGGTGAACTTTTAGTTACTAATATTTCTCTTCTTCCAAATTCTCTATCTTCTGATAACTTTATTGTTCCTCCAAACTTTTTGGCTATTAATTGAAGTCCATAACATATTCCAAGAATTGGAATTGAACTCTCATAATACAAAATTAGGTAATTTTGGGGAATCCTTTAAATTTACAGATCTTGGTCCTCCTGAAAAGATAACTCCTTTAATATTGTTACTTTTTAAAATATCTTTTTTTATTTTAAAGTAAGGTATAACCTCACTGTAAATTCCTAACTCCCTGATTCTTCTAGCAATAAGCTTGGTTACTTGAGAGCCAAAATCTATAATTAGAACTTTATCCATTATTTGTTTGTTTGATAATTTGGCGACTCTCTAGTAATGGATATACCATGTACATGACTTTCACTTAAACCTGAAGGTGTAATTTTAACAAATTTTGATTTTTTTCTAAATTCAATAAGATTTTTGTTACCAGTATAACCAAGTGATGCCTTAACACCACCTACAAGTTGTTCTATAATCTTTTCCAAAGCACCTCGATAAGGTACCCTACCCTCTACTCCCTCAGGAACAAACTTATTAGAATCTGTTATATCTTCTTGAAAATACCTATCAGCTGACCCCCTACCCATTGCACCAAGGGATCCCATACCTCTATATGATTTATAGGTTCGACCATTTGAAAGAAATACTTCTCCCGGTGCCTCATCAGTACCTGCAAATAACGATCCTATCATTACAACATCTGCACCGAATCCTAAAGCTTTGGCAATATCACCTGAATATTTGATTCCTCCATCAGAAATAATTGGAATTTTATTTTTTTTTGCAACACTAAATACTTCAGAAATAGCATGTAATTGTGGTACGCCAACACCAGCTACAATTCTGGTTGTACAAATTGAACCTGGACCAATTCCAACTTTCAAGGCATCCGCACCACTTCTAATTAAATCTTTAGCAGCCTCAGCAGTAGCAATATTTCCAACAATTACAGGTAGGTTAGGATTTATTTTTTTAATCTTGATTAAAGTATCAATGACATTTTTAGAATGCCCATGCGCTGTATCTATAGCTACAACGTCCACACCTGATTTTTTTAGAAAATTAAGTCTTTCTATTCCTTGTTCATCCCCTACACCTATAGCTGCACCCACCATTAATCTCCCAAGACTATCTTTAGTAGCTAATGGAAACTTTTTTGCTTTATCAATATCTTTAACTGTAATCAAACCAATACATCTATACTCATTATCAACAACAAGAAGCTTTTCAATTCTGTGTGTGTGCAATAATTTTTTAGCATTATCCATGGAGATATTTTTTTACTGTTATTAAATTCTCTTTTGTCATGAGAGACTTAACTTTCTGTTCAAGATTATTGGCAAACCTAATATCTCTATTAGTTAGAATTCCAACCAACTTTTTGTATTTCTCTCAACTACTGGAATACCTGATATATTATATTTTTCTTTTAATTTGATAGCATCCATCAAAGTGCTTTCAGGATAAATAGTAAATGGATCTACGACCATGCCTGATTCAAATCTTTTAACTTTAAGAACTTCATTAGCCTGCTCTTTAAAGCTCAAGTTTTTGTGAATAAAACCAAGACCACCCATCTGTGCAATTTTTATTGCCATTGATGATTCTGTAACAGTATCCATTGCGGCTGAAACTAAAGGGATATTTAATTTTATATTTTTTGTAAGAGATGTTTCAAGTTCAGCTTTATTAGGTTGTATTGACGATTTACCAGGAACTATTAGAACGTCATCGAAAGTTAATGCTTCCTTTAAATATTTCATAAAATAATTTAAACGATTATTTAAATTTATTAAATAAATAATTATTTTTTTTTAGCAATTATATATGTTTCAGGCGATTCCTTTCTTGAGGCTTGTGGTTTAAAATATTTAATAGACTTAAAAATTTTAGATAATCTATCCATAAGTTCTCCTTGCGCGCCTCCTTGAAAAATTTTACAAACAAAAAATCCATCTTTTTTTAGAAACAACTCAGATACATCAAGAACACTCTCAATTAATGAAACAATCTTCAAGTGATCAACACTTCTATTTCCAGAAGTATTTGGAGACATATCACTCAATAAAATATCTATTTTTCTCCAAAAAAACTCTTTATTTCATCTATTGTCTTATTTTCAAAGATATCTCTTTGTAGAAATTTAATCCCATCTATAGAATTTGATTATAAGTTTGTCTATTCCAAGAATCTTACAGTCTTTATAATTATTTAATCTTTTTATCACTTGAAGCCATCCTCCAGGAGCACAACCTAAATCAAGTATTTTCAGTTTATTTTGATTGAAAACCTTAAATTTTTTATTGATTTGAATTAGTTTAAATGATGATCTAGATCTAAAACCTTCTGACTTTGATTTTAAAAAACTCATCATTCATATGACGATTAAGCCATAAAGAACTTTTATGACTGTGTTTTTTTGTAAGCTTAATTTTTTTCAATATAAATTCTCAATCATTCCTTCTGTAAGTCCACCTTGACTAACTAAAATTTTTTTATTGGAAAATTTTCTAAAAGTTTCTCTAAAATTTCAATTCCATTTAATAACAGGGATATCTTTTTTTATACAAGGATGTTTTAACATTTCACATATTTCTAAATTTTTAAGATTTTTAATAATTTTCATTATTTCATCTACATCTAACAACGAACCCTCAATTTTATTTCTGTCAAAAGTTTTCAGATTCTGATAAATAGCAGATAATGTTGATACAGTACTGCATGAACCAAGTGAGAAACTTGGGTCAATTTGGTTTGATAAGTTTGATTTCAAAGATTGAAAATATCTCCTCAACTGAGATATTATGTTACTTTTGCCGTGAAGGTTAATTCGTTCTGTTAAGTTGATGACACCTAATGGTATTGAACTTGTTTCAAACTTTTTACCTTTTACATCAAAAAAGGATATTTCAGTACTACCACCACCAATATCAAATAATATTCCTTCATTGTTTGTTTTCTCAACATATTTCTTACAACTTTGAAAACATAATTGTGCCTCTTCATTGGCTGAAATTATTTCAACATATAATCCAGTTTTTTTTTTAACCTCTCCAGTAAAGAAATCTGAATTTATAACTTGTCTACAAGCTTCGGTTGCAACACATCTATAGTTTGTAACATTATATTCCAACATCTTTCTTGAGAACATTATAAGACACTTTACAGTCTTTTTAATATTATCGTGGGTAAATTCATTACTGTATGACAAATTTTTTAATTAAATTTGTTGCTACAGATACTTTTTTTAAAATTTTTATTTTAGGACTCTTATTTACAATTATCATCCTACAATTGTAACTTCCTATATCTATAGCTGCTGTTATTTTATTAATCAATTTACTATACTCTAATCGTACTAGATAATATTGTATAAATAATTAACAAATTTATCAAATAACCTTATATTTACTGTAATGAGAATTTATATACTTATAGCTATACTTTTAATTACATCGATTGGATTATTTTTTAAAGAGGATAGTCCTAAAAATTCATCATCAACTGAAAAGATTGAAAAAACGGTTGGTATAAAGTTACTAGATAAACAAAACTATTCTAAAACCCTCAAACTTAGAGGTTTCACTGAAGCATCAAGAATTGTTACAATTAAATCTCAAGTTGAAGGAAGGATTAGTGCAAAGTTTTTTAATAAAGGAGGATTTTACAAAGCGGGAGAGCAACTTCTTTTAATTGATCCTGAGGACAAGTTAGCTAGGGTTAAAGAAATGGAAGCATTATTAAATCAAAGAAAAAAAGAATATGAAGTGGCTGAAAGTTTATTTAAAAAAGGTTTTAGATCTGAACTTAAATTAACAAAATCTAGAACCAATTTTGAAAATGCTCTTGCACAATATGAAAAGAGTCAAGTTGATCTAAACAATACAAAAGTCCTTATACCATTCGATAGCATTATTGATGATAGCTTTGTTGAACTGGAGATTATGTTAAAAAAGGGGATTCAATAGTAAAAATAGTAGATCTTGATCCTCTTCACATTAATTTAACAGCCAATGAAAATGATATAAATAAAATCAAGCTCAACCAGAATGCAAAAGTAATTATTGGATAAAAAGAAATTAATGGAAAAATTAATTTTATTTCAAAACATCCGATAAGGAAACTCGGAATTTTAGAATACAGGTGGAAATAAAAAATTCAAACAATCAAATATTTAGTGGTCTCTCCTCAGAAATTGAAATTAATCTAAATCCATTACCAGCATTTTTTATTCCCTCTTCATTAGTCACTTTAAATGACGAAGGAAAACTTGGAATTAAATCTGTGAATAAAAATATAGTAAAATTTCATCCTATTAAAATTTTAAGTGATAGTGGGCAAGGTTATTGGATTGATGCAAGACAGTTTTCTCTAGAAAAATTACCCATTATAAATAAAGGGCACGAGTTTACCGTCGAAGGTGAAGTGGTAAAGTTTATAAAAAATGATTAAGAATTTTCTAGAAAAAAGAAAACTAATTCTTACTTTTTTGTTTTTCTTTATATTTTTTGGGCTACAAAAATATATCAGTCTACCAAAAGAGTCAGATCCTGACATAAGTATACCCGTGATTTATGTTTCACTTGCACATAAAGGTATATCACCGGACGACTCAGAAAGACTTTTAATTAAACCTATGGAGAAAGAATTAAAAAATATTGAGGGTGTAAAAAAAATCTCATCAAATTCATATAATGGAGGTGGGAATGTAATTCTTGAATTTGATGCAGGTTTTGATGCAGATAAGGCCTTGTCTGATACTAGAGTAAAAATTGACTTAACTAAAAATAAACTTCCAGAGGATACCGAAGAACCAGTGGCTTCAGAAATTAATTTATCAAGATTTCCTGTACTAGCTATAGCGATTTCTGGAGATGTTGAGGAAAGAGTAATTAATAAATATGCTAAGGTACTAAAAAATAAAATTGAAAGTATATCTGAAATTCTTGAAGTTCAGACGTTGGGCGATAGGGAAAGAGAAGTAGAAATAATCGTGAACCCTAAGATTGTAAAAATTATGGTCTTACAGATAAGGATGTACTAAATTCGATATCAAAAAGTAATATGATGATTCCTGCTGGGTCACTCACCAACCAAACAGGTAGTTTCAATGTTACTATTCCAAGTCTTATTGAAAATAAATCCGACTTATTAAATTTACCAATCAAAAGTAATGATAATTCAGTAGTTTTTTTAAAAGATGTAGCAGATATAAGAGATTCGTTTAAAGAGCGTAAAGGGTTTGCTAGAAATAATGGTGAAAATGCAGTTATTCTTGAAGTATCTAAAAGAACTGGAGAAAATATTATTGAAACCATTTTTAAAATAAAGAAGCTAATTAATGAGGAAAAAAAAAACCTTCCAGAATTTATTGATATAGACTTATTCCAGGATGAATCTGATAAGATTAAAAGTCAAATAAATGATCTGGAAAATAATGTTATCTTAGCTAGTTTAATAGTACTTCTAATAATTGTTGTTTTCATGGGTTGGAAATCAGGTTTGTTAGTAAGCATTTCTATACCAACATCATTTTTATGTTCAATGATAATCCTTTCGTTTTTTAACGTAACAATCAATGTCGTTGTTCTGTTTTCACATATATTATCGGTTGGAATACTTATAGATGGAGCAATTATTGTAGTTGAGTATGCTAACCGAAGATCAAATGAAGGTTTTAAAAAAGATAAAGTATTTAAATTATCAGCACAAAAAATGTTTTTACCAGTGCTAGCCTCAACATTAACAACATTGGCTGCTTTTTTTACCCTTATTTTTTGGCCTGGCATTGCTGGCGAATTTATGTTTTATCTACCTGTAACTCTTTTAGCAGTTTTAAGTTCATCGTTACTTGTGGCATTAGTATTCATACCAACCTTGGGTAGTATTTTTGGAACCGATAAGAGTTTATCTAATGAATCAAAAAAAAATCTAAATTTGTTGGAATCAGGTGATCTGAGAAGTATAGGTGGTATGCAAGGTAAATACATTATTTTGATGAAGTATTGTTTAGCAAATCCAAAAAAACTTATTCTATTAACTCTAGTATTTCTAGTTTTTATTCAACTAGTATACTCAAAGTTAGGTAAAGGGTTTGAGTTTTTCCCTCCAATTGAGCCAGATTATGCAGAAATTGTAATTCATGCTAGAGGAAACTTATCACCAGTTGAAAAGGATCAAATAGTTAAAGATGTTGAAAATGAAATTCTAAAAAATATTTATATACGAAATATCTACTCAAGAAGTGGAACAATAAAAGGTAACAAAAGGAGTGAGGCAGAAGATGTAGTAGGGTCAATTAAAATAGAATTTACTGATTGGAAGTATAGACCTAATTCAAAAATTATAATTGATAATTTAAAGAAAGTTACCCAAAAATTTGTTGGTATTTATATTGAATTTGTTGAGAAAAAGGATGGACCACCAAAAGATAAAGATATTGAAATTGAAATTATTAATTTCGATAAACAAAAATTAAAAAAAGAGACTGAAATATTTTATAACTTCTTAAACAATCAGGAATGGGCAAAGAATATTGACAGCGATTCAATCTCAACTGGTATAGAGTGGGAATTATTAATCAATAGAGAAAAGGCTGATAAATATGGTGTGGATCTACTGTCTGTCGGAAATTCAATTCAAATGTTAACACATGGACTTAAGGTTTCAGAATTTATGCCAGTTGATAGCGATGAGGAAGTGGATATTGTAGTTAAATATGATAAAAAGTTTAGAACATTAGATGAATTGGATAATATTCTCACTGAAGGAGAGTACGGACCAGTATCAATGAATCTTTTTGTAGAAAGATTACCAAAAAAAAAGGTAAGCAAAATAACAAGATCAAATTCTATCAGATCTCAAAATATTAAACTTGATGTCAAGGATAATGTAGTAAGTAGTAATAAAATTTTAGAAATTAAAAGATGGATAAATGAAACAGGAATTGAATCAACAGTAATTTTTCGTGGTCAGGAGGAGGATCAAAACGAAGCTAAAGAGTTTCTCACAAAAGCTTTTTTTATTGCGATTTTTTTAATAACTATAATTCTTATAGCAATTTTTAATAGTTACTACTATTGTATTATAATTCTAACAGCAATTATTTTCTCTACTATAGGCGTAATGATTGGGCTTCTTATATCAGAGCAACCATTTGGAATAATTATGAGTGGCATTGGGGTGATTGCACTTGCAGGTATTGTAGTGAATAATAATATTGTACTTTTAGATACATACAAGCAACTAAGAAAAACAGGAGAGGATGTCAAAGATTGTATAATAAGAACTGGGGTTCAAAGACTAAGACCTGTATTATTGACAACCTTAACAACTTTCTTTGGACTTATACCAATGGCAGTAGGTCTGAATATTGATTTTATTAATTTGGAAATCAATTTTAATAGTCCTACATCTCAATGGTGGACACAGCTATCAAATGCAATGGTATTTGGGGTAATGTTTTCATTTATTCTGACTTTAATAATAACACCTTGTTTAATTTTTATTGGAGAGAAATCTAGGTTTTTAAAGACACTTTAGATTCATAAATAGCAAAAGGTATACTGAAATAATAAATCGAAATTAGAAGAATCATAGCAAGCCAAATATCTGTTATTAATAGGTAGATAAAACTAGCGAAAAGAATAATTAAAAAGGGAATTAATTTTTTTTCAACTTTTATACCCTTTAAAGAATATGTGGAAAAGTTTGAAATCATTAGTACCGAGGGTAAAAAAGATAAAATTTAATAAAAATTTCATAGTTTAGAATATCAAAATCAAATCTAAAATTAAACATCATTGGAAGAAGTGAAAGACCAGCTGCTGCAGGGTTGATATACCAGAAAAAAACTTCAAGTTAGCTTTGTTTTTATTTTCATGACTAAGAACATTAAATTTTGCAAGTCTTGAAGAGGAACAAATTGCATAAAAAATTACTATTGCCCAATTTGTCTCAAAAAAAAAAGTTTTTGACCAAAGATATATAATAATAGCCGGAGCTACACCAAAACTTATAAAATCTGCAAGTGAATCTAGTTCAACACCAAAATTAGAGTTTGCTTTAAGTAGTCTGGCTAATTTTCCATCAAGATTATCAAGAAATGAAGAAAATACTATTAGCATAACCGCAATTTCCCATTTTTGATCAATTGCAAATTTTATAGCTAAGAGACCAAATGTGAGTGATATAAACGTTATCAAATTGGGAATCAATCTTCTAATGGATAACTTTCTCATAGCTAAAATTTATTTTTTAGAATTAAGAATATTTTTCATCTGGGCAACAATTGTTTCTCCACCAATTACTGTTTGTCCCTCCATTACTTTTATAAAAGAATTAAGCGGTAAATATAAATCAACTCGACTACCAAATCTTATAATTCCAAAACGTTCCCCAACATTAACATTCTGATTTTCATCCAAATCACATTTAATTCTTCTAGCAATCAAACCCGCAATTTGAACAACATAGATAAAGTTATTTTTACTAACTTCAATTTTAATTATCATTCTTTCATTATTCTCACTTGCTTTATCTAGAGATGCATTAAAAAAAGTTCCAGGTACATATTTAAGCCAAACTATTTTTCCAGACATCGGAATTCTATTAACATGAACATTAAATACGTTCATAAAAATAGAAACTTTAATGAACTTTTGCTTTTTATCATCACTTAGAATATCTGGTGCATCAGTTTCTAAAATCTTAAGTATTTTTCCGTCTGCGGGAGATATAAAAACATTTTTGTCTACAGGTGTTACTCTTTGTGGGTCTCTAAAAGTACAAGCACCAAAGTGACAAAATAAAACCAACCCAACCTAGAAATTCAGAAAATGAAAACAATACAAGAGTTACGAAAATAAAGATTCCTATAAATGGATAACCTGCTTTATTAACTTTAAAGGAAGTTTTATTAAAAATCTACTTCTAAAAAAATCATCAAGTTTATCAAAAAATCTTTTTTGAGTCATTTTTTAAAATTATCGTTAATAGAATTTATAGTTTTTTCAGATTTAAATAATTGGGATATTAAAAAAGAATTTGGGTTTGAAATCAAAGTCTCAGAATAAAGGTTTGAGTTTCTAATGAAAATCTCGGAATATAGATAAGTCTCATCAGAAATTTTTCTAGTCAATCTCCAGGAGTCATTTTCTTTAATAATTTTTGTCGAAGTAGTTTTAGAAATTTTTTGGTCTAATTGACTTAAACTGAGTGGCAAATTTATTTGAAATTTCTTACCAAATTGTTGTCAAAAATTTAAGTTTTGAACGTTCAATATTAACAATTTCCTTGGATGAAAATTTCCAATTACCATAAAAATCAGTTGAAACATTAGCCAATAAAACATCATTAGCAAATATCTTCACATCTGTACCAACTGAGCCTCTTCCTGATACAGTAAGTTTTTTTTTTTGGGTAATAATTCAATATATCTAACGCTAAGCTATTTTCTATATAATCTGTATTGTATATACCTATATCATCAAAATTACTTGAATCTAGCTTTAAAACTATTGGTTTTTTTGAAGACATATTATCGCCTAACACATATATTTCTTGACTAGACTGGAACTCTTTGCCTTCATCAAAACACTTAACATTAAACACTTTTAAGCCTTGAGTAAGGGGACTTTCGCTGATCCATACCCACTCTCCATTAGCGTCAGAAAAAACTGGCTATTTTTTTGTTGTTTTCAAACAAAAATATTTCCAAATTTGGCTCAGATTTCCCAGCCATAACGGCATCACCATCCTGACTTATTCTTATAATATCAAATGTTACAGGTATTCCCACATTTTCTAATTTCTTCATCTCGTTAGCACTTTGATTTATATTTTTGCTTTCATTAAACTCAGACTCAAAATATTTTTTTGTTAAAGTATGGTAAAACATCTAGGAGCGAAAACGAGACTCCTAATAAAAACATTATTGATAGTAATTCTTTTTTCATTTTGTTAATCTATTATCATAATATATCTAAAATATCTTTTTCCAATTATTTTTATAAAATTAATGAAGTTAAATATAGGTTTTTTTTTAGGGTCAAAGTTTGGTAAGGGAAATAACTTTCTCTAATCATACAAAAAAAGTAGCAAAATTGATAAATAAAAATAATCATAATATAATTTTCGGTGGAACAGAAACAGGTATTATGAGAGATTTAGTAGTTAATTTAGATAAAAATGAATCAAGAATAACTGCTATAATTACTAAAGGGTTAATGAAGGATCATAATGAATTAAATTATTTCGATGAGCTTATAATTGTCGAAGATTTAAGAAAAAGAACAGAACAATTCCTACTAAGATCCGATGTTTTTTTAGCACTACCTGGAGGAATTGGAACACTATTTGAAATCATAGAAATTTTTAATAAAAGAGTATTAGGAGAAACATCAAAAAATATTATTAATAAATGATTTTGATTATTGGGATCCTTTAAAATATCTTTTAGAACATATGATAAAGGAAGAATTTTTGGAAGAAAAAATAATGCTTAAAAATATCGAATTTATAAATTTTTGTGAAATTGAAGAAAGGCTAAAAGATGTCAAAAATTCTAGTTAAAAATCCAGTTGTTGAAATAAATGGTGATGAAATGGCAAGAGTAATGTGGGAAAAATTAAAAAGCAACTTATTCTTCCCTACTTAGATATAAAACTGCTTGAGTATGATTTAGGAATTAAAAATAGAGATAAAACAAACGATAAAGTTACTATTGAAGCTGGTAAGGCTATTAAAAAAAATAAGGTTGGTGTTAAATGTGCAACTATTACCCCAGATGATAAAAGAGTAAAAGAGTTTAATCTAAAAAAAATATCCATCACCTAATGGAACAATACGAAATATTCTAAACGGGACTATTTTTCGTGAACCTATCATAATAGATAAAATACCAAAATTCATCAAACACTGGAGTGAATCAGTAGTTATAGCCAGACACGCCTCTGGAGATATTTATAAGTCACAAGAAATTAAGATTAAAACTAAAGGTAAGCTTTACCTTAAATTTGAAAGTGAAGATAAAAAAACTACTTATTGAAAAAGAGGTTTGTAATTTTGATTCTGAGGGTGTTGGTTTATCTTATTTTAATAATAATAAATCAATAGAAGATTTTGCTTATTCATGTTTTAATTTTGGTCTAGATAGAAAAATACCTGTTTATCTATCGACTAAAAATACAATTTTACAATCTTATGATGAGACCTTTAAAGATATATTTGAGAAAGTGTATAATGACAAATATAAAATAAAATATGAAAATCTAGGGATTTTTATCAACACAGACTTATTGACGATATGATTGCTTGTTTAATAAAATGGACAGGAGGTTTCTTATGGGCTTGTAAAAATTATGATGGAGACGTAATGTCCGATTTAGTGGCACAAGGTTTTGGATCATTAGGTTTAATGACATCGGTACTACAAAGTCCTGATGGAAAAATTATTGAGACTGAAGCTGCACACGGAACTGTAACTTCTCATTTTAGGCAACATCAAAATGGACTAGAAACATCAACAAATCCAATTGCATCTATATTTGCTTGGACTAGAGCACTTCTGCATAGAGGAAAAATTGATAATAATAAGGATTTAGAAAATTTTTCTCATAAAATTGAAGCTATTTGTAAAAATTTACTTAACAAAGGAATAATGACCAAAGATTTAGCCTTAATGGTTGGACCAGATCAAAAATGGTTAACAACTCAAGAACTTATCAATTCAATTAGCAATGAATTAAACAATTGATTTACTAATTATTTCTTTTAGAGAATCTTTCAATTGATAAAATTTCTTACTAATAGGTGCTCCACCTTGCGCAAGGTCTTTTCTCCCTCCTCCTCCTTTTCCATCAAGAAAGTTTACAATTCTTTTAACTATTGTATTTGAGTCATATTTTTCAATTAAATCATTTGTAATACTAGTAACAACTGAAACTTTATTGTCTGATAGACAAGTTAACACCACTATCCCAGAATTTAATTTCGATTTAACACTATCAGAATTATTTTTTAAATCTTTAGGTCCAGAATCTAAATTTTGGTAATAAATTTTTGTATCACCAAAATCAATGTTGTTTTTATCGGAAAAAAATCTTTGTTATCTGTATGTTTTTTTTTAAGACTGGTATTCTCTGTTTTTAGAGTTTTCAGCTTTTCTATAATATTTTTATCATTAGCTTTTAAAAGTGCTTTTACATCATTTAATAAATAAATCTTGTCGTCTACAAATTTTTCTGCTTCATTTCCAGTTATTGCCTCAATTCTCCTAACTCCTGAAGAAATAGAGGTCTCATTAATTATCTTAAAAAAGCCAATTTCTCCTGTAGATTTTACATGAGTTCCCCCACACAACTCAACTGAAACAAAAGAATTTATTTGATTATCACTTTTTATTGAAAGTACCCTAACATTTTCTGGATATTTTTCTCCAAATAAAGCTATAGCACCACCTTGTATTGCATCTTTTAACGACATATATTTAATTTCTGACACAATATTTGATCTAATTGAAGAATTAACTATAAACTCAATTTCTTTTATTTTATCCTCTAGACAAAGGTTCGTTAGATGTATAATCGAAACGTAGTTTTTGATCATTAACTAAAGATCCTTTTTGAGAAACATGATTGCCAACAACCTTTCTCAATGATTGATGAAGTAAATGGGTAGCTGTATGATTATTCCTAATTTTTTTTCTTCTTACTACATCAATTTTTAATTTATAATTTTTTTCAGAATATAAATTCGAATGAAGTTTTCCAATATAGTGAACATAAATTTTGTTAAATACTTTAGTATCAGAAATTTCTGCTACTAATTGATCCATTTCGTCATAAATGAATCCACAATCTCCAACCTGCCCTCCTGATTCTGCATAAAAGGGGTTTTCAAATACTAAACATACATTAGTATCTTTATTATTTGTTTTGTTCTTAAATTTGTCATCGATAATTATTTTAATTAATTTTGACTTACATTCATAATGATCATATCCACAAAATTCAGTCTTTCTACAGGTTTCTTGGAGTTCACTAAAAAATTTATTTGTCTTTTGTATCTTTTCATTTGACACAAAATTCTTTTGCTGATTTTTGCTTTCTTTTACAATTTTATCGTATCTTTCGCTATCAAGATGAATTTTCTTTTCCGATAAAATAGCTTTTGTCATATCAAAAGGAAATCCATAGGTATCATATAATTTAAAAGCTATTTTAGGTGAAAACTCGTTACCTTGAATAGCTTAATTTCTTTATTGAGAAGTTGAAGTCCATTTGATAGTGTTTCTGAAAATTTTATTTCTTCATTTTTGAGATTCTTTTCAATAAAACTAAACGCCTCAGGTAAATTAAAATAAACTTTAGAATATTCATTTATTACACTTTTTAGTAATTTACTTAAAATAACTTCATTGTCATTTAATTTATGACAATGTAAAGATGCCCTTCTGATGATTCTTCTTAGAACATAACCCCTGCCCTCATTCGAAGGAAGAATACCTTCTGACATTAAAAAAGTAATTGACTTTATATGATCTGAGATAATTCTGAAAGATGATATATTTTTTCTATCTACATCTTTTTTTGTTAACTTTTTTATTTCTTCTATAATGTTTAAATATAAGTCTGTTTCATAATTATTAACCTTATTATTTAGGACGGCAGTCAAACGCTCTAAACCCATTCCAGTATCAACAAATTTTCCTGGAAGTTTTTTTAAATCAAATTTAGTTTTCTCAAATTCCATGAATACCAAATTCCAAATTTCAATATATCTTTCACCATCCTGTGTTTTTGTTCCAGGAAGACCACCAGATAAACCAGAACCATTATCAAAAAATATCTCGCTGCATGGTCCACAAGGACCTAAGTCACCCATTGACCAGAAATTATCATCCGTAGATATTTTCAAGATTTGTGAGTCTGAAAATCCAGTCATTTTTTTCCATAAATTAAATGATTCACTATCTTCTTTGAATACTGTAATAATAATTTTAGACTTATCTAAATTAAATTCTTTTATTAGTAGATGCCACGCATGAAATATTGCCTCTTCTTTAAAATAACCTCCAAATGAAAAGTTACCCAACATCTCAAAAAAAGTGTGATGTCTCGGTGTAAACCCAACATTATCTAAATCATTATGTTTACCACCTGCTCTTAGACACTTTTGAACAGTTGCTACATTCTTATATTTTGGCTTAACCTCACCCGTAAACCATTTTTTAAACTGAACCATCCCAGCATTTGTGAATAATATTGTATTATCGTTTTCTGGAGCAATAGATGATGACTCTAAGATTTTATGAGAATTATTGTGAAAATAATTTATGAATGTATCTCTGATTTTACTAGATTTAAAGTAGTTTGACATAATGAATATTTTTATTTTTATTCATTATAATTAAAAAATCACAATCAATCAACATTGATTTCTTTATTTCCTTTTAGATTATCAGTAATGTCATCGGAATCACTTCCATTATCCTCTTGAACTTTTTCATCCTTTTCATCTTTTTCAGATCTAATCTTACTTTCAATCTCTAATGCTGTTTCAGGGTTTTCTTTCAAATAAATTTTCGCATTTTCTCTTCCCTGTCCAATTCTTTCTCCATCATATGAATACCAAGCACCTGATTTTTCGACTATTCCAATTTTTACAGCTAAATCTAAAATTTCTCCAGTCTTAGATATACCCTCGTTATACATTATATCAAACTCTACAATTTTAAATGGGGGGGCAAGTTTATTTTTTACAACCTTTACTCTTGTTTGGTTGCCTACAATTTCATCCTTATCTTTAATAGGTCCAATTCTTCTAATATCCATTCTTATTGATGAATAAAATTTAAGTGCGTTTCCTCCAGTTGTTGTTTCAGGGTTTCCAAACATTACACCAATTTTTTGTCTAATTTGATTAATGAAAATTACTAAGGCCTTTGACCTTGAAATAGATCCCGTAAGTTTTCTCAAAGCCTGGCTCATAAGTCTAGCGTGAAGTCCCATGTGTGAGTCTCCCATATCCCCTTCGATCTCAGCCCTTGGCACCAGAGCTGCGACTGAATCTACAACTAAAACATCAATTGCATTAGAGTTTACCAGTGTGTCTGCAATCTCAAGTGCTTGCTCACCATTATCTGGTTGGGAAATTAACATTTCGTCTGTATTAACACCCAATTTTTTTGCATATACTGGGTCTAGGGCATGTTCAGCATCTATAAATGCACAGGTTCCACCGTTTTTTTGGGCTTCAGCGACAACGTGGAGTGATAGTGTTGTTTTACCTGAACTTTCTGGACCGTAAATTTCAACAATTCTTCCTTTCGGCAATCCACCAATTCCAAGGGCTATATCTAAACTAAGTGAACCAGATGGGATCGTATCTATTTCAACAACTCCTCTTTCCCCGAGCTTCATAACCGATCCTTTACCGAAATTTCTTTCGATTTGGCTAATTGTCGATTCTAATGTTTTTAATTTATCCATTTTTGTTCTATTAATGTTCTCATTGTAACATCACAATTTTAAATTACAACTAAGAAATTAATATTCCTTTTCTTTATAAATTTTCTCAGATTTTTCATGCATTTCTTGAGCTTCTACCGAGAGTGTTGCTATCGGCCTAGCAACTAACCTTTTAATTGAAATTGGCTGCATAGTTTCCTCACAGTAACCGTAGGAACCATCTTCAAGTTTTTTTAATGCTTTATTTATTTTGCTTAATAATTTTCTTTCTCTATCTCTAGTTCTAAGCTCAAGATTTCTTTCTGATTCAATACTTGCTCTGTCGGTTGAGTCTGGCTTATTAGAAGATTCTTCTTTTAAATGATCAATTGTACTGGATGAACCTTGTATTATTTCATTTCTCCAGCTGGTAAGAACTTGTTTAAAATATTCTATTTGCTTGGAACACATGAACTCTTCTTTTTCTGAAGGAATATATGACTTCGTTATTTGAGGTTTTTTCTGTTTCATTGATTTTAATAATCGAATTATGCATTATATTTATATTCGAAAAAAAATGAATCAAGCTAAATTTAAAAAAAAAAATAAAGCATGTTTTTTGGATAGAGATGGAGTTCTTAATAAAGATATTGGTTATCTTTATAAAAAAGAAGATTTTCAATGGATTGAAGGTGCTATCGAATGTATAAGTCTTTTAAAAAAAATGAAATATAAAGTTATTGTTATTACAAACCAGTCTGGAATAAGTAGAGGTTTTTATAGTCATGAGGATGTCAAAAACTCCATTTATGGATTAATAAGCAACTAAAAAAAACTATTAATACTAGTATTGATCAATTTTACTATTCTGACGAAATGCCAAACAATAAAGTTAAATCTAGAAGAAAACCCTCACCAAATATGATTTTTGAAGCTTTTCAAGATCATGATTTGGATCCTGAACAATGTTTTTTGATAGGAGATAAAAAAACTGATTTGCAAGCTGCAAAAAATGCTAAGATAAAGGGTTTTTTATTTGAAGGTGGGAATTTATTGGTTAATATAGAAAAAATTTTAAAAGTTCTTCACTTTTAGTAAAGTTAATCACTATATATAAAATATGCTTGATAAAACAAAAAAAAATAGTTTCTATCCCAAAGGAAGAAATATAGACGAAAACGCGGTAATTGAGATTAAAAATTTAATCGACAAACTTCCTATCAGAAGAGATCTGCTTATTGAATATCTGCATCTTATCCAAGACAAACATAAACAAATAAGAAAGAAATATTTAGGTGCTTTTGTCGCATATTCTTAAAATTCCATTTGCTGAGGCTTATGAGGTTGCCTCTTTTTACGCTCACTTTGACGTAATTGAAGATGATGCTCCTTCACTGCAAGACATTACAATTAGAGTTTGTGATAGTATCACATGTGAAATGTTTGGCTCAGAAACTTTAATAAACGATCTTTCTAATGGTATTGACAATTCAAAAGTGAGAGTTTTAAGAGCTCCATGTATGGGGCTGTGCGACAAAGCCCCAGCTTGTGAGGTTGGTCACCGGCATGTAACCAACGCATCATTAGATTCCGTAAAGAATGTTATTGATTCAAAGGACCTCCATCCTCAAAAGGTACCTGGAAAATCAATAGAGGAATATATTAGTGATGGCGGATACGAAATTCTTCAAAAATGTTACAAAGGCAAAATGGACGTTAATAAGATTATTGAAGAAATTAACTTGTCAGGCCTTAAAGGAATGGGTGGTGCAGGGTTTCCATCTGGTCAAAAATGGAAATTTGTTCGTTTGGAAGAGTCACCAAGACTTATGACCATTAATGGTGATGAAGGAGAACCAGGTACTTTCAAGGATAAATTATATTTAGAAAATAATATTAATCAATTTTTTGATGGGATGCTAATTGCCGCATGGGCAGTTGATGCTAAGGATATATACATATATATGAGAGATGAATATCCTGAGATCAGAATTAGAATGTTTGAGGAGCTCGAAAAAATTAAATCAAAAAAGTTAATTGATTCTGAAACAAATGTTCACATAAGGAGAGGTGCAGGAGCATATATATGTGGTGAAGAGTCGGCTATGATTGAATCAATAGAGGGAAAAAGAGGACTTCCAAGACACAAACCTCCATTTGTGTCAAAAGTTGGACTTTTCGGAAGACCTACCTTGAACCATAATATTGAAACAGTATTTTGGGTTCCAAAAATTCTCTCTAAGGGTCATGAATGGTTCAGTAAACAAGGTAAGCAAGGTCACAAAGGTCCGCATAGTTATTCTGTATCTGGAAGAGTTAAAGAACCTGGAGTTAAACTTGCTCCAGCCGGAATTACTATGAATGAGTTACTTAACGATTATTGTGGAGGTATGCTAGAAGGTCATAAATTTCTAGGTTATTTACCAGGAGGAGCCTCCGGAGGAATATTACCTGCTGAAATGGCAGATATACCCCTTGATTTCGGAACATTAGATAAATACGGATGTTTCATTGGGTCGGGTGCCGTTGTTGTTTTTTCTGATAAAGATGATATAAAAAAAGTAGCTATTAATCTTTTAAAGTTTTTCAACGATGAAAGCTGTGGACAATGTACCCCATGTAGGGTTGGAACTGAAAAAGCTGTGAAGCTTATGGAAAAAAACATTTGGAATAAAGATCTAATGGATGATTTAGTTAAAACTATGAGCGACGCATCAATTTGTGGCCTTGGACAAGCAGCTGGAAACCCTATCTCTTGTGTTCTTAAATATTTTAAGGATAAACTATAATATGGTTGATTTTTTCATTAATGACAAAAAAGTTAAAGCAAATGCTGACGATACAATCTGGACGGTTGCAAAAAAACAAGGTATAACCCTTCCTCACCTATGTTTTGCAGATAAACCTGGTTACAGAGCCGATGGAAACTGTAGAGCCTGTATGGTTTCAATTGAAGGAGAAAGAGTTCTTGCAGCATCATGTATAAGAAAACCTTCTGATGGAATGAAGGTTTACACTAATGACGAAAAATCCTCAAAATCCAGACAAATGGTTTTAGAACTATTGGTTACTGACCAGCCTGAAAAGAGTGATTGTCACGACCCAGATTCTCACTTTTGGAAAATGGCTGAAAAAGTAGATGTGTCAGAGAGCAGGTTTGATAAACGCCAAACAAATGAAGTTCCTATAGCAGATAATTCGCATGTAGCTATGGCGGTGAACCTTGACGCCTGCATTCATTGTAACTTATGTGTAAGAGCTTGTAGAGAAGTCCAATCCAATGATGTTATTGGAATGAGTAATAGAGGGCACTCATCACAGGTAATTTTTGATTTTAATGATCCAATGGGTGACTCAACTTGTGTAAGTTGCGGTGAATGTGTTCAAGCTTGTCCAACAGGAGCACTTATGGAATCAAATCTACTAGATGAATACAGAAAAAAAGTAGTCAAACCAGAAAGAAAAGTAGATTCGTTATGTCCATATTGTGGAGTTGGTTGTCAATTGACTTACAATATTAAAGATGAAAAAATCGTATCAGTTGATGGTCGTGAGGGACCAGCAAATCACAATAGGCTTTGTGTTAAAGGACGTTTTGGCTTTGATTATGTACATAACCCACAAAGGCTAACAAAACCTCTTATCAGAAAAGATGGCGTACCTAAAAATCCAAAAGAAAGAGTTAATCCTGATGACCCATTTACTCATTTCAGAGAAGCTACATGGGAAGAGGCATTAGACCTAGCAGCAAAAAAACTTGCAAAAATTAGAGATGAAGATGGAAGTAAATCTCTAGCTGGTTTTGGTTGTGCAAAAGGATCAAATGAAGAAGCGTATTTATTTCAGAAGTTAGTTAGGACTGGTTTCAAAAATAATAATGTAGATCATTGTACGAGAATGTGTCATGCATCATCTGTTGCCGCATTGATGGAAACTATTGGCTCTGGAGCAGTTACTGCGCCCGTTTCAGAGGTTAAAAATGCTGATGTTGCGATTATAATCGGAGCAAGGCCAACTCAAACCATCCTGTAGCTGCAACCTTTATAAAAAATGCTGTTAAAAATAACGGTTTAAAACTAGTCATAATGGATCCAAGAGGACAGGATTTATCCAGATTAGCAGAAAAAAGCTTACAATTTAAACCAGGCACAGATGTGGCGCTCCTAAATGGAATGATAAATACTATTATAGAAGAAGGTCTCGTAGATAGACAATATATTGAAAAAAATACTGAGGGATATTTGGAGCTAGTAGAGCACATAAAAGATTTTACACCTGAGGAAATGAGTAAAATTTGTGAAATCTCA
>JAYQTO010000011.1:0-5019 GCA_038147415.1 Alphaproteobacteria bacterium | reverse complement strand
AAGTATTACTTCGTTCATTTGCATTGCTATCTCATTAACCCCGGGCTCTCCTAAAATCATCGGGGTTTTTTATGTTCAAGCGCAGCCTCAATTTTGAACGTTAATAAAAATAGAATTTAGCCAATGATTAATAAGATTTAATTATGAAAAAATTAAAAATTTTTATTTTGTTGCTTGTATTAACTGGATGTTCTTACAAGCCAATAATTGATAGCAGAGGAAATAACTGAAAAAACGTGGCCCATAGACTTTCAGATGATATGCAAACATGTAAAGCTATTGCTAAAGATCACACTAATAACTAGTAGAAGCTTATAAAGCGGTTTATAACTATTACATCAGACCAGCTACTTTGTGGTTACCTGATAAAATGGAGTTTAAATACAAATCTTTAGTAAAAAAATGCTTAACCAAAAGTTATTGACTAAGCGTATTTCGTTTATTTTTTGGCAATCTGCTAGTAATAGCTTCGGATTGAATAAATTGAGCTGCTACGCACTGAGCTCTCGAAATGGCTACGTTTAGACGGTTTCTACTGAAAAAAAATTCTTTATGTCTTGGTAGATTTTCAGGATCAGAGGAAGTCATAGATATAAAAACTACTTTAGAATTCTTGACCTTGGAATTTATCAATAGTTCCAATCCTAGCTTCTTTTTTATTAAGTATTTTCTTTAAATTATTAACTTGCATATTAAAAGGAGCCACCATCATAATATCATCAATAGTCATCTTCTTTTTTTGTTTATCTTCAGTGTAATTTTTCCTAAAATTTTTGAGCAGTAGTCTTTTATTATTTTAGCCTCTTCATCAGATTTCTGAGTGCAGTCTTGATGATCAACTGGCAGATAAAATATACCCTCATTTTTTATTTCTTTTAATTCAAGTGATACAGATCTTTCTTTGGTAATAGGATGAGATTTAAGTCTAGACTCATAAAAGCTTGAAGAAATGTATTTACATATTTTTTCATTTAATCTTCTCGTAACCCCTAGGAAAATCCCTCTTGATAATGGAATAGTATCGTAATCCCCAAGTAGAAAATCTAGAGCGCTTTTACCTGAGTTACCTGAATGAATACCTTGAATAGGTTGAGAGAGTTGCATTTGGTCTCCAATTAAAATGATATTTTTTGTACTTGTGGAAATGGCAAGTGTATTAGCTAATGAGACCTGACCTGCCTCATCAACAAAAAGATAATCCATTTTTGAAGTCCATCTAGGATCAGAAAACAACCATGCTGTTCCGGCGTGTAGAAGATACTCAGATGGAAATTCTTTCATTCTACCGCTTACATCTTCTATGATTTCACCTTTAAGTTTGTCTTCATCCTTACTTGATTTTTTCATTCCTTTAAAAGTAAAATTTTCTTCAAGGGCAAACTTTTCAATTTGTTTAAGTAAATTATTTATAGCTTTATGAGAGTTACTCGTAATACCAACTCTTTTATTGTCTTTAAGTAAACTTAAAATTATTTTGGCTGAGGTATAAGTTTTGCCAGATCCTGGAGGACCTTGCATTAGTAGATAAGATGAATTTAATTTTTTAACAGCTTTAATAGATTCATCTACAAGATCATTTTTATCATCTATAATAGGTCTCCTTTTTTTATATTTTTCAAATCAGGATAATCTTTTTTTAAAATATCCAATCCACATTTAAACGCTAGCTTATCTCCCTCTGTATAGTTAAGAATAAATTTATTTAGAGCACCAGCAATAGTTGCGGTGTTCACCACAGGGCCAGGTCCAAAATCAAAAGTTTTGGCGGTTCTCCAACTTTAGTAATTCTTTTTCCTGTTATTGTTAATTCAATATAATTTTCATCATCTTTTATTTCATCGATTTTTGTTATTTTTCCAAATGAGAGATCAGAAGTAACATCATAAGCTTGATCTCCTTCTTTTAATTTAAAATTTTGTTCATCAAATTTATATAGATAAACAATATTATCAGTATCTTTAATTTTGGTTTTTTTACAAAAATTGCTCCCCAATACACTCAGGATCATCCAAAAGTTCATCAGGCCCTTTGTCTAATCGATCAAACTTTTCCCAATACTTTGATTTGTTTTCTCTTCTATGAAAACCAACTAAATGTTTTAAATTTTCTTTAACTTCTTCCTCATCATCTTTTAAATTTCCAATAACTTTTAATTGAATTGCAGACTCTTTTACCTCAAAGTCTTTTACATCAGCGTTTTTAAATTCTTCTTCTGCAGAAAGTTTAAAAAAAGGAAAATCTTTAGGTCTATTTTTTATTAAAAACTCTCTCAAATCGTAAGTAGATATGCAATCTTCTTCGTTATAAGCTATGACATCTTTTAAATCTTTATCATTTTTAGTTACTAACCAACTTTCAAATAATCTAATACTATCATCAGCAGTTTTAATATCAGCGCTTCTTTCATCACGGTAAAATTTTTCTATCGATTTTAAAGACAAGTCTTTTTCTGATGTTTGCATACACTGTGAAACTACACGGTATAAATCTACAAATTTTTCTAATCTTAAAAGCTTATCTACAAAATTATTCCCTTTAATAAATGTTGCAGAATAATCAGAAGCTAATTCTCTTAAAGCTCTCTTTTCATAATCATTATAATGGTAGAGGTGTGCTTTAGGGTATTTATCAAAATGTTTTTCTAGAAATTCTATTAGTTGTTTAAAGATTTTTTCTTCTTCTGCCTTAGTAAAGTCTTTGACTGTAAAATCTTTGAATTCAAATTCTTTTCCATTATAGAAGTATATACCGTGAAGATATTCAAAAGGTCTTTGATCAGCTTGAGGAAAACCTTCAATGTCATAAAAAACATCTCCTTCATTTGGTTCTGGCATTTTATAAAAGCCTTTATTGGTTTCCGTTTTATTAAAAATAAATTTACTTTTGTTGGTTAATCTTTTTTCCTCTTGTAACTTAGCTTGTTGAGTGAGTTTTACTTTAGAGCCAGGATTTATCTTTGATTTAATTTTTTTTGGATCAGTCTTTGCAAGTTTTTCAATAGTAGATATGTTTTCTTTTTTTAATTTAGAAACTTGTGATGATCTAATACCACAAACTTGATTAATATAATTATCTTCATCCCATTTTTTAGTACAAACATCTTGCCAATCACAAATATTACAAAATGAACATTTTTCAGGATACATTTTCTCTTTTAAAACAGTTGAGAGAAATTTTTCAAAATTGTTTTTTGTAAATAAAAAATAATCAATGAATTCGTTTACATTAAAGGAATTTATTGTTTGTGTTCCATCAACTAAAAACATTTTTTTTGGTATCAATCCTTGAACCTTACTTAATAAGAAGGAGTAACCTGTGGTCTGTAATACATGTTTTGGTCTTAGAGTTTTTGTAACTTTAGTATCATAAACTTCGTAGCTATAATCACCGAGGTCTGATTTAGATTTATTTTTTATAAGAAAATCAATTTCTCCACCAAAGTCCTCATGCAAAAGATATGCCTTATAGATAAGATCGTATCCATCTTTGATAGCCTTAATTGTATCCTCATATTTTTTTTCAGTTGGTTGTTTAGGATCTATTGTTATGTGTTTTTTATGTTTTTTAGATAATGTTTTGAAGTATTCCTGCTCATGTTTTTTTCCGTATTCAATACGTAATTTTAAGTCTGCACTTTTCTCTTTTTAGTTAAACTAAGTTCTTTTGCCGTAAGATCATTCTTGATGTGATACTTACAGGACACAAAAATTATTTAAATCAGTTGGAGAATAAGAAATTTTATTTTTATTAATTTTCATTGTGTCTAGGCTTGAATAATAATTATTAAATGTTAATATAGGTTATTCAGGTTCATCCTGCGAGTCTCAGAAATCTCTTTAAAATTCTGCTTTTCATTAGAAAACACAAATAATCAGTAGGTTTTTCCTACGGCTAACGCATATGCGTTGGATAAATATAATAGGAGATAATATGAACATAATATTAGTAATAAAAAATTAGAGGCAAACAGAAGAAACGCCCTTAAATCAACAGGTCCAAAGACTAAAGAAGGTAAGCTTTTTGCCAGCCAAAATGCTTTAAAACATGGCTTAAATGCTAAAATTAGTCATTGGAGAAAATCTTGAAAAGGTTTGAAGAATACCGAGATCAAATGATTGCAGCTTTAAAACCTAAAGGATTTTAGAAGAGCAAATCGCATTAAGATAATCGATGTGAGGTTTTAAGACTTAGAAGAATAGGGATTATAGAAGCTGGTATTTTTAATCAAGAAATTCTTCATCATGAGGCCGATAAATATAAGAATAAAATGGCAGAAAAAATTGAGCTTAATGAAGAAGGAGAACCTATCCAGACATCTAATCTATCCATAAGATTTAAAAGGTCTGGCTTTTGCAAGAGATTGTAAATATGGAAGCTCAATTTTGAAGCTTAATACCATAGAAGATAAGCTCCTGAGCAAATATTATAAGCAAATTGAAATATTTAAAACAATGAGGAAAGAACATGACTTGGAGAAATAATAGCGATCATCTAAAATATACTTGTAAGTGGAGAAACTCTAATCTTGGCAAAACGAAGCCAAATAACCTTTATTTTGCAAGGTTAATTAAAAAAGAAACTGAAGATTTTCTAAGAGAAAATAAGAGTTACTTATTAACTTATAAGCCAGAGACTTATTATGCGATGAAAAATCAGAAGCTTCCTAAGAAATATCAAAAGAAGCAAAGGATAAACATTGCTCCAGTAAATGCTTTTGTTCCTCCACAATCTAAGCTTTCCGCAGAAGAATTGCAGAAACAAATGGAAAAAGAAAGTGAATTACAAAAGGAAAAAGAAGCTAAAGCTTATGAAAAGAAACAAGCTTTACAAAAAGAAAAGGAGAGAATCAAAAGGAACGAAGAAGCTTATGAACGTGAGAAAAAATATATTTATTTTTGTAATCCATATGAGCCAATTAATAAAAATCGGCTTGGGCATTCAAAAATAATTAAAAAGAAAAAAACTTATAATTATTATTGACTTTAAAAATGAGTGGTGTATATTGAAAATACTAAATAT
>JAYQTO010000010.1:0-3385 GCA_038147415.1 Alphaproteobacteria bacterium | reverse complement strand
ATTCCACCGTGACTGAATAAATCCGGTCGTAACTGTTTATTTTCTATAATATTATTCATTAAAAATTCTTATTCCATATAGATAATTTATTTCTTTAATGAATGTTTTAAAGTTTCTAGGAAATTCATTATACCCGCGTGATGTTACATTTTTACCATGTCTAGATTTCAACTCTAAATGCCATTCAACACCATCTGTTACCGAAAGATTTGACTTATAAGATTTTTTCCAACCCCAAATGTTTATTTCATCCATTTTATCCCAAAATGTTAAGATTTTATAATCTTTAACCTCAATTATTTCTTCGCCCGTATCAGAAATGAATCTTGCTTTATCTCCACCAATTAAATCTATAGATTCTCCTGGTACCATTGAAAACCATCCAAATGAAATAATCTCATTTATTTTATTAATTTTGTTCATTTATTATTAAATGTTACTTATAAAGGATTCTTGACTAGTTATTTGTAATATTATAAATAATAATCCTCTTAGGCATTTAATCAACCAACTTGTGTGCCTTGACATACTGTCTAAAACACTAAAGCGGAGGAAAAAATGATAAACAATCTCATAAAAAAAATAATTATATCTCTAAATTTTTTTAAACCTAAGAAAAACAATCTCTCTTCTAATCAGATACCAGCGAATACTAATTTATATGTAAACGGTTTCGCAATAAGACCTATTGGTAATAAAAATAGAAAAAGTTTAATAAATTTTACTAAAATTGGTGATTCAAAAAGCACCAGAGATGAACTAAAATATAATTTAATTACTAAATTAATCAATGATGGTTGTAAACCAAGTGATGATGTCCTTGAATGGTGTCAAGATTACAAAGAAAAAAATAAGTTAAATGAAAAAATCTGATCCTTTTTTTTGAGGGTATAGAATATCTAAAAAACAAAAATCAAAAAATTTCAGATATCATTGAATGTGTTGGAATCATTGATTTTGAAAAAGAGAGTTAAACTTTGAGTCTTTAATTAAGATAATTATAGGACAGCAATTATCTGGAAGAGTTGCTTCTACTATCTTCGAAAGACTCAAAGAACTCAATACAAAGACGGGTCTACTAAAACCAGATTTCATACTTAATTTAAGTGATGGTTCATTGAGAGGTATTGGTATCTCTAGTCATAAAATTAAATATATAAGAAACCTATCGGAATTATATATTGAACATCCGAATATTATTCAAAAATGGTCAGAACTTGATGATAAAGACGCCTACGTTGAAATACAGAAACTTAGAGGTTTTGGACCATGGTCTGCAAGTATAATACTCTTATTTTATTTTGGTCGTTTAGATATATTTCCAATTGGTGATGTTACACTTAAAAAGACTTACTTTAGTATATTTGGAAATAACATAGACACAGAATGTAGAGAGTTAGAATGGGCAAGACCATACAGAAGTATTCTAGCAATTTACTTATGGAAATATTTTGACTCAAAGTTGAAATCAAACTAATTTGCATAGTTCATTATATCTGCTAAGATTTTACATATCATAGAGATATAAAATGCAAACTAAAGTAATTGATACTATTATAGAGAATGAAATAGTTAAAGTAGAATTAGATTTCTTCTCTGAAGATGACTTAATCGAGTTATCAAGGATTTATTATAGTTGGGTTCAACTAAGTAATATGATTGAGTCTAGAGGTGGAAGAAGAATCAATATTCCTGAATTATTATCTGAGGGGATCTTTTCCTATAATTTTAATGCCGGTAGATTCAAAAAAAGTATAAGAGGTAATTTTAATACATCATTCGATTGTTTAAAAACAGACCCCATTACTTCAAGAGTTCAGGTTAAAGCATGCAGTGTAGAATATGATCTAACATCTTTTGGTCCTAATAGCGTTTGGGATGAACTATATTTCATTCATTTTTCACCTGATAATAATTATGACGGGGAATATAGAATTTATAAGATTGATAATAATCTAATATACAATCATAAAGTCAATAAAGACCAAACAATGCGAGACCAACAAAAACAAGGAAGAAGACCGCGTTTTGGAATACTCAAGGAAATTATAATTCCTAACAACATAGCGCCTGTAATTGAAACAGTTTTGCCTAATCTGAAATAGACAGAGTTTCATATACTAATTCGGCAATTATACGAATCATATCAACTGTAACTGAGTTACCTGCTTGTTTATATAATTGAGAATTAGGCACATCCTCAGGAAGTGCAAAATCTTTTGGGAAACCTTGTAAATTGAAGCATTCTCTCGGTGTTAATTTTCTAATTCCATTTTCATCTTTAATAAGTGGAACATTATGACCTCCAGTTCCCATATTTGCAGTTAATGTAGGGCATACTCCACTTTTATTTTCTCTCACATACACTCGTCTCCATTGATAAAATGTATCCTTTTTTGTAACAGTCTCCGCTAGTTGATTATAATTATACTTATCTTGACGATAATAAAATTTTTCATCAATATCGGATTGTTCTAGAAAATCACTTATAGGTCTTAAATAATTAGATTTATTTGGAGGGAAAATTTTTTTAAAAAAATTCACCATAGGTTTTTCATTATCTAAAAAAGCATCTCTACCTTCCAAAAAACATATGATAAAAGTTCTCTCTCTATTTTGAGGTATGGATGTATATTCACAAGTATTCATTATTTTTGAAAAAACACAGTAACCATTTTGTTCCAAACTATCTTGAATTATACGGAATGTATTTTTTTTATCATGCGTGTAAATATTTTTAACATTTTCTAATAATAAAACTTTAGGTTTCTTGGGTAATTCATTTATTATTCTTAATATTTGAAAGAAAACCTCCCCCCTTTTATCCTCAAATCCTTTCTGGTAACCTGCAACTGAGAATGCTTGGCAAGGAAGTCCTCCAACCAAAACGTCAACTTCATCTAGTTGGTTACCTTTTAGTTCATTTATATCAATTTCTATGAACCTATGAGTATAATTTTTTCTATAGGTTTTTGCGGAATGTTTGTCAAAATCAGATGCCCATTTGATTTCAAACTTATCTTTAATTGAAAAACCTCTTTCAATACCTCCGATACCAGAGAATAAACCACCTACACTAAATGTTTTATTTTTCATTTATCAATCTCTCAAAATCATTGTATTACCTTTTTCAATAATTTTACCTAGTTTAATTACATAATCTCCTTTATTTACTTGAATCAGGTGACTGTCATATTTTTTTAGAAATGATTTTTTAGCAATATAATAACCATCATATACACATATAAAATATGGTTTATCTTCACCATATCCATTTATAAATTTAACTAGTTCATAATCCTTATTTACAAGTCTTGACTCAATCCATTTTGATGATGCTCTGTACTCTACAGTTTTAACACCTGAAATCATTAACAAAACCAAT
>JAYQTO010000009.1:0-5882 GCA_038147415.1 Alphaproteobacteria bacterium | reverse complement strand
ATAGTTAAAGATGGGAAAAATATGATTGGTAAAAAGTTATTTGCAGTATCACCTCTAAAAAATACCGCTATTGAAGTTGAGGTAATTTCTTCTCATTACGTTGATCATGAAGGAAAGAGAGTTAGATCATGACACATACTTCACCATTAAATTTCGTTCATAAAAATGGAAAATTCGGAGATCATAATGAAAAAAATGATAATGATTTATTAAAAGTTTCTGAGGTGAACAAATTAATAATTTTTCAAATAGCTAAATATAGAAATTCAGATTTTGATATTTCAAAAATTAAAGTAGATAGTTTAAATCTTCCATCAACGTTAAAATCATCTTCAAACCCAGATACTAGAATATTATGGCTAGGACCAGAAAATTGGTTAGTTTTTTCATCTAAAAAAGATTTGATGGAATTAGAAAAGAACCAGTTTGATGAAAAAGATTTTGCCATTACAGACATATCACACTCAAGATCAATAATTGAGCTAGAAGGAAATTTAGTTAATGAAGTTCTTAAAAAAGGATGTCCATTAGATATTGATTCATTGAAAGAAGGTGATTGTGCAAATTCTGTTTATAACGGGATTACCATCACACTTGATTTTATTTCTGACAATCCAAAGAAAGTGAGAATATTTGGATTAAGAAGTTTTGGTGAATCTTTACACCACTCTGTAACTGATGCTTGTTTAGAATTTGGTTATAAAGCAATATAGATTTATTTTCTGGTAGCTATATATACTCCTATAGTTGCAACAATAAAACCTGCCATGTCAATTTTAGTAAGTATTTCATCTAGGAAAAACCAACCCATTAAAGCAGAAACAGCTGGAATTAAAAAAAATATAGAAACAGTCTTACTTGCTGAGTTTTTTTTAATTAGTAACATTAGTATAGTAAATGCACCAAACGATACTAAAAATATCTGATGACTCATAGCTATAAAAAAAGTAGTTGTAAAATCAATATAAGGTTCTGTAAAAAAGATAACCATTAAAGTGTGAAATAAACATCCACCTACAGCCTGATAAAAATTACTTACAGATAAAGGAAGATTATTGCTTAATTTTTTTTGCCAAATTGTAGATGATGTTATTGCTATCAAAGCAATTATTGTAGCTATTAAACCTAAAACAGGTATATCTTTTCCTAAATCCAGACCTAATACTAAAGCAGCACCAATAAACCCAAGAATTACACCAATCCATTGTTTAATTGAAACTTCTTCATTTAATATAGGCCCACTTAGTATATTTGTTAATATAGGTTGGAGAGTAACGATCAAGGCAGCTATTCCTGCTGGCATTCCAATAGAAATAGAAAAAAAAACTCCTCCCAAATAAAAACCATGAAACAAAACTCCGCTTAATACCGACTCTATTAGATTTCTTCTTTTTATGATTATTGAATTATTTGAATAAATTGAAAATAAATAAAAACCAATAGCCACAAAAAAAAATCTAAAAGCTAATGCAGAAAATGGTTCACTATTATCTACAATTGGCTTTGTTGTGATGAAAGCTGAAGACCACAACAAGATAAAAATGAATGGATATACTCTGATCATTTTAGGTTTTATAAATAAAATTTACTTACTTTTGATTCTCAAATTTAGTTAAATTTGTCTATGAAAATTAAGCTTTTAGATGAATTATTTAATACTACCTTGAGTTGTATTACTAAATGTTTAAGATTCTTCAAGATGATTCATAAAAAAATTATTTTGGGTGTATCAACTTTAATTTTTTTAAGTGGTTGTACATCACCAACTGCTATGCTGGGGCCAGTATACACCTTAACTTCTACTGGAAGTATTAATCAAGCAAGTTTATCTTATGGTTCTAACGAATTGATAACGATGTATACTGGAAAAACACCAGTAGAAAATATTAAAGAAATTACTTTAACTGAAAAGAATATAAAAAAAACAACTTTAGAGAGTGAGGATTTTTACATTTTAGTTAAAAACAAAATAGATAAAACAGGATCTATTTTTAAAAAATCTAATCAATAATATTTAAAAGTAATAATTCAGCTTGTTTGGTTTCCTTGCACCATAATTCGTAACTTTCACACATCCTCCATAAATGGTCAAAAGCTCTTTGCGATATTTCTAAAGGAAAATGGCTTTTTGCGTAATATAGATCAGGAAATTGAATTAATTGTTTTATAGTTATATCTTTTTGAACTCTAAGTAGTTTTAAAGTTTCTTCAGGAATTTTCTTTTTTGTTTTTTTGTCAATAAAATTATTTTTTGATAGTTCCTCAAACCAGTTATCGTGAAATTTTCCAGTACTTATTTCTTTATAAGTTTCGGAGCCAATAAAATTATCAATAGCATCAATGTTTGAGAATCCAGGATTGTTCTTTTTTATTTCATAAATTTTGGAGTATATAATTTCTGCAACAAATAAAACATATGGACGCTCTTTAGATTGTTTCATTTAATTCTTATATTTTTTCATTGCAGCATTAGCTAGAATTAAATTGGGATCTAAAAAAATTTTTGATGTCTTTACAGTTTTAATCGACTTATATGCAAAAATAGCAATTGGAAGTTCTGTGCATCCTAATATAATTTTTTTACACTTATTTTTAATTAAATAATTAATAGCAGGCTGAATTGATTTAGCAGCTCTTTTGACATTACCCATTTTTACGTCTTTAATTGCTTTATTAACACTTTGTTTTTGTAGCTTATTATTAGGAAAAAATAACTTATAGTTTTTATAAAAAATTTTGTCATAAACCTTTGTTTTCAAAGTTCCTTCTGTTGCTAGTAATCCAATTTTTGAATTTTTTTTACATTTTTTTTTTGTGTGATTAAAAACTTCTTTAGGCATATTTATAATAGGAATCTTTATTTTTTTTTGAAGATCTTCATACCAATAATGGGCTGTATTACATGGAATTACAATAAATTTACATTTTGCTTTTTCTAATTTTTTACAACCATCAACTAAACTCTTTAAAACTTTTTCATATTTTTTTTTGGATGAGATATTTTCAAATCTATTTGAAAGTGCTCCTGTAGTTTTACCAATGGACTCTGGCCTTCCAGGAATATTAGACTTATTGTATAAAAAAAATAAGGGATAATCTTGGTCAATTTTTCCTCTGTATTGGATTGCTAATTTATTACAGAAATCTAATCCTGCCTGTGTGCCCATCCCTCCTAATATTCCAATCATAAATTATTTTTCCTTTATTTGATAATTAGGTCCTCTCATAAAAGTTAAAATTAAACAACCTTTTTTTGTAAACGATGAATGGCTACTATTAGGTTCGTAGGAAATAAAATCACCTTTTTTAAAAATTGTTCCATCTGAATCTATTAACTCACCATCTAATATATAAAATTCCTCATACCCCTTATGTATATGTGAGATAGTTTTTGTACCTGGTTCTAGTTTAGATATGTAAGTTCCAAAATTTGTTTTTTCGTTGAAACTAATTTTATGCCAAGACCACCCTTTTATTGGCTCACCATATTTATTGAAAGGCTCAAACTTTAAATCATTAAGTTTAGTAATTTTTCTTTTACTCATTAATAAAAGAATAGTTTATTGGCTATAAAAAATAAAACAAATCTTTGTATTATTTAATCTATATAGCCAATAAATTTAAATGTGAAAATTATGCAGTTTTTAATTTTACTGCTGAAGGACCTTTAGGACCATCTTCAACATCGAAAGTCAAAGCTTGACCCTCATCTAAACCATTCATACCTGCTTCTCTTACTGCAGACGCATGTACAAATACATCTTTTTCTTTATCTTCTCTTTCAATAAATCCATAACCTTTGGTTGGATTGAACCATTTTACTTTTCCTTTTAGACTCATATTTTTCTTACTTATTGTTATGTTAATTTATTACTTATAATTAAGTAATTTGTGCTTTGTTTAGATTTTTATGGGTTTTGTCAACAAAATTGATCTTTTTAGATACTTATTTTAATCATTTTTTAAAAGTTTTGTTAAATAGAGTGAATTAGGGTCTTTTTTATAGTGAGCAAAAGGTTCACACGGCTCAAATTTGCATTTACTAAAAAGTTTTCTTGCAGGTTCAAAAAATTTTCCTGCTCCAGTTTCAATGCTTATTCTTTTAATTTTAAGTTTTTTTGCCTCATCAATTAAATGTTCGATGATTTTAACTCCATTTCCTTTTTTTCTAAAATCATCATGAATTCTTATTGATTTAAATTCTCCATGATCATTACCAAGAAATTTAAGAGCACCACAACCCACTAAACTATTATTTTCCCATAAACTCCAAAACTTTATAGATGGCACTTTTAAACCAGGTATGTCTAAAACATGAGCACTTCCTTCGGGTGAGGCAGCTCGAAGCTCAATAAAATGTTTGATCAAAAGTTTATTAACTTCGGGGTTATCAAAATTTCCTTCTATAGATTTAAGCATTAGATTTATATCAAAGTTGTAATATGACCCATTTTTCTTTTATCTTTTATCTCTTTTTTTAAATAATCAAAGAAAAACTCATTTTCATTTAATTCTAATTTCTTTCTATATGGTTCAATTTGATCTCCTATTAAGTTAACCATTTTAGCATTTGCAATTTTTTTTAATGGAACTTGGTCAAGAGAACAAACTGCTCTGATATGGTTTTCAAACTGACTAATGTTATAAGCATTGATTGTAAGATGACCTGAATTATGGACTCTCGGTGCTATTTCATTTACATATAAATTTTCATTTCTATCAACAAAAAATTCTACACATAGAGTTCCAATATATTTTAATTCTTCAGCAATTCTAGTAGCCCAGTCTTTTGATTGATCTAATATTTTTCTACTAATGTGCGCAGGTATTATAGAATGTTTAAGTATTTGATCCTGATGAGTATTTTCTATCGGCTCATAAATTTCAAATCTATTGACCTCCAAATCTTGTTATAATTACTGAAATTTCTTTTTTTAATTTGACTAATTTTTCAAGAATATAACCTTTGGAAAAATCAATATCTAATGAATTTAAATCTTCAATTTTTTTAATTGGATATTGACCTTTTCCATCATATCCCATAGTTGTGGTTTTTAAAATACCAGGAAGAAAATCCTCTAAGCTTTCAATTTCAGATTTTTTTTCAATTGAAACGTATCTAGTTGTTCTAATATTTAATTTATTCACGAAATCTTTTTCTGCTATTCTATGTTGTATTAATCTATTGACTGAAGGCTTTGGCAAGAACAATCTTTAATTTATTCATTTCATTTAAAGTTTCATAAGGAATATTTTCAAACTCAAATGTTATAACATCAACTTTTTTAATGAATTCTTGAATTTTATTTTTATCATCATATTTACCAAAAATGAATTCATTACAAAAATTCTGTGCTGGAGCATCAATATCGTCACTATAAACAGTGGTCTTAATATTTAATTTCCTTGCAGCTACAGACAATAGACTACCTAATTGACCTCCACCAATAATACCCAGGTTTTTTTCTGACATATATTTTTTATTTAGGAGTTTTTCTTACAGATTTTGTTTGTGATAATCGCCATTTATTTAACTTCATTTTTACAACTGGATTGTTGTTAGCGATTATAGCGCAAGCAAGTAAAGCAGCATTTTGTGCTCCATCTTCGCCAATAGCCAAAGTTCCAACAGGTATACCTTTAGGCATTTGCACTATAGATAGTAAGCTATCTAGCCCTTTTAGTTTTTTACTTTCAATAGGAACGCCTAAAACAGGAATAGAAGTTAAAGCTGATACCATACCTGGCAAATGTGCCGAACCTCCTGCACCTGCAATTTATTACACCAACGTTATTTCTTTCAGTGGATTTAGCATATTCATACATCCTTTTGGAGTACGGTGAGCAGATATAATTTTAGTTTCGAAATTAACACCCATTTT
>JAYQTO010000008.1:0-7875 GCA_038147415.1 Alphaproteobacteria bacterium | reverse complement strand
AACAATTATACCAAATACAAATAATCCAACTAAAAAATAAATGTAAAAATTCAATTGAGATAATATCAACAAATGATTTGCTTAAAAAAGGTTCAAATGGTTTTACATCAAAATGCATAAAACTATCAAACAATATATGACTATATGCACCAATAAATGCGCCGATAAAAGAAGAAGCAATACTAATATTTGGTGAGGTTTTTAACCATCTTAACTTCTCTAAGGTTTTTTCGTCTTGTAAATTATTATTCCAAAATTTAATTGCTCTCTCACAAAGTGGTATTCCTACAATTGCGCAAAATAAAGCAATAATTGATGATCCAATTAATGTATGAAAAAATTTGTGATGAGCTTCACCTAATGAAATAATATAATATATTACCTCTATATCTATAATAATATTTGTTAATGTAAATATTGACCAACTAAAATATTTTTTAAAAATAGATTTTACTGCAAAGCCAGCTACGATGTGGGGAAAGGGTGATCGGCATAAAATTTTTAAGATTAATTTAATTAATTTTGCATTTTACCAACCTTCTATTTTGATTTTACCTTCGTCTTGAGTGCTTTGTTGTTTTTCATATTTTTTATGGAAATTCTGAAATTGGCCATTGATAAACTATTACGTTACCACGACATCTAGTTCTTATTTTGAATCCACCAGCTTCTGGATAATAAGCAATTCCTCCATCCATTGGTGGGTCGCCTATAAAACTCAAAATTGGTATTTTATAACTTAAACCAGTTTCATATGGACTAGATGCATAATTTCCAAAACTTTTTGCGGTTTCACCGGCGATCGTTCCAAAATTGTAAGAGCACGACAACTGTCTATCCTGGCCAGGAGTATTGTTTGAATATTGACTTTTAACTGTAATGTTGGTCTCAAATTCACACAGGGTATAATTTTGAACAATTAATTTTTTCAATAAATTAAAATTATCTTTACATACAGCTTCTTTGGCTGAAGCAATATAATTATAAACAACGACACCTACAGCAGCTAGAATACCGATGATGGCCACAACAACTAACAGTTCAATAAGAGTAAACCCTTTTTTATGTATTAGTAATGTTCTTTCCATTTCTCTAATTGTGCTTCAGCACCAATGTCTTTTGCTTGTGATTTACCTGTTATTAAATTGTCTGTTGAAGTGGATCCTGAGATGTTTTTATTATTCTCCCAGCTATACCTATATAAAGATTGTCTTCTTGTTTAACAACTTTGGATAGGACGCCTTTACCTAAATTTACATTAAGTAATGAATTTCCACATTTTGTATCATAAGCCCTTTAAATAGCTGTTCCTACACCACATTTGTTACTTGCTGGACTTGGTTCATAAATTGGAAAATAAACCTGTCTTTATCGACTGTTGGTTCAGCTGTTAATTTTTGAGATTTTTCAAGATTTACATACCATCCTAAATCATTACCTGTTGGACATATTGGAGATGTTTTACATTGAGATACAGTTCCAGAACTATTTAATTCAACAAAATTTGGAAAATTAATATCTTTTATTCCATAAAGTCTATTTTGTATCTGATTTGACTGTTCTTGAAGCTTTTGGGTATTTCCAGTACCAAAATATAACCACAAATTGCTATCGTTATTAATTGTTACCTCTGGTCTTGTATAAATATATCTTCCATTTGCTGTTGTCGTTTCAGAATCAAATAAAGTTGTTTTTGTATTTCTTTATTTGATGAATCATTTCTTATTATAACTTTATAAGTTGGACTATTAGCATCACTATCTATAACAAAATTTTCTGTTAAATTAATCTTTGTTATTTTTCCTTCTAAATCAGAAGCATAAATTATTGCTCCATCATAATTAGCTTTATTTGTACCATCAGCAGTAATTACACTTAGATTTGCTGGTAAGAGTTAGCAATATCAACTTTCATTTTAGTAATTGTAATATATGCTGGACGCCATTTGGTACTAAAGGATGCCTTGCTAACGGTTTTTATATCTTTTGTTCCTGTAAATGTAAGCGTTACTCTGACATCTGAATTTGTTTCAGCTTTTACAGACTCTCCTTTGCTGACGTCAAAAGTTAGATTAGGAAACAATCTAGTTATATCAAGTTCTGTATTATTATTCTAAAATATGAATGAGATGAACCTAAATAAGCTCTCCATGTATTAATAATTTGAGCATTTTGACTTTTAATATCTATTACACTTAATAATCTTCCTTCATCTTCTAAATTCATAACAAAAACTGCAGATCCTATATTAGGGATTTACTGCTCCATTATATCCTGCACCAAAAACAGCAACCCATTTATCTTTACCACTAACTTTAATTCTAATTATTCTTGGCGTGGACCATGTCTCTCCTAATTGTCTAAAATCATACTGAGGATCTATACTACCACTAGCATAACCAAATTCATTTTCATTCTATCAACACCCCAGTGTTGGATTGCTTGATTTGTCTCATCATTATTTATGGCAAATAAATGTTTTGGACTGTCAGGATTTGTTACATCAAGGGCGTATATTCCTTTTCCTCCTGCGCCAAGCCCCCCAAGCAAAATAGTTCGCCATCTTGGGTTAGCTAAGCCATCATTTGGAGTGTCGTCAAAGAAAATATCTTTAACCACTGGAGAACCATCTATGCCATATATAGCATTTGTTGAATTAGTTTTACTTGATGGAATTTTTTCTAAGTTTCCTAGAACATTTGGAGGGATGTAACCCCATAACTCATTACCATCCGCTGCATCAAAAGCATGAAGAATTCCATTATTAGCTCCAGCATAGACAACTTCTTTTCTATTTTGACAAGAGCTGCCGCAAGTTCTCTCATTTATAAAATTATTATAATTATTTTGTAATCGGTAATAAGAGTCTTTTTTCAGAGAATTAGTTGACCCATCATTAATAGCTGGTGCCTCAGGTTTGCCAACAACAATTAAATCAGAATGATAAATATCAGCAAGTTTATGAATGGACTCTGTTTTATTGCCATCTGCGTCCTGATCGTAAGTATCTACTCCTCTGATAAAATTAATTAAATTTTCGACTTCAGTATTAGTTGGTGATTGGCTTGGAAACAATCTTGATTTTAAGTGATCTCGATTTGAGGTTGTGAAATTATTTATGACTAGTATCAATTTCAGGTGTCCAAATATTTCTTGCTGATGCACTTTTTGAATTTAATTTGTCTGCTGCATCCCACTGAACTGCACCAAAACTTCCATCAGAATTTAATTTATATTTTTTTAAGCTTCCTTTCCATTGCGCATCTTTAGCATATTCAAATGTTGACTGATAAACAAAATTTCCTTTTGTAACATCAGACATTACAGCCAGTGTTGTAAAAGTAAGTCTTCCTGATATCGCTTGTTTTATTGCATCAGTTAAGTTTTTGAAGTAGTTCTGTTTCATTGGAAGCATAAAGAGGTTTGGAAGTTTCACCAGCTGTTGCTAAAGAGCTGTAATTTGAGTTTGCCCCCCCTAATGCAAAACCTACCGCAAAGGTTTTAATATTGTAATTAATTCTAATTTGATTTGCGACAGCAATAACTGAACTATGATTAGACCAATAACCATCGCTTATTACAATTAGATAGTTTAATGAACAGGTTAAATTCCAATTAGCAACTTGACCAGTTGTAAAATAATTTCTAGCATTGTTCATTGCTGTTAAAAGATCAGTGCCGCCACTTGCGTAAACACCATCTACATTTGAATAAATTTGTTTTGCTCCAGTGTCAGATATTTTAACTCTTATGTTATGTCTTGTTCCCCATTCCATTAACCCAAAATTAGCTCCTGAGGTAAGATCAGTATTAGATACAATTTTTTTTATTACTTTTTTTGCAGCATCAACCTTGTTCCACCTCCACCACCAAACGTAGCTGTCTCGTTTAAACCTGTATCGTATTGTCTAACTGCATAATTATAAAAATCAGTTACATATATTTTATTATTACTGTCCACATGCATTCCATATGGATATCTAAATCCTGTTGATGTTGAGTATGAACCAATCTTAGACTGGTAAACTAAACTAGAATTAAATTTTTGAACTCGATGCCCATAAAGATCTGTAGCATAAATATTTCCATTACTATCATATCCTGTATCGGTAGGCCTTTGAAAATATCCATTACTACTTGAATATGATCCAGAAGTTTTTTGCGTATACGTAAACCGATCACCGTTAATTGAAAATTCTACAATACGATTATAGTTGTAATCAGCTATTGCTAATTTATTACCTGCTTGATTAACGGACATTCCCCAGGCATAACTTAAGTAACTTGAACTAATACTTTGAGTGGTTCTTTGATTAAGTCTGTGATCTAAGACTGAAATACTATTTTGTGAGCCACCAACAAATACATAATTACTATTTACAGCAATCGCATGAGGATAAGATACACCAGAGTACCAATATCTTTACATTGACCAGTTAAAGTTAAACTTTTTATTTTTCGACCGTAAGTATCTGCTATGTAAACTACATCATTATATATTGTAAATTGTCTTGCATATTGCCACTGACTACACAGACTTCCATAACTCCCAAAACTCCTAAGGTATGATCCTGAACTATTAAAAACCTTAATTCTATTATTATAATATTCCATCACATAAACATTACCCGAACTGTCTGTTGCTACGTCTAATGGGTAATATACTTCAACTGAATTATATAATTTTGCACTCATACTACCTGAGTTATCAAGCATAATTAAAATATTTGCTGGAATGTCTGATGTTCCAGTTCCAGGTGGGGGATTTTTAGCTTGAACTTGAAAGCTTAGTAAAAAAATAAAAATAGAGAAAATTATTTCTGAGAGTCTAACCATTCTCCTACCTTTTTGTTATATTCTGCCATACCAGCAGAATAGAGTTTACTTGTAATATCTATAATTTCTGCATAACCATCATGAATATCTGTTTTGATATATTCGATAATATCATTCCCGGACTCCCAAATATAATTTCCACGCCATCTACTTTTTGGTACACCCTCTGGAAGATTGAATGAACCATACTTGTTCATCGCAAAATCCATTAACTTACTATCTTGCATGTTAGCTCTATAAAGTTGAATTCTAGTTAATTTATTCTCAATATATAAGTAGATAGCTGCGGTTCCATACAAGCTCTTGTCATTTTTACATAGATCTTCCATTGGAATAATTAAACTTTCTCCGCCAAATCGGTCTGGCATAATTACTGGCTGCAAAGGTTCTATATTAATATTTTCTTTTGGTGTTCCAAAATTTTGAATTCTAAAATTACATTCAGCTATAACTAAATTATTAAATCAAATATTAAAATTAATGTTATAAATATTTTTTTATCATGGTGATGCAATTGTAACTACTGCCTCTAAAGGGACAATTTTGTTAGTATTAATTCTACATGCGGTTTTAGTTCCGTTGCAACCACATGAAAAAATAGAATAATAAATGTTATTAGTTCAGGTTTTTTTTAGGAGAATTAGTTAAACCATTTTTATCTGGAGAATATGTAATGAAATATTCAAAACTAAAATTACTTAATCTTTGATTTTCAGTGCTTGATGAGCCAGAGATTAATTCACTTAAATTATTAGAACCAAGATAATTATTAATTGCTTGTACTGATCCTTGCTTAAGATTTGAAAATAAAGACGTTTTACAAAATTTTGAATAGTTATCAGGATTACTTTGAGGATTTAAATTTTTATATTTACTATGTATTTTTTGCTTGAGCAATACCACTCTCAGCAGCATAAAAAACTTGTTGATTAGAATCTTTTAAATCGTTGTTTTTATGATCCGTTGAAGATACGTTCAACAATGTAGACGCCATCACACTCATCACTACAAGTAAAAATAATGCAATGGGAAGAGCAAAACCTTTATCTGAATTATTTTTCATTGATTGTATCCCTGTCCAACACCTATGCTTTGGCCTGAAGAACTAGCTTTAACTAGAGGAATAGCTAAATTTCTTGTATGTACTGATATAAAGAAGGTTTCTCTATAATATTTATCATTAAATGATTGAAGATTGCCATTGCTACCAGAATGATTTTGAATTCTAATTTGTTTATTTCGATCATAATAATCTTTAGGGGACTCAACCGTTAAATAAATTTCAACCGTTTGAACCTTTTGCATATTAGATTGACCTAACGTATAGCCATTAGAAACATTTCCAGCACCTTGTGAATTTTCAACGGGTCCACAATAAAAACATACTGGGGTTAAGTCGATTCCATCTTTATCCCTAAAAACAACTTGAAAATCAGAAATGTAAGGAATGAATTCAACATTATCATATATAACTTGTCCTGTAATTTCTGGATTCATTACAACCTCTCTTGCTAAATATATTCTATTAGAGTCTTTATATTTGATGGGTCGATAATAAATTCTCATTCTATTATTTGGATCTGGGGTATACCAAATAGCTAGGGAGTCTAATTTTTGATAATAATTTTGTCTTAATTGAATAAGTTTAATCTCAGGTCTTGATACTTTATTATAATTTAGATCTATATAACCTGCATTTCTTAAATCACGAGCTAATATCGATAAACTATTTCTAGCTGTTTGACTGATAGATGATTTCAGTAATATTGAACTATGAGTTTTATTGTAATAATTATAAGCACCAAAAATACCAGCAACTGTTATAGTGCTGACAGCAATAGCTACCAAAATTTCTGCTAAAGTGAATGCTTTAATTTTCTTTGAACTCATTTAACAATGACTCTAAATATTTTTCTTTGACCTTTACCAGTTAAAAAATTACTCTCCCGGAAATTTTGTCGCCAGAATCGCTTACGAAAGTTTTTACTATCTTCTGTAAAAACAGGGTGGTTTTTTTCTTTATTATCAATTATAATATTATTTTTTCAAATAATCGATCGCGCCATAAATCTTTTTTATCATTAAGATCCGTGCCACCTTTATTTGTGTAATTGCAAGCTTCATTAAATCCACCATATTTTGAAGCATTATAAGGATCTGCAATCATATCTTCAAAACCATTTCAGATAAAAATTAAGTTTGTTTTTTCAATAGATCGATCCATGGAATTGAGAGAAAAAGCTGAAATTTTGCATAACAGAAATAAAGCCAATGCCAACTATTACAACGGCTACTAATGACTCAATTAGAGATATTCCTTTAATTTTTTTTCTATCCATCAATTTTATTCCAGTTATTAGTCTTTTGAGCATATTTATAAATTTTAATGTTCTGAAAAGTGTCGAGCGTAATTTTATATCTTTTGTCGATAGTTGAATTTAATTTACAATTTGATTCAGTAGAGTTTTCTTTTGAGCAAAAAACAAAAACATCAACAATTTGGTTAGTTCCAGGATCTCTTTCAGTCGCATTTGCATACTTTTTGAATTTTATTGTTCCATCTTTAGTAAGACAAATCGCAGTTCTAAATGGGCTGTTCCAAGCACTTGGATAGACGTGAACGTAGCTTTCTGGATAATAAGGACCCATTCTAAGATCTGTTCTTTCTAAATCTGTTCGTCTACTTATACCGGGTTGGTTCCACATACATGAATTGGTGTTTTTATAGGTGTTGTTAGCGCTAATGTTTTTATAAGTTGAAGCGAAATAATCTGGTTTCATTGTGTAAACCTCCATCATAGTGTTCAATAGTAAAATCGTCATTCCGTACTCACCACTATCTACTTCGGCTTTTCTCTCTTTGATAAAACTCACTACCTCAAATACTTCATTTTTAACTTTTTTATCTGCAATCCAGTCTTGAATATTTGGATAAGCAACCATTCCAATTACACCTATGATTGCAATAACTACTAAAGTTCAATTAATGAACAACTGTTTTGCATTTGTGTTAACCAACATCAGTTATATTAATAAGATT
>JAYQTO010000007.1:0-11316 GCA_038147415.1 Alphaproteobacteria bacterium | reverse complement strand
TAGTTTTTAATCATAAAACCTTCACGTAAATTAATAAAGACTCAGATATGAGTGTGGAAGTTACCTCAGGGGAGATACATGAATTTGCTTTTCATATTTTAAGACATTAACTGGGGAGGATTTACACGAAACTCAATTTCCTAAAACTGTTTAAGAAGATTTTTCACTTTTTCATTTAAAAATAGATAAACTTGATGAATTCATAGACATGCTTAATGGACTTAACAGAGATCAGCTGTGTTGCCTGAATGAAGTCATTGGTGAAGAAGATGAAATTCTATGGGTTAATAATTTTCAATACGATTCAAAATACCTGAGCGCTAATTCTGAAAAATATTTATAATTAATTTACTTCTGTTACTTTGGCAGTACCTAAAATTTTATATTCGCTACCTGTATCGGTAAAACCACAGCTAAATAAATCACCTTTTTCTTCGATCAGAGCATTTAATTCTTCCTCAGATATTCCTTTAAAACTGGCATATCTTTGATAAGTGCTACCTTGGGCTTCTTTCTCGACAACTATGAAATTGTCTGAATCAAAACTTATTTCAAAAGGATCACTAACAGTTGTTTGTTTTTGGAGACTTTCAAGGGTATGACCATCTTCTTCTTCAACCTCTATGACTATTGAGGCTTGCCGCCAACTTATCTCCTCTTCAACAGATTGATTGGTTTCGTCGTTTTCCCAAAAAACTGTTTCCGTACAACCGTGTCGATGAGTACTTTCAATTTTGTAATATTTTGTCATTTAAAGATCTTATAGAGTTTAGTTTTTCATTTACAAAATAAAATTACTATTTTCTGATAGATTTATCTCTTTAGGGAAGCATCTCTTCGGCACTTTGAACTAACGATCTAAGTGCTATACCTATCCATTTTTCACATTCATCGCTTTCTGAATATAAAAATATTTCATCAAGTTGATCTTGTGAAAGTTCCTCAATTTTGGATACCCCATAAAATTCTTTCATTTCTGTTTCAGCGATTGCATAAGCTTCATCACACTCTTCTGTAAAAGTAGCGGTAGATTTTATTTTAAAAGACATTTTTATTACCTTCTTCTTTAAATTTTTTTAATCATATATATCCATTTAAAAGTTTTTTATAAAGGCGTTTCATCCCAATTTCTTATGTGTATTTCATCTACCCTATTTACAGGAGAGGTAAAATTTGGCCATCCACCTCCTGGTTGGTGAGTAACCCACATTTTCCCCTCGGACATAACCATTAATGGCAATTCCCAATTTGAGTATTGGTCTCTAACTGCGGATATATTTTCATCTGTTATTTCGGTCTCCCAGTGACCATAAACACCGTAGCTTTGATCATAAAGACAATCGACAAGAGGGTTGATAATTAAATGAGAGTGAGATTTTCGATATTTCTCAAAAAATGATTTAGCAATTTTCATCGACTCTTCAAAATTTTTACCCACCTGAAAAAGTGTGTCAGCCTCATTTAACCAATCAGGCCAATGAGCTAGATCAACCGGGTAGCCGTAATCATCTAATTTGATGCTCGGATCTAATTCCTCTTTTAAAATTTTAACATAATCGTCATCGTTGAGAGAAAACTCAACTCTTGTAGGGATTTGCATGAATGTATCGAGCTCAATGGTTTGTAGTATATATTGCATCAAATCTCTACCTTCCACTTCTTCGGCAGCATCAGAGATAGCTTCGAAGTGCTCATCTAAAGGAAAAATTTTCATTTTACCAAGATTGTCAACAATCGGGACAGGTTCATAATTAAATTGAAATGAATTTCCAAAAAAATCATAAGCTCTCTCAATGGATTGGTCATCCTCTGGTAATGTTGAAGGAAGGGGATAATTAACTTACCTAGAAAAATGGAGATAAAAAAAATCCCAAGAAGAACTATTAATCAAAAATGTCTTCAGAAGAATTATTTCAAGAATTAGATTCAATCATGGATGATCTTAAAAATAAATTTGATGATATTAAATCAGGAAAGTAATTAAACTTACTCCTATTCAACCCAGAATATTGTAATTATCATTTTCATCTTGCCAGTTTCTAACAAGATTTCTCAGAGCCAATCCTAAAAAAGAGTCACAATCATCTGATTCAGAGTATTCATAAACATCGAGCATCTGCTCCTCAGTAAGGGCGGTTGAATTATCAACACCAAAAAAACTTTTTATTACTTCTTCAGCAGACTCTGTAGCCTCACTTTCCAAACGATCTAAAAGTTTACCTTGTTTTTGCCATTCAAATTTCATGTAGTAATTTTAATATATAAAAGTGTTTTTTTAAATATTGAATATAGATGTCCAAAATTAAAAAGCGCATTGTACAAGACAAAATTTATTACACCTCTTAAGATAGTTTGTATGAATAAAGAAAAACCCTCAGAAATTCAAAATGAGATATTACAAGAGCTAGAGAGAGAAATAGAAAAATTATTTGAAGGACTTCCTCAGGAAAATTTGACTGAACAATTGGAAGAAAAAGACCCAACCAGCCAGGTTAATAAAAATAGTATTTTAAGAGAAACTGCTAATGATATTTTTAAAACAATGACTGCTCGAGAAGAACGATTAATGAGAATGTATTTTGGATATGGTCTTAATCACTCTTTTAAAGTTTATGAAATTGCAAGGCAGTTTGATTTATCTGATGCTGATATTAGACAACAACTAACAACCGCTTTTAGAAAGTTTTTAAAGGGATATTTTCTTCTCATCCAAAATAATAATAAAACTCTTTAACAATCGTAGCAGCTAAAAAGTAATTTAAATCTTAAAAGAATAAGGATTTGCTTGTTTTAGGGCCTATTTGATTTGGCTAGATAAAAATAATAAAGAGTTTTTATTTAATTTAAAATACTCAATATTTGTTAAAATATTTTCTAAATCTATATGATTTTTATTTATAAGATTTTTTACAAAATTAAAATTATTAAAAAATTTTGTTTTTGTACCGATCACATCTACCAGTGTAGATATTTTATCTGAGGGATTATCTAAATCTTTAATAGTCTCAAATAATTTCATTAAATTCATTTTTTTCTTAATATAATTGGTTGGAACATACCTTAAAATATTCGTATTAACCTTTAATGCATCAATTATAAAAGAATGTTTGTTTTGTGTTTTCTTATCTAAGTAAGAAAAATAATGAGGATTTGTTTTTAGCTCAGAAAGAGTAGTTTTATAAAAAGCTTTTTTTGCTTCATCACTTAGTTTTTCAAAATTATTATAACGTGTTGACATTTTATCAGTTAGGTCTCCAGAAAGATATGAACCAATTAAAACGGATTTATATAATTCTTCTTTTTGCTCTCTTGTGCTTTTATCGTCTTCTGGGGCTAAATCAATCAATCTTGAAATTAGAGACGGACTCATTTGTATTAATCTTGAAGTGATGCCAACTTATGCATTTGAAAATATATAAACTTATTTAAAAGTTTAGGGTAATTAATCAATACCCAATGACTTTTTGTAGTGAGGATAGAATAAAAATATTTAAAAAGAATTAATTCATATTTTTCTTGTGACAAAGGTTCTTGAACTATCTTTAATGCTTGATCATAAATTTTATAACTTGACTTTTTCTTCTTACTAAATCTTTTTTTTACTATGAAGGTCTTAGCTGCATCTTCACGAAACGAATCATTTTTGTATTTTATATTTAAAATTAATTTTATCGTTGATAATTTATCAGCCCAATCAGTTTTATTAAGAGAATTAACTGTTAAAAGTTTTTTTTTATCGCTCTTTGGAATTAATATTTTTGTTATTATTAAAATTACATCATCGATAAAATATTTTTTTAATGAAGGGCTGAGATAAAGAAACAAGGAAAAATCTTTTTTTAGCTCTTTTTTTATGATGTTGATATCTTGAAATTCTTTAGGCAAAAAGAAATCTATAAAGCTAGGATAACTGTTTCTCATGTTATTGGGGTTAGAGGGATAATTCTTTTTAATAAACTTAACTTGTTTTTTGGTAAATAATTTGGAGGAAAATAATTGAATAGGGAAAAATAGTTTATAAAAACTTTTATCGATTATATCTTGTTTTACAAAATGGATTGCTAGATCCCCAAGGTTATCAAATTTATGATAGTGATCTGATTTTTTTATAAGTTTTTCCAGGGCTGTTTTGTTTCTAAACCTTGCGGGTATGCATTTATAAATATCCACGCCATGCCATAACCTCGGTATATCAATATATTTTAACGTTAAATCTAAAGTTTTGTCCTCATCGCTAAGGTAAGGATAACCATATACGGGGTCTTTCTCTTTGATTTTTTTTCTGTGACTTTTTTGTATAAATTTTTCAGGAATATTTTTTACAATTTGTTCAATGCTCCCTTGCTCTAAAAGTTTAGTGATAAAACTACTTCCTTCTCTGCCACCAAAAATCATCAAGAACTCTTCTTCAGACAAAGTATCGAGACGATACCCAATATTTTTAATAATATTTTTTTTAGTATTTTTTTATTTCTGATTTGGGGGTTTTTAAGGTGATCGACAGATAGCTTAAGATAGTTGTATGTTCCATTTGATGCCAGGGCGATATTTACTAGTTTTTCAGACTGTAATTTAATAGGCACAAATTTAAAAGTTTCTGGTTTAGTGTTAACAGCTAGTTCAGCAAGTTCTTTTGTTATTAATTTTGGATCCAGTTTATCAATTAAGGCATTCTGTTGGACTGCAAATTTAATCATTTCAGGAGTTAAAACTTTTGAAGGGATAAGTTCAAAGTTATCTCCCACATCACCTTTTTCAAGACCAGCCCAACAAACAGCATTGGTTCTCATATTTTCGGGTATTGATTTAAGATTCAAATTATACTTTAAGTTTTGAAGGAGTGTTTGTAGTTGTTGGGGTTTTTGAATTTGCCTGGGAAGATTTGAAATTTGTCTAGCCATACCTCGTTGACATAGCTGCATGATTAAATCGTCACTGCACTCATCCTCAGTGAGTTTACTACCTTCAGAATTATTATTATCTAAAACAGCTATGATAATATTATTAGTTAAAATTTTTTTGGGAATGACATCTAAGTTGGCATTATCGTAAGTCAAGACATCAATGATTTTTGTTCATATTTTTTGCATCTTTGGAGCTGTAATTATTTTTTGAATATCATTGAGAATATCGGAAAGAGATTTTTTTGATTTTCTTTATATTGATTTCTTTGATTTTCTCTGTTTTCATTAATTTTTTTAGCTCTGAGGTCATGATCGACTTTTTTGCCTGCATAGATATTTTTTAGGTGCATGCTTTCCATTTGATCCCAGTCAAATTCTTCTTCTGCTTCATCAAGATAAATTAAACCTTCAAGTTCAATACCGGCTACTGATTCCCCATATAATTGGCTTTTTTGATATAAAGCAGCACCGATGAATGCTGGTCCTTCCTCAACATAATAAACCTCTAATATTAAATTAGGAAAAAGTTGAGAGAGCTTTAAATAAAGCTCGGGTCTCCACCCCCAAGCTGTTTCAATTTGTGAGTACTGTTTACCATTGAGTTTAGAGTTAATTTTTTTAGGAAAATCTTTTTGATCGATATCTTGAATTTCAATTTGATCACAACGCTCAAAATCTCTTGAATTACATTCAAAGCCATCAACTAATTCATGGATATGCCATAAATCAAAATGAGATTCATTGGTTGATGTTTTTTTATAAAACTTTTCAAGATCAGCTTTTGATCCAAATACGCGTAGTCTTTGATTAACCCAATTAGCCATTTAATCTCTGTTTAAATATGTTCTTCTACTTTAACTTTTACTTTTAAAATCTTTTCTTCCATTTGTTTGATCGCTTCTGAAATTCCTTTGAGATCTGTTTTGGTAATTTTACCCTCATTGGTTTCAAATTTATTCATGGCCTGAATGACCCGATCAACAATTAGCAAAGCTTTAGCACTCATTTGACCAACCACATCATTTAAACGTTCTTCAATGTGAACATCCTTCATGCTCCTGATGAGTTGATGTTCATAAAAGCTAAATAGAGGAGTGCCTTTATTTAATTTGAGGCACTCTAAATCTATTTTTATCGCAAGCTGATAAGGTAAAATTTGTGGACTATCCGGATCAGAGCATTTGCGAATATAACTAGAAGATTTCTCCGTTGCTTTTTCAATTGCCTCATCTCCTAACTGCTCAATCGCATAAGAGAGGGCCTCTTCTAAGCTGAGAAAATCTCTAATTTTGTAAGCCATTCAATTTTATCCTTCGTTGAATTCAGAAATACTTTTGCTTGGGTAATCCCAGATCACATAAAATATACTTCCATCATCCACTTTAGTGACAACAAAACGGCTCCAGCCATTTTCTTGATCTTGTGCTGGTGTGCTTAAATTTCCATCATCATCTTCAATGCCTTCAAATTCTACACTCCATCCGTCAAGCTCTGTTGTTTCAAAATTATTTTCAATGTGTTTTAAGATAGCACTAGTAACTTTAGCTTCATCCATGATTTGACCTCCTTATCTTAGGTATTATTTTATACTTTATTATTGAAGAAAAGATTAAGAGCTTATTAAAAGATCAATTTTTTCGACTAAATTTAGTAATTTTAGGGATTTTTCTTCTTTTTTGGGTTTAAAGAAATCCTCAACCAATTCACGCAGGTTTGATTGAAGTGTTTGATCTGTCTTAATATTTTTAAGATATGCACGTAATAACGACATAAAAGATACTTTAATTTTATCTAGATCAATTGTAGTAGAAAAATTTTGATAAAATAATTCTTTTGAGTCGATGAGATTAATGTCTGGAATATATTGAAATTCAATATCATTGAAAACTTTATCATCTTCAATATCGCTAAAAATATCTCTCCAGGGTCCATTCCACTCATCTTTTTTAGTAAGTATATTTTTTAACGTCGCTTCTCTTTGTTGAATATTATTAGTAGATGATATCAATATTCATTGGTGTTTTTATTAGTTAGTTTAATCCCAAATTTTTTTCCTTCTTTGATTTCAAAGAATAAATTTTTTAAATCACTTATTTCTTTAATTAGCTCCTCTGACGGTTGAAGAATAAAATTTTTAAAACTCATTAATATAATATTGCATGTATGGCTTGATTAGTCACTAGGTAAAATTAACAGTGAGATTGGACAACATAAAAAATCAAATTCATTTATGATAAGTTCATGTTTAAATTATTTATTAGTACAATTTTATTATTTATTTTTACAAAAAACCTTAATGCTGCTGCATTAGAATGTGAAGTGGATGATTATTTAATTCAAAACTTAAATGTGATTTCCATTAATAGTGTTGACCTAGAGATAAAACCTTTAGTTTCTTTAGATGAAATTCCATCTTTTATTTCAATTAAAGTGGATGATGATTTTAGTGACAGAGCATTAAACTCACAATTATCCAGTAGGTTATTAAAAATGAAAATTAATTCTAATGTTCATTTTTACCTCAAACCCGCAAGTAATGGCTACATGGATGGTTTTTATATTATTAGAAATGGTGATTATGTTACAAAATTAGACTCTTATTGTTCTTTTAATATTCTCAGTAATTACCAATCAAGCTTTATTCAATTTGAGGAAGGAGATTTATAAAATGAACTTTGGATTAGATCACGATATTTTCAGCCAATGGGAATTAGATGAAAAAAAACCAAACTATATTCCTCCTATTAGCAACTTTGATAAGTGTTATTTGCTTAAAACTACTGCAAATCAATGTTTATCCAGTCTATCTAATAAAGAGGAAAAAATATTAAGAATGTTTTTGGGGTTTGGATTGCATAATCAATATGATTGCAAGGAGATATCAAATCAATTCAACCTCTCTGAGGTGGAGGTTCTTCAAATTTATAAGTTCGCCAATCAGGCTTTTTATAAGTTCACTATGAGTTATTTTTCTCATCTAAAAGAGTTAAAAACACATTAAATCATAAAAAATCATGACTAAGATTATCAACTTCTCTAATTTAAAAGAGCAACAACCTAACGTACCTGAGTATAATGTTTGGGGAAGTGGGGTAGAGTCCTGTAAAGAGGTTATTGCTAATTATGATCAAGGCCCACAAGGAGTTAAAAACTATTACAATCAGTACATTGTGGGTGCGATCATGGGTATGATGGTTGCCCACGAAGCAACTTGCCAAATAGACAATGGTGATGATTTAATTGCTCAAACATTATTTTATTGTAGAGAGTATCCATCCGAGCCCCTTTATTGGGCGATCATTCAAACTACAAATTTACTCAGAGGTTTGCCTCTTGGGCTTTCAACTCATGAATTATAAAAAGTCTTGATCTTACATAGAAAAGATTTGATTGTTATCTTTATCAATAACTCTCACTTCAGCTAAGCCTTCATTTTTTTTGCTCATCGCAATGGTAATAGCTTCACTTTCATCGTCACAAGTTTGAAGATCTGACCAATCGTCATTTTCATGTAATTTAATTTGAATTTTATACATATTGTTATTTTAAATTGATTGGATTGATCGGCAATAATTATTTTTATTGTCTTTAATATACTAAGACATTGGACAAGACCGATTTCCCTCTTCGTGTTATTATGAATTCAATAATAAAAGAAAAGAGAATGATATGGAAAAAAAGAGGAAAATTAATTTTGTTTATGATTTAGAAACTTCTGGTTTAGGAAAAAAATATGCAGATAAACCCTTTGATAACATTTCATGGGAGCAAATATATCAATTTGGTTTTATCGCCACCGATGAAAAATATGAAAATGTTATCGATCAAGCTAATTTAACAGCTAGACCGAGAACCTCTACGATTCCTTTAATTGGCGCATTGTTGACAACAAAAAAGACGATGCATGAATTATTTCAAGCAGACTTATTTCATTTTCAATTAATACAAAAAGTGTATGGCATTATTCAAAATTTTAAAAACCAAAACCAGGTTAATTTTGTTGGTCATAATATTTTAGGTTACGATGAACATATTTTATCTTCGTGTTTACACAATGCATGTTTTTTTCCTCATATCACAAAATCACAAGGCTCTTCGAGAACCGACTCTCTTAAATTAATTTCATTAGCAACTTCTTTAGAGGAAAATGTATTGAATAAAGGAATTAGCGAAAAAGGAAAAGAGTCTTTGTCTTTAGAACCATTAGCGAAAGCCAATAACATTGAAATGAGAAATGCTCATGATGCTGTTTGTGATGTAGAGACTACTATTTCTATTTTAAAGCTGATTCAATCTAAAAGTCCAAATCTCTTTAAAAATATCAACAATATTGTTGATGCTGATTTTGTTCGAAATTTTTTAAATCAAAACCAGTTGTTTTTAATGAAATTAGCTAACAACTCAAAAAAATTTACACCTTTTTTATTTTTAGGTTTTGATCAAAATGATCCAAAAAGAGCTTATGCCTATAATTTAAGTGATGTAAAGGATTTGGGAGATTTTTCTGATTTTAAATTGATTAAGACATTTAAAATAGACAACAACCCAATGATTCATGAGTACAATGAAGATTTACCAATCAACTCTAAATGTGGATTGAGTGATCTTAAAAGTTTAGTAACCAAAACTAAAAAATCTGATTTTGATCAATTAATAAATCAAAGAAAAGAAAGCTTTCAAGATGACGTAGATGAAATTTTTGATCCCGAAGAAAAAATCTTCGAGCCAACAAACATTAATGATCAAGATTTAATATCAGCAGATCTTGAGAAATTAATACAAATAGCAGATCAAGTGGAAAATCCTAATAAAGCGTTTTTGCTTAAAAAAATTGTTTTTGAGGAAAACCCGGATCTATTAAGTAATAGTGATAAACAAAGTATATATGAGATTTTACGTGAACGTCTTCTCACAAATGGTTTCACTTATTTTACCAACATTGCAGAAGCAGATGCTGATCAGCAACAAATGAGAAAAACAAGGCTAAGCCAAGAAAATAAACACGTTTTTGAGAGTTATAATGAATACTTAAAACAATTAAATGATTACTTTTCTAATCCTACGTGTGCTCATAAATATAAATTTACCTTAGAGTAAATTAAAATATTATAAATTATATTTATAAAAAATAAGTACCTATGGACAAAACATTTGCAAATTTATTGTTAAAATTTCCTTTGCAAGAGATGAATAATATCTCTGAGCAATTTAGATCTTTTGCAATACCTTTTGTTGATAAGGTTGATAATTCTGCAGTATATACAGAACTTTTTCAATATTCAGATTTAAAAAGAAAATATAAAATTAATGAAAAAGAATACTCATTTGATGACCAAAACTTAGATGATTTAATTGAATCTTTATTTCAAGAAATAAGCAAAGGTGAAAAATTGTGTAATCAAAACCAAAATAACTTTGCTTATCTAGATGACCTCTCAAAGAAAATTGACTCTAGCAATTTTGAAAATTGCAGAGAACTTAACTCCCTGCAAAGAGAACTAAGCAGCCAACAAAAATGATTCATATATGAAATTGGAACATTTTACTGATTGGATATTGGACTATACATCAGAAATGGGTTTGTGGCAGCAACGATTTCCTAAAAAATTATACGAAATAGGTTGCATTAACTACACATTTAAAAATGGAAAACATAATGAAGATATTTTAATTAACAAAATATTTTCATTTTCTAATATGGATGACCCTTCAAAAGAAAATAGGTATATATTTATTAATGATATTTATAACCTAAATGTAAATCAAAGTTACCTAGATAGAATAAATTTTGATAGCGCCCCAGACGACACGAAAGTTTATTTTTTAGATATTAAACAAAAAGATGACAATCCATTGAATGATGACTATTTCGATGAATGGTACGACTTGTTAGTATTGAATAATAATCCAGATTAATCGAGATTATTTTATGAATGTTACCTTTTGTTAACCAGTAACGATACGACATGAAGCTACAAATTTGAAAAAACTAATGATATAGATAGCCAATAAAATAGCGATTTTTGAGAATTAGTGTGAATATGAAGAATTTTCCCAGCAAGTTAACATGAAATCTAAATACCTCACTTAAATATTTAGTGGATTAACTATTAGTGTCTTTGGTTAAGAGCCATACTTTTTGAAATCGTCATTTTGTTTTTTTGAATACTTTTATATTTATCATTAATAAGCTCTAATAGTTTCTTCCTTCGTTCTCGTAAATTTGTAGTCTTTATGTTTTATTCCGATACCGCCCTTTTTTTTCCCATTTATTTTATGTTAATACCAAAATCATCAATCAATATATTAGGAATACCCAGATTATCTGTGGCATATTTTTCTTTTTTAGAAGAGATGATAACTTGTTGAGGCGGGTAAAAGTTTAATATGTTTTTAACTCCATTGTTTTTTT
>JAYQTO010000006.1:0-8857 GCA_038147415.1 Alphaproteobacteria bacterium | reverse complement strand
ATGAATGGAGTAAGCTCCATTTAAATAAATTTAGAAGTAAATTTTACAGTATCATTTGAGTAGCGTGGCATTTTTATAAATTTCTTGACACGAAATCATTCTTGTATATGATAGAGGTTTTTAACCTATCTGATCAAATTCAGATAATTTATTGTCTCATTTAATATTCAATATATAGATGATTTAACGTTTTTGTGGAGCACGCTATGCGTATTTTTAAATTATTCATGTTGCCTTTAATAGGCATTCTTGTTTTTTCATTTACTGGTGTCGCAGCTCAAAAAACCATAAAAATAGCTTTTATGGGATCGCAAACTGATGAGGATATGCACGGTTCTCTAGTTTTTAAGGATTACGTGGAAGCCACATCAAATGGTGAGATGAAAGTTGAAATATACCACTCAGCTCAGTTATGTTCAAAGTTTGTTGAATGTATACAAGGAGTTCAGGCAAATACATTTCAGGTTACAATTTCAACTATTGGAGGATTCGGTTTAATTTATCCACCAGCTCAAGTTCTAGACCTTCCATATATTCTTAGGGATGATAGGGTTGCAGAATGTTTTTTTGATGGCCCATTTCTCTCAGACCTCAGAGAAGCCGTAATGGAAAAATTTCCAAAGATGCGTTTAATGATGGTTGGAAATACTGGTGGTTGGAGAAATTTTATGACAACCAAGTCTCAGATTAAGGAGCCTTCCGATGTTAAGGGTCAAAAAATACGAACTATTCCTGCGGACATACAAAAAAGGAAATGGTAAAGATGCTTGGTGGAAACCCGACTCCAATATCTTGGCCTGAAGTTTATACAGCACTTGCAACAGGTGTTGTGGAAGGAACCAAAAATGGCATAACTGACATTGTTAGCATGAAATTTCATGAACATTTAAGATATGCTACTTTGGATGGTCATGCATACATGGCAGCATTTTGGTGGTTAAACAATGATTTTTGGAATTCTCTCTCTCATGCTGAAAAAGTTATTGTTAATGATGGTTTTTATCACATGATGTGGGAAACAAGACAAAGCCCAAAATCTGGCGCTATTGCAGCATATGAAGAGTTTAAAAAAGCAGGTGGCACGATTTACAAACCAACACCTGAGCAAAAGCAAATGTTTGTAGATTCAACTAAAGGAATGTATAAGTGGTATGAAGACCAGTATGGACGAGAGTGGCTAGATAAAGTTTTGGCAGAAACAAAAGTTTGTGAAGCCAAAATAGACGCTGCTAGTTCAAAATTATAATTGATTAAAGGTCTGGGCCATATGGTCCAGATCTTTATTTCTAATACACATGTATTTTGATTTAAAAAATAGGATTTATGTTGTCACTGGTGCATCAGGTGGAATTGGATCTGCACTGGTAAATTTATTAAACAAAGAAGGTGCAGAACTATTTTTAATTGATACAGACCAAACCTCGCTTGATCAATTAAAAAAGAACAAGCTACTCATCAGAATCAAAATTATTTTATAAATTCAAATTTAAAGATTTTAAAGAAATTACAGATAATTTACAAAAACCCATTTCGGGCATAATACATCTAGCGGGACAGTTAGAATCCGACAATGTCACTTCCAATAAGAAACCAATCTGGGAAAGAGCTATACAAAATAATTTAACTAATGCATATGATATTATTGAAAATTTGATACCATTTTTTGATAAAAATATTATTGGTAAAATTATATTAACGTCTTCTCTTGCTTACAGAAGAGGCGGTTTGATTTTATACCTTACACTGCTTCAAAGGTGGAATCACTGGACTTGTTCGAGCTTATTCAAGAAAACTAGCACCAGAAATTCTTGTCAATGGGCTTGCCCCAGGTATTATAGATACCAAAATGCCAAAAAAGTTAATTGAAAATAGAGGAGATGAATTATTAAAACAAATACCTCAAAAAAGATTTGGAAAGCCAGAAGAAGTCGCATCAGTAATATTGTTTTTGCTTTCAGAAGCTGCCAGCTATATTAATGGCCAAATAATAAATATAGACGGAGGAATCATAAACAGCTAAGTTCAAATTCAATTGAGTATTTATTATTTTTTAGGACATTTATCACAAATTATATCAATAAATTTGTGGACAGTAGCTATAGTCGTCACAAAAATAATAACAGTTGAGATCTCACCATTCATCATTGTGCCTCTGCAAATGCTACTTGGCACCCTACTCCTCTTTTCATATTTTATAATATTAAGAAAGCCAATCAACTTGAATAGCTTTTATTCAGGTGTAATATTTGGTCTTATTGCCCCTGGTATGGCTTTTAGTTTTTTTATGTTTGCATCAACGAAAACGGATGCATTAAGTATGATAGTATTTTGGAGTCTTCTTCCTTACTTACTCCTATATTTGGAAGGATTTTTTTATCTGAATCAATTTCTCCATTTTTATATTTTGGTTTGTTAATAGCAGTAATTGGAAGTTACATTTTGATTTCAAATAGGTCATTATCAGGTACATCAAATCTGTTTGGTAATTTACTGGCATTTTGTGGAGTACTTTGTTCTATAACTGGACATATTATTGGTCGGAAATTTAATAAAAAATATTTAAAACCTGAGGAAATGGCCCTAGGTCAAGTATTTGGGGCAACAATTACTTCAACTATATTATTGATAATAAATTTATTTATTTTTGATTTAAACATGTTGAATGTTAGTGAAATATATAATTTAACAACAATGCCAGTTCTTATTTATCTTGTGGTATTTGCCACAGCTCTAAATTTCTTGTTATATAATTTTGCTCTGTCAAGAATTCCAGTAGCGTGGGTTTCATTTTATTCAATATTTATTCCCCCTTTAGGAGTAATTTTCTCGTATTTTATTTTAAATGAAATAATCACTAAATTTGATTTATATGCAATAATTATTATCTTTATAGGCAGTACAATTCCACTTCTACACAAATATTTTACAAATACCAAAGCATGGAAAAGGATTTAAACTATTTAATTAATAAAGCAAATATTTTAAGAAAACATGTTATTGAGATGGTAGCAAGGCAGGGGAAAGGTTATGTTCAACAGGGTTTGGGGGCAAGTGATCTTTTCTCAGTATTATTTTTTAATGAGTTAAAAAACATAAATTCGGTGAGCAGTATAGATAGAGATAGATTCTTTTTATCAACTGCTCACAATTCAGCACTTTTTCATGCTACGATGGCAGAAAAAGGATTAATTAATATAGATTCACTTAAAGATTATTGTCTTGATGGGTCTCCTCTTGAAATTAATGTGTCTGAAAGATTAGGACCATTCGTTGAAGCAACATGTGGATCCCTAGGACAAGGGCTTTCTGTTGCTATTGGCATGGCATTATCGGCTAAAAGAAGAAAATTAAAATCTAGATTTTATGTAATACTTGGTGATGGAGAACTTCAAGAGGGCCAGACTTGGGAAGCTATTCTTTCTGCGTCATCATGGAAGATGGATAATTTATGTTTAGTAGTTGATTATAACAACATGCAAGTTGAGGGTAGTGTAGATCAGGTTATGAGTCTAGAGCCATTAATTGATAAATTTTTATCATTCGGTTGGAATACTATTAGTTGCAATGGAAATAAAATTACTGAATTACTGGATTCATTCAATAAAGCAAGAAATTGCTCGAATAGACCAAGTGTGATCATAGCGAAAACATTGGTTGGAAAGGGAGTAGATTTTCTAGAAGGTCAATTAAGCCATAATCTCACATTTCCACAAGAAATAGCCAAAAAAGCACTCATTTCATTAGAAAACTTTTATGAATAATGCAACTACTCATCTAGCTGATTTTACAGAAGGCGTTAACAAAGATCATATTCCAAAGTATTACGGTGAAGCTTTATGCAACTTAGCAAGTAGTGATGAATCAGTAGTTGCTTTGTGTGCTGATGTAGCACCACCAACGGAATCAGATTTGTTTAAAAATATTTTCCCTGATCGATTTTATATGACAGGTATAGCTGAAGCAAATACGATTGGACTTGCTTCAGGAATGGCAAGAATGGGAGACATTCCCTTTGTCCATTCATTTTGTGTATTCATTACACGTCGAGCTTTTGATCAGATTGCTATGCAAATTGCTTATCCAAAAACAAACGTAAAATTAATTGGATTTCTTCCTGGAATAACTACAGCTCTTGGTAGTTTCGCATCAAGCCATTGATGACATAGCATTAATGCGTGCATTGCCAAATATGTGTGTAATCGAACCATCAGGTCCGGAACAGATCGATTCTGTTATTAATCAAATTTATAAATTTAATGGACCTGTTTACGTACGACAAAATAGAGCTAATAGATTTTATGATAAAAATGAATTAAAGGATTTCGAGATAGGAAAATGTTATGTAGAAAAAGAGGGCAAGGATATTGCTATTTTTTCTTGTGGATTAATGGTTGGTGAATCATTAAAGGCTGCAAAATTACTTAATGAAGAAGGTATTAATGCATATGTAATTAATGTAAGTACAATTAAACCATTAAAAGATCCATTGATATGTGACATAGTTAATGAATGCAAGTATTTTATTACTGCAGAAAACCACTCTGTAATTGGTGGTTTGGGTGATGCAATTGCATCTTTTTAAATGAAAATAAAGTTCAATATTTTCACTCAAAGGTTGGCTTAAATGATATATTTTCTGAAGGAGCATCTACTGATTATCTTATGAAAAATATCAAATGAACTTTGAATCTATTTATAAAACATCTATTGATTTAATAAAATGATAATATATAAATATTTTAAATTATTTATTATTAAAATAAATGATTTTTTACAAATTATTGCTTCAACTCTAGCTAGCATCTTAGTTGGACTTATGACTTTAGTTATCCTATACATGGTTTTTTTCAGATATGTCTTAAATGACACGCCTTATTGGTCAGAGGAAGTTGCTAGATGTATGATGTTATGGATGACTTTTTGTATACTTCCGGTTTCTTATCGTCTAGGTTCAAATGTTTCTCTAGAAATTATACTAAAAAAACTAGAAGGGAAAATTTCAGAGATTTTTCAAATTGTGATACATTTATTAATATTAATTTTTATTATAAATTTCTTTTACTATTCTCTAAATTTTGTAGAAACTGGAATGTTTGCAAGAGCATACTCATTTGATCTTCAAATAGGATATATTTATTTAATTTTACCTATAAGTTTTACCTTTATGTTTTTAGTATCAATTGAATTAATTACAAATCACCTCGAAAAATTAATATCATTGGAGAAATAAAATGTCATTTACATTTTTCTGGTTATTACTTGTATTGATGATTGCAGGGTTACCAATAGCGTTTGCACTAATGATTGCACCAGGTATAAGTCTATTTTTGGATGGACAACAAAGCATGTTTCCAATGCTTCTTATGAGAATGTATAACGGGATGGATAGTTTTCCCCTAATGGCAATCCCTTATTTTATTCTTGCTGGAGAAGTTATGAATAGGGGAGGAATTACTACTAGGCTAGTTAGGCTTTCACAAGCTTTAATTGGTCATTTAAGGGGAGGCTTGGCTCATGTAAACATTCTATCAAGTATATTGTTTGCTGGTTTAAGTGGTTCTGCTGTAGCAGATACTTCTGCAATTGGTTCAATGCTCATACCAGCAATGGAAAAAAATGGATACACAAAACGATTTTCTGCAGCAGTTACAGCAGCATCATCTGTTATTGGACCAATTATTCCACCTAGTGGCATCATGATAATATATGCCTTTGTGATGAATGTCTCAGTAGCAGGCTTATTTGCAGCAGGATTAGTACCTGGATTAATGGTTGGATTTAGCTTAATGGGAATGACTGTCTATTTATCAAAAAAAAGAAATTATCCAGTTGCTAGTCAAAGGGCATCATTCAATGAAGTCTTTATCTCATTCAAAGGAGCGATACTTCCACTTTTAACCCCAATTATAATTTTAGGTGGAATACTAGCAGGTATTTTTACACCAACAGAAGCTGCAGCAATAGCCGCTGGATATGCGATATTAATAAGTGTTTTCGTCCTACGAACGTTAAAATTTAAGGATATCCCCAAAGTTTTATTTAATGCAGCATTATCGTCTGGCATGATTTTATTCTTAGTTGGCGCATCTACAGCTTTCGCTACATTAGTATCCTTAACTGGAACAGCACCAAAAGCTATGGATATTATGAATTCCATAAGTCAAAATCCTTTAGTTTTATTATTTTTAGTAAATTTATTACTATTTTTTGTCAGTATGTTTTTAGATGCTGGTCCTGCTATATTAATACTGGGACCTGTATTAGGTCCTACATTCATAGGAATGGGTGTGGATCCATTACATTTTGCCATCATTATGTGTGTAAATGTAACAGTAGGCCTTGCAACACCACCAATGGGTTTAATCTTGTTTGTTGCAGCTGGTTTATCTGACGAACCTGTAGAAAAAATTGCCTGGGAAATGTTACCTTTTCTTGCTATTGAAATAATTGTAATATTTCTTATCACGTTTGTTGAAGCTATTCCAATGACACTTCCCAGATTGTTAGGTTTTGCTTAATATTTAAAAAAACGAATAAAATGGATAATGTTGGACTAATTGGATACGGAGTAATGGGTAAAGCCATTGCTAAAAAATTAATGAATTCAAATTATCAAGTTTTTGTATATGATAAAAATAAGTCAGAAATTGAATTAGCTAAAAAACAAGGTATTTTTATATGTTCATCACCTCAAGATGTATCTCTAAAAACAAATATAATATTATTATCGCTCCCTAACCCAGAAATTGTTTTGGACGTTGTTGGTAACGAAAATCATGGCATACTCAAAAGTGCTTCATCTGGCACAATAATTGTTGATACTAGTACAGTAGACCCACAAACATCAAAAATAAATTACTCTAAATCCTCCTAAAAAAGTTGAATATACTGATTCACCAATTTTAGGAAGACCTGAATTTGTTGGAAACTGGACACTGGTTGTTTGGTGAAATTCTATAATTAATAATAATTTAAAAATATTCTGCTTACATTTGCTTCAAATATTGTTGATGCTGGTGCGATTGGAAATGGAAATATATTAAAAATTTTGAACAATTTAATGTTTGGTGCAATAAATTCAATTACATGTGAAGTATTATCTTTGTGTAAAGATCAGTCCATTGATTTAAAACTATTTTTTGATACTATTTCAAAAAGTGGAGCAGCAACAACAAGTAAATTATTTTTGGAACTTGGACCAAAGATAATAAATAATGATTTTTCTACTGTTTTTTCAATTAATAATTTAGATAAAGATATTCAACTAGGATTAGATTTATCAAAAGAATCCAAAAGTAAAATTACAATAAGTGAAAATGTTAAAAAATTAACTGATTTGTCAATTTCTAATGGCTTTGGTGATGAAGACACTTCAGCAATTTTTAAAATATATCAACAAATGAATGATAAAAAATAGTGCATGAAAATATAAATTTAGATTACGGTAACTCAAAAATTTCTTTTCGCTTCCAAAATCTTCTGTTGTAGTAGAGTACGGGAAAACATACGAAGATCCTCCAATTGTTGACCCAATATCAACAACAAAAGAAGCATTAAACAATCCATTAAACTTTTCTCCTTTGAAAGATTTAGCAGGGCCTAACAAAACAGCTGTAATTGTTTTCCCTGATCGTGTCAAAGGAGGTGCTCATGAATTTGCTCATCGTAAAGTGAGTATTCCCCTAATTATAGAAGAACTCATTTCGGGCGGTTGTAAAATAGAAAACATTAGTTTAGTTTGCGCGCAAGGATTACATCGAAAAAACACATACGAAGAATGGTTATGGTATTTAGGACCAGAAATAGTAAATCCTTTCTGGCCAGATAGAATCATTAATCACGATGCTGAAGATCTAAACTTACTTGAATTAGGCCAAGATGAAATGGGGAATACGGTTCAGACAAATAAATTTGTTGCAAATGCCGACATTCCTATTTTAATTGGCCATTGCGCTGCTAATCCTTATGGTGGATTCTCCGGGGGCTACAAGATGCTTGTAACAGGTTTGTCGGGACAAAATTCAATAAAAAGTCACCATACTCCAAAAACTATGCATAGAGGAGATTGGTTAGGAGGGGCAATAAACTCTCACATGCGTAATCAATTTCAATCTATCGGTGAACATATAGAAAGAAAAATTAATAAGAATTTTTTCGCCATTGATGCTGTTGTAGGCCAAAAAAGTCAAATATTATCCGTGAAAGCAGGAAAAATTTCAGAAGTTGAAAAAGCCACTTGGCCTCTTGCAAAAAAAAGGTCAAATATTTTATTAGAAGAATTAAATGAACCTGCTGACATTCTTCTTATAGGACTACCTCGTGATTTCCATTACGGACCTGGGATGGGGACAAATCCTATATTGATGGGACTTGCAATAGGGGCTCAATATTCAAGATGTGCTAATGCTCTAAGACCGGATTCAGTAATTATTGCAGCTTCTTTATGTGACGGTTGGTTTAATAAAAATTGGTTCCCATCTTATGAACAAACCTTATAATTCATTCGGAAGTTATGCTACCGCAGCAGATTTTTAGATTCAATTGAAGCTCAAAATATTTCAAGGAATAACGAATTTCTTTTCAGTTACTCAAATTTTTTTACATATCATCCTTTCCATGCAATGTCTATGATTTCCGGGGCAAGTGTCCCATTAAAATGGTGTTCACAAATTTATGTTATAGGTGCAGAAAAACCCGCTTATGCCAGAAGTATGGGATTTAGAACATTAAAAAAAATAGAAGATGCAATTCAAGATGCTAAAAAGTATGTTGGATCAAATCCGAGGATACTCTGCACACCAGAGTGTTTTTCTGGCAGGGTGGCTGTAAACCTCTCAGCAAGAAATTGAGGTATGTT
>JAYQTO010000005.1:0-6688 GCA_038147415.1 Alphaproteobacteria bacterium | reverse complement strand
TTCGTAGATATGTGCAGAGTAAAAGTTAATTTAATTCTAGTTTTTTAAAATCTTCAATTTTGTAAACTTGTCTAAATTCCCAATTTCCATGTTTTTGTGAATTATTTACAGCAAGACACCACTCTTTAAGAGCATTCCATTTAAATTCATCTTGATCATCTTTTACTCCTTTGGTCTCAATTATTATGTGTTTTTGATCATTAATTTTAATTATAAAATCTGGATAATAAGAATGAACCTCACCTTTAAATACATACCAAACTTTGAAACCTATATGATCATTTTTAACCCAAGAAATAATTTTTTTGATTTTTGCCAACCTTTCCAATTCTAGACAAAATAAACCCTCAAATTTTGAGTCTACTACCATATTATTAATATGAGAGAATTCAATTTTTTGTGTTTTTTTTGAAGTCATCCATGAGTTTAAATCTCCTGTTTTGATGAATGGGCGACTTTCATCGATTACAACTGTCAAATCACTATTAGATGTCTCAATAATGAACTGCTTAATATGTTCAGAAATAGTTTGTATTTTTTGCGATAATATAATTCTTCTTAATTTTTCATTTTTTTCATTATTAGGTATGTCAATTTTTAACTTATCTGAATTTATAAATTTCTCAAAAATTTTTCCTAACTGAAAAATATGACTTGCAGTATCTCCTTGCCATGATTTTCCAAACGCCTCATGTATCCTTACGCTCGCTTGAAGTTTTATTGTTTCAAATCTATTTGAGTCTGCTAATTTATCTAGATCAATTTGTTTAATTTGGTCAAAACGAGGTTGATTATCAATCGTTGGAGCAATTTCAACAATGCTAGGGCAATCTTTCATGTTTAACTCTAATACATTCATTCTTTCCAGATCGATGTCAATTAATGTATTAATCTTTCGATTAATTCTTAAAACATTAGGAAAAATATTTGCAAATCTTCTCTTGACTTTAAACATTCGATTAAAACTTTTGGTTTTTCAGGTCCTTTTGGTTTTTCATTTCCTTCTATCGGTAAAAAAGAAAATGGTATTCCAAATACTGTAACGTATTCTGGATCAAACATATTTTTATCATTTAATTCATATGATACTCTTCTTAGACCTCTACCAATCACCTGTTCACACAGTAATTGACTTGTAAATGCTCTTAAACCTAAAATGTTAGTTACTGTTCTTGCATCCCAACCTTCAGACAGCATGTTAACTCCAACTACACATTGTATTTTTTCACCAGGTTTTCTAATTTACCAACAGTATTAAATTTTTCTCTTTCTAGTTTTTTTAATTCATCGTTAGTTTCATTTTCAGATTCAAGTTGTTCCAAAGCATCTTGATCTATTCTTAAAAATTTATTTTCATCCTCTAATTCCTGAATTGATGAGTAACCATTAAGTATATGATGAGTCAATCGAGCAGCAGTTTCTTTACGATTAGTTACAGCAATTAAAACTGGAGGTGTAGGTCTTCCAACATTTGCCCACTGATCTTTAATATTTAACCAATCGGTACCAAGATGATCAACTGCTGATTTTACTAAATCTGGCAAACCAGTTTTCTCATCAACTCTTCTATTTAAATCATCTTTAACATGAAAATAGATATTAAAAAATTTTGACTTTAAATCATCACCAATTGTAGAGTCATCTCTAACTGCAACTCTAGGTGTTTTAACTAATCCGCTTTCAATAGAATCATTTAAACCAAAATCTGATACAATCCATGCAAACAGTTTTTCGCTTTGTTTACCTTTGCCTGATGGTCTAAATGGTGTTGCAGATAAATCATAAGTTTTTAAAATTTTTCTAGCATTGTTAATTTTATCTAAACCATTAACCCATATTGTTGATTTTTCTTTATTTTCATCATCTTCATCTTTTTCTGAAAATCTCCAACAATGATGTGCTTCATCATTTATTACTAAAATATTTTTTGCATCTCCAAATTCACCTAATACTCTTTTACAGAATGCTTCATCACTTTCTGTACCTCTTTTAAAACACCTTTCTTATTATCATCTGTTTTATCTGCTAGATTATGCCAATTAGTAATTAATATTTTTGATTGTAATAATTTTTTCCACATTTCATCATCAACTATTCTAAATGCCTTATAAAAATTATCTTCTTTATTTGGATTTAATACTGACAGTCTATCCTTTACAGTTATACCAGGTGTTATAATAAGTATATTTTTTGAGTATCTTGGATCTTTTGGGGTTGGATAACTTGTTTAAAACATGCCATGTAATTAACATAGACATCACCACTGTCTTTCCTGTTCCTGTTGCTAATTTAAAACATTCTCTTAACCAATTACCATCACTTGGTATTTTAATTCCTTGCTTTTCAGACTCAATTGCTTCTGTCAACCAAATTGCAGTTTCTACCGCTTCCATTTGACAAAAAAATGGATTTTGATTTTGTTCCCTTTGTTTTTTATCTCTCCAAAAATCTAATAATCTTTTAGTTGTGGGTGTAACATTAGGATAGTTTTCTTCTCTCCATTTTTTAACTCTCGGTCGAATTCTATTAACTAATTCAATTTCAATAAATTCACCTGGATCACTTTCATCAAGTTTTTCATCTGATTTTTTCCAATAACCAGAATTTCTCCTTCCATTTTTTAACTCGAATGACTGATCTTCTCTATTATACAACCAATACTTTGTTGGTTCGATGTAAGGGTTGTTTACTATTAATTGATCTATTGACTTGCTCATAGTTCTTTAACAATTAAGGACTCTATTCCTCTATTATCAACAATTTTTACTGCAATTTTGTTATTTGTTCCTCTCTTAAATTCTTGAGAAATAGTTCCTTGAAAAAATTTAATTTTGTCTAAATCAATTTCATTTTTTAGAGTTTTGATCAATTTAGTCCAATCATTATTATCTTGAATTGGAAAAAAGAATTGATCAGGACATATGCTTCTTTCATCATAGTTTGTATCTAGCATCCACAATGCTATATTGTTTGCTTCCTCTCGAAATTATCCCTCCTTTTGATAATGGATTATAGTAGTCAAAACCATTTACTTTTACTTTGAAATTTTCTTTTTTTTGAATAATTTCAATATCAGGTTGACCAATTAACCAAAAACTTTGATTTGAAGATCTTTTTCTTTCTTAAATCCTCTGTTAATAAATCGACACTCATTTGAGATTTTAAAAATTTAATGTTGGGATGATCTAAATGATCAATATCTTTTGATGCTTCTGGATCAAAATGAAATGAACAAAAAATTAATAAACAATCATCATTTGTTTTTTCTCTTAATTCATAAACAGCATTTTCAACTTGTGTTTGTTCTAATGGTCCATAATTTGGACCAAAAGAAACATAGGTTGTTTTGTGAGAATTTTCATACTCAATTTGTCCAATTGCGTGAATATATTGAAATCCCTTAGTTTTCTCTAAATTAAGAAATTTAATTTTTTTACCTTCAATAGTTTGAATTCCTGTAGAGTAAATTTCATTAATATAATTTTCTATTTCTTGTTCAATTTCATTTTCATTTACTTTGCTATCAGGACTTTTAACTCTAATTGATGGTACTGCCTCAACTGTAAATGGACCAGTTACTCTTTTTAATGATTTATCAATTTGTGGTTCCAGGTAAATAGTTTCAGTTTTGCCTGTATGACCTTCTGCTAATAGTGCTGGTTCAATTTTTTTAACCTCATTATATAATATTCCTCCACTTAAACCTTCTGTAGGGTTTTTAAATTTATAAAAGTCATATACCTCTGTCATTATTCTTTTTCTTGCTAAATTAAGAGCAACCCTTGATGAGTCACAAGTTATCCATTTTCTACCCAATCTTTCAGATGCAACCGCAGTAGTTCCTCCACCACAAGTTGGGTCTAAAACAATTTCAGATGCATCGCTAGTCATCAATATACATCTTCTTATAACCTCTTCATTTGTTTGAACTACATAAACTTGATTGCCTGCACCATGAAGATGATCCCATAAACTGTCCAATGGTTTATATGGAAAATCATCTAGGTATTTAATGTATCTTAAACTGTTACCAATTTTTTTAATCCTTTTCATTTTTATAAGATTTTCAATTTTTTCCTTAGGCATTCCCCACCATCCACCTCTAGAGTCAAATTTTTCACCTTCAAATTCAACCTCATATTTACTACCAGGTCCTGGTTTAACTAAACTTTGATCTCTAAATAATTTACCTTTAGGAATTGGCACTATTCCTTTTCTTTCCTCTAAAGTTAATCTTCTAAAAGTACCATCCTCTAATTCTATTTGATTAAATCCTGCATCTATATCGCTAACTCTTTTTCATATAATGGATGATATTTTACTTTTGATTTATCTTTTGCAAACCAAATCAAATAATCTAATCTTGATGGAATTTCATTTATACTTGGATAACTACCAGGTGCTTTGGTAAATGCTATTAACCCAAAAAAATTATTCTTACCAAAAATTTCCTCAATAATCTGTATACAATAATTTAAATTTTTGTCTGAGATTTGTAAAAAAAACGATCCAGTCTCATTTAGTAACTCTCTACATAATAAAACTCTATCCCTCAGATGACTTAAATATGAGTGTATACCTAACTCCCAAGTGTCTCTGAACGCCTTTATCATTTCTGGTTCATGAGGGATTGCATCATCATTTTCTTTTACATCTCTACTATCTGTAAAAGGTTGGAAGTTTGATCGGTAATTGATCCCATAAGGTGGGTCCATAAAAATCGTTTGAATTTTTCCACCCATTCCTTCTTTTTCTAAAAGACTATTCATAACTAAAAGAGAGTCGCCAGCAATTAATCTGTTAGACCAACTAGACCTCATGTTGATAAAATTGTAGTGCTTTATTTAACGGTTTTTCAAAATCAGGATTATCAAAAAAATTTAACTGTTTATCTTCTTTAATTGATTTCTCAGCATTAATTTTGATTTTATCAATTAAAAGTTTTGGGTCTATTTTTTCATGAACATGAAGACTAACATTATCAATTTCTAACTGATTTTTTTCTAATTTGCCTGTCCACTCTAAGTTTGGATCTAAAAATGGATCAAATTTATAAAATTTTTTTCCAGTAACTTTATCTGTTGAACTAGTAACCAAACCAACCTCAGGTATATTTTTTCTTTTACCTTTGTGTTTATAATTTTTGATAGGTTTAGTTTTTTCTTTTTGTTTTGGCACCTAGTCAAAATAAATGAAATATATAAATTTTGCTATATTTTCTTTTAAGGATAATGTTATTCATGCAAATGCGTCTATAACAATTGTTGAAAAACCTTTTAAAATTCTATCTTTGTACCAAATAATATATTTAATTTATAACAATATCACTGCAATTAAAATTATATCAATAAGTATCCACGCTTCCATTTTACCTATCTATCTCTTCGTCTTTTAGAAAATAATCTAAAGACTTTACCTTTTCATTATCACTTTTATTGTTTTCGTTTCTTATTATTTCTTGAGTATTTTTAATAGACTGTCTGATTTGATTTAAAGTTTTATGAAAATAGAAATATCCTAAAGTAATACCAATAACTAATACGTTTTTTATAATAAAAGATATGCCTATAAAATCTCCCTCATTTTTCGATTTAAATTCTATGTATTTTAAATATTCGCTATGAATGTAAAAAACTAAACTTAACAAAACTATCGTAAGAACTAACCCACTTAGGCGTTCTTTTAACCAATAGTATATTCTGACGTAAGCAAACTGTTTACCAAACCATTTAAGCATTTTAATTATAATTTAGGAATTCCAAGCAGTGATAAAACTGTACTCATTCCAATAAATATCCTTAAATTAAAAATTACTTCTTTTTCTTCCTTTTCAATTAAATTTCTCATTTCTTCTTTTGTATAATCTTCAGGTTTTTTTTGAGCATATGCCATTAACTTCTCAACTCTTTTAATTGCTCTTCTTCTAATAAAATTTTTCCACTTCTTTATTGTGAAATCTTTGCAGATTTTGTTTTTCTAATGTCCCTTTAGTAATTTTACTTAACATAATTGTAATAACTCTTAATCATCTTCGTCGTCATCATCTTCTAATAAATCAAAATAGTCATCATATCCTTTTTCTTTAAATTCCACACTGTCTCTCATATCTGCGGGGTCATCCTCGATAAAATAATAAGGATCTGGATTTATTTCATTCATTAATTCTTCTGTGAGTTCTTCCTCGTGATCCTCTAATTCCTTTAAACCTTCTTGATCTCCAAAAATTTCAACATCCCAATCTTCCCATTGTTTACTTAATTGTCTTTCAAATTCATTTAATTCTTGATTGATTTTTCTGAATTGAAAACGTTCAGATAAAATTCTCTAGTATTTTCTCTCTAGAACATATTTATCTAATGGTGTCTTTTCATTATGCTCAACTAATTTTTGATATTTTGTATTATTAAGATTAAACTTAATTCTTAATAATCAGTTTTAAAAAATTCTCTCTTTTCTTTATTAGAACAATTTTTAAATTCTTTACCTAGTACCGAGGAAAATCGTGATGAATATTTTTTTAATTTTACCAATCCTTTATTTAATTCAAATTCTTCGCTTTCACTATTTCTAAAATTTTTTTTAAGAAAATATATTCTTCTGATAATTTGTTTTAGTTCTAAATATTTTTTGTTGCTCAACTCTTTTATCTAGATATTCTTTTATCAATTCTTTGAATTGATATTCGCTA
>JAYQTO010000004.1:0-6602 GCA_038147415.1 Alphaproteobacteria bacterium | reverse complement strand
TGGAAAAACTCAGCTTTTGGTGGTCATGGGGTATATGGCATGGAAGCTGTTAGATTTTATACGAGGCTAAAAACTGTTACCGGAAGATGGCCAGAAGGCCATCATTCAGGTGCACAGTATACATTTCCAAGTAACAATTAATTTTTTAACATTTTAGGAAAAGTCGGTTACCTCTGGTAATGGCCATTTGTCTGTGTCATTGGGGACTTTGAAAACATTTAAAGTCATAGATATTAGGCTATAATATCCACATATACCTACTAAATCTATAGCAGCATTTTCTCCTAACAAATCTACCAACTTTTTATATGTTGGGTCTGTTACATTTTTGAGAATATTGGCTTCTGCAGCAAAATCAAACACAGCCTCTTCTTCTGGATTTGTAAAATTAGGTTTATGACCTAGGCTTATTGCTTTTACATGTTCTGGGTCAATTCCACCATCAATTGCTAAAGGTGCGTGGTGCTCCCATTCAAAAGCAGCTGACCAAACTCTTCCTGTAACAATAATCGCTAATTCTGACAAACCTCTAGAAAGGCAAGTGCCATATCTCGCATAAGCACCAACAGTTTGTGCACTTCTAGCAAGGCCTGGGTTGTTAAGCCAAATCCTTAAAGGGCCAACCACATGGCCTCTGGGCCCAGAAATAATAGCATCATGTACTTCTTTTTGTTCTTCTGTTAATTCTTCTACTTTCCAATCTTTTATTCTTGTCATATTTGTTCCTCTTATATGTCAGTTATTTTATTTAATAATATTTCATCACTATATTTCCAACCTAATAATGAAATACCAACTGGTTTATTTTCAACTTTTAGGAATGGCAATGAAATTTGTGGCCTAGATGTCATCCCAGCTGTTGAAGTTAACTCCATTAACCTTTTTCTATAAGATGCAAGACTAGCATCACTTTGCCCGCAAATAGGAGCTGAGAAGGGTGCTGTTGGGAATAACGCTATCAATCCTTCAGGTAAGGAGGTTTCAATCTCATTCATAAGATTTGCTCTAAAGCTCTTGGCACCTTTTACTTCATCGGCGGTTATTTTTGAAGCCATTTCAATCCTTGAATTGATTTCAGGGGAAATATAAGGGTTATTTTGGTTTATCCATGGTATTACATTTTCTTTAACTTCATTACCTTGAAGAATTCTAAAGTTATCTGCAATGTCTGCTTTATCAAATTTCGATAAACGAACTTTTTTAATACTTGTAAAATTATCCTTAAAAAATAGTTTAAATGCATTCTGTACATCTAAATCAGCTAATTCAAGAAGATCTTCTGCTATAACGAATTCGTTAAAATTTGCTTCGGATTTATCAGTATTTTTTAATAAAGCCTCACCAATTTTCTTAAATATTTCAATGTCTTTGGCAAACCAACCTATGGTATCAAAACTAGGAGCCATCGGAAAAACATCATCTGTATTAATTCTATTGTGTGTAGGTCTAATACCAAACAACCCACAAAATGATGCTGGTATTCTTACTGAGCCACCTGTGTCTGAGCCAATAGAAAAATCATAGAGATTTGTTGTTAAAGCTGCAGCAGACCCTGAACTTGAGCCTCCAGGTACACACCCAGGCGCATTTAAGTTGTCAGGGGTACCATAATGACCATTTTCTCCTATTAATGAATAAAAGAATTCGTCACAAATGGTGATGCCCTTTAATGTGGCACCGTTATTTAATAAATCATATAAGAATGGAGCATGGTTTTTGGCAATTTCACATTTTGAATAGAAATCTGGGTTACCGCATGATGTTTTAAGGTTTTTAACCTTACACATATCTTTTAAAACAAAAGTTAAACCGCTTAAAATTCCATTCTTATTAATTGATATATCATTAGATGGTGAATGTGGAACTAAATATGACAATTATATTTCTTTAACTATTGAGTTATTTTATTAATATTATAATCTTCGATCATATATTTAAATGGAGACTACATGAAAGTAAATGGTAAAAATTATACTTCAATATGGCTAGAAGATAATCATAAGGTTTATATTATTGATCAGAGATGGTTGCCTCATAACTTTAAAATAGTTGAGCTTAAAAATATTGATGAATTCTGTACTGCAATTAAAGACATGTGGGTGCGGGGCGCACCTCTCATTGGAGTAACTGCAGCATTTGCTTTTGCAAAATCAATGGAGGATAATAAATCTGACAATGCATTAATAGAAATAAAATCAAAATTGTTATCAACAAGGCCTACTGCTGTAAATTTACAATGGGCAGTCAAAATTATGTTTGATTTATTATCTAAAACTAGAAAAGAGAACAGAGTTGTTGAAGCCTTCAAAAAAGCAAAAAATATATTGGAAGAAGATATTATTTCTAATTATAGGATTGGTAAGAATGGTTATGAAATTATAAAAAAAATTATTGATAAAAATAAATCAAACTCTTTGAATATTCTAACACATTGTAATGCAGGTTGGTTAGCCACTGTTGATTGGGGCACCGCAACTGCTCCTATGTATTATGCTAAACAAAAGGGAATTAATTTACATGTTTTTGTTGATGAGACAAGACCCAGAAACCAGGGTGCACAATTAACTACATGGGAATTATTTCATAATGATATTAGTCACAATCTAATTGTTGACAATGCAGGTGGACATTTGATGCAACATGAAGAAATAGATTTAGTCATTGTTGGGTCTGATAGAACATCAGCTAATGGGGACGTTTGTAATAAAATAGGAACTTACTTAAAAGCATTATCTGCGTATGATAATAATATTCCTTTTTATGTTGCCTTACCTTCTTCTACGATTGATTGGAATATTCGAGATGGTATTAAAGAGATACCTATTGAAGAAAGAAATGCTAATGAAGTTAATTTTGTTCAAGGAAAAGATAAAAATAGTAATATTATAAATGTTGATATTGCTCCAGAAGGTACAAAAAGTAGAAATCCTGCTTTCGATGTTACTCCATCAAGGTTAGTTTCAGGTTTAATAACAGAATATGGCGTTTTTAACGCAGATTATAACTCATTGCAGAAATTAAAGATTATATCAAAAGGTCAGTAATAAATGTTTAAAAACTTATGGCGTGAAAAAGATCAACAAATATGTGTTAGTACTCTGGGAAAGACAGAATTTGATTTTGATTTAGGAAGTAGAATTTATACCTCAAGACTTATTGGTTCTGTGCCTGATTTAGTTATGCATGGTGGTGGAAATACATCTTGTAAAACTTATGAAAAAAATATTTTTAATGAAAATATTGAAGTAATTTGTGTAAAAGGTTCTGGATGGGATCTTGAAACTATTGAAGCAAAGGGACTTCCAGCCATCAAATTATCACCGCTTTTAGAACTAAGAAAATTAAAAAAATTATCTGATGAAAATATGGTTAATTTGCAAAGAGCAAATTTATTAGATTCTCAATCTCCAAATCCTTCGGTGGAGACACTTTTACATGCTTTTTTACCACATAAGTTTGTTGATCATACTCATGCTACGCCCTTTTTAGTTTTAGCTAATTTACCAAATTATAAAGAAATAGTTGAAGAAATATTTGGAGCAAAACTCGCTGTTGTGCCATATATTATGCCTGGATTTGAATTGGCAAAAAAAGCTGCAGATATTTATGATTTGCAAACTAATTGTGAAGGGCTTTTATTACTTAATCATGGTCATTTTACATGGGGAAAAACTGCAAAAGAATCCTATCAAAGAGTTATTAGTCAAACTAACAAAGTACAAAAATGGTTAATTAAAAATTTAGATACAAAAAAGCATTTTCTTAAAAATTGCCAGAAAATAATAAAGATTTATCTCTTCTTTCTTTTATTAGAGGTGATATTCAAAAACATAGTAAAGATTATAATTTTGTTCCAACTTTTGATATTCGAAATGATTTAAAGATCAGTAATTTTTTATTACGAAAAGATTTAAACCTCATTGCTAAAAGAGGGGTTGCATCACCAGATCATGTGATAAGAATTAAGGAAACCCATTGGTTTTATCTAAGAATTTTAATAAAAAAGAAATTTCAACTAAGTTAGAAAATTTTCGTCGTGAATATACTAATTATTTAAATAGAAATAAAAGAAGATTTAAAAATAAATTAAAAATGTTAAACCCAAACCCTAATGTTATTTGGGCACCAGGTATAGGCTTAATTGGAATTGGTGGGGATAAAAAGGGTGCTTCAATTGTTGCAGACATTGCTGTTCAAAATATTGATGTTATGAATACAGGAGAAAATCTAGGAGGGTATTATCCAATTAAAGAAAAAGATCAATTTGATATTGAGTATTGGTCATTGGAGCAAGCTAAAATAAAAAAAACAAATCCTTCTTTAATTAGAGGCAAAACCGTTCTTATAACAGGCGCTGGTGGCGTCATTGGAAGAGAAGTAGCCAGGATATTTAATTATGAAGGTGCAAATGTTTTTCTTGTCGATAAAGATCTTAAATCTCTTCAAGGCACACAAAATTTACTGAATACAAATTCAGCCATTTATAAATCTGATCTTACTATTCCAAATTCGTCAAAATCAATAATAGATAAATGTTTACAAAAATTTGGTGGTGTTGATATTTTGATTTCAAATGCAGGTTTGCTATAGAGTCTTCAATTTTAGAACTTGACATAGGTAAGTTAAAGAAAAGCTTTGAGTTAAATTTTTTCTCACATTTCAATCTATCAAAAGAATTCTCTAAAGTTTTAATTAATCAAGGGGTTGGTGGTAAAATTCTTTTTAATGTATCTAAACAGGCTGTGAATCCTGGCAAGAATTTTGGAGCATATGGTCTTCCAAAAGCAACTTTAATGTTTTTTTTAAAACAGTTGGCATTAGAACTTGGTAAACACAATATTAGTGTCAATGGTATTAAATGCTGATAAAATAAGATCAGGACTTTTAACGCCAAAATTGATCAAGGCAAGATCTAAAAGTAGAGGAATTGACGAAAATAAATATATGACAAACAACTTGTTGGCAAAAGAAGTTGAAGCCAAACACGTTGCCGAAGGATTTTTATCACTGGCTCTAGCTAAAAGAACTTCAGCTCATATATTAACAATTGATGGAGGTAATATTGAGGCTAGCTTGAGGTAATTTTAGTGACCTTCAAAACTACATAATGCTTGAACTTCTATACCTTCGTCTTCTATTTTTTCTTTACCCCCTAATTCAGGTAAGTCAATTATAAAAGTGCAGCCAGATATATTAGCATGTAATTTTTTTATTAATTGAATAGATGCTAAAGCAGTCCCGCCAGTAGCTATTAAATCATCAACAATCAAAACATTATCATTACTATTGAATGCATCACTATGTATTTCAATAGTAGCTTTACCATATTCTAATTCGTAATCTTGACTAATTGTGTTATGTGGTAACTTTCCTTTTTTTCTTATTGGCACAAACGGAAGAGATAGTTGATTTGCAATGATACTTCCTGTTATAAAACCTCTTGCTTCTATGCCTGCAACGCTAGTTAAACCTTTGTTTTTCCAGTAATCACAAGTTAATTTTATTACTTCTCTCATGGCTTCAGCATTCGAGTATAAAGTAGTAACATCTCTAAACATTATTCCATCTATTGGAAAATTAGGTATTGTTCTTATGGCGTTTTTAATTTTGTTCATTTCATATTCCTAAAATATTATTTATTCAGTCTTTGAAGAAGAACATCTAATGTTTTTATTACTTTCGGATCTCTTTTTTCTGGTGCAGTAATTATAGCATTGTCGAGGGCATTATTACATCCTAAGCTACAAAGATCTCTATTAGATTTTATAAATTCAGGTAATGCTTCAATGATTTTCTGTGCTTTAGATGAGTTATTAGTAAGAGTTTCTATTATATCAGATACCTCAACTGAGTCATGATCTGGATGCCAACAATCAAAATCTGTAACCATAGACAGAGATGTATAACAAATTTCTGCTTCCTTTGCCAACTTTGCCTCAGGCATGTTTGTCATTCCAATAACATCACATTTCCAATTATCTTTATAAAGTTTTGATTCAGCCAATGTTGAAAATTGAGGGCCTTCCATAGTCATGTAAGTTCCACCTAACTGGATTTTAATATTAAGCTTTTACCTATCTCAAAAATAATTTCACTGAAATTATTACATGTAGGATGTGCTAAGCTAACATGAGCAACACATCCTTTTCCAAAAAAACTTTTTTCTCTTAAATATGTTCTATCTATAAATTGATCAACAAGAACAAAGTCTCCTGGTGCCAAATCTTCCCTTAAACTTCCACACGCCGATACAGATAAAATATTTGTTACACCTAATTTTTTAAGAGCATATATGTTTTGTTTATATGGTACAGTTGATGGAGAGTGATAATGTCCCCTTCCATGTCTTGGTAAAAAATAAATCTCTAAACCATTCAACTGACCTGAGAGTATTTGATCAGACGGATCTCCCCAAGGAGTTGTTACATCTATCCATTTTGTTTTTTGAAGACTTTTTAAATCATATAAACCAGATCCACCTATTATACCAACACATGTTTTCATTTAAAACTCCATTTAAGACTTTACTAAATATTCTAACTATAATTAATATTATTAGAACAATTTTTTTTAGGGAGTTAACATTTTATGGACTTTAATGA
>JAYQTO010000003.1:0-101152 GCA_038147415.1 Alphaproteobacteria bacterium | reverse complement strand
GACGTTCAATCAAATTCATTTTCAGAAATTTTCGGAAAAGAAGGGGAGTCAGGTGTTCTCAACTCTAAAACAAGGAGCTTGAGTTATGCACTTCAATATTTAACTGTTACTGGTACTGCTAGTTACTTTTTAAAACAACTTCATGATAATGCTTTTTTGAACCTCTAGGATTTGTTCCTGAATCATTAGTAAAGGTTCACCTTTAGCATATGGAAAATATGAGGTAATTGATTCACATACCGCCAATATTTTTAGGATTAATGAGGAAGTTGAAAAAATGAATTATTCTAACCAGCTTAAAGAAAGGTTTATTAGAAATAGATATTCGTCAAAATCAATAGAGATTAAAAATAACAGTAATATTAGTAACTCAGAAATTAGATTCTTGGAAAGAGAAAGATTAACGCAAAGGTATTTAGATGATTAAAAATTTTATTAAATTAATTATAATTTCATCATTAATAACTAGTTGTTCATCAATATTAAATACTGATAGAGACGCAGTAGTTAAAACCACTTCTTCAGCTGTCGGTGGTTATTTAGGTTATGAGTTATCTGATGGAGATATTTTTAGTACAACAGTTGGTTCTGCAGTTGGTATTATTTTAGGTTCATACCTTTCAGAATTTTTAGGTCAAGATGATTATTATTTTTATAAAAGGGAAACTATTAAAGTATTAGAAATTAATGATAGCAATAATTTTGTGAGATCTGGTTATTGGAAGAATCCTAAAAGCGGAAACGAAGGTGTTGTAGTAATTAAGGGACATTATGGGGGTCCTGAGTGCAGATTAATTGAACACACTTTTATACAAAATGATGAATCAAAGAAAACTTTGGATACCGCGTGTAGAGAAAAAAGTGGTCAGTGGGCAATGGTAAAATAATTAAAGTTTAAATTTTAAAAAAAGTTATTATCATAAAGTTATGATTTTAATTTCACCATCAAAAAACTTAAATATTAGATACGAAATTATTAATTTTAAGTTTTCGGAGCCTCAGTTCAAAAAGAAAATTAAAGTACTTTCTGATAGTTTAAAAGGTTTAAGTATTTCAGAACTAAAATCTCTCATGCCAATAAGCGATAAATTAGTCGAACTCAATATAAAAAGATTTGAAAACTTCGGCAAGTCTGACAACCCAAAAAAGCCAGCAGTATTTCTTTTTACTGGGGCAACCTTTGATGGTTTGTCGATTAGAAGTTTTGATGATGATTCATATGATTATATTCAAAAAATTTAAGGATTTTATCTGGATTATATGGAATTTTAAGACCATTTGATATTATTCAACCTTATAGGTTGGAAATGGGAACCAACACTGCTAAATTAATTAACTCAAGTCTTTATGATTTCTGGAGTAATGACATTTCTAAAAATTTAAATGAGGAAATTAAGATTAATGGTTCAAGATATTTATTTAATTTATCCTCCAAGGAGTATTTTTCAGTTTTAGATCATAAAATGATTAACGCTGAGGTAATAAATTTTGATTTTAAAATCAAATTAAATGATGAATATAAAAATATAGGTATGCAAATAAAAAAGATGAGGGGATCCATGGCTAAATTTATAATTGATAATAAAATTGATACGATTGAATCACTAAAAAATTTTGAAGTTAATAATTTTAAATTTGAGAAATTCGTACCTAAAACGAATACATTATTATTTACAGCATAATGAAAAAAAAAATTTTAGTTTTAATACCATGCCTTAATGAAGAGGCAACACTAGGTAATGTTATTAAGAATGTGAGAAAATATTTACCTGAATCTACAATCGTGGTTTATGATAATAATTCTTCAGACAAAACATCTGATGTGGCAAAAAAGCATCGAGTAAAAGTTAGAAAAGTATACGAAAGAGGGAAGGGTAATGTTGTAAGAAAAATGTTCTCTGATAATTATGAATATGATTATTACATAATGGTAGATGGTGATAATACTTACGACTTATCTAATGTGAATAAAATGTTACATCATGTTCAGAATGAAAATTTCGATATGGTTATTGGAAAAAGAGTGCATAAGAATTCAAAAGCTTACAGAAGAGGTCACTTACTAGGTAATAAAATTTTCACTTCCTTTGTAACTCTTTTTTTTGGAAAACATGTAACAGATATTTTTTCTGGTTTTAGAGTTTTTTCTAAAAGATTCGTAAAAACTTTTCCTGTTTATTCAAATGAATTTGAAATTGAAGCAGAATTAACTATTCATGCACTTAGAACAAAAACATTCGATCAAAGAAGTCAATTGTATATATAATTCAAGACCAGAAGGTTCTCTAAGTAAATTAAGTACTTACAGTGATGGAATCAAAATTCTTAGACTAATTTTAATGTTAATAAAACATGAAAGGCCATTATTATTTTTACATTTTTAAGTTTATTCTTTTTTATTTTTTCTATATTTGTTGGGGCTCCAGTAGTACATGATTTCTATATGACTGGATTGGTTGAAAAACTTCCCTCAGCTATTTTAGGAGGATTCTTAATGATATTATCGTTTATAAGCTTTTTCTCTGGCCTAGTTTTAGATGTAATTAAAAAAATGCGATTTGAAAATAAACAAGTGATATACCAATTATTTAAAGAATAGTTATTTAATAGGGATAGTTACTTTTTTTGAATTACCCTTGTCGTTCTTAATAATTTCTTTTTTATTTTCATATAATATCCAAACCATTTGCATTGCAAGGCCGTGAACCCTTTTAGCTTGAGTCTCACCTGAAAGAAATCTCGAAAATTGTCTTTTACTTATTCCTAAGATTTCAGCAGATTGATCAATATTCAATTTATTTTTTCTCATCCATTCCTTTATCTCATGCGGATGTGGTCTATCTATATCTATAAAAATCAACTTTACTTTCCTAAATATGCTTTTTTTCATCATTTTTGTAAATTTTTCATCATCTATATTTGATCTACTCTTTATATCTAATTTTGAGATAATAAAGATTGCTAAAAATGATAAGCTTACTGAGAACAGGGCAGGATACTTATAAGGGAAAATAGGTTTCTCAAATTTAAAAATATCAACCCAAATTGTTGGGCCAAAACAACAAGACAAACAGTTATCAATAAACCACACATTCCACCATAAAAAGCACCATTTGTTGTTAAATTTTTCCAGTTTATACTTAAAAATAGAACTGGAAAATTTGTACTTGCAACAATTGCAAAGGCTAACCCAACCATAAAAGCAACATTTTGGCCCTTCAAAAGCAATACCAAGAAAAATTGCAACTATACCAATTAAAACACTTGATATTTTAGAAACAAATAATTCTTTTTTTCATCAGTCTTTCCATTATTTAAAACATAAACATATAAATCCCTTCCTACAGCCGATGCTCCAGCCAGAGTCAAACCTGCAACAACTGCTAGGATTGTTGCAAATGCAACAGCTGAAATAAACCCTAGAAATATATCCCCTCCAATTGCATGTGATAAATGAATTGCAGCCATATTATTAGAACCAATTAATATTCCATCTGTATTAACATAGATAGAATTTGTTGATAAATAGACTATTGCACCAAACCCAATTATAAATGTCAGTAGGTAAAAATATCCAATAAAAGACGTTGCATAAAATGCAGATAACCTAGCACTTTTAGCATCAGGAACTGTAAAAAATCTCATAAGTATATGGGGAAGTCCGGCGGTTCCCAATATCAAAGCTATTCCAAGCGAAATTGCTGATATTGGATCAGCAACAAGTTTTCCAGGTTTCAAAATTTCAATTCCAGATTTATGTGCCTCTACTGCAGCGTTTAATAAGCTTGTTAAACTAAACGAGAATTCTTTAAGAACGAGGAAGCTTAGAATTGTTGCTCCAAAAATTAATAAAAAAGCCTTAATAATTTGAACCCAGGTTGTGGCTATCATACCTCCAAAACTAACATAAATTATCATTAAAATGCCCACAATCCAGATTGCAAAGTCGTATGGTAGGTCAAATAAAATTTGAATTAATGAACCAGCTCCAACCATTTGTGCGATGAGATAGAATAAAACTGTTATAAGTGTGGAAATTGATGACAATATCCTTATTTTTGACTGCTTAAGTCTAATTGTTGTTACATCAGCGAAAGTAAATTTTCCCAAGTTTTTCAGTTTTTCAGCTACAAGAAAAAGAATAATTGGCCACCCAACTAGAAAACCAATTGAATAGATTAAACCATCAAAGCCAGATAAGAAAACTAGACCTGAAATACCTAAAAATGAAGCTGCAGACATATAGTCTCCTGCAATAGCAAGACCATTTTGAAAGCCAGAAATTTTCTCACCTGCAGCATAATAGTTTTCTTTAGTATTTGATTTTTTGGAAGCAAAATATGTAATTGCTAATGTAACAAATACAAAGAGAAAAAAAATTATTGAAGCTACAAAATTACTTTCCATTTCTTGAATTATTAAAGTTTAACATTCATTTTACTTTTTAATTTCGTCAATATATTTGTTAGATAATAGGGTATAGATAAGAGTGAGAATAATAGAAAATATTATTATTGACAGTCCGAAAGCCACACCATATGTCATAGAACTTGTTAAAATTTTTTGTGCTAATAGCTCTGGAAAAAAACTAATCAAAAGAATAAAAGAAAAATATATAAATATAACTATGAAAGAAAATAAATGTGAAATATTTCTTTTTACTTTAATATATTTGTTGTTTTTATTTGTTGTAGAACTCATTTTAAAAAAAACCAAGCTAATGGTAATTAGCTTGGTTTATTTAAATCTTAAATTAAAGATTTACAGTTACAGCTTTAACTTCTGTATAATTTTTTAATACTTCGTGACCCATTTCTCTTCCCCATCCTGATTCTTTAAAACCACCAAAAGGAAGTGAGGCATCAAATATATTATGACAATTAACCCAAACTGTTCCTGCTCTTATTTTACCAGCTAATTTATGTGCGACACTTATATTTTTTGTCCATACACTAGCTGCTAAACCAAAAGTTGTATTGTTAGCTTCATTTGCAATCTTTTCTAGATTTTCATCTGAAAATGGTTGTGCACAAACAACAGGACCAAAGATTTCTTCTTTAACAAGAGTCATATCAGCATTTGTTTTGCAAAAACTGTTGGATGTACAAAGTGTCCTCCAGAAGGAATTGTCATATTTTCCTCCTGCAACAACTTCTCCACCTTCAGATTTACCTGATTCGATATATCCAGAAACCTTTTGAAACTGTTCATCGGAAACTAATGGACCCATTTCAGTTGATGTATCCATTCCAGGACCAACTTTAATCTGGTCTGCAATTTTTGAAATTCCCTCTGTAACTTTATCAAAAACTTTCTCATGCGCAAATAACCTTGAACCTGCACAACAACACTGTCCGTGATTGAAGAATATAGCAGAAGCTGCACCTGCAATAGCAGCATCGATATCAGCATCTGGAAAAATTATTGTAGGAGATTTACCCCCTAATTCTAATGAAACTTTTTTAAGATTTCCAGCAGCTGCTTTTGTAATTAACTTACCAACTTCTGTGGAACCAGTAAATGCTACTTTGTCTACATGTGGATGGGATGCTAGTGGAGCACCAGCCTCTTCACCTAATCCAGTTACTAAATTTAATACACCATCTGGAAGGATTCCTGAATCATGAATAATTTCCATTAATCTTAAAGCCGATAATGGTGTTTGTTCAGCAGGTTTTAGAACAATTGTACACCCAGCTGCTAAAGCAGGTGCAATCTTCCATGCAGCCATTAGAAGTGGAAAATTCCAGGGAATAATCTGACCTACCACTCCAACTGGCTCTTTAACAGTATATGAATGATATTGAGCTCCAGGCGTATATGGCACAGAAATTGGAATAGTTTCGCCTTCAATTTTAGTTGCCCAACCTGCCATATATCTAAAAATATCAGAAGAAAGAGGAACATCTGCTGCTCCCGCAACTGCAACTGGTTTGCCATTATCAAGTGACTCTAGTTGAGCTAATTCTTCTGCGTGATTATCAATTAAGTCTCCAATCTTCCATATAATTTTTCCTTTTTCATTTGCAGGGATTCCAGTCCATTTCCCAGAATCAAATGCTTCTCTAGCTGCTTTAACGGCTAAATCAATGTCACTACTATTCCCCGCAGCGCAAGAGGAAAGTTTTTTTCCTGTTGCTGGGTCTTCTACATCAAATGTTTTTGAAGAGCTTGTGTCAACCCACTTGCCGCCAATATATAATTTTTGATTTTTATTTAAAAAACTGGCAACATTATCGTTGACAGTATAGTTTAGAACTGATGCGTCCATAAATTTTCCTCCAATTTATTTTAATTTAATTTAACATTAACATAATGGGCAACATTGTAAATGTAATTAGATGAAAATATTAGAGTTTAGTTGGGTTAGGTGTGTCACCATAGACTTTTTTAGGATCAAATATTTTTTCATTTTCTGTAAATTCTAACTCCACATCATACTTACCATTCTTTAGAAATTAATTTTCTATAGAAGCAAGATTTATATCCAACATGACAACTAGCTTTTTTTCCCTCAAGATTTACATAGTAAATTAGGCAGTCTTGGTCATCATCAATTTTTATTTCTTTTAGATTTTGGAATAATCCACTTTTTTCACCTTTTTTCCATATTTTTTGTCTACTTCTTGAAAAATAATGTGCTTGTTTTGTTGACATTGTTAGCTTAAGGGCATCCTCATTTGAGTATCCATGCATCAATACCTCATTAGTTTCAAATTCTATCGTTATTACGGGGATAAGACCATTAGAGTCGAATTTTGGTTGGAAAATAATACCTTCTTCTACTTCTTCAACTGAAACCCTTTTTTTGAAAGCAATATCGGTCACGTTTTTATATATTCAAGAAATCTATTTTGTAATAGTTTGTCATTTTTAAAGTTACCTAAAAATGAGTTTGTTATTGTTGACACATTAGGTTTAGAAACACCTCTAGTTTGTCATACATTGATGAAATGCTTCAATGTAGACAGCAACACCTTTTGGTTTTAGAGTTTCATAAATTGAACTTGCTATTTGTTGAGTCATAGTTTCTTGAGTTTGAAGTCTTTTTGCAAAGATATCAACTGTTCTCGCTAATTTTGAGATACCAACAACTTTTTTACAGGCAGATAAGCCAGATGAACCTTTCCAATTATTGGAACCATATGATGCTCACAATGCGAGTTGAATGTAATATCTTTTAACATTACAATATCTTCGTAGCCGTTTACATCTTCAAAAGTTTTGGACAAATATTCTTTAGCAGATTCTTTATATCCAATAAAAAACTCTTCATAAGCCTTAACCACACGTTTTGGTGTGTCTAATAATCCCTCTCTTTTAGGGTTATCTCCTGCCCATTTTATTAGAGTTCTTACAGCTTCTTCAGCTTCTTCTCTACTAATTTTTTTTTCGAAGGCCAACTTAACCTTTTTTTTTGGTGTTACAGAATCCATTTTTAAACTTTCATTATTTATATATTAAATATTTTGTATTATAAATATAAATTTAAAGTATTATTTAATACTACTTTAACTCAAAAAGTGCAAAATGAAATTTAAAATTACCAATGGAATAGTTTATGACCCCTCAAGAAATATTAATGGGAAGCAAAAAGATATATACGTTTGTGATGGTAAAATTGTTTCACCATCTAAATCAGAATTAATAGATTATAAAACATCATATGATGTTTCAGGAATGATTATTATGGCTGGTGGAATTGACATTCATTCTCATATTGCTGGAGGAAATGTTAATAATGCAAGAGTATTATCACCAGAAATACACTCTAAATTTTTTAGATAAAAACCTTAACCGCAAAAAAAGTCTTCCTGGATTTAATACTAGATGGACTTGCGAGGGGACAGGTTATAGGTATGCAGAGATGGGTTTTACCACAGTTGTAGAACCTGCCGTACTACCTGTAAACTCATTTTTAAGTCATTTGGAGTTAGAAAAAATACCTATGATTGATAAAGCATGTTTGTCTGTTTTAGGAAATGATAGTTTTTTATTAAATTCACTACAAAAAAAAAGGGGGCAACAATTCATTGATGATTACGTAGCTTTCACAATAAATTCAACAAAAAGCATTGGCCTAAAGGTTATAAATGCTGGAGGCACAGAGTCTTTCAAACGTGGGTGTCGTGATAACTTTAGTCTTGATGATATTGTTCCAGAATACGGTGTTTCATCAAGAGAAATTGTAGATACATTATGTAACTCTATTGAAAATCTTAAAGTAAAACATCCTTTACATGTTCACTGTAATAACTTGGGTATGGCTGGAAATATAAAGACAATTTTAGATACTATAAAAGCAGCCAGAGGAAGAAGAATGCACCTTGCTCATGTACAATTTTATGGTTACGACAATAAAGGAAAAAAAGGATTTTCATCAGGAGCTATGCAGTTATGTGATGCTATAAATAAAAATAAAAATATTACAGTTGATGTGGGACAAGTAATGTTTCAACCAACCGTCACTATATCATCAGATATTTTAAGACAATTCTCAGCAAGAAAAAATGCTAATCCAAAAAAATGGATTACAACTGAATTAGAGGACGGGGGAGGTGGAATTGTTCCTTATTCGTATAAAAAAGAGAACTTTGTAAATGCTTTTCAGTGGTTAATAGGTCTTGAAATATTTTTACTAATTAAAAATCCTTCTCAGGTTTTTTTACGACAGACCATCCAAATGGAGCTCCTTTTACTACTTATCCTGAGCTATTTAGGCTATTAATGGATTACGATTACCGTTTAGAATGCGCTAGTAAAATAAATAAAATTTCTTACGAAATGTCATTTCTTAAAGATATAAAAAGAGTTTATTCAATTAATGATATTGCAATTATGACTAGATCCGAGCCAGCTAAGATTTTAGGTTTAAATGACAGAGGTTCTTTGGCACCTGGTTGTTTGGCAGATATATCAATTTATAATCCAAATTTAAAATATGACCAAATGTTTAGGTATCCTGTTTACGTTTTCAAAGATGGAAAAGAAATTGTAAAAAATGGTAAGGTTAATAATTTTTTTAAAACAAAAACTCAAGCTTTAAATCTTAGTTATGACAAAAATATTACAAAATATATTAACAAATGGATAAGTAAGCAATATTCATTAGATAGTGATGATATTAGTGTTGATACTAACTACTTTAGATCTGATAATTTTAATTTTCATTAATTTCTTTATCAATCAAACTAAAAAAAAACGGCGTTATAATCAAAGTTAAAACAATTGAAAATAAAATCCCAGATATTAGCACAATTCCTATAGTTAATCTTGATTCATATCCAGCACCAGATCCTATAACTAGAGGAATTACACCAACAATTGTAGATATTCCAGTCATTATTATGGGTCTAAATCTTTTTTTACAGGATTCTATAATAGCACTTAAGCTATCTTTACCTTGACTTTTTAATTGGCGAGCAAATTCAACTATTAGTATTCCATTTTTTGCGGCTATACCCATAAGGATTATAATTCCTATTTGACTGAAGATATTTAATGAATTCTCAAAAATTATTAGACAAATAATTGGTATTAATAAGGTTAATGGAACAGATATCATAATAATAAAAGGATATCTAAAACTCTCAAACTGAGCACATAAAACTAAATAAACAAAAATTAATGAAATAATAAATAAAAAATAAAATTGACTAGACGATTCTTTAAATTCTTTACTTTGCCCCTTGAAGTCAATCTTGTAATTACCTTCTAATTTATTCTTAGATAACTTTTCAAGAAAAGAAATTCCATCTCCAAGGGAATAGTTGTTATTTAAACCTGCACTCAATGTTATAGATCTCATTTTATTGTATCTATTTAGCTCTTTAGCTTCTGCGGTCTCTTCAATATTCAGGACATTTTCAAGCCTAATTAATTCACCGTTTTTATTTTTAACTTCAAAAGAAAGGATATCTTTCATATTTTTTCTAAATTCTTTCTTTGCTTGTAAAATAACGTAATATTCCTCTCCTTTATCTATGAATGAATTAATTTTTCTTCCTGCTAGAAGTATTTCTAATGTTCTTCCAATCTCTGTATTTGAAAGCTCAAGGTCATATGCTCTTTTTTTGTCAATTGTATTTTTAGTTGTGGTCTTGATTTTTTATAGTCCGTTCTAACAAAAAGAAAATTTTTGTTATCATTTAGTTCCTCAAGGATAATATTCATGTTTGAATCAATTTCAGAATAAGTATCACCAGAAATTACAAACTGAAGTTGTGATCCAGACCTTCTTTGTCCCAGACCCCGGGGAGGAAAAATAATAATTTTTGAATCAACTATGTCCTTGGATTTAATCTTAATTTCCTCAATAATTTCCCATATTTTTCTTCTTTGATCCCAATGATTTAATACAATAATACCAATTCCATCACTAAAGTTTTCAGTACCTGAAAAACTTCTAGGTACTCGAAGAAGTATTCTTTTTGCCTCTTTATTTTCATTTAAATAAAGTAATTTTTCTTCTAATAAGAGCATTTGTCCAACTGTATTCTCGTATGTACTACCTTCAGGTGATCTGATAACTAAAAAAATGCTCCTCTATCCTCTCTTGGTGAGAGTTCTTTAGATAAAAATTTAAATAGATAAATAGATAAGCCAAAAGTGGATATCACAAATAATGATATAATTAATTTCTTTTTTATAATAAATTTGAGTAAAGAAATATACTTATCTCTGATTAATGAATCTTTTCTAGAATTTCTAACTACTAATATTTTAGAACAAAGCATTGGAGTAAGAGTAAGAGAAATTATTGTTGAAAAAAAGATCGCACCAATAATTGTTACTGCTAACTCTTCAAATAATTTTGCTGTATCACCTTTTAAAAAAACAACTGGAATGAAAATACTTATTAATACAATTGATGTGGATACTATAGCAAAAAAAAAACTTCTCTAGAACCTTTAATGGCAGCTTCCTTTTTATTTTCGCCTCCTTCAACTTTTTTATAGATATTCTCAAGCATAACAATTGAATCGTCAATTACTAAACCAGTACATAGTACAAGAGCAAGAAGAGTTATTAAGTTGATTGAGTATCCAAAAAAGTTTAAAAAAATGAAAGTTGAAAGGATAGAAATTGGAACTGTTATAAATGGTATAATTGTGCTTTTAAGGTTTCTTAAAAATAAAAGAATAATTAGTGTTACAAGTAAAACTGCAAAACAAAGTGTAAATATAACATCTTTTAAAGCTTCTGAGACAAATAAAGAAGTATCATAACTTTCATAAATTTTAATATTTTCAGGTAGATCTTTTTTTATTTCCAAAAATTCATCTTTTATTAAGTCAGTAACCTTAATTAAATTAGCTGAAGTTTGTTTTACAATTCCCAGACCAATCATTTCTTCACCATTTCCTCTGAATAACTGTCTGGACTCCTCAGCTCCAAATGATACATCAGCTATATCATCAAGTGTTACAAATGATTCACCATCACCTTTTCTTATAACTAACTTTTTAAAATCATCTAATGTTTTGTAACTATTTTCTAGCTTAACTGTAAAATCTCTAGTTTCAGATTCAATTCTACCAGCTGGAAACTCGATATTTTCTGATTTTATTACATTTTCTATTTCTCTTACTGTTAAATTATACTGAGAGAGTAAAAAGGGGTCCACCCAAACTCTAACCGATTTTTTCTTTCCACCCGAGATTCTAACTTTTGCTACACCACTTATTACTGATAGTCTATCAATAAGATAGCGTTCAGCATAATCAGTAAGATCTAACTGATTCATTTCATTGGATGTCAAGTTTAGCCACATAATTGCATTAGAATCAGAATCAATTTTAGATATTTCAGGAGGATCTGAATCTTTGGGAAGGTTTTCTAAGATTCTAGAAACGGAGTCTCTTACATCATTCGCTGCTTCATTAATATTTTTTCATAAATAAATTCAATTGTAACTTTAGATCTTCCATCTCTACTTACAGATGAGATAGATTTAATACCTTCAATCCCGCTAATTTGATTTTCAATAATCTCAGTAATTTTTGTCTCAACAATCGTTGATGCAGCTCCTGGGTAAACTGTATCAATTGTTACGATTGATTTTTCTGTATCCGGGTATTGCCTAAGTGGAAGATTAAGAAGAGATAAAAAACCAATTAACAAAATAAAAGTTGATAAAACAATACAAAAAACTGGCTTTTTAATAAAAAATTCTGAGATATTCATTTTATCTTTACTTTAATTCCGGCCTTTAGTTTGTTTACTCCTTCAAATACAATTTTGTCAGACAATTTAAGCCCTTTTTTAATTTCTACTTTTCCATCCAATCTTTTTCCTGTAAAAACCTGAACTTTTTTTATAATATTTTCATCACTAATAACATAAATAAATGTTTGATTATCAATTGGAATTATAGCGCTTTCGGGCACAAAAAAACTTTCTTTAGAGTCAAAATTAAGAATTTTTTTTGCCATCATTCCTGGTTTTAATTCTTTTTTATTCTCTATTTTACTAATAATCCTAAACGTTCTTGTTTTCATCTACATAAGGATCTATTACATAAACTTCTCCTGAATAAACTATATCAGAGGAATTTACTTTGATCTTAACAGTATCTTTAATTTTAATTCTACCAACATATGCTTCAGGAACAGAGGCTTCAACCTTTAAGGTGTTAAAATCATAAATAGTTGTTATTACATCGCCAGGTTTTACAAATGCCCCTACACTATAATTTCTTAGGCCAATTGTTCCATCAAATGGAGCTTTTAAAACTAAATCGTTTATTTTAGCCTTTATTTCATCTACCTTTCCTGTCAATCTAATCTTCTCAGTCAATCTATTATCAAGAACTGATTGAGAGATATTTCCTTTTTTAGATAAACTTAAAGCTCTTTGATAATTAATTTCCGCTTCTTTGAGTTCGGCTTCGAATTGTTTGAGTATAGCTGTTTCTTCAAAGTTATTCAAAATTACTAAGATTTTATCTTTTTTAACTGAAACACCTTCAATAAATAATATTTCTTGTATCTTTTCTGCAACTGTTGATGTTACATCAACTTTCTCATTCGATTTAATAGTGGCTGGTAGCTCAATCTTATCAGCAATCGATTCTTTCTTTGGATTAATAAAGTTTACGAAGATATCTTTATTTTGAGAAAATGATTGATTAATATTTAAAATTAGTAAATTTATAAATATAATTGCATATAAAAACTTATTCATTACCCCTCAGTTTCGATATTGCCTCATTATAATTTTTAGAGCTAAAAATAGTTGAACCAGAAACCAAAACATTGGCTCCTGCCTTTATAACTTGCTTAGAATTATTATAATTTATGCCACCATCAACCTCTAATTCAATATCTCTATTTGATATAAGATCTTTTATATCCATTATTTTTTTTAATTGATTAGCAAGAAATTTTTGTCCCCCAAAACCAGGCTCAACGGTCATCACTAAAATAAGGTCTATTAAATCAAGATAAGGAATAATTTCTTTTGCTTCTGTTTTTGGTTTAATTGATATACCAGCTTTCAAGTTATTTTTTTTTATGAGATTTAAACAATCGAATACATTGTCTGTTATCTCATGGTGAATGGTAATTATATCAGAACCAGCTTCTATGAAACTTGGTAAAATATTCATTACTGGATTTATCATAAGGTGAACATCAAATATCTTACTTGTGTATGGTCTTATTGACTTTATTACTCCAGGACCTATTGTAAGATTTGGCACAAAATGGCCATCCATAACATCGATATGAATATAATCACACTCAGAGTTATTTAAGGTGGTTATTTCCTCTCCAAGTTTGGAAAAGTTAGCAGATAGGATTGATGGTGCAATCTTGACATGATTCGTCATAATAAAGAATTTTCATCTTCAATAGAATATTTTGCTGAGGTGGCCTCTGAATTTAATTTACTTCTTTTTAAAAGTTCTTTTTGTGCTTTCTCAATATTTGAATCGTTTCCCATCCAGCTTGATAAACATGGTTGTTGAAGAGCCCTGCCATAGGAAAAACTAATATTCCATTGGTTGCCCTGAGAGTCTTTATTCATTTGGTTCAAATGTTGCGTTGCCAGTTCGTTACTTTGACCACCTGACAAAAAAACAATTCCAGGAACCTCTTTTGGAACATTTTCATTTAAACATTTTAAAGTCATAGTGGAAACTTCGTTAACACTAGCTTGCTGTCGCACTTTTTTCCCGAGATAACCATATTTGGCTTTAACAGAATTCCGCCTAGATATACATTTTGTTTTGTCAAGAGCTTCAAAAACTTTTTTTAGAACATTTGATGTAATCTCATAGCATGTATCAATATCATGAGCACCATCCATTAAAACTTCAGGTTCGACTATGGGGACCATTTCATAATCTTGAACAATTTTTGCATATCGAGAAAGACTGTGAGCATTTAATTCAATCGAATATTCTGATGGGATGTCATTACTTTTGTCTATATCAATTATTGCTCTCCACTTAGTAAATTCTAGATTTAGAGAATAGTTTTTTTCTAGGCGTTTTTGAAGCCCATCTAGTCCTTCAGTAATTTTTTCTAAAGATTTCTTTTGAACAGGAACAGCGCCTGTATCAACTTTTATACCTGGTATAATTCCTATACTTTTCAAGTACTGAGGAAAATACACTCCATCAGTTGTTGTTTGATGAACTGTTTCATCATAAAGAATAACTCCGCTTATATACTTATTTAAATTTTCTGAAGTGAATAATAATTCTCTATATTTTCTTCTATTTTCGTCATTTGATTCTACATTAATTGTGTCAAATCTTTTTGTAATAGTGTTGGTGCTTTCATCAGCGGCTAGTATACCTTTTGGTGAAGTTGAAAGAGTATTGGCTATAGAATTGAGTTTTCTTTATTCATATTAATTTTAGTCATTTAAACTGTTAAGTCCCGGAAGAGAATTTCCTCTTTGGATAAATTCTAGAAAAGCTCCACCGCCTGTAGACACAAAGGAAAAACAGTTAAAAAAACCTCCCTTTTTTAATAGCGATATAGTATCACCTCCACCAGCTACAGAAAAGAAATTTTTATTTTTATTGTTTTTAACGGCATTCATAACGTAGTATGTTCCTGCTTCAAAGGGTTTCTTCTCAAAATATCCTAAAGGCCCGTTCCATAAAGATTTTCTGCTTTAATTATTTCATTATAAAAAAACATTCTTGTTTGTGGGCCTATATCCATAATCACATGATCCTTTTCAATTTCACTAAGAGTTTTTGTAACTACAATACTCGGATCTTTTTTGAAGTAACAACTACATCTTTGGGTAAAAGGAGTTTATTGCCATAGATTGACATTAGATCTCTGGCAGTTTTAATCATCTTTTTTCATGTAATGACTCGCCAATTTCATTTCCTAATGCTAACAAAAGGTATTTGCCATAGCACCACCAATGATAACTTTTGAGTAGTTCTTAGCATAGAAATCAATTATTTTTAATTTTGTAGATATTTTAGCCCCACCCAGAACTGCAATATTTTTCCTGTACTTGAAGAAAGAATAAGATTTTTAAGATTTAGAATTTCTTCTTCAAGCAGTTTGCCTGGAAAAGATGGTAAATAAGATGGGATACCTGAAATAGTCGAATGATTTCTATGGCAACATGAAAAACATTCATTAATAAAAACATCACCAAAAGAAGAAATTTTCTTAACAAATTTCATATCTTTTTTTTTCCTCTTCCTTATAAAATCTTATATTTTCTAAAAGAACTATTTTATAATCCTTGAAGATATTATTTAGATAGTTTGAATCAATTTTATTAATATTCTTTTCTTCAAAAAAAATTTCTTCACCTATCATCAATGATATTTCAGAGGCTAAATCCTTCAAAGAAAAATTATGATCCCACTGTCCGTTTGGCCGACCGAAATGCGTAATAAGTATTATTGAGGCTTTTTTTTCAAGAAGTACTTTTAAAGTTGGTAGTATTTTCTTAATTCTTGTATCGTCTTCAATCTTACCATTTACAATAGGAACATTTAAATCAATTCTAACCAGTGCTTTTTTGTTATATAAAAAGTTAAAAGAATCTGAGAATTTTTTTTTTAGGGTTATCATTAAAAAAATTTCTTCATTATTTTTTTTAAAATTTGTTTATCTTCTAGACCAAAATGAGCATAAACATCATTACCCTTTCCCGATTCTCCAAAAAGATTAACGCCGAAAATCAGATCATTATCTCTAGAATACTTATACCATGTGTCTGAACTACCTGCTTCAATAAATACTCTAGGAAGTTTACTAAGAATTTTATCTTTATAAGCTTGATTTTGAGAGTCAAATAACTTTGTGCATGGAACTGAAATTACATTGGCATTTATATTATTACCCTTTAGAAGTTTACTAATTTTTACTGCTATCTCAACCTCTGAACCACTTGCAAATAATGATATTTTGCTATCTTTATTTTTAACTAGGTGGTAAGCCCCATCATAGATTTATTGATTTTAAAATCCTTTCTTATTAAAGGTAAATTTTGCCTTGAAAGAGCTAATACTGAAGGTGTTTCTTGAGAATTTAGAGCAATTTCCCATGCCTCAAAAGTCTCTATCTGATCACAGGGTCGTAGTACATTTAAGTTTGGTATAGATCTAAGACTTGCTAGGTGTTCAATTGGTTGGTGTGTTGGTCCATCTTCTCCAAGACCAATTGAATCATGTGTAAATACATATATTACTTTTTGTTTCATCATTGCTGATAATCTTATTGAGTTTCTACAATAATCTGAAAAAACTAAAAAGGTTCCCCCATATGGAATATAACCACCATGCACAGAGATACCATTCATTGCAGCAGCCATGAGGTGTTCTCTTACACCATAATGGATATAATTTGAGTTTTTTCCTTTTACCACGGATGATTTTACTTTTGGTTAAATTAGATCCAGTTAAGTCTGCAGATCCTCCTAAAAGATTAGGAATTTGGGTGTAAAAGTAGTTAATACAATTTTGAGATGATTTTCGAGTCGCTTCACTAACATTTAAATTAACAATATTTTCAAGAAAATTATGAGTATTTTTATTTCTTTTAATTTTGAAATTTTTAAATTGACTTAAAAATTTTTTTTCAATTTTGAGTTATTGAGTTTATTTTCCCAGTTAATTCTTTTTTTGACGTTCCTACTGGAAACTTTTTGCCAATATTTTTTAATATGTTTTGGTATGAAAAATTTTTTATGAGGCCAATTAATATTTTGTTTTGTTAATAAACTTTCATTGGTGCCCAAGGGTGATCCATGGCAGGTTTCTTTGCCAGATTTATTTGGAGATCCATAGCCAATTATTGTTTTACAAATTATTAATGAGGGCTTTGATGATTTTATAGCTTTAGAAATAGTTTCAAATATTTCTAAAAAGTTATGTCCATTGACTTTAAATGTATCCCAATTAGATGCTTCAAATCTTTTCTTTTGATCGTCAGAGCATGTAAGATTGGTTGGTCCGTCTATTGAAATATTATTATCATCAAAGAAAACAATAAGTTTATTTAGTTTTAGATGTCCTGCTAATGATATTGCTTCTTGAGATATACCTTCCATAAGACAGCCATCTCCAGCTATAACCCATGTTTTATGATCAACTAGGCTTCCATACTTTTTATTTAAAAGTTTTTCTGAAATGGCCATCCCAACAGCATTAGCTAATCCCTGTCCAAGAGGACCAGTAGTTGTTTCAATACTATCAAGCATTCCATATTCTGGGTGACCTGCGGTTTTACTTCCAAGTTGTCTAAATTTTTTTATTTGATTAAGATTACAATCTTTATATCCAAGTAGATACGACAACGCATATAAAAGCATAGAACCATGTCCTGCAGATAAGACAAATCTATCCCTATCAATCCATTTTGGTTTATCGGGATCAAATTTTAAAAAAAAAGAGAACAAAATAGTTGCAATGTCTGCCATTCCCATTGGCATTCCAGGATGTCCAGAGTTTGCATTTTCTATAGCATCAATTGATAGTGCTCTTATAGAATTAGCCATCTCTGTAAAAATTTCTTTCTTATTGATATTCATTAGTTTTCCAAAATAAACTTTCCAAATGCTCTGGGTCCACCAGATGTTTGTATTTTTTTAAAACATTTAATGATTCTAAATCTAAAAGAGTAATATTATCTTCAAACCAACAAGCAATAACAATTAGTTTATGTTTATAACTTATATCAATACCCTCTGGGTATTCACAAATTTCATTTTTAGTTTTTATATTTTTATAATTATGCATGTCTATAATCGATATACTATTTGACCTTTGATTAGTAACATATAAATGATTTTTTGTGAAGTCATAGACAGCTTGATATGGCCAATCTCCTACTTTTATATTTTTATTAAATTATGAGTAGTTTTATCAATCACAGAAATAGAATTTGATTGAACATTAGTTACTATAAGAAATCAAGTTCTTCTTCCGAATAAATCCCAAACGGTGATTTTTCAACATTAACTTTTTTTTTAAGAATAAGTTTATCGGAATCAATAACATGAATATTATTATCTTCTCTATTAGCAACGTAAATTTCTTTATTTTTGTTTGAAATATAAATACCAGCTGGTGAACTACCTACCTTACAGTTTGCGGTTTAGTATTTTTTTTACTATTTGTTTTAATAATTGATATTTGATTATCATACCAGTTACTTACTATAACTGATTTTATTTTTTTCAGAATAGAAAATACCTAAAGGACTTTTTCCAGATTTAAAGTTTTTTATTTTAAAGTTTTTAACATTTATTTTAGTTACATTTGCACTTTCTGGATTGCTTACGTAAGCATACCCATTAATTAAATCAAGTGTGATACCTGCAGGTTTATTTCCAACACTAATTTCTTTGATAATTTTTTGTTTTTTTAAATCTATGATATCAACTTTATTGCTCTCTTGATTTGTTATAAAAGCATATGAAAAGGAATCATGGGAATATGATGAACCAAGATTGAAAAGTATAAAAAATATTAGGCTAATTACCTTCAGCAATTCTTTTTAAACCTTTTAGATTACCGTCAATAAACTTGGTAACTTTAATTTTTGAATTTTCGTCATTTAATTCTGTAGGTGGATCATTTCCCATAAACCCTCTGTAAAAACCAGACTTGTAGGTAATGCTTGTTGTATTAGAATCAATACTTTTTACAAATATTTTTGCAGCATAACTGTTAACTGGTAAAGCTTTGTTATCAGTTTCAATGACTCTCCAACTGACCATCATTTTATCGGTATTAATTTTTTCTAATTTCTGTTTAACTTTTGATCCATTTTTAAAGCTAATAATCCTTTCAGAGCCAACCTTATTTCCATTTGATTCGGATTTTTCAACTTCTTCATTCCAAGTAAACACCTCAAAATTTGAGACAATTTTCCAAACTTCAGAAGCTGGCGCCTTAACATCTAATTTTAAAGAAACTTTTTGTCTAGAAGGGCCATGTGCCAATAAATCCTGACTGAAAAGTAAAAGCACAAAAAAACATAACAGTATTCTTAACATAAATAACTCCCAAGAAATTTATAATATTCTAAATTCCTTTTTATCGTTTATGACTGATAATGCAACTAAGATTTCAGAATATTGATCTTCAATAGGACATATTACAGCATGAAGATTACCAGCAATAGTTTTTATTTTTTAATCCTATATTTAGTTTTACAAAGATCTTTATCAGAGACCTTTTCAATAATTTTATCAATATACAAATCCATAATTATATTTATTATAGTAGAATTTAAAATAAGTTTTTTATGACAAGAATTCTAAATTCATTACTTGGGAACCCTTATAAAGTAGTTTTTACCTTTCTATTTATAACAATTTTATCTATATTTTCAACGTTTCAAAATCTTGGCGTGAACACATCAACCGACTCACTAATTGATGATCAACTTACATTTAAGAAGAATCAAAAAAAATTAAAAAAACATTTTCCAGATATTAGATAATAATATCTTAATAAGAATTAAAGGTAATAATTCAAAAAAATTGAAAATTTATTCTATGAAATAAAAGATAAATTAGATGTAAGGATAGAGTTTAATTTTTATTACTCTCCAAATTTTGACAATTTTTTCAAAAGTAATTTTTTTTCATTACTACCTAAAATCAAAAAATTGACTTCATAAATCAGCTCTATCAATTTCAACCTTTTATTTCAGAATTAAATAATAATAGAAAATTTGAAGGATTTAATAACTTTCTTGAATTAGTCTTAAAAAGCCAAAATAATGGTGCATTTGAAAATTTTGATATAATCTTTAATAACTTTTTAGTTGCCTTTAACACAAATTCAAAAGTTGAATGGAAAAATATATTAAAAAAAGACTTTGATGAAATTTTTATATTATTATCAGTAAACAGAGATTATCTTCAAACCAATGGTTTCTCTTCAACATATGATTTTCTTAAATCATTAAGAGAAAATTATAATTCTAAGAGTATGAATGTTCAATTTACAGGCGGATTAATTATCGATTATGAGGAAGTTAAATCGGTGTCAAATGGTGCGGCATTAAGTGGGTTGTTGAGTATTTTGCTTGTAAGTATAATACTGTTGGCAAGTCTTAAAAAAATCAAAATAATTTTTTGTTTAATTTTGTCAATTTTGGTTGGACTTTTTATCACAACTGGTATTACATCTTTAACAGTCGGCTCTCTTAACTTGATATCTGTTGCCTTTGCGGTTTTATTCATAGGATTATCAGTTGATTTTGGAATCCAAGTTTTTCTAAGAATTCTTGAGAATCAAGGTGAAAAGTCTCAATTAAAAACTTTTAAAAATGAGTTAAATTTAGTATCAAGGACGATTACTATTGCTTCAATACCATCAATAGTAGGTTTTTTATCTTTTGTTCCAACAAAATATACAGGTTTATCTGAACTTGGAATAATCTCTGCAATAGGATTGTTTGTTGGTTTATTGGTAAATATCTTGTTTTTACCTGCAATTTATTCTCTAATCAAAAAATCAGAAAACATAACTATTGAGTACAAAAAAAATAAGTTATGGCAAAATCTCCTAAAGTTTATACTTTCTAAAAAATACTACTTGTTATCAATTCTTGCGATAATTTCAATTTTTGATTTAAGCTTTATCAAATCAATCAGCTTTGATTTTGACGCCATGAAAGTTAAAGACCAAAAATTACAGTCTGTAATACTTGCTAAAGAATTAATTGAGAAAAACCCAACTTCAGATTACATTATTTCTATAGTTGAAGATAAAGAGATAAATTCAGCTGAATTGAAAAATTTATTAAATAATCCAAATATTCAAGAAATTAGGTCTCTTAATAGCTTATTTGAGGAATATGAATCAGAGAATCTAGATTATCTTAAATTTCTTATTTCTACTGGTGTTTCAAAAGAATTTTATTCCTCACCAGATGAATTTCAAAGGTTCAAGGGTTTATTAATAAAAATTAAAAATTTAAAAATTGATAATTTATCTAATATTTGTGAAGAATTGTTAAACCAACTTTCAAAAATTGATTTTACTCAAAAAGAAATTAGAGTCATAGAAGATTTGTTTTTTAGTAAATTGGATGATTTAAATGATATAATTTTAGCTATCGGTACCAAAAAAACTAAGAATTATAACGAAATTCCAGATTACTATAAAAAAAGATTTGAATCATTAGATGGTTTTTACAGGTACGAGGTAATTCCAGCAAATGATGTCAATAAAATAGAAAATCTTGAACAATTTGTAGATTCAGTTCAAAAGTATTACCCAGATGCTACAGGGATGCCAGTTGTTCAGCTCGAGGCTGGAAAAATTGTTATTAATTCTTTCATTTATGCATTTATCTTTTCTTTTATTATTACCTTTTTATATTTATTAATAATATTTAAAAATATTTATAAAGTTTCTTTATGTATTTTATCATTGTTAATTGCTTTTATTTTATTGATATTTTTAATGATAATTTTCAAAATAAATTTAAACTTCGCAAATATGATTTCACTTCCTCTTTTATTTAGTCTAGGAATATCTTATCCAATATATTTTATTTCAAGATTATCTGAGAAAGGTAGTGTATCAAAAGTATTTGACTCAAACACACCTCTGGCAATTTTTACGAGCTCTTTAACTACAATATGTTCATTTGGAACTCTATTTTTTTCATCTCATCAAGGAACTTCTTCAATGGGTTTACTCTTGTTTATTAGCTTGCTTACAACTTTAATTTCATCATTAATTTTTTTACCAATTATCTCCTCATTTATGAAGTTTCGATAACAACCCAGTTTCCATCCTTATCTCTACATGCTTTTGAAACTTCTTCGACAGACTGTTTTTCTTTAGTAACAACCTTTTTAAAATCTCTACATACAGAGTTTTTGTAATTATAATTACTAAGCGGTGTAATAATTGCATTTTTGCTAGGATCTTCATCACTTGACCATTGGTTAGATTCTAAATTTTCGTTATTATCTAAAGTTTCTTGAATTTTTTCACTAAAGCTTTCTTCTTCGCTCTCACTTAAAATGTTTGCTAATTTTTGTCCAAGTAAATATCCTAAACTTCCACCAAGGACTGTTGTAATATTCTTTCCAATTCCTGAACCAATCTCAGAACCAACGTACGCACCAACAGCAGCCCCAATCAGTCCACCGATTAGTTTTTTATCTTCTGTAGTTTCACAAGAGTAAGTCAAAGATAAAACTATAACTCCTGATAGTAGTATTTTTTTAAATTTTTTCATTCTTTTCAAACCCCCTAAATGTTTTAAATCTTGGGAAACGAAGACTCCAGTGTGATCCATCTTGACTTTTACTTATTGAGTCAGCCCTTACTTCCACTACTTGTCCAATTAAATCATTTTTTTTCTCCCAATACTGTAACCTTTGTTCGTCTGTAAAGCCAGAGCCAATATTAAGCTTAAAAAACTTACCTTCGTCTTCACCTTCAGCTATTATTGCTCCCAGTCTTCCAGCATTTCTTCCAGTACCTTCTTCAAAATCTGTAACTTTAAGAGATATTTCAATAAATGGTTTTGATTTTAACCAGGTAGTTGATCTCTTACATTCGTAAAAAGAGTTAGGATCTTTTATCATTATTCCTTCGTGACCATTTATAATCGAATCCTTATTAAATTGTTTGAATTGCTCTTTACCGTTATCATCATCCAAATTTACAGATTTCTTTTCGATAATTTGTACTTTTTTTTTATCAACAATATGTGATTGATACCATTCTATTAATTCATCTGACCTTTGAGCGTAGTCAACCTCATAAAATCCTTTTTTAAAATCTTCGAAAGGTAAAATGTCAAATAGATATAAACAAGCATCACTATTTTGAACAGTTACTTTTCTATGAATTTGCTTCATCAGATTTTGGAAATTGTCACTTATTATTTCTCCATCTAAAACAGTTGGAACTTTAATTTTATTTTCATTAATGGATTCTCTTAAAATATCTTTGAGGTGATCAAAGTTAAGTAGTTCCTTTCCGTTTCTACTAAAAATATCAACTTTTCCAGATGGATAAAGTATTGAGATTGCCCTAACACCATCAAGCTTTACCTCAAGAATTTTTTTACCTATCAATTTTTTTTTATGATTTTCAACATCCTGTGCTAGTTGACATGCAAATACGGGAATTTGAAAACTTTCAAAATTATTTTTATTTGCTACATTATTTATAGTTTTTCGGATACCCCACATCTCATATCCTTTAGAAGAATTCTTCGATAAAAATAATTCCACTCATCTTGTTCAGATTTACTCATTAAATTTATTATTTCATCTCTTGCTGCGTGACCCGTAAGTTTTCTATTAATTAAACAATTAGCAATTTCTTTAAATTTTTCCCAGGTAAGTCCTTGACCATCTTTTGACGAAATAGGAATTTGTTTTACTCCAAAAGTAAGTAGTTTATTGTAGGCTAAATTTAATCCCTCAAAAAAAATTTGATTATTCTTACGCATCTGTTCTAAAATTACAGCTTCTTTGAATAGTCTTGCGTTAGACGATTCAATCTTTTAATAATTTGTGAAAAACTCATTGTTTTAAATTATTTATATTATTTATATAATTACAAAATTTACAGTTATTAGAAAAATCTGGACAATTGTCGTTTTCAAGTAAAATTTTGATTTCAGATAACGTTGTTTCAATCCAATTTAACTCAAGATTTTTTCTTAAATAAATAAAACTTAAAATTTAAACTTGAATGATCCATATCATCTTCGGTGTTAATCACGGCTATTATTCCAAAATTACCAATTTCTAAATTATTATTTTGAAGTAAGTATCCATATAAAGATAGTTGGCGTGTATACCCTGGCCATATACTATCCTCAATATCCTTATTATTTCTTGAAATACTTTTAAGAATAACTGGGTAGCATCTCTCATTATCTGTCCATACATCATCGATATTACCATTAATAACCATATTAGTTTTTTTATGTAAACTCTGGATTCCCTTGAATGGGTTTATCCATTGATTAATTTTTTCGTGATTTAGAGCAGTTAAACCAGGCTGCGAAATCAATGAGCTTTCAGGTATAATTGTTCCAGTTTTTCTAAGGACTTCAAGGTTTTTTTTAAACTTATTAACTATAAAGTTATTTATAACTAATGCAGCGCCATGGGGTCTTTTAATCCCAAATTTCTGATCAATATAAAAGCACCTCTTACAGTCAAAAAAAAGATCAATTTTCGTTCTGCTTATTTTAAATGGTGAAAGATTATTCTTTACATATATATTTTTTCTAAACATCAATATTATTTTATTTCATAAAGTGTTGATTTTAGATATCTTTATAAAAAATGTAAGTAGAAAATTAATAAAAATTTGACAAATTTTTTTTTTTTGAAATTATTTATTTTATGCTCTTCATTTTACTTTTTTTTTTTCCAATTTTCGCTTCCAGTTTAGAGCTAAATTTAGTATGTACTAATAATTCAACAAGCAGTACTGAAGTAGATGTTAAGGATATTTTTGTTTTAATTAATACAGACGAAGAAACTGTTGAGGTAGGGGGGTTATCTCTCAAACCAAGTAAAATAAATGTAACAGAATCTAATATTAGTTGGGTAGCTAATGACTTACAATTATATCCAGATTCAAAAGGTGAGGTTTATGGATTAATTGGTCGATTTTCAGGAGAGTTAGTATTGAACTTCAAAAGATATGAAGATAATAAATCAAATTCATTGATTTTTAGCTGTAGAAAATTTAAGTTCAAGGATAGACGTTTTTAATTTACAAAAATCTTTGACTCGTCTATGAACTCTGAAATTTTTTCTTTGATTTTATACATTCTAGGTTCCACAGTATTTTCATTTGTATTAGGTAAAATTTGAGATATATATTTTTCAAAGATGTATGGGTCAGTTGGTTTGATTTTAACCATCTGCTTTAAATAGTTATTTGCCATTCTAAAGTTTCCAATTGTTACCGAATGAACTTTATTTTTTTTAACAGAACTAAATATTTCTTTAAAAAATAAAGACATTTCAGATAAATCTCCATACCAAATAAATGGATCAAATCTTATGCCAATATTCCATCCTAAATTTTGCAATTCCTTTATAGCATTTAATCTATTAATTAACTTTGGAGTATTATGCTCATGTGATTTTATTGAATGTTCAGGATTTAAGCTAAAGGCAGGAATTATATTATGAGAAGGGTTAATCTTTTTATACTTTTTATATTTGTACTCTTTGATCTAATTTCTAACATACCACTTTTAAGCTTAATAAATTTTTTCAAAAAGAAATCTATAAATCCAGTTATATCCTCTAATGCCAAGCTATCGCAGTCATAGCCAGAAAAAAACAAATATTACTAGATTTGTGATTTAGGATATCTTTAATATTTACAAAAAATCTTCATAGTTTACAAAAATAACATAATGTGCTGAGTTAAACATTCCTTGAAGAAAACAATAATTACAGTCATAAATACAATTAAGCATATGAGAAAAATAGTAGTTTTCATGTAATCCAATACTAAATTTTTTAGGAGCCTTTAGGATTAGATTTTTTTTTTTAGTTGCTAAAATAATACTTGGTTCATTTTTTTGTATTCTAAAGTTTTGATTTTTCGGATTGAAAATTTCTTTATAACTTTTACAAATAATTTTATTTTCATATTTTAATTTTTTTTCAATCTTTAAAGCTCTTTTATTATTTAAGATTTCTTCTTCTATGTATAAGTTCTTAATTTTCATTACTGGATTATTTTTTTTAAAGTAGACAATATTTTTTTGCACCTGTTTTACTTTTAAAAGATTAGTTTCAAAATTTTTTTTTTAAATATATTAATTTTAAGAGTTTTTTTATTTGTTCATATTCTGATTTTGTAGTTTTAATTTTACTTAGTAAACTTTCAATTTTCAAATTTATTTCACTTTGATCAGTGATATTTTCAGACCAGATTTTTAACGCTTTTTCAAAAAAAAAAATATCAAAATATTTTTTTTGGCTTCAACATTTTTTCAATTTTATCTTTTTTTTCATAATTAAATGGATTTTGCCTGTTATCAGAAACTATTTTAAGTGAGTGTATTAATTCTCTGTAAGAATATTTATTAGCAGTTTTATAAAATCCACTTAATTCCATATCAGATAGTGAATCACTATATTTTGAATCTACATTATCATATGTTGTACATGATAATTGACTAATCTTGGTGATATTTGGTGAGTATGGATAATAATTTTTAAGACTTGCGTTATCAATTATTTTATTAATTATAAAGAGTTCTCCTATAATACTACTAGAATGTCCTGCGATTCCAATATTTATCCAACAATTATTTTTAATCTTACCGAGTTCATGGTATGTAGTGCTTACTGAAATCGCTGAGTTTATTTTTCCAATTCCACTTATAGTTAAACTAAATTTTTCATTAAAGTAAATTTGAAACTCTTTTATAGAATTTATTTTTTTAAGTTTTAAATAATTAATAAAGAATTTAGCCTCAGGGTTTGTTGCTGTAATTATGTGTATCACAATTTTATTGTTTTATAAATTTCAAGGTCATCCTATCACTTTCACCAATATTTAAATATTGAGTTTTTTTGCCATCAGAGAATCTAGGAGGTAGCGACCATACACCTTTCTTATAATTTTTTAGGTCTCTAGGGTTAGCATTAATTTCTGACTTTTCAACAAATTTGAACCCTTGATTTTCAATTAGTTTTATTAAAAAACTTTCTTTAACATAACCTTTATCAAAATCTTTTTTATTATTCGCAGAGGCTCGATGTTGCACCACACCAAGAATCCCCCTTTTTTAGCAGCTTAGAAAATGAGTTATAAGCTTTTTTTGCTTTTTTCATTTGCAACCAATTATGTGTATTCCTAAAAGTTAATATCAATATCAAAATAATCATTTTTATTTTCAATATCTAAATTTTCATTAAAATAGATTTTTTTACACTACCAAATGATTGATTATTATCAAATTTATCTAAAAATTTTTTTGAATTTTTTTAGAATATCTAGTTTTGGTTTATCGTACATCAAAACATAAAAATTTTGACTACCTTTCATATATTTTGATATTATTTCAGTATACCAACCAGAACCTGGAATAACTTCTAAAACTTTTTTTTCTTTTGAAATTTCAAAAAAGGATAACGTATCATATGGATTCCTATACTTATCTCTATTTATATTTTCATTTCCTCGAAGTGGATTATCTATGGCAATTTTAAGAGAATTATCACTTAGAGAATTAAATGGTAAGCTAAAAAAAAATAGCAAAACTAAATAATTTAAATATTTATACTTCATTTATTTCTCCTTACTAACGCTTTCTATTAAGTCATCCAAAGAAAACTGTTTATTAATAATATCTGATAATTCACCAATGTCTTCCTCATTCCTAATATCCCAACCAATAGGTGCTTTTACTGTTAAGTTTGATCGACACGAGTAAACAAATATCTGAAAATCTTTAATTAGATTTTCTGGATTATACTTTTTTTTTTTGACCCTCATAAGGATTTCCCTTTATTAAACCTTTTCACCAGGTTCTACTTCGTTAATTATTGAATACATATAATGATTAAGTAAGAGATATGGATCTTTTATATTTTTTACTTCTCCAAGAAATTGAAGTTTTAAAGTGGCAATATGTTCTAGTTCCTCAGCTTTAATTTCGGAATATTTTGACAAATAATCCACAAACTTTTTTATTTGCATAAAAAAACTCTCATCTTTACAATATAATCATAAACCATTAATGTAGTTATAATTTTGATGAGCCACGGAGGACAGTATTTTGATTTACTAGCCATTATTTAATGAAATTCTTAGAATATGATTTCTTTATAATCTTTCTCTTTTTAGTTTCTATAATTTCAAAATGAAGTTTTTTTGACTCAGCATATCTCACTGCTGATTCTAATGTATCAAAAAAGAGCGTTAAATTCTTTCTCTGGATTTGAACTTCCAGTCCAACAAAAAACGCTATTAATGAATGATTCATTAGCTGCCGAATTAGAAAGACACCATTTTTCTGACTTGCCAATTCCTGACTGCATTGCAGATTTAGACGGTTGAAAGATTAAAAAATTATCACTTTTCATATTCCAAAAATCCTTTTTTTAGGTCATCAATTAAATCAGTCGACGACTCTAATCCTACATGAATTCTAAACCAAAAAACAGAGTTTTTATAAGATTTAACAACTGGACTTAGATTGTTAACTGGTATGATTAAACTCTCGAAACCACCCCAACTAAAACCAATTTTAAATAATTTTAAATTATCAAGAAAATTACTTATTTTATTTTTTTAAGAATGCTAAATGTAATCAGTCCATTTGATAAACTAAAGTACTTTTTCCATAATTTATGATTTTTATTTTTTATCTGGTAAAAAAATTATATCTTTAACTATTTTATTTTTATTTAAAAAATTATAGACAACTCTTGCATTTTTTGAATGTTGATTCATTCTTGTTTCTAGTGTTCTTAACCCTCTGATAGCAGTAACACAACTATCAGAGTGTACATAATCTCCATATTTTGTTGCTGTTGACTTTATTTTTAAATAATTATTATGACTACAAGCAATTATTCCACAAAAATTATCAGAATGACCTGATATATATTTTGTTGCAGACTCTATAACTATATCAACTCCCCATTTTAACGGATTAAACCCTAGAAATGTTGCCCATGTGTTATCAAAAACTGTAATAATATTTTTTTGTTTTGCAATTTTTATAATTTTTTCTAAGTCTTCAACTTCATAATTCATAGAACCAGGTGATTCTAGATAAATGATTTTAGTTTTTTTGTAATTAATTTTATAAAATTTTTAAGATTATTATTTTCAAAGAACTTAACCTTTACACCAAATTTGACTAAATTTTGGGTTGCAAAATTATAAACTGGTTCATAACAGTTTTGTGTAATAAGACATTCTGAACCTTTTTCTAAAAAAGATACTAACGTTAAAGTTATTGCAGATAATCCTGAACTTGTTATTACACAGCTTTCAGATTGATAAAGTTCTGACATTATTTTTCTCTAGACGTTTTGTATTATAAGAACCCAACCTTCCATAATAAGGTTTAGAAAACTTATTTTTTTTAGCTAGAAGATATTCTTTATAATTTTTGAATATTAACGTTGATGATTTATATAGCGGATCACTGAGGGATCCATGATTTTTAACCGTATCAATTCCACTATGTATTAGCTTAGTTTTTATTTTATTTTTCCCCATTCAGTCCACGATCCATCATAAAGTTTGATTTTTTTAAAATTTAAAATGTATAATACAAAAATGATATTACAAGCAGTAATACCAGAACCACAGTAGCAAATAACATTTTTTTTTTACTAAATCCTTTTAAAATTTCAATTAAATCATTTTTTGTTTTTAAGTATCCTAGGTTGTTTGTTATAAAGCCAAAAAAATATTAGTACTATTTTTTATATTACCTTTTTCAAGTTCGGTCTTGGCTCCTCAACCTTTCCTTTAAATCTAGCTTCAGGTCTTGCATCAATTATTATGCATTTATTAGTATTAATTTCTTTTTTAAGTGAAGATTGATTAATTATCAAATTCGTCATTGATATTTGTGTAAGATCTTGAATATTTAATTTTTTCCATCCACTTTCTAATTCATATTTTTTTTTTTTCCATATATTAAAACCACCATCAAGTATTTTTACATTTTTAAAACCGAAATATTTAAATAATAACCAAACTCTTGAAGATGAAAAAAAACCAATTTGATCATAAATAATAATTTCTGAATTTTTGTTAATTCCAGATTTATTTATAAATTGAGTAAAAATATCAGTCTTCGGAAACATGTGAGGTAATTGAGATTCCTTATTTGAAATTTTGTCAATATCGAAAAAGATTGCATTTGGAATATGTTTATTTCTATATTGCATGAAGCCTTTTTTCATCTTCGAGATACCATCTACAATCTAATATTTTTACTCTTTTAGACCTATAAATTTTTTTTAGATTTTTTGGTTTAATAAGGTTCTGACTGATACTATTATTTAAAGCCATTTTGGAATAGGTAAATTTTTACTTTCTAAAAATTCTTTATTGAATATTTTGCTTTGATATTTTGTCCCATAGTCACAAAGAATTGTAACTATGTTCTTATTCGGTCCAATTTCTTTAGCAAGTTTTATTGCTCCCATTATATTTATACCTGAAGACCCGCCTAATATTAACCCTTCATGTTTTAGCATTTCAAATATTAATTCTAAGGCTTCAGTATCATTTACTTGAAAAGAATCATCTACAATAACATTTTCAAGATTTTTTGTTATTCGTCCTTGACCAATTCCTTCAGTAATTGAGGTTCCAGAAGATTCTAATACTCCATTTTTAAAATAATTGTGCATAGCTGATCCCATAGGATCAGCTATGCATACTTTAATTTTTTTATCTTTTTCTTTTAAATAGCTTGAGACACCTGCTATGGTTCCACCAGTGCCAATTGAACATATAAATCCATCCAAATTACCCGAAAAAGAATCATATATTTCTGGGCCAGTTGATAAATAATGTGCCTTTTTATTAGATAAATTATCAAATTGATTTGCCCACAATACTCCATTTGGATTTGATATTTCCTTTGAAATTTTCTCTGAAACTCTTATGTAATTTCCAGGGTTTGAATATGGAAGAGCATCAACCTCAACAAGTTTTGCTCCACAGAGTTTAAGCATCTCTTTTTTTTCTTTACTTTGAGTTCTGGGTATTACTATTGTGGATTGTAAGCCTAAAGAATTTCCAACAAGGCAAAGCCCAATACCTGTATTTCCTGCAGTACCCTCAACAATTGTTCCACCACTTTGGATTTCCTTATTTTTTAGTGCATCTTTTATTATTTGATAAGCAGCTCTATCTTTTACTGAGCCTCCTGGATTAAGAAATTCACATTTACCATAGATATTACAACCTGAAATTTCTGAAGCTATTTTCAATTTAATTAATGGTGTGTTTCCAATACACTCTTCAAAGTTATTTTTTAAATTTTGTTTATTCATTTCTTTTGGGAATTATATATTAAAATGTAAACCTTTTTTTACTTGAATGTTATAAAAAAATAAAAATACTTTTACTTTTATAATTTTTTTTAAAAATATTTATGAAAACTTCAATTAAAATCGAAAATTTATCAAAGTCATTTAATGGAAAAAAAATTTTAAATGAGATTAATCTCAAACTACCAGAAGATGGAATATTTGGAATTCTTGGAAAAAATGGAGCTGGGAAAACAACCTTATTAGCTACTTTAATGGGCCTTATAACACCAACGTCCGGAGAAATAAAAATTTTTAATAAGAGTTTAAAGAAAAATAAGTTTGATATTCTTAACCAAATTAATTTTCAGAGTCCATATATTGAATTGCCAAAAAAGATGAGTGTTTACCAAAACTTAATATTTTACGCACGATTATATAATGTGAAAGATAAAGAAGAAAATAATTCAAAATCTTTGTTCAGAGCTATTAGTTAGTGATCTTTTGCACTTAAATTATGGAAAACTATCATCTGGACAGAAAACACCGTATAAACTTATGTAAAGCATTACTTAACAGACCTAAACTTTTATTACTTGATGAGCCGACTGCATCATTAGATATTCAAACTTCTGATTTTATAAGAAAATATTTAGTAAAATTTCAGAAAAATTATAAATCTGCAATTTTAATTACCTCACACAATTTAGCAGAAATAAAGTACATGTGTGATTACTTAATAATTCTTGAAGATGGAAAAGTAAAAGATTTTGATACAATTTCAAATCTTTTAAAAAAAGGAAAAAAATCCAGAATAGAGGAACTTTTGCTAAATGATTAATAGAATAATAGCTTTATTAATAAGATATCAGAATATAGCTTTAGGTTCAATGCCAAGGTTGATTAGTATATTTTATTGGCCAACTGTTCAAATTTTATTTTGGGGATTTTTTACAAATTATTTCTATCAAATTAATGAATTTAATATCTGGAGTTCTCTTAATGTAATCCTCTCTGCTGTAGTTCTTTGGGATGTTTTGTTTAGAAGTCAACTTGGACTATCAATGTCATTTTTTGAAGAACTTTGGTCGAGAAATCTTCCAAATTTATTTATTACACCAATTAAAGATCATGAACTTATAATTGGTTTACTAATGATAAGTTTTTTAAGAACAATTCTTGGTTTAACGCCAGCAATTTTTTTGCTAATTACTTTTTCAATTTTCATTTATTTGAATTGGGCCTATACCTGATTTTCTTTTTTTTTAATTTAACTCTTATTGGTTGGTCAATTGGACTTTTGTCTCAGCTCTTGTATTGAGATACGGGCAATCTTTTGAAGAGTTAGCTTGGGCTATTATATTTATAGTTCTTCCATTTTCATGTGTTTACTATCCATTAAGCTCTTTACCTGAAGTCATGCAAACTTTTTCAAGTATATTTCCAACAACAATGATTTTTGAAGAGATGCGATCACTAATCTTTAATTCACATATGAATCATATCAATCTAATAAAGATTTTTTTTATAAATATTTTTTTGTTACTTATGACTTCTTTATTTTTTCTATACATACTTAGAGTTGTTAGAAAAAAAGGAATTATGATAGACCAAGGTGAATAATTTATTTTATCTTATATCTAATTTCATTTTCTTTTACTTTATCGTAAAAATATAAACATGATTGTCTAAGTAAATAAATATAGTCAGTTATTCCAGAGCTTAAAAAGATCCTTAGTAATAACATTTTATTTAAAAAATTAGCTTTTGAGTTTCTAATTGCCCATTTGTTTGTTCTACCTATTGCTTTTTTACAAGCTACTATTTTTGCTCTTGAATTGAGTTGATTATTGTTTTTAACAAAGTAATAAAGTGCTGCATTATAATCATGAATAAGTTGTGTTTTTTTATTATTCATTATTCGATTTTGATCATCCTTTGGACCAAATGATGTTAAATTATCAATGAAACAAAAGTTACCTAATTTGGATAACTCTAATGCAAGAGAAAAATCTTCAACAAATAGTTTTTTATTACAACCATTTGATTTTTTTATAGCTTTATGTTCGTAGAGTGTTGGAGTCGTCCCTGAAAAACTTGATTGTATTGTATCAATAATTGGATTTTTATAATTCGAAAATTAATAATCTTTTTATTCTCTGGGAACTCAATTTTATTGTAACTCTTTAAAAGAGAATAATTACTAAATACTGCAACTGATTTTTTTTTTTTGATTGCTTTTAACAAAATGGAGGTGCAGTCAGGGTCATTATATCATCTCCACCTACTAATTTTATATAATCTCCAGTTGATAAATCAATTCCATTTTGAGTTGCATTAGCTGGCCCTAAATTTGATTGATTCAATATCTTAACATTGGACCATTTTTTTGTGATTTTTTTTAATATTGAAAGTGAAGAATCTTCAGAACCATCATTAATAAAAATATATTCTTTTTCATAGCTACCATTTTGTTGCTTTATTGATCTTAACACTTTGTTTATGTATGAACTTTTATTATAAATTGGACAAACAAAACTAACTTTGACCATTCTAAAATATTTTCTTTTCCATGTATCTGGAGTTTTAGAATTAATTATTTCTATATCTAGATGATATCTAAATTTCTTTGGGCCTTTAGCTTTTAATATATTCTATCATTTTTGATATACCATCATCCAAACTCGTTTTAGTTTTATAATTTAAAAGTTTTCTGGCTTTATCAGCGCTACAGGTCGCTTCTAGTACTTCTTGTGGTCTTCCTCTCATATATCTAGGATTTAGATTTACCTGAAGTTGATTAGCTATCTTTTCCGCCAACTCATTGATGGTGATAAATTCCTCATCAGGACCAATATTTATTGTTTGTCCTAATACTTTTTGCTAGTAGCCATTTCTTTTAAACAAAAAGATCATCGTCCACGTACGAAAAACATCTTTTTGTTTGCCATCTCCATAAATAATTGGTTGTCTATTTTGTAGCATAAGATTGATCATAATTGATGCTACATTTCTATATGGATCATCATATTTTTGTCTTGGTCCTATTATATTATGCGGGACTGCTATTACATATTCTACATTATGAACTTCGCACAAGTTTTTCAAAATATCTTCTGCTGCTACTTTAGCTATACCATAAGGATCTTGTGGCTTTGGAGTATAATCTTCTCTAAATGGAACCTTATTAGTTCCATACCTAGCCATTGAGGAACAAAATACTATCCTTTTAACTTTGTTTTCAATCGCAGCACTAAAAAGTGAAACTGAACCAGTTACAATATTATTTGTGATTAGGTGGGGCGAAAATACAGATAAACCCTCGTATGCTGTGGCTGCAGTATGATAAACAAGATCGCAACCTTTAGTAATTTTAAGCATAGAATTTCTATAACAGCAATCATATTGATAAAATTCTGCTTCAGCTGGAACATTACTTAATTCACCACCGATTAAACTATCACAACCAACAACATGATGCCCATCTTTTATAAATGCATCTGCTAAATGACTTCCTAAAAAGCCTGCTATTCCACTGACAAATATTTTCATTTCATATGGCTCCGGCGACAGGACTCGAACCTGTGACCCAGCGATTAACAGTCGCTTGCTCTACCAGCTGAGCTACGCCGGAATAATGGTCATAATAATTAAATTTTTCAATTTGTAAAAACATTTATTTCATTATGGAGGTGCGGACCGGATTCGAACCGGTGTACTCGGCTTTGCAGGCCGGTGCGTAGCCTCTCCGCCACCGCACCAAAGATACATAATTATTGTAATAAATTATTATACTTATATATTAATTCAATATTAAAAGACATTAAAATGAATAAGAATTATTTTGAAATAGCAAGAAAAAATATGGTTACTAATCAAATCTTGCCAGTAGGAGTTAAAAATAAAATGTTAATAGAATCATTTGAGTCTATTAAAAGGGAATTGTTCATAACAAGTGGAAATGATGACTTAATATATAGTGATTCAGATGTAAAGTTTACTTACAACAGAAATTTTATAAGATCATTTTTACTAGCAAAAATGTTTGAGCAATGTAATTTTACTAAGGATGATAAAATTTTAGTAATTGGATGTCTTACAGGATATTCAGTTGCAATACTATCAAACTTAGTTGGTTATGTTTTTGCTATTGAAAATGATAAAAAAACAGTAGAATTTGCAAATAAAACTCTATACGAATTAAATCTACTTAATTGTTCTGTTCATTATAAAAGCAAACTTAATCATGGAAGTTTAAAAAATGCTCCTTACGATAAAATATTTATTGAAGGTTCCGTGTCTAACATTCCTATTAGTTTAGTAAATCAGTTAAAAGAAGATGGAAAGATTTATACAGTGATTAAAAAAATAGATGATCTATTGGTTTTTTGTTAAGGTATAAGGGTAAAAATGGATTATCTTTCACTAAATACTTTAACACAAATATCAATAATCTGAGTGACTTCGTCAATGTAAGTGATGATTATGCAGATAAAAATTAGTTTCTTTATATTTATCTCCTTAATTTTTTTATAAATTTACAGAATCAGATACGATAATAAATAATGATTTAAAACAATCCTTAGAAAAGCTCTATCAAACTAATCCAGAACTTAGTTATGAAAGAGAATTACTTAGAGCAAAAGATGAATTAATGCCTCAAGCTCTATCTGAGTTTAGACCAAAAATTTCTGGTTATTACAGAAAAGGAAAGGTTGATACAAATTCTCAGGGATTTAATATCGCGCAAGATAACTTACGGACTGAAACTTACAAAGGAGTAAAGTTAACTCAACCAATCTTTGATGGTGGAAGTAGTATAAGTAATATAAAAGAGGCAAAGAATAAAATCATTTCACATCGATATTTGTTAAAACAAAAAGAGCAAGATATTTTTCTAGATTCAATAAAAACTTATGCTGACCTTGCTACAGAACAAACAAATTTATTTTTAAAGAAAAAAAATTTGGAGGTATTAAAAAGAAGATTGGAGTTAACAAAAGAACAGTTTGATATTGGTGAAGTAACCCTTACGGATGTTTCAATAGCTGAAGCAAGGTATTTGCTTGCTCAATCAGAATTAATTGAGTCTGAAAAAAATGTCGTTACTTTATCTGCCAAATTCTCATATGTATTTGGAATCAACCCTAACAAGCCAGACATAATTTTTAGATTACGAGCAAATTAATTTAGATAAGTCTCTGATAGAAAAATCAAGTCAAAAAAAAAACCCCAGATTAAACGATATAAAGTATCAAATAAAATCTATCCAAAATGAAATAGAAAAAATTAAGAGAAAAAGATTGCCAAGTGTAAAATTAGAAGGAGAGGCATACATTAATGAAGGTTATTTTAGATTTGATAGTAAAAGAGAGGTCTTATCTGCATTTGCGACAGTTGATATTCCATTATATCAATCCGGAGCAGCTTCCTCAAAGATTCGAGAAACAAGATCTAAATTATCATCGCTTCAGTCACTATTGAAAAAAATTAAAGATGAAGTTAGTTATAACTTAATATCATCAAAATCGTTATTTGATAATTCTTTATCAAAAATCACAGCTTACAAAAAACAAATTAAATCAAATAATATTTACCTTGATGGACTTAAACAAGAAATGCAATTAGGTGAGAGAACTATGTTAGATTTATTGGATGGAGAACAAGAATTACTTCAATCTGAACTTGATTTGGCCTTATCTTTCAAAGATTTATTTATTGCCTATTACCAAATCCTTTATCATGAGGGTAAACTAAATGCAAAGGATTTAAGTCTATCTGTTAACCATTATGACGTAAAAAGTAACTTCGATGAAGTTAAGGGTAAATGGCTTGATATAATTGAATAAAAAAATGTTGAATAAGAGATTTAATTTTAAAGATGTAGAGTCTGAGCTTTTGCAGTCATGGGATTCAAATGATACTTTCAAATTCAAAAATAAAAAAAAATAATCAACCATTTTGTATTATGATGCCCCCACCAAATGTTACGGGCAGCTTACACATGGGTCATGCACTTACATTCACCCTGCAAGATATTCTAATAAGGTTTAATAAAAAGTTAGGTAGAAATGTTTTATGGCAACCTGGAACGGACCATGCAGGAATTGCAACTGAAATAGTTGTCGAGAAACAATTAGAAGAAAATGAGAAAAAAATAAAAATAATCTTACCAGGAATGAATTTATTCAAAAATTTGGGATTGGAAAAAGCAATCTGGTAATAAGATTACTAATCAAATGAATAGACTTGGAACTTCAGTGGACTGGAGTATTTCTAAGTTTACGATGGACGATGATCTTTCTGAAGTTGTTACTAATGTGTTTATTATGTTATTTGATGAAGGTTTAATTTATAAGGATAAAAGATTAGTTAATTGGGACCCCAAATTACAAACTGCCATTTCAGATTTAGAAGTAAATCAAAAGGAGGTTGATGGTGAGATGTGGTTTATTAAATACAGTATTAATAATTCATCAGAATTTATTACAATTGGGACTACAAGACCAGAAACTATTTTCGGTGATGTAGCAATAGCTATTCATCCTGAAAATAAAAATTAAAAAAATTTATAGGTAAATTTGCAGAAATTCCAATTATTAAAAAAAATAAAAATAATTTCAGATGAATATGCAGATCCAGAAAAAAGGTTCTGGGGCAGTAAAAATTACACCCGCTCATGATTTTAATGACTTTGAAGTTGGGAAAAGAAATAAACTAGAATTTATTAATATATTTGATGAAAACTGTAATATTTTAAACGCTTCATTTATTCCAAATGAATTTAGGGGATGGATAGATTTGAAGCAAGAGATAAAGTTATTCAAAAACTCAAAAAAATGAATTTGCTTGAAAAAGTAATACCAAACAAAATGGTCATACCTTATGGTGAAAGAACTGGAATAGTTGTTGAACCTTATTAACAGATCAATGGTTTGTTGATTCTAAGAAATTGTGTGAACCCATCCACAAGCTTATTAATGATAATAAAATAAATTTTCATCCAAGTTCATGGATTAATACATTTAAACACTGGATAAATAATATTCAACCTTGGTGTATATCTAGGCAAATTTGGTGGGGGCATAGAATTCCGGTTTGGTATTCAAAGTCTGGTGATATGGTAGCAGCAAAAAATGAAAGAGAAGCTACATTAAAACTTAAAGAAATTAATAAAGATGCAGTTATTTCACATCAAGAGTCGGATGTTTTAGATACCTGGTTTTCCTCAGCATTATGGCCGTTTTCTACCCTTGGATGGCCAAGTAACACTGAATTATTAAAAAGATTTTATCCAACTGATGTTCTAGTAACTGGATTTGATATAATTTTTTTTTGGGTTGCCAGAATGATGATGATGGGTATGAAATTTATTAAAAAATCACCCTTTAAAGATATATATATTCACCCGTTAGTTAAGGATGAACAAGGACAAAAAATGTCAAAGTCAAAAGGAAATATTATAGATCCACTTACAATCATTGATGTGTATGGTGCGGATGCATTAAGATTTACTTTAGCAAATTTATCAACTCAAGGTAGGGATATAAAACTATCCAATAAATTAGTTGAGAATGGTAGAAATTTTGTAACTAAACTATGGAATGTAGCGAGATTTTCTCAGTACAACAATTTTAGTTTAAATGAAAACTTTGATCCTGACGATAATAAAATAATTCTAAATAAATGGATTTTTAACAAGTTTTTAAAAACTAAAAAGAATATAACTAAGTCAATATCAAATTTTAAATTTAATCTTTTAATTTCTGAATTATACCAATTTGTATGGAATGATTTTTGTGACCTTTATATAGAATTATCGAAATTCTCATTAAAAATAAATGATAAAAAAACCACCGATGAAATTTCTAATAACTTTAGTTATATTTTTAAAGGTATTTTGAATATGATCAATCCTGTCATTCCTTTTGTAACTGAAAAATTTCACTTGAATTAAATTATGTATCTTCAAGTCTTTACAATGAACCTTTTATAGATAATGAAAATTATGTAATCGGAAAAGAAGTTGAAAACTTTGAGAAAGCAATTGAATTGATAAAGAAAATTAGATTTGAAACTAAAAATGAAATGTCACATAGTTTTTCTTTATATATTCATTCAGAAAATGAAGTGAATTGGATAGAAAGTAATAGAAAATTAATTACTTCAATATTTAAATTTAAAGAATTTTCATATAATAATAAAGTTTCATCCGATAGTTCGCTTTTTGTTATTGGTGGGATTAAATTTTCAATTATATTAGAACTAAAACAAATAATCAAAAAAAAAGATCGAAGAACAGATTATCTTTTATACAAAAGAAATTGAATATTTTAAAAAAATTAAAAAACTCTAATTTCATTAATAAAGCACCACCAAAAATTGTGAATGCTGAAAAAGAAAAATTAAACTCAGCAATTAAAAATTTGAAATTATTACAAAATAAATAATGTTTAGACTTAGATATAGAAATTTGATCTTTTTATCAAATAAACCTAAATTTTCAGATGATAATTACTTAATAATTTTTTATGGGCTAGGTTGTTCTAGTAATGATTTAAGTTTTTTATTGTTTAATCGATTGATTAAAAAGCATATTTTAATTCCAGAACTTCCAGGCCATAATAATTTTAAAAATAATCAAAGTCTTCTAGAATTCAGTAAAAGTATGTCTCAATTTTTAAAAAAAAGTAGAAAAATTACTTTTTTTTCTCATTCGGTCGGTGGCATCATTCCAATTTTGATGTGTAAATATTTTTTAAAAAATAAGGATATTTTTTTAATTAATTATGAGGGAAACCTCACAGAGTATGATACTGAAACTCTTACTAAAAAAACTATTTCTTTTACTTTGCATGATTTTATTAATAATAAATTTAAAAGACTTGTGGAAATATCAAAAAACTCTAGTCAGGAATCAATTAGAAAATGGTCATCTTCATTACTAAAGACCTCACCAGAAATATTTTATGAGATTTCTAAGGAATGTGTAAAATATAGTAAGAGGTCTTTAACATTAAGTTTTTTTAAAACTTTTTTTAAAAAAAAAAGTTTATATTTACGGAGAAAAATCAGATTTTAAATTCTCTTTTTGTAACTTAGGATCTCCATGTTATAAAATAAAAAATACAGGTCATTTTTCTTATTATGATGATAAAGTTGAATTTACAAAAATCTTTAATTATTTACTCTTAAAAAGGTGTTAATTTATGGTTAAAATTACTAAAGACAAGTTGCCAAGTAGACATGTCAGTTTAGGTGCTAAAAGTGCACCTCACAGAGCATACTATTATGCTATGGGACTAAATGAAAAAGAAATAATGCAACCTTTTGTGGGAGTGGCAACATGTTGGAATGAGTCAGCACCTTGTAATATTTCTTTATCAAGACAGGCACAAGAAGCTAAAAAAGGTGTAAAAAAAAGTTTCGGCACACCTAGAGAGTTTACAACTATAAGTGTTACTGATGGAATAGCCATGGGTCATGAAGGAATGAAATCGTCTTTAGTATCTCGTGAAATAATAGCTGACTCAATTGAAGTTTCAATGCGTGGCCATTGTTATGATGGCTTGGTTGGAATTGCTGGCTGTGATAAATCCTTACCAGGTATAATGATGGCGATGTTGAGATTAAATGTACCATCAGTTTTTTTATACGGTGGATCCATTTTACCTGGCAAATTTGAAGATAAAGAGGTTTCTATTCAGGATGTTTTTGAAGCGGTTGGTGAATTTAATTCAAATAAAATTGATGAAAAACGTTTGTGTGCACTTGAAAAAGTAGCATGTCCTTCAGCAGGTTCATGTGGTGGACAATTCACTGCAAATACAATGGCATGTGTTGCTGAGGCTATAGGTCTAGCTTTGCCGGGTTCATCATCACCTCCAGCATCTTATGAATCAAGAGATAAATTTGCTTTTGAGTCAGGAGAAGTAATTATGGACCTCATAAATGAAGGAATTAAACCAAGAGATATAGTAACTAAAAAATCACTAATCAATGCAGCTAGAATTGTTGCATGTTCTGGAGGGTCAACTAATGCTGCACTACATTTGCCAGCTATAGCAAATGAAATTGGAATTCCTTTTGATATTTTTGATGTTGCAAAAATTTTTCGAGATACTCCTTATATTGCTGATTTGAAACCTGGTGGTAGGTATTTAGCAAAAGATCTCCATGATATTGGAGGCGTTCCAATTATGATGAAGGCATTAATGGATGGTGGATTTTTATATGGTGATTGTCTAACAGTTACTGGGAAGTCTATCAAGGAGAATCTAAAAAAAATAAAGTTTGAAACTAGTTCTCAAGATATTATTTATTCCACAAAAAAACCCCTATCAAAAACAGGTGGAGTGGTTGGGCTCAAGGGTAATTTAGCTCCAGACGGTGCAATTGTTAAGGTTGCCGGATTAAAGTCTACATACTTTGAAGGTAAAGCCTTGTGTTTTAATTCAGAAGAAGATGCTTTTGAAGCTGTATCTAAACAAAAATATAAAAAAGGTGATGTTATTGTTATTAGGTACGAAGGTCCAAAAGGCGGGCCTGGAATGAGAGAAATGCTTGCAACTACGGCTGCTATATATGGGCAAGGTATGGGTGAACAAGTTGCGCTAATTACAGATGGAAGGTTTTCAGGCGCAACTAGGGGACTTTGTGTTGGTCATATTAGTCCAGAAGCTATTGTTGGTGGTAATATTGCTCTAATAGAAGATGGTGATGAAATTCAAATAGATGCTGAAAAAGGAACTATCAACTTGAATGTAGATAACGAAATATTAGAAAAGAGAAAGAATTTACTATCTCATAAGTCTGATGAATTTGGATCTGGGGCTTTATGGAAATTTTCTCAAACTGTTGGTTCTGCAAGATATGGTGCTGTTACTCATCCAGGAGCAAAGAAAGAAAAAAAGATATATTCAGACATTTAATTTTAACCAAAATGGAATATGGTCAGAGGGTTTTTCTAGTCCTCTAAAGCTTGATTCATATTTGAGTTCTTTAACATTCTGAAGTTTCTTTGGTGAAATCAAAAAATGATCAATTAAAATTCCGTCATTTCTTTCCCAACAGGCTCTTTGGTAGTCCCAAAATGAATAAATTTGACCAGGTTTAAAAAATATTCTTGATAAATTAATTAAACCTAATGAACAAAGCTCTCTAAATTTAGTCCTCACTTTTATATTTCCTAAAGCATCATTTTCCCACTCTTGAAAATTCAATGCGTCTTTGATATTTTCTATGACGTTAAAATCTCCTCCTATTAAAAGGTCCTCTTTTGAGAAGTTAATTTTCTTTGACAAATTATATAGCTCATCATACCACTTCAATTTAAATTGGAATTTTTCATCGTCATTAATTGGGTTGCCATTCGGTATGTAGACATTTAGAATATTTAAATTTATTGATTTTAAATTTATCAATTGAACTCTTGCTTGGTTTTCAAGAATTTCATTTTCGATTCTAATTTGTTGGACATCAATTTCTTTTTTATGAATAATTGCTACACCATACTTTGCTTTTTGACCATTAATTATCACATTATACTTTGATTGATTAAAAAAATTAGGGAACTCATCATTCATACACTTTATTTCTTGTAAAAGCAGAATATCAGGGTTTACTTTATTTAAAAAATTCTTAACATGATTAAACCTTACTCTAATAGAGTTAACATTCCATGACGCAATAATTGTCATTATTAAACTGAAAAAGAGGTTCCACATCCGCATGTGGAAGAAGCATTAGGGTTTGAAACCTTAAAGTATGAACCAAGTAAATCATTTACAAAATCTAACTTGGAGCCATCTAAAAAACCCATTGATGTTTTATCTATTAAAACTGTTATTTGATCAAAATTAATTTCGAGATCATCGTTTCCCTTAATTTTGTCAAATGAAAATTTATAAGAGAAGCCTTGGCATCCTCCACCATCAACTGAGATTCTAAAAAGATTACTTTCTTGTTTGATGGCTATATCTTTTATTCTTTTTATAGCATTTTCTGTTATATCAATCATTACATAGACATTTTTTTGTGATAATAATTACTATTATGGTACAATATTCAAATTTTTCAACTGATTATAAATTATCTAAAGGAAGAATGTTTCCAGAAAATGAAGATATTAACCGAACATGCTTTATGCGCGATAGGGATAGAATCATTCATTCGACTGCTTTTAGACGACTTAAGTATAAAACCCAAGTTTTTGTTTATCATGAAAAAGATTATTTTAGGACAAGGTTATCTCATAGTATTGAGGTATCCCAGTTAGCAAGATCTATTTCGAAAGTATTTAATGTCAATGACGATCTATCGGAGGCTATATCTTTATCTCATGATCTTGGACACACTCCATTTGGACATGCAGGTGAAGATGTGCTAAATAAAAAAATGGAAATAGTAGGAGGTTTTAACCATAATTTTCAGGCTATTAAAATACTTACATTACTAGAAAAAAAATATTTAAATTTTGATGGTTTAAATCTTTCTTTTGAGACTCTTGATGGAATACTTAAACATAATGGACCAATTAATTGTAAACTACCTGATTATATTAATAGTGTATTAGAATTTTTTGGTGCAGATAAAAGTACTTATGGTTCATTTGAGTCACAAATTGCTGCTATTTGTGATGATATTGCATATAACAATAATGATATTGATGATGGTTTATATGCTGGATTATTTGATATCGATCAGATATCTGAAATACCAATTGTTGATAAAGTAATTAAGAATATAAAATTAAATAATAAGGATAAAAAAAGATTTAATTATGAAGTTGTAAGAGGTTTAATCAAGCTAATGGTTGATGACTTAATACTTAATACAAAAGAAATTATAAAAAAATAACATAAGTTCATGTGATCAGATTTTAAGCTTAAATAAAAAAATAGTTTGTTTTAGTGATGATATTAAAGATCAAGAATTGAAACTTAAGAGTTTCCTTAAAAAGAATATGTATGAACACGCCAGAGTAAAAAGGATGACAATCAAAGCAAAAAAAATTATTACAGATCTTTTTGAATTATTTATTGAGGAACCAAGTCTTCTTCCTACTGAATGGAGTGAGTTTGAAAATAAAGATCAAAAGTTGACAAAGGTTTGTGATTATATTTCTGGAATGACTGATAAATATGCTATAAATATGCATAAAAAATTTTTTGATTTATACAATTTATAATGAATTATTTTGATTACTTTAAAACCTCTTTATCAGAAATATTAAAAGAAATATCTGAAGAAAAGGTAAATTTTATTGAAAAATAGAAGAGTCTTTCACAGTAGAAGTTCCATCAAAAAAACTTTGGTGAACTGTCAACAAATATAGCAATGATTTTTTCTAAACAACTTAAAATGTTACCCGAGATTTATCAGAATTAATTTCTAAAGAATTAATTAAAAATAAATACGTTGAAGATATTGATATTGCTGGTCCAGGTTTTATAAATCTTTTTCTGAAAAAAAAATTTTGGCACAAACAGCTTGAAAATTTTGCATCTAGTTTTGATAATTATAATTATAATGTTAAACCCAAAAAAATTTGTGTAGAATATGTTTCTGCAAATCCTACTGGTATGCTTCATATTGGGCATGCTAGAGGAGCGGTTTTGGGGGATGCAATTTCATCTATTCTTCAAGAAGTTGGTCATAACGTTGATAAGGAGTACTATATAAATGATGCAGGTGAGCAGATAAAGAAATTAGTTAAAACTATCATTTATCATAAAGAAAACCCTAACTCAGACTTAAAAAAAATTAATAATGATGATTATTATCCAGGAAATTATTTAGTTGGAATTTCATCAATAATAAACAAAGTTGATGATGTTGGAATTTCTAATGAAGTTACAGACTTAATAATGAAAGATATAAAAAATGATCTTAAAAGTTTGGGTATATTTCATGATAACTATATCTCTGAAAAAGTGATGGCAAGTAAATCTAATGTTAATCAACTAAAAAAAAAATTAATTGAAAAGGATCTTGCATATCTTGGATTTCAGGATGAACCGGATAGTCCAAAAAATAAAAATTGGAAAAAAGAGAAAAAACTACTTTTTAGATCATCTAATTATGGTGATGATAAGGATAGAGCATTAATAAAATCAAATGGTGAGCTTACATATTTTATGACTGATATAATTTATCACCTTAATAAAGTTGAGAAGAGGTTATGATATTTTATTAAATGTCTGGGGAGCTGATCATTCTGGATATGTAAAAAGATTAACAAATGCAACGTTACAGCTTAGTGAAAAAAAAATTAAGTTTAAAATTTTCTTAACAGCTTTAGTTAATCTTTATAATAATAAAAAGCTCTTAAAAATGTCTAAAAGATCAGGAAATTATTTGACATTAAAAGATGTTTATAATGAAGTAGGGTCTGATGCTTTGAGATTTATGATGATTTCCAGAGATGCTAGAAGTACTATAGATTTTGATTTCCAATCTGTACAAGAAAGAAATAAAGATAATCCAGTTTTTTATGTTCAATATGCTTATGCAAGATGTAAATCTCTATTTAAAATTTTTCAAGAAAACTTTAAATTGAATTCAGATAAAAATAGTTTTTATTCTAATAACCTTAAATTGAATGAGGAGATTGATTTGATAAAATAAGTCACAAATTTCCATAACGTTATTCTACAATCCGCTGACTATTATGAACCTCATAGAGTTACAAACTATTTGTATGATCTAGCAAGAATGTTTCACAACTATTGGGGGCTAGGTAAAATAAATGTAAATAATAAAATTATTATAGACGATAATGAAGAAATTACATGTTCAAGAATTTTTCTTGTAAATATTATAAGTTTAGTGATCAAAAAAGGCCTAAGAATTATAAAAATAAATTGTCCAGAAAATATGTAATGAATAAAAAAATAAAAATATTAGTGCTATCATTTTCGTACTTATTTTTTATATTTGTATTATTTATATCTTTCAATGCTGTAATTCCTGTTAAAAACTTACCTATCATAGAAACTAAAAAACCAATGATAAAAAAAATTGAAAATGAGTTTATTAATGACAAGGATTCAATATACGAAATTTTGAGAGATGATAGTAAAGTTAAAACTGAAAAAGTAGAACATAATTTAAAGAAAAAAAAATATGAAAAAGAAGCATTAGTTAATAAAATTGAAATGCTGTCAAAAGAGGAAGATTGGACTAGAAAATAAATATTCAGTTCAGTTTATGTCATTAAACAGTTCTGATAAAAGTTTATTAGCTAGTAATCGATTGGAAAAAAAATTAAAGGATGATAATTTAGACTTAAAACTTATAGTCAAACCAAAACTTATTGAAGGAAAAAAATTTTTTCGTATTTTAACTGATAAATCTTTCTCATTCAATAGTGGTAAATTATTATGTGAAAAATTAAAAAAAAAAAAATATAAGTGTATTTTGATTAAACTATGAGAACACCAGATGGAATTATTCTCTCTTGTTCTTCTGAGAACTCACTAAAAAAGAAGAGAGATTTTTAAGCAAACTTATCCACTAGGTTTGTATTATTTAAAAGAAATTATATTAATAAAAAGCAATTACGAAAGTTGATTGCTGATCTCAAAGAAATTACACTTAATAAAAATTTATTAATTTTTGTAGATCAAGAGGGTGGTAAAGTACAAAGATTTGATGGTGATGGTTTTACAAAGTTTCCAGCTCAAAGAATGTTTGGTGATATTTACAAAACTAATAAAAAAAAATCCTTAGAATTAGCATACAAATCATCCTATTTAATGGGTACGGAGTTGAAGAATATTGGTGTTGATGTTACTTTTTCTCCAGTTTGTGATATATTCTTTCCTGATGGTAACGAGGTTATCGGTTCTAGATCTTTTAGTGAGAACCCAAAAGCTGTTCTTAACCTTTCAAGGGAGTTTTGTAGAGGATTTAATGATTCAGATATTTACCCAGTGCTTAAACATTTCCCAGGACATGGCAGGTCTAAATTTGATACTCATTTTAAAAAATCTATTGTAAAAAATAGTTTTGAAGAAATCAAGAAATCTGATCTAGTCCCGTTTAAATTACTTAAGGAGGAAAAAATGGTGATGTTGGCTCATATTATTTATCAAAATATTGATAATAAAGTTGCAACCTATTCAGAGGTAATAATTAAGAATATTTTAAGGGAATCATTATCTTTTAAAGGTTTGATTCTATCAGACGATTTATCAATGAAAGCATTAAGTGGAGATATTATTTCTAAGGTAAAGAAAACATACAATGCTGGTTGTGATGTCATACTTTACTGCCTATGGAAAACTAAATGAAATGTTGAGAATATATCCTTTTTCGAGAAAAATAGATGATGAAATTTACAATTATTTTATTACTAAAAATCCACAAAAATATTTTAATAATGATATCTTTAATATAAGAAAAGAACTAATTGAAAATAAGGTGATTGGGAAATAAATGCATTTTAATTTAAATATTAGCGGGTATGAGGGGCCACTTGACCTTTTACTTGATCTTTCAAAAAACAAAAAGTTGATATTAAAAAGATTTCAATTTTAGAATTAGCTAATCAATATTTAGATTTTATCAACAAAAATTTAGATAATCTTAAATTATCAGCTGATTATCTTGTAATGGCATCCTTTCTAGCTTTTTTGAAATCAAAACTCTTATTACCTGATGAAAAAGAAGAGGGTGAACTTCTTGAAGAAGATTTGTCAAATAGACTTATCCATTATAATGCGATTAAAACCTTAACTAAGAAAATATTTAAATTATCTCGAGAAGGTAATGATTTTATTAGTGTTAGAATAAAAAATGAGTTTAAAATTACTAACAAAATAGTTTCAGAAGCGTCACTTCAAGATTTAATACTTAAATACTCCGAAATTACTAAGAAAAAAAATACAATGAAAGTCTTAATTGATGAATTAGAGCAATTTACTATTGAGGATGGACTTAGTTGGATTAAGAACTTTTTAGATGTTGACAAAATTCCCTGGCATAGTCTGTTTTCCTTTTTACCTAAAAAAATTAAATGATAAAAATAAAAAGTCAGCAATTCTTGCTTTATTTCAAGCCTCACTAGATCAGGCAAACCAAGGTGAAATAGAAATAAATCAAAATTCTCATTTCCAAAAAATTATGGTAAGGTCAAAAATGGATGAAAAACAAGCAAAAATCTTGTAGAGGCTTTAATTTTTTCAGCAGAAGAACCACTATCTATAGAAAGTATTAAAAAATATTATCGAATTATGGGAACTTTGATCTAGAAAAATTAATTGATGGCCTTGAAAATGATTATAAAAGTAGAGGTATAAATCTTCATTCTATAGAAAAAAACTACTATTTTAGAACCTCAGAAGACTTAAGAGTTTTTCTAAATATACAAACCAAAAAGACTAGAAATTTATCTCAAGCAGCAATGGAAACTCTTGCAATAATTTCTTATCATCAACCAGTTACAAGGGCTGAAATTGAGAAAATTAGAGGGAAACCAGTTTTTAGAGGAACATTAGATAACTTACTTGAGCTTAAATGGATTAAGCCTGCAGGAAGAAGAGAAACTCCTGGAAGACCAGTGACTTGGGTAACAGATATAGAGTTTCTTAAACACTTTGGTTTATCTTCAATAAAAGATTTACCAAAAGTGGATGAATTAGAATCAATTATTATGTAATGTATTATAAGGAGATTATATGTTTGGTTTAGGTCATTGGGAAATCATTTTAATACTAGTTATTATCTTAATTGTTTTTGGAGCTGGAAAGCTTCCAAAAGTTGCTGGTGAAATTGCAAAAGGGATAAAATCTTTTAAAGAAGGTTTGAAGGATGATAACAAAATCGATAAAAAGTAATGTTTAATATTGGTATAATTGAACTTCTAATTATAGTATTTTTTGCTGTCCTTTTTGTAAAACCTAAGGATTTACCTATAATAATTAAGAATACAGGATTATTCTTCAGAAAGATAGAGAGATATTTCAATAATCTAAAATATGAGATTTCTGATATTGAAACAAGTATTGAAAATACTGACCAAAAAATAAGAGATAAAAAGAATGAAGTACATAGACCACTTAAAAGAGTTAAGAAAAAGGATACTTCTTAGTTTTTTGTCCTAATAGTTTCATTTTGTATTTTTCTATACTATGCATCTTTTGTAGGAGAGATTTTGTCTAAACCGCTGTTTGATCTTTTTGATGACTCAGATAAAAAGAGAATGATATTTACGGCTTTACCTGAAGTTTTTGTTTCAAATTTAAAAATTGCACTTTTTGCAGCATTTTTAACTTCATTTCCCTTTTTAACATCCCAAATAGTATTATTTATTTATCCAGCTTTATATAAAAAAGAAAAAAAAATCTTTATTCCTACTTTTTTTTTAATACCAATTCTTTTTATTTGTGGTATTGCTTTTGCCTATTTTTTTTTGATTCCTATAATTTGGGATTTTTTTCTATCTTTTGAAAATTTTCTTCAGGGTTCGGTTCCAGTTGAATTGGAGTCAAAATATTCGGAGTATATGAAGCTCACTATGTATTTATTATTTGCTAGTGGATTATCTTTTGAATTTCCAATTTTATTATTTGTTCTTTCAAAAGTAGGGATTGTAGATTACGAAACATTAAAAACTAAAAGAAAATATTTCTTTAATTGGTATTATAGTATTTTCAGCTATTTTACACCACCAGATGTAATCTCTCAGATTGGAATTGCCATACCATTAATAATATTCTATGAATTTTCAATATTATTAATAAAATTAACTAAAAAAAAATAACTAATGCATGATATAAAATATATTAGAAACAACATAAAAGCTTTCGATGATGCGATCTGCAAAAGAGGTGGGCTTCCTTGCGCGAAAAAACTTCTAGAAAAACACGATAAATACCTTTCTTTTCTCAATAAAAAACAAGAATTACAAGAAAAAAGAAATTTAATTACTAAATCTTTCAAAAAAAGTAACGACACAGAAAAATTAAAAAAACAAGTACAAGAAATAAAAAAAGAAATTGATGATGTATCAATGTCTTCAGAAAAAATTTATGAAGAACTCCAATATGAGTTATTATTAATTCCAAATATTGTGGATGAAAAAGTTCCTGAAGGTTTAAATGAAAATGATAACAATATAATTAAAGTATACGGTCAAATAAAAGATAAAGATTTTAAAACACTTGATCATGTAAAGTTAATGGAAAATAAAGACCTATTGAATTATGATCAAGCAATTAAATTATCTGGGAGTAGATTTTCTGTATTAAAAAGTGATCTTGCGTGTCTTAATAGAGCATTAGTAAATTTTTTTATTGATCATAATGTTTCAGAATTTGGGTATACAGAGTGTGTTATTCCTGAACTAGTAAAAAGTTCGATTCTTGAAGGAACTGGTCAGCTTCCGAAATTTAAAGATGATTTATTTCAAACAAATTTCAATGATCTTTGGCTCATTCCAACTGCTGAAGTTCCTCTAACAAATTTGAATAGAGACACAATACTTAAAGCTAATGAATTACCATTAAGATATACATCATTTACAAACTGTTTTAGATCAGAAGCTGGAGCATCTGGAAAAGATACAAAAGGTTTAATGAGAGAACATCAGTTTGGTAAAGTAGAAATAGTCTCAATTACACATCCTAATGAATCAATAACTGAATTTGATCGAATGATTTCATGTGTAGAGTCAATACTAAAAAAACTAGATTTACCATATAGATTAGTAGAATTATGTTCAGGTGATCTAGGTTTTTCTTCAACGTATACAATTGATTTTGAAATTTGGATGCCAGGACAAAATCAATTTAGGGAAGTTTCAAGTTGCTCTAACTGTAAAGAATTTCAATCTAGAAGAATGAAGATGAGGGTTAAGGATGAAAAAACGAGTGAAATTTATTATCCTCATACTTTAAATAGTTCAGCTGTTGCTGTGGGCAGAATAATTGTAGCTATTTTAGAAAATTTTCAAAATGAAGATAGGAGTATCGAAATACCTGAAATTTTGCGAAAATATATGAATGGAAAACAAAAATTCTGACATGAAAGTTAATTCAAATATAAATGAAAATAAAGTAAGTCTTATTCTTGATTTAAGAAAAAATGGAATTAATAATTCTGAAATTCTCAGAGTAATTGAAGAGATTGACAGAAGTTACTTTGTTGACTCCCATCTTTATGATAAGTCTAATTTAAATACAGCACTTCCAATAGATTGTGGACAAACAATTTCTCAACCATTAATAGTTGCATTGATGACACAGCACTTGGAAGTCAAAAGTAACATGAGAGTTCTAGAGGTAGGAACGGGTAGTGGTTATCAAACACTGGTTTTATCTAAGATTGCTAAGTTTGTGTATACTATAGAAAGATATAAAACTTTGCATCAAAAAGCCAAAGAACTGCTTAAAATAATCAAAGCAAAAAATATTTTTTTTTAGGCATAGTGATGGTGGGCTTGGTTGGATTGAACAAGCACCTTTTGATAGAATTATTGTTACTGCCTGTGCATTTGAAATACCAAATCATTTGATTGAACAGTTAGATGAAGGGGGTATTATGATTGTTCCAGTAGGAGAAGTTCATGAAGAACAAGTTCTAAAAAAAGTTAAAAAGAATAACGGAAAAATTTATGTTGAAAATCTTGAAAAGGTTAGGTTTGTTCCTCTTTTAGAAGGCGTTGAGAAGCAATGAAATTAATTTTATTAATTCTTTTTTTTCTATCTAGCTGTGAGAGTCTGATTTACAGTGATTATAAAATTATTAATAATAAAAAATTAAATTTAAATACGTATGAAGGTTAGAAGTGGAGATAATCTTTACTCAATTTCAAGGAAGCTAAATCTGTCAATAAGTTCTTTAATTAAATTAAATAAAATAGCTCCCCCATACAAAATTTTTCCCTAAACAAAATTTAATTTTACCTAAACAAAGCTTTCATAATGTAAAAAAAGGTGAAACACTATATTCTATATCAAGGAAATATAAAACAGATGTATATTCTATTTCGAAACTTAATAATTTAAAAAATATTAACTCCATCAAAGAAGGTCAGGAACTAAAAATATATGGAGACCTAAAATTTGAAACAAAAAATAATTATAGAAGTAATGTTAATAAGGCTAAATTAAAAAAAATTGACTCTAAAAAAAAACCAACTAAATTCGTTAAAAAATCAACTCCAAATTTTAAACAAACTTTTAATAAAAATTCTAAATTTATATGGCCTGTCAAAGGAAAGCTTATTTCAAAATATGGAAAATCTAGTAATGGTTTCTTTAATGATGGCATAAATATAAATTCTAAATTAAATCAAAAAGTTGGTGCATCTAATGATGGTGTTATAATTTATAGTGGAAACGAGATTCCAGGATATGGAAATCTTGTTTTGATAAAACATTCTCAGAATTGGATTACTGCTTATGCACATCTTGGTAAAGTCTCTATAGAAAAGGGTGATAAAGTAAAGAAAGGGCAAATTATTGGGCTTGTTGGAAAAACTGGTAATGTTAGAAAACCACAACTACATTTTGAAATTAGAAAAGGCAAAGAAGCTGTAAACCCACTTAACCATTTGTCCTAAAGGTCCATTAAGTAAGTAATTCTTAACAAATTGTAAGGCGGTTCTTCCAGAAAAATTACCTTTTGAATTGACCATTGAATAGCTAATTTTTTAGTTTTTTCGTTGGCTTTAATTGAAAATTTTTGTAGATAAAAATTTACAACATTAAGATATTTTCTTGATCAAAATCATAAAAGCTAATTTTGCATCCAAAACGATCGACAAGAGATATGTTATTTTCTCTAATTTCACGAATTTCTAAATCATTTAGATTTTTTTGATCAACAGAATTTATTGATAAATTCCTTAAATTTGAAGTGACAAAAAACTTTATATTTTGTGAAGAGCTTAAAATACTTCCTTCAATTAAACTTTTAAAGTATTTAAAATTGTCATCTAATTTATTGAAATTTATATCGTCAATAAAAAGGATAAATTTATAATCATAGTTACTCAAAGTAAAACATATATCAGCAAGAAAGTCTAAATTTAGACTAAAAACTTCAATCAATTTTATTTTTTTCTTCTTTAAACTTACTTTTTTAACAGCAAGTTTAATCAGTGTAGATTTACCACACCCTTTTGCTCCCCAAAGTAAAGTATGTTCAGAAACATCATCCTTAGCGAATGAATCAATATTATTTAATAGTATTTTTTGATTTTCTAAATTCATAAGTTCTTCATATTTAACTCCAGAATTAAATTTTACAGGAACAATTTTTTGTTCTTTTGGCAATAATGCAAAAAAAGTTGAACTTTTAAAAATGTTTTTATTCTCAATTAATTTCATAATTTGTTATATAAAATTTATTTATACTTGTATTTCTTAAGATTTTATATATTGATTTGATTGTATTAATTTGTAAACATTTTTTTTAGGTGAATTCTATGTTTAATTTTGCATATGCTCAAGCTGCGAATCAACAGCCATCAATGTTAGCTTCATTTGTTCCGCTAATACTTATTTTTTTGATATTCTATTTCCTTTTGATTAGACCACAACAAAAAAGACAAAAGGAACATAAAATCTTGTTAGAATCTATAAAAAGAAATGATGAAATAATGACTAGTGGTGGTATTTTAGGTAAAGTATTAAAAGTGGATGGTGATAAGCTTACTGTTGAAATAGCTAAAGGGTAAATGTTACTGTTTTGAGATCAACAGTAGCAGATGTCATAAATAAAAAGTAGTTTGAAATGCTCAAGATTAGTAAGTGGAATTTATTTTTTGTTTTTTCAGTTTGCTTGTTAGGGCTTTATTACATTCTCCCAAATTTTTATGGAAAAAGTGAAGTTACAGCTCTGCCATCCTTTTTATCAAAAAAACAAGTTAACCTTGGTCTAGACCTTCAAGGTGGTTCTCATTTACTTCTTGAAGTGGAAACAAATAACGTTCTCAAGGAGGAATCAGAAAATCTAGTTGATGAAATAAGATCTTTTTTGAGAAAATCTAAAATAAAATATACAAATCTAGGTTCAAAAATAAAAGGGGCGGTCGTAACTATCAAAGAACTAGAAAAAGTGGATTTTATTAAAAAAGAAATAAAGAAAAATATTAATAAAGATATAATAATTAATAGTGATAAGAATAAAATAACTTTTTTATTTTCAGAAAAATTTATTCTGGAATCAAGAAATAGAACTGTTGAACAATCTATTGAAGTAGTTAGAAAAAGAGTTGATGAATCTGGTACTAAAGAACCAACAATACAAAAACAAGGTGAAGAAAGAATTATTGTTCAACTTCCAGGTGTTAAGGATCCAGAGAGAATAAAAACATTGATAGGAAGAACTGCAAAATTAAATTTTCATATGTTAGATCCAACTACTGTTGAGTTGGCAGAACAAAGAGAAAATTTCCACCTGGAACTTTAAAGTGCAAAATTCTGATCCAACTGCTTATGAAAAAGAATTTATTGTAAAAAAAAGAGTTTTATTAACAGGAGATAGGCTTAAGAATGCCGCTGCTACTGTAGACCCACAGACTGGCAGGTATGTTGTTGCTTTTGAATTTGATACCAAAGGAGCAAAAAAGTTTGCAAAAATTACAACAGAAAATACATATCAAAGACTTGCTATACTTTTAGATAACAAAGTAGTAAGTGCCCCACAAATTAGAGAGCCAATAACTGGCGGACAAGGTAATATAAGCGGTAACTTTTCTGCTAATGCAGCTAATGATTTGGCAGTTTTATTACGAGCAGGTTCACTGCCAGCACCTATTAGGGTTCTTGAAGAAAGAACGGTAGGACCAAGTTTAGGATTCGATTCTATAGAAGCTGGAAAAAAAGCACTAATGATTGGTTTTATTTTAGTAATAATATTTATGATATTGAAATATAAAGTATTTGGGATAGTTGCGGACTTTGCTATCATAGTCAATGTAATCCTTTTAGTATCAATGCTAAGTGCCATTGAAGCAACTTTAACAATGCCAGGAATTGCTGGAATTGTTCTAACAGTAGGGATGGCTGTAGATGCTAATGTTTTAGTTTTTGAGAGAATTAAAGAAGAACTGAGATCAGGAAGATCTATTATAAACTCTATTGATCTTGGTTATAAATATGCCTTGAAAACGATTATAGATGCTAATTTTACAACCCTAATAGCAGCGCTACTTTTATTTAATTATGGCTCAGGACCAATTAAAGGTTTTGCAGTTACCTTAAGTATTGGAATATTAACTTCAATGTTTTCAGCTTTAATACTTACAAAAATGGTTGTGAGTTTTTGGGTATTAAAGTTTTAAACCAAATAAAATTTACATAAATTAGTATGATTATAAATTTTTTTAAATATAGATATATTGCTTTTGGATTTTCAATAATTCTTTTATTTTTGTCAGTAATTCTTTTTATTTATAAAAACTTGAATTTAGGAATAGACTTCAAAGGTGGTATAATGATTGAAGCTAAATTTGTTACTACACCGAACATTTCATTATTAAGACAGAAAATTGATAACTTAAATATTGGTAACTCTGAGATACAGGAATTTGGAGATCCTCAAATTATTTTATTTAAATTAGAGAGTAATTCTAAGGATGGTCAGGAGAATAATTCAATTATTGAACAATTTAAGGAATCAATTGGAGAGAATGTAGATTATAGAAGAATTGAATTTGTTGGTCCAAAAGTTGGAAATGAATTAAAGATGATAGCAATAAAGGCCATTCTATTTTCCTTGATAGCAATGTTTATATATATTTGGTTTCGTTTTTCTGGATGGCAATTTGGTTTGGGTGCTTTAATAGCATTATTCCATGATGTAATTTCAACTTTGGGTTTCTTTTCAATTTCACAAATTGAATTTAACTTAGCATCAATAGCAGCTATATTGACAATCGCAGGTTACTCTATAAATGATACTGTGGTCGTTTTTGATAGGATAAGGAAAATTTAGTTAAATCAGAATTAGAGTTGTCAAATTTACTGAACAAATCAATTAATCAGACTCTGTCAAGAACTTTTATGACCTCGGTAACAACTCTTTTAGCACTTGTAGCATTATATATATTTGGTGGTGAAGTAATTAAGGGATTTGTCTCAGCAATGATATGGGGTGTTGTCATTGGAACTTATTCATCCATTTTTATAGCTTCACCACTTATTGTATTGTTTGGTTTTAAATATAATAAGAAATAATACTTTATTAATACAAATTAAGATTTTGTGCTGCCACCATCGAGTATAACATTGGAATTGAAAGTAAAGTGTTCGTCCTTGAAAAGAGCATCGCTTTTTTAGCTGAAGCTAATTTCTCCACTTTGGAAACTTCAATAATCCCTAATGCTTTCTTTTGATTTGGCCAGATGAATACCCAAACATTAAATGCCATTATGATACCTAACCACATACCAATTCCGATTAATTGATTTTTGTACTTCCAGATGATAATAATAAAGCTTCATGAATATATCCGTTTAAGTAGCCTAGTATCAATCCAGAAATAAGAGTGGCAATTGCAGCCCATCTAAACCAGAATAAAGCTTTGGGTGCAATTACTTTAGAAATAGCCGGTTTCTGTTCATCAGGTATATTTGGCATATTTGGTATTTGAACAAAATTAAAATACCACAATAAACCAATCCACATTATACCCTGATAAAACATGTAACCATCTAAATAAAAAGGAATAGTAGGAGTGGTCAAAGGTTAAACCGGCTGATGATAAAAAAACTATTAATAGTAGTACAAGGAAAAATCCAGATAAAACTGTCTTTCCAAGTGACGAAAGTATATTATTCATTTAAACTCCTTATAAATTATAAATATATTTATAGATTTAAGTGAAAAGTGAATTCAAGAGATCTTTTTTATGTGAGGTATTTACAACTAAAAACATCGAATGTTAGGAAACAAGATCTTTTCGCATTATTTGTTTTTGAAAAGGAATTGTTTAAGTATTATCCTAAAACAGATGAAAGAATACTCTCTAAGATTAAACTAAAATGGTTATACGAAGAAACAAAAAATAAAAATAGAAATAATTTTATTTTAAAAAATTTTAACAATTTAGAATTTATTTATAAAAATATTGAAAACTTATTAGTTTTATATGACGAATTATTGATAAAGGTCTTGATAATAATTTAATAACAAAATTCAAACAATTTAACGAAATGTTCAATGGGTTTATCAAATGTTTTGACTTGAACTTTTCTACATCTTATATTTTTCAAATTATTTATATGATATATGATAATGAGTTGAAGATAACCAACTCTACATATGATATATTAATAAGTCAATTTCATATAGATTATAACAAGATTAAAAGAGTTGAAAGAGTTTTTATAAGTTTATTTTTAGAGATATATCCAAAAAAAAAAAAAAATTAGTAAAAAAGATATTTGTATTATATTTTAAATCATACTTTTAAAATGGCATATTTATTAATAATATCTTCATTTATATTTATTTTTCTTTACCTTTCATTGTATATCGATTTAGATTATTTATTTGGATTTACAGCTTTAATTATAATATTTCTTTATGTTCTAGTTAGGCATCACAATACAAAGATTGTTGAACTATTCACTAATGACAAAAAAATGATTAACACCAAAGAAACTGCTGATGATCATCCAATTATCAAATCTGCTCGTTCTAGGCTGAAAAAGTAAGTTATTCTTTTAAATCTTCAAGCCAAGCGACAAGTAATTGTCTTATTCTAATAACATTTGAATTCAATTTTCAGGTAAGCTAACCTCTTTTTTTTTTTTTAATAGAGGCATCTAACCAAAGCATTTCAATTGACTCAAATAAGTTTATCTTTTCTTGATCAGACTTATCGAAAAGTTCCTGTATTGACATTTTTAGTTTATTTAAATTTTTATCATGCTCCATATTTAACTGCAATCTCAAACAAATCTCTTGTTTCATTTTGGTAGGTTACTTTATCAATAAATCCTTTTAAATAAAGTTCTCTTACATTTTCCATCTCATTCCTAAGAAGAGCTAAATTTTTTTCTTTATCATCCATTATAATTTTATATTATATACTAAAAATAGTATGAAAAATAGATTAAATAAATCATTATCAAGATTAAAAAAGGAAAAACTTGTTGAGGAAGATAAAGACTTAATTAGTAAAAAAATCAGTCCATTTGAATTTAAAATATTTAAAACTTTGTCTGATAAATATGATTTATCTCTTATCAAATTCTAATGAAAAAACATCCCTTAAGGAAAGCGAAGAATTATCTAGTGATCAAAAAAACATTAAATAGAATAAAAGGGGAGAGAAATTCGAAATATAATAATATTTTTATTATTATTACATTTTTCCGTGGGGCAAACGCCAATTTTGCCAAAATTTCCTCTTATAATTTTATAGACTTACATGTTTACTATGCTGTAACAGAAGAATCTAGAAAAAGGGGATTGATGTGGAAAAAAATTAATTAAATCAAGTGGAATGCTTTTTTTATATAAAAAACCACAAATAGTTAATATTTGGATGCATAATACTTTTATACCACTTGATATAATTTTCATTGATAAAAATAAAAAAGTTTCAAGTATAAAATAGGTAAACCATTGTCGAGAAAAATTATTTCATCTGATAAAAAAGTTATTGCAGTATTGGAGTTGCCGCAAAATTGTTCCAAAAAAATAAGTTTAAATGTAGGAGATACACTCGAGTGGATTTATTTAGAATTTTCTAAAAAAAAAACTTATCATTGTTTATCTTATGATAAAGATTAAAATAGATTTAAGGGTTGAAGAATGGGGAATTCAATAGATAAATACAGCAAAAACGATCCTGTATTTAAAGCAGAATTTTCAGAATATATACAAAATTTAAAATTAGAGAATCAGGATGAACATAATAACTTGTATAAAACAATTTCTTCTCTCTTAGAGATCAACTTGATGAATCAAAGTTTACTCTAAAAAATAACGTTCAAAAGGCTGTAAGTTCAAAAAATGATGAAATTAATCAATTAAAGTCTACAATTACAGAATTAAGACATCAGTTAGATAAAGCTCAGTACGAAAAAAAAACAGCTATTCAAAAACAAATACAATCAAGTGCTGATGAAATAAATCAGTTGAAAAAATCGTGTCAGGTTTTAAGAGATGAGCTTGAGACATTAAAATTTGAAAAAAAGAGGCTGTTCAAAAAACAATATTAAATTCATCTGATGAAATTAATCAACTTAAGGAATCAACTCAAAAACTAAGAGATGAACTGGAAACTATTATTAAGAAATTAAAATAATGAAGAAAACAATGAAAAATATATTTCCTAATGAAGAAATTAAAAAAATTAAGTGTTTATTAGATATTTCCAGAAAAATTGGAGCACTAAAAGAATTATCACATATACTCTGGACTATTATTGATTTTGCAACAGAAAATGTCAATGCTGATAGAGGATCAATATTTTTAAATGATTCAGAAACAAATGAGCTATACTCAAGAGTTGCTCAAGGAGATTTAACTAGAGAGATAAGAATATTAAATAATGTTGGTATTGCAGGTTCAATATTCCAGAGTAAGCATGGAGAGATAATTCATGACGTTTATAGCGATAAAAGATTTAATAAGGATGTAGATCAAGAAACTGGTTATAAAACAAAAAATATGATTTGTTCCCCCGTTAAAACCGTTGATGGGAAAACTATTGGTGTTATTCAAGTTTTGAATAAGAAAAAGGGAAGGTTTAGTAAAGCAGATTTAAATTTAATAAACGATATTTCAACTCAGGCTGCAATTTCAATTCAAAATGCTCAAAATAATGAGTTTTTCCAAAAAAAACATGAACAGGAAATGGAATTTGTAAGTATTGTTTCAGATGTAACTGCTGAGATTGATTTAAGTTCACTTTTAAAAAGGGTAATGGAAGAGGCTACTAAGATGCTTAATGCAGATAGAGCAACATTATTTCTTAACGATGAAAAAACACAGGAACTTTTTTCAAGGGTAGCAATGGGTGAGGGAGTTGGTGAAATAAGGTTGCCAAATTCAGCTGGTATTGCTGGAAGTGTTTTTACTTCAGGGAAGACTATGAACATACCTTATGCATACGCAGATTTAAGATTTAATCCAGCATTTGATAAACAAACAGGCTATTTTACAAGATCTATTTTGTGTGTTCCAATCGTTAACAAAATTGGAAAGGTAATTGGTTGTACTCAGGTTTTAAATAAGAAGGGTGGAAAGTTTACAGATGAGGATGAATCTAGACTAAAAGCTTTTACCCAGCAAGTTGCTATTGCTCTTGAAAATGCCAAGTTGTTTGACGATGTATCAAAATCAAAAAAATATAATGAAAGTATGCTCTCAAGTATGTCCAATGGTGTTATTACAATTAATGAAGAAGATGAAATTGTGACCTGTAATAAATCTGGGCTTAAAATTTTAAGAGTTGTAAGTCCAAATATAATTGGATTAAAATCTGAAAGTTTTTTTAAAGAAAAAAACTCTTGGATACAGGATAAAATCAATATTGTAAAAAAAAATCATGAACCAGAATTAATTATGGATTGTGAGATTGAAGTATTTAATTCAGAAAATGAAAAGAAAGAATTAGTTTCAGCTAACCTTGACCATATTACCATTAATTAATGAAGAAAATGAGGGAAGAACAGATTCTCAAAATCAATTTCTCGGAACGCTATTGATGATTGAAGATATTTCATCAGAAAAAAGAATGAAATCTACGATGTCAAGATATATGGACCCAGGTATAGCGAATCAACTGTTAGAAGAAGGTGCTGATATTATGGGTGGGTTAGATACAACAGCGACACTTTTATTCTCTGATCTAAGAAGCTTCACAAATATTACTGAGTCACTTGGAGCGCAAGGAACTGTAAAGCTTTTAAATGAATACTTTGAAATTATGGTTGAGTGCATAACTGAACAAGGAGGAATGCTTGATAAGTTTATTGGAGATGCAATTATGGCAGCATTTGGATTGCCAATAATACACGAAGATGATGAAGATAGAGGAGTTAAGGCAGGCATAAATATGATTAAAAGACTATGGCAATGGAACGAAGTTCGTAATAAAGAAGGAAAACCTCCTCTTGATATGGGGTTGGGTTTAAATACTGATAAAATTGTAGCCGGAAATATAGGTTCACAAAAAAGAATGGATTATACCATGATAGGGGATGGGGTTAATTTAGCAGCAAGGCTTGAAAGTGCATGTAAACAATACAATGCTAGAATCCTCATTAGTGATTTTACTTTTAAAAAAATTAAAAGGAACATATAGAATACGATACATTGATGATGTAGTTGTAAAAGGAAAAACAGAACCTGTTGGTGTTCATGAAGTGTTAGATTATCACAATGATAAAACATTCCCAAATTTAATGGATGTTGTGAATCATTTTAATGAGGGTAGAAAAAATATAGAATTGGAGATTTCACATCGTCAATTAGTTCTTTTCAGGAATGTTTAAAGGCCAACTCAAATGATTTACTATCAAAAACATATATTAATAGATGTGAACAATTAATAAAAGAAAAGCCAACAAACTGGGATGGTGTTTGGGTCATGAAAAGTAAATGAGAGAATATCCTCTCGAAAAAAATATGCCTAGCATAAATTATATTATAAATAATTGGCCAAGATCAAAACCTATTCTCAAAAAATTTATACTTTCTAAGCATTCAGCACCAGATCTATTAAATATTTGTCAATTATGTCTCAAAGAATTAAAAGTTTTTAGAGAAAAACAAATTAATACTATTTTGAGTAGAGTATCTAGGATTTGTTTGATAAATAAAACTTTCAACACCTATCATAATAGTCATCACTTTAAGGCTGTAATTGTTACAGCCTGTATAATTGCAAAAAATACTCAATTATCCAACAGAGATAAAGTGCTATTAGTTATAATTTCCTTATGTCATGATATTGGTCATCAAGGAAGAAGAATAATTTCAAAACCTTTTTATCAAGAAGAATTGAGTTATCATTTATTTAGAAGACTTTTCTACAAGATGTTTTTTAAAAAAAAAGAGCTTCAAAGAATTTTAAGAATCTTTAGAAATACTTACTTCCCCAAAAAACCAAAAAAAGTTAATGATAACTTAGAAAAAATCATACTTGATGCTGATATTTTATCCTCATTGATGTTTGATGTGAGTACGGGATTGGAATTTGCAAGAAGACTTAAGCATGAATTAAAAATGACCTCTACTTCTGAAGAGTTATTTGAGTCCTTTCTAAACTCAATCAACAATAAAACATTATATATGGATAGATCAAAAAATTTATGCTAAAGATTATGTTTACAGTGACGTTAAAAATTATACACAATTTATTTTTTGTGGATAAGTTAAATTTTGGTAAAGCTATGATTTTACAAAAAGTTGCATTTGTTTTTTTGATTTTTCTTTTTTTTGAGGCTAATTCTCAAGATAAAGCTTTTGACCTTAAGCAGTCTATAGAAAAAGTACTTAGGAATCATAAAACAATTTTAGCCTCTAAAACCGATATTGAGAAGCGGCTAAACTAAGAATTAAACAATCTAAGGGAGGATATTTCCCATCTCTTGATGTAACAGCGAATTATGGTCATGAAAATATCATAAAATATGGGCCAGGAAATAACACGCAATTAGCAGCAAGAGATGCAACTGCAAAGATTACACAAACATTATCTGATTTCGGATTAACAGAATCGACTGTTAGAACTTCCAAACTTTCCTTAAAACAATCTAGAGCATTGGAAAGGCAAATAAAAAATGATATTCTTCTTAGAGCCTTAACAGCCTATCTGAGGGTCATTCAGTCAAGAGAAAGTGTTAAATTTGCAAAACAGTCTGTTGAAAATATTAAAAAACAAACAGAGTTAGAAGACGCTGCTGTCAGTGCTGGTGGAGGTTTAACATCAGACGTTTTGCAGGCAAAAACTCAATTGGCCGGTGCTCAAGCAAGACAAATTCAATTTGAAGGAGTTCTAGATGCTGCAAAACATGAATTTGTATATATTTTTGAGGCATTTCCCAGAGATTTAGAATCCTTAAAATTAATAAAATCTATATTTAACAAGTTGCCCAAAACTTTAGATGAAGCTGAAAAAATAGTACTTAAAAATAATCCTTCTTTAATAGCAGCAAGAGTTTCTACTGAAATAAGTAAAGAAGCTATTAATACTGCAAGATCGTCACTTTTTCCTAAAATTAAAGGAATAATAAGTCATTCTGAAAAACAAGATTTTGGAGGTATAGTTGGTTTTAAACGAGAAAGTTCAGCTAAAATAGATTTTTCATATCCATTAAATTTAAGTTTTTCTGAATATGCAGGAAAAGATGCTGCAGTTCAGTCTTATTTGTCAACACAGACTAGAATTAAAGATCAAGAGGATATGATAACACAAATGTTAAGAACAACTTGGGATGGCTTGTCAACTGCACAAAAAAATGCAGAATTTTTGTCAAATCAAGCAAGAATCTCTGGAGAGTTTCTTGAACTAGCAAGAACAGAAAGACAAGCAGGGAATAGAACACTTTTAGATGTTTTGAATGGAGAGACGGCTTTTATTAACTCTCAATCTGATGCAATTGCTGCTAAAATTGAGGTTTTAATAAATAGTTTTACACTTTTAAGTTTAATGGGAGGATTAACACTAGATAATATTGAACTTGTAAAAAATTAAAAATGCTTTCTGATAAAAATATAAATAATAATCAATTTAATCAATTGGTTAACAAGAATTACTCAGGTAATGGATTAGATATAAAAAATGCACCCGAATGGCTTCCAAAAGCAAACTTTTCAAGAAATGATACAGATTTAATTGCAACTAATTCAAACAATGAATCTTTTATTTTAATAGATTATTTCACTAATTTTGAATTACCTTCGATATTTACAAATAACGGCTTGATGTTAAAAGGTAGCCTTGTCGAAACTTTAGCTGGAGCACTTTCTAAAGCTCAGTACGTCCAAGCTGCAAGTGGAGAAATTCTTTCTATCGGCGAAGTTTCAACCAAGGATGGTTCTGTAGTTGCAACGAGATTGGATGGAACTTCAACAGAATTAAATATTGGGGATCCAGTATTTCAAGGTGATACTATTGAAACGGTTGGAAGTGGCTCAGTCGGTCTTGTTTTTTTAGATAAAACTACTCTATCAATATCGGATGGCGGAAAAATGGTGCTTGATGAGTTAATTTTTGATCCGTCGACAGGCAATGGTAGCATGGCAGTTGACATGTTAGAAGGAGCATTTAGTTTTGTTAGTGGAGAAATAGCTAAAACAGGACCTGATGCAATGAAAGTTTCTACTCCTGTCGCAACTATTGGTATCAGAGGAACTACAGTAGCTGGAAAGGCAGCCGTTGAGGGTAATGAGAATTCATTTACTTTACTCCAGGATGCAGATGGTGGAGTAGGACAAATTTCTGTAAGTAATGATGGAGGAACTCAGGTTTTACAACAAGTTGGTGCTACAACTAGTATATCCAGTTTTACAGCGCCTCCACCCCCTCCGATCATTTTAACAGCAGCACAAATTCAAGCAAATTATGGTACTGCACTTAATGTACTTCCCCCAACACCAACCGTAGCTCCAACACCTCAGACTGCCCCTAGCACCCTCACAAGAAGAACAAGAGCAACAGGTTCAAGAAGAATCTCAAGAGGAAGAGGCTACAGATGAAGATGTATCTGAAGATGAATCATCGGCAGGATTCTGATGAGGAAGGCCCACCAGAAGGCGAAGAACTACCAGAAGGTGAAGGCCCACCAGAAGGTGAAGGCCCACCAGAAGAAGGTGAAGGCCCGCCAGAAGGTGAAGGACCACCAGTTGGACCAGATGGAGAACCACTTCCTCCAGGTGAAGGAGGCCCTCCATTAGGGCCAGACGGAGAACCACTTCCTCCAGGTGAAGGAGGCCCACCAGTTGGACCAGATGGAGAACCATTACCTCCAGGTGAAGGAGGCCCACCAATAGGGCCAGATGGAGAACCACTTCCTCCAGGTGAAGGAGGGCCACCTTTAGGAGCAGATGGAGAACCATTATCCCCAGAGCAAGAAAATGCAGGTAGGGAGGCATTTCAACAAGCATTAGCTGATGGTGCAACTCCAGAGGAAGCTATGGCAGCAGCTGCAGAAGCTGCAGGTTTTGATGGTCCAATACCTCCAGGAGGCCCAGAAGGAGATTTTGGTCCAGGAGGACCAGGAGGACCAGGAGGACCGGGTGGTCCAGGAGGAGATTTTGGTCCAGGAGGACCAGGAGGACCAGGTGGTCCAGGAGGAGATTTTGGTCCAGGAGGACCAGGAGGTCCAGGAGGAGATTTTGGTCCAGGAGGACCAGGAGGACCAGGAGGACCGGGTGGTCCAGGAGGAGATTTTGGTCCAGGAGGACCAGGAGGACCAGGAGGACCGGGGGGTCCAGGAGGAGATTTTGGTCCAGGAGGACCCGGTGGTCCAGGGGGAGTTCCATTTGGTGGTCTTGGATTTGCTGGAGATCCAAGTTCGGATATTTCTGTAAATCCTGGAGGTGATTTTGGTTCTCCTTTTGCTGGTCCAGGTGGCCCTTTAGGTATTCCAGGTGCGATAGGTGGGCCAAACCCCTCTCCATTCGGTGGTCCTATTGGTTTTGGGCCTGCTGACCCATATGGCGCTCCAGGAGGTTTTGGTCCTGACCCATTTGGTGGTCCAGGAGGTTTTGGTCCTGACCCATTTGGTGGTCCAGGAGGTTTTGGTCCTGACCCATTTGGTGGTCCAGGAGGTTTTGGTCCTGATCCATTTGGTGGTCCAGTTGACCCAATTATGGGTGGAGGTTATCAAATGGGTTTTACAGACCCATTTGGTGGACCTGTATTTAATGCAATTTATAATGATTTTGGTGGAGGGTTTATTGAAGCATATGGCGATAGTTCATATATGATGGAGCCAGTTTACTTTTTTGACGACCCAGCTCTTTATGATGATTATATTCCACCAGGTGAGGTCTCTGGAGAATACGAAGTTGAAGAACTAAATTTGACAGACTTTACACTAAGTGGAACAAATAACAGTGACAACCTTAGCGCTTCCTCTTCATCTAGTTCTTATACCTTAGCTGGTTATAGTGGAAATGATATTTTAGTTGGTGGAGCCGGAAATGATGTTTTATGGGGCGCGCTTGGAAACGATTCTTTGACAGGTGGAGATGGCAATGATCAGTTTTATTATACAGATTTACTAGAAGGTGCTGATGTAATCACAGATTTTGGCCAAAATGGTGATAATGATAAAATTTTATTCGCACATTCTCCAACATCAATTTATACAAGGACTTCGGCAGCTGAATTAGAAAGTACAATTGGAGCATTTGATTATTCACAAAATAATATTCTACCTTATGTCTTTGCGTTCGAAGATCCAAGTCTATATGGAATAACAAGTACAAGTACATTAGCCACCACTTTATCAAACGGTAATTTTAGAATTTGGAGTGATCAAGGAAATAATCAAGCTCTTGCAGGTGAGCAATATTTTCTTGTTACACCAGGTGCTTCAGATACAGGAATGAACGTATTTGTTTGGACAGATGGAACTACTCCTCAAGGACAAAATACTGGAACAAGCGATGGAATAGTTGATTCTACTGAGCTTTCATATATAGCTAGTTTATCAGGAGGAGATACAAGTAATGTTACTGGAGTTGAATTTGCATTCCAATCAATTTCTGGTTTTAGTGTTTAAATATTAAATACTGTCCTCCTTGCATTATTTCACTAATAATGTAATATGTGTATGTATTTGCTTTAAAAGTGTAGACATAAATATAAACCAAATTTAAAAAATTTTAAGTTAATTTCAGTTTAGTTATAACTACTAATAATTAATATACTAATTAGATCAACCTTATGTTTACAAATCAGACAGACAATATCAATAATAAATCAATATTTGCGGGTTCACCCAATCTTATCAAGAATCTTCCGGATTGGTTGCCAAAGGCCAATTTTCATAGATCTTCTAGTGATTTAGTAGCTAAATCAAGTTCAAATAATGAGCAAATAACATTAGTTGATTATTTTTCTAACTTTGACCTTCCATCAGTCTTAACCAGTAATGGTCTTTTATTAAATGGATCACTGTTATCAACTTTAGCAGGACCAGTTTCAATTGGTAAATATGCTCAAGCAACTGAAACAGAAATTCTCTCAATTGGAGAAGTAACAAGTGTCAATGGAACGGTTAAGGCTACTAGAGTTGATGGAAACATTTTTGAGTTAAGTGTTGGAGACCCCGTGTTTCAGGGAGATACAATTGAAACTACTGGTAATGGGTCTGTTGGCTTAGTTTTTATAGATAAAACTACTTTTTCACTATCTGAGGGTGGAAAAATGGTACTTGATGAACTTGTTTATGACCCATCAACTGGAAATGGCAATATGACTGTTGATATGTTAGAAGGAGCTTTCAGTTTTATAAGTGGTGAAGTAGCAAAAACTGGACCTGATGCCATGCAGCTAAAAACACCAGTTGTAACCATGGGAATAAGAGGAACAACAGTAGCTGGTAAGGCAGCAGTTGAAGGTAATGAAAATTCATTTACACTTCTGCAAGATGCAGATGGTGGTGTCGGTCAAATTTCTGTAAGTAATGATGGAGGAACCCAAGTGTTATCTCAGGTTGGTGCAACAACAGTTGTATCTAGTTTCACTGCAGCTCCACCTCAACCCATAATTTTGACAACGGCACAAATCCAGGCAAATTATGGAACAGCTCTTAACGTTTTACCCCCAACTCCAGCTGTAGCACCTCAGCCTCAATCTGCACCACCACCCCAAGAGGAGGTGCAAGAAGAGGCAACACAAGAAGAAACAGAGGAAGATAGCGATGAGAATTCTGAAGAGGAAGGAAATGAAGATGTATCAGAAGAGGGGGACGGTGAATCTGATGGTGAGGAAAATCAATCTGAGGAAGGTCTTCTAGAAGAAGAGGGAGTTGCAGAAGGGGACGGTGAGACACTAGAAGGAGAAGGACCACCAGAAGGAGAAAGACACTTCTGAAGAGGAAGGTCCTCTAGATGGAGAGGGTCCCCCAGAAGGTGGAGAAGAGGGCCCAGCATTAGGGACCTGATGGCGAAGCCTTATCTTCAGAACAAGAACCTGCTGGGGAAGAAGCATTTGAACAAGCCTTAGCAGACGGGGCTACACCGGAAGAAGCTATGGCAGCTGCAGCTGCAGCTGCAGGTTTTGATGGTCCTGCAGCTCCAGGAGAACTAGGAGGCCCTGAAGGACCTGGAGGCCCAGGAGATTTAGGACCTGGAGGCCCAGGAGATTTAGGACCTGGAGGCCCGGAGAGATTTAGGGCCAGCAGGAGGCCCTGAAGGACTATCGGGAGGAAATCTTGGTGATCCTTTAAGTAGTACAGGTAATCCAGGAAATTTTGGAGTTCCCAGTGGATTTAGTCCCTCTTCATTGGGTGGCCCTGTTGGAGGTTTTAATTCATCTCCATTTAGTGGTCCAGTTGGTTTTGTTGCTGACGCTTATAGTACTCCAGGAGGTTTTAGTTCTGATCCATTTGGTGGCGTTCCGGGAGGTTTTGGTCTTGACCCATTTGGAAGTCCAATTGGCGGTCCAGATTTATTTGGTGGACCCGAACTTGCAGGTTATGAAGATTTGAGTACCATGGAATCTTTCGAACCAATTTTTTTCTTTGATGATCCTTCTTTATATAATGACTTTTTAGAACCTCCACTTGAATTAGAAGAGAATCTAGGATCCTCATCTTCTAATGCAGGACAAACTTTAACCGGCGATTCCGGATCTAATGTAATTAATGGGACTGATGGCGATGATACAATTGATGGAGGCTTAGGTGTTGATACACTAACTGGGGGTAATGGAAGTGATATTTTTGTTTTATCTGATTTTGGTGATACAATTACAGATTTCACTACCTCAGATTCTTTGAGAATAAATTTTACCTTTGACCCTCCATCAACAACCTATAATGTAGTAAGATCAGATTTCTATACATTTGAGGCATCTTCTTCTACTGGATCATTGACATGGAACTCCACACCATCAAGTTCTTCACAAATTATAACTGAAACAGAGAGTAACGGTGCATTTAGTAATGCTCAAGTAATTAGCAGATCTTCTTTTAAAGTTACTGCTAACCCAGAAGTTGGTAATGATGTAGATCCTTGGGTAAATATCGAAAGTGGTTATATAAGTAATGGTGTTGATATTTTTAAGGTAGATTTACAAGCAGGGGAAAAACTGACAGTTGATGTAGATTATGGTGATTCTTTTAGTAGAAGTTTTGATTCTTATATAACAATTTATGATTCAACTTATAACAGTGTAGCTGAAAATGACAACTCATTAGTTTCACAAGGTGGGACAGGAAGTTCTGGAACATTAGATTCATTTGTAGAATATACAACGAATTCAAATCAAACCCATTATATATTTGTTGAGGATGCTCCCAAGAATTCAAACTCAAATACAACTGGAGACTATGAATTAAATATTAGTATAACTCCAACTGCTTCATCTACAGGATTAGGTGTTAGTTCGAGTAATAATGTCGGTGGTAATAACGAATTACCGTATGTAATAAATTTAGTTGAGGATACAAGTAATTACCTTTCAAAAAGTTTCAAAAGTGGTTTGGTTTCTTCAATTAGATATACAAATGCTACAACTAATACTGGAAGTGAAATATTCCTTGTTGCAGGTGATGGAACAAACAGTGCTATTTGGATGTGGGATGATTTATCACAAGGGTATGGAATAAGTGATAATGAGTTAACTTTTGTGGCTCATTTAGAAAATTTTGATAATGATAATCTATCAAGCTCACAAATTTCTTTTACGTCATAAATTTATGAATAATAAATTATAGAAAAAATTATTTAAGGGTTATAATAGCGTAGTTAAAAAAATGCTATATTGGCTTGAAATATTAAAAAAAAGCAACTCTCTTGGAATTGTTTTAGTTCTTTCACTTTTAATAACTTTCATGGGGTTATTAAGCCCAATTTTTATAATTCATATTTTTAATAGGTATATAACTTTTGGTCTTGAGGGAACTTTATATTTTTTAGTTATTGGTGCCCTTATAGTTGCATCATTTGAATTTCTTTTTCGAAATCTACGAAATGCAATCTTTGAGCAAGTAATAAAATGGCCCAATTAAAAGTGCAAAATTAGAGATTTTCAATAGATCATTTTATGTGCCAGGTTTATCAAAACAAAAAATAATTGATGTTCTTGATTTAAATAATAATGTTCAAAAAATTTTTATCTTCTCAAAATCAGTCAAATATAATAGATTCATTTTTTTTAATTTTCATTTTAATTTTTCTTTTTTTCTTAAACTTTAAACTAGCGATAATTTTTATATCCATTGTTTTAATTTACTTATTTTTTCAAAGACAAAGTAATTTAAAAAAAAAAAAACTTTCTATTTTAAATAAATTATCTTCAGATGACAGATTGATAGTAAAAACTTAGCTTGAAAACTTTGATTTACTTAATTATTTAAATGCTAAAAAATATATAAATTTTTTTCTAGAAAAATATCATGATAAACAACAAGATAATGACAACACTGTTTCATCAATAAATAATTATAGTATATCATACAATAATTTTATCATTCTGGTTTGTTCAATTATAATTATTGGTTTTGGTTCTACGCTGGTTGTTAATGGGGAACTTTCTATTGGTGCACTAATTGGTTTTAATATTTTTTCCTCAAGGGCTTTAATAATTGCTTCAAGTGCACAAAGATCCTACTTTAGTTTAATCTTAATAAATGACTATATTGTAAAGTATAAAAAGGTTTTAAATCAATCAATTAACAAGAGAGAAAAGCTTAAACTCAATAGAATTATAGGTGAACTTGAAATAAAAGATTTAGACTTTTCACATGAAAAAAGTAATTTTTATTTATTTAAAAACATTAGTTTTAAGACCTCACCAGGAACAATTTTAAATATCTCTGGTTCTAATGGAACTGGAAAAACAACCTTAGCAAAAATAATTTTGGGTATATTGAAACCAAGTAATGGTGAGATTTTTATAGATAAAACTAATATTTTAAAACTATCTTCGAATTGGTGGAAAGAACAGATCGGATATGTTCCACAAAATTCTGAATTAATTAATTCATCAATTAAAGATAATATACTTCTTGCTAATGAAAAATTAAACCAGCAAGAAATTAGCCGTTTATTAGAAACTGTTGGATTAGGTGATAATCTAAAAAAAATCAAATTTATCATTTACTGATATAATTCAAGATAATTTATCAAAGGGTTTAAAAAAAGGTTCATTATGCAAGAATACTTTCTATAAATCCTCAAATTTATGTATTTGATGAACCATTTGGTGATATGGATAAAAATGGTAAAGAGATGGTAATAAAACTATTAACGTCTTTAAAAAAGTCTAACAAGACTATTATTACTTTGACAGATGATAGTTTGATTAAAGAAGTTTCTGATAAAACATTTAAGTTAGGGAGTCATTGTGAATGATTGGATAAATTGGAAGCCTCTTGAAGATGATGATAAGAGTTCGTCCTCTAAGTTCATTTTTCAAAAAAATTTAGAATCCTAGTTTTTCTATTTTCAATACTATGTATTCTTTTAATTAACCTAAAATTAATTGAAGTATTAAGCTTGGCAGATGGTCAAGTTATTCCACAAGGAAGAATTAAATATGTACAGCATTTAGAAGGAGGTATCGTCGATGAAATTTTAGTTAAAGAAGGAGAATTAGTACAAATTAATCAACCACTTGTAGTTTTATCTAAAGAAAAGGCTTCTTCAGATTTTGAAGAAATTGACACTAGATTAAAATCTATTGATCTTGCTATTTATAGAATAGAATCTGAAAAAAATCTCTAGAAAAAATTACTATTCCTAAAGAAAAACTTAATTTTTCGATAAAAATTTAATAAAATTCGAGAATGAAGTTCTTAGAAGTAATATAAAATCTATAACAAATGAGAGAGAAGGAAAAAAATCAACGATTAAAAAAGCAGAAACAAATTTAAAAACTTAAATAAGAGGTTGAAGATTGTTAAAGAACAAGAAGAAATAAGTGAGAAATTACTCAAGGCTGAGGCAACTAATAGACTAAGACATCTTGAACTTCTTAGAGAGCTATCAGATGTTGAAGCAAAAATAGACGAGCAAAAATCTATAATATACTTAAGTAAGAATGAATTAGAAAAAGTTAATTTTGAATATAATAAAAATTTAAATAATGAACTTTCTGGTCTGAATAAAGAAAAAGCTGAATTAAAAAAAAGAATTGGAAAATATTCTGATAGTTTAAAAGAACAGTCTTAAAGAGTCCAGTTTCTGGAATTATTAAGCTTATATCTGTAAACTCTAAAGGAGCAATTGTAGCTCCAGGAGTTACAGTGGCCAGAAATTGTCCCAGAGGATGAAAAGTTAATTATTGAGGCTAGATTACCTTTGTCAGAGATTGGCTATATATCTGTAGGTTTAGAGGCTAAAATAAAACTTAATACCCCAGAGGGTTCAAGATTTAGACCATTAAGTGGAAAAGTGACATTTGTTGGAGCAGATAAAGTTTCAAATTCTAAAGAGAAAAATGAAGATTATTATTTGGTTAAGATAGAAACAAATGAAAAATCCTTTATCAAACAGAATGAATCTTTTAAATTATATTCAGGAGTACCTGTTATGATTGGAATAATTACTGGCAAACGAAGTTTCGTAGAATACTTTGTATCACCATTTAAATCTAAATTTTCGTTTGCTTTGTCTGAGAGATAATTAATTTACTTCGATGATTTAGAAATACTTTCATGCTTGAAAATATAACCATTTTTTCTTTAGATAGTTTTAGATGTTCATAAAGTTCGTCAAATATTGCATTACCTTTATTATCTTTAACTATCAATGTTAAAATTTCAGCTTCACTAGCAGATCCAAACTGTTGTTCATCAAATATATCTGATGCTCTTCCATTTGCATAACCTACTGAAATAACATCTTTATTTTTACTAAATCTCTCAGTAACTCCATGACCAAGACCTTTTTTATTAACCCACCAATTTCAACAAGTTTTAGCCATTATTTTTGCCCTTTAGCTCTTTTCATCACATCTTTTGGAATATGAGTTGCCACTCTATCAAGCTTTACCATCCACATAATTCCTTTGCCAGGTGTATCAAGTTACCAGCTAAAAACATGGCTTCAAAAATTCTATTCGATTGTTCTTTAGAAACAATAATCCTAATAATTTCTTTCTGTTCATCAATAGTCACTCCAAGGAGACCCATTCTATCTCTAATTCCAGTCCTCTTGCATAATTAATAGTAGCACCTTGAGCTCCTACATTTGTAGCTGCATCAACAATTTTATCTGCTAGTCCACTTTCAACTACACACAGTTATAAGGTAGACATCAGAAAGATATGTGATTTCTCTAGCCATAATTTATTCCTTTGTTTTATTTTTTTGTTTGATTTGTATGAAAAGCCCCATAAGTAAAACAGCTAGAATAGGGCAAATACTAGCCATTGATAAAATACCAAAACCCTCGGTTGCAGACACTGCATTTCCAAGACCAAGGCCCATAGCTAAAACTAGAGGAACTGTAACAGGCCCAGTAGTCACGCCTGCACTATCCCAAGCAACATTGACAAACTCTTCAGTTGAAAAATAAGTTAAAACAACTGCAAGTAAATATAAAGGGATAAGGACAGTTGCTAAATCAAAAGCAAAAACAATTTTACCAACACCTAGTGCAATCCCAAAAGCAACTCCTCCAGCAACACTATACATAAGCATAGATTTTTAAAGGCACCATTTGTAAGCTCTTGAACTGTTAAACCAAGAGCATTTAAGTGCTGGTTCAGCTAACGTTGCACAAAATCCAAGAATCCAAGCAAAAGTATAACTATAGAAAGAACCAACTAGTTCATTGTATATTGGTGAAACAGCACTTGAAGAAACTTCCATGAATGCAGCTGGAAGTGTTGAGCCGGCTTGGCCACCGATGGCACCTAAACCATAAGTCAGGCCGATGTTAAATACACACATTCCAATGATTGAAAGCGATAAACCATAAGTTGTGACAAGATTGTTTGGTAATTTTGATCTAAGTATAACAAAAAGAACAATCATTAAATAAATGACTAAAGGAAAATTGCCTGAACACCACCTCTTATTTCTGCATAAGGTGTTTGTGACCAAATAGAACTTTCTAAGTTAGTTTCAGCTACATTAAGATCTGATGCCATTGCGATAATTTGTTCTACTGTTGTTGTTTCAGAAACATAAATAGCAAGTATAAGAACAGCAATAATTGGAAATAAAGATGCCATTGTAACAACACCAAAACCTGAAGGGAAGAGTCACCCTTTCCAGCTGAAGCAGCTATTCCAATTCCTAAGATAAAACAAGTGGAACTGTAACTGGACCTGTTGTCACAGCACCACAATCCCAAGCTAATCCCAAAATTGTTCTGAGGTCAGGGTTCATCCAAGCATAAATTGTTAAACCTATTGTCGGTGCTAATGCTAAATAAATTAATGGTTTTAGTGACCAACCTCTTACAAATCTTATTGTACCAATAACTGCAGCAATTCCAACGCCAGCCCCAACCATTACTACAAGAGTTTCACTTCTATTATTAAGAATTTCATATAAATATGGTGCATCTTGAGGGTTTACTGATGCACCAAACGCTTTTAAAGCACCTATTGCAGGTTCTGCATATGTAACACCAACCCCTAATATTGCAATAATTATTAAAACAACAAAAAAGTGAAGCTTTTTTGGAAGTGTATCACCTATAATTGTTCCAAAGGGCATGAGACCAGTTTTTAAACCTTCCATGAAAATAGCCAAGCCAATTATCACAGCAACCAAACCTAAAGAAATAGTAGTTGCCTCAGCAATTGGTTGTCTAAGAATTAATAACTGAAAGAGAAATAAATAAGCTGCAAGTGGGACAACTGCTTTTATTTGCTCTAACACTCTAACGTAAGTGTATGGAGCTAACAAAGAAATGGCTTTAGGAAAGTCAATTTTTATTTTATCTTGTTTAACTTCACCACTTTTAAGTGGCTTAGGAGTGAGAAGGTCATAACTGATGGTGTTATGCTTAATTTCTGACTCATGAACAAAATCTGAATATTTCATGTTTAACTTATAGCATAATGTTTATTATAATAAAATGATTAATCTAAATGATTTGTAGACTTCTCAAGTCTATAATAAATCTGCTTTGCTAATTTTGTTATTATTTGATTTTCATTTCAAGGTTTTCATCTAATTCCTTTTTAGAACAGGGTGACTTCTGAAATTCACTTCTCTTTGATAATTCTTCACATTTCATTAATTAAATTTTTGTTGCCACTGATCCGCTCGAAACTAATTCATTTTAGACTATCTTTACTTATACTTACAAGTTCAGTAGCACTTCCAGCTATAATTGTAGCACTTCTTTTTTGATTTAATAATAAAGCAAGTTCTCCAAAAGTTCTCCATCTTTCATTGATCCCCTTTTTTTATCATCTACAAGTACATCTAGATGTCCGTAAACAATCATATATGCAGAATCACCCTCATCTCCTTGAAAAAAAGTTTATCTCCTTCTTTTAGAAGAATTTTTGTTGTTTGTCCTAATTTGACTGTTTTCATTAATATATCCTTTGTGATAATCTATGGTGTAATTGTAATGAAAGCGATTTTATAACATTTGGTGATTTTCAATAAGTTTAACAAGATCTTTGTGGAAATAGGTAACTTGTGATCACTTTTTTTTTCCAAGTTCTTTGAAATTTCTTGAATTACTTTATGTAGCTCAAGGTTTGATGATAATAAGATTTCTTCTAATGCTTTTTTGCTAATCACAACAATTTCTGTGGGAACAATTGCTTTTATACTACATGATCAGTTTTCTCCAAGTATAAGAGAAAGTTCACCAAATATTTCACCAGATTCAATCTTACCAATTTTTTAGAATCTAATTCTGCAATAAGACCTCCTGATATTACAAGAAAAGCTGTGTCTCCTTTTTCATTTTGTTTGAAAACATATTGATCTGGAAGAATTCTAATTTTTTTTAAACTCATTTTATTTAGATGTTGCTACGTATACTCCATCCCAATTTTTAGGTGGAGGATTTTTTTCATATTCATTTATTCTTTCCTTAAGTATTTCATAATATTCGTTCATTAAGTTATTACAAAGATTTTTGCTAATTTCATTTCATTTTAAACAATTTTTTCCATTTTTGATTAAAATAATACTCAAGGAATTTTACCATGTTTAGATTCTAAATTTTTAAATTCATTACTCTCTTTAAATTCATTATCACCAGCTAAAGTAAAAATAGTTACAGCTTCCTTTTTACCTTTTACCGCTATCAGATCTAACTGAAGTGTTGCGTAAGTATCTTTAACACTGTCATAAGTTTCAGGACCAATAACTGTTTTAACTCCATAACTTTTTGATTGCCCCTCCAAGTCTAGCAGCTAAATTAACAGAATCACCTAAAACTGAATAATCAAATCTTTGATCAGAACCCATATTTCCAACTACACATCCACCAGTATTTAACCCAATACCTATTTTTAATTCTAGAAATTTTTTATTTTCAGCTTTTGCTTCCTCTTTTCTTATTTTAGCGTTAAGTTCAGCCATTGCTTTATGCATTCTAAGTGTTGCATCACAAGCTAATTTTTCATGACCTTCAACATCTATTGGAGCATTCCAAAATGCCATAATACAATCACCCATATATTTATCGATCGTTCCATTAACATTAATAATTTCATTGGTTAAAGGTGTTAAAAATCTGTTTATTAACTTTGTAAGGCCTTGAGGGTCAGATTTAAAAGACTCTGATATTGTAGTAAAACCTCTTACATCACAAAATAGGAATGTCATTTTTTTGTTTCTCCTCCCAATACAAGTTTCTCTGGATCATTGGCAAGTTGTTCAACTAGAGCTGGAGAAAAGGTATTGAGAAAAAGCTCCTCTGATTTGTTTTTTCATTTGCATCTCTTAAATAATTAGCAAAGGTATTTCCAAAATATATAATAAAAGTTGAAAATCCAGCAAATGTTGGATCAAATAATATTTTTTCATTTAAAAAAAATTTTAAACTAATATAAAAACCAGCTTCCAATAATTACTACTAAAAAAGAAATATTTACTATTGGTCCAAACTTTAAGGCAAAAATAGTTATTAAGAAACCTAATAATATTGTAAAAATTCCCTTCATAAAATTTCATATTTGTTCCTGATTTTAAAAAAGGAGCTCCACTTAATTTTAACTTTATTTTTTTCAATTAAAGCTTCTTCTTCAGTTTTTCCCTTTTTAATGAGCTTTTTATAAACAATTCTGCATTTTTATTTGATGTATAATACATAATTGCAGATATAACTGTATCTATTAGGTTTGCATGAATCTCAACACCTGGCATTCTATCTTCAACTGGTGTTGGTCTTATATCTTTTAAGGCCAGTTGCTGAGGTTCCAAGAATGCCAAGTTTTCCTTGTAATCTTTCTTTTCCAACTCTTCCCTTTAATAATATCTGATGCACTAACATAGTATCTTGAACTTTCTCCTTTGATTGAATCTGATTCACCATAATATATCCAAACTCTTCCATTTTCATCAGTTGGAATTGCTGCATTTCCAATTGTTTTGTTTGAATAATTATTTCTTCCACTCCATTTATACCTGTTCTTGCAGCAATACTATTTCCTTGAAAAGCTACTCTAATCATATCTAAACCAAGAGTAGGTCTAATTGTTCCTGCAACATCTGAAATAAAGGTACTCTTCTTATAATTCCATCTGGTTCTTCAGCAACAGAAACTGTTCCTGCTCCAGATGCTATTTTTTTCAAATTCAGTTACATTTTGCTAAAAGACCTGGATAAGACGTTAACCAATTTTTGGATACCTTTATCACCTAAAAAACTTTTACGGAAGTATCTTTAATATCATCTCTATTTGCATCACCTGTAACATCTAGTCCTGAATGACCAATAACTATAGGAAACTTTTCATTTCATCAGCTTGCAATAGATTCATTAGATGGCAGTCTACTTAATTCTTTTGCTAAGTTAGGGTTTCTTTTTTAAATCCTTTGAATTAGATCTGGTGATGTTCTATCTTTTTCAGCGAATAAAACATCTAGTCCTAGAACTAACATTCCTGACTCTTTGGACTTTTTAAATAAATCAGCTAAAACAGTTCTTGGCCAAGGCCATTGTCCAATTTCTCTTAATGATTTTCATCAATATCAACTAATTACTGAATATGTTTGACCTTTTTGTTTCTCTTGGATTTTTTTTTGAAGAATGATCAAAATATTTTAATCTCATTATTTCAACAATTTCTGGATCAAGAAATTCTAGTGACCCTCCCAAAATAATTGCAGCTATTACTAAAGATAGAAGAGTAACTATTAGCTCTAAAACTAATTTTAATTTCATCATGGTTCTGCAAAAACTATTTCCTAAAGTTCTTATTAAAGGATAAATAAAATATGTTATAAGTTTTCTTTTACCAACTCTAAATTTTCCGGATACTTTCATTCCTGGCATAAGATTAAAACCTGGAGGAATATCTTTAAGTTCTTGTTCAGTAATCTTTGCTCTAGCTCGATAAAAATTACCCGAATTACCATCTACATCTTTATCAACTGTATCAGCAGAAACATAAATTAGTTTTCCTTTTAATTCACCATGTTTTTGAGCTGGTAAAGCATTAAGTTGAATTTTTACAGAAGTATCTGGTATTAGTTTACTAATATCTGATGGATCAACATCAAAGACAGTTAAAGTTCAACCCCTGTTGGAACTAAGTGTTACAACACTTTTACCTTGAGAAATAACTGCACCTGGTAAAGAGAATGTAAGTCAAGTATCATTCCATCTGATGGTGCTCTTACAACAACATCAGTTTGTTGTCTTTCAAGTTTTTAAATCTTCAAGAAGTGAAATTCTCTGATCTTCTAAAGCCACAAATTCATCATTTATCCCTCCAAAAATTGGCTAGTATATTCCTTTCTATTTGACTTAAGTTCACTTAATTTATTACTTGTTTTTGTAAATTCTTTTTCTAAAGATAATCTTTTATTTTTTTCTCCTAGAACTTGAGCTTCAGCCACTAAATCCAGATCGAATAGTTCTTTTTTTGAATCTTCTAATTTTTTTTGAATATCAAGTTGTTCTTTAATAAAAGTTAGGTCGTCTTCAGTTGATGAAATCTGTTGATCAAGTGATGCCATTTTGGCTAAATATTGACTCTTTTTATCTTTGAAGATTTTTTTGACGATCGTCAGATGGATTTTTAACAGACGAATTGCTCCTTAACTCAGATTGTTTTTTTAGCCTATCAATTTTGAATTTGTAACAGATAATTGATAATTTAACTTTTTCATATCAGCTCTTTGAAGTGTAGAATCAAAAGCAACCAATGGCTCTCCTTTTTAACTTTGACCTTTTTTAACAAAAATTTTTTTACTACAGAATTATAATTTGATTGTACTTCAACATTAGGAACAACAGTTGTTATTTTACCTGTTGCTGAAATAGTTGTATCAATTTCTGAAATTGAGCCCCAAATAATCAAAAAAAAACTAAAAAACCAAACGAATAAACAGAATATTTTACAGACTTAGGAACAGCTTTGGACTTTAAGATTCTATCCATATCGTCATCAAATTCATCAAGTAATTCATTCAAAATTTTTCTTTTTTCTTTTTTTTTATTTTTCTTCTGATTCTTCTTCTCATATCATCTGATGTATTAGTTTCATCACTACTAAATGCATCAACTGATAATTTTTCATTTGCATTTCTAGCATAGCTAGCAAGCTGTTGCATCATATTGAAAGCAGTTTGTGGTGAATTTTTAAGATAACCAAGTAATGCGTCTTTATCTATTTCTCTTACAGTTGCTTCATCAACTGCTCTTGCCATTGCACTTCTTGGTTGTTTGTCAATCAAAGCCATTTCTCCAAACAATGCACCTTTTTCAAGCATAGCTAATGTTACGTATTCATCTCCATTAAACTTAGTTACTTCTATCTTTCCTTTTACAACTTGATAGGCAAAATCCCCAACCTCTCCCTCTCTAAAGAGTACATCACCTGATGCTAAGTTTCTTAATGAAGGTTTTATTTTTTTTTTATCTGTCATTTAAACAACTTTTTTAGTTGGTCTATTAAAACCTAATACTGAAATTTGTTTATTAAAAGTCTCTCCAAAAAACCTCTGATATTTTTTAATTCTTCAAATGATCCTTCTTGAGTAATAACACCATTATCCAGAACAAAAATTTTATTACAAATTCTTAAATGCCATAAGCGATTAGAAACAATGACAACAGTTCTCCCCAGTGCTATATCTGAAAGAGCATCATACAGTTTGATTTCACTGTCAACATCAAACCCAGTAATTGCATCATCCAATATAATTACCCTTGGATTTCTAATTAATGCTCTTGCGATTGCAAGTTTTTGTCTTAGTCCAGTTGAGAGATTTGTGGCATTTTCTTCGAGAAATGTTTCATATCCATCTGGAAATGATTCTATCTCATCATGGGCGTAAACTTTTTTTGCCGCCCATGTAATTTTATCCATAGATGAGTTAGGTGCTGCTCTAGAAATTGATTCTCTTATTGTACCAGGAAAAAATAACTCTCAGAACCAACTAATGAAACTTGAGATCTTATGTGACTTAGGTCAAGTAAACGTAAATCTACATTATCAAGAGCGACTATACCAGACTGAGGTCTATACAACCCTTGTATTAGCTTTGCTATAGTGCTTTTTCCACATCCACTTTTTCCAGTAAGACCAATTATTTGTCTTGGATTAATTTCTAAATCAACATTTTTTAAAATTTTAGTGTTATCATCATAACCAAACTCAACATTCCTAAAACTAATTTGGCCCATTAGCTGAGGTTTTTGACCTTTAGCAGTTGTTTCCGTGTTAGCATCAACAATACCTGAAACCAATTTGAATGATTGTACTAATTTTGAAATTTCAGTTTTTAAGTGTTACTAAGGTCAATTATTGGTCTGGAAACTCTACCTGCTAACATATTAAATCCGACTAAAATACCTGCTGAAAGACTGCCAGAAAAAACTAAGTGTACACCAACAAATATTACCATTGCTGTCATTAATTGATTAATCGTACTTGAAATATTATTGAGCGTAGCACTCTTTTTTTGCATATCTTCAGATGCTATTATAAAATTTGCCTCTAGTTCTCTCCACTGTTCTTTTAGAGATGGTTCTAAAGCAAGTCCTTTGACATTCTCAATACCATTAACTGAAATAGATATAAATTCTTGTCTTTTAGCCTCAGCTTTACTAAGTTTACCCATTGAGTCGCGTTGTCTTTTTGAATAAATAATTGAAGCAAGAGCACCTAAAATACTGAATGAAAAAACAACCGCAAATAAAACTGGGCTGTAAAAAAATAATATAGGAATAAAAACTAATAGACTTATAGAATCTAATGCTGTTGAAAAAATTTTTTGAGTAAGTGTATTTTTTATAACTGATATTTGTGATGTAAAACGTAAAAAATTCGCAGATTCTCTGTGGAATCTTTGCATTGGTAAAGAAATTAATTTTTCAAAAACTCTGACTGAAAGTTTTGCCTCAACCTTTTGAGATAAAAAATCAAGTAAATATGCCCTCAAAAATCCAAGAATACCATTAAATAGGTAAGCAACTAAAACTCCTGATGTTATTACATAAAGCGTTGAGTATGCTTCGTAATTTACAACCTTGTCAAGAACTAGCATCATGAATACACTGCAGGAACAACTGCAAATATATTTAAAATAAGTGCTACAATTATAACTTGGACCATCACTGATTTATTTCTTAAAGACTCACCTATCAACCAGCTTAACTTTAACTCACTTTGTTCTTCAAAAGCTTTTAATTTTGCCTTTAAAAGAATTACCTGTCCATCCCAACCCTTTTGTAATTCTTTTATAGTAATTTGTTGAGGTTTTGGAGTGGTTACACCAGTATCAAGAAATAAAATTGACTTATCATCCTCTTTTGAATCTATAACCCTCAATGCGATTACGTAACGACCATTTTTTAATCTTAAAATTTGTTGTTTTTTAGATAATAGCTTTATTAGTTCATTATCATTTATTTTTGTTGATTTAGCTTTGAGACTAAATGAATTTGCAAGTTCACACATTTCTTTTAGAGAAAGTTCTCTTTCATCAATTTTAAACCGCTCAGGAATATCATTTGGACCAATGTGAACTCCAAGTTGTCTTGCAACTAGTATTAATGACTTTTTGAGATCCTCTCATGGCTTGCATGAGCATTATTGTATATGATTTTTTAAATTTTAATCAAAAAAACCCTCATTATCAATATAATAATGGGTTTTTAAAGTTAGATAATTAAGTTTTTAAACTACATCATCTCCTGGATTATCATCAGGTGGAGGAGGGAGCCATATCACCATCCATTGGCATATCACCTTCAGGTGGTGGAGGCACATCACCGTCGGCTGGCCCGTGTGCTGCAGCATCGTCCATGTGAGTATGCATTTCATCCATACCTTCCATCCATCTGGAGGAGGTCCCATTGGTCCACCTGGTCCGGTCCCATCCATTGGTCCTGGTTCACCCATTGGATCCCCCCTCAGGCATATCATCTGGAGGGTTCCACCATCTGGTGGTGGAGCATCTGGTCCAAATAATGGATCTGCACCTGGAGGTGGTCCCATTGGTCCATCTGGTCCTGGTCCCATATCACCTTCTGGAGGTGGTCCCTGGTCCGTCGGGGTCCTGGTCCTGCCATATCACCTGGAGGTCCCACCGTCTGGTCCTGGTCCCATATCCCCTGGTGGTCGTCCCATTGGTCCGTCTGGTCCCATATGCCATATCACCTTCTGGTGGAGGTCCCATTCACCGGAGGTGGTCCTGGGTCCTGGTCCATATCACCTGGTGGTGGTCCCATTGGTCCGTCTGGTCCTGGTCCCATATCACCTTCTGGTGGTGGTCCCATTGGTCCCTCTGGTGGTGGTCCCCATATCACCTCTGGCGGTGGTCCCATTGGTCCATCTGGTCCTGGTCCTGGTCCTGCCATATCACCTTCTGGTGGAGGTCCCATTGGATCATCTGGCCTGGTCCCATATCACCTTCTGGTGGAGGTCCCATTGGTCCATCTGGTCTGGTCCCATATCACCTTCTGGCCATATTGGTCCATCTCAGGTCCTGGTCCCATATCACCTTCATCACCGAAAGCTTCATCAACACTGTCTCCAGCTGCTTCAAATGCATCTCCAGGGCCTGCACCATCAGCTAAAGCTGAATCAAATCCATCTTGAGCTGCTGACGCCATTGTATCTACCATATCTGCCGGTGCGCCCATATCTGTCATAACAGTTGACGCAGCATCAATTGCTGCTGCTGCTGCTTCAGATGGATCAGCGCCTCCGTCTAATGCTGTTTGGTAGGCTTCTAATGCTGCATCACCGGCAGCATCAGCCATATCTTCCATTTCTGGTGGCATAATAATTTCCTTTGAAAAAATAAGTTTTTAGTGCGAATACTTAAAAGTCAATACAAAAAAAGAAAGTACATTAACTAAAAAAAAAAATCAATAAAAAAATTAAAAACCTAAATAATTAAAATTCAATATTCCACAATTTCTTAGTAGGTCAAAAGAATTTATAATAAGTTGGTATTGTGCATTTACTAAATTCGATTCAGATTGGGTAAGTTCTTTTTCAGCATCTAAGATATTAAGGGTAGTCCTTGTTCCAACACCAGCTTCTCTTGAGACTCCCTCAACAGCCATAATATTTGAGTCCACTGATATTTCAAGGGATTCAATGCTTGCTTTGGTACTAGCAATTTTCTTCCATGATGACTTAATTTGATGGGTAAGTTCTAATCTTTTTGACTCAATCGCTTTTAGATTTGTTATTGCAGTATCTCTAGACTTAGATAAATTTAAAAATTATGCCCCTTTATTAAATAAGGGGACAGTAACCTCCGCAGTTACAGAATAATTATCCTTTCTTTCAATTGTTCTTGATGATTCAAGTGATTTCCCAACAGATCCAGTTAAGGAAAGTTCTGGAGCAAAATGATAAATTATTTTTTGAAATATCAATTTTAGAATTTAAATGTTGTAACTTTAATGTTACATATTCTGGGTTATTCTCCAAACTAATCCTTAATGCCTCTTTGAGCGTTTTCGGAGTATTAGGAATAATACCAAATTTAGACCAATCTTTTGGATTTGATTTTATGATATTTTTACCATCAGACTCAAACCAATTTATTTTTGGGTCTCTTCCTACTATTTTCTTAAAATCAGAAATTGAAATTTCAAGGTTATTTTCAGCTTCTATTCTTTTTGAAATTGCTTCAGCTAATCTTGCTTTTGCTTGAAATACATCAGTTTTTGTTACATCTCTAAACTCAAATCTCTTTTCAGTTGCTTCAAGTTTTTTTTTAAGATTTTCTTCATTTTTTTTTGATACATCTAATAAAAAAAAATCTTTTAAAACTGTATAATACGCCTTACTTGCTTTTAACAAAACATCTTGAGTTGTTGACTCAAGACTAAGCCTTGCAATTCTATATTTATTTTTTGATTGTCTAAGATTTAAAACTTTAGAGAAACTAAGTGGCTGTGTTACGTCTATATCAAAACTTGAAGGATCTATGGATGTAACATTTCTATTAGATGTATCTGGAAAAGTTTTACTAATATCTTTCCCTCTTGAAGCAGAAAAATCAACTGAAGGAAGAAAGTCTGTTTTTGATATTTTTAAATCTTTCTCAGAAATTTGAAGTTCTTTTTTACTTTTTGCAATGTCAGGGTAATAATTGTAGGCATCATAAAGAACATCCCTCAATTCCTCAGAAAACGAAACGCTATCACATATTATAACAAGTGTAAAAGCCACGAAAAAATTAACAAACATCGAAAACTGCTTTCCTCATAAACAGTGTAAACAAAAACTTATTAAATTAAAGAAATTTTTAGTTATAACTTTTTTTACTTTTATTTATCATAATCTTATAATATAAGCAAGTAGTTCGGGGAGTAGCGCAGCCTGGTAGCGCATCTGTTTTGGGAACAGAGGGTCGCAGGTTCAAATCCTGTCTCCCCGACCATTTTTTTTGCAGTATATGGTTTAATTTTTGTATGGAGAAAAAAATGAAAAATAAATTTTTAATTGTGATTGGTTTTGTTTTAATTTTTAAACCAGTTTTATCTGAAAATTACTACATAGCTCTTGATCATTTCAATAAAAAGCAAATTAATAAGTCAATTCAACTTTTTCAAAAAGTAGCAAGTGATTCAAAAAGTACTTATCAAGATAAAGCAATATTTAATCTTGCTGTAATTTATGATAATGGTTATGGTGTAAAAGCCGATAAAACCAAAGCTCTTTATTACTATAATATTGCGTCTGAAATGAACAATGAATTTGCGATGTATAATCTTGGGTGGATGTACCAAGTTGGTGAAAATTTGAATAAAGATTCAGTCAAAGCTTTTGAACTATATTCAAAATCTTCTGAAAAAGGTCACCCTCAAGCAACTTTTAATCTCGCTAATATGTATTTTTCAGGTGAGGGAACCACCAAGGATATTCAAACTGCTTATAAATTATTTCTACAATCTAAGATTAGAGGAATAAAAGAAAGCGAGTATTATATTAATTTAATATCTAGTGATTTAAGCTTTGAGGAATTAAATTATCTAAATGAGGAAAACAAACAATTAATTGAAAAAAAAATAGACTTGCCTGTTCCAACAAATGAATAATCAAATATATGACAAAAGTATTTATTATATGAATATTTGTTATAATGAAAATAAATTTCTTTTATGAGGGATTTCATATAATATATTTATTATCTTCCTCCCCATATATTTAAGGCGCTTTATTTTAAAAGCGCCTTTTTTTTTGATCACATTTATAAATCTTAATAAATAAATCCTTGTAACTTGTCCAAATTTTTGTCTTTATGTTAAATGTACTAGATATTTCAAAAATATTATTATACAGAACTATTTCTTTTCTGTTAAAAAGAACGACCCTATCAAAATAATTTCCAGAATAATTTAAAACAGTTCGTTGTTCGAAATTGACAATTTTTGTAAAACTTTTACTAAAATCCTTATCATACGAAACATTTGTTTCTTCACAGACAAGCTTAAAGTCTGATGATTTAGCCGCGTTAAAAAAAATTAAAAATATTATTATATACCATTTTGTCATATCAGTGGCGACCCCGGTACGATTCGAACGTACGACCTACTGCTTAGAAGGCAGTTGCTCTATCCAGCTGAGCTACGGGGCCATAATATATTAATATACCCTATGATTATATTTTTAAATATTTCTTTATAAATTTTTTTTAGGAGGAATAAATATTTTATTTTTTTTATCATACCTTCCAATTATCCATCTATGAGTTTTATAAGACCAATAACTCATTCCACCATCATCAGTAGGTTTAAGTTCAACTCTTGAATCTCTACTTGATTTTCCAGGTTTGTGCTTAAGTTTTGTTGCTTCGTACATAAGTTTCAAATTAGGATCAGAAAGATCAGGTCTTTGAGTATTAATATTTTTTACAAAACCTCTAAGAGATACTAATGCCACTCTAGCTCTTTTTTTATCAACTCTCTCTATAGATTTTATTTTTTGACCTGCCCATATTAGGTATATATTAAAATATTCATTTGAAGTTTTATAGCTTAAAGAAAAATTTTTTGGTTTTTTTTTAATAAATTTTAAATCCTTCTTTTTCTAGAGGGAACATCAATCTGATCAAAAAAATCAACGGAATAATCTAACTCTTCCAAAGCTTTAGTTTTATCTACGGACAAATTATTAAAAATAATATCAAGGTCTTCACCTGTTACGCCTGCAAATGGATCAAGTAGATCCACATCTACAGAATCTCTAAAATGTATTTCTTTTATTTCAAGATTATAATTTTCAGCTGTAGCATTATAACAACTTAGAACATCAGGATGATTAATATCAGGCTTAACAGAAGATATCTGGGTATAAAAGGCTTTTAGACCAGCCAAAGCAACACGGACTTGCTTTAATGGCACATTGGCTAAAGTCTTATAATTCTTTTTGACCAAACTAAATTTATATTCACATATTCTTTTGATTCTTTAGAATAGTTCCAATGTATCGCTTTTATAGTTTCTTCATCTGATGCTTTACCTTGACGAAGTTTTTGTAAAAATGATTTTTTACAACTTTTTTTTGGTCCCATTTATCAAGTGAATCTTTAATTTCTCTAAGTGCTTCCTCCTTATCAATTTTAAAAGGTGATGGACTGTTTCAGGTTCCTCACCATGAACACCCCCAAATGGATCTTTAAACTTGCTACTCATACTTTTTTTCTTAATCAAAAGAAAGGAAATAAGGTTAGGAATGAAAGGACAGAAGATACTATAAAAATCATTATGAGCCAATTAGCAGTATTGATATCTAAACAAAATGCATTTATTTTTTGATCTATGTGAGTCTTTAGACACTTATCTGATGACATAAATATATTATTTAAAAAATCTGAGTTATATTTGTTAGAGATTTTAAAAAATGAATATGAGGACCACGTTGCTAAAGACATAAAAACTAATCCTAAAATAGCTAAAATAAATTTTATTATTAGATATTTAATTGTATCAAAAATAATTATTTCTTCACTCAAAATTTATAATTTATAAAAATCACTTCTTTATTAAAAATTCAAGTTCATTGATATTTCTTTGAAATCTATCCTTAAGAGATTTATGATTTTTTAGAAATTTTTTAAAATTTTTACAAAGATTTTTGTAGTACCATTTTGTTTCCTCGGAAGAAAGATGATGATTTTTCCATATTTTTTCCCAATTTTGTTATAATCGTTAATTATACAACTGATACTGTGAAGTTTGTCACACAAAGAAACGAGCAATGATGACTGTGACATTTTTGCCATAGAGTCAAGAAACTTTTTTTTATTTTCTATAAATTTTTCATTAGTAATATCTGAATTCGAGCACTGTTTCACAATATTCAGAACTTTTGTTCCAAATTTACTTTTTAATTTGATTTAACCTCCTATTATTTTTCTCAAACTCAAATAAATCGTGAAATAATGCAGCTATTACTTCATCAGTGCTTCCATTATTTTCAATTATTAAATTACTTACCGATGATAAATATACAAAGTACGGTATTTTGATTCCTTTTCTATATTTATCCTTATAAAAAGAATAAGATAAATCAATAGCTTGTTTGTACTTCAAGAGGTCTATTTTTTACTGGCCTTCATCTTTAACTTTAAATTTTTAGCAATTTAATCTTAAATAATAAACATTAAAAAAAATTTTTTAATGTATTTATATGTTTAATTGCCGCACTTGAGTTCCCTGTAATATTATAACCGCCCTCTAAAATTGAAAGAATTCTTCCATCACAAAATTGATTTGCAATATTTACAACAACCTTTGTAAGACCCTCAAATGCTTCATCTGAGAGATTAAAGCATCCTAAAGGATCTCCTTTTCTGCTGTCAAAACCCGCAGAAATAAGAATAAAATCTGGTTTAAAATTAGTTGCTTGCTCAAATAATCTTGTTCTGAAAATTTTTAAAATTTTTTCATCATTAGTTCCACATGGTAAATGGATATTTATATTATAACCCAAACCGTTTCCTCTTCCTTTTTATCTGGTGATCCAGTTCCTGGATATGCAAACTGGTCATGTGTAGAAAAAAAGAATAGAAGGATCATCATAAAAAAAATGTTCAGTTGAGTTTCCATGATGATAATCCCAGTCAACTATTAGAATTTTATTTAGCTTATATTTAATTTGTATATATTTTGCTGTAATTGCAATATGATTATAAAAACAAAATCCCTCAATTCTCCCTGTATTTAAAGCATGATGGCCTGGTGGTCTGACAAGACAAAAAATATTTTTGACTTTGCCACTAATAATTTGATCAATTCCATGTAAACAAATCATTGTGGCAGTTTTAGAAGCGATTTCACCCTGTGATATTTTCTTTTTTAAGAGAAAGGATATGATTACTTGTATGAATTTTTTTGATCCAAAAATAAGGATCATGATTTAAATTAGATAAATTAACGTCAATTAAATCATTTTTTAAATTTGTTTTTAAAATTTCATTTAATAAATATTCAATTCTTTCTGGTTTTTCTGGATGATCATCAGAAATAATATATTTTAAAAAATTTTCATGAAATAAAATATTTGTTTTTGATGTTTTTGAGTAGGAATTTTTAAATGTAAAAAGTTTTAATAAAGAAAATAAGAATAAATGAAAAATAGAAAAAATAAATTTTCTTTTTCTCATTTATTTTTTTATAGAATTGATAGAGACATAAATTTTTTCGTGAATTTCTGACATTAAATTCTCTATTGAACCCTGTATAGACTTATAGGCACCTTCATTAGCTGTACAATTTAAATATAAATTTTTATCCCATGATTTATTTGAGCTTACAGAATTATTAATTGACCTTATATGACTTTTAACATTTAGATCTGTTTTAATTGTAACATTATAATTAGCGGTATTTTCTTTAACATTGAAAATTGCATTAGCTTTATGATTTTTGAATATAATTTGAGCAATAATTTCAGAAGAGGCCAACTCATCCTCATTTAATTCTCTGGTTGTAAACTCAACATTATCGAACATTCTATGAATTATATCTTTGATTGATTCTCTGTAAGCTTTATCTAATTCAATTTGGATTTGCCAAGATTCACAATCCTCGGACTCAATTATAGAATTATTTACTAATTCTTTATCTGATATGTAAACAGAAAATTTTCCACTGAACTTGGCAACATTTTCTAAAAAAATGGGGATGCAGACCTTTTTGCACTTCCACTACAACCAACTAATCCAATTAAGAAAACTAATAAGATTAAGGGTTGCACATTATTTTTATATAAATTTTTAAAACTAAATTTCATAAATATAATTAAAATTAAATATGTGAAAAATGATAACTCAAGTTTCACATATTTAACAATCAATAATTAATTTTTTTCTGAGCGTTTATAACCCCATCTATTTTCTGATAAATCCCATACTCTACGAGTCTGTTTTGGAATTTTAACCAGTATATTATTAATTTTGATTAAAGTTTTGGTTAATAACATACTTTTCACTCCTTTATGTTAAGTTAATAAGCATGTACTTTTGACGCATGTACTATGCGCCACTTTATAACCATGTGGATGGTTATTTTATAATAAACTATTTAAAAAAAAATACAACTAATTTATTATTCATTAATATGATTAGAAAAGTTTACAAAGAAAGTATATATACAGAATATGAGAGATATATATGCAATGAGATGGATGATGATGAAAAAAATCAAAATATGTTAAATCGAAGAACTTTTTTTTAGTAACTAGAATTAATCTTGATATTAAATAATGAGGTATATCGTTATTATTTTATTTTTTGGAATATTAGTTACACTTTTTTTTACAGTAAAAAACAAGTATATACAAAATTATATACAAAATAAAAACTCCAAAGTTAAAATAATTAATAAAAAATCATCATTAATTAAATGTGAATTAAAAAATGAAATAATTGACATGAAAAAATTAGATTCTGAACGTCAATGTTATTATGACTGTGGAAAAGATGATATTGTGAGGGTGGATACTAGTATATCGTACCCATGTCAAAATTACATTATGGAGAATCGATGAAAAAAATTCTAATTTTTTTACTACTTTTAAATTCAAAAGTTTTTGCTGGGGAGATTGATGGTAAGGGGCTTATATGTAAGGTATATGGGGATCTGATAGGGTACTATTTTGAAAATAATCGCACATCTGAATATAAAATAATTGGTGGAGAAAAAGAATTAGAACTTAAGAGTAAGGATATAGGAAAGTACTATACCAATGAGAATTTTATTTTTATAAATGAAATAAAAATTGATAGAAAAAACTTAAAATATCAAAGATTTTCTTCTTTTAGATGAGATTGTGAGGCATTTAAAGATCTTAAATCTTTTAAGAAAAATTTTGATATTGAGTTACTTACCAAAGAAAATAAAATTTAAAAGTTGTCAAAGTTAAAAATATCCTATGATTCTATATTAAAAAAAGTTGATATTTTGAGGAAACCATATATTAAAGATTTATGATTTTTATATTTAGTAGAATATTATTATCTCTAATAATGATTTTTTTTTGTGTTCAGACTTTTTCACAAGATTTTAGTGAAAGAAAAAATGTTAACAAAATTTTGAAAGGTTTTTATAAAAATAATACATTTGAATGCAAGTATATTAATAAATCTTGGAGTACAGGTTTTAACGATCAACCATATGGTATGGTAAATAATAATGGTGCTTTCAGTAAAATCATTGTTTTTAAGTATCAAGATTTAATTGGTACTTTGTGGCCTAAGATTGGAGAAATTTCTACAGAAAGAGGCGTTAGAAAATATCAACTTTGGAAAAAAACTAAAAATGATAAATTTGAGCTTATACCTACTGATTATCTTGATGATAAGACAAGTGCAGATTTAAATCTTAAAGATATTCAAACTTTTTCTGAATATAAAACTTATTTTGATGATAAAAGTTTAAAAATAGCTTCAAAGTCTTGGATTACTGACTTTTATAGTTGTGAAAAAGCAGACCATTCAAATTTTGCTAGAGAAAAATTAATTGATATTTTTGTTAATCAAAATATTTATGTTGAAAAAGATTTTAAGTTAGAGAAGCAAAAACCCAACATCCTTTAGCAATAAAATAGATCTTTTAAAAGAATAATTTGTGGTAGAAATATAGTAGAAAAAGTTTAAAATACTTGTAAATTAGTTATTATTATTTCAAATAATGAAATTTTTATTTAATTAGCTCATGAACATCATTATGTATATCTTCAACTAAAACATTAAGATTATCAATACTCGATTGAAGTTCATTATTATAATGCATAATCTTATAATTTTGATAAAGAATTAATAAAATGATTATTAATAGGCCAAATAAACCAATATTAATTTTTGCATGTTATTTACCTCCAGATACTTATTTGAAATTATAAATTAAAAATATCAATACTTAATTTAATTATTAACATATTGAAATTTCAAATTATTATTTGAGTTTTAATTAAAATAAGTAATATAAATAAAAATTTATTTAATAATATATTAATAATATCAATTACTTATATGTTAATTATGTTAAAAATTTATTAGGTTTTAATATCTTTAAAATTGGAGTTTTAGTACAATGTTTGCAATTTATTAACAATTTTATCCACAATTTATATAATACTATCTAAATTATCCTTTATTGTATTATCTAAATTCATTAATCTTAAGTAAGTAGTTCTTAATATTGCTCTCATAAGCTTTGATGAGTTTTGTAACTCTGCAATGATTATTTTTTTTGGAATTTTTATGGCAACTGAATCTTTAGTAGTTTTAAGTGTAACTGTTCTTTTTGTATTTAGTAATATTGATTGCTCACCAAAAACCTCTTTCTCATTTATAAATCCAACTCTGACAGAGTTCTTTGATAAAACTTCTACTTCACCTTTTTCAAGAAGGTAAGCAAAATCTGCTTCATCACCTACTTTGTAGATGATAGCTCCTGATTTCCAGTTAACTGAATTTAAACTTTTTAAAACTTCAGACATTTAACCGATATTAATTATAGTAGCAGTTTTTGGTTTGTAAAGTAAGACTCTGTGCCACTTTGCTTTTACTTCAATCAGAGGGCTAAATGGCTGTAATGATCTACTATTACAAAGTGGCATTAATTATTTAATTATTTTATTATTTAATACAATTGTTTTTTAAGATTATTAGAAACTATTATGTACAAAATTCTTATACTTTTGACCTTTATAAATTTTGAATCTTTTGCAAAAATTTTTGCATAATAGAAAATTTAAAGAATTATGATAACAAGAAAATTTATTGTAAAAATAAAGACTTTGTTTTTGGCTATTTGAATTTTGATTCAGAAAATAAAAACTTAGAATATGTTGAAGATAAAAAGAAAAATATAAAGTTGTAAAAAAATATCATAAAAATATTAATAAATTTATTGATGATTTATGTTATCTTGATAATTATTTGAAGATAAAAGAAATAATAAATTTTGACAAAAAAAAAAATATATTCAAAGTTTTATTGATAATTTCATGTAGGATAAAAAATGAATAAGAATGATATTGACTATAAAGTTTGTTCTAAATGTGATGCACCACTACCGAATTCAAAGGGAGGATTGGATTACTTTAATTTAGATCCAAATATTTGTGACGATTGTCATACAACATTAGATCATGAGAGTTAGAAAAAATAGAAAGTGTTTTAGGTGTTCAAAGGATTTCAAAAAGCTATTTAGATGTATAATAGATTCGAGCGGTAACTGGATATTCATTTGTGAATTTTGTCTAGAAAGCTCAAAAAAGGATAACATATTCTACCAGTATGGAGGAACTTGGAAATCTAAAAAAAGGATTAAGTTTAAGATATTAATTTACTATATTATCTATTATGAACATTAAACTCTTTAATATAATTTTTGTAATATTCTTTTTATTATCATCAAATAAGGTTTTTTCAAATCCGACTGGTAAATCTCTTAGTTGTAATTCAATAGTTAAAAAAAATTTTAACTATAAAAATTATAAAGGAATAAGCTTTGAATCTGAAAAATCTGTTAGAGTTGTGACTCTGAAAATGAAAAATAATCAATTGAAAGTAGTTTCAAAACTAACACCTTATAAGATTAATAAAAATAATATTTTTTTAAAATTAAATTTATTTGGTACGGTAATATTTTCTTTGAAGAATTTAATTTAAATAGAGAAAGCCTTGATTTGATAAATACTTCAAAGAACAAAGTTAGTAAATTAAAATGTGATATAGTGGAAGGTGGTTTTATGCAAATGATGAACAAGAAAAAGGATGATATATCAAGAGATTTTTGAAAAGAAATTAGGAAAAGGAAATAATAAAATTTAGTACATTTAAGGAGAGTTAAAAACTCTCCTTAAATTTATTTGTTAAATAAAGCCAAAGCCTTATCAAAGATTAATTGTGCATTATCCATTTCACCAAGCTTTAATTTTTCTTCACCTTGTGATCTAAGGTTAGAAATTTTAGCAAAGGTCTGTGAACTTATATTCTTTTCTGAATAAAGCTTTGTATCAACTTCTGCCATTTTTTGATAAGGACAAGATTGAGCACTGAAACTTATTGCAGATATCATTAATAGACTAAAAATAAAACTTTTCATTATTTTCTCCTTTGTAATATTTATAATTAAATAGTAATTTATAGTAGAATGTCAAATTTATAATATTTTGATTTGTTTATCACTCAAAATTTTTCAACTTTCTAATAGTTTTATTAAATTTTTTCTATTTTTGATGACTTTTTTAAATCTAAATGTTTATTTTTAAATCATGAAAAATTTATTTGTTCTTTTTCTTTTTTTTCTCCAATTTTACTGAAATCAGAAATTACTTTAAAAGCACAAACTTCTGAAAATAAAGATATAAATTGTATCACTCTATTGCAAATAGCTAGTGAGAAAAGTAAAAAAGAAGGAGAAATGGTTAAATATGAAAAAAACTTAAAACTCTTCAGCAGAAATATATAAGTAAATATTCTGAAAATCATTTTTCTGATGATAATTTACAATTACGGATTTAAGATCATAATTTAAAGATAAAAGAAAAAGGGAAAAGATATATTAATAAAGGCTTGCAAAAATGTGGGCTTAAATAAGACACTATTATATTTATAAAGAAAATTTAAAATTTTTCAGTTAACAAGTATAATTTTCTCTATTATCTTAATAACAAGCTAGTGCAAACATAACTTTTCATTATCAATGATTTAACCTTTAGCTACCATTTAAATTAGATTCAAATGAAAAAAGAAGATTAGACCTTAAAAAAATAGATTTTTGGCGATGGGTAGGTTTTTTTTTAGCAGTAACAGGAGCATACATTCTAGGAAATGCAGAAATTTTATCTCAATGGATTGGCTGGAGTGTTTGTTCGGTATCTTGTTTAATTTGGATTTTTATGGGTCTTAAAGATAGAGATTTACCCAGAACACTAATGGAACTTATGTATTTTATAATTGGTATTAGAGCAATTATAAATTGGGTAAATTTTTAAGACTTTTATTACTAAAAGTAATATCCCTAAAATAAATTATTAAAGAATAAATTTTTAATTTTTATACACTAGTTTTAGAACATTATGTTTATTTATCTAGATAAATCTTTTACTGATTATTGTTTAGCCTTCTCTTTATAATTTTATTTTGAATATCTTGTAATCTTAATTCCTGAGATTTTAATTGTTTTCTAGCTGATTCTATTTGTTTAAATAAGTTATCGATATCCTCTCCAGATTGTTGATTTTTTAAATTTTGATTAGGTTTTTGATGAGGTTTGTAAGGTTGATTTTCTTTATTTTCAGAAAATAATGAGGTCCAACCAAAGAGTATGAGAATAATAGTATAAACTTTCAACATTTAATATTTACTATAACATTATTTCTGAAGTTTTCTTAATTCTATCCATACATTGTTATAGGCATTTTTTCTTTCAATTTCTATGACAGAGTTCTTAAAATTGTCATAGTTAATATCTGTCATCTTAAACATCATTTTTGCTGCAACTTTAGCTTTTGAAATAAATGCCCTATATTTATAATCTGCACTATCATCTTCAAAAACATCAGCATCAGGAAAAATTTTTTCAATATCACCTTTAACACGTGCTCTAACTAACAACTCTAACTTATTATTTCTATTTTCAACTATTGATAGAAATGAGTTATTAAACTGAATCCACATAACCTAACTATATCTATTAATGCAAAATAGGGAAAGGAGAGAATAATCTCCCCAGATCAATTATTTGATACCAAACAATTTTAAATTTAATTAAATAAGGTTTCTTTGTTATTTTTTAAAAACATAAGTATTAAACTAATAACTACACTTATGACAATACAAGTAACAATGGGAAAATAAAAAGAGGAATTTTCTTTTTTTATAAGAATATCACCTGGCAATCTTCCTAATCCAATGTCCCGTATAAAGGGATATAATAACCCTACAAGAATAAATAAAACTCCAATGATGATAAGTGTCTTTTGAATCATAAATGTATTCCTAAAATTTTATACCTTCACTTTCAAGGAGTCTTTTCTTTCTTTCTATTCCTTTTTCACCCATATATCCACCCATTTTACCATCACTTTTATGACTCTATGACAAGGAATAATTTCTAATAATGGATTCTTAGCACATGCACTAGCTACAGCACGATAGGCTTTAGGCTTACCTATCTTTATAGCAAGTTCTTTGTAAGTAATTGTCTTTCCTTTTGGAATTTTTTTTATCTCATTCCAGACCATTTTCTGGAAATCAGTACCTTTTAAATTCTTCATCTATAACTCGTTATAAAGTTTAAACTACTAATCGTCGTTAAATCTAGAATAGTCTATATCTTATCTTTAGTCAAGAAAAACATCATACGGAGTATTCATAATAAAAGTCAAGCTGAGTAGGGAAAGAGTGGTATCGCTTGAAGATTTGTAATCTACTGATTACTAAATTTTTTTTTAATTTAATAAAATGATCATCATGAAACTTTTTTTCCTTTTTCTTTAATTATTTGCTTTAAACTTTTTCTGAGACCAAGGGTAACTTTATAAATGATGTTAGAGATAAATTTGGTAATTTCTGATAAGTCTTAAAAATTCAGTAAAAATGAAATCCGTTACTAAAGATAGTAAAAATTGAGTCTAATGAGAAAAAAATCAAAAAAAGAAAAAAAAAGGGTGGATACTGGTAGAAACAGAATTTTAAAAAAATAAATCATTATTTAAATATCTTATCATTGCTTGAGTTTTATAATTTATATTCATATATAAATATATATGAAAAAATTTATTTCATCTCTAGTAATGACAATTCTTCTTTCGTCGTGTGCAGTAGAAAAAGAAAAACTTACAGAAAATATTGGTAAATATGTTCCACCAAATATTGACGATACTAATTTTAAAAATTCCGTAATTACCAATAAAGACTTTGACGAAACTTGGACCTCTGTAATTGATTTTGTAAATGATTCTTTTTTTAAAATAGAAAACCTTGAGAAAGATTCTGGATTATTAATGTTATCATTTGGTTCAAAAGAAGCTGAAAAATTTATAGATTGTGGTGATTTTGAATATACTCTTTTTTTTACTGGTGAAGAATTTAAAGGTTCTTACATTGATTATGCTAAAAGTGGCTTACTGGCAGTACTTGATGCAAAAATGAATATCAATATACAAAAAATTGATAATGAAACTACAAAAATAAGTATTAATACAAACTATACATACTCAACACAACATGCACTTGGTTATTATGACCCTAAGCTAAACCAAACTTATAGTTTTGAATCAGGAGGCTATCAAACAATAGATGTTATCAATCCTATTAAAGGAAGTATTCCCACACGAACTTGTAAATCAACTAACTTTGCAGAGAATGCAATTTTTAATGTAATTAAGTAAGATTTCTTTATTATTTTTCAAAAAATGCATTAGCCAAATATGAGGTTTTACATTTGTAGCCCCAAATTTAGATTTAAAATAAATTAGAATTTAATAAACCCTTGTATGATGGTGCCGCTTGAGAGATTTGAACTCCTGACCCACTGATTAATTATCTGCATTTCAGTAAAACACGAAAGTCATATAAGCTATTGATTATATTGATAAATATTGAAGTGAAACTACTGACAAAAAAGCTGAGAGATTTCTGTGTTACTCCTGTGTTACTTTTTAGTGGTTGACTTTAATTAAAAAATATAGAAAAACTGTACTATAAAACTAATAAAGGTAGCTTTTATGAAAAAATTTTTACAAATATCTTCTATTTTAGCTTTATCATTAGCAGTTGAAAAGCTCATTCAAACGATTTTAATTTCTTTGCTGATTTCTCCTATGGTTTTGGTTTATCAGACAATGATGACGCGCTTGATGACTCTGGCGTAACTGGCTTAACAGCTAATACAGTAATGCATGAGGCTTTCGACACCATTGGCGGGTCTATCGGTGCAAGCTATTATGATTTCTTTTTAAGAGTTGGTTATGAATCCTCCAATGGTCTAGACACATCAGGTTCATTTACGACTGCAAGTGGTACTAGTATTATTCAAAAAAGCGACTCTTGATTTAACTAAACTGGTCATTTAATTTTTTAAATTTTTTAATATCAATTTTAGCTTTAGGGTTTATCCAAAGCAGGGATTGGTATTGCTAGTATAGATATGTGAAGTTTTACTAACTACCGGTGGGGTAGCAGGCTAGAGGTTTGAATCCAATAATGTTTCATGAAATCTTTAGGTGTTGGTTTGATTATAAGATTTTTGAAAATTTCTCAACATTTGTTGAATATAATTATTCAGATTATTTCCCCAATCCACTTTGTTAGATTTTAATAATGATAACAGGTTTTTGATAGTAAAAAGATTAAAAATCATGCGATTAAAGCCATTTAGATACAATTTTTAGAATCACAAATATGCGATAAGTTAGTTACCACTGCCTTATCATTTTTGTTTAGTAGAGAATCTTTAAAAGAATCCTTGAACCAGTTTATCCATTCAATTGGTGAAACCAAACTGATTCAAGGAAATATTAATTGTGTTAATCTAAGACTAACGTCTTTAAATATTTAATGGAGTCCATGACTATTTAGTACGTTTATACTTCCCATCTGTTTTCAGACTTATCCCAAATTCGCCCTTCATAGCTTTTTGGTATCTTGATTAATATATTACTGAATTTTACTATGTTCTTGGTTACTTGCATTATATCCTCCTTTGTAAGTAGTTGAACATAACGCCCTTTTAACTGATGGACTATCAGTCACTTTTTTAAACCATGTGAATGGTATAATTAGTAACTAATATTTATTTTAAAAAATCTAACTAATATTAATCTACTAAAAAGTATCGTAAGTTAGTTATTAAAAAACAATCCATTAGATTTTCTGAAATCATCTCCTTCAAACTTTTGAGGATAGGGAGGAAAAAATATGGTATAAATCTAACTAAGATTTTAAAGGGTAAGACAATATTTAAAATAGGTTTTATTGTTTTTTGAATATTGAATTTATTCTATCATTCACAGAAATATAAATACTTTTAAAACTCTCTGGAAAGTTTAACTTAAGAACACTCTGAACTCTCATCAATCTTTTTTTTCAATTTCATTTAATATATCTTTATTAAGAAAATAATGATAAAAAATTTGTAAATTTTTTAATTGATTTTCACCAAACATTTCAATAAAAACTTTTGATGTTCTTTGCTAAATTTTCCAATATTGAAATTTTCTTACCAAATAACCATAATCGAAGATTTTCAGTCATATCATTTTTCATTTTTAAAATGGGGGCGTCTATATATGTTTCAATATCTTTAATAATTTTATTGTTAAGATTATCAAGGTCATTAGTATTAATTTCACTAAAATTTTGATAATTGTTAAGCATAGAGAACCAAAGTAACGCTCTGCAACGAACTAACATTGGTGGGTGAGATGAATGTATGCTTTCAGATTGTGTAGCTAAATTAATATCTTTTAATTGTGTTAAGAACTCAGAAATATTAATTTTCAAATGCTCACTATCAAGTCCACTGATACATTTAATCATTGCACTTAGGCGGCTATTTTAAAGTTTTGACTAGCAATCAAACCAACCTATCGACAGATATTTCCTTAGCTCTAGATAAAATTAAAGAATCAAAATTTATTTGTGACTGTTGATTAAGAACTATTATGATGTCAAGTATAAAATGTCTAGCTCATGTCCAATAACAAAACAGAAATTCATCCCTTATCTAAAAGATTCACCAAGCTTCAAAGAAAACTTAATGAAACACTTATTTGAACTAAACGCAACACATTGTGCCTGTATTTCCTGTGATGCATAGACGAAAATCTTATATCAAATATCGATTTAATTTAAGATTTTTAATACTTTGGAAGTACATTCAAATAACTTGGTGTTGTTAGTTTTGAAATTTGGAAGAATTCTCCAATAAATAATTATTTAACTTATTTTCTTCAAGCGTATCATTTACAAAATTGTTTGATTTTATATCATTTGGAAATCGAATTGCTTCAAAATTATCTATAATACTTGAGCATTATTCGAATATTTTTTCTGGCATCAGATATACAGTTTAACATAAATTGTGCATTATCCCTTTCTTTACCTTCAGATAAATTTTGGTATCTTGAATTCCATTTTTTGAATTCATTTTTCAAATGTTCATTTATTTTGTTTTGCTCAATTTGTTTTTGATATTCAAAATACTTTCAATATCTAAGTTTGAACTTGCCTTTGATGAATCTAATTTTAATAGGCTTTTATCTTTTATTTTATCAATCATTTTTTTATTAAGTTTTAAATCTTTTGCTATGCGATTAAAGTATTTTCTAACTCAGATTTTCAACAACCCATCTGCTGACATAACATCATAGCAAAGTTCAATCGCATCATACTTAATTTTTTCGTACCAATTTCATTCATCTAGAAATTATTTTAGACAAAC
>JAYQTO010000002.1:0-5946 GCA_038147415.1 Alphaproteobacteria bacterium | reverse complement strand
TATTTTAAAACTTTTGTAATTAAAATATTTTAATCTTTTTGAGTCTAAATCTTTAGATTAAACTGTTAAATACGATAAAGCGAATTTTAAACAAATTTTTTTGAGAAATTAAAATAAAATGAATTATATTCATTGAGAGCTGAAAGTTTAGCACCTTTTAGCCAAAAACAGTTATTTTCTAAAAAAACAGCAGTAAAATTTATTTTATGAAACCTATAATATTATTCTTGTTTTAAAATTAACTTTAAATTAAGCAATTATAATTCTTTAATTTTTATAGGAGAGGAACATGAATTTAAAAAAAGAAGCAAAAAAAAGAAAAATAAAATACTTTCTAATTTGTTACGTTGATTTTTTTGGTGTTGTAAGATCTAAATTAGTTCCTACCCAAGTAATTGACCAAATGCAAAAAGAGGGAGCGGGATTTGCAGGTTTTTCAACTTACTTAGATATGTCTCCTGCTGATGCAGACATGGCTTCTATTCCTGACCCCTCCAGTTTAATACAACTTCCTTGGAAACCAGAAGTTGGATGGTTAGCTGGTGACCTTTGGATGAATGGAAAACCTGTAAAATCTTCTCCAAGAGTTATGTTAAGAAACCAAATTGAAACTCTTAAAAAGAAAGATATGCATTTAAAATCTGGAGTTGAATGTGAATATTTTTTAATATCTGAAGATGGTAATTCAATTGCAGATCAAAGAGATGAGGCGCCAAAACCTTGTTACGATCAATCAGCACTAATGCGTCAGTATGATTTAATAAGTGAAATTTGTGATGCAATGATAAAATTAGGATGGGGTCCATATCAAAATGATCACGAAGATGCCAATGGACAATTCGAAATGAATTGGGACTTTTCTGATGCATTACAAACTGCTGATAGACATGTTTTTTTCAAATTTATGGTTAAATCACTTGCAGAAAAGAGAGGGATGAGAGCTACGTTTATGCCGAAACCCTTTGAGAATAAGACAGGTAATGGATGTCATGCACATCTTTCTGTATGGAATAAAAAAGGACAAAATATTTTTTTAAATAAAAAAGATAAGCTCGGATTATCTAAAACTGCTTATAATTTTATGGGTGGTATAATGCATTCAGCTGAAGCTTTAACTGCTTGGTTTAATCCTACCGTTAACAGTTTTAAAACGAATTAATGCGCCTCAGTTACTGACTCAGAGCTACATGGTCTCCCAATACCATTACATATTCAGATAACAACAGAACTCATATGATTAGAGTACCTGGACCAGGAAGATTTGAACTAAGACTGATGGATGGAGCGACAAATCCTTACTTACTACAAGCAGGTATCATTGCTGCAGGTTTAGATGGAATAGAAAATAAGAGAAACCCAGGTAAGCCAAGTTTTTAAACATGTATGAAGAAAGCACATAAAGCAAAAATGCAAAGAAACTTCCAAAAATTTAGAAACTGACTCTCTCATTTGTCAAAAATAAAGTTTTACAAAAGCTTTTTTCTAAAGAGACAATTGACTGTATAAAATTACGAAATAAGGATTTGAAAAATTTTAAAAATTCAAATGAGTATAAGAAAAAGGTATTACAAATTGAGAAGAAAAATACAATCGATTGTTAAGTAAATAATTTTTTATTTTAATTGCCGGGAATCCAATTAGTTCCCGCTAGTGGAACTCGGGCCATTGCAGCTGCTTCAACAGTAAGTGCGCATAAATCTTCAGGCTCGAAATTTTGTAGTTTTGATTTTCCACATGCTCTTGCAATAGTTTGGGCTTCGAGAGTCATAACATTCAAATAATTTGATAATTTTTTTCCTGCCTTTATTGGGTCTAACCTTTTCATTAATTTAGTATTTTGAGTAGATATTCCTGCAGGATCCTGACCTTCGTGCCAGTCGTCATAAGCTCCAGCTGTTGATCCAAGTTTGTTATATTCTTTTTCCCATTTAGGATCATTGTCCCCAATGGCTATCAAGGCAGCCGTTCCAATGGATACTGCATCAGCCCCTAGGGCAAGAGCTTTTGCAACATCTGCTCCATTTCGAATACCACCTGATACAATCAATTGTACTTCTCTATGAAGATTAAGCTCTTGCAAAGCATCAACGGCAGATCTAACACATGCAAGTGTTGGTTGTCCCACATTCTCTTAAAAACTTTTGTGTTGCTGCTGTTCCGCCTTGCATTCCATCAATCACCACCACATCAGTTTCCTGCCTTTACAGCTAAAGCTGTATCATAGTAAGGCCTTGACCCTGCTATTTTAACAAAGATAGGCACTTTCCATTCTGTAATTTCACGAAGTTCTAAAATCTTAATGCATAAATCATCCGGACCAGTCCAATCAGGATGTCTGCAGTAAGCAGATCGTTGATCAATTCCTGCAGGTAAATCTCTCATATCCGCTACTCTATCATTTATTTTTTGTCCTAATAACATACCGCCGCCTCCAGGTTTTGCACCTTGACCTACAACAACCCCTATGGCGTCTGCTTTCTTAAGTCATTAGGATTCATTCCATATCTAGATGGTAAAAGTTGATAGATCAATTTTGAAGAATGATTTCTCTCTCTTTTTGTCATTCCACCATCGCCAGTCGTTGTTGATGTTCCAGCAGAAGTTGCTCCTCTACCAAGTGCTTCTTTAGCAGAACCGGATAAAGCACCAAAACTCATTCCAGCAATTGTAATAGGAATGTCTAACTCAATTGGCTGCTTTGCAAACCGGGTTCCTAAATTGACGTTTGTCAGACATTTTTCTCTATACCCTTCGAGGGGATACCTGATATTGATGCACCTAAAAAAAGTAAATCATCAAAATGAGGTAGTTTTCTTTTAGATCCTCCTCCTAATATCATAAATAACCTGTATCAGCTGCGCGTCGTATTTCGGAATTAGTATAATCATCAAATGTCCATGATTTTCTCGGTATAGTATAAATTTTTTTTTGTTTTTTTTTCATTTAATAATTGCTCACATTATCTATTTTAAAGTTATATAATTTTCTTGCAGAAGAAAATTTTTTAAAATCACTAATTTTTTTATTTTTAATTTTTCCTCTGATTAATAAAGATTGAATTTTTTTTTGATCATTTTTCATTATATTTTTCTCAACACAATCAGCACCCAAACTTTGTGGATCACCAGCAATGTAAATTACCGTCTCATAAATACTGTCTCCAAGTGCTTCACCAGCATCACCACAAATTAATAAAGATCCTTTTTGGGCCATAAAACCAGCCATGTGGCCCACCGATCCTTTGACTATTATATCAACACCTTTCATAGATATGCCACATCTTGAACCTGCATCACCATCTATAATAATTGATCCACCATGAGCGGTTGCTCCTGCAGATTGAGATGCGCTTCCTTTCACATGGATTAATCCTGACATCATATTTTCCCTAATCCAGTTCCAGCATTGCCATTTACTGTAATTTTGGCTTTTTGATTCATTCCACCACAGTAATAGCCAACATGTCCATTAATATTTATTTCAATAGCACTATTTAACCCTGCACATATTGCATGTTGACCATTAGGATTAATAATCGAAAACAGATTTTGTTTTTTGATATCTTTTACATTTTGAAGAAAACTATTAATTGTTCTCAAACTTGAATTATTAAAATCAAAATTAATTATTTCCCCCATGTATATATTACTCCAGGTTTAGGTTCAAAAATTTTTGCACTGTTTACATTTGGAAGATTAGCCATCGCCTGAAATTCAGAGGCTATGGCTACATAATCATTATTTTCTGCAACAATGGCAGGGTTTACATGCGATCTCATCTCTTAAAATTGTAAATCCATTTCTTGTTCCAAGTATAAAAGTATAGAACCCATCTAGATCCGATAAACTATTTTTTAGACCTTTTTCTATAGATTTATTTTCTGCAATACTTGTGCTGATATATGCTGCTGCAACTTCCGTGTCGTTTTGAGATTGAAAAGTTTTTCCTTTTCTAACAAGTTGTCTTCTTAAATTGTTGTGATTTGATAAAGAGCCATTATGAACTAAACATTCATCCTCCCCTGTAGTTGAATATGGATGGATCCATCTGTTGTTACTGCACTTTCTGTAGCCATTCTTGTATGACCAATAGCATGTGTACCCGAAAATTTAGACAAATTAAAATTTTCAATAATTATTTTTGGATGTCCAACTTGTTTGTAAATTTCAAGTGATTTTCCATATCCTATTAGAGATACTATTTGATTATACTTTTCAAGAAAACGAATAAATTTATTTTGTTGAGATGAGGAAGTAACAATAATATGATCAGAGTTAATAACACTAGAAGAAATTGATAACGATTTTTTGGCGTCTTTTAAAATGACTTAAGTTTTTTATCATTTATTATTCTTAGGGAATATTTAATTTCTTTTGTCTTAGGAAGGTTTTTATAAACAGCAAAACCTGCTGAGTCATGACCTCTTGAACTCACATTTTCTAACATTTGACTTAGATATATTCCTAAGTTTTTTGGAGATTTTTATTTTTTATAAATATTCCAACTATTCCACACATGTTATTACTTTTATGATTTCAATTTCTAACTCCATGGAAAAGGACTCTTAGAAATCGGATGTAATTTTCCGTTTGAATATCTTGAAAATCTAAATGGATCTAGTAATAAACTATTTTTTTCCAATAACTCGTCAGCCACCAATTTTCCAACACCTATCATTTTATAACCATGATTAGAGAGTCAGCTATAATATATACATTTTCATTAAAACGATCAAAAATTGGAAACGAATCTGGTGTAAAACACCCTAAAACCGCCTGTAGCTCCTTTTGAATAGATGTTCTTTTCCTTCAAATCTTTTGTGACAAAAACTTAAAGCTGATGTCCACATCTCTCCAAAGCGATCATCAATAATATATTCTTTGGATTTAGGGCCATAAGGATCTACTCTAACACCATCTCCCCCAGGCAAACCAACTTTATAAGGACTTGACCCTCCTTGTATTCCATTAAAATGAAAATCTGTTTGTAGTAAATGCCCCACAGTTTATCCTCAATATAGATTGATTTTTATGTGATAGTAAAGGTTCATCCGTATCTACATGCATAACAGGAAGCTTACCATCATTTGTCAAAAAGAAATTAGGATCAACATCAAGAACGCCCTCAGTTAAATACCAATAATTCCACATAGGAACATTGCTAATTATTTTTCCATCATAACTCTTAATATCTATTTTATCAGGAAGCTCTAACATGGTCCAAAAATTTTTTACCCAAGGTCCAGCACCGATAATTATTTGATTACATTCAATCTCACCCTTATCAGTTTCAATACTTTTTACAGCATTGGTAATAGAATCAAACTTGAAATTATTAACCGTTGTATTACTCAATATTTGAACACCTAAATCTTGTGCTTTTTTTGCTAATTCAAAAATAGCAACAGAGTTATTGGCATATCCTCCTTTTTTTTCATGCAATACATTCGTAATACCTTTCGCCTGCCAGTCATCAAACATATTTTTAAGATATTTTTCAGAGTCTTTTTTGCCTTCTACAAAAATTGAATCGTATCCAATATTCTTTTGCTCAGCATAAATTTTGGCAACATCATTTTCCATAACTTCTGGGCTAATCTGCATAAATCCAACACTGTTATATGAAAAATTTTTTGCATCACTTTCCCAGATGTCTACACACATGGCCATTAATTCTCATGTGGCTGATTTGAAATATTCTTTTCTTGCTCCCCCTTCACAAGTACCACCTAGCTCCCAGATTGTGTTATCTTTCTCAATAACTATAATTTTTGAGCCATCACCTTTGCCTTTTTTTTTTAATTTTTTAGCTAGGTGCCATGCTGTGCTAAGGCCATGTATCCCAGCTCCAATTATAGCATATTCAATTTTATTTGGTATTGCCATTAAGTTATAATTATTCGCCTAGTAGACTATCATCTAAGATTTTAGTTTCATAAGCTGAATA
>JAYQTO010000001.1:0-124802 GCA_038147415.1 Alphaproteobacteria bacterium | reverse complement strand
ATTTATTAGCTAGGTTTACGTATTGCTAATGATATTAAAATTAATGATAGAAAAGTTTCCGGAATATTAATAGAAACATTTTCTAATAATAAAAATATAGAAAGTTTTTATTGTTTGGTATTGGAATTAATTTAATATCTCTCCCAAAATAGAATCAAATAAAACCCTATCCCTTGCAAAGTTAAATATTAATATTGAGCCTATAAATGCATTTTTTTTATTACAAAAGAAGTAAACATATTTTTCAGTGAATTTGGTAATTTAGATTTTTATCTTAGTAAAAATTTAAATTTAAACTTTTATGAAAAATAAGAAAAATTAAATGTTAAAGTGAACAACAAATTGATAAGTGGTACTTTCAAAGAAATTAATACCCATGGTGAACTAATTTTAGATACTTCGAATAATAACAATAAAAAAATTTCATATGGAGAGATCATTTGAATATTTTAACCATTGATGTAGGCAATACTAATATATTTATATGCCTGTTTGATAAAGAAAAACCAATTCAATTTGTTAAAATTAGAAATACTGAAATAACTAAAACTATACTTCAAAAACATCTTTTAATAAAAAATAGAAAAAATTCATTTATTAATATCGTTATATCATCCGTTGTACCCTCAATTTCTGAAGTAATTATTGATTTTTTAAAAACCTATAAAATTAAATTTTATCTAGTGAAAAATTTAATTAAAACCTTAGATATTAAAATAAATATTAAAAATAAAAAGAAGATTGGTGAAGATAGAATTGTAAATGCATACTATGCCAAAAAAAAATATTTGAAAAATCTGATTGTAATTGATTTTGGAACAGCTACAACATTTGATGTTATTGATTCAAAGGGTAATTATGACGGAGGAATTATCACTCCAGGCATAGATTTATCTTTAAAAGTTCTTTCAGAAAAAACTGCAAAATTACCACTAGTAAAATTTGCTAAAACTAAAAATGTAATTGGTAGAGACACAAAAAGCGCTATTCAGTCAGGTTTTTTTTGGGGATACGTTTCTATGATCAAGGACTTGTAAAAAATATATCTAGAGAAAAGAAAAATTCCTTTAGGGTAATTCTTACTGGAGGAAATTGTGACATTTTTAATAGCTTTATTGAAAATGTTATAGTAAGTGATGATTTATTTAATTCTAAGGGATTGAATTTTATAATTAATGAGTATTTAAAAAATGAAAATTAAAAACGACAATCTATATTTTTTACCATTAGGTGGTTCTGGAGAGATAGGAATGAACTGTAACCTTTATCATTATAAAGGTAAATGGATCATGATTGATTTAGGTGTTATGTTCAGTAATTCTGATGCTGAGCCATATGACGTGCTCATGCCTGATATTGATTTTATTATAAAGCGAAAGAAAGATCTGTCTGCAATAATTTTGACTCACGCACATGAGGATCATATTGGGGCAGTTCCTTATTTATATTCAGAGTTTGCTGATATACCAATTTATACAACTTCCTTTACTGCATCTGTGTTGAAGCGTAAATTTGACTCCAATCAAAATAGCAAACTAAATCTTAAATTATTTGAGTATAATAAAAGTTTTAATATAGGTTTTTTTGCAGTTCAAATTTGTTCTCTAACACATTCAATACCTGAACCAAATGCGATTATTTTAAAACTGAAAAGGTAATATATTCCATACTGGTGACTGGAAGATTGACCTAACCCTCTTATTGGCTCTCCAATTGATGAATATGAAATTAAAGTAATATGTAACGATGGTATTACAGCAATGATTTGTGATTCCACAAATGTTTTTAATGAAAATCCTTCTGGAAGTGAATTTGAAGTAAGGGAAAGTTTAAAAAAAATTTTTTCTGAGAGAAAAAAAGGGAAAATAATAATTACATGTTTGCTTCAAACATTGCACGATTAGAAACAATTTTAAAAGTATCAGATGAACTTAATAAATGTTGCTTTTTTTTAGGAAGATCTTTACATAGAATATACGAATCAGCAATTGAGAATAATTACCTTCGCCAGTTTAAAAATATTGTAAATGAAAAAGATTCTAGGTTAATTAATGATGATGATCTTGTAATTATTTGTACTGGTAGTCAAGGTGAAAATAGAGCTGGTTTATCAAGAATAGTTAATGGTAATCATAGAAATTTAAACATTAGTTCTGAAGATCTTGTTATTTTTTCATCTAGAGAAATTCCAGGAAATGAAAAGCAAATAAATGAAATAAAAAAAGAGATTATGAAGATTGGTTGTCATATATTAGATCATAAAAATTCTATGGTACATGTTTCTGGACACCCTTCCAAAAAAGAACTTAAAACTATGTATGACTGGGTTTCACCTGAATCCTTAATACCAGTACATGGAGAATATAGACATTTAAAAGAACACTTGGCTTTCGTAAAAAATGCGGAATTAAAGATCAAGTTTTGCTGAAAATGGAGATTTAGTGTTGTTAGATAAAAATAGACAATCAATTATTATCAACAAAATTCCTACGGGAAGAAAGGCTTTAAAAGGCAATCAAATCATATCAGTAGATAGTAAGTATTTTCAGAATATTAAAAAAATATCAAACGATGGCCAACTTTTTATCAATATAATAATAAGCATTAATAATGATTTAAAAGCTGATCCAGTTTTATATTGTCCAACATTAGCACTTGATGAAGATGATTTGACTAATTTAAAGGATTTTTTAAAAAAAGAAATTATATCGATTTCCAAAAATTGTATTGATGATAATATTCTCAGTAATGAAATAAAGATAATTGCAAGATCGTATATAAAAAAGAAAATCGGTTTAAAACCTTCTACAATTGTTGAGATTATAAGGATATAGAATATAATATAAATATGATTACGAAATTTAACCATGTAGCAATCGTAGTTCCAAACTTAGATGAAGCTGCACATAAGTATAAAACTGTTTTAGGAGCCAAGGTTTCGGAACCTTTTGATTATCTTGAGCATGGAGTAAGTGTAGTATTCGTTGAGCTAGAAAATACAAAGATAGAATTGATGCATCCATATGGTGAAAAATCACCGATAAAATCTTTTTTGGAAAAAAATAGCTCTGGTGCTATGCATCATATCTGTATAGAAGTGAAAGATATATTTAAAGCCTGCGATGAAATGAAGAAAAATGGTGTAAGGATTCTTGGAGATGGTACTCCAAAAAATGGAGCTCATAATAAACCAGTAATTTTTTTACATCCTAAAGATTTTTTTGGTACATTAATAGAACTTGAACAGGAGTAACTTTGTTCGGTTTAGAATCTTTAGTTATTTATGTTATTTTTTGGTGGTTAACCCTTTTTGTTACTCTACCATTTGGCATTTCTAGAGATAAAAAAGTTCTCCACGGAAATGACCCAGGTGCTCCAAAAAAAACGTTATTAAAGAAAAAAATTTTAATAACATCATTAGCTTCCTTAATTTTAACTATTATTTTTTCTATTATAAAAAATGAAATATTCTAACTTTTTTATTTCAACTCAAAAAGATGTTTCCAAAGACGTTAAATTAATTTCACATTCATTGATGCTTAAATCTGGGATGATTCGTCAAGAAACATCTGGTATATATAGTTGGCTACCCATTGGATTTCGTATTTTAAAAAAAGTAATTAAGATAATTGAGGAAATTCACGATCAGCACAATATTAATCAAATTTTAATGCCAACAATTCAGAGTGCAGACATATGGAAAATTAGTAATAGATATGAAAGCTATGGACAAGAAATGCTTAAAATAACTGATAGAAATGAAAAAGAACTATTATATGGACCCACAAACGAAGAAATGATTACAGCCATTGGCAAGTATTATTTAAAAAGTTATAAAGATCTGCCATTAAATTTATATCATATTCAAAGCAAATTTAGAGATGAAATCCGTCCTAGATTTGGAGTAATGAGAGCAAGAGAATTTTTGATGAAAGATGCTTATAGTTTTGATTTAACTGAAGAAGATTGTCATAGGACTTATATAAATTACTTTAGAATGTATCTATGTATTTTTAAAAATTAGGTATCCCAATTATACCTGTTAGAGCACCTAGTGGAGAAATCGGAGGTAGTTTATCCCATGAGTTTCATATGATTGTTGATAGTGGTGAGTCTGAAATTTTTTTTTCAAATGATTTGTTAAAAAGAAAATTTATTAGATATTTCTGATTCAGAACTTATGAATATAAAATCTTATACTTCTGATTTTGAAAAAATAGAAGTAGGAAAAGATAAATTAGTAAAAAAAAAAAGTATTGAACTTGGGCATATATTTCTTTTTGGACAAAAATACTCTAAACCTTTTGATCTACAAGTTGATTCAATGAATGGTAAAGTATTTCCTTACATGGGATCTTATGGAATTGGTGTTTCAAGAATACCTGCGGCTGTAATTGAAAAGTTTCATGATGAAAAAGGTATGGTTTGGCCTAAAGAAATATCACCATTTCAACTAATTATAATAAACCTTCTTACAAAAGATAAAGATTGCTGTAATTATACTGATTCTTTATATAAACATTTAAAAAATAATAGATTAGATATATTGTTAGATGATAGAGATGAAAGTGCTGGAAAAAAATTTGCTGATGCTGATCTATCTGGTATCCCTTTAAAATTAATAATAGGTAAGAACTTTTTGAATGAAAATTTAATCGGAGTTAGTTTTAGAAATTCAAATAAAGAGGAACTAATTCATAAATCAGAAATAGAAAATTATTTAAATAAATTCACAAAAATATAACTCATGATTACTAAATTTGATATATGGGTCTCTACTAAGTATATTCTACCTAAGACAAGGGAAAAGTTTTTTTCATTGATTACTATTTTTTCATTTTTAGGTATTACCCTAGGTGTTGCAACTTTAATAATAGTAATGTCAGTAATGAATGGTTTTAGAGAGGAACTTACAAAAAGATATTAAATATAAACGGTCATTTAAAAATTCAAACTTTCTATAATGTAAAAAAAAAAGACTAATATAAAATCATTAATAAATAATGAATTTAAAGATATTACTATTCAATCAATTTATACTGATCAGGGTTTGTTAAATTCAAAGAATTTTACAACAGGTGTTTTACTTAAAGGTATAAATTATTCATTCTTTGAGGAAAGGAAAATTCTTAAGAATGATTTTACAAAAAGTCAGATACAGTCTTTTAAAAAAATGAAGGTATTATTATTGGTAAAAATTAGCAAATAAATTAAGACTTAAGTTAGGTGATAGCATTAAGATAATTTCATCAAAAAGTTATGAGACTTTGGTTGGCAATATTCCAAGAGAAGGATCATTTAAAGTTATTGGCTTTTTTGAAATTGGAATGTATGAGTATGATACTTCCTTAGTATTTTTTCCTTTGAATTAATGAAGCAATTTTTAAATAAAAAAATCCAGATCATTATGAAATATTATTAAAAGATTTTGATAATATTGATAATATTAGACTTGGCATAACTAAGATCATACCATCATTTTATAAAGTATTTGATTGGAGACAACTAAATCCTTCTTTATTTAATGCAATTGAAGTTGAAAGAAATGTAATGTTTATAATATTGACATTAATCATTATAGTTGCTGCATTTAATTTAATCTCATCTATGATGATATTAGTTTCGACAAAAACTAAAGATATTGGCATATTAAGAGTGCTTGGTGTTTCAAGAAATCAACTTCTTAAAATTTTTATAATTAATGGATTACTAATTGGACTTTTTGGAACAATATCGGGCTTATTCTTTGGACTATTATTTTGTTTAAATATTAATGAAATTAAAGACTTTGTAGAACTATTTAGTGGTTCTGAATTATTCTCAGAAGAAATTTATTTTTTTTCAAATCTTCCAGTTATAATTGATTCAAATCAAATAATTATTATTTCTTCAATATCTTTGTTACTTTCATTTTTAGCAACAATTTATCCTTCAATCAAAGCATCACAAGTAGAACCAATAAATCTAATAAAATGGGAATAAATTGATAAAAATCACAAATATTAAGCAAAGTTATTTACAAGGTAAATCAGTAGTTAATGTATTGAATGGGATAAATTTAAATATATCAAAGGGTGAAAAATATGCTTTGTTGGTCCATCTGGCTCTGGAAAAACAACATTACTAAATATTCTTGGATTGCTTGAAAATCCAATAAGTGGATCTATACTAATAAATTCAAAAAATTGTAATTCAATGTCACTTGAGCAAAAAACTATGTTTAGAAGACAAAATATAGGTTATATTTTTCAAAATAATCAATTATTGGAAGATTTCTCAGTAATTGAAAACGTTGCGATTCCTTTGATATTAAATAATTTTCCAAAGCGTTTTTCTTTTGATAAGGCTAAGGAAATACTCAAAACTCTTGGTTTAATAAATAAATTGAATTTTAAACCAGGAACATTATCAGGTGGTGAGCAACAAAGAGTTGCAATTGCAAGGGCAGTTATTAAAAAACCATTTATTTTACTAGCAGATGAACCAACTGGAAGTTTAGACGAAGAAAACACAAAAAAAAGTAATGCAAATAATATTTTCTATTATAAATAAACCTGATACTGCTTTAGTTTTAGCAACACATAATCTTGATCTAATAAAAAGTTTGATAGATGTTATAAGGTTGATGATGGTATAATTACTGAGTATAGAAAATGAATAAATTTGTTCATTTGAGAAATTACTCTCAATACTCTCTTTCTAAGGGAGCTTTGAGATTAAATGATTTAGCAAAATACTGTTTTAAAAATAGGTTTCCAGCAATTTCTATTTCTGATTTTGATAATTTATTTGGTGCATTAGAATTTTCATTAGAATGTAGAAATTTTGGTATCCAGCCTATAATTGGATGTAATCTTTACTTAAAAAATAATAAGCTAATTGATGGGTACGTATTACTAATATGTAAAGATAAAGTAGGGTACCAAAATTTACTTAATCTTGTTTCAAAATCCTATTTAGTAAATTCTGATCATTGTAATCCTTATATAACATATGAAGATTTAGTTAATTATAATTCTGGACTTATTTGTTTAGCAGGTGGAGAATTTGGTCTTGTTAATAAGAATCTGTCTAAAAATAAAGATACTGCAAAGTCCTTAATAAATTATTTAAGAAAAATATATAAGGATGATTTTTTTATCGAGATTCAAAAATCTAATTCAAAGATAAATTTAGCTATCAATGATTTTCTTATAAATAAATCTTTAGATTCTAGTATTCCTTTAATTGCAACTAATGAAAATTTCTTTTTGGAGAGTAATTTCTATGATTCTCATGATGCTCTATTGTGTATTTCTCAGCAAAAATATATTGATAGTGAGGATAGAATAAAAAGTAGTAAAGATTTTTATATTAAATCTTCTAAGGAAATGTATGATTTATTCAGTGATCTTAAAATTGCTTGTGAAAACACACTTTTAATAGCTCGAAAATGTAACTATTTTCCGGTTGAATGCAAACCTAAACTACCTAAACTTCATAATGAGAAGTTAAGTGAAAATCAAATGTTAATTAAATCTTCTTATGAAGGCTTGAAAAGAAGAATCCATGAATTTGATATTAAAAATAAATCAAAATACACAGTTAGATTAAATTACGAACTGAAGGTAATAACAAAAATGGGGTTTTCTGGTTACTTCTTGATTGTTGCAGACTTCATCAAATGGTCAAAGAATAGTGACATACCAGTTGGGCCAGGAAGAGGTTCAGGAGCCGGATCTTTAGTTGCTTGGTGCTTATCAATTACAAATTTGGATCCAATTAGATTTGGATTGCTTTTCGAGAGATTTTTAAATCCTGAAAGAATTTCTATGCCCGATTTTGATATTGATTTTTGTATGCAAGGAAGAGATAAGGTTATTGATTATGTTCAACAGAAATATGGATTCGATAATGTTGCACAAATTATCACGTTTGGATCATTTCAAGCAAAAGCAGCAATAAGAGATGTCGGAAGAGTAATGCAACTTCCTTTATCATTAATTGATGAAATTTGTAAAATGATTCCATTTAATCCAGCAAAACCAGTAACTTTAGATGAATTTTTAAGTGAAAATAGTAAAATAAAAAAAATAACAAATAATAATCCAGATATAAAAAAATTATTTAATCACGCAAGAAGATTTGAGGGTTTGCTTCGGCATGCTTCAACACATGCTGCTGGGATTGTAATATCAGATAAAAAACTTAATGAAATTGTACCGTTATACAAAGATCCAAAATCTGAAATACCAGTAACGCAATATTCAATGAAATATGTAGAAAAAGTTGGATTAATAAAATTTGACTTTTTAGGTTTAAAAACTCTAACTGTTATACACGATACATGTAAAATATTAAGAAAAAAAAATTTGTATTAATATAGATAAGATACCATTGGATGATAATAAGACATTTAATATGCTAAAAAAAGGTATTACAACTGGAGTTTTTCAATTAGAAGGTCAAGGGATGAAAGAAACAATAATGAAGGTTAAGCCAGATAGATTTGAGGATTTGATAGCAATTGTTTCTCTTTATAGACCTGGACCAATGGATAATATACCCACATATGTTAACCGGAAACACCAAAAAGAGTCGGTAAAGTATCCGCATAAAGATCTTAAAGAAATACTTGATGAAACATATGGCATTATGGTTTATCAAGAGCAGGTAATGTTGATAGCTCAAAAGGTAGCAGGTTTTAGTCTTTCAAAAGCTGATCTTCTAAGAAGGGCAATGGGGAAAAAAATAAAATCAGAGATGGATGCTCAAAAATCAAACTTTCTTGATGGATGTATGAAAAATTCAATTGATAAAGACCAAGCAGAAAATTTATTTAACGAAATAGCAAAATTTGCTGGTTATGGTTTCAATAAAAGTCATGCAGCTGCATATGCAATGATTGCTTATCAAACCGCTTATCTAAAAGCAAATTATCCTCTAGAATTTTTTTGCTCATTGATGAATTGCGATATAAATAATTCTGATAAATTATCAATTTATTGTGATGAAATAAAAAATTGGTTTTAATATTATTAGCCCTGATATTTCTTTCTCTGATACAGAATTTTTAGTGATAGATCATGAAAATGGTAATAAATCTATTTCATTTGGTCTTGGTGCTATAAAAATATTGGAGAAAATTCTATCAAAGAAATAATAAAAGATAGAGAACAAAATGGAAAATTTAAAAATCTATCAGATTTACTTCAGAGAGTTTCAAATAATGTACTAAATAAAAAGATTCTGGAGGCCTTAATATTTTCAGACTCTTTAAAAAGTCTAGAAGTAAACCAAAAATTTTTAAATGATAAAATTGATGAAATTATATCTTTAAACTCGCATTATCATAAAAATTTAAATATTAACCAAGATACTTTATTTGTGGAGGAAAATTTATTTGATGAAAGCTTAAATAGTTCTGGTTATGATTCATGGTCTCATGAATATAAACTTGAAAAAGAAATGGAAGTAATTGGCTTTTACTTATCTGAGCATCCTACAAGAAAATTAAAACTAGTATTTCAAGATCTTAAGGTGAAAAATTTATCAAACCTTACAGATCAAATTAATAAACCAACCATGTTAAGTGAATCATATATTGCAGTTATAAATGAAATTAATGAGAGAACGTCAAAAAATGGAAAAAGATTTTGTTTTTTTAGTTTGGCAGATGATACTGCCCAAATTGATGCTATTTGTTTTTCTGAAGTGTTAGAAAGTTTAAATTTTGATTTAAAAAAAGGTAAGGTTTATAATTTTAAAATTTCAACTCAAGTAAAAGATGATAATAGTAGATTCATTATTAAATAATATTAAAGACTTGCAATAATAAAATAAATCTAGTTCAAAATTATTTAGTTAAAATGGATACTAAAGATTTGAATATAAAAAAGTTAATAATTTTTTAAAAATTGTGAGGAAGGTAACTCAAAACTTTCATTTATAATAAAGTTCAATGATTATGAAATTTTTGTGGAGAGTAAAAAAAAATTTGACCTAGATTATGAATTTTTGAATCAAGCTTCTACTATCAAAGGTATTTTGATTAATAAAGATAATAAAAATAGTTGAATTTTTTTTTAATAGAGTTAGATTGACAAAAATTAAATTCTAACATGTGGTAACTCTGGTGATATTTGCCACATGAAAGTATAACCGGAGTATATAATGAACGTTACAATAAAAGAACTATTAGATGCAGGAGTCCATTTCGGTCACAGAACTAACCGATGGAACCCAAAAATGGCAGAATACATATATGGGCATAGAAATGGAATCCATATTATTGATTTACAACAAACAGTAACATATTTTCAACAAGCTTTAAAAGTTGTATCAGACTTTGCTGCAGAAGGTAAAAACATCCTTTTTGTTGGCACAAAAAGACAAGCTTCCGAAATTATTGAAAAATATGCTATTGAATGTAATCAATTCTTTATTAATAAACGTTGGCTTGGAGGTATGCTAACTAACTGGGATACTATTCAGAATTCGATAAAAAAACTAAAAGATTTAGAAGAAATACTAGAAAATAAATCTAACTCATACACCAAAAAAGAACTCTTAAATTTTGAAAATTCTGTAGAAAAATTAAATAAAGCTCTTGGAGGTATTAAAAATATGTCAGGTCAACCAGATCTTTTATTTATTATTGATACAAATAAGGAAATTCTTGCCGTCAAAGAGGCTAATAAGATTGGTATTCCGATAGTTGCAGTAATTGATTCTAATTCAGATCCTGTTGGCGTTGATTTTCCTATTCCCGGAAATGATGATGCAATTAGATCAATTGAATATTACTGTAATGCTTTATCTAAAACAATTTTAGACTCTAATAAAAATCTAATTCTTCTATTGAAACTGAGAAAGTAGAATAAGGAGATAAAATGGAGTTATCATCACAAACAATAAAAGAACTTCGAGATAAATCTGGTGCAGGAATGCTAGACTGTAAAAAAGCACTTGAAGAATCTGAAGGAAATGTTGAAAAAGCAATAGAATGGTTGAGAAAGAAAGGTATCAATACAGCAAATAAAAAAGCAACAAGAGATGCATCAGATGGATTAATTACTGCAAAAATTAAAGATGGTTCAGCTGTTTTATTAGAGGTTAATGCTGAAACAGACTTTGTTGCAAAAATGAAGTTTTTACTGATTTTGTGAAAATTTATCTCTTACTTGTTTAACTAATGATATTCAAGATGTTTCATCATTATCCAATTTTAAACTTTTCAGGAACCGAACAAAAGGTTGGTGATGTGTTAACGATCTAATTGCAAAACTTGGTGAGAATATAGTAATAAAAAGATTTATTAAACTTTCAAATAAAACAGAAAAGTATCAAAAATATCTTCACAACTCTATTAATGAAAATTCTGGAAAAATAGGAGTATTACTCTCTTATGAATGTGATGAAAGTAATGAGAAAGTATCTGACCTATCAAAAAATTTATGTATGCAAATAGCTGCTACAACTCAAAATCAGTTGACAGAGAAAGCTTGGATTCAAAACTAGTAAAAATGAAGAGTTAATCTTCAGAGAACAACTAAATAATTCTGGAAAACCAGACGAGATTATTAATAAAATAGTTGAGGGTAAGATTAATAAGTTTTATGAAGAAGTTTGCTTAAATGAACAAATATTTGTTATGGATGGAAAAATAAGGATTAATAAGTTAATTTCTAATTTTAACAACGAAAATAATTTAAATTTTAAAATTATTAACTTCTATATCTATAAACTTGGTCAAGAATAAAACATAAATTGGACAATTTCGAAAATAAACACATTATGCTTAAACTTTCAGGTGAAGCTTTAATGGGTAATAAAGAGTTTGGAATTGACTTAAACACAATAAACTCTATTACAGAACAAATTGCTTATGCCTTTGAAAAAGGATTGAAAATCTCTATTGTTGTTGGTGGTGGCAACATTTTTAGGGGAATTTCAGCGTCATCAGCAGGTATGGATAGATCGTCTGCTGATTATACTGGAATGATGGCAACTGTAATAAATTCATTGGTACTACAAAATTCAATCGAAAGAAAAGGTATTGATACAAGAGTATTATCAGCCTTAAAAATAGAAAATGTTTGTGAAACTTATATTAGAAGACGAGCAATAAGGCATATTGAAAAAAATAGAATTGTAATTTTTGCAGCAGGTACTGGAAACCCATATTTTACAACAGATACAGCTGCTTCATTAAGAGCTTCAGAAATGAAATGTGATGTATTATTTAAAGCTACAAAGGTTGATGGAATATATGATTCCGACCCTGTAATCAATAAAAATGCAAAAAAATTATATGATCTAACTTATGATTATGTTATTAATAATGAATTAAAGATTATGGATACAGCATCAATATCCCTTGCTAAGGAAAATAAAATCCCAATTTTGGTTTTCTCAATACTAGAAAAAAACTCTTTACGAGATATAATAAATGGAAAAGGAAGTTTTACTTTAATCAAATAGGTCAAATAATGTCTTTTAGTACAAATACTTTCAAGAAAAAATGGATAAGTCTTTGGAAAATTTAAAAGGAATTTCAGGGACTAAGAACTGGAAGAGCTTCAGTTTCTTTGCTAGAACCAATTTCTGTTGATGCCTATGGAAGTAAAGTTCCATTAAGTCAAGTTTCAAATATTAGTGTTCCTGAATCAAGATTAATAACTGTTCAAGTCTGGGATGAATCGCTTAACAAATACTGTTGAAAATGCAATAAGAAATTCAGATTTAGGATTAAATCCAATGATAGAAGGAAATCTCATTAGAGTGCCTGTTCCAGAATTATCAGAGGAACGTAGAAAAGAAATTGTTAAAATAGCAGCAAAATATTCTGAGGATTGTAAAATATCTGTAAGAAATATTAGAAGAGAAGGTATGGATAAGATAAAACTTGACGAAAAAAATAAAGAATCATCAAAAGATGAATCATTTCAAAATTCTGAGGAACTACAAAGCTTAACAGATAAATTTGTTGAAAAAATTGATAATCTATTTGCTGAAAAGGAAAAAGATATCTTAAAGGTTTGATGATCTTCGATAAAAACTCTTCTAAACATTTGCCAAATCATGTTGCTTTTATAATGGATGGCAACAGGAGATGGGCAAAAATAAAAAATCTTCAAGTAATTGAAGGTCATAAAAAAGGATCTGAAGTTGTAAAGAAAATTGTAAAAAAATCTATTGAGTTTAAAATAAAATATTTAACTTTTTTCAGTTTTTCTACTGAAAACTGGAATAGAAGTAACTCTGAAATCTTTAAACTTCAGTCATTACTGAGATTTTACCTTGAATCAGAAAAAGAGATTTTTGTTAAAGAACGTATCAGATTTTCTTTTATAGGTGATATAGATAAATTTGATCCGAAAATAAAAATAGATATAATGAATTTAAAAAAAATCACATCAAAATTTAATCGATTACACCTTACACTTGCATTAAGTTATGGATCAAGAAATGAGATACTTAATGCCCTTAAGGTGTTAAATCAAAAAAATAAAAAGAATATAAATGAAAAAGATATATCTAAAAACCTAATGACTTCTGATTTACCTGATCCAGATTTCGTTATTAGGACATCTGGTGAAAAAAGACTCTCTAATTTTTTATTATGGCAAATTGCTTATTCAGAGTTATATTTTACTAAAACATTATGGCCTGATTTCTCAACACAAAAGTATATTTCTGCTCTGAAAAATTATATTTCAAGAAAGCGTAGATTTGGTGGTGATTGAATGAATGACTTATACTTGAGAATAGTTTCCACATTAATCCTATTATTTATAGGGTTTTGTATGATTGCAACTAATGATTTTCTGTTTTTATTAATAGTTCAGTCTTTTTATCTATTAAGTCTTTGGGAATATCTTAGATTAATGAAGTTTAAAAGTTTAAAATTTGAGGAAGATATTATTAAATCAAATTTTTTGCTCTCAAAAACTAAGATTGATCTTAAAAACTTTCTTTTAATCTTATCATTAATAGTCTCGTGTATTTTTTTTTATTTTAATTTTTTTATTATTTCATTAATTTTATTTTCTTTTTGTATCTATTTATTAGTAATTATGAATAAAGAAAATTTCTTATTTTCCTTTGGGATAGTTTACATTTCTTTACCATTTTACTTTTGATATATTTAAGTACCTTGGCTGATTTTAAATTTTATATTTTATTTATAATTTTTTTTCTTTATTAGTTGATACAAGTGCTTATTTATTCGGTTCAAGAATAGGTGGTAGAAAACTTGCTCCATTGATTAGTCCTAATAAAACAATTTCCGGAGCACTTGGAGGAATTTTTGTTCCAACTTTAGTTTGTATAATTATATTTTATAAAAAGATTTACTCGTTAAATATTATTTTTTTCAATATTTTTCTCTTGCATTGTCCAGTGTGGTGATTTGTTAGAGTCTAAATTTAAAAGGATTTGTGGTGTAAAAGATTCTAGTAATATTATCCCTGGTCATGGAGGCTTACTAGACAGATTTGACGGAATATTTTTATTCCTAATATTAATATCATTATTAATAATACTTGATTATAATCTTTTTTTTATAAGTTGATATTAAGCACATGAAAAAAAAAGTTACTATTTTTGGTTCAACAGGTTCTATTGGAGAATCTACATTAGATATAATTAAACATCATCCAGATAAATATGAAGTAGTTGGATTGACGGCAAACAAGAATTATAAAAAGTTGTTAGAACAAGTTGAACTATTTAAGCCTAAAGTTATATCTTTATCAGATAATGATTCTTTTAAAAACTTTAAAAATATAAATAAATATAATGTTGAAGTTCTTAATGGTGAATCATCGTATGATGAAATTTTAGATTATGATACTGATTTAGTTATAGCGGCTATAACAGGTGCAATAGGTTTAATGCCTGTGGTTTCAACCTTGAGAAAAGGGATTACTCTTGCTCTAGCAAATAAAGAAAGTCTTGTTTGTTCTGGAATGTTAGTTACAAAGCTTGCACAAAAAAAAAATGTAAAAATTTTACCTATAGATTCTGAACATAATGCAATTTATCAAGTACTAGATTACAAAAATAAATCTTTAGTCTCAAAGTTAATTTTAACAGCTTCTGGAGGCCCTTTTTTAAATCATAATTATGAACAATTAAAAAATGTAACTCCGCAAGAAGCAGTTAAACATCCAAATTGGTCGATGGGTAAAAAAATATCTATTGACTCGGCTACTATGATGAATAAGGGTTTAGAGCTTATAGAGGCTTTTTTCTTATTTGATATCCCCCATGATCAAATTGAGGTTTTAGTCCACCCAGAATCTATAATTCACTCTTGTGTTGAATATGTTGACGGTTCAGTTTTATCTCAGATGGGAACCCCTGATATGAGAACTCCTATTTCATATACACTAGCCTATCCAACGAGAATATCGACTAATGTTGAAAGATTAAATCTCAGTAAGGTTGGTAAATTAACCTTTTTTCCACCATGTTTCGATAAATTTCCATGCTTAAGTCTTGCATATGAAAGTTTAAAAATCCAAAAAAGTGCTCCAGCAGTTCTTAATGCAGCTAATGAGGTTGCTGTGGAAGCCTTTTTGAATAATAAAATTAAATTTGTTTCAATACCAAAAATTGTTGAAAAAACTTTAAATAAAACTTCATTTTATGAACTCAATAGTATAAAAGATGTAATTAAAGCTGATGTTGAGGCCAGAGAATATGCAAGTGAACTCATTAAAACAGAATCCAGTTAATTTTTAGTTATGTTTGAAATTTTATTAAATAATATAATTCCTTTTGTCATAATACTTACAATTCTTGTATTTGTTCATGAACTAGGTCATTATTCTATTGCAAGATACAATGATGTCAAAGTTGAGGTTTTCTCGATAGGTTTTGGAAAAGAACTTTTTGGCTTTACAGATAAATCTGGAACGAGATGGAAATTTTCATTAGTACCATTAGGGGGCTATGTAAAAATGCATGGTGATCTTGACGAGGCAAGTTCAAAAAAAAGTACAAAAATATAAATCCAGAGGTTTCATTTCATGAAAAACCTTAAAAACCAACGTTCTTGGATATTATTTGCTGGCCCAGCAGCTAATTTTATTTTTTCTTTTATTATTCTAATATTTATAAATAGCTACTATGGATATTCAGAAAATATCCCTAAAATTAGTTACATTGATAGAGATAAATCAGCTTATAAAGCTGGTTTAAGAGAAGGTGACACGATAATTGAGGTAAACAAAAAACAAATAAGAAGTTTTACAGATCTACAAAAGATTATTTCAAATAATAATGAAAAATTAATCGAAATTAATTTTATTAGGATGGTAAAGTAAATTCAGTTTCTGTAAAAGTTGAAAAAATATTATTGGAATAAGAGGAACTCTTGAAAAGAAGAAAATGACCTTTATTGCTTCTATAACAAAATCATCTGAACAATTAATAAATTTTTTAAAATTAACAATCGTAGGTGTTTACGAAATTATCACTGGTACAAGAGGTACTGACGAATTGGGAGGCCCTATCCGTATTGCTGAACTTTCTGGGGACTTCTGGCAAAAAGGCATTGAGAGTACTTTGTGGGTTATGATGATTATTTCATTAAATTTAGGTTTAATAAACTTATTTCCAATACCTATGCTGGACGGTGGACATCTCTTACTAAATTTAGTTGAGTTTGTAAATGGTAAGCCATTAAGTCAAAAATATCTTGAACTAGCACATACATTTGGTTTTTTTATTCTTATATCATTAATGATTTTTGCAACTTATAATGATATTTCAAGATTTTTTGATTAATTATGAAGTTTATATTTTTAATTTTTTTTATTGTTTCTATAATAAACTCCAATTCGTTTTCTGGGTACCCCTGCAAGTCCATCCTCAAGTTATAAAAATGATTATCTTAAAAAGACAATTCAATTATAAATGTTGATACCCAAAGGTTAGCTCCACAGAATATTCAATTTATAGTTCAAGGAAACGTTAGGCTTGATTCATCCTTGATTTTAAGAGATGCAGATATTGATTCCTAATAAAACCGATCAAAAAATTTAAGCATGTCTGTTAAAAACTTATATAAAACTGGGTATTATGAAAATGTTAATATTTATAAACAAGATAATATAATTTTTATATCAGTAAAAGAAAACCCCCTTATAAATCAAGTATCCATCGAAGGTAATGACGAGATTTCAGACGAAATTATTAAATCTGAAATAGAAACAAAACCAAGAAATGTATATTCAATGGATGTAATTAAAAACGATGTAAAGAAAATACAAGCTATCTATAAAAGACAAGGCTTTTTTTCTACTTTTATTGAACCAAAATATATAAAAAATTCAGGTAACAGAGTTGACATTGTTTTTGAAATATATGAAGGAAAAGAGGCTAAAATAAAAAGGATTAATTTTCTTAATAATAAAGTTTTCTCGGATTCAACTTTAGAAGATGTTATATCTTCTGCGGAATATAGATGGTATGAATTTTGGGGATCCAATGATAAGTTTGATAAAGAAAGAATAAATTATGATAAGGATCTTTTAAAAGACTATTATTATAAAAATGGCTATATAGATTTTCAAATTCTATCAGTTAATTCAAGTCTAGTTGAAAATGATAAAGATTTTATTGTTAACTTTACTTTTTGAGGGCCAAAGGTATAAAGTCAATAAAATAGGAGTGAAATCAAATGTAAGAACCCTTTCAGATCAATATATTAGGAAATATATTGATATAGATAAAAATGATTGGTACAGTTCAACTGATATCGATAATTCTATTTCAAATATTAATGATGCTGCTTCAGAAAAGGGGTATGCATTTTTAACGGTAATACCAAAAATAAAGAAAACTGGTAAAGAAACTGTAAATATACTGTTTGAAATAGACCAAGGTAGGAAAATTTATATAGATCGAATCAATATAAAAGGAAATATAAAAACTGAAGATAATGTGATTAGGAGGGAAATGGAATTATCTGAGGGTGATCCTTTTAATTCCTTAAAATTAAGAAGTAGTGAAAGAAATATAAAAACAACTGGTTTATTTGAAAATGTTGGTATTAAAGTAAATGAAATTCCAGGATCTAACTTTTCTTCTCTTGATGTTGAACTTGCTGAGAGATCAACAGGTGAATTTTCTGTAGGTGCAGGTTATTCTTCAATTGATGGAGCATTAGGTAATGTTGGCATTAGAGAATCTAATGTTTTTGGTCAAGCAAAAGAACTTTCACTTCAATTAGGTTTATCAACAAGAAGAAATTCTATAGACCTTAGTTATACAGATCCTTATTTTCTTAATAGTGACGTAGCAGCCGGTATAGATCTTTTTAATATTAGAAGAAACAACAAGATTTATAGTGGTTATAAACATAATATTATTGGTTTTAAATTAAGAGCAGGTTACGAAGTTTTAGATAATTTTAGGCATATTTCAAGCTATGCACTTAAAAGAGATAAGATTCATGATATTGATAATACCACCTCAACTTATATTCAAGCACAAGAAGGGAAGCGAACAGTATCAATAATTGGGCAAGCATTACAATACGATACTCTTAATGATAGGATTAATCCAACAGAAGGTTATAGGGCAAGGTTAGATGTTGATTATTACGGACTGACAGGTGACGCTGAACATTTGATCAACCGAATTAAAACTTGCTAATTTTGCTAGACTAGCTGATGGATTTATTCTTGGAACGTTTATCGAAGCGGGATATATTGCATCTATCAAAGAAGTTAAAATAAATAATAGATTTTATTTAAATGGCGATAGGTTAAGAGGTTTTAAAAATTTAGGAGTTGGCCCTAGAGATTCGTCTACCTCAGATGCCCTAGGAGGTGAGATTTATTACTTAAATAGAAATGAACTTAATTTCCCACTTGGACTTCCAGATGAACTTGCAGTCAAAGGCTTAGCATTTTTAGATATCGGTACGCTTTATAATACCTCTCACTCTGGAACAAATATTAAAGATGAAAGTAGCCTAAGAGCTGCTGCAGGTTTTGGAATTCAATGGATTTCACCTTTGGACCAATAAAATTTTATTTGACTAGAGCGTTTAAAAAGAATCTTATGATAAAGAGGAGATTTTTAGATTTAGTTTTGGTACAACATATTAAACAATTATGGAGAAATAATAATGAAAAAATTTATATGTTTAACCTTTCTTTTTTTAAGTTTTACTATTGCGCAAGAAAAACAAAAAAAAAAAAATAATCCAAATACTTTCAATGCATCAATTGGCGTTGTGGATATGAAAAAGATTCTTGCACAATCAAAAGCATATCAAAGTTTAGTGGATCACTTTGAGAACGTAAGAAGAAAACAAAGAAACACATTCACAAAGCAAGAAGATATTATAAGAGATGAAGAAAGTGAACTTTTGAAAAAAAAATGTTCTTTCTAAAGAAGTATATACTGAAAAAGTTAAAGCTTTAAATGTAAAAATCAATGAATTAAAAAGTAAGCAACAAACAGAAGGAAAAAATTTCGAGATTGGCTTTGATAGATCAACAAAAAAAATTCAGGGTGCTCTTGTCGATGTTCTTTCTGTTTTAGCAAACAATAATAATTTAAACCTTGTTCTTGCAAAAAGTCAGGTAATATTAGTTGGTAAAGATATTGATTTAACAGATAAAGCTATCTCTGAATTAAATAAAGTACTTCCAAAAGTTGATTTGAAGGTACAGTAATTAAAAGAATGAGAAATTAAGTTGGTTGATCATAATTTCTATAGTAAGACTGGTCCTTATTCATTATCTAAATTAGCTGAAATGTTATCTTGTGACTTTAAAGGAAATGGAGATATTAATTAATGACATTTCAACATTAGAAGATGCTAAGATTGGTCATATTAGCTTTTTTCATAATAAAAATATTTAGATTCACTAAAAAAACAAAAGCTAACGTTATTCTGGTTGATAAAAGCTTTAATCTAGATTTGAAGAAAAATTTAGTATTCTGTGATGATCCTTATTATACAATGGCTAAAGTTGCATTAATATTCTATCCTGACTCTTCTTATCCAAATAATGTATTTACAGACTTGATAAAAATAAGGAAATTGATAAATCTAATAAGATTTCCTCTAATACATTTATACATAAAAATGCCAAAATAGGAAAAAATTGTAAATTTGGTTTTAATAGTTTTATTGGACCAAATGTAACAATAGGAGATAATTGTTTAATAGGTGATAATGTTTCAATATATTTTTCTAAAGTAGGGCAAAATGTTAAAATTTACCAAGGAGTTAGGATAGGAAGTGAAGGTTTTGGTTTTATAATGCAAGAGAATTCTATCCAAAAATACCTCAGCTTGGAAGAGTTATAATTGATGATTATGTTGAAATAGGTGCAAATACAACAATTGATAGAGGCTCTATTGGAGATACAAAGATTGGAAAGCTATGTATGATAGATAATTTAGTTCATATAGGTCATAACGTTTCAATAGGTAAAAATTGTATCATAGCAGCGATGACAGGAATATCTGGAAGTACAAAAATTGGAAATAATGTATTAATTGGTGGACAGGTTGGTATAAGTGGTCATATAAATATTGGTAATAACGTTAGAATAGCCGCAAAATCTGGTATTATGAAAAATATTAAAGATAATCAAGCAGTAGGTGGATATCCAGCTGATAATATTCTGGATTGGCATAGAAATACTTTATTATTAAAAAAACTTAGAAAGAAAAAAAATGACAGACCTTAATATCGAGCAGATTAAATCTTTAATACCTCATAGATACCCTTTTTTGCTTATCGACAAACTAGTTGATATAATACCCAATGAAAGTGCTACTGGTATCAAGAATGTAACATTTAACGAAAATTTTTTTCAAGGGCACTTTGATTCAAGGTCAGTAATGCCTGGAGCTTTAATAATTGAGTCAATGGCTCAATCTGCAGGAACACTTGTAATGCACAGTCTTAAGAAAACTCAAAAAAATATGTCTGTTTATTTATTAACAGTAGATAAAGCGAAATTTAGAAAGCCAGTCTGTCCTGGTGATACTCTTCATCATAAAGTTTTAAAAAAACAAAATATAAAAAATATTTGGAAGTTTATTTGTAAGTCATATGTTGATGATAATTTAGTTGCTCAGGCTGAGGTCTCAGCAATTTTAAACTCAGAATAATTTTTGTAATAAACTGTAATTATTTGTTATTTGTCTTAATTTTTTATATTGTAATTTCATAAATGATTCATCCCTCTGCAATCATACATCCAGATGCTAAAGTTAGTAAAAATGTAAAAGTAGGTCCTTATTGTGTGATCGGTAAAGATGTTAAAATTGGTGAAAATTGTCATTTGAAGAGTCATGTTGTTGTGGATGGTTATGTAAATATTGGAGATAAAACACAAATTTTTTCGTTTGCATCAATAGGATCTGATCCTCAAGATTTAAAGTTTAAAGGTGAGAAAACTGAAATTATTATAGGAGAAAGTTGTAAAATAAGAGAATATTGTACAATTAACCCAGGCACAGCAGGTGGAGGAGGTATCACAAAAGTTGGTAATAATTGTCTTTTGATGGTTGGAACTCATGTGGCTCATGATTGCTTGATAAGTGATAATGTAATATTTGCTAACCACTCTACATTGGCGGGTCACGTTAATATAGAAAAAACGTTATAGTAGGTGCATTAAGTGCTATACACCAATTTACAAGAATTGGAGAAGGCTCAATGATTGGAGGTATGTCAGGAATCACAGGCGATGTTCCTCCTTTTTGTACTGCAATGGGAAATAGAGCAAAATTAAATGGATTAAATGTTGTAGGTTTAAAAAGAAATGAGGTAAGTAAAATTGAAATATCAGAATTACGAAAAGTATATAACTATATCTTTTGTAGTAATGAATTAACTTTTAAAGAACGAGTAAAAGAAATCAAAGCAGAAAAAACCAAATTTTATACTATAAATAAACTTTTAGATTTTATATCTGGGGAAAGTAACAGATCTTTCTGTTTACCTTAATTTTAAATGAAAAAAATAATTATTTTAGCAGGAAATGGAGAGTTGCCATACAATGTGGCAAAAGAATTGGAAAAAAGAAAACTAGATTTTTTTATAATTACTTTTAAAAATAACAAAGTATCAGCAAAATTAAAAAAGTATAATCCAATAGAAATTAATTTTGGAAAAATAGTCACAGAACTAAAGAAATTAAAAATTAAAAAATTTGATAGTATAATTATGATTGGTGGATTAAAGAAGCCAAAACTTAAAGAATTAAAACCTGATATTAATTCATTAAAATTAATTCCAATGTTTACTAAAAAAATTATAGAGGGAGGAGATAATAATTTACTATCTTTTTGTATAAAAAAAATTGAGGAGATTGGTTTCAAAATAATAAATATAAAAGATGTTTTACCTGAATTATTTCTTGGTAAAGGTGTATTTACAAAAATATCACCAAAAAAGATATGATTAAAGATATAAAAAAGGACAAAAATATTTAGAACAAATCTCAAAATTTGATATTGGTCAATCTATTATAATTCAAAAAGGGAATGTTGTCGGCATTGAGGGTGTTCAAGGGACTGATTTTCTCATTAAAAATTCAAAAAATTACCTTGTAAATGATACAGATGCTATTTTAGTAAAGTCTACAAAACAAAAACAGGATTTAAGAGTAGATCTTCCAACAGTTGGAATCAAAACAATGGAAAATTGTAAGAAAAGTAATATTTATGGTCTAGCTTTTACTGCAAATAACACAATTTTTTTAGATGTAAAAAGGATCATTTCTTATTGTAATGAGAATAAACTTTTTTTAATTGGGGTGTAATTGAGAATAGTAATTTTAGCAACCGAGGCATCTGGGGATTTTCTGGGATCTGAATTAATTAAAGCTATCAGAATAATGAAAAAGAATGTTGTAATTAAAGGAATAGGTGGGCCTCTGATGATAAATTCTAATTTTAAATCATGGGTAAATATGTCTAAATTTAACGCTATTGGCATATATGAGGTTTTAATTAGAATATTTAAATTTATTAAATTAATAAACTTTACAGAAAAAAAAATTAGAGAATTTCAACCAGATATTATTATTTCGATTGACTCCCCAAGTTTTAATTATAGGTTACTAAAAAATTATGACCTAAAAAGAAAAAACTAAATTTTATCATTATGTTGCACCTACTGTTTGGGCTTGAAATCTTATCGAGCAAAACTTTTTGCCAATCTTTATCATAAATTATTTGTTTTATTTGAATTTGAAAAAAAATATTTCGTTAAACATAAACTAAAAACTTTAGTAGTTGGACATCAGGCTTTTTATAATATAAAACTTGTAAAAAAAAAAAAATAATTTTTCTTTTGGGATCAAGAACATCAGAAATTAAAAATAATATTAAAGAATTTAGCTTATTAATTGAGAAAACTATTTCTAATTTTAGTAATTTTAGCTTTTATATATTAACCTTTAAAAATCATTTAAATTTTTTTAGGGAAATAAAAAGTAAATTTAAAAATATTAAAATTGTTACTAATACAAATCAAAAGCAAAAGATAATGTCAGAATCCTTTTTTGCGGTTGCTGCTTCGGGGACAGTTACTTTAGAACTTGCAAAATTTAATACACCAATGATAGTAGTTTATAGAACTCATTTCATTACAAAGTTAATTATTAAACTACTGGTTAAAGTAAAATATGCATGCTTGATAAATATCTATTTTGATAAATTAATTATACCAGAATTTTTATTTAATGATTTTAGTTATAAAAAATATTACCATTATTTGAGAATTTTTAGAAAATAAGTTGAAAAGGAATGAGCAAATAAAAAATTAAAAGTTTTTTCTTCTAAAATGCTTATAAAAAAAAAAACCCAGCAGAAGTTATTGTTAATTCAATTTTTTAATTATAATTTTTTTACTTCCTATCTTTAATATTAATAAAGTTTCTTTTCGCTTTACCAGTATAAAGTTGTCTTGGTCTACTGATCTTGGACTTTTCCATTCCTATCATTTCTTTCCATTGTGAAATCCAGCCAACAGTTCTAGCAACTGCAAAAATAACTGTAAACATTGATTCTGGAAGTCCAAGAGCTTTTAAAATTATTCCTGAGTAAAAATCAACATTTGGATAAAGTTTTTTTTTAATAAAATAATCATCGCTTAGTGCTATTTCTTCAAGTTTATTTGCTAATTTAAGTAGTGGAATATTATTATCATCTATTTCATTTAATAATCTATGGCAATATTTTCTTAAGACATTAGCTCTTGGGTCATAATTTTTATATACCCTATGTCCAAATCCCATAAGTCTAAACGAATTATCTTTATCCTTAGCTTTTTTTATATATTTATTTATATTATTTTCATTACCAATCATTCTTAGCATTTGAATAACAGATTCATTTGCACCACCATGAGCCGGGCCCCATAATGAAGCAACGCCAGCTGCGACACAAGCAAATGGATTAGCTCCAGACGAACCTGCAATCTTTACAGTTGATGTTGATGCGTTTTGTTCATGATCAGCGTGTAAGATAAGTAATTTATCAAGTGCATCAATTTTGCCTTGCTTGACTATAGTCTCCACAAGGTGTTGAAAAAGCATATGTAAAAATTTTCACTATATGATAACTCATTTCTTGGATAAATAAATGGTTGACCAAGTGAGTATTTATATGCCATAGCTGCCATTGTAGGTAATTTAGCTAATAATCTTGTAACTGCTACCCATTTACCTTCGTTTGACGAAAAATCATATATTTTTTCAGGATAAAATGAGGATAAAGCGCCAACAATACCAACCACTACTGCCATTGGATGAGAATCTCTTCTAAAACCACTATAAAATCTAAGGATTTGCTCATGTAACATCGTATGATTTGTTAATGTTTGAATAAATTTATCTTTTTCTTTTTATTAGGGTAGATTGCCATTTAGTAACAAAAAATAAACTTCTGGATAATCTGAATTTTCAGCTAATTCCTCAATTTCATAGCCTCTATGTAACAGGACACCTTTTTCTCCATCAATATAAGTAATTTCAGATGAACAACTTGCTGTTGACGTAAATCCAGGGTCATACACAAACATTCCAGTTTTTTCATAGAAAGATGTTAGATCAACAACGTCAGGACCACATGCACCTTTAATAATATTGAAATCATATGTTTTGCTATTGTCAGGATTTAATATTTTAATTTTTTTCATAAACTCTTAATCATTTTTATAAAATTTTGTTTACCAACAATAAGAATGAGGTTGGAAATAGATGGCCCATTACTTCGTTCTAATATCAAGCATCTTATTGGTTGTGCGAAATTTTAAATCCAACACCTATTTTAGAAATAGTCTTTTTTTATCTGTTTTTCAATATTTTCCTGACTCCACTTTATCAATATTATTAAATTTTTGAGTATCAAGTCTTTATTTTCTTTTTAAGGGTAGCACTAATTTATTCTCTTCTATGTTAAGTTTTCTAGGACTGATATTAAAATTACTTATATTATTTGAATATATCACATAAATTATTTTGATCTTTAAATAAATTAATTAAATGTATATTCTTTTCCTTAAATTTGATCTAAACTCTCAAAATCATTAAACTTCTTTGAGCAATTTAATAAAACATTATTATCTGTAATTTTTAAATAATAGTTATTTAGGAAGTCTAATTTTTTCTTATCATGTTTTGATGGTGACTTACCAATATTTTCAATGAAAATTTTTTTTAATCTCTTCTATCGTAAAAATTTCTTTTTCACCGAAAGACCAACCTAACCTCATAAGATAATTATTTATTGATTTAGATAAATATCCATTTTTTTATATTCTAAAATTGATGGTGCGTTATCCCTTTTTGATAACTTTTTGATTATTTTCATTATGAATAAGTGATATGTGAGCAAAATTTGGTTTATATTCTAAAAAATCAAAAATGACTTTCTGACGAAATGAATTTGTTAAATGGTCATCTCCTCTAATAATATCTGTTACTTTCATATCATAGTCATCTACCGCTGATGAGAGAAGAAAAATGTTGGACTTCCATCGCTTCTTAACAAAATATAATCGTCAATTTCTTCATATTTAACTTCAACAATTCCCTGAATCTTATCTTTAATTTCACAAATACCATTAATTGGTGACTTTAATCGGATTGAAAATTCTTGATTTTTTGGATATTTATCAGCTGGAATATCTCTCCATTTGCTTTGAAATTTTTTTTTAATGATCTATTATTTTTAACATAATTTTTGATCATGAAAACATTTATAAGCTAAATTTTTTGATAAAAGTTGGTTTGCGATTTCAATGTGTCGTTTATAATTATTACTTTGAAAAGTTATTGGTTCAGAAAAATCAATGCCAAGCCACTTCAAACCATTAATAATACTATCTATAGATTCTTTAGATGATCTTTCTTTGTCACTATCTTCAATTCTTAAATGAAAACTTCCATCCTTTGATTTAGCGTATAAATAATTAAATAATGCTGTTCTTGCGCCACCTAAATGTAGACTTCCAGAAGGAGACGGAGCAAATCTTGTAATTGTAGGCATTAAAATTTAGAACTTCCGGATTAACCCAACTAATTTACCTTGGATTCTTACTCTTCCTTCACCAAAGATTCTAGTTTTGAAATTCTTATTAGAAGGTTCAAGAGCAATTGAATTTTTAAATGATCTAAACTTTTTAAAGTAACTTCATTTTCATCAATCAATGCTACAACAATATCACCTGTAATAGCAGTATCAGTTTTTTTTATCACAACAATATCCCCATCAAATATTCCATCATCAATCATTGAGTCTCCACATACCTCAAGTGTAAAGTGCTGATTCTTATTACCTACAAGATAACTAGGTACAGATATTTGCTCAAAACTATTTGTAATAGCCTCAATTGGATTGCCTGCTGCTATTCTTCCAAGAAATGGAAGAGATGTTTCGTCATGTTCTATTTTATTTTCAAAATTATTAATTGTTAGAGCTCTTGCCTTATGAGGTAACCTTTTGATATAATTTTTTTCTTCTAAACTCTTTAGTAATTTATGAATACCAGATTTAGACTTAATATTGAGTTTATATCTCATTTCATCAAAAGTTGGGAAGACCATCTTTTCTGAATAGTAGGATTTTAGATAATCAAGTAAATCTTTTTGTTTAACAGTTAGCATATACAAATGTTCTACATAAGTTCTACATTTTGTCAAGTTAAATATAATTTTCTGTTATATTATTAAATTCTAAAATCTTAACTTGTTCATTTTTTTTAATTGCTTTGTCAAATGAATTTCTCATTATTATTCCATCTGATTTTGATAAAATATTCTGCATTGAACTATCTTGTGAATCAAATATTTCAAATTTATCACCGATACACTTTACCTCGCTCGAAGGTAGTTAATCGTCCGTTTTTATTTAAAAATTTTTACTTCTCAATATTCTATGATTAATTTTAACGATATCTGTTCCATAAAACTTATTTATATAAATTGGAAAAAAGTTCAACATTGACATAAAACAAGATACAGGATTTCCTGGTAAACCAAGAAAAAATTTTTTATTATTAAACTTTCCAAATGTTGTTGGTTTTCCTGGTTTTATCAAAACCTTATCAAAAATAACTTTAACATTAATTTTATCTAATGAGTTTTTACAATGTCATATTTACCTTCAGATATCCCTCCAGTAGTTATCAAAATATCAAAATTTTTTGATTTATTAATTTTATTTATAAGTTTTTTTGGACTGTCATTAATGATGTCAACACCAACCACTTCACCACCAAATTTCTTTGAAAGAAACTCAACGATAAGATGATTAGTTGGTACGATTAGATTTTTTTTTAAAAGTTCATCACCAGTTGATATTATGAAAATTCTTGGCTTTTGAATGACTTTTACCTTGTCTATTCTCAAGGATTTAGCTAGTGCTAATTTTCTTAGTGTCATAATAGAGCCTGATTTAAATATTAGATCATTCTTTTTAATATCAGAACCTTTCATTCTAACATAATCTTGATCTGGAATTTTATTTATCTTTATTTTTTTATTTGTGGAGTATTCATAATTTTCTTTTGGAATTATTATTTTACTTCCTTTCGGTAATGGTGCTCCCGTAAAAATTAACATACATTGATTATCTTTAAAATCAGGGGCACTTTTATCCCCCGATTTTGATTCACCAACAACTTCATATTGTTTGTTTTTTAACAAAGATTTTTTGTTAACTACAATACCGTCCATTGATGAGAGATTTGTAAATGGCATAGAGTAGTTTGAACGGTAGTCCTTTGAGATTATTCGTTCACAAGATTGTTCAATTTTTATTATCTGATTTTTACTACTAGTTAGAATATTATTTTTTATATGATTACATGCCTCATTAAACGATATCATTTTTAAAACTCACCAGATTTTCCACCACTTTTATATTGAAGTTTTAAATCATTTATAATAATTGCCTTATCAATTGCCTTGCACATATCATAAATAGTAAGACTTGCAATTGCAGAGGCTAACAGTGCTTCAATTTCAACACCAGTTTTACCATTACTTTTTACTTTGACATGAACAAGAACTATTGACTTTTTTTTATTTACCTCAAAATCTATACTTATCGTGTTAAGATCAATATTATGACAAAGTGGAATTAATTCTGATGTTTTTTTAGCTGCAAGAATACCTGCACATCTTGCGGTATTAAAAATTTCACCTTTTTCACTTCCAAGTTCAATAATTTTTTTAAAAGTACTTTTTTTAAACTTAATTTCATTTGTAGCCTCTGCAATTCTTGAGGTAATTTCCTTTGAGGAAATATCTACCATATTTATTTTTTTATTCTTAAGGTGTGAAAATTTCATTTGTTTATTAAATATTTTGTTTCTTTATATATATTTTTTGATTTCATTAAACTTTCTCCAACTAAAAAAGCATCTGCACCAAAATTTGAGTACTCTTTAATTTCTTCATTACTTGAAATTCCACTTTCACAAATTTTAATAATATTATCTGGAATTTTTGGGGACAGTTTTTGAAAGTCTTGAGATCAATTTTTAAAAAGCGTTTTTAAATTTCTATTATTAATACCTATACATTCAACATCAAGTTTTAAAGCTTTATAAAGTTCCATTTCATTATGAACCTCAGTAATAACACTCATTCCAGGTTTTTAGCAATCATATAAAAGATTTTAACTTTTGTCATCCAAAGCGGCAACTATTAAAGTATACAATCAGCTTCATTGTTAAAACTTTCATATATTTGCCATTCGTCAATTATAAAATCTTTTCTAAGAATGGGTATCTTCACAGAATTTTTTACTTTTTTTAGGATTTCTAAACTTCCCTCAAAAAAATTTTTTTCTGTTAGAACAGATATACATCTTGCACCTGCTTTTTCATACTGTTGAGCAATAAATTCAGGGTCAAAATCTTCTCTAATAACACCTTTACTTGGTGAGGATTTTTAATTTCAGTAATCAAATTAAAATTTTTATGATTTTTCTTTCTGATATCTTTAAAAAAATTTCTTACGGAGGTTTTTCTTTCTATTTTTTTATTAAGTTCTTTTAAGATATTTATCTCTTGCTTTTTTTGAAGACATATTTTCTTTAAAATATCCATAGCTAACCTTTTATTAAGGTGTTTAATTTTTTAATAACTAATCCATTATTAATATTATAGTTAACCATTTCAATTCCTTCACGAATATTTTTTGCTTTATTAGAAATTAAAAGTCCAGCAGCTGAGTTAAGTACTACATTGTCTCTTATTGGGCTTGTTTCACCTTCAAATACTTTTTTCATTAAAAATGCATTTTCATTGGCACTTCCTCCTCTAAGATCATCTTCTGAGCATTTTTAAAACCAAAATTTTAAAGGGTCAAGAATTTTAACTTTTGATACACCTTTTTTTGTTATTTCAATAAATTTATTTTTGATAGCGTTGTCAACTCATCATATCCATTAATGTTGTAAACAACCCATGCTTTTTTTACTTTTAGATCTTTTAAGCATTTTGAATGAGTTTTAAGATTCTCTTCATCACTTACTCCAATAATCTGGAATGAAGGATTTTGTTGGATTTAATAAAGGACCAAGTAAGTTGAAAATTGTTCTAAAAAGTAGTGATTTTCTTATTTGAGAAACTTCTGCTAAAATTGGGTGAAAAAATGGTGCAAATAAAAAACATATTCCATGTTTTTTAAAGAAATTTTGAACTTTTAATGGATTATCAAAAAGTTTGATTCCTAATGACTCAAAACATCAAAACTTCCTGACTTTGATGTAACGGATCTATTACCATGTTTTACGATTTTAACACCAAAAGATGAAAGAACTATTGATGTAGCTGTAGAAAAATTAAAGCTATTTTTATTATCACCTCCAGTTCCACAGGTATCCATGATATCGCCATTAAGGCGTATTTTAGTCGCCTTTTTTTTTAAATAAAAAACAAAAGATTTAATCTCATCATAGGACTCTCCTTTAACAAATAAAAGAGTTAGGATGCTTGATAAACAAACATCATCTATTTCTTTTTTAAAAATTTTTTTTACTAACAAATCACTTTCAAAGTGATTTAAATCTATTGATTTAATCAATTTTTCTAATATGTAAGAGATTTTATTTGACATTGTTTGTTATAATATTTGATATAAGAACTAAACACAATTTATGAAATTTTTTACAATTTTGTGACCATATTCAGTTGCAATACTTTCTGGATGGAACTGCACACCATAAAATGGAAGTCTAACATGTTGAATGCCCATAATCACTTCATCTTCAGTTTTTGCAGTTATTTTTAGATTTTCAGATATTGATTTTTTATCTATTATAAGAGAATGATACCTTGTTGCTTTAAAAGGATTTTTAAGATCATTAAATAAACCTAAACTATTATGATGTATTAAACTTACTTTACCATGTACAGGTTTTTCCACTTTGTATTATTTTAGAATTAAAAGCTTGAGCGATTACTTGATGACCTAAACAAACCCTAGTGTAGGTATTGGACTTTTAAGTTTGAGTTTTTTTTAATTAATTCAAGGCATATCCCAGCATTATTTGGACTACTTGGGCCTGGAGAAATAACAAAATAGTTTGGGTTCTCTTTAATTAAGAAATCCGAGTTTTTTTCATCATTTCTAAAAACTTTAACTTTCACCCATTTCTTGGAAGTAATGTACAAGATTGTAAGTAAAACTATCGTAATTATCTATTAGTATTATCATCTATTCAAATTTTTTGCATATTGTGTTGCTGCTAATAATGCCAATGCTTTATTTTCAGTTTCTTTATATTCGTTTTTAACGTTACTATCAGCAACGATACCGGCACCTGCTTGAACATAAATGTTTTTTTCTTTTATTAAAGCAGTTCTTAAAGCAATACAAGTATCAATATTTCCGTTTGCAGAAATATAACCTACTGAACCTGCGTATATATTTCTTCTGTTTTTTTCCAATTCTTCAATTATCTCAATTGCTCTTATCTTCGGTGCTCCTGTAACGGTCCCAGCTGGAAATCCACTAAATAAAACATCAGTACTATCTTTACCTTTAATTAATTTTCCAACTATATTTGATACTATATGCATAACATGTGAAAAAATTCAACATACATTTTGTCTGTGACTTTTACAGTTCCTGCTTGTGAAACTCTACTGATATCATTTCTTCCTAAATCTAAAAGCATAAGATGTTCTGATAACTCTTTAGGGTCATTGATTAATTCATTTTTTAATTTTTCATCTTCATTTTTATTTTTACCTCTTTTTCTTTGTTCCAGCAATTGGTCTAATTGTTACATCTTTACCTTCAAGCTTGACTAAAATTTCTGGACTTGAACCAACAATTGAAAAGTTTTTAAAATTCATAAAAAATAAATAGGGTGATGGATTCAGATATCTTAATGATCTATAGATCGATATTGGTGAAACATTAATTTTTTTTTTTGAAAACTCGAGATAAAACAACTTGAAATATTTCTCCTTCATAAATGTATTTTTTTGCTTTATTTACCATTACCTTAAATTCTTCATAGGTGGTACTAGATTTTACATTTTCAAAAATATTTGATTTTTATTTGTCTTTTTTTCGACCAAATATTTCTTTTTAATTGGTTGGCATATAGATTTTTTAATATCATAAGTTCTCCTTTTTACTTTTTTAAATTTATTTGATGCGTTATTTTTTTTATCATTTGTTACAAGTTGAGAAATCATTATCTTGTCGTTCACATTATCAAAAACTAAAGTTATTGATGGTCTTAAAAAGATTGAATCAGGTAAATTTAATGAATTTTTTTTGTTAAGTTCTACATTTTCGAAAAACTTTATCATTTCATAACCCATATACCCAAAAATGCCAGACGAAATTGAAGGTAATTGCTCTGGTAATTTTATTTTATTGTTTTTTATAAAACCTGAAAGACTTTGAAGTGGGTCGTTTTTATCAACTGTTTGTTTTTTTGATCTTACTAGATCAGTGATTAAACATTTATTATTTTTACACTCCCAAATAAGATCTGGTCTTATTCCAATAACGGAATACCTTCCTTTTGGCTTCCTTTCTCAACAGACTCGAATAAAAAAACGTACTTCTCTTTTTGAAGTTGAATGAGGATTGATACTGGTGTGTGGATATCTGCAGAAAATGAGTGAAATAGAATTTGAGTCTTTCCTGAAAGATAATTTTTCTCAAATAACTTTAAGTCAGGTTCTTCAATGTTCATTTTAATATAACTGGTCAATTACATCATCATTAATTGTAATTTTATATTTTTTCCTTAATGCTTCTGAAAATTGAGCTAGTAAATCTATCGTCAAATCATCTTTAAGTTTTTTTCAAACTCTTTAAGCTCTGACTTATCATTTACTAAATCATTTTTTATTTCTGCAGTTTGAGCAATAATGATTTCTGTTTGTCCTCTTTTAACATAGTTAACATCTTTAATTTTTGATTCGAATATTTTACTTATGAGTGGAACTGGAAGAACACTACTATCTGGCAATATCCTAGAAAAAGGTTGTACCCCTTTTATTTCTAAATTTAGTTCTTTAGCTTTATCAGTGAATGATATTTTTTTGATTCAACTTCTTTTTAATTTTACCTGCCTTTTTTAGCGCTTTTTCAGTTTGTGTATTTAGCTTTATTCTTTCTAAAATTTTATTTCTTGATTCCTCAAAACTCAACTGTTTTGGTGGAATAATCTCTGTAACTAAACTTATTGCTAAACCTTCATCACCATCTGTATCTATTATATTACCCTCTTCATTAAGTTTTTGGTTAAAAATTGTTCTTAATATTCTCTCATCTTTAAACTTCTCTTTTTTTTTATCTTCAAACTCACCATTTCTTTTAATCAAATTACTTTTCAATATTTTTACCTCAAGAGTTTTAGAAATTTCATCAAAAGTGCTTCCTGATGCTAAAGATCTTCAAGTTCATCTTGAAGGTCGTAAACTGCATCTTTACCTTTTTCAAAAAGAATTTCGTTTCTAAACTTATCTTTTACTTCTTCAAACCTAACTTCTTTTCTTTTTTTAATTTTAGAAACATAAATGATGTGCCATCCAAAACCACTTTGAAGAGGTGAGAAATTTCACCTTCTTTAAGATTAAAAATATCGTCAACAATTTCTTCAGGAAGTTCACTTTTAGTATTCCAGCCTAAATTAATATCTTCATTAACTAAACCTAGATCTTTTTTTGCAATAGCCTCAAAATTCTTTGGGATTGATTTTATTTGATATACTTTTAGCTTTCTTATCATTATCAACTAAAACTTGATATAAGAATCTTTCTTCTGGCTCTATCAGAGCTTCTTTTCTTTCTTCATAAAGTAATTCGACTTCATCACTTGTAACTGTAGATTTTTTTGCGTATTCCTTTGCATCCAATAATAGTGTCTCTGCATTTCTCAGTTCCTCTGACATAAAATCAGCTTTATTGGCATTATAAAAGTCTGTTAGTTCTTGATCATCAATTTTACCAATTTTTTCGTCTTTAACGTCTAGGATAAAATAATCAACTGATCTCTCTTGAAGGTTGTACTCTCCTAATTTTTTTAACATGATTTGAGGGATTGTGAGACTTGAACGAATTGTTTCAACCATTTGTTCCCTAGCAAGATCTTGTCTAGTACCTTCAACATATGTATCTTCTGAATAACCAGACTCAGAAATCAATTGTCTAAATTGAAGCTCGCTAAATTGTCCTAGATCATCTTTGAATGCTTCATCCTTAAGAATCTTATCTCTAACATTTAAATCGCTTACTGACAAACCAAGTTCTAAAGCTTCATTATTAAATAATGCTCTATTAACTAAGGAACTTAAAGCCCTATCTACATACCCAAATTCTCTAGATTTTTGAATATCTAATGACGAGCCCAAAAGTTTTCTTATTTCCTCAGTTTGTCTAGAATATAGCGAATAAAACTCTTTAGCTGAAATATCTAATTTTCCAACAGTAGCAACTGTAGATTGTTTTTTTCCAACACCAACCAAATCTTCAGTTCCCCACATTCCAAAACTGATTATAAGAATTGTTAATAGACTACCAAAAATAATTTTAAGTATTGAGTTTTTTGAACTGTTTCTTAAAGTTGTAAGCATAATAACTTTTTTATTTATAAATTTTATGTCACACAATACATTAATTGTTTCAAATTGGAAGATGAATTTTAACTTTATTCAAGCCAAAAATCTAGTTACTAAACTAAAAAAAATTAAATATAATAAAGTAAAATTAACTAATGTTATTTGTCCTCAATTTTTATTACTTCCAACTTTAAATGAAGTATTATTTGAAAGTGATATTATTTTAGGAGCTCAGGATTTACACTTTGATCTAAATGGTGCTTATACTGGGGATACAAGTATTGAGTTGATAAAAGATTATAATTGTAAATATTCTATTATTGGGCACTCAGAAAGACGAACTTTACATAATGAAAGTAATATAATAATAAAAAAAAAAGTTAAGTTATGCTTGGATAATTTTGTTATTCCTATTTTATGTGTTGGGGAGTCTATTGAACAAAGAAAAAAAAATACTTACAAGGATTTCATCTTAAAACAATTAACAGAATGTATTCAAAAGATTAAGTGTTCGGAGTTAGTAATAGCTTATGAGCCTATTTGGTCTATAGGAACTGGAATAATACCAAAAGTTGAAGATATTATTGAGATATCTGAATTAATTTTTTCTTTTTTGAAAAAAGAAAAAATTGAAAAATTTCAAATTCTTTATGGAGGTTCGGTTAATTCGTCAAATTTTAAAGAAATTAATTCGATAGAAAAAATTAATGGTGCTTTGATTGGCGGAGCAAGTTTAAAAATTGATGAAATGGAGAAAATTCTCACAAGTTGTTGATTTTTTAATTTTTTTTAATATTGTAAGCTTATGTTGGCTATAGTTTTATCTATCCATGTATTAATTTGTATTTTCCTGATCGTTTTCATATTACTTCAAAAATCAGAGGGAGGGGGATTAGGAATTGGACAATCAAATAGTGGTGGTTTAGGTGACTTTTTATCTACAAGAAGTACATCCAATATTTTAACCAAAACAACTTCATTTCTTGCTGTCTGTTTTTTTCTTACAAGTTTTTCTCTGGTTATAATAGCTAATAAGAATTATAATAAAGAATCTATAATTGACTCAGATGATGATTCTATTATTGATAGACTCGATTTGATTCCTGAAGAGTTTGATGTTGAAAAACAAGAAGATAACATTAACGTTCCTGTTGAATAAAAGTTCAACAACTAATACTCGTAAAAAATATGACAAAGTTTATCTTTATTACGGGTGGTGTTGTTTCATCACTTGGAAAAGGTATAGTTTCCTCATCAATCGCTTCATTGCTATCACTTTCAAATTTCAAAGTTCGTGTTAGAAAACTTGATCCATATTTAAATATTGACCCAGGAACTATGAATCCATCTCAACACGGTGAAGTTTTTGTAACTGATGATGGAGCCGAAACTGATATGGATCTTGGACATTATGAGAGATTTACTGGTATTATAGCTAAAAAAAATGACAATATAACAACAGGAAAAATATATTCAGAAGTTTTAAAAAAAGAGAGAAAAGGTGATTATCTTGGATCAACAGTACAAGTAATTCCTCATGTTACAGATGAAATCAAGAGTTTTATAAAAAGAGATCTTAAACAAGAGGATTTTGTAATTTGTGAGATTGGAGGTACTGTTGGTGATATTGAAAGTCTTCCATTTCTTGAAGCTATAAGACAATTGAGAAACGAACTAGGAAAGAAATCTACTTACTTTATTCATTTAACATTAGTTCCTTACCTATCTGCCTCAAATGAATTTAAAACGAAGCCAACCCAACATTCAGTTAAAGAATTGTTAGGTCTAGGTATTCAACCCGACCTATTACTATGCAGAACAGAAAAACCTTTTGACGATGAAGCTAGAAAAAAAATATCACAATTTTGCAATTTATCATTTGATTCAGTGATAATGGTTGAAAATGCAAATATTATTTACGAAGTTCCAGTTAAATTGAACTTCTCAAGGAATATTAAAACAACTTTATAATCATTTTGATGTTAAAAAAACCCCCAAATTAAATCAAAAACCCTGGAAATCATTTATTAACAAATTTACTAATTTAAAAAGAGGTTGATGTAACAATAGTTGGTAAGTACACAAATTTATCTGAATCATATAAATCATTAAATGAAGCATTATTTCATAGTGGTATTAAAAATAACATCAAAGTTAATGTTAAATGGTTAGATTCAAGAATTTTTGAAGATTATAACAAATCAAAGAAAATTCTTTCAAACACAAATGGAATTCTTATTCCTGGGGGATTTGGTAAAGATGGAAGTATTGGTAAAGAAAATGCAATAAAAGTTGCTAGAAAAATGAAAATTCCTTTTTTAGGTATCTGTTTTGGTATGCAACTATGTATTATTGAGTCGGTAAAATCTTTAAAAGGTTTTGAAAAAGCCTCATCCACTGAGTTTGGAAATACCACTCTACCAATTATTTCTATGCTTCACGAATGGACAAAAAATAAAAAAATTTTAAAACATGATAAACAAAATCTTGGAGGGAGTATGAGGCTTGGAGCGTATGTGTCGAAATTAAAAAAAAACTCAAGGATTTTTCAAATTTATAAAAAATCTGAAATCAAAGAAAGACATAGACACAGATATGAAGTAAATTATAATTTTATTGATATTATTGAAAAAAGTGGAATTTCGGTGACAGGTTTTTCTCCGGATGGTAAATTGGTTGAAATAATTGAAAGAATTGATCATCCATGGTTTATAGGTGTGCAGTTTCATCCTGAATTAAAATCCACACCTTTTAATCCGCATCCAATTTTTAACTCTTTTATTGATGCTTTAATAAAGTTTAAAAATGAAAAAAATTAAAATCACTAAAGATTTATCGTTTTCAAACGATTCAGATATAAAATTTATTTTAGGACCATGTCAGATAGAAAGCCAATCTCACGCATTTGATATATGCGCAGAGATAACAAAACTTTCAAAAAAACTTAACTTTAAATTCATTTATAAAAGTTCTTTTGATAAAGCAAATAGAAGTAGTCATAAGAGTAAGAGGGGTGTTGGAATAAAAAGGGGGCTTGAAATTTTATCAAAAGTAAAAGAAAAATATAATTGTCCTGTTATTTCAGATGTACATGAAATTAGTCAAATTAAAAGAAGCTAAAAAATTCTTGATATTATCCAAATTCCAGCATTTTATCTAGACAAACCGATCTTTTAATTGAGGCTGGTAAATCTGGGGTGCCAGTAAATGTAAAAAGGGACAGTTTCTTGCTCCATGGGATATGAAAAATGTAATTAGAAAGGTTCATTCCTCTGGCAATAACAAAATTCTTATTACTGAAAGAGGAACAAGTTTTGGTTATAATAATTTAGTATCTGATATGCGTTCAATAAAAATAATTAAAAAATTTGGATATCCAATTATATTTGATGCAACTCATTCTGTTCAACTTCCTGGAGGGATGGGAAATAAATCTGGTGGTCAATCAGAATTTGTAGATACTCTAGCTATTGCATCAACAACAGTTGGAATAAGTGGAATTTTTTATGGAAACTCATGAAAAATCCTAAAATGCACCATCAGATGGACCTAATATGGTTGCTCTTAAAGATTTGGGAAATTTAATTCACAAAATAATACTTTATGATAATTTAACTAAAAGTAAGGTTTTAAAAAATGTCAGAAATTTCTAGTATTTTCGCTCGGGAAGTAATTGATAGTAGAGGTGTTCCTACTGTTGAAGTTCAGATTAAGCTTTCAACAATGGAGTCTGCTATTGCATCAGTTCCATCTGGAGCCTCAACTGGTTCATATGAAGCATTTGAACTTAGAGATAACAATAATAAAAAGTTTTTCTCTAAGGGTGTTCAAAATGCAGTAAATAATGTTAATACTGAAATAAGAGAAACCATCTTAGGTTTTGATTCAACTAATCAAAAAGAGATTGATAATGCGTTGATTGAGCTTGATGGCACTAAAAATAAATCTAGACTAGGAGCAAATGCAATCTTAGCAACATCTTTGGCCTGCGCGAGAGTATCTGCAAAATATCAAAAGTTACCTCCTATATAAATATATTGGGGGTATTCAAAATTACTTACCCACTCCTATGATGAATATAGTAAATGGAGGATGCCATGCGAATAACAGATTAGATTTCCAAGAATTTATGATTATTCCTCTTGGTTTTAAAACTTTTAAAGATTCATTAAGATGTGGATGCGAGGTATTTAACGAACTTAAAAGAATTTTATCTAGTAAAAGTTTATCAACTTCTGTCGGTGATGAAGGTGGTTTTGCACCAGATATAAAATCAAATAATGAATGTTTAGATTTAATCTTAAAAGCAATTAATAAGGCTGGATATAAAGAAGGTAAAGATGTATATATTGGACTAGATGTTGCATCATCAGAATTTTATGAAAATAAAAGGTATAAACTTGCAGGTGAAAATTTAGAATTAACTTCTGAAGGTCTTATAAGATATTACGAAAATTTAATAAATAATTATCCAATAATCTCTATCGAAGATGCATTGACGAAGGTGATTGGGAAGGATGGACAAACTTAACAAATGCTATTGGAAACAAATGTCAATTAGTTGGAGATGATTTATTTGTGACTTCTGATAAAAGACTTCAGTTTGGAATAGATAAAAAGCTGGGAATTCAATTCTTATTAAATTAAATCAAATCGGAACTTTGTCTGAAACAATGGATACAATAAATTTGGCAAAAAAAAATAATTATAATACGATTATATCTCACAGATCTGGAGAAACAGAGGACACATTTATTGCAGATCTATCTGTTGGAGTTTCATCAGGTCAAATTAAAGCTGGATCATTATCAAGATCAGAAAGAATTTGCAAATATAACCAATTATTAAGAATTGAAGATTCAAACGAATATATTCCATTCTCAGGTAACATTCCATTTTCCAAATACATAAATGCTAAATAAAAAAAGATTTCTACTTCCAGTTTATTTAATTATTATGTGTTATTTATTCATAGAAATAATATTCAGCGAAAAAAGTATTTTTAAATTTATTAATAATTCTGACTTAATAAAAAAAAAATCAGATAATTTAGATAAAAAGAAACTTATTGAAAAAGAATTAAGTGAATTTATAGAAAAATTTAAAAATAATAAAGAATCAAGAAAATTAATTGTTAAGGAGAAATTATTTTACAAAGAAAAAGATGAAAAAATAATAAGGTATAAAATTATTGACTGAGAATTTTAACACTTTCATAAATCAATGCCTTTACTGTACTTTTAATTATACTAGCTCTACCTTTATTTTTAAATTTTTTTTTATTATTTTAGATTTTGTACCGACGCCAACTCCAATATATACAGTGCCGACTTCAATATTATCATTGGATAAGTTTTGACTAGCATATCCGGTACATGATAATCTCAATCTTTTTTTTGAGGAAGTGAACTTTTGTATTTTATTTAACATAATATTTGCTGTTTCTGTGCTAACTACACCATACTTTTTTATTACTTTATCCGCATTTAAAAAAATACGTTTAGAATCATTACTATAACAAACAATTGAAAATCAAAAATTTCTGATGCACCTTTTTTTTGACAAATGAATAAGCAACTTGCCCCCAGTAAGAGATTCTGCGATACAAACTTTCATTTTTTTTTTTAAGAATCCTTATTAATTTTTCTAGTTCATCAAAATTTTTCATAATAAATAAAAAAAATATTGCTATAATTAATCCGGCGATTACATCATCTAATAAAACACCATAAGAATTCTTCATTTTATCAAAATAACTTACAGGAAATGGTTTGAAAATATCCAAAACTCTAAACCCAATAAACGCTAGTATATAATCAAAAATTAGTTGATTACAAAATATTAATGCACAAGCTTGACCAACAAATTCATCAATAACAATAAATTTTGGATCTTTGTTTTTTTCATATTTAATAATTTTTGAAATCAATATTAATGATATAAAAAAAAAAATTAATATTAATAATAAAAAATAGTTTGTTCCAAAATTTTTCTTTGAAAAGCCAAATAGGAAATAAAATGATAAATGATGCAATTGTTCCTGGAAATAACGGAATATACCCAATTCCAAATCCTGAACAAATAAATTTATAGATCTTACGACTCATTTCTAGAAACTGTTATAACTGCATGGCATGCGATACCTTCCTTCTCTTCCTAAAAATCCAAGTTTTTCTGTTGTTGTAGCTTTAACATTAACATCTTGAGATTTAATATTGAGTAGTGTGGAGATATTTTTTTTAAATTTATTTTTATATTTTGAAATTTTTGGTTTTTCGCAGATTAGAGTTATATCTATATTATTAATTTTATAACCATCTTCATCCATCAACTTTTTAGAATATAAAAGAAAAATTTCTGAACTTTTATTTTTCCATTTTGAATTTGAAGGTGGAAAGTGTTCGCCTATATCACCCCTTACCAATTGCTCCAAGTATTGCATCAGTCAATGCATGTAATCCTACATCTGCGTCAGAATGACCTTTAAGTTTTTTATTGAATGGTAGTTTTATACCAAAAAGTTTAATTGAATCGCCATATTCAAACTCATGGACATCAAACCCACTACCTACTTTAGTTACTTGGTTGTTTTTTCCTCCGTCTATCATATTTGCTAGTTGTAAGTCATCTTTAGTTGTAATTTTAAAATTAATAAATTCACCTTCTATTTGATCAATTTTTATACCATCTTTTGATAAAATTATTGAATCATCTGTAAAATTTTTATTTTTATATTTTAAATGTGCATTTAAAATTTTATCAAATTTAAATGCTTGTGGAGTTTGAATCTTTTTAATATCTTCTCTTTTATATCCTCATAAGTATTATTTTTAATCTTTCGTAATGAGTCGTTAACGTTAATCATAGGGATCACACAATCAAGTTTTTGTATTTTTTTTACAATATTTTTTATTAAAGAAATTCTTATTAATGGCCTTGCAGCATCATGGATCAAAACATTTTTATCTTGTACTTTTACCCTCAATCAATCCATTTAAGACTGAATTCTTGGCGTGTTTTACCTCCAATAACTATTTGAACAGATTTATTTTTTAAAACTTCTTTTGTTAGGTCTAGAAATTCTAAACTTGTTACAACTATAATTTTTGTAAATAAGTTTGATTGTATAAATTTTTCAACGGATATATCTAAAATGTATTTATCATTTATTTTAAAAAATTGCTTTGGAAGCTTTCTATCAAATCTCTTACCTAAACCTCCACTTAGAATTATTGCCAAATTATTTTGCGACATATCACTTTGTAGTATAAAAAGAGTAATGAATTATTTATTTTTAGAAATTATCACTCTTTTTTCTTTTTTATTATTTACACTAATTTCCTTTGATCATATAGAAAAAAAAGTAAATTTGAAAAAAATGACTTATTTTTTAAGTTTTTTCTCTTAGGAATAATTAAACTTTTACCAATATTTCATTCATCATAATTCTCAAAGTAATTATTTATCAGAAATAATTTCCTTATTAATAATAATAATAATCTTAATATTTTTCTTTTTTTCGATTTTTTCCTTTCAATTTTTAAGAGTCAGAGTGTTATTTATTCCCTTTTTTTTAGTATTATTGATATTTAGAATTATAAGTCAAAACGTTCATTTAGAAGGATTCATCAAATATGTTACAGACTCAATGATAATATATTAATCATTCATATCATAAGCTCTTTAATATCTTATTCATTTCTTACCATTAGTGCTGTAACTGCATTTTGTATATTTATACAAACCTATTATTTAAAAAAAATTAGAGGTAAGAATAGATTTATTTCTGCTTTACCCTCAATAAATGAAAGTGAATTGATTACAATAATGTTATTAAATTTAACCGTCTTGCTTTTAACAATATCTTTGGTTTCTGGTTACTTTTATTTTAAATTAGATGCTTATAGCCAGAATTTTTTTTTAAATAACAAAATATTGATTAGTCTAATAGCGTTGTTATTAATTATTAGTATTCTAACAATCAGAAAATTTATTGGTTTGGCAGGACAAACAATTTTCAAGTTGATAATATTATCTTATTTTCTTATCAATTTTTCATACTTTGGTATAAAGTTTCTAAATTAAATATGAAAATAAGTAATTTAAAAATAAATTCAAACTTTTTCTTAGCCCCTATGTCTGGAATTAGCGATTTCCCATATAGGGAAATTGTAAAAGAATTTAAACCTGGCCTAGTGTTTTCAGAAATGATTGCAAGCCGTGCTTTAATTGAAAAAAATAAAAAGACTCTTAAGATGATCAAAAAGGATACAAATGAAATTTCTGCAACACAAATTGCTGGTTGTGCCCCTGATATAATGGGAGAGGCAGCAAAAATATGTGAAGATAACGGATCAGATTTAGTAGATATCAATATGGGATGTCCAGTAAAAAAAAAGTAGTCAATGGTTACGCAGGTTCTGCATTAATGAAAAATGAGAGTTTAGCTTTAAAAATTATAAAAAAGTAGTCAATTCTGTTAATATTCCAGTAACCTTGAAAATGAGAAAAGGTTGGGATGATGAATCACTAAATGCACCTTTTTTAGCCTCTAGAGCACAGGAATTAGGAATAAAAATGATAACTATTCATGGTAGAACTAGGTGTCAAATGTTCAAAGGTAAATCAGACTGGAAATTTGTCTCCAAGGTTAAATATGCTGCTGATATACCCGTTTTAGTAAATGGAGATATAAAAGACTTTGATGACTACACTAAATCTATAAGTCTATCAAAAGCTGATGGTGTAATGATAGGTCGAGGAACTTATGGTAAACCATGGATTTTTGAAGAAATTAGAAATGCAATCGGTGGAAAAAAATACTCCATTTCATCGAAAAAAAAAAAAGAAATTATTTTAAAACATTTAGATTTAAATCTTGATCATTATGGAATTGAAATTGGGTTAAAAAACTTTAGAAAACATTTAGGATGGTATTCAAAATCAATTCAAAACTCTAATGAGTTTAGATTTAAAGTAAATACGTGTAATGAATTAAAGAATGTAAAAAAAATGATAAATGATTTTTTTTAGTATTCAAAATGTCTGAAAAAATAAATGAAACATACTTTAAGAATTTATTTGAATTTTTTTCAGAACCTTTAATAATTATCAATAAATTTGACCTCAAAGTACTGTACTGCAATTCAGAATTTCAAAATTTAGTAAGTAAAAGTTCTAAATATATTATTAACAACTCATTAGAGGATGTTTTCTCATTTGATATGTTTTTTCTTAGTAATATTAAAGAAATTTTAAATAAACAAAATAGTTTTATAATTAAGGACAGAATTAAATTAAAAGATTCTGAATATGAGGTTAAATGCATCCTTGATGATATACATCAAAACTCATGACTTTATTTTTCCTTAAAGTTCCAAATGAAAATAAAATTAATTTAGTAGATAAAAATATTACATTCTTAAATGATACTTTAGCGATTTTAGGACATGAAATTAGCAATCCAATTACAACAATAAAAATAGCAACAGATTTAATAAAAAAGGAAAAAAATTAGATGACTCTGAACTTCTTGATATTATAAAAAAGAAGCGAATAGGATCATTAATATTTTTGATAATTTTCAAGTTTTCAATAATAAAGTTGAAAACAAACAAAAAGAAAACATTCACGAAATTATAAGATATTCTCTAATAAAATTTAGTGACATAAAACGAAATTTAGAAATCATAGAGCTTTTTGATCCTTCTTTGCCTTTTTTAAATGTAAATAGAGATTCCCTAATTCAAGTTTTTGATAACATTTTAAAGAATTGTTATGAATCATCAAGTTTCACTTCTTCTTCTTTTATAAAAATAATTACTAGTTTTAAAGAAGGAGAAAGTATCAAAATTCCAAATATAATTGAAAAAAAAAAAAAAAATTATTTGAATATTAAAATAATAGATAACGTCAAAGGAATAAAAGAAGAAATTAAAGATAAACTTTTTTTCCCTTTTTACACAACCAAAAAAAAGGGTTCAGGAATAGGATTGTTTATAGTAAAAAAAATAATTAATGACCACCAAGGAAATATAAGTATAAAATCAAAAAATGGTCTTACTGAAGTTGTAATTAATTTACCAATTTAAGGATATAATGAATAAAAAGATATTAATAGTAGATGATGACTTTTCTTTAAGAACAGTAATGCTAAAAGCTCTTAGCTCAAAATCCGTCAATGTTAAAAGTGTTTCTTCAGTTTCTGAAGCCTGGGTCCTTATATTAAAAGAAACTTTTGACTTGATAATTTGTGACGTTATTTTACCTGACGGTGATGGTCTTGAACTTGTAAAAAAAATAAAAGAAAAAAATGAAAGTCAAAAAATAATTATTATTTCTGCACAAAATAATATAATAACAGCTATCAAAGCTGATGAATTGAAAGTTTTTGAATATCTTCCAAAACCAATTGATTTAAATGATCTTGTTATTGCTGTAAATCAGTCGCTTAAAGAAAAAAGCTTTGATAAAAAGTTTGACGTTGATTTCGATACTAATAAAAAATTACCTATGATTGGAAGTTCTTCTGTGATGCAAAATGTATATAAAAATATTGCAAAAACAACAAAAACAAATTTTTCTGTACTAATAACTGGAGAGTCTGGAACTGGTAAAGAACTAGTTGCTAAAACAATTCATAATTTCAGTGAACGTTCTAATTCTCCCTTTATTGTTATAAATATGGCATCTTTACCAAAAAATTTAATAGAAAGTGAATTATTTGGATATGAAAAAGGGGCCTTTACTGGAGCAGATAAACTAACTCTTGGTTTTTTTGAAAAAGCCTCTGGAGGTACTTTATTTTTAGATGAGATAGGTGATATGCCATTTGATATTCAAGCAAGATTACTAAGAGTTCTTCAATTTGGAGAATTTTCAAGAGTAGGGGGAGAGAACAAATTAAAATTGATGTAAGAATTATTTCAGCAACAAATAAAAATCTTATTGATTCAATTAATCAAGGCGAATTTAGGGAGGATTTATATTATAGGCTAAACGTAATTAATATAGATTTACCAGCTTTAAGATTAAGAGAAGATGATGTTTTATCTCTTGGGAATCATTTTCTTTCAAAATATTCAAAAAATTCTAAAAATTTTGATGAAAGTGGTATTAATGCAATTAAGAATTACAACTGGCCAGGTAATATTCGTGAGTTAGAAAATTTAATAAAAAAAATTAGCGTTTTATCATCGGATAACATTATAGATGGTTACACTATAGAAAATTATTTAAGTTACAGTTCTAATGATCAAAATAATTTAAACTCAAAAAGAAAAATAAAAAACAAAGTCTTAAAAATTATTTAGAAGATTTTTTTGATGAGCTTTTTGATTCATTTGGAGATAATGAAGATAATTTAAATTTATATGAGAAATTTCTAAATGAGTTTGAAAAGCCTATTATAATCAAAACTTTAAAATATTGTAATGGAAATCAGATGAAAGCTTCAAAAATGCTTGGTCTAAACAGAAATACATTAAGATCAAAAATGATAAAATATAAAGTTCCAAATAAATTTGGTAAAAATGATTAAAAAATTATTTACCTCAATCTCAAAATTTAATATTTCAAATATACTCTTTCTTTCAATTTTTACTTTATCATTTGTAGTTAGTTTTTTAATATTTATATCGCTAATTGGAAATATTCCCAATCTTGAAGAAGTTAAAAATGTTTCTACATTAATTCAGGTTAACTATTTCTTTGTGATAATTTTAATTATTATCTCAATAAGAAATATTGTTAACATTTTTTATTCGCAAAGACTTAAGTCTAAATTTAAAATTAAAATAACTTCTCTTTTTATTTTTATAACCCTAATTCCAGCATTTTTAATTACAGTTTTTTCTTTTATCTTTTTTGATCAGGGCTTAAAAATCTGGTTTAATGACAAAATTAAAAAGGTTGTAATTGGTTCAAAAGAAATATCAGAATCTTATTTTAATGAACACACAAGTAATATAAAGAATGATATTTTATTCATAAAAAATGAAATTAGTAACGAAAAAATAGTTTTTTTTACTGATCAAGAACGATTAACAGAATATATAGATTATTTTGTTGAAATTAAAGGTTTAGATGAAGCTATAGTATTTGAAAGTTCAGGGCAACTTCTTGCTAAGGTTGGAACCTGTTTTAATAGAGTCTGAGTCTGCTCCACCTCTGTGGTCATTTATAATAGCTGATGAAGGTAATATAGCAGTATTCCCTAATGAAGAAAATACAAAAGTAAGAGCCTTAATTAAACTTCAAAGAGTTATCCCAACCTATCTATATATTGGTAAAAATGTAGATTCTAATGTTCTATCAAGAGTTGAATCTGTAAATCTTACCGCAAAAGAATATTTTTCGCTTAACCAAAAACTTGATGATTTTCAAATGCAATTTAATGAATTATTTCTTGCAATAAATTTTTTAATGATCCTTTTATCAATTTGGTTTGGACTTAAATTCTCAGGAAAGTTAATTGAACCAATTATGGAGATAATCTCTGATTCTGAAAAAATTATTCAAAATGATTTCTCAGCCCGTATAAGAGTTTTTGAGGATAAAAATGAGTTTAGTATTTTGTCAAAGGTTTTAAATAAAATGCTAGACACACTAAACGATCAAAAAAATAAACTTTTTGAAGCTAATGAGACCATTAACCTGAGAAGAAAGTTTACAGAAAAGGTTATTAATGAAGTAAGTACAGGTATTATTCATTTAGATACAAAAAATAAAGTGACCATTTGGAACAAGAAGAGTAAAGAAATTTTTAATTATGAAGATAAAAAAACTTTTTTTACCAAAAATAAAGATATAAAAAATATAATAGAAAATTTTTATAAAGAAGAAAAACTAAATAAAGAGATCCAATTAAAGACAATAATCAAAAACCAACTTAAAATAATAAATATAAAAATTTCAAAGCTAAAGGAAAAAAATAAAACTAAAGGACTAATTTTGAGTATAGATGATGTAACTGAATTGGTCGAAGCACAAAAACATGCAGCATGGTCAAATGTTGCAAGATATATTGCACACGAGATAAAAAATCCATTGACTCCTATTAAGTTGTCAGCACAAAGGTTAGAAAAATTTTTAATCAATAAAAATAATCAGAGTTTAAAGGACTGCACAGAAACTATTAAAAGGCAGGTTAATAATATTCAAAATTTAGTAACTGAATTCTCAAATTTTGCCAGAATGCCTGATAGTAAATTTAAAAATCAAAGACTAAATGAGATCATTGAATCACAGATTAATTCACTTAAAATACTAGATGAAAATATTATTATTGAGTACAATAATGATGTAAGGGATATAAAATTAAAATGTGATTACAACCAATTAAGTAGAGTTTTTTTAAATATTTTAAAGAATTCATATGAATCTCAAACGAAAAATAAAAAATTTATTTCAGTAAAAGTTACTGACTGTACTGATTTTATAGATATTAATATAGAAGATAATGGTGATGGCTTCCCTGAAAATAGAGATAAACTATTTGAACCCTATATTACAAATAAAATTGATGGGACAGGTTTGGGTTTGGCAATTTGTAAAAAAATAATAGAGGACCATGGAGGTGAGATTTATTTACTTAATAGTGATGATTTTGGTGGAGCGAGTGTCAGGATAAAGTTATACAAAGTGTAAAAGATGGATAATTTTAATGAAATTCTAATAATTGATGATGAGATTGATATTTGCAAACAATTATCAGGCTTACTAAATGATTTAGGTTATAATTCTAGTTATAGTAACACTGCAGAAGAGGGTATAGAGCTATTTAGGGCTAAAAATTTTTCATTAGTATTACTAGATATTTTACTCAACAATTCAAAATTTGATGGTTTCCAAACATTAGAAAAGATAAAAAATATTAATCAAGACATACCAGTAATAATGATTAGTGGACATGGTAATATTGAAACAGCAGTAAACTCAATTAAACAAGGAGCATATGACTTTGTCGAAAAACCTTTTGATGGTGACATAATAGTATTTAAAATAAAAAAGCATTAGAAACCTTATTTTTAAAAAGAAAACTTAGTAATTTTCAAAAGTTAAAAAGTAATCTTAATTTAGTAAAATTTCACAGTCATCTAAAGAATTAAATAACTTTATAAATTTAAATGCTAAGAATGATAATAATATTTTACTTAAAGGTGATACTGGAAGTGGAAAACAGTTTATCGCTTCAATAATTCACAATAAATCTTATAGAGCTAATAAAAACTTTAAGATTATTGATTGTAATAAAAAAAGAGAATTTTGAAAATGAGTTTTTTGGTAAAGAAGAGAATAAAATCATTGAAATACCTGGTCTTCTTGAAGAGGTGAATTATGGAACTTTATATTTAAAAAAATATTGATTTAATGTCAAGCTCAACTCAAGGTAAATTGTTAAGAATCCTTGAAGAAAGAAATATTACAGAATAGGTTCATTTTCTCCAATAAGTTTAAACTTAAGAATTTTTGCATCATCTGATAAAAATTTGATCATCTAAATAGAATCATTAGAAAAGATCTATTAAAACAATTAAATTTTACACAAATTAATGTACCAAATTTAGAAGATAGAATAGATGATTTTGATGATTTGCTAGAGATTTTTATAAAACAATCATCAGAAAAAAGAAATTTAAAAACCCAATATTTATCTAATGATTTAATTAAAACCCTCAAAGAAGCAAATATTTTTAGCAACTTTTCACAACTTGAGAAATTTATTGATTGGTTGGTAGTAATGTTTGAGAAAAAGGATATAACATTGATTTCAAAAGAAATTTTTGAAAAATTAATCACAAAAATCTTTATTCATAACCAAAATCTTTTTGAAAAAAATGACGATAAACTTTTTAATCTTAAGATTAAAGATGCAAGGGATAGTTTTGAAAAAAAATTTTTAATATACAACTTAAAAAAATTTAAATATAACGTATCATTGTTGTCTTCTAAAATTGGAATGGAAAGAACTGCGCTATATAGAAAGATTAAATCAATGAATATAAAAATGGATAATGAGTAATGAAGATAATCGTATGTGGAGCAGGAGAAGTTGGTTCAAATATCGCAAAACAATTAGTTTATGAGGACAATGATGTGACTATTATAGATGAGTCAGAGCCTTTATTAAGAAAATTGAATCAAAATTTAGATCTAAAAAGTATATGTGGAAAACCATGTCATCCAGAAATTTTAGAAAATGCTGGTGCTGATGAGGCCGATATGATCATTGCAGTTACTGATAATGATGAATCTAATATAGTAACCTGTGAGTTTGCAAATCATCTTTTTAAAATTCCTTTAAAAGTTGCAAGAATTAAAGAATCTGCATATTTAGAATCAAAATATTCAGAAAATTTATTCGTAAAGGGTAAAATTGATGTAGACGCTATCATATCTCCCGAGTTAGAAGTGGCAAAGGATATTATCAGAAAACTTAATACACCTGGTGCCTTTGATTCTTTTTACTTAGGTGATAAAGTTGCTAGAGTAATTGGAATTTCTGTTGATAGTTCATGCCCAATAATTAACACTCCCTTAAGAATGTTGCCAGGTATTTTTCAGGCTTAGATGTAAAAATTTTATCAATATTTAGAAATAATGAATTGATTACACCATCAGGAAAAATGGAAATTTATCCAGGAGATGATATTTATATTTGTATAAGAAATAATGATTTATTAAGAGCCTTAAGAGTTTTTGGAATTAAATTTCAAGAAAATAGAAAAATTATTATTCTTGGTGCAGGAAACATAGGGCTAAACATAATAAAAATTCTTGAGAAAGATTACCCTGATATTAGTTGTAAGATAATTGATAATGATATCAATATAACAAAAAAGATTGCTAATAACCTTTCCAGTCAAAATACAATTTTATGCGGTGATGCTCTTGATATTAATCTACTAAAAGAAGCTGGAGCTGATGAGGCGGAAGTAATAATTAGTGTGACTGATGATGATGAGGTTAATATTTTTGCATCGATCTTAGCTAAAGATTTAGGTTGCAAAAGATCAATAGCTATCGTGGGAAATCAGAATTATAGGAATTTGAATAAAAAACTTGATTTAGATGTTATGATAAATCCTGGTAATATTACTACATCAGCTATTTTACAATATGTAAGAAGAGGGAAGGTTAAAGAAATTCATGACTTTGGAGATGATAGAGGAGAAATTATGGAAATTGAAATATTACCAACAACAAAATTTGCTGATCAGAAAATTTCTGAACTTCCCATTCCTGAAGGGGTTGTACTTGGAGGAATTGTCAGAGATAATAAATTAATATTTCCAGATGAACATACTACTATATTTGTGAAAGATAAATTAATTTTATTTTCAGATCCAACTTCAATTAAAGAAATTGAAAAATTTTCCGAAGTAAACATTGAATTTTTTTTTGATGGAAACTTATTATGTAAATGGTTCCTTCGAAAGAAGAAATAATGCTAAAATTTCAGTAGAGGATAGAGGCTTTAATTTTAGTGACGGCGTTTATGAATTAATTTCATATTTAGATGAAAAGTTAATTTTTTTTGAAAAACATTATTCCAGATTAAATAAATCACTGCTCTCTCTTAAAATTTCATCACCTTTATCAAATAAAAATATACTTAAAATAATAATTAAAAGGTTGATTAAATTAAATAAAATTAAAAGTGGATATATATACATACAAATTACAAGAGGAACGGCAAAAAGAAATCATTTATATTCTCAAGCCATTCCACCAAATATTGTGATCTTTTGTTTGCCTTTAAGAAAGATTGAGAAATTTAAAAGAGGGGTTAAAGTAAGAACTTCTGAAGATTTAAGATGGGGGCGGTGTGATGTTAAATCTATATCACTTCTTCCAAATATATTAGAGAAGCAAATAGCATTCAATCAAGGTTACTATGAAACATGGCAAATTAAGAATAATTATATTACTGAAGGAACTACGTCCAATGCATTTATTGTTGATAAAAATGGATCCATAAGAACATATCCAAAGTCTAAGCATATATTAGGAGGCGTAACCAGAGATGTTATAATTCAAATAGCAAAAAAACAAAATATAAAAATTATTGAAAAAGCATTTACCTTAAATGATATTAAATGTTGTAAGGAAGCTTTTTTGACTTCTACGACAGTCAAAATTCTCCCAGTTATAAAAGTGAATGATATTAAAATTAATATGATGAAGATAGGTGAGATTACTGAAATACTTACTTATAACATTAATAAAAAAATAAATGGTTAATCAAGAAATTATTGTAATTCATCCTTATCTAAAGAACAATCGAGTAAATAAATCTCAAAGACTTTCAGAAGCAATAAATCTCGTTGAAGCTATAAATTTAGAATGTAAATATTCAAGTTCAGTTGGATTATTAAATATAAATTCTAATACTTTCGTAAATAAGGGATATGTTAATATCCTGAAGAATAAAGTTGATGATCTCAAAACTCAGTTATTATATTTAAATACTAATTTATCACCAATCCAACAAAGAAATCTAGAAAATGCTTTAAAATGTAAAGTTATAGATAGAACCGGCTTAATTTTAGAAATATTTGGTTCGAGGGCTAAATCTAATGAAGGTAAATTGAGTGTAAAACTTGCAAGTCTTCAGTTTCAAAAGAGCAGATTAGTTAGATCTTGGACACATCTTGAAAGACAAAGAGGAGGGGCTGGATTTATGGGTGGACCTGGAGAAAAACAAATTGAATCAGATAAAAGACAGATAACTGAACAAATTAATAGAATAAAAAAAAAAATAAAAAAAATTGATAATATTAGAAATATTCAACGTGATAGAAGAATAAAAAATAACATACCAATAATTTCATTAGTTGGTTATACAAACTCAGGTAAATCAACTTTATTTAACCTTTTAACTCGCTCAAATGTTCTCTCTAAAGATATGCTCTTTGCATCTTTAGATTCAACTATTCGAAAAACTAGAATAAATAATTTTAATTTAGTTTTTGTTGATACAGTTGGCTTTATTAGAGACTTGCCAACTAATTTAATTGCTGCTTTTAAATCTACTTTGGATGAAATAGTAAATTCAGATCTAATTCTACATATTAGAGATTCATCAGATGATGAGTATTTATTACAAAAAAAGATGTTCTTAAGATATTATTTGAGTTGGGAATTAGAGATGATGATCCAAGAATTATGGAGGTAAATAATAAAATTGATTTATTAGAAGATAATAATAAAAATTTTAAAAGTAACGGTATAAGAATTTCAGCCATTTCTGGAGAAGGAATAAGTTATTTAAAAAGCTCAATTTCTGATAAACTTGAAATATTATATAAAGATTCCTTTTTACTTCAGCAGTCTTATAAGACTTGATGTATCATCATTCATGTATCCTAGTTTTACTAACTTCTTATAATATCTTTTAATTTGCATTGTTAAAGGCAGTTTTTTGACATTTACTAAACTATCAGATACTAAGTTTAAATCCTTAAGCATTAATTTATTCATAAACCCAAAATTGAATTTATTTTTCGTCATAGTTAAACCTCTATTTTCTAATTGCCACGATTGCCCTGCACCGCCTGAAGTGACTTTTAAGAGTTTTTCAATATTAAGTTTTTTGTCTTTAGCAAATGTAAGACCTTCAGCTAAACCTTGAATAATACTTGCAACAAATATTTGATTAACCATTTTTGTTAACTGACCACTTCCACTTGAGCCCATATAAATGCAGGATTTCGAGTAATATTTTGTTATTTTTTTAAATCATTAAATTTATTTTGTGAGCCTCCAACCATCAAAGAAAGCTTTCCCTCTTTTGCACCAATTTCTCCACCACTCATTGGAGAATCAAAAAAATAACATTTTTTTTTTAAACATTTCGTATAAATTTCTCTAGATATTTTTTCCGAGGATGTTGTATGGTCTATTAGTAAAGTTTTTTTTTTAAATCCACAAATAATTCCTTTTTTCCCAAGGAAAATGTTTTTCAAATCAAAATCATCACCAACGCAAGTTATAATAATATTCGATAATTCAGCAAGTTGTTTATAATTATCTAAAACAGTTAATTTATTTTTATTAATTTTTATAAAGTCTCTTGAATTTTTAGATTTTCTTTTAACTATATAAAAATTGTCTGAAATTTTTAATAAATAATTAGCTATATGTTTGCCCATTATACCTAAACCTATGAAACCAATATTAATGTTACTCATAGTGAAACTTCAATTCGTTACTTTCTGAAGAAACTCTAATTGATTTTTCTTCTGAAATTTTGTTTGATAATATACTTGAAGCTAATTCATCTATTACATAGCTCTGAATTACTCTTTTTAATGGTCTCGCACCATAATCAGCTGAAAAACCTTCTGTTACAAGCCAGTTTTTAGCACTTTCTTCAAAAGAAATTTTTATTTTTTTATCATTGAGTTTTTGTGCAAGATCTTTAATTTGAATATCAACTATTTTAATCATTTCTTCCTTAGTTAGTCTATTAAATATAATTATATCATCTAATCTATTAAGGAATTCTGGCTTAAAGTGAATTTTTATTTGATCTTTAATTTTTTCTTGAGTAAAAACTTCAATTTCTTTCTTTTGATCTTCGGAAAAAGTAATATTTTCAGCACCAATATTTGAAGTCATTATGATTAATGTATTTCTAAAGTTTACAGTTCTGCCATGTGAATCAGTGAGTCTTCCTTCATCAAATACTTGTAATAAAATGTTATAAATATCAGAGTGAGCCTTTTCAATTTCATCTAAAAGAATTACTTGATATGGTTTTCTTCTAACCGATTCTGTTAGAAGTCCACCTGATTCAAAACCAACATAACCGGGAGGAGGGCCAATCAATTTTGATACAGAATGTTTTTCCATTAGTTCAGACATATCCAACCTAAGAAGTGATTTATGATTATCAAATAAATAATCAGCTAAGACTTTTGTTAGTTCAGTTTTACCAACTCCTGTTGGTCCTAAGAATAAAAAAATTCCCATGGGTCTATTAGGGTCTTGAATTCCCGCACGTGATCTTAAAATACATTTTGAAATAGTACTAATAGCCTTATGCTGACCAATTACTCTTTCTTTCAAGTCTTTTTCCATATTAAGTATTTTTTCCTTTTCACCCTCCAGCATTTTTTGTATAGGGATACCAGTGGCTTTAGAAATAACTTCTGCAATTTCTTGAGACGTAACTTCTTTACTTAGAATAGTTTTTAGTTTTTTATTAGATTCTAACTTTCTAAGGTTTTTTTCTAGTTCTGGTATCTTTGAATAAGCTAACTCACCAGCCTCTGATAATTTTCCATTTCTTTGCAAAATATTTAATTTATTTTTATTCTCTTCAATTTCAGTTTTTAACTTTTGAATTTCAATGATACTATTTTTCTCATTCTTCCAATTCTCATTAAATTTTTTAAAATTATTTTCTAGTTCTATAATGTCTGTTTGAAGTTTTTCACTTCTTTCTTCTGATTTTTTATCATTTTCTTTTTTTAGACTTTCAAACTCAATTTTATTTTGAAGTAACTTTCCTTTCAATTTGATCTAATTCTTCAGGTTTTGAATCAATTTGTAATCTAATCCTTGATGCTGCTTCATCCATTAAATCAATCGCTTTGTCTGGTAAAAATCTATCATTAATATATCTTTGCGATAACTCAACTGCTGATATGATTGCTGAGTCAAGAATCTTTACTCCATGGTGTACTTCATACTTTTCCTTTAGTCCTCTGAGAATAGATATCGAATTCTCATTCGTTGGCTCTTCAACTAATATTTGTTGAAATCTCCTTGCTAATGCTGCATCTTTTTCAATATTCTCTCTATATTCATTTAATGTTGTAGCACCTATACAATGTAATTCACCTCTGCTAGCGCTGGTTTTAGAAGATTTGATGCATCCATTGCACCTTCAGCTTTGCCAGCTCCAACTAAGTTATGAATTTCGTCAATGAAAAGAATAATAGAATCTTGGTTATGACTAATTTCTAAAAGAATTGATTTTAGTCTTTCTTCAAACTCACCTCTAAATTTTGCACCTGCGACTAATGCTCCTAAATCAAGGGAAATAACTCTTTTATCTTTTAGGGAATCGGGAACATCATTATTTATTATTCGATGAGCTAATCCTTCGACTATCGCTGTTTTTCCTACTCCTGGCTCTCCAATAAGGATTGGGTTATTTTTAGTTCTTCTACATAAAACTTGAATACTTCTTCTTATTTCATCTTCTCTTCCAATAACTGGATCAAGCTTTCCTGTTTTAGCAAGATTTGTAACATCTATAGAAAATTTCTTTAGATTATTATTTTGTATATTTGTAGTATTATTATCTATTGTTTTACCATTTCTTATTTTTAATATTATTTTCTTAAATTCTATAGCATTTAGATTAAATTCCTCAATTATATTTTGTAAGCTCAATGTGTTTAATACTATAATTGAATAAAGTAATATTTCTGGTGAAATAAATTTATCGTTAAATTCATTTTTAATATTTTTTGATTGATCAAGTATATTAATTAATTCATTTGAAAAAAAAATATTTAAATTTTTTCCTGTAACAGATGTTAGAATATTAAGATTACTTAATATTTTATTTTTGATATTATGAATATCAATCTTTAATTCATTGAAAAGATCAAAAATTAGATCATTTTCATCATTCAAAATACTATAAAGTAAATGTAATGGTAATATTTGTTGATGATTTAATGATATTGCTTTATTTTGAGCTTCATTAATTAATAACTTTGATTTTTCGTTAAACTGATCAAAATTCATAATTTTAAGTTAGTTTTAATTGTAAAAAATCGCAAGTTTTTTGGGAATAAATTGGTGACTAAAAAAGAAAAAATGCCACTTAGTGGGTTAATAGTTCTTGATATGACTAGTGTGCTATCCGGACCTTTTGCAACTTCAATCTTAGGTGATCTAGGTGCAAAGATAATAAAGATAGAAAAACCAGATGGAGATGATTCAAGAAAATTTGGCCCATTTATTAATAAAAATCCTGTTATTTTGTTTCTTTAAATAGAGGTAAAAAAAGTATAGTTCTAAATTTAAAAAATAATAAAGATAAATCAATTTTTAGTGAACTATTAGAAAAAGCCGACGTATTGATTGATAATTATAAGCCAGGGGTTCTAGAGAAATTTGGTTTTAGTTGGAAATATCTAAATAAAAATTATCCTAAATTAATTCATAGTAAGATTAGTGGCTTTGGTGAAACTGGTCCACTAAACAACGCTCCTGCTTATGATATTATCGTTCAAGCAATTGGAGGGGTAATGAGTATTACAGGAACAGATAAGAAAAATATTGCAAGAGTAGGAACTTCAATAGGAGATATTACAGCAAGTTTATTTTGTGTGATAGGAGTTTTAAGTCAGTTAATTCTTAGAAATCGAGTTAAATATAGGGTCAAAGCTAGATCTAAGTATGTTGGACTGTCAGGTTGCTATTCTAGAAAATGCTATTGCAAGGTACTCTGTTGAAAAAAAAAATCCTTTTCCACTTGGAACAGATCATCCTTCAATAACTCCTTTTGGATCATTTGATACACTAAATGAAAAAATCGTAATCGCAATCGGTAACGAAAAACTTTTTAAAAATTTTTGTGAAGCAATTAATGATGAGGAAATGCTAAGAATGAAAATTTTTAATTCAAACTTGAATCGTAATAAAAATATAAAAAATTAAGAATTAGAATAGAAAATATCTTAAAAAAAAAATAAAGCTTCTTATTGGCTTAAAAAATTTAGGGAAAAAGGTGTGCCATCTGCAAAAATCAATAATATTAGTGACTTAATTGATAACCCTCAAGTAAATTATAGGAATATGATTATTGATTATAAAGATAGGTTTATAAAAAAATTAAAATTACCAGGAAATCCATTAAAGTTTAACTTCTCTAAAGATAAAAAAGTAGCTGAATCTGCTCCAGATTTAAATGAAAATAAAAAAGAAATTTTAAAATTACTTAGAGATTAGTCCCAAGGTCCTTTCCTATTTTTTAAAAAAATAGATTTTCCTGTTTTTGATTCAAATTTTTTAGCTCCTGTTGTAACAACATAAATTAATCCAAAAATAAAGCCTCCAATATGCGCAATCCAAGCCACACTTGATTGTTCATCATTAATATTAATAAACTGATAAAAAAACCAAAACAAAAGTAGAATATTAGCAGGTACTCTGATTGTGAAGAAAATTATAAAAGGTATCAATACTAAAACCTTTGCTTTTGGAAATAAATAAAAATATGCACCTAAAACACCAGCAATTGCTCCTGAGGCACCAATCATAGGAATTGGTGAATTTATATCAAAATAAATTGTGAGAGTGATGCAAAAACTCCAGAAAGTACATAGAATACAAGAAACTTTTTATGTCCTAATACATCCTCGACATTATCTGCAAAAATCCATAAATATAACATGTTTCCTAAAAAATGAAGCCAGCCCCCATGCATAAACATTGATGTAAAAATTGTTAAAAAAGGACTAAATGTTTCAATTCCTGATGAATCAATCAAACTTATTGGTTTAAATCCAAAATAACTTATTAAAAAATTATTTATTCCTCCAAATGATTGGAACAAAAAAATTAAGCTACAAATAATTAAAATTATTAATCTTATATAACTTTTGTTATTTGTTGGATTTTCATCTTTAAGTGGAATCATTTTTTAATTTTTTTTTTAAGATATTTCTCTTTCCTATTACTATTAAATCTATTTTTTTATTTTTAGAACTCCTTTAAGAGCTTCTGATTCTACATCTAATCCACCGGTATAAGTTCCGAAAGAAGGAAGAATACAAAAATTTTTTCCTAAGATAAAACATTTATAGTTATATGATGAACCATTATATTTTAATAAACACTTAGGATGATAATGACCAGAAAATTCAAATATATAGTCTTTCTCTTGAGTTGTTTTAATATGTCTAAATTCATACCTGTCAATTTTATAGAAGGTATGTGATTTTCCGGAGAGTAAATTTTTACCTTTCAAACAATTATCATGATTCCCCGCTATCCAAAGAAAGTTATATTTTTCTGTTAATAGATTTATCTTTAATAGAGAATCCTTATGAATTTTTTTTAAAGAATCTTTTTCATGAAAATTATCTCCTAAAGTAATAACTTTTTTTGGTGAGAAGAATTTTATAATATTTTCAAGTTTAGACAAAGTATCATCAATATCAAAAGGAGGTATATTAAAACCATCTTTTGCCATACTTATACCTTTTCCCAAATGAAGATCCGATACAATTAATATTTCAAGTTCATCTAAGTAGACTCCACCCAGTTCGTGAAAAAAAACTTTTTTTTTGTCCAAAATAAGTTCTAGTGTATTCATTTTGATTATATGGGACTTTGAATTTTTAGTTTTGGTTTTTCACTTATGAGAGTCCATGAAAACTCAGAACAAGATTTTAGTGAAATACACTTATATTCAAGTTCAAAAAAAAAACTTTTAATTTCTCCAATTTGTGAGAAATTTTTTTTAACTTCCTCTTCTGTAATTTTAAGTAATATGTGTGATGGTTGATATTTTATTAAAGTATCAAAAATATTATCACTACTAATATAGTTTGTTTCTTTTTTAATTGAATTTTTTGGAAGTAAGCCGCTTATATAAGTAATTTCTTTAAAGATTTTTTTTGCTAAATGTGTTTCCATAAGATTAAGGTTATCAAATTTAGTATTAAAAAAATTGAAATAATTTCCTTCAAATTTCTTACCTTTGAATCAATGAATATACCTAAAGAATAATCGTTAAGAATATAATTTAATGGTATGTAACCATTATCAATTAAAGTTCTTGTTAATAGATTTGAAATGGTTTGATTAGCTTGTCTACCTCTAAAAGTATGTATTACTAAATAACTACCTGATTTATAGGGAAAGGATTCTATTAAAACTAAGTTTTGTTTGGGTAAAGTTGACTTATCCTCTTGATTTTTTAAAAAATTTTGTAAATTAATAGGATAATTTTCAAATTGATTATATTCGAAAATTTTTAGAATTTCATTTGTCAGATCTTTAGTTAAAGATAAGCTTCCACCCCAATAAACTGGAACATTCAATGTTTTTTTTTTAACTTTTTTAACTCTAATTTCATCAGCGGAAATATTTATACACTCAACAGAGATACCAGAAAACTGAAGCAATCACCTTTTTTAATAAAATTTAAAAAGTTTTGGTCTACATCACCAAGTATCTTTTTACCAAGCCATCACTCTAATATTCGAGGTATCAACAATTGTTCCAATATTCATTATAATATTTCTTTTATTATTTTCATCATTAACTCTATAAATATTGTGACTATCTTTTTTTAATTTTGTCCATTTATTGTAATTATTCAAAATGTAGCCACCGTCAAATACAAATGAAACAACTTCTAAAAAATAAGTATAATCTAAATTTTGGTAAGGATAAGTTTTAATTATTTCCTTAAATAAACTTTTGGATTTAAAACCATACATACATGAAAGAATGAGTAAATGCTGGCATAAAACGTCATTTGATCCTATTTTCTCTTCAATTAAATCTTATTTTTTTCTTTTAATAAGATTTATACATGCCTGACATTCAAAATATTCAAGTTTATTTGTTGGTACTATGTAAGCTTTAGGTACACTGTAGTAATTATGATTTGATCTGCCAACTCTTTGAACCAATCTGTTGATACCTTTTGGTGTTCCAATATTTATTATTTGACTAATAGTATCCCAATCTATCCCCATTTCAAGTGATGATGTACTTATGATAGCATCAACTTGATTATTTTTCATATTTTCTTCAGTTTCTAATCTAATTTTTTTGACAACGACCCATGATGAATAGCAAATTTTAAATCTTTGTATTTTTTAGTAATTTTTATAAATAGTATCTCTGCTTGTGCTCTTGTATTTACGAAAATAATTGTTCTATTTCTCTTTAAGATTTGATAAATTTCTTCTAAAACGTGATCACAAGAATGGCCAGAATTTGGTAATTTTTTTGAATATAAAAGATTAATTTCTAATTTTTTTTCAAAATTATTTTTAATGATTTTAGTTTTGCCATTTATTGATATCCAATTTTCAAGATAGGACTTATTTTTTACATGAGTGGAAGAAGATATTATTTTTATTTTATTATTTAGGTTTAATATTCTACTCAAAAGTAGAATTAATTGATCACCTCTTTTTGTATTTATTATTTCAGATAACTCATCAATAACAAGATAATCTATATTTAGGAAAATTTCTTTTGATTCTTTCTTTGTAAAAAGAATAGCCAAAGACTCTGGTGTGGTAAGAATTATATCAGGTTGGATAAATAATTGATCTTTTTTTACTTTATAAGACTCATCACCAGTTCTTTTTTGTAAATTTGTCTTTATATCTAGATTTTTAATTAAACTATTTAAATTCTTATAAATGTCGTTAACTAATGCCTTTAAAGGAGCAATATAAATTAATTTTTTATTTATTTTACTAAGTCTGTAAACAAAAAACGGTAAAAAAGTTGTTATACTTTTTCCGGTACCTGTTTCGGAAAATATAAGAAACTGCTTAAATTCTTGATTATTTATATTATTTAAAAAATCTTTCTGATAGTCATAAAGTTCCCAGTTTTGAATAGAAATCAATTTGTTAAGATTTTCTTGAAATTTATCTTCTGACATTACAAAATTTTAAATAGTTAATATATATTTAGTTATGAAATTAACAAATGCTAATTGGTTGATTAAGAAAAAAGAAGGACTTTATTGTATACCTGGAGATTTTTATATTGACCCTTTGTATCCAGTTAAAAAAGCTTTAATAACTCATGCTCATACAGATCATGCTAGGCCAAACAATCATTCCATATTGGGTACAAAGGAAACAATTGAAATAATGAAAATAAGATATGCAAAAAACTATTGTACTAACTTCCAGGTAATTAATTATAATAGTCCATTAACAATTAATAATATTGTAATTACGTTCATACCAGCAGGTCATATTCTTGGTAGCTCACAAATTTTAATTGAATATAATGGATGTAAAGTTTTAATTTCAGGTGATTATAAACGAGTTGAAGACAAAACATGTAAGGGTTATCAAAATAAAAAATGTGATATATTCATTACAGAAGCCACATTTGGTTTGCCTATTTTTTCACATCCATCTGATAAAGATGAAATAAAGAAATTATTAGAGTCGGTTAATAAAAATAATGAAAAACCACATTTAATTGGCGTTTACGCACTTGGAAAGTGTCAAAGAATCCTGTCACTTTTAAGAGATGCTGGATATGACGACACCATTTATCTTCATGGTGCATTAGTGAAAATTACAGATTATTATGTTTCACAAGGTATAAATATAGGAAAAGTAAAAAGTACAAGTGATTTGAATCTCTCCGAGTTAAAAAACCAAATTATCTTATGTCCTCCTTCAGCAATTCATGATAAATGGTCAAGAAAATTTAAAAATCCAATTAAAGGTATTGTTTCAGGCTGGATGAACATAAGGCAAAGAATTAAACAGAAAAATATACAGCTACCCTTAATTATTTCTGATCACGCAGATTGGAATGATATTCTACTTACTACAAAAGAAAATAATCCACATAAAGTTCTTGTCACGCATGGAAGAGAAGAGGCTTTAGTTTTTCAATTAAATAAACTAGGTTTTGAGGCCAAAGCTCTAAACTTATTGGGATATGAAGATGAGTATGAATAATCTTTCAATACTACTGGATAAATTACTACTAAATTCTTCAAAGAAAATAAAAATTAAGTTATTAAATGAATATTTTGAGCAAGCCAATTCCAATGACAGAGGCTGGACATTATCAATAATAACTAATTCAATAAAAAAAAAGAATATACAATTAAATGATTTAAAAAATTTAATTAAGAATAAAATACCACCAGAATTGTTTGAGTTATCTTATGATTATGTCGGAGATATTGCTGAGACAATATCATTATTATGGCCAAAAAATAAGTCTCCTAATTTGAACTTAAACCTATCTGATTTTATGAATAATATTTTTTTTATTGATGATAAAAAAACAGTACTTGAAAAACTTGAAAATATTTTTAATTCATCAACATCATCTCAGATTTATACAATAATTAAAATTATTACTGGTGGGTTGAGAGTAGGGGTTTCAAATGGTTTGGTTCGCGAATCCTTAGTAGCTTTTGGTAATAGAAGCTCTATTGAAATAGAAGAGGTGTGGCACGGTTTCACCTATCCTTTTTTTGATTTTTTGAATGGTTGCTCGGAGCAAATTTGCCTAAAGGTTTGAAAAAAGAAGATTTATTTCATTCATTTATGCTAGCTAAATCAATAGATAATAAGATTTTTTTAGAGGATCCAAGTGATTTTGTAGCTGAGTATAAATGGGATGGAATTAGAGCTCAGATGATCGTTTCTTCAACATTTAAATTATTTTCTAGAAATAGTGAAGATATTACTGACTCCTTTCCTGACTTAAAATTTAATTTAAATGATAATTATATTATCGATGGAGAATTAGTTATAAAAAAAGAAAATAAAATACTTCCATTTAATATTTTACAAAAAAGAATTAGAAGAAAAAAAATTACTAATAAGATATTAAATGAACTTCCAGCTCATTTTATTGCTTACGATATTCTTTATTTCAAAGGAAAAAAATGTACAAACATGAATCTTAATAAAAGAAAAGATTTACTTAGCAAATTTATATCTAAAATTAATAAAGATAATATCACCTTTTCTCCATCAATTAATTTTTCAAAATGGAAAGAACTTGAATGTTTAATGGCTTCCACGCTTAATAATCATATTGAGGGTTTAATGATAAAAAGAATAGTTACAAAGTATGAAAAAGGTAGAGTTGCTAATAGTTGGTTTAAATGGAAAAAAGAACCATATACAATTGATTTTGTTCTTATGTATGCGCAGAGGGGACATGGAAAAAGATCATCTTTCTACTCTGACTTTACATTTGGATGTTGGGTTGATAATGCTTTTGATAAGTTAGTCCCTATCGGTAAGGCTTACTCTGGTTTTAGTAATGAAGAATTAAATCAACTTGATAAATGGGTCAGAAATAATACGCTTGAGCGTTTTGGACCAGTTAGGTCCTTGAAATCAACATTAGTAGTTGAGATCTCATTTGACAATATTAATCACTCAGATAGACATAAATCTGGAGTAGCACTTAGATTTCCTCGATTTAGTAGAATACGGTGGGATAAGCCTGTTAATGAGGTTTGTATATTAAAAGATATAAAGAGTCTTATAAATTAGCTTGAAAGTTCTACTTTTGTTCTTATAATCAAATAATGATTAATAATAAAAATATTCTAACTGTTGCAGCTGGTTTTCCTTCTCCTGCAGAAAATTATATAGAGGAGAAGTTAAATTTAGACAAACATTTAATAAAAAATAAGGAATCTACTTTTTTTTGTCAGAGTTTCTGGTGACTCAATGATAAATGTTGGAATATTTGATAATGATATATTAGTTGTTGATAGATCGCTTATTCCAGTTAGACAATCAATTGTAATCGCCTCGATTGATGGTGAACTCGTAGTAAAAAAACTAGTAAAAGATAAAATAAAAAAAGATTTTTATTTAAAATCAGAAAATAAAAACTATCCAGATATACGGTTAAACTCTAATTCAGATACAATAATTTGGGGAATAGTTACTTATACTATACATAGTTTAGTTTAAGAATTATGATTGCTCTTCTTGATTGTAATAATTTCTATGTATCTTGTGAAAGGTTATTTTCTCCAGAGTTAAAAAATAAACCTGTTGTGGTTTTATCAAATAACGACGGTTGTGTTATATCTAGGTCTAATGAAGCAAAAGAATTAGGTATCACTATGGGTGAACCGTTCTTTAAGATAAAAAAAATTACTAAAAATCTTCAAATAGAAGTTCTATCTTCAAATTATTCACTCTATGCAGATATATCGGATAGAATTATGAGTATATTAAAAAAAAAATTTTTAGAGGTTGAGGTTTATTCAATTGATGAAGCCTTTTTTTACTTAAATAATAAAAGTAAAAATGAAATTATTTGTTCAGAAATAGCAAAAAAAATACTTAAATGGGTTGGTATTCCTGTTAGTATTGGAATTGCAAAGACTAAGACTCTTGCAAAATATCTAATAGAGTTATTAAAAAAAAAAGTAACTATAAAAACATTAAATTTAAATACTCTAATGTTTTAGAGATAAAGTCTGATAAAGATTTAGATTATGTTTTAAAAAATACAAAAGTAGCTGATGTTTGGGGAGTAGGTAATAGGTTATCAAATTTTCTTGTTAATAATAATATTAAAAGTGCTCTTAACCTAAGAGATTCAAACGAAGACTTTATAAAAAAAGAAAAAGGAATTCTTATTAAAAAAACTATTTACGAGCTTCGTAATATTAAATGTTACCAAATAGAAAAAGAACTTCCTGTAAAAAAATCTATTTGTGTTTCACGTTCGTTTGGAAGTAAAATTTATGATTATGAACATATCAATAGGGCTTTGATAGTATATGTTCATAAAGCGGTTATAAAACTTATAAAAAGTAATTTGTTTTGTAGATCAATAACAGTTTTTTTGAAAACCTCAAGATATGATGAAAAGATTTATAGTAATTCAAAAACTTACAAATTACTTGAAGCAACATGTGACATAAGACTAATTTGGAAAATATCAAAAGATATATTAAAATTTTTATATGTAAAGGCCTTTGCTTATAATAAGGTAGGTATAATATTATCTGATTTTTCTCAAAGAAAAGAAATTCAACAATCTTTAATTGGAGATAAGTTAAAAAATACAACTGTAAAGAATGAAATAAAACTAATGAATGTTATTGAAAAGATAAATAAAAAGTTTGGAGAAGGTAAAATAAGGTTATTAGCTAATTCTGATCACCGATTTTTTTATACGGATAAAGAGCCAAGAGTAAGTTGGCAAATGAAATCTGCCTTTCGTTCTGCTTGCTATACTACAAATTGGTGTGATATACCAAAAGTCAAAATAAAATAGAATATGAGTGAAAATAAAGAAAAGAAAATTGCATCGTTAATTGTATCAAAAGCTAGATCAGAGTGCAGGGAGAAAAAAATAAATTCTTATATAGCCATAGGAGCATTCATAGATGAGGTAATTAAAGAACTAGTTACTTTAAATTCAGATGAAAAGGTAGCAAAATTTCTTGAAAGTGTAGCAAAAAAAGTAAGAATGGGTGTATATAGAAAAAAATAATTTAGGTTGAATACTTTTTGATTATCTTATCTATATTTTCATAGCGAGGATGGTCATTCTCTATTTTTTTAAGTAAATCTTTGGCTTTTGGGGATAATTTTTTTTATGAAATAGGTAATAATCGTCATTAATACCTTGAGATAGAACACCTTTTTTGTTTTTAGAATATTTATCAGATAATTTATAAAATGTATGCATTGACCTTTGAGAAACATTCTTAAGTACTTTTAGTCTTGTATTTTTAGGATATGCACTATCTAAAACATCAGCATTGACCAAACCTTTAACAACATATTGCTTAAGCATTTCATATGCTTGAAATGAAATAATATTTTTTTGCTTAAAAGAAGATTTATTAATTTGTTTTTTTGCTATATTATATAGATTGATAAAAACCATAAAATCAATATAATGTATTTAAAAAATAAATCAAACACTATATGTTGATATGCGCATGGAAGATAAAATAAAATATTATTTAGAAAAATTAAATCTAGAACATTTTGCCCTTATCTGAATAGTACATTTTATCTTAGTGTTTTAGCTGGACTATTTTTTTTATGTATTTTGTTATTTTTAATATTTTTGTTTAAAACAAAAAAAAGTGATATTCCAAAACGAAATACATTAAAACCAAATTTAGAGGAAATAATTGATAGAAAAGAAATTAAGATTAATGATGATAATGAATTTGTAGATGTGTTGGTGGCTATTGAGGAAGAAATGTTAGCCATAAGAGAACTTTATGTTGGTGGATATATAAGTAAAGGTATTTATATATCTGAAACTGATAGGCTTTATGAAAAGGCTAAAGTCTTTGGTCTATAATAAATAAACTTATTTTTTGATACATTTAGCCGTCTCATTATCCTTTTCTTTTATTAATTCATCCACTGTACCTTCAAATAAAATATTTCCTCCTCTATCTCCTCCCTCTGGACCAAGATCAATTATCCAATCAGAATTCTTTATAACATCCATATTATGTTCTATCACAATTACGGTATTCTTATTATCAACAAATTTATGTAAAATCTCCAAAAGTTTTTTTACATCATGTGAATGAAGCCCTGTGGTTGGTTCATCCAAAATATAAAGAGTTTTTCCTGTTGAACGTCTGGATAATTCTTTAGCTAACTTTATTCTTTGTGCTTCTCCACCTGACAATGTGGTTGCGGATTGACCAATTTTAATATATTCCAACCCAACTTTTTTAAGTGTTTCTAGCTTATTTGATATTGAGGGTATTGCTTTGAAAAAATCCAACCCTTCTTCAACAGTCATATTCAACACATCGTGGATACTCATATTTTTAAATTTAATCTCTAATGTTTCCCTATTGAACCTCTTACCTTTACAAAGATCACACTTTACAAATACATCAGCAAGAAAATGCATTTCAATTCTATTAACACCATCACCTTGACAGTTTTCACACCTTCCACCTTTGACATTAAATGAAAAACGACCTGGTTTATAACCTCTAGATTTTGATTCTGGTAATTGTGCATACCAATCTCTTATAAAGCTAAAACATCCTGTATAAGTTGCTGGGTTTGATCTTGGAGTCCTACCTATTGGACTTTGATCAATTTCAATTATTTTATCGATAAATTCATATCCCTTAATTTCCTTATATTCTAGTGGTTGGTGATTTGAATTATTTACTTTTTAGATAAAGCTTTAAAAAAGTTTCAATTACAAGTGAAGATTTACCTCCTCCAGAAACACCTGATACTGTAATAAAATGTTCTAGTGGGAACTTTATATTAAGGTTTTTTAGATTATTTCCCTTCGCTCCTAAGATTTCAATATATTTTTTTGGCTAATATTTTTCTTTGGAAAACTTATTTTAAAATTTTTCGATAGATATTTTCCAGTCAAACTTTTTTTATTTTTTTGAATTTCTTTTGGTCGTCCTTTTGCTACTACTAATTACCATTCACTCCTGCACCAAGACCAATATCAATTATATAATCTGATTCCATCATCATTTCCTCATCATGTTCAACTACTATTACAGAATTACCAAGGTCTCTAAGCTTTTTTAAAGTACTTATAAGTTTTTTATTATCTCTTTGATGCAAACCTATCGAGGGTTCATCTAAAACATAAAGTACTCCAGTGAGTCCTGACCCAATTTGTGATGCCAGTCTTATACGTTGACTTTCTCCTCCTGATAAAGTTGTTGAGCTTCTAGATAATTGAAGATAATTTAGTCCTACATTATTTAAAAATGATATTCTATCAGTTATCTCTTTAATTATCTTATCCGCAATTTCTATTTGATATTGTCGTGAGGGTTTCTTTTAAACTTTCAAACCATTTGAGTGCATTTTCTATAGAGAGTTCAGTAATCTCAGAAATATTTTTTTTATTAATTTTAATTGTTAAAGCTTCTTTTTTTAATCTTGTACCTAAACAATCTTCACATGAAAATTTGCTAAGATATTTATTTAGTTCATCTCTTTGCCATACATCTAATTTTTTTATTTTTGTTTCAAGAAAACCAATTACACCAAAGAATCTTTTATTATAACTCCACCCTGAAAATCCTCCTCTTACAAAAATTTCAGAACCATCACCGTAAAGAATTAATTCCTTTTGTTCTTTAGATAAATCTCTCCATTTTTTATTGGAATTGATTGAATAAATATCACAAACTTCATTTATTAACTCGGTATAAAAAGAATTACTTTTATTCCATGGAAGTATAACACCTTCGGACATTGATAATTCTGGGTTGCCAATAATTAAAGACGGATCGAATTTTTCTATATAACCTAAACCATCACAATTTGGGCAGGCTCCATTGGGACTGTTAAAAGAAAATAATCTTGGTTCAATTTCTTCGATAGTAAAGCCAGATACCGGACAGGAAAATTTTGAGGAAAAATATAATCTTTTTTTTTTCTACATCATGAAAATAAATTACCCCATCTGAAAGATTTAAAGCAGTTTCAATAGATTCAGCTATTCTATTTTTATAATTTTGGTTAGGTTGTAATCTGTCTACTACAATTTTAATATTATGTTTATTATTTTTACTTAAATTAGGTAAATTATCAGATTCATAATACTCATCATCAATAATAAATCTTATAAATCCTTTCTTAATATAATCTTTAAGCTCTTTTTTAAATTCACCTTTTCTATTATTCACAACTGGGGAAATAAGATAAAACTTTGAACTTTGATCAAATTTTAAAAATTCATCAACAATCTCTTGAACACTCATTGACTTTATTTCTTTGCCTGTTGCTGGAGAATATGGAATTCCTATTCGGGCGAATAAAACTCTCATATAATCATATATTTCGGTAACAGTACCTACAGTTGATCTTGGATTTTTTGAAGTAGTTTTCTGATCTATAGAAATTGATGGTGATAAGCCTTCAATATGATCAACCTCAGGTTTTTCCATCATATTTAAAAATTGTCTAGCATAAGAAGATAAACTTTCAACATACCTTCTTTGTCCTTCAGCATAAATTGTGTCAAATGCTAGTGATGATTTACCTGAACCCGATAATCCACTGATAATTACAAATTTATTTTTTGGAATATCAATATTAATATTTTTAAGATTATGCTGCCGAGCACCTACAATTTTAATGTAATTATTTTTTTTCATTTCCTTAACTTTTTTTTTAAGATTTATATTTTATTTAAATTAATTATGATATGATAATTTTTATTTTTTATGACAGGTACAGTTAATAAAGTTATTTTAGTTGGAAGGTTAGGTTCTGACCCTGAAATTAGAGTCTCGCAAGATGGAAATAAGATAGCTCGCTTTTCTATTGCTACTAGTGAGTCCTGGAATGATAAGAATACTAATGAAAAAAAAGAAAAAACTGAGTGGCATAGAATTGTTGTCTTCTCAAAAGGTTTAGCTCAAGTTATAGAAAATTATGTTAAAAAGGTTCTCAAGTATACTTAGAGGGTCAAATGAGAACAAATAAATATACCGATCAAGCAGGGATTGAAAAGTTTTCAACAGAAATTCATCTTACTAATTATAACTCGGAATTTAAGATGTTAGATTCTAAAAGCGATAGTCCCGCTTTAAATTCTCCGAATGTTGAAAATTCAACTAATAATAAATCAAACAATTCACCTACTGAAACATTTGATATTGAGGATGACGTACCCTTTTAATAAAATTCATTATGATTGACGATAGTAAACCTGAAAATCCAGAGCTTTTAAAGAAAAAGATAGCATATTCATAGAGAAAGAAATGGAAAACTCTTTCCTGGATTACGCTATGAGTGTAATTGTTTCAGGGCTTTACCTGACGTCTGTGATGGTCTTAAACCTGTTCATAGAAGAATTGTATATGCTATGAATGAGTCTGGGTATACTTCAGGAAAACCGTCACGAAAATCTGCGAGAATTGTTGGTGATGTAATGGGTAAATATCATCCACATGGAGACTCAGCAATTTATGATGCAATGGTTAGAATGGCTCAGAATTTTAGTATGCGTGTACCTTTAATTGAAGGGCAAGGAAATTTTGGTTCAATGGATGGTGATTCAGCTGCTGCTATGAGATATACAGAGGCTAAACTTTCCATAATATCAAATTTTCTGGTAAATGATATTGATAATGAAACGGTTTCATTTAGAGAAAATTATGACGGCTCTGCAGTAGAACCAGTAGTTTTACCTGCTGAATTTCCAAATTTATTTATAAATGGTTCTGAAGGTATTGCAGTAGGAATGGCAACTAAGATTCCACCTCACTGTCCAAATGAAATTATTGATGCATGCTGTGAAATAATAAATAATCCAAATGTTACCGAGGAAGAGCTTTTAGATATAGTAAAAGGTCCAGATTTTCCAACTGGAGGATTGATAATAGGGAAATCTGGTATAAGAGATGCTTACCTAAAAGGTAAAGGATCAATAATGATTCGCGCAAAAACATCTATCGAAACATCAAAAAAGGGTAAAGAGTCAATAATTATAAGTGAAGTTCCTTATTCAGTAAAAAAATCATATTTAATAGAAAATCTTGCGAGGGTTGCTAAGGAAAAAGTTGTTGAGGGTATTGCAGAGTTAAGAGATGAGTCTAATAGAGAGGGTGTAAGGGTTGTCATAGATCTAAAAGAGATATACAAGCTGATGTAGTTTTAAATCAATTATTTAAGTTTACACCACTTCAAACTAGTTTTGGAATAAATTTACTTGCATTAAATAATGGGATTCCGGAGCTTTTAAATTTAAGACGATATTTAAATCTATTCACTAAATTTAGAAAAGATATAATATTTAAAAGAACAAAGTTTCATCTTAATAAGACTAGAGATAAGGCTCATTTATTGCTTGGACTATCCATTGCAATAGAAAATATTGATAAAATTATAACAATAATTAGAAATTCAAAAGATACGAATGAGGCTAAAAATAGTTTAATAACTGAAAAATGGAAAATTCCAGATGATTCTTTCATTGTTGACTTTATTAAAGATGAAGATGAAAAATTAATAGAAAATGGATATTTTAAACTATCAGAGGCCCAGGCTAAGTCAATTTTAGAAATTAGATTAAGTAAGCTTACAGGTCTGGAAAGAAATAAACTCACAGAGAATTTAAAAGAATGCGTCAAACTAATAGAAGAATATTTATCAATTTTATCATCAAAATCAAAACTAAATGAAGTTTTGTCAAAAGAATTGCTTGAAATAAAAAGTAAAATAAATTCTGATAGAAAAACAGAAATATCAGAAAATGAAGAGACTATAGATGATGAATCTTTAATAAGATCTGAAGAAGTGGTTGTTACTCTAACAAATACTGGTTATATAAAAAGAGTACCTTTAAATTCATATCGATCCCAAAAAAGAGGAGGGAAAGGAAGATCTGGGATGACTACAAAAGAAGAAGATTTTGTAAATGAAGTTTTTGTTGTTAATACCCTAACACCTCTTTTATTCTTTTCTTCGCAAGGTTTGGTTTATAAAATTAAAACATATAAGCTACCAATTGGGAGTCCAACTTCAAAAGGTAAAGCTCTTGTTAATTTATTGCCGCTGAGATCTGGTGAAAAAATTACAACTACAATGCCTTATGATATTGATCAAAAAAATATAATTTTTGCTACCTCGAAGGGTAACATAAGAAGAAATAAATTAACTGATTTTCATAACATTAATGTAAATGGAAAAATTGCAATGAAGTTAAACAGTGATGATATGCTTGTTAACGTTGTTACATGTTCTGAAACTGATGATATTTTTCTTTCAACTAGATTAGGAAAGTGTATCAGATTTTCTTGTAAAGATTTAAGGGTTTTCTCTGGAAGGTCATCAGTAGGTGTAAGAGGTATAAAACTGACTGAAAAAGATGCTGTTATTTCTCTTGCTATTTTAAATGGAATTAATTTTAATGTTAATGAAAGAGATGAGTATTTAAAGATTTCTTCTGCACAAAGAAAGGATGAACAAATTGATGAAATAAATGTTAGTAAAGATAAGATTAATGAGTTTAAAGATAATGAAGAATTCCTTTTAAGTGTCACTTATAAAGGTTTTGGTAAAAGAAGTTCTGCATATGAGTATAGAAAAAGTAATAGAGGAGGGCTTGGAATTGCAAATATGCAATTAAGTCAACGAAATGGTAAAGAGATAATAGCATCATTTCCTATTAAAGAAAACGATCAATTAATGTTGGTAACAAATAATGGGCAATTAATTAGGTGTCCTGTTAACGATGTTAGAATAGCCGGAAGACAAACACAAGGTGTAACATTGTTCAATGTCTCTGAAAAAGAGAGAGTTGTATCTGTAGCTAAACTAGAAGAAAATGAATAAAAAATATATAACAGGAATTTATCCTGGAACATTTGATCCAATTACATTTGGTCATCTTGATATTATTATTAGAGCTTCTCATATAGTGAATAAATTAATCATAAGTGTGGCGGAAAATATTCATAAGAAACCATACTTTAAAATTAATGAAAGAATTGAGATGATTGAAGAGTGCTTGAAAAAAGAAAAGTTAAATTGTGCTATTAAAGTTGTTGGTTTTGACAATTTATTAGTAGAACATGCTAAAAAGTTTGATGCTCAAGTAATAATAAGAGGTTTAAGAGCTGTAGCAGATTTTGAATATGAATTTCAAATGGCAGGAATGAATGCTAAACTTGAACCTAATATTGAAACTATTTTTTTAATGGCATCAGAAAGTTTACAACTAACTTCAGCTAGATTTGTAAAGGAAGTAGCTTATCACAATGGTGAAATAAGAAATTTCGTTCCAAAAAATGTATTAAAAATGTTCAAGAAAAAAAGGAGTTAATATGAAATTTTTTTTTAATGTATTTATTTATTGTTTTTTTATTCTATTTTGTACAAAATTAAGTGCTACCTCTTCTCCAACTCTTCATATGGTTTTGGATAAAGGTGTTGTAGTTATAGAGACTTTTACTGATAAAGCTCCTAAAACAGTAAAAAGAATTGTAGAGCTTGCAGAAAGTGGTTTTTATGATGGACTTACATTTCATAGGGTAATTGCAGGTTTTATGGCACAAGGAGGTGATCCTAATGGTAATGGAACAGGTGGAAGTGGAAAAAATTTAAAAGCTGAGTTTAACGATATCAAGCATGAAAGAGGTATTGTTTCAATGGCTAGAGCAAATGATCCTGACTCTGCAGATAGTCAATTTTTATTTGTTATGATGAACTTCCTTTTTTAGATGGAAAATATACAGTATGGGGTAAAGTTACTAGCGGAATGAATTATATAGATAGAATACCTGAGGGAAGAGGTCAAAATGGACAGGTTTTAAGTAACCCAACAAAAATATTAACTATAAGAGTAAAATAAAAATTATTTTGTTGTTAAATCCTTTGAATTTTATTATATGCTAATTAATAAAATTAATTACGCGCCCGTAGCTCAGCTGGTAGAGCACTCCCCTTTTAAGGGAGTTGTCATGAGTTCGAACCTCATCGGGCGTACCATTTTATAAATGATTGCCAGATTAAAAAATTATCTATTTACCGGTATACTTATCACTGGTCCAGTAGCTCTTACATTCTGGATTGTCTTTTCTTTAGTTAAACTTTTTGATCAATTAGTTACCCCTCTTATTCCAATTTATTTGAATCCAAATACTTATCTACCACGAGATATTCCAGGTTTAGGACTAATTGTTTTGATAGTTTTTTTAGTTTTGTAGGTGCAATTACTGCAAACTTTTTTTGGTTCATGGATATTGAGACAGACAGATGCATTTATATCAAAGATCCCTTTGATAAAAACTTTTTATAAAACTATTAAACAGATTCTTGAAACCATCTTAAAAACAAACTCTCAAGCCTTTAGAGATGCTGTTTTAGTTGAATATCCAAGAAAAGGTGCATGGGTTATTGGCTTCACTACTGGAGAGGTAAAAGGAGAGGTTAAAAAAAAACTAAGAACAAACTTGATTAATGTTTTTATTCCAACAACTCCAAACCCAACTTCAGGTTTTCTTTTGATGATACCAAAAAAGATCTCAAATATCTTGATGTAAGTGTTGATGAAGCAATTAAGACAATTGTTTCTGCAGGTATTATAGAGCTAAATACTAAACAGAAAAATAATTCATAAAATTTTCATTTCTATAAAAAACTTCTCTTAAAAAATCAATTTTTTCTTTGTTTTTAGCATAATCTTTTACTAATTTCTCTGATACTTCTTTTGATTCAATAATTAATTTTCTATCAATACTTGGTTTAAAAAATCTCCATACTGGAATTCCAGATTGGTTTGTTCCAAAAAAATCACCTGCACCTCTAATTTCAAGATCTTTTTCAGCTATTTCAAAACCATTTTCCGAACTTTTTAGTATTGATAACCTTGTTAAAGTTGATTCAGATAGATTGTCACTATAAATTAGAACACAATTTCCTTGTAAGTTTCCTCTAACTATTCTACCTCTCAACTGATGTAACTGGGCTAAACCAAACATTTCGGCTCTTTCAATTACTATTAGTGTAGCCGTGGGGACATTCACTCCAACTTCAATTAATGTTGTGGAAACAAGAATTGAGATAGTTTTATTTTTAAAATCATCCATAGTTTTATTTAATTCATTTTTATTCATCTTTCCGTGAATCATAGAAACTTTATTTTTAAAAACTTTTTTTAAATAGTTAAACCTGGTAGTTACTGTTTCTTTAGAATTATTATCATCTTCATTAATTGTTGGTAAAATCCAAAAAATTTGTTCATTCATTTGAATTTTTCTTTTGATACCATCTATTAAGTTTTCAATTTTTTAATATTTATAATAGAAGTAATAACCTTTTTCCTTCCTTCTGGCTTTGTTTTTATATCTGAGATAGAAATTTCTCCATAAATTACAAAGGATAGGCTTCTAGGGATGGGCGTGGCTGACATGATGAGTGTGTGACAAAATTTTGATTTGTCAAGAAGCTTTATCCTTTGCTTTACTCCAAATTTATGTTGTTCATCAATAATAATTAAACCAAGGTTTTGGAATTTTACATCATTATTATAAACTGAATGAGTTCCAATTAATATTTTAGTCTTATTACTTGAGATTGATTTATAAATATCTTTTTTTGATTTTGTTTTACCTGTGAGTAAGGATATTTGATCTGAAAATTCTGGAAGGTACTCACAAAAATATTCATAATGTTGTCTTGCTAAAATCTCTGTAGGTGCCATTAATACTACTTGAAACCCATTGTTAATAACATCAATTGAAGCTAATAAAGCAATAATAGTTTTACCTGATCCAACATCTCCTTGAATAAGTCTATACATTCTAAACTTTTTTTAAGGTCACTTTCTATTTCATTTAAAACTTTGACCTGATCTGTAGTTAATGAGAATTCAAGTCTTTTTTATAACTTCTTTTGATCTTGAAAAATTTTTTATAGATATATCATTTTTATAGAAATTAAATTTTTTTTTCAACTCGTAAAAAGTTAGATAACTAGACAATAATTCATCAAAAGCTATTCTTCTTCTAAATGTATTCATTTCATTAGTATTAAATACTTTATTAGGCTTGTGAATATTCATTAATGAATCTTTAAATGAATACCATTTATATTTATCTATAATCCTTTCTGGGATCCATTCCTCAGGAATTATATCATTAATGAGAAAATTAATGTTCTTATTAATTACATTTCTAAAAATTTTTTTATTAATTTTTTTTCTAGATAGATCGTATTCTGGATAAATATATTCATAATTATTTATATTATTTTTATTTATTATATTTAATGGATGAATAATTTGAAAAGAACTTTTAGATACCTCTAGCTTGCCTGATACTCTGTAAATATTATCCTTTTTTAAAAAATTTTTTATTTGATTTTCATATAAATTAAAATAAAGAAGATTAATTCTTTGTTTTTCCATATCTTCACAAATAATTATAAGTGGAGATCTCTTATTATATTTTTTTGTATAATCAATTACTTTTATATCTAAGGTTACTAAACTATGTAAATACTTTAAATCTATTTGGTTGATAAAATTTTCTTTAGTAATGCTCAAAGGAAATGTTGTTAAAACATCAATAACTCTAGTACCAAATTTATTAATAATATTGCTAATACTTAAGTTTTTTCTTTCATATGAGAAACTACTAAAAATATTTTTACTTTTTAAATCTTTCATTTACTATCTTTTTAAATAATAAAACATATGACTGATCTTTTTAAGAAAAAAATATTACACAGAGCAAAATATAGAGGAATTAAAGAATTAGATATCATTTTTGATAGATTTATAAAAAAATATAGTGAAAGTCTTTTAGATGATGAGAGTTTTATGAATTAGAAAGAATTTTAAATCTTCCAGATCAATTATTATTAAATATTATTTTAGGTAAAGAAGAAATTCCTGCCAATTTACGTTCTGAAACATTAAAAAATTTGATTTCTATAAGTTATGAATGGTCTTGAAGACTTTGTCTTTAAAAATGAATTCAATAGATTTAAAGTTGAAAGTTCATCACTTTTTCTATTTTTAATCTTAAAACATTTAAAATCTAAAAAAAAAAAAATAGCCTTTTTCACGAAAAGTAACTCGGATATAGATAAAATTCAGGAATCAATTAAATCATTGAATTCAAATATTTTAACTTGTTCTTTTCCAGCTTTTGATTGCAATTTTCTTTCAAATCTATCTCCAACTATTGAAAATAAAAGTCAAAGAATTAAAACCTTATATAACCTTAATAAAAATAAAGAAATGATTTTAATTTCTTCTTTAGACGCTTTAGTGGAAAAACAATTTCTAAAAATTCATTTTTTAATTCTAGATTAGTTTTAAGTATTAATTCAAATATTAATTATAATAATATAATTGATTTTTAAAAAAAATAATTTTGAACATGTTGATTTTGTAAATAATGTTGGAGAATATTCTAAAAGAGGTGAAATCATTGATATTTTTCACCATTACATAATTTTCCTATTAGAATTTTTTTTTAACTTTGAGAACATTGAAAAAAAAAAAATATTCAATAAATACTCAAGAAACTTCATTTGAAATAGATAAATATGAAATTTGCCCACCATCCGAGTTTATATTTAGTGATGAAAATATAACTCACTTTAGAAAAGAATTTAGAGAGCTAAATATATCTGATAAAAATGATTATTATCAATCAATATCTGAAATGAATATAATTGAGGGTTCAGAACAATTTTTTCCGATATTAAATAAATCACTATCTTCATTAACTGATTATTTAGAAGATTTTGAACTAATTTTTTACGATGATTATAAAACTAATTTTAAAAAAGCTTATGATACTAAATTAAATGAGTTTGGTGTTAATAAAGAATATTTCATTAATAATTCAAATTACTTACTAAACTTTGAAAGTTTCAATAAATCTCTTAAAAATTTTAAAGTATCCCTTATTTCAGATTTTAATATTTATTCAAGTAAGATTCTTAATTTTTCTGAACAAATTCTTCTTCCTAAAAAAAAAGATGACCTTTCAAAATTAATTAATAGAAAACAACAAGTAATTATTTTCTGTTTTGACAGCATTATTAATAAAATTAAATTTAAAACTTTACAAGCTCAATAGGAAAATCTTTAAAGAAAATAAATAATCTTTTTAAGGATAAAATTTTATTTGAGTATATTTATTATTTAAATTTAAAAATAGATAAAAGTTTTAATATCAAATTACTAAATTTTGATATTAATTTTATATCAGATAAAGATATATTTGAAAAAGTTACTAAGAAGAAAACTCATTACCCAACAGATAATTCTTTAATAATTAGAGATTTTTCAAAACTTAAAATTGGAGATCTTATTGTTCATATTGATCATGGAATAGGTCAGTATAATGGTTTAAAAACAAGAAAAATAAATGAAATAGAATATGAATTTATTGAAATAATTTATCATTCTAATGATAAATTATTTATTCCCATTCAAAATCTAGAATTAATATCTAAATATGGGGAGTCAGATGATAAAGTATCTTTAGACAAACTAGGATTAAGTAATTGGCAAAAGAAAAAGCTAAAATTAAAAATAAAATTAAAGATATTGCAAACGATTTAATAAAAGTTGCAGCAAAAAGATCTTTAGATAGAGGAGAAATAATTGATTACAATTCATTAGAATACGAAAAATTTTCTTCACAATTTGAATTTACAGAAACCTCTGACCAGATAAAAACAATCAATCAAATTAGTAACGATCTGTGCTCAGGCAAACCAATGGATCGACTAGTATGTGGAGATGTTGGGTTTGGAAAAACTGAGATAGCTATGAGAGCAGCATTTATGTGTTTATCAGCTGGATATCAAGTAGTGATGATTTGTCCAAAAGTTTTACTAGTAAATCAACATTTTAAGACGTTTAGTAATAGATTTAAAAAATTTAATTATCGAATATCTAAAATTTCAAGATTTGAAAGTAATAATGAAAAAAAATAAAAGAAGACTTAATTAATGGTAAAATTAATTTATTAATTTCAACTCATGCAATTTTGCTAATGATGTTTCATTTCAAAAGCTTGGCTTAATTATTATTGATGAAGAACAAAGCTTTGGTGTTGAACAAAAAGAAAAACTTAAAAAATTTAAGCCGAATTGTCATGTTTTAACATTAACTGCAACTCCAATACCAAGAACTCTTCAATCCTCAATATTTAAAATTAAAGATATTTCTTTAATACAAACTCCACCAATAAATAGATTAAATATTAAAACTTATCTTATGATTGAGGATTTGTTGCAGATAAAAAAATAATTACTAATGAAACTAATAGAAATGGACAAGTTTTTTATGTTGCACCAAGAATAACTGATTTAGATGATATAAAAAAAAAAATTCTTAATACCATTCCAGATATAAAATTAGGATGTATTCATGGTAAATTGAATAGCTCACAAATAGAAAAAGCTTACAGTGATTTTTTTGATAAGAAAATAGATATATTATTATCAACTGCAATGATTGAGTCAGGTTTAGATCTTTCAAATGTGAATACTATAATTATCGAAAAACCACAATTATTTGGCTTATCACAACTTTATCAACTTAGAGGAAGAGTTGGACGCTCTTCAGTTCAAGCTTTTGCCTACTTAATTATAAAAAATATACGTAATTTAAGTGATGATGCTGTTAAAAAACTAAAAATTATTTCAAAAATAGATAAATTAGGAGCTGGATTAAGTATTGCATCAAACGACTTAAGCATTAGAGGAGCTGGAAATATTATCGGGTCAGAACAATCAGGACATATCAAAGAGGTTGGAGTTGAATTATATTATAAAATGGTAAAAGAAACAGTAAATGAGTTGCAAAATAAATCACCTGAGCCTGATAATTGGTCACCGCATATTAATCTTGCATTTCCAATCAATATTTCTGATAACTATATAAATGACACTAATCAAAGATTATCTCTTTATAGAGAAATATCAAATATTAAGAGCTTGGATGAACTTGAAAACATGAAAATCTCTCTTAAAGATAAATATGGTATTTTATCAAATAATCTAAAAATCTACTAATGGTTATTGAGATAAAAATTATGGCAAAAGAGTTGTTAATAAAAAAAATTGATGATACAAATATTGGTTTTGTTTTAGAGTTTAAAATTAATGCGAATTTGGATGTTACAAAGATTTTAGATCATGCAAGGTTAAATCCATCTAAATTAGAATTAAAACCAAAATCAAAAATTATTTTTAAATCAAGTTATGGTAAAGTAAAAAAGTAAATGAACTTAAAAAATTTATAAATTTTATGAAGAGTAATTTTTATTAAAAAATGAACACAACTATAAAAAAAAAAGAGAATTTTACTAAAAGTGATATTTATCCTTTGATAGAAGGCTTTGATTTATTTGTTAATTTATCCTTAGTTACTTACCTTTGTTCATATTTTTACCTGAAGTTGAATTAAGAAAATCGATATTAATAATTACATTTTTTGCACTATTTTCATACTTTTCAAAATTTTTTATATTAAGATTATGTTCAATTTTATCAAAAAAAATTAAAAAAATTAATGTATGTCTCCATTTGTTCTTTGGGTATCTACTAGTAATCATAGCACCATCTGGAGAATTAAGTATTTTATCAATAATTTTATTCCTTTTATCAAGGTTTATAGTAGGTAATTGTTTTGCCTTTAACTTATGTTTCCCTAAGTACATATGAATTTAGTGTGCAAAGAGTGAAATACTGGATAATTTTCCTGCTTGGACTAATTATAGGATCCATTATTTTATTTTTAATTAATGAAATTTTTTCTAACAGTGAATTAAATAGTTGGGCATGGAAAGTCATTTACTCATTTAATTTACTACTAGTATTCCTTTTATATATATTTTTTTTTAAAAATGAAGCTTATAAATTAGATGAAATTAATCAGTTGGTAATCAATTATGTAAAAAAATCAAAAACAGCAAGATTACTTGAACTCCTTCATCTTATAATTCCATTTATTTCATTTGTATTATTTGCAACATCTGAATGGTTGCCTAAATTTTCAAATCCTAATAATATGCAATTTCTTCAATATGATTTCCTTTATTTATCTTTAACTATAATGCTTACTCTCTTCATAATTCCTTTATCTAATCTTATCGGAAAAAAACAATCAGCAAATTTCTTTTTTATAACACCAATTGTTATATCATTCTGCTGTGTTTTTTTTGAACATACCTCCTCATACAGTATAGATTTAGCAAAATTATTCTTATCTATATTTTCAAGCTTTTCAATTTGTTTGCTAGTAATAAGATTTGATAATAAAAATCTTAAAGATGAATTATTTAAATTTGATTTATTTAATATAATCAATGTAACTTTGATCCTAATTATTCCAATGATATTTTATGCTTTTCTTAACTTCAGTATTAGTTATAATATTAGATATATTTTATTTACTACTTTAATGGGAACCAGTTACGTATTTCATATTTATGGCAAAAGATAATAAAATATCAGCGTCTCATATATTGATTATGCATAATGATTCCAGAAATAGCGAATCAGAACTTTCCAAAGATGATGCTCTTAAACTTGCTAAAGATTTACATAAAAAATTAAAAGAAGATCCTAATGTTTTTAAGGATCTTGCAATAAAACATTCAAGTTGTTCTTCAGCACAATATGGTGGAAGTTTAGGCGAATTTGGCAAAGGGGTAATGGTTAAACAATTTGAAGAAGTAGCCTTTTCTTTAAAAGTAAATGAATTAAGTGAACCAGTAGAAACAGAATTTGGATATCACTTGATTAAAAGAGATAGTTAATTATTTTAATCATCAATTAAGTAATACCTCTTCACAAATCCTATAAAGTTTTGATTCATCAAAAGCCTATTTTATAATATAAAAATCTTCAAAAATAAAAAATTCCTGAAATATTTAATGATTATTAAATTTTTTACTATTAAGATTTATATAAAGTTTAGAATTAGCTTGCTTATTTAGTTCTTAATTTAGTGAGCTTATTCAGTAAATAAAACTAATCTATCATATATGTCAAATTTTAACACACTCAGTATTTCCAGGGAAATACTATTTAATCTTAATAATCTAAAATTAACTAATCCAACTCCCATCCAAAAAAAAGCCATTATTCCTGCTTTAGAAGGAAAAGATATTTTAGCTAATGCTAAGACAGGAACAGGAAAAACAGCTGCTTTTGGAATCCCATTAATTCAAAAACTAAATGAAAACAAATACATGTCTGCAATCATTCTTACTCCCACAAGAGAGTTAGCTATACAAGTTGATAAACATATTAAAGATTTGATGGGAAATAATATCAAAATTAAGTCAGTTGTAATTATTGGTGGAGAATCAATACAAAAACAAATTAAATTGATCAAAAATCAACCTCGACTAATTATTGGTACACCAGGAAGAATTTGTGATCATTTAAATAAAGGTACCTTAAAACTTAAATGAAATTAACCATTTAGTCTTGGATGAGACAGATAGAATGCTTGATTTAGGCTTTTCAGTACAAATTAAAAAAATTATTAAATTTATTCCCAAAAAAAGACAAACACTTCTCTTTTCAGCAACAATACCAAATAATATTGAAAAAATCTCTCAAGAATATCTTCAAAACCCAATAAGAATATCGATACCAGACAACAAACAAATTTTAACAAATATTGAGCACAATGTAGTGAATTTGAAATCAAATGAAAAATATGAAAAATTACTTGAGGAAATAGACTCAAGAGTAGGAAGCATTATAGTGTTTATGAAAACGAAACATAGTTCAAAAAAAATGTGCTTAAAGTTACAAAAATATGGATTATCAGTTAATGCTATTCATGGAAATGTAAGACAAAGTAAAAGAATAAGTATTTTAAATAACTTTCAGGAAAAAAAAATATAGAATTCTAGTTGCAACAGATGTTGCTGCTAGAGGATTAGATATACCACTATTCAAACATGTAATAAATTATGATCTTCCACAGAATTCCAGAGGATTACATTCATAGAATTGGTAGAACAGCAAGAGCAGGTGAAACAGGTGCTGCAATCTGCTTTGTAACGGAAAAAGATAAAAACTATGGAATATTATAAGTAAAAAATTAATCCAGAAAAAGAAATAAATAATAAAGGTTCAAATGTAAAAAAGAAATTAATACAAAAATAATTTCTTAAGAATAAAAAAAACAAAAACTAAAAATTTAAAAAATAATAAAAGATTTAAAGTTAAAAGTTATAGATTTAATAAAAAATTTATTAAAGAAGATAGTGAAGTAAAAAATAAAAAAAAAAAAAAAAAAGAAATGATGTTAAAAAAAAAGAATAAATTTAAATATAAATAACAAAATAAAAAAAGAATTTGTTAACAATAACAAAAAAAAAAAAAATAGTCTCTAGAAATATTAAAATAAAGATTCTTTTGTTAAAAATAAAAAAAGAAATAAAAGTAAAAGTAAATCAATCTACTAATGAAAAAAATTCCAAAGTTTTTTAAGAATAAAAGGAAAAAATTTAAGAAAGATTCAGGTAAAAAGAAAATCAATCTTTTAAAAAAAAAAAATACAAATAATCAATTTAGATCTAAAATTATAATCAAAAATAAGATGAAAAAAATTATTGTTTTTTTGAATTTCTAGCACTAGACATTTATAATTTTTTAATATTGAATAAAATTAAACATAAATCACAGTTGTTAATTTGGAAAATAATTTTAGTATTAATTTGCTAGCATTTTTTGCTTTCATGCCGATACTTCTTTCGGGAGTTCTCTTGGTTGGTTTTAGAATTTCTGCTAAAATTACAATGCCTATAATATATTTAATTACTTTTATTATTGCCTATTACTTTTGGGGTATGACTTTTAATCGTATATTAGCTTCTACCCTACAAGGTCTAATAATAACGATTAGTATTCTATGGATTATTTTGGAGCATTAATGCTTCTCAACACGCTTAAATATTCTGGTGCTATAAAGACTATTCGACAAAATTTTAGTAATATAAGTAATGATAGACGAGTCCAAGTAATTCTTATTGCTTGGCTTTTGGGATGTTTTATTGAGGGAGCATCCGGTTTTGGAACTCCTGCTGCCATTGCTGCACCTTTAATGGTAGCAATTGGATTTCCAACACTCGCTGCTGTCATCTTTGGAATGATGATTCAATCCACTCCTGTCTCTTTTGGTGCAGTTGGTACACCATTAATTGTTGGTGTCCAGGGTGGTCTTGACAAAACTGGAATAACAAAAAACTTAGTTGAAATGGGTTCTTCTTGGGAATCTTTTTTTAATATAATCGTTGCTGAGGTAGCAATAATACATGCAATTTGTGGAACGCTAATGCCATTATTACTTGTTATCATAATGACCAGATTCTTTGGACCAAATAAATCTTGGACAGAAGGACTTTCCATATTTAAATTTTGTATTTTTGCAGCATTAAGTTTTACTATCCCATATTTACTTGCAGGTTTATTAATAGGGCCAGAGTTCCCTTCAATTATTGGTGGCTTAATAGGTTTAACTATTGTAACGATTGCTGCAAATAAAAAATTCCTACTCCCCAAAGATACTTGGGAATTTCCAATTATTTCAGAGTGGCCAGATAACTGGAAAGGAAGTTTAAACGTTCAAGAAAAGGTTAAAAATGAAAAAAATAAGTAGTGTCAATGCTTGGTCTCCTTATATATTTTTAGCCATTTTATTACTTTTATCTAGAATTAATAATAATTTTAAAGAACTATTATTATCTATTACATTAGAATTTAAGAATATTTTAAATGAGACTGGTATAAATGCAAGTTTCTCTGGGTTATATTTACCAGGAGGAATCTTACTTTTTATATGCTTTATAACATTTGTTATGCACAAAATGAATTTATATAAGATTTCAAGTTCAATAAAGGATTCTTCAAAAAGTTTATTCAGTGCAGGTTTTGTTTTAATATTTACAATCCCTTTAGTTAGAGTAATGATTAACTCTGGTGTAAATTCATATGACATAGTAAGTATGCCAATAGCTATGGCTGAGGGTATAGCAAATTTTTTTGGGGGAATTTATCCTTTTTTTTCACCATCAATTGGAGCTGTTGGGGCTTTTATTGCTGGTTCAAATACAGTTAGCAACTTAATGCTAAGTCAATTTCAGTTTGAAACTGCAAAAATATTAGGATTATCTGGTGCATTAATGGTAGCGCTACAAAGTGTTGGTGCAGCGGCAGGCAATATGATCGCTATTCATAACGTTGTAGCTGCTTCTGCAACAGTTGGTTTAATAAATAGAGAAGGGGATGTTATTCGTGTAACAATTATACCATTACTTTATTACTTATTCCTATCTGGAACTATTGGTACTCTAGTATTTTATTTTTTTAAAGTTCCTGACCCTTTAATTTTTTAACTTAACTAAAAACTTTAAACAATAATAATATAAATTAAATAATTAAAAGGTAATAAAATGGATCCAGTAACTCAAGGTGTTTTAGGAGCAAGCATTGCTTGTGCAGTTTCTAATAAAAATAATGTTAAGGTAGCTGCTATTTGTGGGCTTGTTGGTGGCTTGGTTCCAGACCTAGATATTTTAATAAAATCTGAACAAGATTCATTACTTTCAGTTGAGTATCATAGACACTTTACTCATTCATTATTTTTTGTTCCTATCATAAGCTTACTAGCTGCTGTTTTTTTATTTCCATTTATAAAAAAAATTACCAACTTTAAAAATATTTATATTTATACATTTGTTGGTGTTTTATCTCATGGATTACTGGATGCATGTACAAGCTACGGAACATCACTTTTGTGGCCATTCTCTAATACAAGAGTATCATGGAATATAATATCAATTATAGACCCTATATTCACATTTATAATTATTATATTTTTCCTCGTATGTATTATTAAAAAATCAATAAAAGTTGTAAGAATTGGACTTGGTTTATCTTTTTCATACTTAATATTATGTATTTTCCAATACCAACAAGTAAAATCCTTTATTTTTAATAATTCAAAAAATAGAGGTCATGAAATTGAACGTATTTTACTTAACCCTACAATTGGGAATAATATACTTTGGAGAACTGTATATCAATTTAATGGAAATTATTATATTGATGCAGTTTACAAGCCAATCTTCTCAAAATCTAAACTAATAAATGGTAATAAAATAAAAGTAATAAATAAAGAAACTATTTATCCTGAATTAGGCGAAGATTCAAAATTGAGACAAGATATAAGAAGGTTTTCATATTTCTCACAAGACTACATTTTTTTACATCCAGATATTGATAATGTAATTGCTGACTTACGGTATGGGAAACTTCCATATGATTACAATTCGTTATGGGGTATAAAAATAGATCCTAAAAATAAAAATCAACATGCAAAATTTATTAGTTTAAGAAATTTTAAAAATCAAGACTATGAAGATTTTTGGAATCTTCTTAAAGGAAAAATTTCAAACCAAAATAAAGAAATTTCAAATGTTAAAACATTTTCTGGACCTATGGGAATGGGGCTAGCTAAATCCTATTTACAAAATGGACGAAAAATTTGTTTATATAATACAATTAACGGACAAGATAAATTAATTTACAATGATATAAAAACTAAATGTCCAAAAAATTTTGAAAAATTGATTAAAGAGTAGATATCAATTAAAAATGCTAATAGATTATAATTTTTAAAACCCAATAGAACCTCCATATAAGATTTTTTAAATAGTATAATGTTTTCGCAAATTAGAAATATTGCCATTATTGCTCATGTTGATCACGGTAAAACAACTCTAATTGATTCAATTTTTAGACAAAGTGGAATATTTAGAACAAATGAAAAAATTGAGGAAAGACTTCTTGATAGTGGAGATCTTGAGAAAGAAAGAGGAATCACTATTTTAGCAAAACCTACATCAATAATTTGAAACAAACAAAAATTAATATTATTGATACCCCAGGTCACGCAGATTTTGGAGGAGAAGTTGAGCGTGTCCTTTGTATGGCTGATGGCGTAATATTATTAACTGATGCCTCAGAAGGACCAATGCCACAAACTAAATTTGTTTTAGGTAAAGCCCTGTCTCAAGGCTTAAAACCAATAGTTATAATTAATAAAATTGATAAAAAAGATAGTAGGGCTAATGAAGTATTGGATGAAGTATTTGATCTCTTTTTATCATTAGATGCAACAGATGAACAACTTGATTTTCCAATTTTATATGCTTCAGGTAAAGATGGTTGGTGTGTCAAAGATATGAAAGAGGAAAGAAAAAATTTATCACCATTACTAGATTTAATTATCGAATCAGTTCCTGAACCATATTCAAATATTAATGAACCTTTTACAATGTTAACTACACTATTAGACTCAGATCCTTTTTTAGGAAGATGTTTAACAGGAAAAGTTGAAAGTGGTACGGCAAAAGTTAACGATTCTGTTAAAGCTATTAATCTTCAGGGTGATATTTTGAGAATGGTCGATTAACAAAATTACTTTGACTTTTGAGGGAATAAAAGGTTCCTGTAAGCGAAGTTAAAGCTGGTGATATAATCTGCATAGCAGGATTAACAAAATGTTCTGTTTCAGACACAATTTCACACCTATCTATTAACAAACCAATCAAGTCTACACCTATCGATCCTCCAACAATGTCTATCACAATTACCGTGAATAGCTCTCCATTTGCAGGACAGGAAGGTAAAAAAGTTACCTCAAATAATATAAGGGAAAGACTTATTGCTGAATCGGAAACTAATGTAGCTATAACTTTCAAAGAAAATGAAAAAAAAGATTCATTTGAGATTGGTGGGAGAGGGGAGTTGCAACTTGGAGTTTTAATTGAAACAATGCGAAGAGAAGGTTTTGAATTATCAGTATCAAGGCCAAGAGTCTTAATGAGAGAAGAAAATTCAACTAAATATGAACCAATAGAAGAAGTTACGATTGATTTAGATGAAGAGTTTTCAAGTAGTGTAATAAATTCTATGAATAAAAGAAAAGCAGAAATGATAGAAATGAAAACATCTAATTCTGCTAAACTAGAATTATTTTTAAGGCCCCATCAAGAGGATTGATAGGTATCAAAGTAAATTCCTTACAGAAACAAAAGGAACGGGAGTTCTTAATAGAGTTTTTCATTCTTACGAGATATTTAAAGGTGAAATACAAGAAAAAAAAAATGGTTCCTTAATTTCAACTGAAACAGGTTCTGCAGTAGCTTATGCAATTTTTAATTTACAAGATAGAGGAATTATGTACATAGAACCCCAAACTAAAGTATATTCAGGTATGATAGTTGGTGAACATAACAAAGAGAATGATTTAGAAATTAATGTACTAAAAGGTAAACAACTTACAAATGTAAGAGCCTCTGGAACTGATAAGGCAGTAATCCTTGTCCCACCTTTGAAAATGAGTCTAGAAGAAATGATTTCAAATATCAATGAAGATGAACTACTTGAAGTCACTCCACTTAATCTTAGATTAAGAAAAAAATATCTTGATCCAAATGAGAGAAAAGAATGAAAAAAAATTAATTTTTTACTAACTCTGCATTCTTTAACCTATAAAACATATTATATTCATCATCCTTAGCTACTAACTCCAACTCACCTTTTATATTGACAGCGTCAAAGAAAAAAGGACTGGTTTTTTTGCATGAACCTCTATCAGTAAATTTGATTGTGTATGTGGATGATAAGGACAACTTAATGGAAAAGGACCCAATAAAAATAAGCTCTGCTCATCATCTTGTTCTAACGGAAACATATAACCTTGCACTAATATATCTTGAGAATCAAGTTTCCTAATTTTTTCAGAAAATACAGGACGATAACCAATATATTCATTACCTTCTTTATCATCAAAAGTGTATTCTTTCATGCCAGTCTCGCCAAAAATATTCCAAGATATTCCACCTTTTAGGAGTGTTATAAAATCATCAACATACTTTAATAATTCATTTTGTTGTTCCATAAAATCATCATTAATACTTTCCTGATCCAAAGAATTTGTAGAAAAAACAGGGAGTAAAAATAAAGCAACAAAACCTAAATGGAATCTATGAATCAATTTAAAAATCATTTTAGTAAGTCTCTATAATATAATAATTTATTATTGAGTTAATTGTTTTGCAACACTTACTTTGGATCCTTTATAAGCAGGAAAAAAGGCTGCAAAAAGTCCAGCTAAAAATACCAGACAAATTATAATCACTATATCAATTGAAAAATTAAATTTTGCATTAGAGTTATTTAATGGAGCAATAATATCCACAAGAAGGTTGAATACTAAAAAACTTAAGCAAAGACCAATTATTATTCCAAAAATTACTATTATAATTCCTTCAAGAGAATAATTTTAAAAACTCGTGCTTTTGAATACCCAATGGCTCTTAAAATTGCTAAATCACGAAGTCTATTTTCAAAATTACTTGCTAGTCCAGTAAATATACTCAATACAGCTATTAGCATTATTATAATTGATAATAATTTAAAACTCTTAGAACCTAATCCTAACATAGCAGATAGTCTTGTGATTTCAAAAGCTGGATTAGCAGCTTGTAGTTGACTTTGTTTATTTATTGATCTTGGAAGATTAATATTAGCTACGGGACTTTTTGTAGTGATCAATAATGATGTTATTTCTGGTTCGATAAAGTCTTGATTATTATTTACAGAATTATCCTTTTGCTCGCTGTTATGATCATGATTATCAGTTTTATGCTTATTTTCATTTAGCTGATGCTCATGTTTATCATGCTCATGTTTCTCGTGTTCATGTTTATCATGATCATGTTTCTCTTGTTCATGATGATCATGATGATGTTTTTCATTATCCTCAATATCTTGTCCATGAATTTGTAATACTGATTTCAGGGATGTTAATAACAATCTGTCTAAAACTGTACCAGTTGGTTTTAAAATCCCAACAACTCTATACTTTCCATGATCATGTCTATTATTGCTATCCACTAATCCATGCGATCCAGAAATTTCTTGATTTAAATTTATTTTGACAGATGAACCTGCTACAACCTCAAATACTTTTTGCCAACTTCTTCCCTTATCTAATTTTGCACCATAATGTTCTAAATATTCATAAGTAGTTCCTACAATTCTATTATTTTTCCAATTATCACCTAATGCTAAAGGGATAACTTTATCGACAAGTGGATCTTCTGATATTTTTTTTAATGAACTATAGGGGATGTTTCCTGTAGGAAGATCTATGTGATAAATTGAGGATAAAACAATTTGTAGAGGACTCCCTTTTGCTCCAACAACAATATCTATTTTTTTTCCATCATTATTAAGCCTTGTTTTAATATGATTTTCGAATTGAACCAAAATAATACTAATTGATATCCCAAAAGTTGTTAATAAAACAGCAAGAATTGTACTCGAAAGCCTTGATTTCAATGATAATAATACTAAATTTAAATCTTTCATTATTTAATTACCATTGAGTTTGAAAAAAACTTTTAACTCGATCATCATGAGTGCAAACAACTAAAGTTGAATCATTTTTGTCAGCGTAATCGAAAATCATTTTCATTACTATTTTTAGTATTTGTATCATCTAAAGCAGAGGTTGGTTCGTCAGCAAATATTACTTTTGGATTATTTATAACTCCTCTTGCTATTGCTACACGTTGAGCCTCTCCAAAACTAAGATTTTTAACCCTTTGGTTACCTTTCTCAGCTAAACCAAGTTCACCAATTATTTTGTCAATGTTGAATGAATTTAAATTATCATTAACTAAAGCTATATTTTGTTTAACACTCAAATAGTCTATAAGATTTAATTTCTGAAAAATAAAGCCAAAATTTTCTGCTCTTAAACTATCTAAGTCCTTTTCATTTAAAGTAGAATATTTAACTCCTTCAAATAAAATTTCACCACCAGAGGGTTTCAATAAACCTGACATAAGATTTAAAAGTGTAGTTTTACCCGAACCTGAATTTCCTAAAATTAACTGATGTTCTTTATAATTTATATTAAAACTATTCCCTTTAATAATTTTTTGGTTATCAACCTCGTATTCTAAACTTTTAATTTGTAAAATATTTCTAGGTTTCATACTTGTTAAATTATAACATATAATTAATGATTTTTGATTAATTTCTAATTACTTAACTAAAAATAATTATGTAAATCTAAGATTTTTTATTAACTATTAAAACCAATTTTTACTACCTATGGACTTTTATAAAAGCTTTACTAAGTTAAATATATGAGTTTTATTTTTAAATCGATATTTTTTTTTCTTATTTTTGTAAATTACAGTCAAGGAACAAGTTTACCAAAATGTAATGGTGATTATAGCAAACATTGCTCTGGATCTATTATCCATAAAAATGGTGAAAAGTATGTTGGTGAAATTCAAAACTATAAATATCATGGTAAAGGTACATACCTTTATGCAAATGGAAATGTATATGTAGGTGAATTTAGGAATGGAATTCAAAATGGTAAAGGCAAGTTTTCATTTTCAAATGGTGATGAGTACGAAGGAACTTTTAAAAATGGTTTATTTGATGGTGAGGGTCATGCAAAATTCTCAAATGGAGAAAAATATATTGGACAATATAAAAATGATCTTCCCCATGGTAAAGGTACGCAAATTTTTTCAAATGGAGATAAATTTACTGGTGAATTTAGTTATGGCGTTAAAGAAGGTTTTGGTGTGCTTGTTTATCAAAATGGCGATAAATACGAAGGAGAATTTAAAATAATATGTTCAATGGAAATGGTGAAATGACTAGAAAAGATGGAACAGTAGAAAAGGATTATTTAAAACCATGTATTTGTTGGTGATGATTGATCTTCATAATTTAGTTAGTATATCATATAAATCATTATACATAGTCCTATGTCGTATTTAAAACTAAAGAATTTCTATGAAGAATATAACTTGATAAATGATATTAATGGTTTATTAAGTTGGGATATGGCTACATATATGCCTGCAAAATCAAGAAAGCAAAGAGTAAAACAAATCAAAAAGTTATACGATTTTAAAGACAACATTTTTAATGAGATAAAAAAAAATGAATTGTTTAAAAAAGTAGATCAATCAAAATTAAGTAAACTAGATAAATTAAATTTTGAATTAATGATGGATAAATTTGATTATTTTAATTCCATTTCTGCTGAAATGATTAAGAAAAAAGCCGAATTATCTATTGAATGTGAGGGAAATTGGAGAGATGCAAAAGAAAAGTCTAATTTTAATATTGTAAAAGATTCTTTAAAAAAACTTGTCGATTTAATAAAACAAGAATCAGAAATACTATCTCAAATAAAAATAAAAAAAATATGATTGCTTACTCTCTAAATATGACAGATCACTTGAATCTAAAAATTTATTTAAAATTTTTCATAGAATAGAAAAATTTATAAAAAAAAAATTACCTCTAATTGAAAAAAAACAAATGAATAAAGATTATCAATTAAAAGACTTCTTAACAGAAAATGATCAATTTGAACTATCAAAAATCTTTATGATGAAGTTAGGCTTTGATTTTTCTAGAGGTAGAATTGACAAAAGTCTTCATCCTTTTTGCGGAGGAAGTACAGATGATATAAGAATTACAACCAGGTTTAACGAAAAAGACTCATTTTCCTGTTTTGATGCTTTGATGCATGAAACTGGACATGCTTTATACGAACAAGGATTACCTCATAAATGGTCGCATCAACCTCTAGGTTTTGCAGGGGGAATGTCTTTACATGAAAGTCAATCACTTTTCATTGAGATGCAAATTATTAAATCTAAGCCTTTGAGTAATTTTATTTATAAAACACTAGTAAATAAATTGAAAAAAAATTCGAAATTATGGAGTTCTGAAGAAATCTATAAAATTCGTAATCTAGTTAAGAAAAATTATATTAGAGTTGATTCAGATGAAGTACACTATCCTTTGCATATTATTCATAGATTTAATATCGAATATAAAATAATAGAAGAAAATGAAAATATAGAAAATTTACCGGATTTATGGAACCAAGAGTTCTTAAAAATTATGAATCTAGAGATTACTGATGATTCAAATGGTTGTTTACAAGATATTCACTGGTATGGAGGCGACTTTGGTTACTTTCCTACCTATAGTATAGGGGCGTTCATTGCAGCACAATTAGCAGCAAAAATAAGAAAAGACATATCTAACTATGATACTTTATTAGAAAGTGGAAATCTTAAAGATATAACAAAATGGCTTAAATCCAATATTCATAGTCACGGAAGTATTTATAAAATTAACCCTTTACTAGAATTAGCCACTGGTGAAACTCTCAATCTTAAATATTTTGAGAATCATATTACTGATAGATACATTAATAATTTAGTATAAAGACAAACATAAAGTTTAAATTCTCTAAGAAACCTAAATATTAATTTTTAAGATTATTTATTCTATCAATATCTTTGTAAAATGATTTATCATCTAATCTCATTAAAATTGAAGAGTTACCTTTTAATGCAGATTCCGGTGTTCTATGAAGATTTCCTTTTGGACCTCCACGAAATATCGCAATAGGCATTTCGATTTGCACCTTCATTTCGAAGTAATTCAGTACCTTGGCCAGCATATGTGACCAAAAGTCTATATGGAACCATGTCGACATGGTATCTTTTACAACCTCTTTGAGTTCCTAACCAAAAACTTATACTTTCATCGTCTTTAAAATTACAAAAAAGTTTACATATATTACTCATATCCAATATCCAATTTTTATAAAATTTATTCCTTTTTAATATTTCAGATATCTGTGAGCTAAGTATTTCTTTTATATCCTTTTCAGCAGTATTTTTATTAACTATTCCTCTTACAGAAAAAGGTGAAACATAAAGATTCTCAAAAAAATATCAAAACCTTTTGGACTATTACGATTAAAGATGGCTACTTGATCTTTTCTGAATTTCAAGTCGTTTAGATTATCTATTTTTTTACAATTATAAATCATTAACTAGAGGATAGTTTCTGATAAAAAGATAGAACTATTCAAAACATAAAGGAAACTTGCAATTAATATGTTTGTTTTAATTCTTCTTTTAGTATCTTCACACTCATCTTCATTACAACAGTCCTCTAACTCAGAGCATTTGATTTTTTTATTATAAATTTCAAAAGATATAAGTGATAAAAACATTAATGTTGTTAGCGCAAATAAATAACCATCAAAAGATTCTAAAATACTTAGATTAATAGCAACTGACTCAAAAAAAACAACATTAGTAAGAACGGATATTGTCCCTAAGAGAATAGGGACTCCACAGCAAAGCAAGTGAGTCAGTCCACTAAATAATAAAGCATATGATGAATAGAATCTAAACATTAATAAAACATCTTTAACATAAACATGAAGCTTCTTCCAGGTAATTGTACATTCGCTTTTTTCGCCTCTAGATGACTTCTTCCAACGGTATCTAGTAGATTAGAGGCTGTAAACATTAAATGACCTGATAGATCAGAAAAGTTAAAGTCTCGTGTTAGATCAAAATCTAATCTTGAGTGACCTCCAGTTCTTGTTTGAAATGGTCCTATAAAATCCTTATCAAAATAATGATAATAGCCCAGATTTGCATCCCAATCTTCGTTAACAGCCTGAATGCCAAAGTTCATCTTTGTTTGAGGAATTCTTGATAAAGCTTTATCATTTGATGTTCTGTAACCTTTCAAGAAATCCATCATAAAATTAGAAATAATATCAAAGTCACTAATTTTTGCAAAAGCATACTGACCTCTGACTTCTAAACCGGTAAAAAGTTCATTATATTGAGAAAAAATAACATCGTTCATATCTTCACCTTCTACTGCTGTTGTCGTTCCATCTCTATCTGCTGCAATAAAGTCGTCAATATAATTATAGTAGGTTTCAATTTTTAAGTTATCAAGACCGTTATTATAACTATATCCCAAAGAAAAATTATAAGAAGTTTCAACACTCATGGTGCTATCTCCTACTTCAAATTGTTCTAGTGCATGATGTGGACCATTAGCAAATAACTCAACTGCATTAGGTGCTCTTTCAGTAAAATCAAACCCAGCAAAAGCTGTATTATTCGTAAAAATTTCTCTTTTTATTGTTGAAGAAAATGCACCAGGAAAAAATCCTTTTTCCATACTGGTATTTTTTAAATTTACAGATTCTAAACGACCTCCAACATCTAAATCAAATAAATCAAAATTAAAACTTTCAAGAGCAAATAATGCAAAACTAGATGTTCTTGTATGCACTAAATGACTTTCCTCTTGCCCTAGTGCTCCTTGATCATAATTTTGAAAGTGGAACCCAATCAATCCATCGCTATTATTTTCAATAAACGAGTTGTGATTAAGAGAGGTCTTAATTTCATATAAATCACTGAAGAAATTTATATTGTGGTTATTTCCAGAACCAGTTCTCTCAGAATGATTATATTCAGAAACTGTTCCTTGCAAATTAAACTTGTTAAAGTAAACGTTATTCAATGAAATTGAAGACTGAAAATTAAATGTATTCTTAGTTGGGTTCAAAGATGTCATATTTTCCTCGCCTTCAGGACCAGGGTTACCATAAACGGCTTCAAGTTTATCTAAAGAAAATCCAAAATAATTCTTACCATCATTATATGTCAAACCAACACCACCTGATGCCATAAATTTTGAAGAATTAGGTTGCTTATCTGAGGTGTTAGCTAAGTCATAGGGACCTGAGCTTAGTCCACTACCTGTTAATCTAGCAGTGAAGTTTCCATATGATTGGGCCGCTTTTACACTACCTTTAAGTTCACCACCAGATGTTCTGTAGCCAAAATTTGCTTCTACATTTTGATCTGTTAAAGGTTTGTCTACAGCTATAAGAGGATTTATTATATTTACAATACCTGCAAATCCATTATTACCATATAATAATGTTCCAGGACCTTTAATCACTTCAATTTTATCAATTAACATTGGGTCATAACCAACTATGTGATCTTCACCAAATTCAGATACATCAGTTGTGCTAGCGCCATTTTGAAGAATTTTAACTCTAGAATTAGCCATACCTCTTATTATAGGACGTGAAGCATTTCCCAGACCAGTTGAAGAAATACCAGGTAGATCTTTTAACATATCACCAATAGAATATTTTCTTCTTTTTTCAACATCGTGACCTTCAAATAAAATATTACCTCTTTCACTTTCATATTCCGTAGTTGGTTTAAGTTTAGAAGAAACAAATACATCAGGGACAATGAATATAGACTCTAATTTATCAGCAAATACAATGCTTGGAATTAATACTAAGGTTGAAAGGTATGAAATTTTTTTAACAATTTAAATCTCCATAGTTAGATAGAATAAAGAAATAATATTAAAGTGTTATAGTATAACATTTTTTTGTTGTCAACAATCACTGATTAAATTTAGAATTTAAGTTTAGATATAGATGGTATCATGAAGATAAAGAGTAGAAATTAAATATTATGATTAATCTGAATTTAGCTGAAAATCCTTATTTATAACTTTCCAGCTATCGTTGATTTTGAAGAATATTAAAAGATATATTAATTTATAGTCTGTAGATTTTTAATGTACCAAACATACACTAGATTTAGAAATTTTTGACAAAAAAAAACCTGACTACTTAGCCAGGCTTTTTAAAGAAATTTATCTATAGTTTGAAACTACTTCTCAGCGCAAGCGTAAGAATTGATTTCAAGACCAACAGAGATTTCAGAAATCATAGGTTTTGTCCAAGCCATCTTTATATCCTTTAAAAAGTTAATATCAGAATAAAATATATTACTTTAATCTTAATAAACTCTGAGGTGTGTATTCATAAACTATTAATATTGGATAATTATTTTACATTATTTAACGTATTGGTTTTCTTATATTCTTAAAAATATTTGATTGAAAATATAATGAAAAAATCTAAAATATTAACAAGTTAATTTTGTATGTTTGAATAATATGAAATATTTAATTCTTGCCTTAACCTGTTGTTTTTTTTCAAAACATTCTTAGATGACAAATTAGTTCATGCACATTCTTTAGAGAAAAGTCATTCAGAGATAATAGATTCTACCGATAAATTACACTTAGATTGTCATAGTGCAAAGGAAAACCCCAAACCTATGGCAAATGACTCGAATAGTGATGAGAGTTCCTGTCCTCATGACTGCGATCTTATATGTCTATGTTTACATTTTTTGAGTCTTCAAAACACTATTATGATAACAAATGAAGAAAAAAATAATTTTTTCTCAAGTTCTAGAAAAAAATTTTTTACTGACATTACAAACTTTACTTCACTAATCATAAATCCACCTGAACGGCCACCAATTTATAACTCTTAATTATTTCGTCCACAAAATTGTGGTTTAATTTAACTAAGGAGTTATATGAGAAAATATATTTACCTATCTTTTTTAACAATATTATTTTATTCAGATTTTGTTAAATCAAGACCTGTTTCATATCCAGGAGGATTAACTTTGATGTTAATGAATAATAGTATGAAAAATAGTCTGCATGCGCATTATTCACCTACAGCAAAAGCATCACTTGGTTATAAATTTGAGTATTGGCGTAAAAATCAATTCAGCTTAAATCTAATTCAAATGAATAATCTTATAAAGAGATGGAATAAACCATATTCGCAGGCTAATTTTTATCTAAAGTCAGGTTTAGGAAATGCGTATAGTGATAAAGGGAGATTTGAGAATAAAAATAGTATTGCTGGATTCGCAGGAATTTCAACAGATTGGGAAGATCAAAGGTATTTTATTCAATATGCTAATCGTTATACTTATGCTGCTGAAATAGATAAATTTTATACTCAATCTCTTCATTTTGGTATAACTCCATACATTGGTGATTATGGTGATATTCATACATGGTTAATGATGAAAATTGATCACACACCGAAATTTAAAAAAAATTTTATTTTCACTCCTCATTTTCGATTTTTTAAAGATGTTCACCTCCTTGAAGTTGGTGCTGATTTGAGTGGAAAAGTTATGTTTAATTATATTTTTAGGTATTAAGAAAGGAAAATTTCTATGAAAAATCTATTTTTATTTTTAATTTTATTCGCATCATTCTATAAATATTCATTAGCTAACGATCGTAGCTCTACTGTTTATGCTCATGTAAATGGTTTAGTTTGCGATTTTTGCGCCAGAGCCTTAGAAAAAACTATTGGTAAAAATGATGCAGTTAAATCAATTAATGTTGATTTAAGTGATAAGATAATAACTATTAATTTTAATGAAAATAAAAAATTAGAAAACAGTATTATCGAGCAGCTAATTGCCGATGCTGGCTATTCTGTAAGAGAGATTACTAGTGAAAAAAAATAATGAATCAATTTGGTTTCAGACTTTTATTCCTTCGCTAACCTTATTTACTTCATTTGGTACATTAGTGTGTTGTGCACTTCCAGCCTGATGGTGACTTTAGGTATGGGAACGACATTAGCTGGCTTTATAGGAATGTTTCCATCAATAACTTTTATATCGGACTATAAAGAGTCTATATTCATAATTTCAGCGATTTTGATTATATTAGGATTTTTTTTTCAAATTCGATCAAGAAATGTCTCATGTCCTGCTGATCAATTTAAAGCAGATTTATGTAATAAATTAAGAAAAGTAAGCTGGGTTATGTTAATTTTTCTTTAGTTATATATCTTGTAGGTTTCTTTTTTTGCTTTTTTTAGCAATTTATGTTTTTATTAAGGGAAATAAAATCTATGAAACCATTATAAATGAAAAAAATTATCTCAAATTTAAAAATTTATAGAATCTATTTATATTTGTTAATAATTGTTATTGTATATTTTTACAATGTTAATTTTACGTATGCAAATAAAGTAAGAGTTGTAGACGGGGATACTATTCATATTAATAATATTAAATATAGACTTCATGGTATTGATGCCCCAGAAATTAAGCAACATTGCCAGGTTAATGAGCAAAAATATAATTGAGGGGTTAAATCGAAGAATTTTTTAGAATCTTTAGTAGAGAACAAAGAAATAAAATGTAAACAAAAGAATATTGATAAATATAAGAGAATAATTGCTACTTGTTATACTGAAGAACTAAATCTAAATAAAGAAATGGTAAAGTCTGGGTGGGCTATTGCTTATAGATACTATTCAAAAAATACATAAATGATGAACATTTTGCTCAAAAAATAAATTAGGAATGTGGCAAGGTTCATTTTTAGAGCCTAGAAAATGGAGAAAAAAAAACAAAAAATGAAAATACTATTTAATTCTAGGTTAGTATATTTTGTTCTAACGTTAGCTATTGCTTCTCCCATGTTTATCAAAATGGAAAAAGTTAGAGGAGGGCGATGAATATGTAAGGTATTATGATATTGATACGGTTAAAAAATTGATGGTATAGTTCATATTTGGAGTATGAAAGATTTTAAAAAAATACAAAAAAATGCAAATCTTAGTACTAAATACTACTCAAAGTATGATTGTAATTTAAAAAGATACAAAGTCTTAAGTATCATAGAGTATAAACTAATATGGGAAGAGGTCGAAAATTTACTTACAAAAAGAATATGTCTAATGAGGAAGAGAAAAATAACTGGACTTATATCAAACCAAATAGTGAAGAATATAGTAGTCTTAAATTATTATGTAATAAGTAATTTTTAAATAAAAAAAAACCTGACAAATTAGCCAGGCTTTTTAAAGAAATTTATCTATAGTTTGAAACTACTTCTCAGCGCAAGCGTAAGAATTGATTTCAAGACCAACAGAGATTTCAGAAATCATAGGTTTTGTCCAAGCCATCTTTATATCCTTTAAAAAGTTAATATCAGTTTAAAATATATCACTCTAAACTTAACAAACTCTTAGTACTTTATTAATGTTTTATTAATATTCAAATAAATCTTAATTATAGATACCTAATACTTACTATTTTTTAAATAAACGAGTATGATCATAATATGAAATTTTTTAAATCCTTTAAAAAGGCAGTATTATTAGTTGCAGTTTTAAACTTGCTATATTTCTTTATAGAATTTATAGCAGCATTAAATATACGTTCTGTATCGCTTCTTGCCGATTCAATAGACTTTATTGAAGATGCTTCAATCAACTTTTTAATTTTTTTTGCTATTTCATTAACTTTAGCTAAAAAGGCAAAAGTGAGTATTATATTATCTATAATAATGCTTTTACCTGCCCTAACGGCATTATGGGCTATTTGGCAACAAGTTCTATATCAAGAGCCTCCAAGACCAATAGAACTGTCTCTTGTTGCTTTTGGTGCACTAATTGTAAATTGTTTATGTACATTTATATTAATAAGGTTTAAAAACTTTAGTGGAAGTTTAACTAGAGGAGCATTTCTATCAGCACGAAATGATGCATTAGCAAATTTAAATATAGCCTATTATTATTCGTCAATTTGGGATATAATTGTTGGAATATTTATAGCCTATATTAGAACTGAATCAGCTTTAGAGATATATAATAGGGCTATGAAAGAGCTTAAGCTTAGCAAGAATAGCCTATAAATTATAGTCTATCGTAAATAGAAAATAAATTTAGAAATTTTAAAGATTTAATAATTCTTCAATTTTTTAAAAATTTTAATATAAATGCAGCTCTTGTAATTGGTTCTGATCTATTGCTAAAGTTCTTAATCAAAATAAAATTGAAACATTTATATTGGAAAAAGAAAAAAAATTTGGCACGGTAAATAGTTCAAGAAAGAATTCATGCAGGTATTTACTACAAAAGAAATTCCCTAAAATCTGTATTTTGTATCAAAGGAAATAATGAACTTTACAAATACGAAAAACTAAAAAGAATAAATCCAAAAAAATTGGAAGATTAATGAAATAAATTTATTAAAAGATTATATAAAAAAAAATCAAAGTCCAATGTTGAACTATATTTTTTAAGTAAATTAGAGCTTAAAAATCTTGAAAATTCAATTAATGCTGAAGCAGCTCTTTATTCACCCAATACTGGTATAATTGACCAACATGATCTAATGCAATGCTTAATAAATGACATATATGCATCAAATGGTAGAGTAATTTTTAATACAAATTAGATTCAATTTTTCGTAAAGAAAAATTCTTTGACACAAACAAAAATTTAAATGTAAAAATATAATTAACTGTGGTGGAGTGGATGGTCATAAAATTAATAAAATTGATGCCTTAAACAAGGATCTTATTCCAAAAGTACAATTCATTAAGGAAACTATTATAAATTAAGAGGAAAATCACCTTTCAAAAAGTTGACCCCTTACCAAATAAACTCGGATTAGGAATGATTCAAAAAATTTCAATAATGAAACTATATTTTGGTCCTGATACTGAAAAATAAAAATTTTAAATTTCAAAGTAACAGACAGGAAAATAAATTTAAAAAGAAATATTTAGATATTGGCCTGAAATTTTAACAAAAGAAATTTTTCCTGATTACTGTGGCATAAGAACTACATTAAATTATGATGATTTCCTGATTCAAACTTTTAAGCAACACAAAATTAGCGGCTTGAAAATAACTCTCCCTGGATAACATCATCATTAGCTATATTTTAAAATTATAAATGTCTGATATTGAAAATTAATGATGTTTTATTTTAATAAAAAAATAATGCCTAAAAAATTTAGCATTATTTGTCATATGCTTATTCTATTTGGGTTAATTTCGATCCTTATAACCTGTTCAAACACAAGATTTATTTATACATTTGTAAATGAATTTATTGAAGATGAGATTAACTATTTTCTTGATCTTGACGATAAGGAGAAAACCTTACTAAACAAACAGGTTTCTGAGATGGTTACTTGGCATAGAACATCAATGTTACCAAAATACTCTAAATTTCTTTTTAATATTTCAAATAATCTTGAAGATAAACAATATTCTGCTGTTGATGTTAATAATTTTCTGGAGAATGGTAGGTTTTGATAACAGTAATTGGAATAACACCTTATGTTTCAAAATTTTTAATAAAGCACCAAAATATCGAAAATATCAAATTTATAGAAAATAGAATGCTTAATCGTAGACAAGAACGGATAATTGATCTTTCAAAACTAAAGATATATTATATGAAGAACGTTTAAACCGTTTGATATCTAATTTTGAGAGATTTTTGGTGATCTAAAAGATTCACAAAAAAGCTACTGGAAGTATATGCCAGTGAGACTTTAAATGACTCAAGAATTCGTTTACATAACCGAACATTACGACAAAAAGTTTTTATAAAGTTCCTAAAAACTAAGCCAACTGAAGTAGAGTTAACAAATTATTTAAACAAACTTCTGCTGGAAGGACATATGATTACTAATCCATCCTATGAAACCTTCTCAAAGATTTCTGTAAAAAAATTTCATAATCTATTAGTAAATATGTTGGCCAAATCATCAATAATACAACGAGAGACAATTATCACAAAGCTAAGAAAGTATGCAGAGGATTTTAAAATAGTATCTGGTGAAGGTAATACACTTTAAAACGTCTGAAAGATTGGGAAAAGGTTAGGTTTGTTTAGTAAAAAAATACCTAATTAGAATTTGAAAAATTGATAGGTATTTATATATGTTATAATGTAGATTAATATGATGAATAATCTCTTTTAGTTTCAAAACCTTTTACAAGAACTATTTTTAGCATCATGGAGTATTTTATTAGAAATAAAATGGATAAGATAGACGTAATAATTATTGGTGCCGGTATTGCAGGAATAACATCCGCTTATTATCTTCACAAAAATTTTCCAGATTTAAAGTTTAAAATTATTGAATCTAGAAACGATTTAGGTGGAACATGGGATCAAATGAGGTTTCCTGGAGTTCGTGCAGATAACGACATGTATACATATGGATTTAGTTTTGACCCTTGGAAAGGACCAATAATCGGAAGCGGTAAAGATATTAAAAATTATTTAGCACGAGTAGCACAAAAATTTAATTTTAAAAAACACGTTTTATTTAATACTGATGTAAAGTCATTGATGTGGAAAGATAATCAATGGATAACAAAAACTAATAATCAAATATTTTGTAGTCAATATGTAATTTGTTGCACAGGGTCTAGAGACCGTAAAGATCCTCATTTACCAAAATTTCCAGGTGAGAAAAAATATAAAGGAAAAATTGTTCATACCCAAAAATGGGGAAATACAAATTGTAAAGATAAAAATGTAACAATAGTTGGAAGTGGTTGCACTGCTATTACGATGGCTCCTTCAATAATTAAACAAGCCAAAAAAGTAACATTAATTCAGCGTAGTCCAGCATGGATTGTAAATATTGATAGTCAAAAAAATCAACTAGAAATTACAAAACTATTCAGGTTTTATGGGACTATTTTTCAAGTAGAATCTTTAAAAAGTTTCAAAGAAAAAAAATGATTTCAAAAAATTCTTATTATAATAAAACAACAACTCCCTCATATGATTACTGGGATCAACGACCTGCAAGTAGTTTGGATAATGATTATTTTAATGCAGTAAAATCCGAAAAAGTGACTACAATAAGGGAGGGGATTAGTGAGTGGATAAAAAATGGTGTGAAGTTAAAAAATGGTGAGATTGTGAAGAGTGATATTACAATTATGGCTACGGGTGGAAATACACAACTACTAGGGGGAATTGATATTTTTATCAATAACAAAAAAATAAATATACATGATACTAGTTGGTATAGAGGAATGATGTTTAGTGGAATACCTAATCTTTTTGCTCACGCTGGATATATTAATTTTAGTTGGACAGCGAGATGCGAAATAGTGAGTAAACGTATTTGTAAAACTATAGATTATATTAAAAAAAATAAGTTAATTAGTTGTACACCAAAATATGTAGGTAAGGCATCAAAACCATCAATCCAAGCAAATTATGTTTTAAGAGCAATGGATAAATTTCCTAATAAAACATATAAATTCTACCAAAACTATATAATAGAATGTATAAGTTTTAAATATACAAGAATTAACGATGGAGCATTAAGCTTCTCGAAAAATTAAAGGGACTACAAATATGAAACTTGAATCAATTGCACTTCATTATGGTTATAATTCAGATGAAAATGACCAAAAGTCAGCAACCACGCCAATTTATCAGACATCAGGATTCACAATCGATAGCACACAACATGGAGCTGATTTATTTGACCTTAAGGTTGAAGGAAACATTTATTCAAGAATAGGCAACCCAACAAATGCAGTGCTTGAAAAAGACTAGCAGAAATGGAAGGTGGAGTTGCTGCTTTATCTTTAGCTTCTGGTATGTCTGCAATTACTTATGCTATTCAAACTATTACAAGGTCAGGAGATAATATTGTAAGTACCAATCAGTTATATGGAGGTACGTATAACTGTTTTACTCATAGTTTTCCAAAGCAGGGTATCAATGTAAAAATGGTCGATGGAGAGGACTATGAAGGTATTGAAAAAGCAATAGATGAAAATACAAAAGCCTTATACTGTGAGTCAATTGGCAATCCATTTGGAAATATTATTGATATAAAAAAATTTGCAGATATTGCTCATAAACATCACATTCCTTTAATTGTTGATAATACAGTCGCAACACCCTATCTATGCAGACCAATTGATCATGGAGCAGATATTGTTATTCATTCATTAACTAAATATATAGATGGACATGGGGCAACTATTGGCGGAATTATAGTAGATTCAGGAAAATTTGATTGGACTAAGCAGCCAAATAAGTTTCCTATGCTCAATGAACCAGATCCTTCTTATCATGGAATTATTTATACTAAAACTTTTGGTTCAGCGGCCTTTATTAGTTGTTGTAGAGTGGTTCCATTAAGAGAAACGGGAGCGTGTTTATCACCTAACAACGCTTATATAATAATGCTTGGTCTTGAGTCGTTAGGAGTAAGAATGGAAAGACACTGCAAAAATGCACTTGCACTTGCAAAATATTTAGAGAATCACGATCGCATCAAATGGGTAAATTATGCTGCTCTACCAAACGATAAATATAATCATATCTGTAGGAAAATAACTAATGGTCATGCATCTGGTATTATTAGTTTTGGGATAAAAGGCGGAAAAGATGCAGGTGCTAAATTTATTGACGCACTTAAAATGATTTTAAGAGTACTAAGTATGGGCGATGCTAAATCACTTGCATGTCATCCAGCATCAACATTGCATAGACAATTAACTCCAAAACAAAAAGAGTTAGCAGGTGTAAGTGAAGATTTAATAAGAATTTCCGTTGGTATTGAACATATAGACGATATTATTCAAGACGTTGAACAAGCAATAATAGCTTCGCAAAAAGTAAATCTTTTTTTTAACTATTTTTTCATTCGGTTGCCTTTGGAAGGTAGTGAGAATGTTATAAGAAGAAAATTAGCTTTTTTCTTGGACAAAAAAACCTGACTAAAAGTCAGGTAAACAAATGCATATTTTATTAGAATATTAAAACTAATGTGTTTGTCAAATTATTTTTTTTAAATCGTTGATATTATTTACTTCTTTTTTTATAAAACAAATAGACTACAACCCCTATAAAAAATATTGCTAATAAAATTCCTCTACCATAAGCTAAATGCTCTAGCACTTTCATGTTAATTTATTATCATAGATAAAAATAAAGACAAATTATAGTTATGGGAAAAATTAATTAACGGTAAATGGGTTATAAGATCAATTATAACTTCAGATAAGTTAGGAGCTTACGATCGCTTGCCGAGAACATTTTTAGACACTATCTCAAAAAATCATGAAAGATTTAAGCCGGAGTCTAAACGCTATCATCTTTATGTCAGCTACGCATGTCCATGGGCAACTAGAACTTTAATTTATAGACACTTAAAAGGTTTAGATTCACACATTAGTGTGAGTGTTGTTCATCCTGATATGTTAGATAATGGATGGAAATTTGATACTAGTTTTCCGGGAGCAACAAAAGATCATTTATATGGTAAAAAGTTTTTAAGAGAAATATACCAAAAAGCAGATCCAACTATTACCACAAGTGTTACTGTACCTATTTTATGGGATAAAAAAACTGAAACTATTGTCAACAACGGATCCTCTCTTATTATAAGAATTTTCAATTCTAATTTTAATGATCTAACAGGCAATCAAAAAGACTATTTTCCTTCAGAAAAACAAAAGGAAATTGAAGAAATAAATGAACTTATATATGAAAATATAAATAATGGAGTATATAAAAGTGGCTTTGCTTTGAAGCAAAAAGTATATGAGAATGCTGTTAAAAAACTATTTGAAACACTGGATGAACTAGATAAAATTCTTAGCAAGTCCAAGTATCTCATTGGAGATATGATAACTGAAGCAGATTTAAGATTAATTCCTACATTACTTAGGATTTGATTGTGTTTATGTTACACACTTTAAGTGTAATTTAAAAAGAATAATTGATTATAAAAACTTATACATAGATACATGAAAGACTTGCTAGAAGGTTAAAGCAATTAAAAATACTTTCAAGATTGATCATATAAAGCGCCATTACTTTTATAGTCATGAATCAATTAATCCCTACCGAATTATTCCTTTAGGACCTAATAAAATATGAATAAATTAAAAATAATAGTAAAATTTAATCCACACATTAAATAGAGTATATGTCAATTTTAATTCTGTTTTTTTTAATAAGTTTTATTCCTGTCATATGGGTTAATTATGTATTTAAAAAAAATGATACTATTTTGCCAAATATGCCTTTTAATGGTTATGAATTCGGTGAACAAATTATTGAAGAATTAAAATTAAAAAATGTTCGCATTGAAAAGACTTTAATTGGTGACCATTATGATTTAATTGAAAAAAAAGTTAAGGTTCATGAAGATAGATTCACAAGAAAAAGTTTGACCTCGATTAGCGTTATATGTCATGAAATAGGTCATGCAATTCAACATGCAGAAAATTATACACCATTGATAACAAGAACAAAACTAGTAGAAAACACTCAATGGATTAACAAGCTAAGCATGGCAATCATTTATATTGGATTCCCGATGATTTTTGCCACAGGTTTTTATCACTAGTAAAACTGTGTGCTTTAATAATATTATTGAGTGCTTTGATTGGAGTAATTATACACCTTATAACACTTGAGGTAGAGTTAGATGCAAGTTTTAACAGAGCCTTTCCAATAATCAAAAAAAAAATACCCAAAGTGTATCACAATTCCTGTCGTTCAGTTCTCAGAGCTGCAGCTTTCACTTACGTCGTTGGTGTATTTAAAAATTTGATATCTTTACGTATGATATGGACAGTTCTATCAAGGTTAAGATAATGACTGAGAATAAGAAATTAAAACTTTTCTAGAGTTTAAAATAAAATAATAAATGATAATAAAAGGATTTATTTGAACTGGAAATGCAAATGACAATTTCTATTATCTCAAGAAGTTTCTAAACAAGAACCAAATGGTGAAAGCACAAGTCCAAAAGATAAGTACAAACCTTATGACTATTTTGGGTTTAATTTCAATTTTCATAAATATCTTCAATCCTACAACTCAAAAAATCTGAATTGAACAAAAACAATAAATACACTACAACAATAATTAATATATAGTTTAATATGTCACCTAACATTAACTATTTAAGAAACTACAAGTATGATTCAAGTTAGAAAAATTTTAAATGATTAAACATAAAGACTTAAAAAAGATATTCCATATCAGTTCAATGAATCTCATAAAAACCAAAATAGGACTTGGGATAAAGATAATCAAGCTTGGTGGGATTGGTATGTAACCCTTGCTGATAACAAAATTCAAAAAGCAAGAATACTTTATTAGAAACTACCCGAACCTTCAAAGATAAAATATCCATCACATGATGATTTGAAACGACAGCTTTCAAGACCATACACTTTAACAACGAATGAAATCGAAACTTTTAGAAAAAATGGTTTTATTAAGCTAAAGAAAATTTTTACACCGAATGTAATTCAAGTTTTAAGATTTGAAATCCTATCTCTTTTAAGAGATACATTTAAAAATTATGATGTTAATAAAAAAAATCGTTTCTTAAGTCTAGAAATGATGTGGTTAGAAAATATGGTTATCAGAGAGTTTGTTTTAAGTTCCCGAATAGCAAAAATTTGTGCTGATTTACTTGCTGTTGAAAAGATACGTCTTTATCATGATAATGCTTTAGTTAAAGAGTCAGGGTGCGGTCGTACACCTTGGCATTATGATGACCATCATTATCCTCTAGCAACAAATGATGTGATAACTGCATGGATTCCTGCTCAAGGGACTCCAATTGAAATGGGTCCTTTAACTTTTGCTAAACCATTAGAAGTTTACAGGTTTGTGAAAGATATTGAATTTAATGAATCTGACACAAGTTACGATAAAAAGATAAGTGATATCTTTAAAAAGAAGCAAGTTACAATTGTTGAAGAGCCTTTTGAATTAGGTGAGGTAAGTTTTCATCATAATCTTAGTTTTCATACAGCATCAGCAAACAAAACTAATCAAAGTCGCGTCGTTTTAGCAAATACGTATTTTGCAGATGGCACCCGAGTTGTTAATAATCCAACAATGATTTCAGGAGATTGGAAAAAATTTATTCCAGAAACCAACCCAGGTGAAATTATTTCTGGTAATTTAAACCCAATTTGTTGGCCTGTAATCAATCAAATTTAGATTTAGAAGTAGTTCAATGTTTATTAAAAAAAAGAAAAGTATAGATTCTTCGTGGATTAAAAAAATTAATTTTGGTAAAAATCCAAATAGTCAAGATTTATTAGATCATATCAATACAATCCATAGTCATCATACTGGTTTTACGGAAAGGATTGCAACTAGTTGTTGTGACTTAAATGGAAAGAATAGCTACGAATTACTCTTAGATACTATTAACTCAAATATTCATAAAGATATTCTTGACTTAGCTTGCGGTAGTGGAGTTCTTTTAGAGTATTGTAATAAACATTTTAACTCAAATCTAAAACTTTGTGGAATAGATATGAATGTTAATGAACTTAAGCTTGCGCAAACCAGACTTTTGAACAAGGATATAAATTTTTATAATGCTAAAGCCCAACACTTAAGTTTTATTGAAGATTCGTCTAAAGATGTAATATTTTGTCATTGGGCTTTAACACTTATGGACCCTGTAATTCCTGTATTAAGAACTGTTAAAAGAATACTTAGAAATCAGGGTGTTTTTTCTGCAATTGTTGATGGAGACTCAAAGTCTGCGGCTGGGTACTTAGAAATTCATAACTTAATATATAAATTTGTACAAAAAATATTTCCAAATTATGGATTGTTAGAATTAGGCGATCAAAGAGTTAGATCTTTAAAAACTCTTAATAAACTTATTAAAAAAATATTCTATGACTGTGAAATCAAAATTACACCTCATATACTTACTTTTAAACAAAAACCAAAAGTTTTAGCTAAAGAGGTTTCAGGTTTCTTCTATGCTTCATTAGTTCTATCATCTGAGGATTATGACACTTTAGTTTCAGAACTTGCTGATTATTTTAAAAAAATCTCAGTTAATGGTTTAAGTGAGTTTAATCTTCCAGTAAACCGTTTAGTAGTGAAGAAGACTTAAAATGTTTTATCTAAATAAATAATATCGGTATGATATTTTTCAGCTTTTGTTTATTTCTCTTTTTATTTGCGTTAGTTGGGTTTTATCGATTCTTAAGAAAAAAAAGACCTCAACAGACTACTTACTTGCTAATCAAGAAGTTAAGCCCTGGTTAGCCGCTATATCAGCGATTGCAACATCGAATAGTGGTTATATGTTTATAGGTCAAATTGGGTTTACATATGTTTATGGTCTACAATCTATATGGCTAATGTTTGGATTGATTTTTGGTGACTTAATTTCTTCTCTTTTTGTACACAAAAATTTAAGAAAAAAATCACAGGAATTAAAAGTTGTTAGTTTTGCAAACTTAGTGAGTAAATGGCATGGAAAAAATTATAAATATGTCCAATTATTTGGTGGTATTATTATTCTTATTTTTTTATCTACGTATGCAGCAGCTCAACTTAATGCTGGAAGCAAGTCAATGCATATTTTATTTGGATTGGACTACAGATTGGGAGCAGTTATTGGTGGAATAATAGTATTACTTTATTGTTTCTCTGGAGGGATTAGAGCCTCTATTTGGACAGATGCTGCTCAATCTTTTGTAATGTTAATTGCTATGTTTTTAATGGTTTTTTTTGGAATAAGTGAGTTGGGAGGGTTTTCAAGCTTTATAGATCAATTATATAAAGTGTCCCCAGATTATATGAAATGGTTTCCATCAACAAATTTTTCAGAATTTTTCTTGGCTCCATACATGTTTATTATTGGTTGGTTTTTTTCAGGAATAGGAGTGATAGGTCAACCACACGTAATGGTAAGATTTATGGCAATTGATAATACTGAAAATATCCCAAAAACGAGAATATATTATTATACTTGGTACACATTATTCTATTCATTAACCATTTTAGCTGCCTTTGTAGCAAGATTATTAATTCCTGAAACTAACAATACAGATCCAGAATTAGCTTTACCAAGTTTAGCTCTTAATTTACTTCCTGAATTTTTTGTTGGATTAGTTTTAGCAGGAATTTTTGCGGCTACAATGTCTACAGCAGATTCTCAAATACTTGCTTGTACAGCCTCAATTACAAATGATCTCTTGTTAAGTAAAAAAAATAATTATTTTATAAATAAATTAGTAACTTTAATAGTCACAGTATTTGTTGTGATAATAGCTATAAATGACAATAAAAACGTATTCAGTCTTGTGTTAATGTCATGGTCAACATTGGCATGCTGTTTTGCTCCTTTATTAATAATTAACTCGTTAAAACAAAAGCTATCAGAATTCCTTTCACTAATGATGATGGTAATACCTTTAATAACACTTTTACTATGGAGACATTATGGACTTAATGAATTTATTTACGAAGTGGCTCCAGGTATATTATCAGGAATACTAACTTTTTTCTTTTTCAAAGTTTTCATAAAAAAATATACTTAGTAATTTATTAGATCCTAAAAGTTTTATGAGGGAGGGATCGAGAAATTAGAAGTTTAGGTGTTAAAATTATAAAAATGATTGAGCAGATTAAAGAATAAATAGCAAATATAATGAATTGAACTCTCAATGATATCCCGATGTCTAATAATATTCCTATTAGTGCTGGAGAGATTGCGGTAGCAAGTACAACCATAGAAAAACACATAGATCTGATTGAACCAAGATATCCTATTCCATACAACTCAACCCATAGAGTACTTAGTACGATAGATGCTACTCCAGTAGATACACCAATCAAGATCATAAATATTGGTGCGAAATATGTCTTATCAGTGCTAGCTATTAAAAGTAATGCCAAAGCCAAGGGTAACAAAAAAAACCGTAATAAATGAACTGTACTAAATCGATCTACAATCCAACCACAAAAAAATGTAGCTGCAACTACACTTAATGCAAAAAGGGGTAGGAAAATGCTAACAGTGTAATAGACCAAGATTTTGTTTCAATTAAATGAATTTGATGAAAAAAACTCCAGTTACAATAAATGGAGAGGCAAGTAGTCCTGGTAAAATTTGGTAAAACCTTAAATCTTTGAGAACTTGCAAACGATTCCAAGAAACATTCAAAACCTTTTTTGATTTTGGCAGGTTATTATTGGATGGACTGAGCTGTTGTAATTTTAGGTATCTTCCAAGCCAATAAACTAAGGAAAAAATAATTATTATACATACACCTATTCCCATCCAAATTTCACGCCAATTATAGTGTAATAAGCATAGAGTAATAAGGATGGGTAGCAGAGCTTCTCCGATAGGATGTCCCATTAATGCAATGCTCAACACTTGTCCTTTTTTCTTTGGAAACCAGCGAGCCATTGCAACTACTGCTATATGACTTATCATACTCTGACCAAACAGACGAAGACCTAACAAAGATAAGAAAAGTATTATAAGTGTTTCAGCGTTTGATATAAGAAAAGAAAATCCACTTAATACTCCCAGTGTTATTAATCCAAGAACGATCAAATTGTATTGGTCTGTTAATTTTCCTATCCAAAAAAAAAATATTGCACTTGTGAGCGTAGCAACAGAATAAAAAGTACCAAAAATTCCATGAGATAGATTAAATTCATTTCTTATTTCTCCGGAGAAAAGTGAAATAAAAAAAGTTTGACCAATACTTGAGCTAAATATTAATAATACACCAAGTGTTAGCTCAGATTTAGCTGAGAGAAAAGTTCGTTTTATATCCATTAATAAGAAAATTTAATTAAGTATTCATCATAAATAATAGTTACTTCAATAAAAGTACTAGTCTTTTGTTAAAAAAATCATCATTACTTCTTGCTTAAAACGCCAATTTTTTTTTTTTATACAACTTTCTAGATACGTTCCAGTAGTCAAATTTTTCAACATTAAATCAAGGTCAATTGTATCATCAAAGATGCAACGCTGTAAGTATCCCTCAACTTGTGAAGATGCATTCTCGGATATACTATTTTCGTAAGAGATTTTCTTAACTTCGTAAGAAACACCAATCTCATTTAGAGTTCTTAAAATTTGTTCAGCACTTATATACGGTTCTCCAGAACCACCCTTAAAGCCATTTAGATAATGTTTATAAAAATTAAGGTAATGGGAATTTTGAGTTGCGTGTGCTATAAATCCTGAACTAGCCATTACATGTATAAAACGTTTTAAGGCCTCCTTAAGTTCACCTTTAGGAACGGCATAAAGAGCATGGGTTGCCCAGACAATATCATAAGTTCCTTTATCACAGCTAAATTCTTGCAGTGTTGTTTCAAATTCAGAGTGAGCCTCTAGCGGTGAATGAAGAACTTTCCTAGCTTCTTTAATTGAAAATGAGGAGGGGTCAAGAAGGGCGTATTCAATAGGTAATATTTTTGCATCTGCTAACTTTGAGTATTTAAAAGTGCAGATGGAAATTTTCCTGAACCGCAAGCAACATCTAAAAGTTTCAGTCTACGTTTACCTACATTAGTTTGATGAATTTCTAACCATTTATTCCATTCAAACTTTTCTGCTAGATATTTATAATCAACGGAGGCAAGGGAATAAAAATTATCCATTTCGCCTCTACTTTTCTCACTCCAATGTTCACAACTTCTTGCAAATGTATCTTTCATAATTTAATTCATACTCAATTTTTAAAAATCAAGTTGATGGTAAACCGTTATCTGACATCAAACAACCCCAGCGTGTAACTATTTATTATGCGGTTTGGTAAGGAAAAATAGGAGAATCAAGGCTCTAAAGACTAGGGAATCATTGGCTTAAGATAGTGACAGAGAGATAGGAAAAAGGGCAGGTTAAAGGTTTTAAAAAAAATTTATAGTTGAGCATAAATTTAAATTATTTATCATCATTGGACGAATGAAACAATATCACTATTTGATAAATATGGAGGAGTTCCTACTATAACTGAAGTAGTAAGAGCTTTTTATAAAAAAGTACTAGGTCATCCTGACTTCAAGCAATACTTTGAAAATATAGATATGGAAAAATTAATTATGCATCAAATAGAGTTTGTATCTTATGCTATGGGTAAGCCTAAATCTGATTATCCTGACTCTAAATTATATGAGGGACATAAAAATTTAAAAATTAGCGATTCTCAGTTTGATAAAATTGCTGTTATTCTTAAGTCAGTTCTAATCGAGTTTAAGGTTGAAAAAAAGATATACTTAAAATTCTCGATGCAGTTGAGTCAAAGAGAAATTAGATAGTCTCTTATTAATAAACTAATTCACGTTTTAAACAGATCTAAATAAAGTCGTTATATATAGTATGATAAAATTTATTTTTGGTATTGTAGCTGGATTATACCTAGCTCAAAATTTTAATATAACATTTGATGATGTTGTACTTTTAATTGAAAATTTCAGAATAGCATAGTAAAATTCAATTTAAACCCTTAGAAATACAGAAATGATAGGGTTAGATAAAAGGTTTACTAAAATGCTAATTTTTGCACTCATAACGTTAATAATACTTGGAAATTTGATTTATGCTTATCAATGTATTTTCCAAACACGTAGGTACATTGAGAAATATGGCTTTGGTGAAGGTAGCGCAATTATGACAAGACTTGTTGGTACTTTTGCTGCTGGCTTTGCGATCACCCTAGCTATTGCTTTACTTACTTCTATCGAAGGCGCTTGGTTACTGTTTGTCTATGGGTTTGTGCAGGCATGCATTGGAGCAGTTGTTTGCTTTCAAACTATCCATAGTTATTGGGGTTCTGTTGACGGTTTAAAGACGTCTGCTGAAGGTTATATCGCCCCTGCTATAATTGCACTTTTAAACTTAATAGTGCTTATTACTGGTTGGGATTTACTGTTTAAAATATAAAAACACCCTCATAAATGAATCACAAAACAACCAAGATACTATAACAACCAAGACTAGCTGGGATATTTTTCCTCCCGGGTCAATATATTTATGGGGGGTAATGGGGGTAAAATTACAAAATCAAGACTCTAAAGTAGGGATTCTGGGACCTTTAGATAGTGGCGGAGAGACAGGGAAAAGGCCAGGTTTTATGCTAATTTAAGCTACTTTCTGAAACCATACGGGGAAGGGATCAAGGGCTTTATGATATGAATTGGGATCTTCAAGATAGTTCTTTATCAAACAAGCATCCAGTCTCTCACGAATATTCTTTTCATCCATCTCAGATTTTAAACCTATAAAAACAATTTCTTGTCGACGGTCACCAAAATCTTTATTCCAATATTTATCCATTAACGCATCAAAATCAGGTCCCTCTGGCCAACGATCTTTAGGTACAGTCGTCCACCACCTACCAATTCCCTGATGACGAACAAATGCACCTGCCTGAGAAACTTCACCAATAAATTCAGGTCGACTTGAAATCCAAAAAAAGCCTTTAGATCTAATTACACCTGGCCATTCTTGATTAAAAAAATTATGGATTTTTGATGGATCAAATGGTTCACGGGCTAAATATACAAAACTTGTAATCCCATACTCTTCTGTTTCTGGAACATGATCTTTAAAGTTATAGAGTTCTTTTGCCCACAAAGGATGTGTATGAGCTTGTTTAAGATCAAACAAACCGGTACCAATAACTTCTTTTAGATTGACAGTGGAGTGTGAGCATTCAAAGACTTTTGCCTCAGTATTAAGCCCACTTATAATTGCTTTAACAGTTTTTAATTCCTCAGAGGATATTAAGTCAATCTTATTCAATAGAATTACATTAGCAAACTCAATTTGTTCGACAAGAAGATCAACAAGTGTTCGTTCATCATCTTCTAGACTTTCTCCTTTATCTTTTAAAAAATCAGTGGAGCTATAATTTTTGATAAGATTTGCAGCATCTACAACAGTTACCATTGTGTCAAGTTTTGCTACATCGGATAAACTTGCTCCATCCTCATCACGAAAGTCAAAAGTAGTTGCCACTGGTAAAGGTTCGGAGATACCAGTACTTTCTATAAGTAGGTAATCAAATTTACCTTCAGTTGCTAATTCTCTAACTTGTACCAAAAGATCTTCACGTAAAGTACAACAAATACATCCATTACTCATTTCTACAAGTTTCTCTTCAGTTTGAGATAAGTTACCACCTCCACGTTCTACTAGATTAGCATCAATATTTACTTCACTCATATCGTTTACGATAACTGCAACCTTGAGACCTTGTCGATTATTAAGGATGTGATTTAAAAGAGTTGTTTTACCTGCACCAAGGAAACCCGACAATACTGTGACTGGAAGTTTTTTATCTAAAACTTTCATAATAAATTCTCCACAAATTTAATTAAGTTAAAATCAAAAGACACATATTAAGTGTTATAATATAACATTTCAACAATAAATTTTTTTGGGGGTAATTTGGGGGGTAAAATTATAAAATCAAGGCTTTAAAGAGTAGGGAATCAGGGGCTTCTAGATAGTGGCGGAGAGACAGGGATTCGAACCCTGGAAGGACTTGCATCCTTGCCGGTTTTCAAGACCGGTGCATTCGACCACTCTGCCATCTCTCCGTTAATATAGGATGATATACTATTTAAAAATCTTTAATAATCAATATTATTAATTGATTGATTTAAAAAGTTACCATACTCGCAAGTATCTGAATGATTAGGTCTATATTTTAATCTCAATGTTTCATAAATCTCTTTAAGAGTTATTTCTATCCAATCAAAGTTGGTTTCATATTCAATTATAGTCATTTTAAACTCCATGAGAGCTTTCTCTTTATTTAAAAAGTTATTTTCAGAAAATCTATCTCCGTCGCAGTATAAAAAGAAACCTATATCATCAACATCAAATCCTTTTTTCTTCATAATCCAAACATATAGATCCATCTGTCTTTTGTATGCTGATTTCCAGTGATCATTTAAATTTATTGGTCCATTATCTTTTTTTTGAGATGTACTTTTGTAATCAACTATGTGAATTTTAGAAGTCTTCTGATTAAGCCATACATCATCTAACCCACCACCAATCCTAAGATTTGTATCCATATGATCAAAATGCATTCTATCTTTTGCACCAAAATGAAGACTTTGGGTCCATAATTCAAAGTTTTCATGTTGAAAAGGAATAAGGTGTGAATAACCTTTATTAATTAGGAATGGATGACTTTCTTGTTTTTCTCTATAAAAATCGAAGTCTCTTTTTAATAAAATATCAGTGGCTTCATTTATGTTAAAACCTGGTATTGATGGAAAAACAATTCCCTCTACCTGTTGCATGTAAAAGCATGCAGGACATTTGAAAAAGTTTTCTATTCTAGATCTACTTAATTCATATGGTTGATCATTATTAGGATCAAATTTTCCTCTATGTCTTTTCATTGATATTAAAATCTATTATAAAAATTAAAAAAAGTTATATTAATTTATAACAGAATAAAAATTAAATAAACTTTCTCATGAAAAATCAAAAATTTAAAGCATTTGTAGTCCGTGATAAAAATAAAAGTGGTATAGAATCTATGGATCTTGATGAACTAATGCCAGGCAATGTATTAGTTAAAGTCAAATATAGTAGTTTGAATTATAAAGATGGACTAGCAGTATTAAATAAAAGTCCAATTATAAGAAGACACCCAATGATTCCAGGATCTGATTTTGCAGGAATAGTTGTAAAATCCGACTTCAAAAGGTTCAAAAAGGGAGATAAGGTTTTATGCAACGGTTGGGGAATAGGTGAAAAGCATTTCGGAGGATTTGCTGAATATGCAAGAGTTGATGGTAAATGGTTAATACATCTTCCTAAAAAATTTACGTTAGAACAATCTATGATAATTGGAGCAGCTGGTTACACAGCCTCGCTATGTGTTCAAGAACTAAAAAAAAAGGTTTCTCCATTAAAAGGGGAGGTTATTGTTACAGGAGCTTCAGGTGGTGTAGGATCAATTGCGGTAAACCTACTATCTAATTTAGGATATAATGTCGTAGCGTTTAGTGGAAAAAATTTTGAATATCTTAAAAAACTTGGTTCAAAAAAAATAATAGATCCCAAGGAATATAGATATAGTAAAAAACCACTATCAAGAGAATTATGGTCTGGAATTATTGACACTGTAGGAGGTGATGTTCTTTCATCATTACTAACTGAAATTAAATATAACGGAATAGCAGTATCAACAGGACTCGCGAAAAGTCATGAGTTAAATACAACTGTTTTTCCATTTATATTAAGAAATATTACACTTTCAGGAATTGATTGTGTTTATGCTCCATATATGAAAAGAGTAAATGCTTGGAAATTCCTTGAAAATCATTTGGATAAAAAAATTTTGAAAAACATTCAAACATCTAAAGATTTGTCTAAGATTAAGGAAATTTGTACTAAAATAATAATCCGTCAAGTTATGGGACGAATTTTAATCAAAATATAGAGGTTTAGTTTATTGAAAATAAATACAAACAATTATGCTGAAGTTACAGAAATTCTTAAAGAGATATCTTCACTAGCTTCAAAAAAGATTAATGAGATTTATAACGATGATATTAAGGAATTTAGAAAAGAAGATAATTCTCCAGTAACTGTTGCCGATATTGAATCAAATAGAATTATAATTGATAAACTTTCAAAAAACTTCAGAAATATTAAGCTAATATCAGAAGAGTCTAATGAAAGATCACTTCATGGAGAAGAAGAATTTTTATTATTGATCCTTTAGATGGTACAAAAGAGTTTATAAAGAAAAATGGAGAATTTACGGTAAATATTGCTTTAATACAAAAAACAAGACCTGTTTTAGGAATAGTTGAATTACCAGTTAGTTTTACACAGTATTATAGTGATGGTTATAAATCTTATAAAAAGGTCAAAAATTCAGAAAAATTATAACCTCAGAAAAATTAACAGATTATGTAATTACTATTAGTAGATCTCACCAGGATGATAAAACAAATGAATTTATTAAAAATCTAAAAAAATACAGACAAATCTGTAAATACTACCGAAGCAGGTTCATCTCTTAAATTTTGTTTAATTGCCGAAGGATTAGCAAATATTTATATAAGAACTGGAAATACTATGGAATGGGATATAGCTGCAGGAAACGCAGTTTTAAATACTGCAAACGCAAATCTATGTGATACTAATATAAATAAACTACAATATGGAAAAGAAAACTTTAAAAATAAGGCTTTCATAGCTTTTACAAAAGATCTTGATACGAAATTAATTAGAAAGTCCTTATCTGATACACAAATATAATTTAACATAATATATATTATGCGTAATTATTAAGTTTATTTTTTATTTTTAATATGTTTTTTTAAAGGAGTTTATATATAATTAGTTGAATTATGGCTGAAGAAAATAAATTAAATTTCAAATAAATGCACAATTTCTAAAAGATCTTTCTTTTTCCAACCCAGAATCAGTTAAATCACTAAAAAAAGCTAGATAAAGCGCCCTCACTTAAACTAAATGCCGACGTCAAAACATCTGAACTTAAAATCTGAAGGAAAAGATATCTTTGAAGTAGATTTAATAATAAAGGGTGAGACAAATAATGAAAAAAACACTCTATTTAAGGTTGATGCTGTGTATACTGGAATTTTTACAGTTTCTAATGCGGAAAGAAAAGTTTTAGAAAAAATATTGAATGTTGAATGCCCCAAATTTCTTTTTCCATTTATAAGAGCTGTTATTGCTTCAACAACAAGGGGAAGCAGGGTTTCCACCTTTATCTGTTGCACCTCTTGATTTTAACGCTTTGCATGAATCAAAAAACAAGAAAAATAAATCTTCTCATTAATATAATTTTTAATTAAATTTAATTAAACCCCCTCAAATTATCCGATCTGACCATCATCATTCAAGTCTAAATTCTTATCCTCCTCTTCTTCTAATAATTGTTTAAAGGAGTATTTTGCATTCGAAATATTTTTTCCAGTTGTTTCATTAAAACTAGATTTATAAAATGATCCCCTTATATTCTCCATAAACTATTAACCTTTCCTCATTATTTATCTCTTCAATATTTGTAGATATAGGTTCTATATTTCCAAAATTATAAATATTCCCTCTTTTATCTAAAGAAGTTGATAATCACCATTATTATCAAAAACGTAGGAACCTGTATCTGATTTTAAAGGATCATCTTTACTCTCATCTGTTAAAAAATTGAAACCAATTTCTTGATCATTATTTAAATCTTTTTGATATTCATGTTCATCATTTAAAATTAAGTCAAAATTATATCTCTCGCTTTTTAAGAAATTACCATTTTGATCAAAATTGTCTTTGTACCATCTGCCTTTTCCATCCTGAAAATATATACTACTTCCATCTTCGTTACTGAGAGCACCTAAAAATTCATTATTATTTTTATATTCATAAATTATATTTCTTGAAGTTTTAGTAAGTACTACAGGAGAGATAGTTTCTGGGTTTTCAACATCAATAATATCTAGCATTGATTTGTCAAAAATGTATGCTCCAGAAGATGTTTCATAAATTGAAAAATCATCGTTCCTGGTTGAACCATCATATTTTACAGACTTAATAGTATCCCCTATTTGATTATCATTATTTAAATCTTCATTAAATATTTTTTCATCATTGAGTAATATACTTGTATGTTTGTAATATTTAAATCCTTGGTAAACCCCATCACTATTATAATCATCTCTGTAAAATTTATTTCTGTATTCATAAAATAGTGAAAATTTTTCAGAATCTTCAAATTTTACTACCAGTTATTTCCCTAGACTGAACTATACGATTTAACATAATATTTATTCTTTCTAAAAGTTGAAAGTAATATAGGTGATGATGTATAGTCACCTATATCAGGCTATTATCATCAATTACTAACGAACCACTATTTGTTTTATAAAGTCCAAAATCATCTGTTTTGGAAGTAAATATTTTCTGATTAAGGAGATCACCAATATATCCATCATTATTTAAATCAACCACATAATTTGATTCATTAACAAGTAATTGATTTAAGCTTATATTGTTTGAACCTTTAAAATTCCTTCTTTATCAAATTTTTTCACTAAACCATCTTTTTCTAGAATCTGAATAAAAACTTCAAAGTCGCCATTTTCATAGGCTAATAAACCGCTTATATCATAACTAAACTTATGAATGATTTCACTAATCTTACCCCTTTTAGAAATTTGTTTTTTAAGAGTTATTGGGTTTTCAAAATCACTTCCTGGATTATCTCCATAACCAAGGTCTTGATTGTCGAATACATATGCTTTAGAAACAGTTTGATATATACTAAACTTATGCCCTAAACTATCAACAACATTTGAAGTAGTTTTAACAGACTCAACAACATCACCAATGAAGTTATCGTTGTTTAGGTCAATATTAAAGGTTAACTCATCTGACAAAACTTGATTCAAATCTAATCTTGAAGTGTTTTCAAATTTTCCTGATGAATCAAATTTGTCTTTATACCATCTATCTCTATTATCTTTTTATAATATACATTTATAGAATCATTTAAAATTACTGCACCTTCAGGTAAGTATTTAAACTTATACAAATATGACTTATTTCTTATAATTTTCGTAAGTAATGTCGGTGTGCTGGTAGTATCCCCTGAGAGTTTATTTGCTATATCAAGAACAAATGAATTACTTTGAGTTTTATATAAACCCCAATTACTTAAACCCTTACTTTCTTCACTTGAATTAGCAAGAACATCGCTAATAACATCACCCACATTACCATCGTTATTGAAGTCCATATTAAATTGTGACTCATCATTGAGAAGTTGACTTTCATTTAATAAATTTAAACTCTTATGATTTCCATCAGAATTAAAAATATCCTTAAACCATCTTTTTTTATTATCTTGAAAATAAACTAAATAATTTCCTTCGGAGTCTGTTACCAAAGCTAAGGGCTCATATTTAATGGAATATAATTTTACAGTTTCTAGTTTGTTTTTAACAGATACTTTTTTAAGAAGTGTCGGATTTTGTACAAAATTATCATTTTTCAATCAATATTATCTATTATAAATGACTTAGAGTTGGTTTCATAAATACTTAATGTTTCACCTTCTACTAATGTTTTATTTATTAAATCACCATTCTGACCATCATTATTTATATCGTTACTATAGATAATCTCCTCATGTAATAATTCACTTTGTGTTATATAATTTGTATTTAAATAAACACCTGAACTATCAAAACTGTCTCTAAACCATCTATTTTTATTATCTTGATAATATATACTAAGGCTTCATCATCTTTAGTTATCAATGATATTGGATCATATTTAAATTCATAAACACTTGATGTAATATTACCTCTAGAAACTTTTTTTTCTTTAATTAGTAATAATGGATTAATTGTAAAATCATCTTTCTCAAGATTATTTTCATCAATTATATAAACACCTGTAGATGTTTGATATAAGCTCTTATCTGACCCATTTGACCCTATAAAAACTTCTATTTTGTCACCATTATTATTATCTAAATTCAAATCATAACCATAATAAGTTTCACTATTTAGTAACTCACTTAAGGAATATTTTTGGCTTTTTTGAAATATACCTTCTTTATTAAATTCATAAATGTACCAGTCATTTTTTGATCTTGATTAAATATAAAGTAATTACTATCATCATCTTTAACAGCTGATACTGGTATATATTTGAATTGATATAAAGATTTTGTAATTTTCCCTCTAATTACATTCTCATTTGTTAAAATAATAGGAGAAACAGTTTGACTTCAGTGTAAAGATCAGAAACATCTATTAAATAGGCGTTAGTTTCTGTTTTATATAATCCCCAATTATCTTTTAGATCATCAACTTCAACATTTGAATCAGGAACATTAAAATATGTTTCAGCAATCATATCCCCAACATTACCATCACCATCTAAATCTAAATCATGAACCGCTTCTTCATTGCGTACTTCACTCAATGTTAACGAATCAGTGGTCTGGAATACTCCATCATCACTAAAGTTATCTCTAAACCACTTACCTTTTGTGTCTTGATAGTACACACTACCACCACCCTCCGTATAAGCCACAGCACCAGTTGGGGTATATTTAAAGTCATATAGACTGGTGCTGGTCTTACCTCGTGAGACCGTTTGTTTGATTAATAAGGTCGGTTCATCCGCATAATCACCTACCGCTAAGTCAGCTGTATCCGCTATATACGAGCCCGTTGCTGTTTTATATAAACCAAAGTTATCACTCTTATCTTCAACCCCAGCATCCGCATCCGGTACATTCATATATACCGCACTAATCGTATCCCCAATGTTACCATCACCATCAAGATCTAAGTCATAAATAGCCTCATCAGTTAATACCTCATTGATCGTTAACGAATCCGTCTGCTTAAAGACACCATCATTATCAAAGCTATCCCGTTTCCATGCTCCTTTACTATCTTGATAATAAACGCCTACTCCGCTACCGTCTTTAAACTGGAAAACGCCAGTTGGATCAGAACTAAATTTATGCAGACTTGTCGTCGTCTTCCCACGTAACGTCACTTGTTGTGTTAAGATCGTAGGATTAATGGTAAGATCTCCAGCAATTAAGTTACTGTCATCAATTAGAAATGCATTTTGAAGCAGATTTGTATAAGGAATTAATACCGTCCGAGACCAAAAACTGATTTAATAACATCTCCAATTTCACCATCTGCATTTAAATCTGTTGAATATTTTAATTCATCAACCAATAAATCTGTTAAGGAGTATGAGGTTGTTTCTTTAAAGACACCTTTATTTGAGAAAGTATCTCTAAACCAATTATCTTTACTATCTTTGTAAAAAACTAAAATTTCATCATCTTCATTTAATAGTGCACCCAATGGCTTGGATTTGAAATTATAATGTGAAGATATGGTTTTACCTCTAATAATTTTTTCATTAAGTAAAGGCAAATGAATTCAATGGCTTATCGCCAATATCTAAATTACTATCTGATATAATATAAGAGTTACTTGCATCTAAATAAATTCCAAAGCTCAATCCATCGTCAGCAATTTTCTCTATTATTCCGTTGCCAATAGCTCCGTCATCATTAAGATCTTGATTTGTTAGAAGTTCTTCATCAAAAAACTTGACTTAAGGAATATGTTTTTGAACTGATGAAATTGCCATCTAATTTATCAAAATCATGTTTTATCCATTTATTACCTGAAACTTCAAATAATGACAGAGTGCTATCTTCATAAATGAATGATCCTGAAACTTTATTTTTAAATGTGAAATTTTTTGATCCTTTCTTTAAGAATGTTGATTCAACAACTAAGTCACCCACAGAACTTCCTGCTTTGCAATTATATACTCAACCAGTAACAATCTTATAGATCGCAAGTGAACCGTCATCATGCAATAATTCGTTAATAGTGTTTCCAATATTTCCATCACCATTCAAATCTAAGTCATAAACAGCTTCATCGTTGAGAACTTGACTTAAATTATAGTTATTTGTTTTTTGATATACACCATCATCATTAAAGTCATCTTTAAACCAATTACCTTTTGTGTCTTGGTAAAAGACTCCTCCACCACCCTCAGCATAAGATATTAATCCCGTTGGTGTATATTTAAAGTTGTATAAATTTGTAATCGTCTTCCCACGCGAGACCGTTTCTTTAATCAAGATGGTTGGATCATTGGTTTGATCACCAACACTCAATGTACCATCATCAACAATATACGAACCTGACGTTGTCTTAAATATCCCTTTACCTTGACCATCATTAGCTAATACCGATTCAATCGTATCACCAACATTACCATCACCATCTAAATCTAAATCATGAACCGCTTCTTCATTACGTACTTCACTCAATGTTAACGAATCAGTAGCCTGGAATACTCCATCATCACTAAAGTTATCTCTAAACCACTTACCTTTTGAATTTTTAAAATATATTTGATTTTCACCACTATCTAACGAAACAATTCCACTAGGTAAGTTATTTTCAAAATTATATAAATTAGATATAGCTTTGCCTCGAATTATTTTTTGGCTAATTAATAATGTGGGGTCTACAGTGCTATCTCCGAGGTTTAAATTAATCTCATCAACTACAAATGCCCCAGATGCAGTAATGTATAAACCAAAATCATTATTTTGAACAACATTGGTGATAATTACCTCACCAATTCCACCATCATTATTTAAATCTAAATTATAGTTACTTTCATGTGTCAAAATTTCGGTTAAACTAAATGATTGTACTGTATTAAATACTCCATTCGCATCAAAATTATCGCGTTTCCATTCCGCTCCATTACGACCTGTAACTTGGTAATATACTCCAAAACCACCCTCGGTTAAGGCTACTGTTCCAGTCGGCGTATTACTAAAGTCATATAAACTGGTGCTAGTCTTGCCACGTAAGGTCACTTGCTGCGTTAGTAAGGTCGGACTCACCGATGAGTCACCAACGCATAAACTGCTTTCATCTCTAATAAATGCTCCTGAAGTAGTTTTATAAATCCCAAACTCATCTGTACTAGCTATTATCTTATCTACAACATCCCCAATAT